>CAWBRI010000001.1:0-54218 GCA_963791155.1 uncultured Pseudomonadota bacterium
GCGCATGCCGTCGAGCAAGTGCGCGTCGGCGAAGCTCGCCCCGATCCCGTCATGCGTCATCGCTCGCGCCTCCCCGCGGTTCCTGTTCGGTCCGGATCGCGCCGGGCGGTCGGCCCGCATGCCCGCGGAAGCAATCGCGCATTTGCGGGGCGCCCTGCTTCATGGTGTTACCGGCGCACGGTCTTGGGCGCTCGCTTGGCGAGGAAATCCTTGAGGCGCTTCTGCGCCTCCGGGCTGCCCGAGGCGATCGCCGCCATCAGCGACTCCATGAGGTAGCCGCTGGCCGGGTCCTGCTCGGCGATGCGCGGCAGCACGTGCATGACGGCGAAATTGGTGAGCGGCTCGTTCTCGGCGATGCGGCGCGCGAGCTCCATCCCCTTGGCGAGCCCGGCGCCCGGCTCAACGACGTAATGCGAGATCCCGATGGCCTGGCCTTCGGCCGCATCGTAGGTCCGCCCGGTCAGCATCATCTCCATCATGCGCGCGGTGCCGATCAGGCGCGGCAGCCGTACCGAGGCGCCGCCCCCCACATAGATGCCGCGGCTGCCTTCGGGCAGCGCGTAATAGGCCGAGGATTCGGCCACGCGCACGTGGGTCGCGGCCGCGAGCTCGAGGCCGCCGCCGACCACAGCGCCGTGCAGCACGGCGATCACCGGCACCTGGCCGAACTCGACCTGGTCGAAGGCGCGGTGCCACATTTGCGAATGCGCGATGCTCTCGGCGATGTCGCGCCGGGTCAATTCGCCGAGATCGAGACCGGCCGAGAAATGCTCGCCCTCGCCATGCACCACCACGGCCTTCACGTCGGCCGGGAGGTTGGCGAAAAAGGTCTCGACGCCGAGCACCAGGGCGTCGTCGAGCGCGTTGCGCTTCTCGGGCCGCGCGAGACGCAGCACCGCGATAGCGCCCTGCCGCTCGGCTTTGAGCGAGGGCGGCAGCGCGGGCAGGGGGTGGGACGCGGGTGCGGACATGGGAATTTCGATCTCGAGACGCGGGTCGACCACACTATCATGACCGAGGTCAAGGATCATGACCGAGGTCAAGGCCAAGTAGGAGCGCGCGAAAAATTCGGCCTGCTGCGGATCGACCGCATGCGCCGGCATTTCGCGTGGCGGCGGTCGATTTGACCCTCACCACAAGGCCCCGTAAATAACCGCCAGAATTTCATGCCGGGAAGCGCCGATGGCTCAGTTCATGTCCCTTGCGGCCGCCGTCGAGGCCAATATCCGTGACGGCGACACGGTCGCAATGGAAGGCTTCACCCATCTCATTCCGCATGCGGCGGGCCACGAGGTCATCCGCCAGCGCCGCAAGCGCCTGACGCTGATCCGCATGACGCCGGACCTGATCTACGACCAGCTCATCGGCATGGGCTGTGCCGACAAGGCGGTGTTTTCCTGGTGCGGCAATCCGGGAGTCGGGTCGCTCCATCGCATGCGCGACGCGATCGAGAACGGCTGGCCGCAACCGCTCGCCTACGAGGAGCATTCCCACTCGGCCATGGCCAACGCCTACGAGGCGGGCGCCGCCGGACTGCCCTGCGCGGTATTCCGCGGCTATATCGGGGTCGACCTGCCGAAGGTGAATCCGAACATCAAGAGCATCATCTGCCCCTATACGGGCGAGAAGCTGGCGACCGTGCCGGCGATCCGTCCGGACGTCGCCGTCATCCACGCGTTGCGCGCCGACCGCGCCGGCAACGTTCTGCTCGAAGGCATCGTCGGGGTGCAGAAGCAGGCGGTGCTGGCGGCCAAGCGCTCGATCGTGACGGTCGAGGAGATCGTCGACGATTTCGGACCGCGCAATCTCAACGCGGTCATCCTGCCGGCCTGGACCGTCACCGCGGTGGTCTGCGTGCCGGGCGGCGCGCATCCGTCCTATGCGCAGGGCTACTACAAGCGCGACAATGCGTATTACAAGAAATGGGACGCGATCTCGCGCGACCGCGACGGCTTCCTGGCCTGGATGAAGACGAACGTGCTCGAGAAGGGCCCGGAAGCGTTCGCCGCCGAGCGCTGGCGGCTTGCCGGCAACAGGGGACAGGACCATGCCGGACGCCCATACGCCGACCGAGATGATGACGATCGCGGCCGCGCGCGCGCTCAAGAGCAGCGACGTCTGCTTCGTCGGCATCGGCATGCCGTCGGCGGCCTGCAATCTCGCGCGCCTCACGCATGCGCCCGATATCACGCTGATCTACGAATCCGGCACGCTCGCCACCAAGCCGTCGGTCCTGCCGCTCTCGATCGGCGACGGCGAGTTGTGCGACACCGCGCTCACCACGGTTTCGGTGCCGGAAATGTTCCGCTACTGGCTGCAGGGCGGGCGCATCACGGTCGGCTTCCTGGGCGGCGCGCAGATCGACAAGTTCGCCAACCTGAACACCACCGTGGTCGGTCCCTACGACAAGCCGAAAACGCGGCTGCCGGGCGGCGGCGGGGCGCCCGAGATCGCGACCTCGTGCGGCGAAATCTTCATCACCATGAGCCAGACCAGGCGCGGCTTCGTCGAGAAGATCGACTTCATCACCTCGCTCGGCCACGGCGAGGGCGGCGATCATCGGGCGCGCCTCGGGGTCGCCACCAAGGGCCCGACCAGGCTCATCACCGATCTGTGCGTGTTCGAGCCGGACCCCGTCACCAAGGAAATGACCGTTGTGTCGATGCATCCGGGCGTGACCCGCGAGCAGATCGACGCTAATACCGGCTGGACGGTCCGGTATGCGGACAAGATCGCCGAAACCCCGTCCCGACCGCGGCCGAGCTCGAAGCGCTGCGCGCCATTCACGCCCGCACCAAGCGCGCGCATGGCGATCAGGCCTGAGGAGTAATTCATGCGCGATGCATTCATCTGCGACGCGGCCCGCACCGCCGATCGGCCGCTACGGCGGCGGGCTCGCCAAGGTGCGCACCGACGATCTCGCGGCGGTCCCGATCCGCGCGCTGGTCCGGCGCAATCCCAAGGTGGACTGGTCGGCGCTCGACGAGGTCGTGTTCGGCTGCGCCAACCAGGCCGGCGAGGACAACCGCAATGTCGCCCGCATGGCGCTGCTGCTCGCCGGCCTGCCCGACCAGATCCCCGGCGTCACGGTCAACCGGCTGTGCGCGTCCGGCCTCAACGCGCGTCGGCGACGCGGCGCGCGCGATCCGGGCCGGCGAGATCGATCTCGCGATCGCCGGCGGCGTCGAATCGATGACGCGCGCGCCCTTCGTCATGGGCAAGGCGGCGGAAGCGTTCCAGCGCAGCAACGAAGTCGTTCGACACCACCATCGGCTGGCGCTTCGTCAATCCGCTGATGAAGGCGCAATACGGCGTCGATTCGATGCCGGAGACCGGCGAGAACGTCGCCGAGGAGTTCCAGGTCGCGCGCCAGGACCAGGATGCGTTCGCGTGGCGCTCGCAGCAGCGCGCCGGCAAGGCGATCGCGGCGGGCTTTTTCGCCGAGGAGATCGTGCCGGTCGAGGCGCCGGGCGGCAAGGCCGGGCCGATCCTGGTCGACAAGGACGAGCATCCGCGGCCCGACACGACGCTGGAGCAGCTCGCCAAGCTCAAGACCGCCGTTCCGCAACCCCGGCACGCGTGACGGCCGGCAATGCGTCCGGCGTCAACGACGGCGCGGCCGCGCTGATCGTCGCGTCGCGAGGCCGCGGTGAAGCGCCACGGGCTCACGCCGCGCGCGCGCATGCTCGGCATGGCGTCGGCCGGCGTGCCGCCGCGCATCATGGGCATCGGCCCGGTGCCGTCGACGCGCAAGCTGATGGAGCGCCTGGGGCTCAAGATCGGCGATTTCGACGTGATCGAGCTCAACGAAGCGTTCGCCTCGCAGGCGCTGGCCTGCATGCGCCAGCTCGGGCTCCCGGACGATGCCGAGCACGTCAATCCGCATGGCGGCGCGATCGCGCTCGGCCATCCGCTCGGCATGTCGGGGGCGCGGCTCGCGTTGACGGCCGCTGCATGCGCTCGAGAAGCGCGGCGGCAAGCGCGCGCTCGCCACCATGTGCGTCGGCGTCGGGCAGGGGGTATCGCTGGCGCTTGAGCGGGTTTAGAACGCAGCCTTCCCAGGCCTCATCGTGAGGAGCGCGGCGTCCTTCGATCCACCTTATCCTTCGAGACGCCCGCCTTCGCTAAGCTACGGCGGGTCCTCAGGATGAGGCGGGATGAACGCATTCGAATTGGAACTCCCCCGTGGCAATGAGTGCAGGCTACATTCCGTTTCATCCCAATCCCTCGAAGCCCGAAATACCGGCCGCCGGCGGGCGCGGTCGATGCGCACTGCCACGTGTTCGGCCCGGAGGCCGATTTCCCTATGCGCCGGAGCGCAAATACACGCCGTGCGACGCGCCCAAGGAGAAGCTGTTCGCGCTGCGCGATTTTCTCGGCTTCGAGCAAGCAACGTCATCGTGCAGGCGAGCTGCCACAGCAAGGACAACCGCGCGATGGTCGATGCGCTCGATGCCTCGCACGACAGGGCCAAGGGCGTCGCCTTCGTCGGCGAGGAAGTCACCGACGACGAGCTCAAGTGGATGGACCGCGCCGGGCGTGAAGGGCGTGCGCTTCAATTTCATCAAGCGGCTGGTCGATTCTACCCCGACGCGACGTGATGCAGCGGATCGCGGCGCGCATCGCCAAGCTCGGTTGGCATATCGTGGTCTATTTCGAGCAGGCCGATCTCGACGAGATGGGGTCGTTCCTGCGTTCGCTGCCGACCATGCTGGTGTTCGATCACATGGCCTGCCCGAAGGTGAAGGAAGGCGTCGATGGCGCCGATTTCCAGAACTTTCTGCGGTTTCATCGATGCGAACAAGAACTGCTACAGCAAGGTGACGTGCCCGGAGCGGTTCACGCGTCGCCGGGCCGCCCTACGACGACGTTGTGCCGTTCGCCCGCGCGATCGTCGAGCGCTTCCCCGACCGCGTGCTCTGGGGCACCGACTGGCCGCACCCCAACATGCCGAAGGAGGCGCCCGACGACGGCGTGCTCACCGACATGATCCCGAAGATCGCGCCGACCGCGGCCCTGCAGAAGGCAGCTGCTGATCGACAATCCGATGCGGCTCTATTGGACTTGAGCCCGCCGTAGCTCGGCGCGAAGCGAGCGCAGGCGGGTCGCTCGCAACGACGCGCGGTGCTATACACGCGGATGTTTCGCGATTATATGTCGGACCGTTGAGCGGCGGAACGAATGGAGGTGACGCCGATGACACGCGCGCAGCACGACTATGACGACATTCCCGGCACCTTCGTGTTCGATGCGGAGACGCTCGCGCCAGGGATACGGCATCAACATGTTCTGCATGTCGCTGATGAAGGACGAGAACCGCAAGGCCTTCAAGGCGAACGAGGCGGAATACCTGAAGAAGTTTCCGCTCACGCCGGAGCAGACCGACGCCATTCTCAAGCGCGAATACAATCGGATGCTCGAGCTCGGCGGCAACATCTATTTCACCGCCAAGCTCGGCGCGACCGACGGCCACTCGTTCCGGCACCTCGCCGCCATCATGACCGGATCGACGCAGGAGGACTACGCCAACATGATGCTGGCCGGCGGCCGGTCGGTCGAAGGCAATCGCAGCAAGTCGGGCAAGGCCGCGAAGGCCCGCGAAATCCGCCGAAATCCGAGAAGTCGCCGCAGAAAGTCGAGGATCGAAACGTGGCTAGGATCATCGCAGGAGTGGCGTCGTCGCATGTGCCGGCGATCGGCGCGGCGATCGACAACAAGCAGACCGAGGAACCCTATTGGAAGCGGGTGTTCTCGGGCTTCGAGAAATCGAAGGAATGGATGGCGAAGACCAAACCGGACGTCGTCATCGTGGTCTACAACGATCACGCCTCGGCCTTTTCGGTCGAGTTCGTTCCGACCTTCGCGCTCGGCTGCGCCGCCGAATTCCCGCCGGCCGACGAAGGCTGGGGCCCGCGTCCGGTGCCGGTCGTGAAGGGGCATCCCGAACTCGCGGCTCGCATATCGCGCAGTCGGTCATTCTCGACGAGTTCGATCTCACCATCGTCAACAAGATGGAGGTCGATCACGGACTGACGGTGCCGATGAACCTGCTGTTCGGCTCGCCCAGGGAATGGCCGTGCCCGGTCATTCCGCTCGCCGTCAACGTGGTGCTCTATCCGCCGCCGACCGGGCATCGCTGCTTCATGCTCGGCCGCGCGATCCGCAAGGCGGTGGAATCCTATCCGGAGGATCTGAAGGTCGTGATCTTCGGCACCGGCGGCATGTCGCACCAGATTTCCGGTCCGCGCGCCGGCCTGATCAACAGCAAGTTCGACAAGGCTTTCCTCGACAATCTCACCAAGGATCCGAAGAAGCTCACGCGCATGCCGCACCTCGAATACATGCGCGAGGCCGGCGCCGAGGGCATCGAGATGGTGATGTGGCTGGTCATGCGCGGCGCGCTCGACGACCAGGTCGACGAGGTCTACCGCTTCTACACCGTGCCGGCCTCGAACACGGCGGTCGGGCACATCATCCTGGAGAACAACGAAGCGGGCCGCGGCGCCAAGCCGCAAGATGAAACGCGCCGCCGCGCACAAGAAGACAGACGTACGCAGGAGTAAGTGATGAAGATTTGCGTCGCCGGACAGGGCGCCTTCGGCCAGAAGCATCTCGATGCGCTGAAGCGCATTCCGGGCGTCGAGGTCACCTCGCTGGTCGGCGGCAATCAGGACTCGACCGCGGCAGGTGGCCAAGAAATACGGCATTCCGCATTACACCGGCGACCTCTCCGAGGGCATCAAGCGCGCCGATGCGGTGATCCTCACCACGCCGACCAAGATGCATTTCCGGCAGGGCGAGCAGGTCATGCGGGCCGGCAAGCACGTGCTGGTCGAGATTCCGGTGACCGACAGCGTCGAGGACGCCGAGAACCTCGCGCAGATCGCCAGGCAGACCGGGGTCGTCGCCATGGGCGGCCATGTCCGGCGCTTCAATCCGAGCCACCAATGGGTCCACAAGCGGATCGAGAAGGGCGAGCTCAAGATCCAGCAGATGGACGTGCAGACCTATTTCTTCCGCCGCCGGAACATCAATGCGGCCGGCAATCCGCGCAGCTGGACCGATCATCTGCTCTGGCATCATGCCGCCCATACGATCGACCTTTTCCAGTACCAGGCCGGCGAGACGATCTCGGACTGCTATGCGGTGCAGGGACCCATCCATCCGCAGCTCAATATCGCAATGGACATGGGCATCGTCGCGAAGGTGCCGTCGGGCGCGATGCTGACCTTGTCGCTGTCGTTCAACAATGACGGTCCGCTCGGCTCGTTCTTCCGCTACATCTGCGACAACGGCACCTACAAGGCGTTCTACGACGATCTGAGCGACGGCAAGGACAACAAGATCGACGTGTCCAAGGTCGACGTGTCGATGGACGGCATCGAGCTCGAGGACCGCGAGTTCATCGCGGCGATCAAGGAAAAGCGCGAGCCCAACGGCAGCCTCGCCCAGGTGCTGCCCTGCATGCGGGTGCTGGGCAGGCTCGAGCAGATCATCGACCCGCAGCGCCGGGCGCACGCCTGATCGGCCGGCTTAGCGCATGATCCCGAAAAGTTGACGGACTTTTCGGACAAGATCATGCGCAAAGACAAGAAGATAGAGAGCAAGATCGCTTCAATCTGAAGCGACCTTGCTCTCGTCAGCTTGAGCCCTACGCATCTGCGTGGCTGCGTCGATGGGGCGCAGTCCCACGCCCGCCGCGGCAGGTGGGCCGTCGAGTAAAAGGCGACAAGGTCGCGTTGCCGCCTTTTCGATCGCCCCGGTTTCAAAATACAATGCGCTCCTGTAAAGTTGGGGGTCCAACTAAAGCGTGCCTGTGGGTGTGGGGGCCTCCCGGCAATGCCGATTTCCAACAAGAACAGCTAGGAGGAAATCTCTCATGCGTCGCAGACAGTTTCTCACCGCAGCGGCGACAATCGTCGTCGGCGGGTTGGCCAGCGCCAGCGCGCTCGCCCAGGACACCGTCAAGATCGGCTTCATCCTGCCGATGACCGGCCAGCAGCAATCGACCGGCAAACAGATCTCGGCGGCGGTCAAGCTCTACATGCAGCAGCACGGCAATACCGTCGCCGGCAAGAAGATCGAGGTGATCATCAAGGACGACGGCGCGGTCCCGGACAACTCCAAGCGGCTCGCCCAGGAACTGATCGTCAACGACAAGGTCCAGGTCCTGGCCGGCTTCGGCGTGACGCCGGCCGCGCTCGCGGTCGCTCCGCTCGCCACCGAAGCCAAGGTTCCGGAGGTCGTCACGGCCGCCGGCACCTCGATCATCACCGAGCGCTCGCCCTATATCGTGCGCACCAGCTTCACGCTCGCGCAGTCGACCGTTCCGATGGCCGACTGGGCGGCGAAGAACGGCATCAAGAAGGTCGTCAGCATGGTCTCGGACTATGCGCCGGGCGTCGACGCCGAAGCCTCGTTCAAGGACGCGTTCACCAAGAACGGCGGACAGATCCTCGAAGTCGATCCGCTTCCCGCTCGCCAATCCCGACTTCGCGCCGTTCCTGCAGCGCGCGGGCGACGCCAAGCCGGACGCGATCTTCGTCTTCGTGCCCTCCGGCCAGGGCGCGACCTTCGTCAAGCAGTTCCTCGAGCGCGGTCTCGACAAGGCCGGCATCAAGATCATCGGACCGGGCGACGTGACCGACGACGACCTGCTCAACGGCATGGGCGACCAGGTGGTCGGCACCGTGACGGCGCACTTCTACTCGGCCGACCACAATTCGCCCGCCGAACAAGGCCTTCGTCGAGGCCTTCAAGAAGGCCAACAACGGCATGCGTCCGAACTTCATGGCGGTCAGCGGCTATGACGGCATGCACCTGATCTACGAGGCGCTGAAGAAGACCGGCGGCAAGACCGACGGCGACAAGCTCGATCGCCGCCATGAAGGGGATGAAGTGGGAGAGCCCGCGCGGACCGATCTCGATCGATCCCGACACGCGCGACATCGTCCAGAACGTCTATATCCGCAAGGTCGAGAAGAAGAACGGCGAACTCTACAACGTCGAGTTCGCGACCTTCGAGGCCGTCAAGGATCCGGTGAAAGCCGCCAAGAAGTAACGCTGCGGCGGGCGTGCGGCGGTCGCCGCACGCCGCCGTCGCCGGGCGGTTTGGCGGGCAAACGCCCGTCCCGAAACCGGTCGGGGTGGCTATCGGTTCGCCGGCGAACATGCGATATACCAGCGGAGTAGCGGGGATGTGGCGGGGCGCCCGGAGCCGACCGGCCTCGGGTTCGAGGCGAGCGTCCGCACGGGCCGAAGGTCGAGCATGCTGACCATTCTGTTCGACGGCGTTGCGTACGGCATGCTGCTGTTCGTGCTCGCCTGCGGCCTGTCGGTCACTCTCGGCCTGATGAATTTCGTCAACCTCGCCCACGGCTCCTTCGCCATGGCGGGCGGCTACATCACGGTCGTGCTGGTGAACCGCTGGGGCGTGCCGTTTCTGCTCGGGCTGCCGCTCGCGTTCCTGTTCAGCGCCGCCCTCGGGGCCGTGTTCGAGCGCACGCTCTATGTCCATGTCTACGCCAAGAGCCATCTCGACCAGGTGCTGTTCACCATCGGGCTCGTCTTCATGTCGGTGGCGGCGGTCGATTACGTCATGGGCTCGTCGCAGCAGTTCGTGCAACATCCCGAGCATGCTGCAAGGCCAGTTCGACGTTCTGGGCGACCAGGCATCGGCCGCTACCGCCTGATGATCATCGTCATCTGCGGATTGCTGACGATCGCGCTGCAGTTCATCCTCGCCAAGACCCGGTTCGGCAGCCGGCTGCGCGCCGCGGTCGACGATCAGCGCGTCGCGCGCGGCCTCGGCATCAATGTCGGGGCGGTGTTCGGGTTCACCTTCGCGTTCGGCTCGGGCCTGGCCGGGCTCGGCGGCGCGCTCGGCGCCGAGATCCTCGGCCTCGATCCGATCTTCCCGCTCAAATACCTGATCTACTTTCTGATCGTCGTGACCGTCGGGGGCACCTCGAGCATCACCGGCCCGTTCGTCGCCTCGATCCTGCTCGGCATCGGCGACGTCACCGGCAAGTACTATGTTCCGACGCTCAGCGCCTTCGTGATCTACAGCATCATGATCGTGATGCTGCTCTGGCGGCCGCAGGGCCTGTTCGCGCGCGCGTCGTCGCGGTGAGAGCGAGGCCGACCTTGTCCGAGATCTCCCGCCCGCTCACCGCCGAGATCACCGAGTTCCTGTTGCGACGGGCGCGCTGGTCGCCGATCGAGATCGCGTTCTGGCTCGTCGCGGCCTCGACCATCTGGCTGTTCCCGACCAAGCACCTGATCCTGACCGAGATCTGCATCTGGGCGCTGTTCGCGCTCTCGCTCGATCTGATCCTCGGCTATGCGGGCATCATCTCGCTCGGGCACGCCGCGTTTTTCGGCCTCGGCGCCTATGCGGCGGGACTGATCGGCAAATACGGGATCATCGGCGAGCCGGTGCTGGCGCTCATCGCGTCCGGGCTGGCGGCGGCGGCGCTCGGCTTCGTCACCAGCTTCCTGGTGCTGCGCGGCTCGGATCTGACGCGCCTGATGGTCACGCTCGGCGTTTCGCTGATGCTGCGCGAGCTCGCCAACAAGTTTTCCGAGGTCACCGGCGGCGCCGACGGGCTGCAGGGCGTCGAGATCAAGCCGGTGCTCGGCCTGTTCCGTTTCGATCTGTTCGGCCACACCGGCTATGCGTACAGCCTGATCGTCCTGTTCGTGCTGTTCCTGCTCGCGCGCCGCATCGTTCAGTCGCCGTTCGGGCTGTCGCTTGCAGGCGATCCGGGGCAATTCCGCTGCGCGCCTCGGCGGTCGGCATCGCGGTGAACTGGCGGCTGGTCGCGATCTACACGCTCGCGGCCGGCTATGCGGGCGTCGCGGGCGCGCTGCTGACCCAGACGCAGGCCTTCGCGTCGCTCGAGATGTTCTCGATCGAACGGTCCGCCGACGTGCTGCTGATCCTGATCATCGGCGGCACCGGCTATCTCTATGGCGGCCTGATCGGCGCGCTCGTCTTCAGGTTCCTGCAGGACTATCTCTCGAGCCTCACGGCGCAATACTGGCAGTTCTGGATCGGCCTGATCCTGGTCGCGATCGTGCTGGTCGGCCGCGACCGCATCGCGGGCTGGTCCGCCCCGGTGCGCAACCTGGCCGATGTGCTCGGCCGATGGCGTCCGGGACGGAAGCCGGCGTCTCCCACCGCGGGGGAACGCTGAAAAATGGCCGTCGTGCTGGAAACCCGCAGCCTCAACAAGCATTTCGACGGCATCGTCGCGGCGAACGAGGTGTCGCTGCGGATCGAGAAAGGCGCGCGCCACGCCCTGATCGGACCGAACGGCGCCGGCAAGACCACGGTGGTCAATCTGCTCACCGGCGTGCTCAAGCCGACGGCGGGACAGATCCTGCTCGACGGGCACGACATCACGCAGCTCGAGCCGCACGAGCGCGTGCGCCTCGGCATCGCGCGCACCTTCCAGATCAACCAGCTGTTCGGCGATCTCACGCCGATCGAGACGCTCGGCCTCGCGGTCTCCGAGCGGCTCGGGCTCGGCACCGACTGGTGGCGCATCGTCGGCAGCAAGTCGACGGTGACCGAGGAGATCGTCGAGATGCTCGAGCGCTTCCGTCTCGCCGACGTGATGAACGAGCGCACCGCCATCCTGCCCTACGGCAAGCAGCGTCTTCTGGAGATCGCGCTCGCCATCGCGTGCAAGCCGCGCGTGCTGCTGCTCGACGAGCCGGCGGCCGGCGTTCCCGAGGACGAGCGGCACGAAATTCTGGCGACCGTCGCGGCGCTGCCCAAGGACGTCACCGTGCTGCTGATCGAGCACGACATGGACATCGTGTTCTCGTTCGCCGATCGCATCTCGGTGCTGGTCAACGGCGCGCTGTTCGTCGAGGGCGAGCCCGACGAGGTGGCGCGCGATCCGCGCGTCAAGGCGGTCTATCTCGGCGAGGCGTTCGATGCCTGAGCTGCTCGCCATCGAGCGTCTGACGCGCCGGCTACGGCGAGGCGGTCGTGCTGTCGGAGATCTCGCTCACGCTAGCCGAGGGCGAATCGCTGGCGCTGCTCGGCCGCAACGGCATGGGCAAGACCACGTTGGTCAACTCGATCGTCGGCGTCACGCGCTATCGCGGCGGCACGATCAGGCTCGACGGGCGCGACATCACGCGCCTGCGGCCGGACCAGCGCGCGCATGCCGGCATCGGCTGGGTGCCGCAGGAACGCAATATCTTCAAGTCGCTCACCGTCGAGGAGAACCTCACCGCCGTGGCGCGGCCGGGCGCCTGGACGGCGGGGCGGGTCTACGAGCTGTTCCCGCGCCTCGCCGAGCGGCGCCGCAATCTCGGCAACCAGCTCTCCGGTGGCGAGCAGCAGATGCTGGCGGTCGGGCGCGCGCTGGTGCTCAACCCGCGCATCATGCTGCTCGACGAGCCGCTCGAGGGCCTGGCGCCCGATCATCGTCGAGGAGCTGATCGCGGCGCTCAACCGGATCGTGCGCGACGAGGGCATGGCCGCGATCCTGGTCGAGCAGAATGCGCATAAGATCTTCGGCGTCACCGACCGGGCCGTCATCCTGGAGCGCGGCAGCATCGTGTATCAGGGCGACAGCGCGACGCTGCGGGCCGACCGCGGGGTCCTGGAAACCTTTCTCGGCGTGACCGACGCCGGTCCGCGGCGCCACAAGGCAAGGCATTGAGGGTGGCGAGGGGGTCGCGGCGCCGCATTGGGATTTGGCCCACGCCCCCGGATGGCTCGACCCGGCGCCCGTTTTGTGGTTGACGAAGCGAGCGCATCTCGCCCAGGAACACGGGTGACGAAAGCCCCCAATATAAAAGCCCCCCGATACAGAAGGCCTAAGGCCCCCGCCCGCGCCACAGGAGACGACCCGATGACCCGAACCAAGCCGCCGTTCCGCGCCGACCATGTCGGCAGCATCCTGCGCTCGGCCGCCATCAAGGACGCGCGCGCCAAGCGCGAGAAAGGCGCGATCACGCCCGCCCAGCTCAAGGAGGTCGAGGATCGCGAGATCGAGAAGATCATCAGGAAGCAGGAGGAGATCGGGCTCAAGCTCGCGACCGACGGCGAGTACCGCCGCTCCTGGTGGCACTTCGATTTCTTCGGCATGCTGGAGGGCGTCGAGATCTACGAGCTCGACCACGGCATCCAGTTCCAGGGCGTGCAGACCAAGCCGCGCAGCATCCGCGTCAAGGGCAAGATCGGCTTCGGCCATCACCCGATGCTGGAGCATTTCAAGTTCCTGAAGGCCCACACCAAGGTGATCGCCGAAGATGACCATCCCGAGCCCGACCGTGATGCATTTCCGGCTCGAGCCGGGCGCCGTCCTCAAGAGCGCCTATCCGGATCGCGACGCCATCTTCGACGATCTCGGCGGCCGCCTATCAGCAGGCGGTGCGCGCCTTCTACGACGCCGGCTGCCGCTACCTGCAGTTCGACGATACCGCCTGGGCCTATCTGTGCTCCCAGGAGGAGCTGCAAGAAGGCCAGGGACCGCGGCCTCGACGTCGACCACCTGCAGGAAACCTACACCCGCACCATCAACAAGGCGCTGGAAGCCAAGCCCGCCGACATGGTGATCACCACCCATGTGTGCCGCGGCAATTTCCGCTCGACCTTGATCGCGTCCGGCGGCTACGAGCCGGTGGCCGAGAGTCTGCTCGGCAAATGCAACTACGACGGCTACTTCCTCGAATACGACACCGACCGCGCCGGCGGCTTCGAGCCGCTGCGCTTCCTGCCCAAGGGCAACAAGGTCGTGGTGCTCGGCCTCGTCACCTCGAAGTCCGGCACGCTGGAGAAGAAGGACGACGTCAAGCGGCGGATCGACGAGGCGACCAAATACGTCGCCCTCGACCAGCTCGCGCTCGCCGCAATGCGGCTTCGCGTCGACCGAGGAGGGCAACGTGCTCGCCGAGGACGAGCAATGGGCCAAGCTCAAGATGATCGTCGACCTCTCCAAAGAGGTCTGGGGCTAGCCACACACTCCGTCGTCTCCGTCGTCTCCTGCGTCATCATCCGCGTAAGCGGATGATCCAGTACCCACTAGACGTCGTGTGTCGCACGGCATTGCAAATTCGGATATTCAGGGGCTACTGGATGCCCCGCTTGCGCGGGGCATGACTGAGCCAGGTAATAAGCATCATGCAACGCACCACGCCTCCCTTCCGCGCCGATCACGTCGGCAGCCTGTTGCGCTCGCCCGCGCTGCATGCGGCGCGCCAGCAGCGCGAGCGCGGCGAGATCGACGCCGTCGCGCTCCAAGCTGTCGAGGACCGCGAGATCATCGACCTCATCCGCAAGCAGGAGGCGGTCGGCCTCACGTCGATCACCGACGGCGAGTACCGGCGCGCGTCCTGGCAGACCGATTTCCTCACCGCGCTCGACGGCGTCGAATCGTATGTCGGCGAGCGCAAGTTCAAGTTCCAGGGGCCGCAGCCGCGGCCGATCCTGCTGCGCCTCAAAGGAAAGCTCGGCCGCGTCGACGGTCATCCGATGATCGAGCACTTCCGTTTCGTCGCGCAGCACACCAAGGCGACGCCGAAGATGACCATTCCGTCGCCGTCGACGCTGCATTTCCGCTACGGGCGCGAAGCGGTGCCGTCGGCGATCTATCCGACGATGGACGCGTTCTACGCCGATCTCGGCACGACCTACCGCAAGGTGGTGCGCGCATTCGCGGACGCGGGCTGCCGCTATCTCCAGCTCGACGAGGTCAACCTCGCCTATCTGTGCGATCCGGCGCTGCGCGACCAGGTGCGCTGCGCGCGGCGACGATCCGGCGACCTTGCCGATGGTCTATGCCGACATGATCAATGCGGCGATCTCCGACATTCCGGCCGACATGACGATCACCATGCATCTGTGTCGCGGCAATTTCCGCTCCACCTTCGTGGCCTCCGGCGGCTACGAGCCGATCGCCGAGATGCTGTTCAATACGATCAACGTGCACGGCTATTTCATGGAATACGACAGCGCGCGCGCCGGCGGTTTCGAGCCGCTGCGTTTCGTGCCGAAGGGAAAGACGGTGGTGCTCGGCCTCGTCACCTCGAAGGCGGGAGAGCTCGAGAGCAAGGACGCGATCAAGCGGCGGATCGAGCAGGCGGCCAAATTCGTCGACATCGACCAGCTGGCGTTGAGCCCGCAATGCGGTTTCGCGTCGACCGAGGAAGGCAATGCGCTCGCCGAAGAGGAGCAATGGGCGAAGCTGCGTATGATCGTCGAGGTCGCCGACGAGGTGTGGGGATAGCCGTCATTGCGAGGCATGCGTAGCATGCCGAAGCAATCTCCACCCGGTGCACGAGATTGCTTCGCGGAGCCTGTCCTCGGGCTTGCCGAAGGCAAGACCCGGGGGCTCGCAATGACATCGGGAGGACAAGCCATGCAACGCAAGACGCCCCCGTTTCGCGCCGATCACGTCGGAAGCCTGCTGCGGACGCCGCCGCTGCGGGAGGCGCGCGCCCGGCGCCAGAAAGGCGAGATTTCGGCGGCCGACCTCAAGGCGATCGAGGACCGCGAGATCGAGGCGGTCATCGGGAAGCAGGAGGAGATCGGGCTCCAAAGCGCGACCGACGGCGAGTTTCGCCGCTCGTGGTGGCACTTCGATTTCTTCCGCGGTCTCGACGGCGTGACGCCCGTTCACGACCGACCACGGCATCAAGTTCGCCGGGGTCGAGACCAAAGCACGAGGGCATCAAGATCACCGGCAAGGTCGCCTTCTCGGGTCATCCGATGGTCGAGCACTTCCGCTTTCTGAAGGAGCACGCGCGGGCGATGCCGAAGATGACGATTCCGGCGCCGCAGCACGTTCCACTTCCGCCAGGGCCGCGCGCTGATCAGCCGGGAGGTCTATCCCGACCTCGACGGCTTATTTCGACGACGTCGCCGCCGCCTATCGCAAGGCGATCCGCGCCTTCTACGACGCCGGCTGCCGCTACCTGCAGCTCGACGACACCGCCTGGGCGATGGTGTGCGATCCGCACGAGCGCGAGCAGGATCGCGCCAGCGCGGCGACGATCCCGATACGCTGCCGGCGCGCTACGCCGCGCCTCACCAATGCGGCGCTCGCCGGCCGGCCGTCCGACATGGCGATCACCATGCATTCGTGCCGCGGCAATTTCCGCTCGACCTTCATCGCGTCGGGCGGCTACGATTTCGTCGCCGAGCATCTGCTCGGCGGGGTCGACATCGACGGCTATTTCCTCGAATACGACAGCGAGCGGGCCGGCGGTTTCGAGCCGCTGCGCTTCCTGCCGAAGGGGCGCAAGATCGTGGTGCTCGGGCTCGTGACCTCCAAGAGCGGCAAGCTCGAACCCAAGGACGCCATCAAGCGGCGCATCGAGGAGGCGACCAAATACGTCGACATCGATCAGCTCGCGCTCAGTCGCCGCAATGCGGCTTCGCTTCGACCGAGGAAGGCAATATCCTGGCCGAGGACGGAGCAGTGGGCGAAGCTCCGCATGATCGTCGAGATCGCGAGAGAGGTTTGGGGGTAGCATTCGTCATCGCGAGGAGGCCGAAGGCCGACGAAGCGATCTCGGCCACGAGCACATGAGCAAGCGAAGTGAGATTGCTTCGCGGAGCCTGTCCTCGGGCTTGCCGAAGGCAAGACCCGGGGACTCGCAATGACGGTGAAAGGGAGTTCTGGGGTTGAGCGCAGGCAGTACGCATGACGATATCGCGCCGATCCGCGAGGCGGTGCGTGCGCTGTGCGCGGACTTTCCCGGGCGAATACTGGCGCAAGCTCGATCGCGAGCGCGCCTATCCGGCCGAGTTCGTCGACGGCGCTGACCAAGGCCGGCTTCCTCGCCGCGCTGATCCCCGAGCAGTATGGCGGCAGCGGGCTCACCATGCGTGGCGGCCGCGCGCCATCATGGAGGAGATCCACGCGGCCGGCTGCAACGGCGCCGCCTGCCACGCCCAGATGTACATCATGGGCACGGTGCTGCGGCACGGCAGCGACGCGCAGAAGCAGCAATACCTGCCGGCCATCGCCCGCGGGCGAGCTGCGCCTGCAGGCCTTCGGCGTCACCGAGCCGACCTCCGGCACCGATACGCTCAGCCTGCGCACCACGGCGGTGCGCGACGGCGATCAATCCTATGTGGTCAACGGCCAGAAGATCTGGACCTCGCGCGCCGAATATTCCGATCTCATGCTGCTGCTTTGCTCGCACGACGCCGCGCGACCAGACGAAGAAGCGCACCGACGGCCTGTCGGTCTTCATCGTCGACATGCGCGCCGCGAAAGGCCTCACCATCCAGCCGATCCGCACCATGATGAACCATGCGACCACGCGAGGTGTTCTTCGACAACATGCGGGTGCCCGGCCGAGAACCTGATCGGCGAGGAGGGCAGTGGATTCCGCTACATCCTGTCGGGCATGAACGCCGAGCGCATCCTGATCGCGGCCGAGTGCATCGGCGACGCCAAATGGTTCATCGAGAAGGCCACCGACTACGCCAAGGAGCGCGTGCTGTTCGGCCGCCCGATCGGGCAGAACCAGGGCGTGCAGTTCCCGATCGCGCGCGCCTATGCGCAGATGCGCGCCGCCGAGCTGATGGTGCGCGAGGCGGCCGAGCTCTACGCGACCGGGCGCGACTGCGGGCCGGAGGCCAACATGGCGAAGCTGCTCGCCGCCGACGCCTCGTGGGCGGCCGCCGACATGTGCGTGCAGACCCATGGCGGCTTCGGCTTCGCCGAGGAATTCGACGTCGAGCGCAAGTTCCGCGAAACGCGGCTCTACCAGGTGGCGCCGATCTCGACCAACCTGATCCTGTCCTATCTGGCCGAGCACGTGCTCGGCCTGCCGCGCTCGTACTAGCGCATGTCCCGGCGAAGTGGCCACCGGTTCGTCGAAAAGGACATGCGCCAACGCATGAAATCGGAGCGCGGCCCGATTCCGCAGGAACGGGACGTGCTCTGATGTCGGCTCCCCTGTCCGGCATCCTGGTGGTCGCGCTGGAGCAGGCGGTCGCCGCCCCCATGTGCACCTGCCGGCTCGCCGACGCGGGCGCGCGCGTCATCAAGATCGAGCGGCCGGAAGGCGATTTCGCGCGCGGCTACGATTCGCTGGTGCACGGCGAGAGCGCCTATTTCGTCTGGCTCAACCGCGGCAAGGAATCGGTCGTGCTCGACCTCGCGAGGCCGGCCGACAAGGCGCTGTTCGAGGCCATGATCGCCCGCGCCGACGTGTTCGTGCAGAATCTCAAACCCGGTGCGGTCGGCAGGCTCGGCTTTGCGATCGATCGCCTGCGCGCCGCCTATCCGCGCCTGATCGCGTGCTCGATCTCGGGCTATGGCGAGAGCGGGCCCTATGCGCAGCGCAAGGCCTACGATCTTTTGATCCAGGCCGAGTCGGGGCTCGCCTCGGTCACCGGCGGGCCGGAGGCGCCCGCCCGCGTCGGCGTCTCGGTGGTCGACGTCGCGACCGGCATGAACGCCTATGAGGCCATTCTGGAGGCGCTGATCGCGCGCCAGACGAGCCACGAGGGGGCGGAGATCTCCGTCTCGATGTTCGACGCCATGGCGGACTGGATGACGGTGCCGCTGCTGCAGCACGAGGGCGGCCAGACGCCGGAGCGCGTCGGCCTCGCCCACCCGTCGATCTCGCCCTATGGCGTGTTCACGTCCAAGGACGGCGCGGACGTGCTGATCTCGATCCAGAACGACCGCGAATGGGTGATCCTGGCGCGCGACGTGATGCGCGATGCCGCGCTCGCCGCCGACCCGGATTTCGCCACCAATCTCGAACGCGTGAAGCGCCGGCCGCAGACCGACGGCCGCGTCGCGGCCGCGTTCGCTTCGATGCCGGTGGACGAGCTGACCGCGAGGCTCGCCAAGGCCGACATCGCGTTCGGCCGGGTGAGCGATCCCGAAATCCTGCGCACCCATCCGCATTTGCGGCGCATCACGGTCGGCGCGCCGTCGGGTCCGGTGTCCTATCCGGCGCCGGCGCCGCTGCGCTCCGGCGCGCCGCGCCGCTACGGGGCGGTGCCGGCGCTCGGCCAGCATACCGACAAGGTGCGGGCGGAGTTCCTGGCGCCGGGATCGACGCGGTGAATCAAACCGGCTGACCCGTCATGCATCGTCGCATCGCCGGCCCATACGACCGGGTCCGATGCCCGTTGACCATTTTGGTGGGGTCCTGGCTGACCATTCTGTGGCACGCGGCGCGGTCCGGTTTCGCTGCCGCGGCGTCAGCCGGGCCAACGAGGGCTGTGGCGATGATACCCGCGGTAACAGCAGCAAGCAGTGCACGCATGATTGTCTCCTACGGCGTTGTTCCCTGCACGCCGCCAGTAACAAAGCCGGGGTCAACGCAGCGTCAGGCCAGCGTCAAAGGAATTCCTCCTGCCGATGAGGCGCTTACGGTCCGCATCGCCTTTTCGGGACAGGTCCGGATGATGGTGGAGGAACTGACCGCAAGGCAGTTTCAGCCCCTTCAGAACCTTGGCCTTAGCCGATACGATGCCCTCGCTCGAGGCGAGGGGCGGACATGCGGCGGCAGAAATTTCCTGCCGGTGTGGTCGCCGCAACCGCTTGGCCACGCCCTGCCGGGGCGCAAGATCGATAAAGGGAGGACTCGCTCATGTTCACGCGAATCAGTTGCGCGGTGGCGATGCTCACCGCATGCGCCACGCTCGCCGTTGCGCAGACCCGGGATTTCAAGCCGGTCACCGAGGAGGTCTTGGCCAATCCGGACCCCGCCGACTGGCTGATGCTGAACAGAACGTTCGACCAGCAGCGCTACAGTCCGCTCGATCAGATCAATCAGGGCAATGTCGGCCAGCTGCGCATGGCATGGGCGCGCGGGCTTCCCGCCGGCACGCAGGAATCGGTGCCCATCGTGTACCGCGGCATTATGTATTTGTTCGCGCCCGGCGCCTCGATACAGGCGATCGATGCGACCAATGGCGACCTCATCTGGGAATATGCGCGCGAATATCCGCAGACCGTCAACCCGCGCGCGGCGCGCAACAAGAATCTCGGCATTTACGAGGACATGATCTACTTTGCGGCTCCCGACGGCTTTCTGCTCGCGCTCGACGCGGCGACCGGCAAGCTGCGATGGGAAACCAAGGTCGACGAGGGCGGCCAGACGGCGGGCGGCATCCTCGTCGCCGACGGCAAGATCATCACCAACCGGACCTGCATCGCGGACGTGCGGTCCAAATGCTTCATCGCGGCGCATGACGCGAGGACCGGCAAGGAAGTCTGGCGCTTCTACACGACGGCGGCGCCCGGCGAGCCCGGCGGCGACACCTGGGCCGACATGCCGGTGGAGCAGCGCGCCGCCAGTCCCTGGGGGTTGCCCGGCTCCTATGATCCCAAGCGCAAGATGCTCTACTGGGGCGTCGCCAACCCGGACCCCTATACGCGGCTGAAGCGGCACGGCCGCTACGACGCGGTCCCGTTCACCGCGCCCGTCAACCTCTACAGCAACTCCACGCTCGCCCTCGACGTCGCGACCGGCAAGCTCGCCTGGTATTACCAGGAGCTTCCCGGCGACGACTGGGACGCGGACCACAACCAGGAGCGTATCCTCACCAAGACGCGCGTCATTCCCGATCCCAGGCACGTGAAGTGGATCGGTCCTTCCGTTCCGCGCAACGAAGAGCGCGAGGTCATCGTGACGGTCGGCGAAGGCGGCGGCATGTTCGTGCTCGATCGGGAGACCGGGCACTTCCTGTGGGCGCATCCGTTCCCCTACGACGATCCCAATATCAACATGGGCGCCATCGACCTCGAGACGGGAGCGACAAGCGTCAACCCGGACAAGCTGTTCAAGAAGGACGGCGAAAAGATTCTCGGCTGCTACCACAACACACGCGGCTTGTGGTCCATCGCCTATCACCCGGGCAAGAACTCGCTCTATGTTCCGTTCCAGGACCAATGCCTGTCGATGACCGCAAACCTGAAGACGAAGGCCGGCTGGGGACCGCGCGCCGGCGTGATGCGGCCCGGCATCGACCCCAACAAGTTCATGAACATCGCCAAGATCGACATTGCGACCGGCGAGATGAAGATCCTGTATTCGCAGCCCCAGCCCGGCCAAGGCTCGGCGCTGGTCACCGCCGGCGATCTCGTGTTCTGGGGCGACATGAACCGCCGCTTGCGCGCCTTCGATGCCGAGAGCGGAAAGATCCTTTGGGAAACGGTCGTCGGCGGCATGGTCATGAACAGCACGATCACCTATGCGGTGAACGGCAAGCAGTACGTGATGGTGTTCACCGGCGAGGGCCAGTCGGTTTCGGCGGGTCCCCTCAGCCTCACCCAGAAGAGCATGCCAAAGGCCGTGCGGGGACATAACTCGGTCTTCGTTTTCGCGCTCCCATAGGCGTTGCGTTCGTCGCGTAACGCGCCATCATGGCCCTCGTCCCAGGCGGACGAGGGTCTCTCTGTCGCGACGATGGGCCCCCGGCAAAGAGCACCCCTTCACATGCACAACATGCTGCGCATCGGTTTCCTCCTCGGCGCCGCCCTGCTGGCTCAGCCGGTTCGCGCACAGTCCGCGCCGCCGCCGGCCGGGAGGTCTATGCGGAAAATTGCGCGCAATGCCATGGCGAAATGTTGATGGCGACCGGCGCAGCGCCGGACCTCAAGTTGCTGCGTGCCGACCAGCGCGGCCATTTCGATCAGATCGTCCGTGACGGCAAGGGGCAGATGCCGGCCTGGGAGGGGATGATCGCTGACGAACAAATCGACCAGATCTGGGCCTACCTGCGGTCGCGAGCGCAGAACTGAGGTCAGGGCGTGCTCGATCAGCGCGCGCAAGATGATCGAATCCGGCTCCCCCAATGCCCACACGGCCTGGCGGGCGGTGCGAGCTTCCTGGCTAGTCGGTTGACTTCTTGGCGACCCGAGCGACCAAGTGGCCGGCGTCGGTTTCAATAAACCGAAACTCGCTGCCGCCAGCGCCGCATGAGGGACATTGCGAAATCGCGCGTGACAGCGGCGGCGTTGATCAGGCACAGTCCGGGTCCCACCCGAGGGCGCGCGCGCATCGTAGGCCGACTTCACGGCCTCGGCGCCGGGCCCCATCAGAGAGGATCGATCCATGGACAAGGCCATGTACGACAAGGGGCTCGGCGTCCGCCGCAAGGTGCTGGGCGACGACTATGTGGACGCCGCGCTCAAGAACGTCGACGATTTCAATCAGCCGCTGCAGGACGTGCTCAACGAATACTGCTGGGGCGCGATCTGGGGACGCGAGGGCCTGCCGCTCAAGACCCGCAGCATGCTCAACCTCGCGATGATCAGCATCCTCAACCGGCCGCACGAATTGCGCGCGCATCTGCGCGGCGCGTTGCGCAACGGCGTGACCAAGGCCGAGATCGCGGAGATCTTCCTGCAGGTCGGGTGCTATGCGGGCGCGCCCGCCGCGGTCGACTCGTTTCGTATCGCGCGCGAGTTCTTCAAGGAAATCGACGGCAAGAAACTGCTGAAGAGCGGCTCTGACGGGAGACCCACATGGACATCGGCTTCATCGGCCTCGGCAATATGGGCTTCCACATGGCCCGGCGGCTCCTCGAGGCCGGCCATACCGTGATCGCGCTCGATACGCGCAAGGAGGTGCTCGATCGCGTGGTGGCGCTCGGCGCCAAAGCGGCGGGCTCGCCCAAGGAGGTCGCCGATCGCGCCGAGACAGTGATGGCGAGCCTGCCGACCCCCGACATCGTGCTGCAGGTCGCGACCGGGCCCGGCGGCATCATCGAAGGACAGCGCGTGCGCCGCTTCGTCGATCTTTCCACCACCGGCTCGGCGATGGCGAGGCGCGTCTTCGACCTGCTCAAGGCGCGCGCCATCGTGCAGGTCGACGCTCCGGTCAGCGGCGGCGTCAGCGGCGCCGAGAAGGGCACGCTCGCCGTCATGGCGTCGGGCCCGCGCGCCGAGGTCGCGGCGATCGAAGACGGCGCTCGCGGTCATCGGCAAGGTATTCTACATCGGCGAGCAGCCGGGCGCCGGGCAGACCATGAAGCTCGCCAACAATTTCCTGTCGGCGACCGCGATGGCGGCGACCTCGGAAGCGATGGTCATGGGCGTGAAGGCCGGGCTCGACCCGCGCGTCATGCTCGACGTGATCAATTCGGGCTCCGGTCGCAATACCGCGACCGAAAGCAAGTTTCCCAAGAACGTACTTCCCGGCACCTTCGATCTCGGCTTCACCAACGGATTGATGGCGAAGGACGTCGGGCTCGCTCTGTCCGAGGCCAAGGCGCTCGGCGTGCCGATGGAGGTGGCGGAAGCGGTCATGCGCCAGCTGCGGCGCGCCTGCGAGGAAATCGGCCCGAACTCAGGATCTCACCACCATCGTGCAGCCGCTCGAGCGGCGCGCCGGCGTCGAGGTGCGGTCGCGGAAGACCGGATGATGCGTCGGCGCTCCCTCTCCCCGCGTGCGGGGAGAGGGTCGGGGTGAGGGGGCGTTTCAACAGAGCTCAGACTCGCGGAGACGCCCCCTCACCCGACATCCTCGCTAACGCGAGGATGTCGACCTCTCCCCGCACGCGGGGAGAGGCGGCCGTGCGCGGGGCAGGTTAAGGGGAGGGCAAATGAGGCCCGACGACACCCACGAGGTCTACGCGATCCGCTACGGCCACCATGCGCGCCGCTCACCGGCGAACTTCATCGACGGCGATCCGCACGACGTCCTGCAGCCGCTCGATTTTTTCGTCTGGGCCATCAAGGGGCCGTCCGGCGCGATCGTGGTCGATACCGGCTTCGACGCCGCCATGGCGGCGCGCCGGCAGCGCCTCATGGTCAAGCCGGTGCGCGACGGACTCTCGGCGCTCGGCATCGCGCCCGAGACGGTCGAGACCGTCATCGTGAGCCACCTGCACTACGACCACTGCGGCAACCACGATCTGTTTCCGCAGGCGCGCTATCACTTGCAGGATCGCGAGATGGCCTACGCGACCGGCCGCTGCATGTGCTATCAGGCGCTGCGCCTGCCGTTCGAGGCCGACGACGTGGTGGCGATGGTGAGGAAAGTCTTCGCCGGCCGCGTCGCCTTCCACGACGGCGAGGACGAGATCGTGCCGGGCGTGAGCGTGCACCACATCGGCGGCCATTCGAAGGGCTTGCAGAGCGTACGGGTCAAGACGCGACGCGGCCACGTCGTGCTCGCCTCCGATGCGACGCATCTTTATGCGCATGTCGACGGCGGCCGCATATTCCCGATCACCTACAACGTGGCCGAGGTGGTCGGAGGGCTATGAGACCCTGAAGAAACTCGCGACGTCACCGCGCCATGTCGTACCGGGACACGATCCGCTGGTGCTCGCGCGCTATCCGGCGGCCGGCCCCGGGCTCGAGGGATGGATCGCGCGGCTCGACGCGGAGCCGGCGGAGGGATGACGATTCGGATGGGCCGGGCGCGGAACAAAGGTTGCCGATCGGCACTTGTCGGGTGGGAAAGTCGATCAGTTGTGTTCTCGGATCGGTCATCGGTAATGTTGCAAGCGCTCCTGGCGGATATCGGCGGCAGCAACTCGCGCTTTGCGGTGAGCGAGCCCGGCGGCCGTCCGGGGCGCGTGATGGTGGTCGACAACGAAAGCGTCTCCGGGCCCGAGGCTGCGATCCGGCGCTATCTCGGCGAGACCCGTCTCAGCCCGCAGATCGCCGTGCTGGCCGTGGCCGGCCTGGTCGATGGCGACGAGATCAGGCTCACCAACCGTGACTGGCGTTTCAATCTCGCACAGGTCGGCGAACGGTTCGGTTTCGCCAGCGCGCATGCCCTCAACGATTTCGAGGCGGTCGCCCATGCGCTCGCGGTGCTGCGGCCCGACGAGCTGCGCGCGCTCGGGCCCGTGGCCGCTGTCTGTCGCGGCCCGCGGGCGGTATTCGGTCCGGGGACCGGTCTCGGCGTCGCCGCCCTGTTGCCCAACGGCTCGGACTGGATCGCCATGGCGAGCGAAGGCGGCCACGTGTCGTTCGGGCCGGCCGCGCCGGACGAGCGCAAGGTCTTCCAACGGCTCGCCCAGGGATCGGAATTGATCACGGCCGAGACGGTGATCTCCGGCCCCGGTCTGGAGCGCATCTACCGGGCGCTGAATCCGCTGGGCATTCCGCTCGAGGCGAAGACGATCGTCGCGCAGGCGGGCGCGGGCGACCGCGGACGCGCGCGCCGCCGTCGCATTGTTCGTGCGCCTGCTCGGCCGGTTCGCCGGCGATGTCGCCCTGATGCTGAAGGCGACCGGCGGCGTCTATGTGGCGGGCGGCGTCGCGCTCAAGCTCGGGCCGCTGCTCGACGAGGGGGTCTTCCGAGCCGCCTTCGAGGATCACCCGCCGTATCGCGCGCTGCTCGCGGCGGTTCCCACGTGGTTGATAACCTGCGCCGAGCCCGGCCTCATCGGTTGTGCGGCCGTGGCCACGCGGTTGGCTGCTGCCGTCGCCTAGAGCATGATCCCGAAAAGTGGGCACCGGTTTTCGGAAAAGATCATGCTCCAACAATAAGCTAGAGCGGGATGACGATTCGAAGAAAAGTCATCCCGCTCTAAGCCAGACCAAGCTCCGCGAAGGCGTCTTCATAATGGGTCGCCGCGACGCGGTCGAAGCAGCAGAAGGCGACGCGTCGCATGTCCGTCCGGCGCGCGTCCGCTGAAATCTGCGACACCACGGTGCCGATCGCGATTCGCGCCGCCATGCCCATGCGGGAAGCGATAGACGCCGGTCGAGATCGCCGGAAACGCGATCGACGACAGGCGATGGTCGGCCGCGAGCGACGAGCGCCGTGCGGTAGCACGAGGCGAGCAGCTCCTCCTCGTTGCGTGTGCCGCCGTGCCAGACCGGGCCGACCGCATGGATCACGTGCCGCGCCGGCAGCCGGTAGCCGCGCGTGATCTTGGCCGAGCCGGTCGTCGCAGCCGTCGAGCGTGCGGCATTCCGCCAGCAGCTCCGGCCCGGCGGCGCGGTGGATCGCGCCGTCGACTCCGCCGCCGCCGAGCAGCGACGCGTTCGCCGCATTGACGATGGCGTCGACCGCGAGCGTCGTGATGTCGGCGACGCAGACGTCGAGGCGCGTCGGCGCCGACCTCGGCGGTGAGGAGAGGGGCTGCGGCGCATTCGAGCTCATCGCGACGCGCATACCACGGCACCGGATCCGCCTGCCGTAAAGTCACGGCTCACGCCCACTCGGCATGCGCCTCGGCGCGCAGATCGACCGTGCTGCGCACGCCGATATCGTCGAAATGCGCGTCGAGAAAGCGGCGCGCCGCGCGCCTGCCGCTCGGCGCAGCATCTCGAAGAAATCGTAGTCGGTGTTGAGCTTGGTGTCGCCGTTGAGGCTCTTGCCCAGGCTGGTCGAGCACGATGCGATGCACGTTGATGCGCCGGTATTGGCCGGGACCGGTGCCGCGCGGCAGCTTGCCCTGGTCGATCAGGCGGTCGACGAACTCGATCGCGCGGAATTCCGCCAGCAGCGAGGAATTGAAGGTGATCTCGTTGACCCGGTTCATGATCTCTGCGCCGAGGTCGGCACGTGTCTGGCGCTCGCAGCGGATTGATCTGGACGATCAGCACGTCCTCGGTCTCGGTGCGCGCAGAAGAACGGAAAGATCGCCGGATTGCCGATATAGCCGCCGTCCCAATAGGGCTCGCCGTCGATCTCGACCGCGCGGAACAGGAACGGCAGGCAGGCCGACGCCATGATCACGTCGGCGGTGATCTTCTCGCGCGGGAAGATGCGCACGCGGCCGGTATGCACGTTGGTGGCGGAGATGAACAGCTCGAGCTGCGCGCAGTCGCGCACCGCCTCGAAATCGACGAAGCGCTCGATCAGGTCCTTGAGCGGATTGATGTTGAGCGGATTGAGGTCGTAGGGCGAGCAGATAGCGCGACAGCGCGTCGAACCAGGCCTGCACCGGCGAGCCTTCCATCGGCAGGAACGAGAACAGCCGCTCGACCACCGCGCGCTGCAGCGGCGGCAGCTCGCCGCCGAGGCTGGCGGCGCGCCAGAACTCGGCGAGGCGCTGCTTGCGCCTCCGGCGGCCCGCCGCGCGCGAGCCCGTCGGCCAGCATGACGGCGTTGACGGCGCCGGCCGAGGCGCCCGAGATGCCTTCGATCTCGAGCCGCCCGTCGTCGAGAAGCTGGTCGAGCACGCCCCAGGTGAAGGCGCCGTGCGCGCCGCCGCCCTGCAGCGCGAGATTGATCTTCTTCGTTGCGCGCGAGCGCGCCATGCGTGGCCGCGCCGCCGCGCCGCGCAGCAGCCGGCGCGGATCGAGCAGGCGGTGCAGCTTCACTGCGCGGTCCAGCCGCCGTCGATCGACAGATTGGCGCCGGTGATCTGCGCGGCGGCATCGGAGCACAGATAGCAGCGCGAGCGCCGCGACCTGCTCGACGGTGACGAATTGCTTGGTCGGCTGCGCGGCGAGCAGCACGTCGTGCTTGACCTGCTCGCTCGGTCATGTTGCGCGCCTTCATGGTGTCGGGGATCTGCTTCTCGACCAGCGGCGTCCACACATAGCCGGGGCTGATGCAGTTCACCGTGACGCCGAAGGTCGCGAGCTCGAGCGCCACCGTCTTGGTGAGGCCGGCGAGCCCGTGCTTGGCCGACACATAGGCGGCCTTGAACGGCGAGGCGACCAGCGAATGCGCCGAGGCGGTGTTGATGATGCGCCCCCATTTGCGCGCCTTCATGCCCGGCACGGCGGCGCGGATGGCGTGGAACGCGGCCGACAGATTGATCGCGATGATCTGGTCCCACTTCTCGATCGGGAACTCCTCGATCGGCGCGACGTGCTGGATGCCGGCATTGTTGACCAGGATGTCGACCGCGCCGAACGTCTTCTCGGCGGTCTTGATCATGTCGGCGATCTCGGCCGGCTTGCTCATGTCGGCGGGCGAGTAGATCGCCTTGACGCCGAACTCGCTCTCGATGCGCGGCGCGCTCCTTCTCGATCTCGGCCTTGTCGCCGAAGCCGTTGATCACCACGTTGGCGCCCTCCTCGGCGAGCGCGCGGGCGATGGCGAGCCCGATCCCGGAGGTCGAGCCGGTGACGACGGCGGTCTTTCCTTTGAGCATGCGCGATGTCCTCCTGGCTGTAGGGGACGCCGGTCGCGAGACGCTGACATGGGCAGCATATGCTGCACCGCAATATAAGTTGCTGCAGTGCCGACTTGCGAGCCCTATTGGATTACCATGCTGATCGGTTTCCGACTCGGTGCTTTGATAGGCTCGCCGCGCCGGTGCGGAAGCAGATCAACGCCGATGGCAAGCCGTCTTCCCCGCCCCCGACCACGATCACGCCCGCTGCAGCGCGGACGCCATGGCCCATGCCGAGGCCCTGTGCGCCGAGCGCGGCGAGCGCCTCACCGCCGATGCGGCGGCAGGTGCTGGAGGTGCTGGCCGCCAGCCACAAGCCGCTCGGCGCCTACGAGATCATGGACCTGGTCGCCCGCAACGGGCCGCGCCCGGCGCCGATCACGGTCTACCGCGCGCTCGATTTCCTGCGCCGACAACGGCCTCGTCCACCGCATCGAGAGCCGCAATGCCTTCGTCGCCTGCGTCCACAATCATGCGGTCGGACGCGCTGGTCGTGTTCCTGATCTGCGAGCGCTGCGGGGCGGTCGGCGAGGCGCCGGCCGCCGCCGTCGCCCAGACGCCTCGCGGCCGCCGCCCGGAGCGCCGGTTTCACGCCCAACATGTCGGTGATCGAGATCACCGGCACCTGCGCGCATTGCGCGGCATAAGGTTGAGACCGCCGATGCGCTCTGCGGTCCCGGGACTGTGTCCATGACAAGGCCTGTCGAGTCACGAGCGCAAATTGACGCTATATCGCTTGTCTGGCACTGCCTGCGGTGCCAAGGAGACACCCATGATTGATGCCGCCGCACCCTTGCCGAGGCGCAAGTCCGTCGCCGTGAATGTCGGCCATGTGAAGGTCGGCGGCGGCGCGCCCGTCGTCGTGCAGTCGATGACCAATACCGACACGGCCGATGTCGCCGGCACCGTCGCGCAGGTCGCGGCGCTCGCCGCGCGCCGGCTCCGAGATCGTGCGCATCACGGTCGATCGCGACGAGGCGGCGGCCGCGGTGCCGCACATCAAGGAGCGGCTGCTCAAGATGGGCGTCGAACGTGCCGATCGTCGGCGACTTCCACTACATCGGCCACAAGCTGCTCGCCGACCATCCCGGCCTGCGCCGAGGCGCTCGACAAGTACCGCATCAATCCGGGCAATGTCGGCTTCAAGGAGAAGAAGGACCGCCAGTTCGGCGCCATCGTCGAGACCGCGATCAAGCACGGCAAGCCGGTGCGCATCGGCGCCAATTGGGGCTCGCTCGACCAGGAGCTGCTCACCCATCTGATGGACGAGAACGCCAAGCGGCCGAACCCCGCTCGACGCGCGCGCGGTGACGCGCGAGGCGATGGTGCAGTCGGCGCTGCTCTCGGCGCAGCGCGCCGAGGAGATCGGGCTGCCGCGCAACCGCATCATTCTGTCCGCCAAGGTCTCGGCCGTGCAGGACCTGATCGCGGTCTATCATGGATCTCGCCAAGCGCTCCGACTACGCGATCCATCTCGGCCTCACCGAGGCCGGCATGGGCTCGAAGGGCATCGTCGCGTCCTCGGCCGCCATGGGCATCCTGCTGCAGCAGGGCATCGGCGACACCATCCGGGTGTCGCTCACGCCCGAGCCCGGCGGCGACCGCACGCTCGAGGTCAAGGTCGCGCAGGAAATCCTGCAGACCATGGGCTTCCGCGTCTTCGTGCCGCTGGTCGCGGCCTGCCCGGGCTGCGGGCGCACCACCTCGACCACGTTCCAGGAGCTCGCGCGCGACATCCAGAGCTTCATCCGCGACTCGATGCCGGACTGGAAGACGCAATATCCGGGCGTCGAGGCGCTCAACGTCGCGGTGATGGGCTGCATCGTCAACGGCCCGGGCGAGAGCAAGCACGCCGACATCGGCATCTCGCTGCCCGGCACCGGCGAGACGCCGACCGCGCCGGTCTTCATCGACGGCAAGAAGGCCGCGACGCTGCGCGGCCCGACGCTCGCCGCCGACTTCAAGACCATGGTGATCGACTATATCGAGCGCCGCTACGGCACGGGCGGCACGGGGCGCACCGCCGCGGAATAGGAATTCTGTTATTTTGTCCGGCTGTGGGCGCCTCAACTGTGGCGCGCCAGCGAAAGCCGCGAGCGACGATTTTCCCGTTTCCGGACGTCAGCCGCGTCGAAGGAGCGGAGAAAGTTTGCGAATGTCCGGCATCGCCTCGATGGCGTAGACCGCTTCGATCAAGCGCTCGGCTGTATCGCGTCCCAAAACGGGCACGATCAGGTCGCGCGCCTTGTCGATCACTTCGGCGCGCGTCATCGGATTACGCGGCGTGCCGCGCACGGCGGTGACGCGCTCCGAAAGGCGGCTCCCGTCGGCCAGCTCGATTTCGACATCGGCGACGCGCACTGGCAGCAATTTGGCAAGCTCCTCGTCGCGCACGAGGTTCACCTTCGCGCGCTCGCGCAGGACCGCCGGGTCCTGCATGCGCGGCGTGTCGTGAGCCGCGTGGAATGAGGCGGTCTTGTCGAGCAGCATGACGGCGACCATGTGCTGTAGGCAGATGTCCGGAATGTCGCGGTTGTCCACCACTGCCGCGACCGAGGGCGCGAGCCGAACCGTCACGCGTTTCACCTGATCGGCCTCGAACGGCCGCTTGCCGCGGATCGCAAAGATCGCATCGAGTGGCCCCTGGATCGGCGAGCCGACGGTCCACTTCTTGATATCGGTCAGGGCGATCTCGTAGCGCTCGCCGAGCTTCTCGACGAGCCGCTCCGGCTTCGCCTTGGGCGCATAGGCAAGGAAGAAATTGTCCGCGCCGGAGAAGACATCGTCCACGCCGTTCCAGCCCGACCGCACCAGCAGCGCGGAGGTGACGCCGTTGCGCGCCGGCATGGCGGCAAAGACGAACCCTTTCTCGATGTGATCGGTGTCACGCCGCCATACGATGAACCCGGAGGACTGCTGCGCCGCGTAATCGAGTGCCCAACGCGTCTGTTTTGCGTCCAGGCCTGCGACGCACGCCGCCGCGCTCGCGGCACAGAACGTCCCCGCGATGCTGTGCGTGCTCAACGTGCTTTCGTAGCTGAATGCGGCGCCGCCCATGGCCATGACGACACGCGTGCCGATGTCATAGCCGAGCGTCACCGCGCGCAGGAAATGCGCGCCGTCGATCCCAAATTCCTCGCCAAGGGCCAGCGCCGCCGGTACGACCGAGCAGCCCGGATGCGAACGCGAAGGGTTATGCGAGTCGTCGGTCTCGTCCGCGTGCGCCATGAGCCCGTTCGCCAGCGCGGCATCGACTGGCCCAGCGCTGAGCGCGGTGCCGGCGACGGTCGCCGCGCCCTTTGTGCCGTGGTTGCGGATGTAGCGCTGCGCCGCTTGGCCGGGCGGCAGCTCCGATCCGGAAATCATGGACCCAAGTGTGTCGAGGAGATGATGCTTGGCGTGCTCGGCCACTTCGGGCGGCAGCGCGCGTGTTCGCGCCACGCTCATATACTCGCAGAGAGCCATCATCTCCCGACTCGGACCGGAGGCTTGCGCGAAACCCCGCACGGGCGATAGGGAAAGTCCCATCGCGCTCGTCGCCGCAAATCCGAGAACGTCGCGTCAATTCATCGTAAATTCCCCCGATTTTTCAAAAAGAACACCGGCACCGCGCCTTTTATTTCGATGGCACCGCGCCTTTTATTTCGATCCAGTTCGTCCGGTCTGGTAAAAAAATACCACTTCATCCCGCCAGCGCGCTCGCCGCGATGTTGACGGTCAGCGCCAGGAGCGCGGCGTTGAACACGAACGACACCACGCCATGCGCCGAGACGGTGCGGCGGATCGCCTTCGCGGTCACCCCGACGTCCGAGACTTGCGATGTCATGCCGATCACCAGCGAGAAATACAGAAAGTCCCAGTAATCGGGCTCCTCCTTGCCGGGAAAGGCGAGGCCGCCCTGCTCATACCGGTTCTCGGCGTAGAACTCGTGCGCGTAGTGCAGCGCGAAGATCGTGTGGATGAGCGCCCACGACAGCGCGAGGGTCGCGATCGCGAGCCCGAGGTGCCAGGGTTCACGGGCGCTTCCCTTGTCGATCAGCTCGATCACGATCCCGGCGAGGCTCGCGAGCGCGGCGCCCGCGGTGAGCAACGGAATTGCGATGCGGCCTTCGTCCATCAGGGCGGATCGCCGCCGGATATGCGCGACGTCGGCGTCGGCCATGGCGGCAAACATCACGACGAGATAGACCGCGACGCCGATATCCCAGCCGACCAGGAGTCGCGTCGCCCAGCGCCAGTCGCCGGGCAGCAGCGCGATGATGACGAGCATGAGCGCGGCGCACAGGAACAGGCGGGGACGCGCCCGCGCGATCCGCACGAAACGCGGCAGCTTTTTGGCGCGCCCCGACGGGCTCATGTGTCGCGCCGCCACGTCACGATGACCCGCACCACCTTGCCGGCGAGATTGGGATGGGGCATCGGCGGACTCTCGATATGCAAAAGCTCGCCGTCGAAGCGGATGAACCGGATCTGCTCCCCGCCGACCCATGCCTCGTTCCATGCCACCTCGACCCGGGTGATCACCTTGCCGTCCTCGACCCGATAGCGGCCCGCATAGGAGATCATGGTGCGCAGCGCCTGGGCGCGCTCCTCGTCGGTCTGCGGCACCTTGCGGCCTTCGGCGGTGACGAGCGCGAGCCAGCGCCCTTCTGCGGTCGCGATCTGATAGCCCTTGGGATGCTCGCCATAGATCGGCGTGCGCTCCTTGGTCTGCTGGTCCTCATAGACGACCGAGACCAGCTTCCAAGTGCCGACGATCCTGTCCTTGTCGTCGGCGCGCGCCGGCAGGGCCGCCAGCAGCAGCCAAAGCCCCGTCAACATGGCTCGCATGATCGTCTCCCGGGTTTTGTCGGCGTCTCGTCCCGGCCCTATGATGGGCGGTGACGATGGCCGCGGGCAAGCCCGTGCAAGACGAAGAGCTATTCCGTGGCAGGCAGATCCGGTTCCGGCGAAAAAGGTGCGCCCCGCCTGCGGCGGATCGGGTGGATTTGCGTCGTGGTCCTGCTGTTCGTGCTCGCGCTGCCCTACGTGCTCGCGCTGCTCTACCGGGTTGTCGATCCGGTCTCGACCCTGATGGTGTGGCGCAAGGCCACCGGCGCGCGCGTCGAGCGCAGCTGGGTTCCGATCGACCGCATCGCGCCGGTCCTGCGGACTCGCCGTGATCAGCGCCGAGGATGCCCGCTTCTGCACGCATCACGGCGTCGATTTTTCGCAATTGCGCGAGGTGATCGAGGGGATCGAGGATCTCGACGACCTCGCCGATGCGCGCGGCGGTTCCACCATCACCCAGCAGGCGGCCAAGAACCTGTTCCTGTGGCCGGGCCGCAGTTTCGTGCGCAAGGCCTGGAGTTCCCGCTCGCGCTCTGGCTCGACCTGGTGCTGCCGAAGCGGCGGCTGTTGGAGATCTACCTCAATATCGTGGAGTGGGGACCGAACGGCGAGTTCGGTGCCCAGGCGGCCGCCCGCCGTGCCTTCAACAAGCCGGCGCGCGATCTCACCGCCCGGGAGGCGGCGCTGCTGGCCGCGACGCTGCCGAACCCGCACCGGCGCGACGCGCGCGCGCCCGCGCCCGCCCTGCGCCGCCTGGCCGGGGTCTACCAGGGCCGGATCGCCGCCTCGTCCGCGCTCGATGCCTGTGTGCGGGCCCGACGAGCCGCAGGCTATTAGGCTTGCCGGGGATGCGCACCGGCGAGGTGCGGTTCGTCGCAACCGGACCCCTAGCGTCGTTCTGCGGCTTCCTTTATAAGCCCGGCTTCCGACCCCATCCGGCATCTTCAGGCGGCCGGGCGCCGCCAAATAATTCAAGGAGAACAATGCCATGGCCGTGCCTAGAAGAAAGACCTCGCCGTCGCGGCGCGGCATGCGCCGCTCCGCCGACGCCATCAAGGCCCCGACCTATGTGGAAGACAAGGATTTCGGGCGAACTGCGCCGCCCGCACCATATCGACCTCAAGACCGGCATGTATCGCGGGCGCCAGGTGCTCAAGCCGAAGACCGAGGTCTGATCCGGCCGCACCGGTGACACTGCGAAAGCCGCGAGCCCCAGCCGCGCGATGCGGTCGAGATTGACGCCGGCCCGGCTCGGCCTCGTTCGCCGTCTCGCTCACGCGGTCGGAGCATTGCAGGGAAGGCGGCCATGTTCCTGATCGGATTTCCGCTGCTGGTCGTTCCGTTCGCGCTCTACAACATGATAGCGTTCCTGCTGGGCCTCGACTGGTCGCGCGAGATCGCGAGCATCCGCATGATGTCCGGCGCCGCGTGGTCCTTCACCCCCGGCGATCTGCTGGTCACCGGCGCCATCATCATCCTGTTTTTCGAGATGCTGAAAACGGCGCGACTCGCCGCCCGCACGATCGTCGACCATCTCCTCTCGATGCTGCTGTTCGCCGCGATGTTCGCCGAGTTCCTGCTGGTCAAGCAGGCGGCCTCGGGCACCTTCTTCCTGCTCGTGGTGATCGGCTTCGTCGACGTGGCGGGCGGCTTCACGATCCCCACGCGGCCGCGCCCCATCGCGATCGAAAGCGTCGAAACCATTCAGGCCGCATAGCCGGCGTCCGGCCGCTCCAGCTCATCAGGACCCCATGACGCGCGATTTCCATCTTCCCGGCCGCTCGCCTGTGTTTGCCGACGAAGGGATGGTCGCGACCTCGCATCCGCTCGCGAGCGTGGCCGCGCTCGAGACGCTGCGGGCGGGCGGTACGGCGGCCGACGCCGCCGTCACCGCGGTGGCGGCGCTCGGCGTGCTCGAGCCCCACATGACCGGCATCGGCGGCGATTGCTTCTGCCTGGTCGCGAAACCCGGCGCCCCGGTGTGGGGCTACAACGGCTCCGGGCGTTCGGGCGCGGCGGCCCGCGCCGAGGCGCTGATCGCGCAAGGCATCGTGGCGATCGGCCCCGACTCGGTGCACGCCGTGACCGTGCCGGGCGCGGTCGAAGCCTGGGATGCGATCCTGACAGTCGCACGGCCGCTTCGGGCTCGATCGCGCGCTTGCCCCCGCCATCCGCTATGCCGAGAACGGCGCGCCGGTCGCGCCGCGCGTCGCCTTCGACTGGGCGCTCGCGGTCGACCGGCTCAAGAAGGATCGCGGGCACGGCGCGTCATTTTCTCATCAATGGACGCGCGCCCGCGGCGGGCGACAGGATGAAATTCCCGGCGCTCGCAGCGGTGCTGCGCGCGCTCGCGTCCGGCGGTCCGAAGGCCTTCTACGAAGGCGCGCCGGCCGAGGACATCGTCGCGACGCTCGCACCGCGCGGATCGTTCCTGACGCGCGACGATTTCGCCCGCCACCGCGGCGAGGTCGCGGAGCCGATCGCGTCGAACTATCGCGGTCTCGACGTCGTCGAGCTGCCGCCGAACGGGCAGGGGCTCGCCGCGCTGGTGCTGCTCAACATCCTCGAGCCGTTCGAGCTCGCGGCGCTCGACCCGAGCGGGGCCGAGCGGCTGCATATCCAGCTCGAAGCGGCGCGGCTCGCTTATGCGGTGCGCGACAGCCACGTCGCCGATCCGGCCTTCATGCGGATGTCGGTGCCGGCGCTGCTCGACAAGGGGTTTGCCCGCGGCCTCGCCGATCGTATCGACCGCCGCAAGCGCGTGCCGCTGCCGCCGGCGCCGACGCCCGCCAGCCACACCGTGCTCGTCACCGTGGTCGATCGCGACCGCACGGCGGTGACGTTGATCAACTCGCTCTTCGCGTCGTTCGGCACCGCCATCGCGACCGAGAAGACCGGCATCCTGCTGCACAATCGCGGCTCGGGCTTCGTGGTCGATCCGGCGCACCCGAACACGATCGGTCCGGCGAAGCGTCCGATGCACACCATCATTCCGGCGCTCGGCATGCGCGACGGGCGCTGCGACCTCGCCTTCGGGGTCATGGGCGGCGGCTATCAGGCGATGGGACACGCCCACTTCGTCGTCAACCTGATCGATTACGGCATGGACCTGCAGACGGCGATCGATCACCCGCGCGTCTTCTTCGCCGGCGAGACCACCGAGGTCGAGCGCGGCGTCCCCGCGGCGGCGATCGAGGGACTCGAAGGCGCGCGGCCACGACGTCAGGCTGCGTCCGCTGCCGTTCGGCGGCGGGCAGGCGATCCAGATCGATTGGGAACGCGGCATGCTGATCGGCGCCTCCGACCATCGCAAGGACGGTTGTGCGCTGGGCTACTAGAGCATGATTGCCGAAAAGTGGGCACCGGTTTTCGGAAAAGATCATGCTCCAACAATAAGCCAGAGCGGGATGACGATTTGAAGAAAAGTCATCCCGCTCTGGAGCCTTTATCGCAGGGCTTGGTCCATCCGCCCGTCAACCCGCATCACGTCGTGCGAAAGAGGGTCCGGCCGGTCCGCGACGGCGCCCTGGCGTTGGCCGCCGCATAAGCGGCGATCGCGTCCTGCAGCTCCGCGCGGCGACGTTCGCGCGTCTGCGGCAGTTGTTGATCGGTGGCGATCAGGTGAGCGAGGAAGCACGATTGCGGGCCGATGCGCGCCGGCGAGTTGGCCGGCGCGATCGGTTGCAACGCGATCAGCGCGCGGCCCGTCCCGGCCTTGAGCGACGAGGCGGCCTCGTCGCGCGGCCCGCGCGCCGCAGCGCCGACGGTTGAGGCTCGGATCCCACTGACCGATAGCATCGGCTTGCCCTGTCTCGAACCGGCACAAACCCGGCTCCTCGACCAATAAGGTCGCAAGGAGCATGCCGGTTCCTGGCGCATCGCCGCAATGTCGGATTAACCACGCCCGCGTCCGCGGCATCTTCCACTTTCTGTGGGTTTCCACGTCGCCAGGCTGGACCCGGCGCCGGCGCACCGCGGTTCCTGCGTTCAAACGCAAGCGCCGAGGGATCAACGTGACCCGAATTGGCACGTATCCCGAACGCAGGATTCGATCTGTGCTTGAACTTGGAGGCGCGCCGCATGCGCGCCGCGGCGTCAGCCCGCTATGGCTTGTCCTTGTCGCTCATGCGATCAAGCCGCTTTTGCATCTCGTCCATTTGCTTCTTGAGATCGTCGATCTCGGCGGGCGCCGCGCGGCGGCTTGCCGGCCTGGGTGCGGCGATCGTCCTGCTGTGCCTCGCGGCGCGCAAACGGCGTGAACATGGCGAAGGTGCGCTCGAACATTTCCATGTTCCGGCGCACCTGCTCGTCCATGACGCCGAAATTTCCGATCCCGAAGGCCTGCGCCATCTGGTCGCGGAACTTGTCCTGCTCGCTGGGCGAGCGAGTCGATCGATACCTCCAGGTAGCGCGGCACCAGCATCTGCATGCTGTCGCCGTAGAAACGGATGAGCTGGCGCAGGAACTTGATGGGCAGCAGATTCTGCCCTTGCTTGTTCTCCTGCTCGAAGATGATCTGGGTCAGCACCGAGCGGGTGATGTCCTCGCTGGTCTTGGCGTCATAGACGACGAAATTCTCGCCTTTCTTCACCATCGTGGCGAGATCTTCGAGGGTCACATAGGTACTCGTGCCGGTATTGTAGAGCCGCCGATTGGCGTATTTCTTGATCGATGATCGGTTCGTCGGACTTAGCCATGGAGCACACGCTGACGGATGATCTGTTTAAGTATGAAAGGCGTGATGTCTTCGCCGGTCTTGGCTTGGAGGACGACGAAGTCCTTGTCATCCTCCACCATGGCGGTGAGGTCGTCGAGACGAAACGTACGCGCCCATGCGGGGATCATAGAGCCGCTGATTGGGGTATTGTTTGATGATGACCGGTGCTTCGGAGGTAGCCATAGGTGGGATCGCTCGTCTGCGGTCGCTCGTCGTAAGGCCGCACCTTTGGCCCGGCGGTCACGCCACCTCAAAATAGGCGGTTTCGGCCCCGTGGGCTATGCCTTTGTGACAAATAGATGGCCCAGCCCGGACCTGTCGGTTCAGCCGGGGGTGGTATGCACACGGACGCATATCAGCCCTTGGCCCCATTGACATTGACAGGACCTCGCGAGCTATCCAATGCCTTGAAAGAACCGGTGCGGGACCGGCGCGCCACCCCCCAGGCGGCCGGTCATGGGGGTCAGGCCGTTGCGGCCAACCCCGAACAAAGGAGTTTTCGGCAATGCAGGACGACATCGTCATTGTCGGCGCCACGCGTACGCCGGTCGGCTCGTTCAACGGCGCATTCGGCAGCCTGCCGGCGCATGAGCTCGGCAAGGCCGCCATCAAGGCCGCGCTCGAGCGGGCCGGCGTCGAAGGCCGGCAAGTCTCCGAAGTCATCCTGGGGCAGATCCTGACGGCCGGGCAGGGCCAGAACCCCGCCCGTCAGGCCTCGATCGCGGCGGGTATTCCGGTCGAAAGCCCGGCCTGGGGCGTGAATCAGCTGTGCGGGTCGGGCTTGCGCGCCGTCGCGCTCGGCTATCAGGCCATTCTCAACGGCGATTCCGACATCGTGGTCGCCGGTGGCCAGGAATCCATGAGCATGGCGCCGCATTGCGCGCTATCTGCGCGGCGGCGTGAAAATGGGCAACTTCGACATGGTCGACACGATGATCAAGGACGGTCTGTGGGATGCCTTCAACGGCTATCACATGGGCAACACGGCCGAGAACGTCGCCAAGCAATAGCAGATCACGCGCGCCCAGCAGGACGCAGTTCGCGGTCGCGTCGCAGAACAAGGCCGAGGCGGCGCAGAAGGCCGGCAAGTTCAAGGACGAGATCGTGCCGGTCACGATCAAGAGCCGCAAGGGCGACGTCGTCGTCGATACCGACGAATATCCCAAGCACGGCACGACGGCTGGATTCGATCTCGAAGCTGCGGCCCGCCTTCGACAAGGAAGGCACGGTGACGGCCGCCAATGCGTCGGGCATCAATGACGGCGCCGCCGCGGTGGTGCTGATGAGGCGAGCGAGGCGCTGAAGCGCGGCAAGAAGCCGCTCGCCCGCATCGTCTCGTGGGCGCATGCGGGCGTCGATCCGGCGATCATGGGCACCGGGCCGATCCCGGCCTCGCGCGCGGCGCTCAAGAAGGCCGGCTGGAAGATCGAGGACCTCGACCTCATCGAGGCGAACGAGGCGTTCGCGGCGCAAGCCTGCGCCGTCAACAAGGACCTCGGGTGGGATACGTCCCGGGTCAACGTCAATGGCGGCGCGATCGCGATCGGCCATCCGATCGGGGCGTCCGGCGCCCGCGTGCTGGTCACGCTGCTGTACGAAATGCAACGGCGCAACGCCAAGAAGGGCCTTGCCACGCTCTGCATCGGCGGCGGCATGGGCATCGCGATGTGCATCGAGCGCGGCTGAGCCGCATCTGGGTTGCGAGGCGTCGTCCGCGCCGGGCTGCCGTGATGGAGACGGCTCCCGGCGGGCGTCGACGCCGAAAACGAGGCGGCTGCACGATGGCTGGCCATCGCGCAAAAAAAACTTCTCAGGGAGGGCGTTGAGGTGGCACGGGTAGCAGTGGTGACGGGCGGAACGCGCGGCATCGGGGCTGCGATCTCTCAGGCCCTGAAGGCGGCTGGCTGCACGGTGGCGGCCAATTACGGCGGCAATGACGAGGCGGCACAGAAGTTCAAGGCCCAGACCGGTATCCCGGTCTACAAGTGGGACGTGTCGTCCTTCGAGGCCTGCGCGGCCGGCTTGAAACAGGTCGAGGCCGAGCTCGGCCCGGTCGAGATCCTGGTCAACAACGCCGGCATCACCCGCGATTCCATGTTCCACCGCATGAAACCGGAGCAATGGAGCGCGGTGATCAGTACCAACCTCAGCTCGCTGTTCAACATGTGCCGCCCCGTGATCGAAGGCATGCGCGCCCGCAAGTTCGGGCGCATCGTCAACATCTCGTCGATCAACGGCCAGAAGGGCCAGATGGGGCAGGCGAACTATTCCGCCGCCAAGGCGGGCGAGATCGGCTTCACCAAGGCGCTCGCGCAGGAGAATGCGCGGGCCGGCGTCACCGTCAACGCGATCTGTCCGGGCTACATCAACACCGAAATGGTGCAGGCGGTGCCGAAGGACGTGCTCGAGAAGTCGATCCTGCCGCTCATTCCGGTCGGCCGCCTCGGAGAGCCGGAGGAGATCGCGCGCTGCGTCGTGTTTCTCGCCTCCGACGACGCCGGCTTCATCACCGGTTCGACGCTGTCGGCGAACGGCGGACAGCTGATGACGTGACGGGAAGCGAACAGGGAAGGGCGAGTAGGGAGTAGCGAGTAACGAATGGGTTCGCTACTACTCGCTACTCCCTACTCGCTATTCGTCGGGTTCGCGTACGCTGTCAGCCGCCGGGCGGGCCGATTTGGCTTGCGCCGACGCCGTTCAGCGCTGCGGGTTTCCATATCGGCGTACCAACGATGTCCGAGCCGCCGAGCAGCCGCATGTAGGTCGTGGCGTGGTGATGGAATCCCGCTTCATGATACCAGTCCCATGCGGTGACCGGCTTGGCGCAGACTGCCGCCAGCTCGATGGCGGCGCGGTCGGGCTGGGCATAGACGATGTCCGCTGCGTGCAGCGCCAATTCGTAGCTGTCGATGCCGATGCGGACGATGTCGGGACAAGCGAGATTGCAAGGCGCATAGATGGTCTTGACGCTGCCGAGGCGGTCCCAGCCGCGCGGCACGATATCGAGCGTGCCCCAATAGCGCGGCGCGTTGGGGAAGTTCTGCTGATAGGAGGCGACGAAAGCCGGATTACCGGCGGTCGGGGCGGCGAACGTCACGGGCGTGATGGACGCGCCGATGGCGCGCAACTCGTGTTGCAGCCAGGGCGCAACGACGGTCGCCATGCAGCCGCCCAGGCTGTGGCCCACGACGGCGAGCGGGATGCCCTGGGTGGCGGGCGCGCGTAGCAGCGACGAGAGGCAATCCAACAGCGTCTGTCCGTTCGAGATCAGAGCCTGAAACGCGTGCAACGCGTTCAGGGTGCCGCCCGCAATGCGTGCCGGATCGTTCGGCGCCCACGGAAGCGCCTGCCGGTTGATGACGTCCAGATCCTCCCAGAACTCCCGCAGGATGCCCCACGCGTCGTGGATGTGCACGTCGGTTCCGCGGATCGTCACGGCGGCGAAGAGCGGGGCCGCGGTCGGGTCGACGCGATAGAGCGCCACGAAGGCCAGATTGGCCGTGTGCTTGTCCTCCGCCGGGCCCCAGACGCATTGCCATTGTCCGCCCGGCGTGATCGGCGGCAGCGCATGGGGGTTCTCGACCGTGGGCTTGATCTCGTCTTGCGGCAAATAGCCGACCTCGCACAGCTGAAGGAATCCGATCGCAACCGCATTCGTCGGCCGGACCCGAAGCAGAAAGTCCCGGACCTCGGCTTCGGTCGCCATGCGGCTTTTCCCCCCAACGCGCCCGACGCTCGCTGCGCCGCGACCATGCCGATAATCCTAGGAAGAATTATCCGGGAATGCCACTCCTGGGCGTTGCCGGGGCGATGACGCGGCCGCCGGTCGCGGAGATACGTCCGCGCGCCTCAGCCCGGCGACCAATCCTTCGCCGCCATTTCGAATCCCGCAAATACGAATCCGGGCGCGACCGTGCAGCCGACCAGCGTCCAGTCGCCGAGGCTTTCGGCGGCCTGCCAGGCGCGCGCGGGCACGAGGGCCTGCGGGCGCTCGCCCGCCGCGAGATCGGGGCCGAGCGTCGTGCGCAGGACCGGTCCCCCGTCGCCCATCGCCGTTTCGAGAACGAGCGGCGAACCCGCGTACCAGTGCCAGACCTCGACCGCGTCGACGCGATGCCAATGCGAGCGCTCACCGCGGGCGAGCAGGAAATAGATCGCCGTCGAGGCCGCGCGGTCGCCGCCGAACGCGCCGCTGTCGCGCAAGGTTTCGCGAAAGTGCCCGCCTTCGGGATGCGGCGCCAGGTCGAGCAGGCGGATGATGTCGGCGGCGTGGAGCACGGACCGGCTCAAGACCGGTTCTTCCTCTCCCGCATTTCGGCAAATACCTGCGCGGCTGGGCGCCCCGCGAGGCCCAGCGCGGCCGCGACCGACGGCACATCGGCGCGCAGGAACACGTTTGCGCGCTTCTCGGCGCCGATCGTCGTCGGGATCGTCGCCTGGCCGGCGGCGACCTGTCGCCTGGCCTCATCGGCGCGCGCCTGCAAATCCCGGTTGTCCGGCTCGATGGTGAGGGCGAAGCGGATATTGGCCTCGGTGTATTCGTGGCCGCAGTAGACCTGCGTGTCGTCGGGCAGCGCGCGCAGCCGCAACAGCGAAGCCCACATCATCTCCGGCGTGCCCTCGATCACCCGCCCGCAGCCGATCGAGAACAGCGTGTCGCCCACGAAGGCGAGCCGGTCCGCATCGAACCACGTAGCGAAATGTGCCCGGCGGTGTGGCCCGGCGTCTCGATCACGCGCGCCGTCAGCGCGCCGACTTTCACCGTGTCGCCTTCGCCGACCGAGGCGTCGACGGCGGGAATGCGGGCGGCCTCGTTGCGCGGCGCGGTGACGCGGCAGCGGTGCCGGGTCTTGAGTTCGGCGATTCCGCCGGTGTGGTCGGCGTGATGATGGGTGACCAGGATGTCGGTCAAGCGCCAGCCGGTCGTCTTCGAGGCGGCCTCGACCGGCGCCGCTTCCGGGGCGTCGATGGCGGCGGTCGCCCCGGTCGCCGGGTCGTGGACGAGGACGCCGAAATTGTCCTTGAGGCAGCGGAACAGATGGGTTTTTGCAGGCATCGTGCGCGTTCCGGTGGTCGACAAATGGATCATCCGCTTTCGCGCATGGTCACGCAATATGGCGATTGGTTCGTACCGCGGGTTGCGCATTTGGTCGTCGTCGCTCGGGCGCGCGGACCCCGAGTGGCCGCAAGATCCGCCGGAACGCCTTCCGTCGGCAGGGAGCGGAAGGCATTTTCTGCGCGAGGCCGGGGTCCACTTCTCGGCGAAAATGTCTGCTACGCTGCCGCCATGTCGTACGACGTCGTCGACCTGCGCGATTTCTACGCCCAGCGCCTCGGCACCGTGGCGCGCCGCTTCGTCGGCCGGGGCATCCGCAGGCGCTGGGCGGACACCCGCGGCCAACGCGTGCTCGGCATCGGCTACGCGACGCCCTATCTCGGTCTGTTTCGCGAGGAGGCGGAGCGCTGCCTCGCATTCATGCCGGCGGTCGCAGGGGGTGGTGAAATGGCCGTCCGCCAATCCGACGCTCGCCGCGCTGGTCGACGAGTACGAGCTGCCGCTCGCCGACGCCTCGGTCGACCGCGTGCTGCTCGTCCACGCGCTCGAGATGTCGCACGACGCGCCCATGCTGCTGCGCGACGTTTGGCGGGTGCTGTCGGCGGGCGGCCGGCTGATGGCGGTGGTGCCGAACCGGCGCGGCCTGTGGGCGCGCATCGACACCACGCCGTTCGGGCATGGCCGGCCTTATTCGCGTTCGCAGATCACCCAGTTGCTGCGCGAGACCTGGTTCACGCCGACTTCATGGGGCGAGGCGCTCTATGTGCCGCCGATTTCGCGCGGCTGGTTTCTGCGCTCGGCGGTCGCATGGGAGCGGGCCGGCGCGACGATTTCGGCGCCGTTCGCGGGCGTGCATATCGTGGAGGCCACGAAGCAGGTCTACCGGGCGATTCCCGTGCGTCGTGAAAAGCGACAGCTCGTGCCAGGGCTGGCGCCGGTTCTGGAACCCGTGCTCACGCCGTCGACGGGCAGGGCGGGTTGAGCGCCGCCGACGGATCGTCGCGCCATCCCGATCGCATCGGCGACATCGGCGCGCGTTGACGGCCGAACGACTTGCTAGTCGCCCTGCGGGCCTTGCACGTCGTCGCCGCCGTCGGGGGTGCCGCGCGGCATATCCCCGCGCGGACCGCGATGACGCCGGCGGCGGCGGTGCATCGGAAAACGGTCGCCCTGGTTGTCGAAGCCGTTCTGGCCGTTGCCCTGCGGTCCCGACGGAGCGCCCGGATTGCTCTGATGGGCCTGCGGCGACTGCGGTTGACCGCCGCCGGTGATGAAGGACGGCAGCCGGTCGACATGGCCCTCGTCCGGTGCGCGATAGTGGCGCTCGCCGCCTTGTTGAGGGCGACCCTCGCCGCCTTGTTGCGGGCGACCCTCGCCGCCTTGTTGCGGGCGACCTTCGCCTCCTTGTTGCGGGCGGCCGCCATACGGCTGCTCGCGCGGCGAGAAGAACTGGGCATCGCGCGGCAGATAGGGTTGCGGATCGCGCGTTCCGAACGAGGGCTGTTCGCCCGCTTGCGCCGGCTGGACCGCCTCGTCGTCATCGCCGTCGTCGAATTGTTCGTCATGCGTGTCGTTGCCGGAGAGACTATCATTCCCGGCGCCGCCCTCCGGCCGGTAGAAGTTCGGCGTGTTCTGGCGGAACTGTTCCTGCACCGCCGCGATCAGGCGGAAATAATGCTCCGCATGCTGATAATAGTTTTCCGCCGCGACCGGGTCGCCCGAGGACTGCGCGTCACGGGCGAGCTGCACGTATTTCTCCGCGACGTGCGAGGCCGTTCCGCGAATCTTGATGTCCGGACCGTTCGATTCGTAAACCCGCGTTAACGGATTATGGCTCTTGCGGTTACGCCCCCGCATGCGCTTGTTCTGACCGTTTCTCATGGCTTGCTTGTTCGCCAACCCCTGCTTTGCGACGGCCTCATGCCGCCAATAGACTTGGTAGTTTCCTCAAACCTCATGCCCGATCACGACTCGGCCGAACCGGGACCCGGCACGACAAACAACCGTTCCCGCGCCCTTGCCGGCCCGGTGGGGCCGCAAGCTTCCGAGGCGCTCGTTCATCGAACTGCCGACCGTGTTGCGATGGTCCAATTTTACCTAGCAAATGTTCCCAGCCGGCGTGCCGGGCCGCAGTGCGCCCAGCACATATGCCTGCCTGGTGTGCCCGGCACCGCAGCTTTGCCGCGGCGTCACCCGCCTTTGGTCCCGCGCAGCGCTTGTCCTACCGGACCTTCGCATGCACCCAACCGATGAAGCATTCGACCCTCAAGTCGGCGAACCGGTCACCCTTGGCCTGGCTTTCGGTATCCGCCTTGCTCGCCGCCTGCCTCACGGAGCTCTGCTCGGGGCATTGAAGGCGGCGCACCAAAATAACTCAGGTCGATTCCGTAACCTGAAGGTAGTCGGTCTCGGGGCATAATCCAAGTGATTTTTTGCTGTTTTTTGGCGCCCGCCGGGATCGACCCGGTCAGGGGTTGTGTCGGGCCATGACCACGCGCGGCACCCCCGCAAGGTCGCGGCGGGGCGGCTCGGGGGTTTGCAGACCGCTGCCCGCGAACAGGGCGGTGACGGCTTCGGCCTGGCCGTGCCCGATCTCGACCACGAGCCATCCGCCGGGCGCGAGCAGCCGTTTGGCGTCGGCCGCGATCGCCCGATAGGCCATCAGTCCATCGACTCCGCCGTCGAGCGCGGACCGCGGGTCGAAGTCGCGCACCTCCGGCGCCAGCGTCGCGACGTCGCGGGTCGCCACATAGGGCGGATTGGAGACCACGAGGTCGCAGGAGCCCGCCAGCGCCGCGCCAAAATCGCAGGCCACGAAGGCGGCGCGTCCGGCAAATCCGAGACGCTCGGCATTGCGGCGCGCGACGCCCAGGGCGCGCGCGTCCCGGTCGGTTCCGATCGCGCGAGCATTGGGCAGCTCGGACAGGAGCGCCACTAGGATGGCGCCCGAGCCGACGCCGATATCCGCGATGCGCAACGCGCGGCTCCGCTCCGCCACCGCGAGGGCGGCCTCCACCACCGTCTCGGTCTCCGGCCGCGGCACCAGCACGGCGGACGTGATGAGCAGCGGAAGGCTCCAGAACTCCTTGAGCCCGACGATCCGCGCCACCGGCTCGTGCGCGAGGCGGCGCGCCGCAACGGCGCCGAGCCTGTCGGCCTCGGGGCGCGTCAGCACGCGCGCGAATTCGAGCGTGAGCGCGTGGTGGTCGAGGCCGAGCGCGTGACCGACGATCAGCCGCGCGTCGAGCTCGGGGGTGTCGAGGCCGTGGGCGTGGAACCGCTCGGCGATCTCGCGCCGCGCCTGCGCAATGGTGGTTCCCGGCGCCAAGACCGCAGTCCTGTCGGCAGTGCCGTCCGGGGCGTCGCGGGCAGCGTCGGTGGGAGCGTCGGCGGGAGCGCTCATGTCCGCGTGCCGTCGAGGGTTGCCAGCAGCTCCGCCTGGTGCTCGGTGATCAGCGCATCGATGATCTCGCCCAGGGCCTCGCCCTCGATCACCTGCGGAAGCTTGTGGAGCGTCAGATTGATGCGGTGATCGCTGACCCGCCCTTGCGGGAAATTGTAGGTGCGAATGCGCTCGGAGCGGTCGCCCGTGCCGACCTGGCCGCGCCGCTCGGCGGCGCGCTCGGCGTCGCGCTTGCGCTGCTCGGCGTCATAGAGCTTGGCGCGCAGCATCGCCATCGCCTTGGCGCGGTTGCGGTGCTGGGAGCGCTCCTCCTGCACCAGAACCACGATGCCCGACGGGATATGGGTGATGCGCACGGCCGATTCGGTCTTGTTGACGTGCTGGCCGCCGGCGCCTTGCGCCCGCATCGTGTCGGTGCGCAAGTCAGCCTCGTTGATCGCGATATCGACGTCCTCGACCTCGGGCAGCACCGCGACGGTCGCGGTCGAGGTATGGATGCGGCCCGAGCCTTCGGTGTCGGGCACGCGCTGCACCCGGTGGACCCCCGATTCGAATTTGAGCTTGGCGAAGGCGCCGCGCCCGTGGATCTCCGCGATCACCTCCTTGTAGCCGCCCATGGGGCCGTCGCTCGCCGAAATGATCTCGGTTTTCCAGCCCTGCTTCGCCGCATAGCGTTCGTACATGCGGATGAGATCGCCGGCGAACAAGGCGGCCTCGTCGCCGCCGGTGCCGGCGCGGATTTCCAAAATCACGTCGCGCTCGTCCATTGCGTCCTTCGGGAGCAGGGCGAGGCGAATGTCTTGCGCGAGCGCCGCGCATCTGGCCGCCAGTTGGGGCTTCTCGGCGGCCGCGATCGCGCGCATCTCGGGATCGGGATCGGCCAGCATGGCGTCGAGACCCGCCAGCTCGGCGACCGCGGCCCGATAGGCCTTCACCCGCTCGGCGACCGGAGTGATCTCGGCGAGCTCGCGCGAAAGCTTGACGAAGGTTTCCGGCGCGAGCTGGCGCGAGAGCTCGGCTTCCACCATCTCATGGCGGGCGAGCACGGCGTCGAGCTTGGCTTCGGGCAGCGTTGTCACGGTTGGCGGCTCTCGGAGAGTTTCCGGCACGTCGAATAGCGGATCGTCGCGGAAGATACTCTACATCGGCAGGCCTTCGGCTGTCGCGAAAGCGACCAGCTTGTCGCGGATCGATGCCGATCCGTCGGTTTTGGCGATCAGCGACGCGACGAGTGCTTCGGCCTTGCCGGCATCGAGCTCGAGCAGCATCGCTTTGACGGGCCCGACCGCCGATGGAACCAGCGAGAGCGAGCGGTAGCCGAGCCCGACCAGCGCCAGGGCGCCCAGCGGGAGCGAGGCGAGCTCGCCGCACAGCGTGACCGGCTTGCCATGCTGTTTGGCCTTGTCGGCGATCATCTTGAGCGCGCGCAGCACCGGCGGGGAGAGCTCGTCGAAACGGCCCGACACCCGCGAATTGCCGCGGTCCACCGCGTAGAAGAACTGGATCAGGTCGTTCGAGCCGACCGACAGGAAGTCGACCCGCTCGAGCAATTCGTCGAGCTGAAAGAGCAGCGAAGGCACTTCGAGCATGGTGCCGATGTCGACGCTGTCCGGCAGCTTGTGGCCGTGGCGGCGCAGATGGGTGAGCTCGCGCTCCACCAGGGCCTTGGCCTCGTCGAACTCGTGCACCGCCGCGATCATCGGGAACATGATGCGCAGCTCGCGTCCCGCCGCCGCGCGCAGCAGCGCACGCACCTGGCTGCGCAACAGGCCGGGGCGGTCGAGGCCGAGCCGGATCGCCCGCCAGCCCAGCGCGGGATTCTCCTCCTCGACATTGCGCATGTAGGGCAGCACCTTGTCGCCGCCGATATCGAGGGTGCGGAACGTCACCGGCCGGTCGGCCGCGGCTTCCAGCACGGATCGGTAGAGCTGTTGCTGCTCGCCCGCCCGCGGGAACTGCGACGCGACCATGAACTGCATTTCGGTGCGGAACAGGCCGATGCCGCCCGCGCCGGTCTCCGAAATATGCGGCAGGTCGACCACGAGTCCGGCGTTGAGCAGCAACGTCACCGTCTCGCCGTCCTTGGTGACGCAGGGCTTGTCGCGCAGCGCGAGATATTGCTGCTGCCGCCGCGCGCGCAGGCGCACCCGCTCGACATAGGCCGACTGCAAATCCGACGACGGCCGGATGTGCACGTCGCCCGATGAGCCGTCCACGATGATGGCGTCGCCCGGATCGACCACGCCGGTCGCGTTGGCGATCTCGCCCACTGCCGGGATGCCGAGCGCGCGCGCCACGATCGCCACATGGGAGGTCGGGCCGCCCTCCTCCAGGATCAGGCCGCGCAGGCGTTTGCGGTCGTAGTCGAGCAGCGCCGCCGGTCCCATCATGCGGGCGACCAGCACGGCGTTTTCCGGCAGATTCTCGCGCGAGGGCGCGTGATCGTGACCGAGCAGCTGGCGCAGCAGACGGTTGGCGAGATCTTCGAGATCGTGCAGACGCTCGCGCAGATACGGGTCGGTCTGGCGCAGCATGCGGGCGCGGATGTCCGAGTGCACGCGTTCGACCGCGGCTTCGGCGGTCAATCCGGTCATCACGGCCTCTTCCAGCTTGTGCACCCAGCCGCGGTCATTGGCGAACATGCGGTAGGCTTCGAGCACGTCGCGGTGCTCGCCGGCGTCGGCGACGTCGCCATGCTCGAACATCCGGTCGAGATCGGCCCTCAGGGTCTCGATCGCCATCGCCAGGCGCTTGCTCTCCTTCGGCAGGTCGTCGGCGATGAAGTTGGTGATGACGACGCGCGGCTCGTGCAGCACGACGTGGCCGAGCGCGATGCCCTCGTTGAGGGCGGTTCCCTTGAGATGGAGCGCGCGGCGCACCGCGGGCTCGGCGCCGGGCTTGGCGAGCGCCGACAATTCGCCCGAGGCGATCATTTCGGCGAGGACCATCGCCGTGGTCTGCAGCGCCTCCTCTTCCTCCTCCGAATATGTTCTGCGCGCGCGGTTCTGCACCACCAGCACGCCGAGCGTGTTGCCGGCGCGCAGAATCGGCACGCCCAGGAAGGAGTGGTAGATTTCTTCGCCGGTCTCCGGCCGGTAGGAGAAGGCCGGGTGGTCCTGCGCTTCCGACATGTTGATCGGATTGGCTTCGCTCGCCACCAGGCCGACCAGGCCTTCGTCCGCCCGCAGGACGGTCTGGTGGACGGCCTCGCGCTTGAGGCCCTCGGTGGCGTAGAGCTCGAGCGTGCCGTCGACGCGCAACACGTAGACGGAGCAGACCTCCGCCACCATGTTGGCGGCAATCAGCACCACGATCTTGTCCAGGCGATCCTGCGCGCTGACCGGCTCCGCCATCACTTCGCGAAGCCGTCGCAACAGCACGCGCGGACCGCCAAGCGCGCCACGCATCGCGTGAAGTCCTTTCGGGCCGTTCGAGCATTTTCCGGCGAAAGCCCGTCCCGGACTTGATCCGGGATGGGCTCCGGTTCGCCGTAGAAAATGCGACCAACAAACGAATTTGAAGCGCTTTTCGATTCAGCCTGATCGGAAAGCGCTCCAGGGCGAGCCTAACCCGGCTCTCTGTCCATCGTTGAGATTGCGCGCCGGACCACGCCCGCCCGCGCCGCCATCACCAGGGCTATAGCCAATGCAACATGCGTGCCGCAAGCGAAAGGCCATGCTGCAGCGCGCCAAAATCCGTCGGTTGCGTCATACCCCTGCAATCACCGCTCACTATGTGCCGCTCGGGCCGCGCCCGGCGGCCGCGATGGGCAAAAAACGCCGAAATCGCGCGAGTGATTTGGGGTCCCGCAGCGCCGCCTGCACCACGATGAGTCGGGCTATTTATCGAGCCCATAGAGGGAATGCAGGGTTCTGACCGCCAGCTCGGTGAAGGCCGCGTCGATCAGCAGCGAAAACTTGATTTCAGAGGTCGTAATGGCGCGGATATTGATCCCGCGGTCGGCCAGCGCCCGGAAAGCGTGGGCCGCCACCCCGGCATGGCTGCGCATGCCGATCCCGATGACAGAGATCTTGGCCACGTCGGTCGCCCCGTCGAGCCGCTGATAGCCGATTTGGCCGCGCGCCTTGTCGATGGTGCCCCTGGCGCGTTCGTAGTCGGTCGCCGGGACCGTGAAGGTGAGGTCGGTCGTCGCGCCGTCGCCCGAGACGTTCTGCACGATCATGTCGACATTGATATTGGCCTCGGCCAGCGGGCCGAAGATCGAGGCGGCGACGCCGGGCTTGTCCTGGACCCCCCGGATGGAGATTTGCGCCTCGTCCTTGGAGAAGGCGATACCGGTGACGACCTGCTGTTCCATGATTTCCGCCTCGTCGCAGATGAGGGTTCCGGGAGGGGACCTGTGGGGATCGATGTCCTCGGGCCTGTCGAAGGAAGAACGCACGAAGATCCGCACCTGATGCACCATGCCGAGCTCGATCGAGCGCACCTGCATGACCTTGGCGCCCTGGGAGGCCATTTCCAGCATCTCCTCGAACGCGATCTTGTCGAGCCGGCGGGCCTTCGGCACCACGCGCGGGTCGGTGGTGTAGACCCCGTCCACGTCGGTGTAGATATCGCAACGGTCGGCCCGGATGGCGGCCGCAATGGCGACCGCGGACGTGTCGGAGCCGCCGCGGCCGAGCGTGGTGACGCGGCCGGTCTGCGGATGCACGCCCTGGAAGCCGGAAATGACCGCGACTTCCTTGCGCTCCTTGAAGCGACGGATCAGCTCCTCGCCGTTGACGTCCAGGATGCGGGCCGACGCATGGGCGTCCGAGGTCTTGATCGGCAATTGCCAGCCCTGCCAGGAGCGCGCATTGACGTTCATCGATTGCAACGCGATCGCGAGCAGCCCCGAGGTGACCTGCTCGCCGGACGCCACCACGGCGTCGTATTCGCGCGCGTCATGCAGGAGCGAGGCCTCGCGACACCACTCGACCAGGCGGTTGGTGGTGCCCGACATCGCCGAGACGACCACCGCGACCTCGTGGCCGGCGTCGACCTCGCGCTTGACGTGGCGCGCCACGTTGCGGATGCGCTCGATGTCCGCCACCGAAGTCCCGCCGAATTTCATCACCAGCCGGCCCATCTCGGGTCCCGATGCTCCATGCGTCCAAGGCGCGGGTGCCACCAGATGGTCGCGCGCCGGCCCGAAAAGGCGCGTATACATAACGGCGGGGTGCCGGGGCTGCAACCACCGTCGCCCGGTAAGGCTGCGAACCCAGAGGGTTAACCGGAGTGCCGCCGATGGCCAGCGACAGATCGCCTGCGAGCGCGCCCACCGTGGATGACGCCGAGCTGGCGCGTTTTTCGGCGCTGGCCGGCGAATGGTGGGACCCGCGCGGCAAGATGGCGCCGCTGCACAAGTTCAATCCGGTCCGTCTCGCCTTTATCCGCGATGCCGCCTGCCGGCGGTTCAGCCGTGACGCCAAGCGCCTCGACTGCCTGAAGGGCCTGCGCGTCCTCGACATCGGCTGCGGCGGCGGCATCCTGTCGGAGCCGCTCGCCCGGCTCGGGGCCGAGGTGGTGGGGGCCGATCCGGCACAGACCAACGTCGCGGCGGCGCGGCTGCACGCGGCCGACAACGGGCTCGCGATCGACTATCGGGCGACCACCGCCGAGGCTCTGGCCGAGGCGGGCGAGCGCTTCGATATCGTGCTCGCCATGGAGGTGGTCGAGCATGTTGCCGACGTCAATCTGTTCGTGCGGCTGACCGCCGGCATGGTGAAGCCCGGCGGGCTGATGATCGCCGCCACCCTCAATCGCACGCTCAAGAGCTTCGCGCTCGCGATCGTCGGCGCCGAATATATCCTGCGCTGGCTGCCGCGCGGGACCCATCAGTGGGACAAGTTCGTCACCCCCAACGAGCTCGAGATTGCGCTCGAGCTCGGCGGCCTGCGGGTGATCGACGAGACCGGCGTCGTCTACAATCCGCTCGCCGACCAGTGGCGCCTCGCGGCCGACATGGACGTGAACTACATGCTCACCGCGGAGCGGGCGCAATGATGTTGCTGCCTGGAGCATGACGCCGCGTCGGTGGAGCGGCCGCCGTGATATTGCTATGCCGTCATCGCCCGCGCAGGCGGGCGATCCAGTAATCCCGGCGATCGCTGCCATGCCCGTGCCCAACCGCGCCTACCGAGGAATACTGGATGCTCCGCTTTCGCGGAGCATGACGCCGCAGGGGTGGAGAGCCCAGTGACCACGACGCCTTGGCTCTGGGTCGTCTTCACCCTCATCGCGGCCGCGGCGCAGACCGTGCGCAATGCGACGCAGCGCGGGCTCACCGTCCGGCTCGGCACGGTCGGCGCGACCCATGTGCGCTTCCTGTTCGGCCTGCCGTTCGCGCTGATCTTTCTCACGGGCGTCGTGGCGGTGACCGGCGTGCCGCTGCCGAAGCCGGATCTCGTTTTCTGGCCGTGGGTGCTTGACGGCGCGCTCCTGCAGATCGCCGCGACCGCGCTGATGCTCGCCGCCATGGGCGAGCGCTCCTTCGTGGTCACTATCGCCTATATCAAGACCGAGCCGGTGCAGGTCGCGCTGTTCGGGCTGATCTTCCTCGGCGACCACGTCACGCCGCTGATGGCGCTCGCCATCGTGATCGCGACCGCGGGCGTGGTCGTGATGTCGCTCAAGGGCGGCGGCACCGCGGCGAGGCGAAGCCGACGCTGCTCGGGCTCGCGGCCGGGCGCGATGCTTCGCGCTTTCGGCGATCGGCTATCGCGGCGCGATCCTGCAGCCTGCACGATCCGAACTACGTGATGGCCGCGACCTTCACGCTGACGGTCGGGCTCGCGCTGCCAGACCGCGCTGCTGACCTTCTATCTGCTGCTGCGCGACCGCGCGGTGCTGGTCGCGATCTTCCGCGCCTGGCGGCCGTCGCTGTTCGCCGGCTTCATGGGCGCGCTCGCGTCGCAGTTCTGGTTCCTCGCCTTCGCGCTCGCGACCGCCGCGAGCGTGCGCACGCTGGCGCTGGTCGAGGTGCTGTTCGCGCAGGCGATCTCGCGCTTCGTGTTCAAGCAGCCGACGAGCGCCGCGCGAGGCCGCCGGCATCGTGCTGATCGTCGCCGGCGTCGCGCTGCTGATCTGGGCTTATTGAGCGGGCGGTCGCGGTTATGGCCAGTCGTTTGGGATCCGGCCGAAGCTGAGCGATCTGCATGTGTTGCTGAGTGTCGCACACGCGGGCGACATCCCCTTTGCCTTGCACCCTTGCGCGCACCCCCGCTTCTGAGACATTCTTTGAATGATGTGTCCCTGCAGGCGTAGGTAAGGGAGGCTGCGATGAAATGGCTGTTGGCCCTCATTAGCACTCTCGGCATGCTCGCAGTTTGTCCCACGGCGATTGCCGCCTTCTATGATGGGAGCGTGGGGCCAAACACCGCCAAGGCAAGGCTCGAATTCGCGAACGGTGGCGTATCGGGCGTGTTGTGCGTCGCGGGGCCCGGCTTGAGCTTGAGCTACGACGTCTACACGCATCGGAGGCCAAAATCCCGAAGGCCGCATGAGCGGTCGCCTGTTCTCGAACGGAAGTGATGTGGGCCTGTTTACGGCCACCAAACGAACCACTCAGGAGGAAATCATCTGGGAGGGCACGGTGTCGCTTCAAGGAGCATCGAAAGCCCTGAAGCTGAGCCGCAATCCCAGCTTGGACACCGAGCTTGTCCTCGAAAACGGATTCAGCTTCGGACCGCAGAACAAGGATGAGCAATCACATGAACCAAATAAATTGATCGTGACGTTTCCGATGAAAAATTATGACGGCGCCATCGCTCTTTTGAAGAGCCTGTCTGCGGTAAACGACGTCGCGACCGCTGATAATTACGTCAACTTCATCTACGATATGGTCCTCGACGAGTGCGACCGAAAGCGCAGAGACTTCATGGTGCTTCATTTGACGGTGGACGCCTTCCTTCTGAAGCAGACATACGACAAGCTCGTCTCTTCGAAATCTCTTTTCCAGTGTAAAAACGACGCCTGTTCCCCTTGGACCGGAGTCCATGGAGATACCGATTCCAAAGTCGGTGATAGGTTCGGGACAAGGCTCGCCACGCGACATTTCCAATTTTCTCGACATACTGGTTGAAAGATATTTTCGGCAGCTGCGCAACACCCAGAATGCCTGCAGAAAACACGACGGTAGCAGTGTTTTTGCGGCGTTGCAGTTTGCTGC
>CAWBRI010000002.1:0-366988 GCA_963791155.1 uncultured Pseudomonadota bacterium
GCGGTACAGCTCGGCAGGCGTCGGTGGTTCCAATCACCTCGCTTGCGTTCTCCTTAATTCTGCAATTGGCATCGACGTTACGCACATCCCCTACCGCAGCGGCGGGCAGGCGATGCAGGATCTCCTGGCGGCGCGGGTGGACTACCAGTGCCCGAGCCTTCCCACAGCGATGCCGCAGATCGCCGGCAAGACGGTGAAGGTGTTCGCGATTCTAAGCAAGAACCGTTCGCCGAGCATTCCGGACTTGCCGTCAGCGCACGAACAGGGGCTGACCGACTTCGACATCCCGAGCTGGTATGCGCTCTTCCTACCGAAGGGTACGCCGGACGCGATCGTGCGGAAGCTTCACAGTGCCACGGTCGCCGCCATGGACATGCCGTCGATGCAAGAACGGCTCAATAAGGTCGGGTCCGACCTGGTTGGCTCCGAGCGGAGGTCGCCGGAATATCTTGCACAATTTGTCGGCGCAGAGATCAGGAAATGGGAAGCCCCGATCAAGTCCAGCGGCGTTCAGTTCTGACAGCGACACAAACCGAACGGCGAATCCGTCTGCACGTCATCCACCTGAGGAGTAATCATGACGCTATCAATCAGGAACCTGGACGCCCCGCTGGGCGCCGAAGTCTCCGGCATCGATCTTTCGAAGCCCGTCGCGCTCGGCGACGTCGAAACGATCGAAGACGTATGGCGTGAGCGGCTCGTCGTCGTTTTCCATGGCCAGAAGCTCTCGGACCCGCAGCTCATCGCCTTCAGTAGGAACTTCGGAGAGCTCGATCCACCGGGGCCGAATCCTTACGGCGAGCCGTTCAACAAGGAACACCCAGAGCTGAATGTCATCTCGAACGTCGTCGAAAACGGCAAGCCGATCGGAAATCTCGGCGACGGTGAGGCGGTGTGGCATGCTGACATGACCTATGTGGACGTACCGCCCAAGGCTGCGATGCTGCACTCGCTCGAAGTGCCGCCACCGGAGGCTGGCGGCAACACCTATTTCGCAAACATGTTTGCGGCGTATGAAACCCTGCCGGCGGATTTGAAGAAGGCGGTTGGAGGCAAGATCGCGGTGCACGATGCGTCGACCAACAGCGCGGGCATGCTGCGCAAGGGCTCCAAGGAAGTCACTGACGTCCGGCAGACGATCGGCGCACATCATCCCCTGGTGCGCACTGAGCCGAAGACTGGACGTAAGGCGCTGTTTCTCGGCCGCCGCCCGAATGCCTACGTAGTCGGTCTCGAAGTGCCGGAGAGCGAAGCGCTGCTCGACGCACTCTGGGCGCACGCGACGCAGCCGCGCTTCGCCATGTGCCACGAATGGAAGGTGGGCGACGTGCTGATGTGGAACAATCTTTCTGTACTGCACCGGCGCGATCCGTTCGACCCTAAGACGCGGCGCGTCATGCATCGCAGCCAGATCAAGGGCAACGAGCGGATCACCTGAGGGGTTGTATCGCTGTTGAGGCAGAGACAATGAAGCTGCAAGAACTCAAGCTGCGGACCGTTCGCCTTCCATTGATTCGTCCTTATGTTCTGTCCTACCGCACTTTCACCGAGTTCGAGCCGATCATCGTCGCGGTGCGGGACAGTGACGGCCGTGTCGGCTGGGGAGAGGGGCATATCTCTCCTGGCTCCAGCCGCGAGACGACGGAAGGCGGCTGAGCATTCTGCTGCGAGCATGCCACAGCCGTCGTCGACAAAGACACGAAGGAGGCCAAGTCCATTGCCGGCGAATTCAACGGATTCTTGAAACCGAAAGCCAGGCTGTTCGCCGAGCCGCTGCGGTTCGCCGCAGGCGAGCTGGTGCTCGCCGCAGGATACACGCCAACGATCGATGCCGACGTGCTAGCTACCCACGAACTCGCCCGCGAGCGATATTCGTCGCGAGAGAAGCACTGAAGCCGGCTCCCGCTAAGCCTCCTGGAGCGCCGCCTCCTTGAAGGTGCTCTTCGGCCAGGCCAGGCCGTAATGCTCACGCAGCGTCTTGCCCTCATAGGCCGTGCGGAACAGTCCGCGCCGCTGCAGCAGCGGGATCACCTCCGCGCTGAAGACGTCCAGCATCGCCGGCAGCAGCGGAGGCATGATGTTGAAGCCATCCGCCGCGCCGTCGGTGAACCAGTCCTCGATCAGGTCGACGACCTGCTCCGGCGTGCCAGCAAAGGTAAAATGGCCGCGGGCGCCGGCAAGGCTCGCCAGCAATTGCCGCAGCGTTGGCTTCTCCCGTCGCACCAGGCTCAGGATCACCTCGGTCCGGCTGCGCGCCGCCTCGACCGAGGCCGGCGGAGGGAAATCCTCCGGCACTAGCGGGCGATCTAGCGGCAAGTGCGAGAAGTCATGCCCGCCGAACCGGCCGCACAGCCGCTTGCGCCCCACCTCGGGGTCCGAAAGCTCGTTCGTCTCGCGCGCCAGACGCTGCGCCTCGGCCTCGGTGGACGCGATCATGGGGCTCAAGCCCGGCAGGATCAGCACCTGCTCAGGCGCTCGGCCCTCGGCTGCCACCAGCGCCTTCAGGTCGGCGTAGAACGCCTGCGCGGTCGCCTTCTCCATGTGCGCGGTGAACACGGCCTCGGCATGCCGCGCGGCGAAGCGGCGACCGGTGTCGGACGATCCGGCCTGCACAAATACGGGCCGACCCTGCGGGCAGCGCGGCAGGTTCAGCGGCCCGGCCACCTGGTAGTGTTGACCCGCGTGGTTGATCGGTCGGATGCGGTCCGCCCGCGCATAACGACCGCTGTTCCGGTCGTCGATCACCGCATCGTCGGCCCAGCTGTCCCACAGCGCCTTGACCACGCTCATGAACTCCTCGCCGCGCGCATAGCGGTCTGCGTGGCTTACCTGGCCCGTACCGCCGAAGTTGCGCGCTGCCGTGGCAAGCCACGACGTCACGATGTTCCAGCCCACGCGACCGTTGCTGATGTGGTCCAGCGATCCGAACTGGCGTGCGAGATTGAACGGCTCGGTATAGGTGGTCGACGCCGTGGCAATCATTCCGATCCGGCTGGTCGCCACCGCCACCGCCGCGAGCACGGTGACGGGCTCAAGCCAGGTACGCGCCGCCTGGTCCACATCATCGCCCAGCGCGAGCTGGTCGGCCAGGAAGATCGAATCGAACAAGCCTGCTTCTGCCCGTTGCGCTAGATCCTGGTAGTAGCGGATGTCGGTCAGCGCCAGCGGCGAGGAAGCTGGATGCCGCCACGATGCTTCATGGTGCCCGCGGCTATGTATGAATAGGTTCAGATGCAACTGCCGCGTCATGGCACACCCATCCCGGTTCAGTGCTTGTGTTTCACTCGTGCCGGCTCCCCACAGGATGATAGCTAGCCACCGACTGATGGTCTGGACAAGACGCTTGCAAAGGGGCGCATCCCATCGCATGTCGCCTCGACTGTCGGCAACCCATCCGTGATCACCGCGTGAAACGGCGTCAAACGCTCCTTCGAGTAGAATTCACCGTTAAATGCTCAACAGCCTGATGGCACAGCGTTCCGCCAACGACATTCGGTGCGCCTGCAAAACTGTGGTCGTTCCACCCCGTTCCATTTCCCAGAAAATCATGCTGCAATCACTCCGAGGTTGTTATTCCGCGTGGGTTCCCAAGTCTTGGGGGACGCAATGCGACGGCGCGACTTCATCAGCGTGATTGCTGGCATGGCGGTATCGTGGCCGATCGCCTCGCATGCACAAATCTATCCGTCGCGGCCGATCACCATGGTGATCCCGTTTGCCGCAGGAGGCGCATTCGACGTCATGGGTCGAATCCTTGCGGCCCGTATGAGCGAAATCCTGGGCCAACAAGTGATCATCGAGAACACGACCGGTGCCGCGGGCATCATCGGTGTAAACCGCGTTGTGAATGCTGCGCCAGACGGCTATACGTTGCTGTTCGGCAGCATCGGCACGCATGCCTATAATCAGACCATCTATAAGAAGCCGCGCTACAACGCGGCTACTGATTTTACCCCGGTCGCCCTATTCGCCGAACAGCCCATGGTGCTGAATGCACGCAGGGATTTTCCCGCCGATAATTTCCCCGCATTCGTCGACTATGTGAAGGCAAATTATGCAAAGCTGCAATTCGGTTCCGCGGGAGCCGGCACGACGACCCACCTCGGATGCGCATTACTCAACGCGGCGATCGGCATAAACGTCACGCATGTTCCTTATCGAGGCGGAGGGCCAGCCGCGAATGATTTGATTGGAGGACAGATCGATTACATGTGCGCTAACATGGGCGGTGCGGTCCCCCTGATCATAGGCAAGCAGGTAAAGGCTATTGCGACGCTATCCCGCGTTCGCTCGCTGCTCATGCCGGACTTGCCAACCGCGCACGAGCAGGGGCTTGTCGATTTCGACGTTGTCACCTGGAATGCCTTTTTTCTTCCGAAAGGCGCGCCCGCGGAAATCGTCACGAAGCTCAACGACGCTACGAGCCAGGCAATGGACACTCCGGCGATCAAGAGCCGGATGCACGATATCGGGGTTACGGGCGTCGCAACTGAGCGTAGATCGCCGGAATACCTCGCCAAGTTTGTCGTCGATGAAATCGCAAGATGGGCGGCTCCAATTAAGGCGAACGGGCTTCAGGTGGATTAGGGCTTACGCCCCTTTGGAGCCAACCTAGCAATCGAGAGGGCAAATGAAGGGCCCTTCTTTCGATCATCCGGAAGCGATTGCGGCAGCTATGGGCGTGCTCGATCGACACCTTGCGGCGCTTAATTCAGGCGATGCAGTCGCTCTGGCGCAGACGCTCCACTTTCCGCATTATCGCTTGGCTGGCGGGCGCATGAAAATATGGCAGCGCTCGGAAACCTATCTGCAGGACTTTTACGCCCGCGCGGGGAATGAATGGCATCGCAGCGCTTGGGATTTTCGTAATCCGATCAGTTCCAGTTCAGACAAAGTGCACCTCGACGTGCAGTTCAGCCGGTACCGCGCTAACGGATCACTATTGGGTCGGTATCGCTCCATATGGGTCGTTAGTTCGATCGACCAGCATTGGGCTGCACAGCTGCGATCGAGCTTTGCTGCCTAGTGTCTCGCCAACGGACGACAAGTTGTAAATTTGCTCCGATACCCCCTGACTGATCCTCGCCAATTGGATATCCTACAAGCCGGCCCCGGCTGACGGGGACTGAATGCAATTCGATCAATTGAGACGGCGGGAGTTCATCACACTGGTCGGCGGCGCGGCGTGCGTGTGGCCGCTCACGGAGCGCGAGCAGCGGATCGCCGAGCTCGAACAGAACATCGATCAGCCTGCCGCGCTGTAAAGGGGGCGGCTGCCGTTACCTGGTGAGATTGTAGCGGATGTAGGCGTCGCGGTTCGTGGGATTGTTCCCCAAGCCCCCGTTAAGTGGAAAAGACTGATTTAATTGATTGATCTGCGCGCTGGGGTTGCTGATGGGCGGCGGAATGTAGGGACCCGTCGATGGCTGGCTCAGCGTCAGCGATGGTGTGCGTTGAACTGGCGCGATGTAGGGACCGCCGCTGCCTCGTGCGGTGAGGCGGGGGCGTTCTGCGCGCTTGGTCGCCTGCTCCTGCTCCTCCTGCTGCTGCTCCTGCTCCGCCGCGCGAACGGGGCGTGTCGGGCAGTCCATGCCCTGCATGATAAGCGGCGATCCATAGCAGTTCGTGGTCGTCGTCGCCGTGTGCTCGGCACTCTGTTTCTTGGGGCGCGCCGACGCGGTCGTGGCCGCCCCAAGGACAAGAACGGCGAAGGCGACGGCAACCATTCTGGATAACGGCACGGTCATGCCTGCATAGATAAGCATTTCCTAGTGCCATCCGCTACTGGCGCGGATCGGGAGAAACGCCCTTTTTATTGGCGCGGCGGCGTGCGCGTGATGCCGCTGACATAAACGATGCAATGCGGTCGCGGGGTGGTGGCGGTCATGGCCAAGCCCAAGCCCTCAGAGAAAAAAGCCCCCACGCCCAGAGGAGACCAACAGACTGCCCTCCCTGACCAATGTCTGCACTCGGCGGAAGCGGACGTGCGGCCCCCGAGGGGGAAGTCCGGGTTTGACCGACCCTGTGTGAAAACGCCTCTTTTGATGTGATTCTCGCGATATGATTCGCGGGAGGGTTGGATGAGGCGCTTCGTTGAAGGCACGGATCGCGGGCAGAGCGCGCTGTTTCCTGAATGCCTGGAAGACTGGATCGGCGAGGACAATCCCGTTCGGGTGATCGACGTCTTTGCCGACGAACTCGATCTTGCCGAGCTTGGGTTCAGCAGGGTGGATCCCGAGGTAACCGGCCGGCCTTCGTATCATCCGTCGGTCCTGCTGAAGCTCTACATCTACGGCTATCTCAACCGAGTTCAGTCGAGCCGCCGGCTCGAGCGTGAGGCCGGACGCAACGTTGAGGTCATGTGGCTGACGGGTCGGCTTGTTCCCGATCACAAGACCATTGCCGATTTCCGTAGGGACAATGGTACTGCCATCCGCGAAGTGTGCGCACGCTTCATCGCGCTGTGCCGCACGATGGGCCTGCTCACGGAAGCCTGCGTCGCGATCGACGGCAGCAAGTTCAAGGCGGTGAACAACCGCGATAAGAACTTCACGCGCGCCAAGATGGACCGACGCATGGCGCAGATCAAGGAGAGCGTCGCGCGCTATCTGCAGCAGCTCGACACTGCCGACCGGCAGGAGCCGTCCGAGGCGCTCAAGACCAAGACGAGCCGCCTGAAAGAGAAGATCGAGAAGCTGAAGGAGGAGATGCAGCGTCTCGAGATTCTCAAGGTGAAAATGCTCGCCAGACCGGACCAGCAGGTCTCGCTGACGGATCCCAATTCCCGCTCGATGGCGACGAGCGGCCGAGGCTCCGGTATCGTCGGCTACAACGTCCAGGTCGCGGTCGACACCGAGCATCATCTGATCATCACGCATGAGGTGACCAACGTCGGTAACGACCGGTCGCAGCTTTCGCCCGTGGCCAAGCGGGCGAAGGCGACGCTGGAAGTGGAGAACCTCGATGCCGTCGCCGATCGCGGCTACTTCGACAGCGAGGAGATTCTGGCGTGCGAGGAAGCGGGCATCACGGTCACGCTGCCCAAGCCGATGACCTCGGGCATCAACGTCAGAGGGCGGTTCGGCAAACAGGACTTCCGTTACGTGGCGGAGCAGGACGTTTACATTTGCCCTGCCGGTGAAAGGCTCGCCTACCACTACACGAACGAAGAACATGGATTGGTCCTGCGCCGCTACTGGACCAACGCCTGCCAGAGTTGCGCCATCAAACACAGCTGCACCACCGGCAAGGAGCGCCGGATCACCCGATGGGAGCACGAGCATGTTCTCGAAGCGGTGCAGCGCCGGCTCGACGAGCATCCGGAGAAGATGCGCCAGCGGCGCGAGACGGTCGAGCACCCGTTTGGCACCATCAAGGCCCGGATGGGCGCCACTCACTTCCTGATGAAGACGCTGCCAAAGGTCGCCACCGAGATGGCACTGCACGTGCTGGCCTACAATCTGACCCGCGTCATGAACATCATGGGCATCCAGCCGCTCGTGGCGGTGATGAGGGCATAGTCGCCGCCGACATGCGTCCGTCCGCCGTTGCGGCGCAGCCCAGGACGGCTGGAAGTTCAATCAGGACGCTTCTAGACCGAAAAGCTGCCAAATTCGGAAAAAGACATCTCGCCGAAATGGTGAGGCGTCAATTGCTCCTACCAAGACGTTTTTACACGACCAAGACCCATTACCGACATGCGAGGCGATCCGGCACAGATGACCGCTATGATAACCATCACCATCACAGTTGGCGGCATCATCACCATCATCACAGCTCGTACCGCGATCACGATCACCACGATAGCTGGAACTTGGCTGGTGGAACGTACAGGCGACGAAATAGCGCCCGCATTCCTCATTATGGCGGCAGCCGCCGTGACATTCGTGACGCTCTTCACCTTGCGAGAAACTTACCGTGCCCCATTCGGTGCTGATCCGCGTACCACTGCCGCGAAGTAGCTGGTCGGGGTGACACCGCATTGCGCCTCTGGTCAGCGCTCTGCTTGCCGGCAGTGCAATCGACCAAGATCGAGCTGATTATCAACGCTGAGACCGCGCGAATGCTCGGTCTGCCCGTACCTTTTTCGCTGTTTGCGCTCGCAGACGAGATAATTGCCTGCGTTGCTGCGATTGCTCACGGCCGCTTATGGCACGAAGCTGCCGTGCCGGCAGCGCCGACCAATGTCCGAAGCTGGGGGTAGAACGGACTCAACGCGGACATGCCGCCACGGCCAATTCTGACCCGACCCGGACATCAGCCCAGGGGCACACGCACCGTGCTGGGCTCCCCCCAATTGGGGGGTAGGACGTGGTGGCAATAGCCACTCTCATTCAGAACGATTCAGGTCGCCCCAAAAGACTCGCCTGCCGCCGTGTGGCAGGCTGAACGTGCGGTAGACCGACTCTGGAGGGGGAAGTCCGAGATGAGGCGGCGCGAGTTCATCACGCTGCTCGGCGGTGCAGCGGCTGCGTGGCCGCTCGCGGCGTATGCGCAGCAAGGCGAGCGCGTGCGCCAGATTGGCGTTCTTACCACTAACGCGGCGGACGATGTGGACGCACAGGCGCGCCACGCGGCGTTCCTGCAAGGGCTGCAACACTTGGGCTGGACCGAGGGCCGCAACGTGCGTGTCGACGCTCGCTGGGCCGCAGGCAGCACTGCCGACACTCGCAGATACGCGAGGGAATTGGCCGCGCTCGCGCCGGATGTCATCCTGGCCACTGGCAGTTCGGCCGTCGCGCCGTTGCTAGAGGCAACCACCACCGTGTCGATCGTGTTCGTGATCGTGCCCGACCCGGTCGGCGCCGGCTTCGTCGATAGTTTGTCGCGGCCGGGGGGTAACGCTACCGGCTTTATGCAGTTTGAATACAGTTTGAGCGCGAAATGGCCGGAGCTGCTTAAGCAGATTATGCCGCACGCCACGCGAGCAGCAGTCCTTCGCGATGCCGCCATAACCGCCGGAATTGGCCAGTTCGCTGTAATCCAGTCGGTGGCCCCGTCGCTCGGGGTGGAGGTCAGCCCGATCAACGTGCGAGACGCGCGAGAGATCGAGCGGGCCGTCGCGGCCTTCGCGCGCTCTGCGAATGGCGGTCTGATTGTGACGGCAGGCCCGTTGACGGCGCTTCATCGCGAACTGATCATGACACTTGCCGCCCGGTACAAATTGCCAACTGTTTATCCAAACCGCGACTACCCCGCTGGGGGCGGTCTAATCTCGTATGGGCCTGATCTGGTCGACCAGTTCCGGCGCGCGGCCAGCTACGTCGATCGCATCCTCAAGGGCGAGAAGCCCGCCGACCTTCCGGTGCAGGCACCGACCAAGTACGACCTAGTGATCAACCTTAAGACTGCCAAAGCGCTTGGCATCGACGTGCCGCCCACGCTGCTCGCCCGCGCCGACGAGGTGATCGAATGAGAAGGCGCGAGTTCATCACGCTCATCGGCGGCGCGGCGGCATGGCCGCTGGTGGCGCGCGCGCAGCAGGCGGCAATGCCGGTGATCGGGTTTCTCTCCGCCGGCACGCCCAATTCAGCGCCGGGCGAGCTGGCAGCGTTTCACCAGGGCCTGCGCGAAGCCGCCTATGCCGAGGGCCAGAACGTCACAATCGATTATCGCTGGAGCGGCGAACAGCATGATCTGCTGCTTGCGCTGACGGGCGATCTCGTTCGCCGAAAGGTGGCTGTGATCTACGCGACCGGCGGCAGCGCCGTGGCGCAGGCGGCCAAGGCGGCGACCACTAGCATTCCGGTCGTCTTCACGACCGGCGGCGACCCGATCAAACTCGGCCTTGTGGGGAGCATCAATCACCCGGCCGCCAATGTCACCGGTGTCACGTTTTTCTCCAATATGCTTGTGGCAAAGAGGCTGACGCTGCTGCACGATCTGGTACCGAGTGCTGCAACCATTGCTGTCCTCATGAACCCGACCAATGCGAATGCCGATTTGGACCTCGACGACACACGGACGACCGCTCGCGCGCTTGGCTTGCAGCTCCAACTGGCGCGGGCAACCAACGAACGAGAGATCGACGCGGCGTTTGCCGCCATGGACCAAAATCCGCCGGGCGCGATCTTCATCGCAGCCGATGCGTATCTCACCAGTCGACGCGATCAAATTATCACTCATGTCGCACGGTTGAGGACACCCGCGATCTATCCAAGACGAGAGTATGTCGCGGCTGGCGGATTAATCAGCTATGCAACCCAGGCGTTGGACGCGAACCGTTTGGCCGGCATCTATGTTGGACGCATTCTCAAGGGCGAGAAGCCGGGCGATCTGCCGGTCCAGCAGCCGACCAAGATCGACCTCGCCATCAACCTCAAGACCGCGACGGCGCTTGGCCTCCAAATTCCAGACAAGCTGCTCGCTCTCGCCGACGAGGTGATCGAATGAAGCGACGCGAGTTCATCACGCTGCTCGGTGGAGCGGCAGCCGCGTGGCCGATTGCGGCGCACGCGCAGCAGCCGACAAAGCTGCCGACCATCGGGTTTCTGGTCGGGCCGACACCCTCTGCCGCGAGCCCATGGGTCGCCGCTTTTGTGCAGCGGCTGCGCGAACTCGGCTGGATCGAGGGACGCACCGTCGCGATCGAGGTTCGTTGGGCGGAGGGGCGCTCCGAGCGTTTCGCGGAGATCGCCGCCGAGTTTGTCCGGCTCAAGGTCGATGTCATTATCACGGCGGGACCTCCTGTGTTCGCAGTGAAACAGGCTACCTCGGTCATCCCGATCGTGTTCGCGACGGTGGCGGACCCTCTTGGCACTGGCCTCGTCGCCAGTCTGGCGCGGCCGGGCGGCAACGTCACCGGCCTATCGCTCACGTCACCCGAACTTGCGGGCAAGCGCTTCGAACTCTTGCGTGAGGTCGTCCCCAGCCTTCGCCGATTGGCGATCATGACCAATGCCGACTATCCACCAGGCATGCGGGAGCTGGATGAGGTCGAGACCGCAGCCCGCCCGCTCGGCATTGAGACCATCGCGCTGAAAATCCGGCAGGCGGCGGATATCGCACCTGCCTTCGAGGCACTCAAGGATCGCGCGGAGGCCCTTTATGTTGTTGGTGATTCGCTCACCGCTGCCAACCAGGTTCGGATCAGTAGCTTCGCGCTCGCGACGCGATTGCCCACAATGAACCCCAACCGCGAAAGGCTCGAAGTGGGCGGTCTCATGTCTTATGGACCGAACTTCCCGAGCCACTACCGGCGCTCGGCTGATCTTGTTGACAAAATTCTACGCGGCGCGAAGCCGGCAGACATCCCGGTCGAGCAGCCGACCAAGTTCGACTTTGTCATCAACCTCACCACCGCCAGGGCGATTGGACTGAAAATTCCCGAAGCGATCTTGCTGCGCGCTGACGAGTTAATCGAGTGAATATTCACGTCATTTGCTGCACTGCATATGTCGCCTATTGGCACGAACCTGCCGATCCGGAATGTCCGCTCTCCGGTCGCTAATGGGGGCAAAGCGGACAACATTTGCTTGTTCTGAGCATTACCGGTTTTGGACCCATCGCGGACATCGGACACTCATCTACGAGGCGCTGCACAATGGTCGCTGTTAAGGTGCGAGCCTGCGGCCGTCCATGGAGACCCCTGTTGTAGCCGCCGGGACTGAACATTTTGGTACATCCAGGCGCAGCATCGTTGCGCCGTCGTTGCCTATCGGCGGAAGAAGCTCGCATAATACAGACGTTGTGCGAGGCTCAGCCAAGAGGTTGCTATGAAAGCGGTCGCAATCCTGCTCTGCGCTGCTACTTTTACGCTCGTCACTCCGACCGCCGCCGAGGACATGCTCAGGATTGCCATCCCGCAGCGCGGCACCTGGGACACTTCAATCAGCGAGATCGGTCAGAAGGCCGGTATCTTCAAGAAACACGGGCTCAACCTGGACCTTCTCTTCACCGGTGCCGGTGCCGAGGTGATAGGAGGCATCATCGGCGGTTCAATCGACCTCTCGATTGCGAGCGGCATCTCGACCGTGCTCGGCGCTTACGGCAACGGCGCACCGCTTCGCATCTTCTCGTCCGAGATGGCCGGTCAGCCGGAAATCTATTGGTTCGTGCCAGCGGATTCGCCGATCAAGACGCTGGCCGACATGAACGGCAAGACCATCGGCTATTCGGCCGCCGGCTCGTCGAGCCACGCCGCGCTGCTGGCGCTGCTGGCGCAGGAGAAGATCAACGCCAAGCCGACGGCGCTCGGCGGCGTCACGGCAAGCATCACCGCCGGAATGAGCGGCCAGGTCGATGCCGCTTGGTCGGCGATGCCGTACGGATTGAAGGATTACGAAGAAGGCAAGATCCGCATTATCGCCCGGGCCGCCGACGTCAAAGTCTTGCAGGGCCGCACCGTGCGCGTCAACTTTACGAGCGCCAGCACGCTCGCGACGAAGAAGGATCAGATCGAGCGCTACATGGCAGGCTACAAGGAGGCGACCGACTACATGTATTCGTCGCCGGAAGCGCTCAAGATGTATGCCGAGATCGGCGGCGTCCCGCTGTCGATCGCGCAGAAAATGCAAACCTTGGTGCCGAAGGATTCGACCAATCCCAATCAGATCGTCGGCATGGATTCGGTCATGGCAGAAGCGGTGGCGACCAAGTTCCTGGCGGCGCCGCTGACCAAGGCACAGGTCTCCGAGCTGGTGCAGATGAAGAACCCGCCAAAGCCTTAGCGTTTCGCCCTGCACGGCGAGGTCGAAGTCCCTGCCTCTTGAAGGTGCAGTCATGCCACGGTCGATCCACTTTGGCGTCTTTGTGCTCGGAACCGGCAATCACACCGCCGGTTGGCGCTATCCCGGCTCCGACCAGACCTTTCTCGACATCACAGTGCTCCAGCGTATGGCGGCCATTGCCGAACGGGGGCTGTTCGACTTCCTGTTTCTGGGCGACGGCCTGGCCGCCAATCTGCGCAACCATCCATCCTATACGTGCCGCCTGGAGCCTCTGACTCTGCTTTCGGCATTGGCGATGACGACGACGCATGTTGGTCTCGCCGCGACCATGTCGACGACCTACAGCGATCCTTACACGGTGGCGCGCATGTTCGGGTCGCTGGATCACATCAGCGGCGGCCGGGCGGCCTGGAACGCAGTCACGACCTCGGCGTCCGACGCCGGCGGCAACTTCGGCCGCGCGCATCCAAACCACGAGCTGCGTTACGAGATCGCGGAAGAGTTCATCAACGTGGTGCGTGGCTTGTGGGATTGCTGGAGCGACAAGGCCATCATTGCTGATCTCAAGACCGGCAAGTTCTTTGACGAGAAGTCAGGTCAAGCCGCTCAACCATGAGGGGCCGCGCTTTTCTGTGAAGGGTCCCATCAATATGGGCCGCTCTCCGCAGGGTCAGCCCCTGGTGCTCCAGGCAGGTGGCTCCGAGCGAGGCCAGAACCTCGCGGCCCGTACCGCAGATGTTGTGTTCTCGGTGGTGCAAGACTTCGAGGAGGCGAAAGTCGCCTATTCCGACCTCAAGGAGCGCATTCGGCGCTTTGGCCGCGATCCCGATAACGTGACGATCCTGCCGGGCGTCATGCCGATCATCGGCAAGACTGACGCGCAGGCACGCGACGTGCTCAACACGCTGCAAAGCTACGTCGATTCAACAGCGGGGTTGGCGATGCTGTCGGCGCGGTTGGGCACCGACATTTCGAAATACCCTCTCGACGGACCGATTCCGGATCTGCCGATCCCTGACACATCGCATGGCTTCGCCCGGGCGCTGTTGGGCAAGGGAAAGCGCGAGAACTTGTCGCTGCGCGACCTCTACAATCTGACCGCCGCGGCGCGCGGACACTGGGTCCTTTGCGGCTCAGCGCAGACAATCGCCGATACGTTCGAAAAATGGTTCCTGGAAGGCGCGGCGGACGGGTTCTGCGTGATGCCGGCCTATTTCCCGGGCGCGTTCGACGAATTTGTGGACCTCGTCGTGCCCGAACTGCAACGGCGGGGTGTCTACCGCAAAGTCTATACGGGTACGATGCTGCGCGATCACCTCGGGCTGTCTCGTCCTGCGACCGGAGAATATCTGGGCATGACGCAACAATCCGAAGCGGCCGTGTCCTGAGGGGAACGGTCTGGAGAGGCTCATGACTGTCATATCCTGCATTGTCCTGCGCCTCGCTACGGCGGCTGCCATCGCTGCCATCTCGCAATCGGCGTTTGCGTTCGATTATCCGACAAAACCTGTTCGTCTGATCGTCGGCGTCGCTGCCGGAGGGGCAAACGACACCGTCGCCCGGTTGCTGGCACAAACGCTTTCCGAGCGGCTCGGCCAGCCGGTCGTTGTCGAGAACCGGCCGGGAGCCGGCGGCAACATCGGCCTTGAAGCCGTCGTCAATGCGCCGCCGGATGGCCACACGCTTCTGTTTGCCACGTCGGCGAACGCGCTCAGCGTCTCGTTCTACGACAAGTCGAGCATCAGTTTCGCTCGCGACATTACTCCGGTCGCGAGCTTGGTGCGCGGACCGCTCATCATGGAGGTCAACCCGTCGTTCCCGGCCAAGACGATCCCCGAATTCATCGCCTATGCCAAGGCCAACCCTAGCAAGATCAACATGGCGTCGGCCGGTATCGGTAACACCACTCATGTCGCCGGCGAGCTGTTCATGATGTTGACCGGCACCAAGTTCACCCACGTGCCCTATCGCGGCGGGGCGCCCGCGGTAGCGGATCTCATCGGCGGGCAGGTGCAAGTTTACTTCGACGGGATATCGGGATCGCTCGAGCATGTCAGGTCGGAGAAACTGCGCGCATTGGGAGTGACCACCGCGCAGCGCGCAGATGTGCTGCCGAACGTCCCGAGCATCGCCGAGTTCGTACCGGGCTACGAGGCGGGCGGCTGGTATGGGATCGGCGTGCCCAAGAATGTACCCGCCGAGGTCGTCGACAAGCTCAACAGGGAAATCAATGCCGGTCTCGCCGATCCAAAATTGAAGACACGACTTGCCGACCTCGGCTACATGACGTTCGGGGGCTCATCCGCCGAGTTTAGAAACATGATTGCACAGGAAATCGATAAATGGGCCAGGGTGCTCAAGTTTGCAGGCATAAAGCCTGATTGATCCGGGCGCGCCTGGTCTTACCGTTCCACCCGCGCTTCTCGCCGCGCCGACGAGGTGATCGAATAGGCTACAAATTTGCTGCACTGCATATTGGCACCAAGCGCGGCCAGCCTGATATATTGCACGGAGCACCGCACCTCCGTGCGGCTTATCGTGATCGCGCCGATCAGCTCGTTGTCCTTGAGCATCGGCACTGACACCACCGAGCGATAGCCCGCGATATCGACAGAGGAGACCATAAAGGGATCGCGTTCGATGTAGGACTGGACCGTGCTGAGGTCGATGATGTGAGTTACCTGCTTGGTTCTGGCGACGCCCCCGAGGGCGCTGTCCGGCGGCGGCCGGACCAGGGGCTCGCGCCGCCGAGCCTCGGCGTATGCAGGCGGAACATTGTGCAAAGCAGCCACGCGGAACCCATCCGCCTCGCGCAGAAACAGCGTGCCGAAGGTGGCCTCGCAGAGGCGCGTGGCGTTCGACAGCATGGCCTGGAAGACCGGCCCCAACTCGCCGGGCAAATTCGAGATGACACTCAGCACCTCCGAGGTCGCGGTCTGCTGTTCCAGCAACTCGGCAAGCTCGCGCCTGCATGCTTCGAGCTGTTCCAGCTCGGCGCGGGTCTCGCGCATCCGGCCAGCGCGTGCTCTCGCCTTCGTACTTGCCGTACGAGCCTTCCGATCTTGCGTTTGGCTTTTCAGCCCTTTGCGAGACAAGGTCACGCCTCAGATGAGTCTGGCTGCGAGCGTCCCGAGCGACCAAGCCGCCGCGCTGGTCAGCGTGATGAACTCGCGCCGTTTCATAGGCTCGCTCCGTTCAGCCGAAAAGACTACTACGTCGCGCCATGGCTGTCTGGGAGCTGGATCACCCTGCTCTTTTTCTCGGCCCTAATGTCTCTTGTGGGTCAAAAGCGGAAAGGCTCGCAGCAAGCATATTCCGTCCGGATTACCCCCAAGATCGGACATCGTTGATGCGTTCTGGCACTTCCGATTTGTGCCACATCCGGACATCCACGCCGCATTCATTTCGTCCGATGATTGACCACGTTGCCCGGAACAATTTCCCCCTTGAACGTGAACAATTGCGGGTCGGACGGATCGACCGTCACGAGCACCCAATGGGTGTCCGGATTGCCAAATGTTTCGACGCGGGTGAAGTTCTCGAACATCCGGTTGGTCTTTTTGCTATAGAGGGGTTTGTCAATGCGATGAAGATGTGTATCGCCATGCAGATAGGCGACCGGTTTGTCGTAAGTCTCGACCTCTTCCGCGAGCGCTGAGATGTAGTCGTCGAAGGCGTTGGGTGGAACCGGTGGCGGACTGCTGCGCCCGACGAATGGGCCGAAGTAGCGGCCTTTGGCGGGAGGTGGCCAATAGTTCTCAAATCCCGGATTGGCCTGCGTCATAAGAACGAGACCGCGGCTGCCGTCGGACTTCGCTTTCGCAAAAGCTGCACGCATCCAGGCGATGTTGGCGGCCTTACGTTCGCGTTGTTCGGCGTCCATCTCGGGCGTGCGGCCAAAATTGTCGTTGCTCCCAACAATGTGTAGCGTCGCGAAGGTCACGCCACTAATCGACCAGCGGAGATTCTCGCGGAACTTGGCATATTGGGAATCCTTGGCCTGACTCTCCACCGGGAGGGTGCGCTCGCCGAGACTGTGACCCTCTGGAAAGAACATGGCCCGGACTTTGGCGAGGCGTTCCAGAGGATCAATCTTGGGCTCTCGCACCAAATGGCAATCAGTCCAATCGTTGTCACCGGGCGTCAGGATGAATGGATGCCTGACGCTCTGGAACGAGTCGTATATTGCATTGTAGTTGTCGTCGAGGCAGGGCAGTAAACCGATGGCTGGGTTTGGATAGTAACCTCTGGGGTCGTTCTGGAAATCGCCGACATGGACGACGAAGGCGAGGTCGGTCGTGTTCAGGGCCGCTAGGACACGTTGGTATTCCTGCTGCTGCACCGTGGTGTAGGGCACATCACCGATCAGGCCAAATTGAAAGACGTGGTCCTGCGGCTGCGCGGATACGCCGCCGATGGTAAGCGACAGACACGCCAAGCCAAGCGTAGAGCGACAAATGAATTTCATGTAGGCGGTCATAGTGTTCCCTTGGGGTCGGCCGATGCGGGACGCAACAGCGAAGAGTATTGTTTCACATCGACGCCGACGCAATGTCCGAGATGTCGGCTTGGGGTCATTCACGTCGTTTTCGCGATGTCCGCGTTATGTCCGTTCATCCCCCAATAGCGGCGGCAAAGCGGACGTGGCGGCACTTCTCATTCGTGCCAAAACCGGCCGTGAGCAATCGCAGCAAACGACGCAGCTATTCGATCACCTCGTCGGCGCGGGCGAGCAGCATAGAAGGTATCTCCAGCCCGATTGCCTTGGCCGTTGCGAGGTTGATGACGAGCTCGTATTTGGCGGCAGCTCGACCGGCAGGTCACCGGCCTTCTCACCCTTGAGGATGCGCCCAGCGTAGATGCCGGCACGGCGATAGGCATGGATTTGGCTAGGCCCGTAGCTCATCAGGCCGCCCACTTCGACAAACTCGCGGAGCGTATAGAGCGCAGGAATTGCATGTCGGATCGCGAGGGCGGCGATCTGCCGGTGTTGGCCCGTCGTCACTGCACCGCCGGGCGCGAGCAGCGCGCCAGCGCCAGCGTTCACAAACTGTCCGAAGGCCGCATTGAAATCGCGCTCACTGGCCACTGTTGCGATTACGACCTGCCGTCCGACGGCGCGAGCCGCCGCCTCCACGTCTTCGAGTTGCGTTTCCCCAGTAGCGTCCAGCAGAACGGCGATGGCCGTCGCCTTGGGGACCAACTCGTGCAGTAGTTCGAGTCGCTTGGCAACCAAGTCGGTGCCGCTGATAAAGCTGATGCCGGTGACATTACCGCCTGGACGGTTGAGGCTGGAGACGATGCCAATCCGCACCGGATCGGCCCCGACTGCGAAGACGATCGGCGTATTGTTTGCAGCCTTGGCTGCCTTGGTAGCGGCTATCCCGCCTGCTGCAATCACGGCTACCCGGCGGCGAATCATCTCGGCCACCAATCCCGGCAGCCGATCATTCTGATTGTCAGCCCAACGGTAGTCGATCGCAACGCTCTGGCCCTCGACGAACCCCGTTTCACTCAGGCCCTGTCGGAACGCTGTCACAAGATGCGCCGCGCTCGCCGCTGTCGTACTCCGGAGGAAGCCGACCACCGGCATCTCCGGCTGCTGAGCACTTGCCGCCACCGGCCACGCCACCGCGCCGCCGAGCACCACGATGAATTCGCGCCGTTTCACTGCCCGGTGCCTCTCGTGCTTTCCGCCGAAAGGATAGCACAATTCACTCGGCAGTGGCTGCTGCACTGCGGGATTTCATCTCTGCCTATGTCGGCTCGGGGTCAAAATGCGAAGAACTCGCATTGAGCATATGTCGGCCGGTCTACCCCCGATAACCGACATTGCTCGGCGCGGTTGGGACGGCAGAAAAGTGCCAATATCTGTCATTGGCGCTCATTCGATCCCCTCGCCGGCGCGGCCGGGCGCCCGCGATTTCGCGGAACGACGATTATGGAATGTTGGGCGCGGAGGGCACCTACTCTGGCTTGATGCCTGTGAACTTGACCACCTTGCCCCACTTCTCGGTCTCCGCCGCCATATAGGCGCCGAACTCCGCGGGGGTGAAGACCATCGGCGTGGTGGCCGCATTGGCGAGCCGCGGCTTGATGACCGGGTTTACGAGCCCGTCATTAATCTCGCGGTTGAGCCGCTCGATGATCTCGTTTGGCGTACCCCTCGGGACGCCGACACCTTGCCACGCGCTCGCTTCGAAGCCCGGCACGACGTCGCTTACCGTCGGGACGTCGGGTAGTCCAGCAAATCGGGTCTTTCCAGCCACGGCCAGAGCACGCAACGCACCTGATCGGATGTGGGGAAGCGAGGCCGTCATCACGTCGAATGCGACTTGCACGTGTCCCCTAAGCAAATCGGCCACCATGGGCGCGGACCCGCGATAGGGTACGTGAACCATGTTGACGCCGGTCATCATCTTGAACAGCTCGCCTGCCACATGCGATGACGTGCCGATGCCGGCCGACGCCATTGTGATCTTGCCTGGATTGGTCTTGGCGCGGGCGATCAACTCAGCGACCGTGGCCGGGACCGATGGGTGCGCCGCCAATACCAACGGATACCAGACAAGTCCGGCAACCGGCACGATATCGCGTAGGAAGTTGAAGGGCAGCGATGGATAGAGCGTCGCGTTGATCGCCGCTGGAGACCCAACCAAAAGCAGCGTGTAGCCGTCGGGTGGCGAATTGACCACCGCCTGGACGGAGATATTAGTGCCGCCACCCGGCTTGTTTTCGATGATGACCGGCTGACCGAGCCGGTCTGATAACCACTGGCCGGCGATGCGCGCCACGGTATCGGCCCCGCCGCCTGGCGGAAATCCCACGATCCAACGGAGCGGCCGCGATGGATAGGCTTGCGCCCATGCGATGCGCGAAACTGCCGGCAGCGCGGCAGCGGCCGCGGCCAGATGCAAGAATGTCCGGCGGGGAAGTTTCATCGCAGACCTCCCTCTCGCGCAGCCTCTACTCGATCACCTCGTCGGCGCGGGCGAGCAACGACGGCGGCACTTCGAGGCCGAGGGCCTTCGCGGTCTTGAGGTTGATAACCAGCTCGTACTTGGTCGGTGCCTGAACCGGCAGGTCGCCAGGCTTTTCGCCATTAAAGATGCGATCGACGTAGCCGGCCGCGCTCCGATAGGGGTCGACCGAATCAGGCCCGTACGAGATCAGGCCGCCGGTACGGGCGTAATACGCGAGAGGGTACACCGCGGGCAATTGGTGGCGGGCCGCAAGCGTGATGATCAGATTTCGATGAACCGTCCCCGATGGGGACCCGACAATGATCAGACCACTGTTCGGCACGCGCGCGAACGCCACGACGGCGCGCTCGATCTCGCCGGGATCGCGCATGTCGATCGGACGCAACTCCACCCCTAACGACGGCGCCACTGCCTGGATGATGGCGTACTGACCGACCCCGGAGCCCACAGCGGTGTCGCGAAGGACCGCCACTCGCATCACCCCGGGCGCGATCTCCTTGAGTAGCTCAAGCCATTTGCCGCTGAGCCCGTATTCGAACAGGCTGAATCCGGTGACGTTGCCGCCCGGCCGTGCCAGGCTCTCGACGAAGCCGGCACCGACCGGGTCGATGATAGTCACGAATATGATCGGCACGGTGCGGGTCGTCTGTTGCAATGCGGCCATCGCTGCGCTCCCGGCGGCCAGGATGACGTCCGGGGCAAGCGCGACCAGTTCCGCCACGTATCTGCGGGTGTTGACGGCGTCTGTGCCCCAGCGAGTCTCGATGCGGCCGTTGCGGCCGTCGGTCCAGCCGAATTGCTGCAGCGCCTGTACGAACGCCGTTTTGCGGGCCTGTCCTTCCGGATCGTCCGCGGCCGTGTTCATGAGCACGCCGATGCGCCGCATCCGCTCCGGCTGCTGCGCCCTTGCCCCGAGCGGCCAAGCCGCCGCTGCACCGCCGAGCAGCCTGATGAACTCGCGCCTTCTCATTCGATCAGCTCGTCGGCGGCCACGAGCAGACCCGGCGGCACAGTCAGGCCGAGCGCCCTAGCCGTTTTGAGATTGATCACCGTTTCGTACTTCGTTGGCGCCTGCACCGGAAGGTCGGCAGGATTGGCGCCGCGCAAGATGCGGTCGACATAGGACGCCGTCTGCCGAAATAGGTCGCTGCGATCCGTGTTGTAGGACATGAGACCACCCGCGGCGACAAAGGAACGGATAGCGTAGACAGCTGGCAATTGGAGTCGGGCCGCGAGCGTGATGATAAGGTGGCGATTCGACGTGGTCGTGCTGTCCGGCGGAAACACTAGGCCGCCGTTTGGCACGCGCGCGAACGAACCGATGACACGCTCGATGTCGGCGGCGTTCTCGACCGGACTGGGCACCAGTTCGATCGCCAGCGAAGAAGCCATGGTCTCGGATGCCCGCAGGAAATGGTCATAGGCTGTTACCTTAGGGTTGGCTACCAGAGCGGAGCGAGCGAGGCCAGGTGCAATCTCCTTGAGCATCGCCAGCCACTTGCCGGTGATGCTCGCCTCATATTGCAGCACCCCAGTGAGATTACCGCCTGGCCGCGCCAAGCTCGCAATGAAGCCTGAGCCGATCGGGTCGGAGACGGCGACGAACACTATCGGGATCGCGCGGCTCTCGCGCTTGAAGGCGGCTGCGGTCGAAGTCCCCTCCGCGAGGATCACGTCGGGTTGCAGGGCGACCAACTCTTTCACGGGCACCTGCACCTGGTCTGCGCCGGTGGTGTGGAAGCGATAGTCGATGCGGACATTGCGGCCTTCTGACCATCCAAGCTTCTCAAGCCCTTGCCGGAATGCCGTGAGCCACAACTGCATTTCCGGGTCGTCCTCGGCAAGGTTCACAAGCACCCCGATCCGCCGCATCCGGTCAGGCTGCTGTGCGCGCGCCGAAAGCGGCCACGCCACGGCCGCACCGCCGAGCAGTGTGACGAACTCCCGCCGCCTCATGCCGGACATGGGGGCTCCCTCCCAGGTGCCGCCGACTATCATACCAGCTAGGGACCGCCGGGCGCAGGCGGTCTGACGCATCAGCAGCCTGCCGGGGGAAGGGTCAGCCGGTCCTTGGGGCAGACCTGAATCGTTCTGAATCGAGAGGCTAGCGCGCGTAGGTCCGACGTCCGAACTGAGGTCAAACTAGGGAGCGCTGTAGCAAGGAAATGATTCTTACGCTCCAAAGACGAAACGAGTTCCGACCGCGGAACGGATCACCTTGTCCGGCATTTCGGCCCGCACCAAGTCGTAAAATCTCTCCCCGGCACAATGGCCCGGTATCAGATAATCAGGATTGATCTCCTTAAAAGCCGCGATGACCTGCCTAATGTACTCGTCGGTCAGCGGCGGCACGATGTGGAAGCCGCCGATGATCGCATGGACCTTCTGGATGCCGGAAGCGGCTTGTGCCTGCCTGATTGTATTGATCACGCCGCGATGACTGCAGGATGTCAGCACGACCAGTCCCTTGCCTCTGACGACGAAGTTCGTTCCGATCTCGTGCTCAAAATCATCGAGAATAAAGCTGCCGGTATTTTTTGCCGACAAAACCTTCTCCGGGAAACATCCGAAACCGTTGACAACTCCGACCTTCTCGCGGCTCGATCGCAGCGGCGTCTCGAAACCGGTCTGCGCGATTTTGCCGGTAGTAAAGGCATGACCGGCCACGACGGCCGGCCCTTCCGCCATCATGAGCGAGAGGTTCGCGTCCATGATGGCCTTGCGGTCGAGCGCGCCATACTGGCCGGCATCGGTTTCACGCATGCAAAAGCAGTCCTCTCCGCCTACGAAGAAAGGCAGGCCATTCTTGAGCTTGCCCTTGTTTGCCGAGAGAAAGCCGACCAGCCCACCGAAATGATCGTAATGGCCGTGGCTCAGAACCAAAGCATCCAAGCTAGCCGGGTCGATGTTCAGCACCGACATGTTGTTGAGCAACGTTGCGGACTGATAGCCGAAATCGATCAAGATATTGCGCACTTCGCTGTCACGCCGGGATTCCGCGTGCATCGAGAGTCCCCACTCGCCGATCAGTTCCGTCTGGGGAGGGGCATCCTTGCTTAAGTAGCCGCCGGGCCTCCGTTCGATAGTCAGTCCGTCCCGCTTCTCGGTCGGAATGAATTTGATGATCTGATTGTCCGTGATGATGCGTACCGCAAGGCTATCAACCTCAGGTGGCTTGGAGGCCAACGCTTGCGCCTGTGCCGTTCGCGAGCTGTCGGCCAGCGTGCCGATCAGCGCGGTCACAAAGCCTGCGCCACCAGCGCAAAGCAAGTCGCGTCTTGAGATCGATGAGGCACTCGAAATACAATTGCATGTCCCGAACAGCATGTCGGAGTTCTCCCAGGCTCGGAAAATGCATTGTATTGGCCCGGTCGAGCTATTTGGAATAGGACCTTTGCGCACAGCTCATCTAGATTCGCCCATGGTTTCTGCTTGTGGCACACCGTCGCCATCGGAAATTATCGCATATCGGTGATGCGGGCAGCCCCGGCAGATCGAGGATCGTCAGCGAGCGTTCATTGGTTTCGATCAGGCCGGCGCGGCGGAACGCTAACAGCACTCGATTGACATGGATCGCGCCGGATCAGGTCGCCGAGATTCTCGAAGCCTGCCATCTACGGATCGAGCGAGCCCAGGTATGCCGACAGCGCGATCATGTCGTTGTCGTCGAGCTTTTCGACCACCTGCTTCATCAGCTCGACCCAAGGGCCCTTACGATTGCCGATCTTCATGTCGTTGAGCTGGCGGAAGATGTAGGTCGCGGGCCGGCCCGCGATGCTCGGCACCTCGCCGAGGCCCTTGAGATTCGGACCGTGACAGATCGTGCAGGTAATGGTCTTGCCCTCGCCGCCCGCCATCAGCGCGGCGCCTTTGACGATGCTGCCCGTCGGGACGTAGTCTATGAAGCCCGAATGCGGATCGCGCAACTCGGCGAGGTGCGGGTTCTGCGGCAGCACGATGATGCGGTTGCCGATCGGTTCCTTCTCGCCATCAGGCGTCGCGAACCGCATGCCGCCCGCCCCAACGTAGGATTTTGCGACCATGTCGGTTTCGACCACCTTCGTGTAGCCGGGACGCGGCTTCAACGAGGCAAAATAATCCGCCGCCGACTTCATCTCCTCGTCCGAAAGCAACTTAGAATTTGCAAGCATTGCGATGGCGCGGCCACCCTTGCGGTCGCCGTTCTTGAAGGCAAGGAACTGCCGGACGATGTAGTTCGCCGGCAACCCGGCAATGTTCGCCGATTCCGGATGACCGTCGCCCGACGGCAGATGACATAGCGCGCAGGCGGTCCGCGGACGCGTGCCGCCGGTCGTGACGATCTGTGGCATCGGCGGGTGCTCGCTCGGATACCAATCTGGCGGATTGAATATGTCGTCGATCTGCGCCTGAGTGTATTGCTTCGTGCTGCCCGGCACCGACTTCAACGTCACCGCGTCGAGTTGCTGCGGCGGCGGCGTGACCGGATAGGCCCAGTCCGGATTGTCTGCCGCCAGCACAGGGCCGGAATACACGAACATCAAAGCCAAGATCAGCTTTTTCATCGTCGCCCCTTTTGCCGTAGATTCACCCGGGATTCCCCAGATGACTCCCGAACAGGCTGATCATCCGCGTTACTTCGGCTTTCTGCAACACAGAAGGAAGCTCCGGGCAGCTACCGTCGGCTCGGGTACGTGCTCGAAGGGTTGTCTGATCACTCTCGCTGGCATTGCTGACGCATGCGTTTCCGGACAAGACCCGTTTGGCAACCGGCTTCGCTACTGCAACATGAGATGCTAACCGATGTCGCAGTTGGGTCCAGGAGGCGACATTGGCCAGGCAGCATTCCGCGCTAGGACATAGTCAGCGGACATTGCCAAGCGGACCACAAAGGCGTGGCGTGGCCGCTTGCCCGATTGGATTTTATGCTAACTTTCTCGCCAAGGTGCGCGCGGAAAACGGCGCACTGGCTGAAATGGGAGGCGACGATGTCCAAGACGAACTGCTTTGCGATGGTTGCGTCGGTTGCGGTTGTATCCCTCGGCTCGGTTACGAGCTATGCGCAGCAGCAGCCGCCCCAATCACCGGACATGACCTTTTTCGTTACCAGTACCGGACCGGGCAAGGGCGCCGACCTTGGCGGCCTGGAGGGGGCCGATCGTCACTGCCAGACCTTGGCGCAGAATGCAGGCGCCGGCAGTAAGACCTGGCGCGCCTATCTCAGCAGCAACGCCGCCAGGCCCGGCGGCGCCGTTAGCGCCCGCGACCGCATCGGCGCCGGCCCCTGGCAGAACTTCAAAGGCGTGGTCGTCGCGCAAAACGTCGACGATCTTCACGGTGACAGCAACAAGCTCACCATGGAGAACTCGCTCACCGAGCGCGGCACTATTGTTTCCGGGACGGGAATGACGCCCAACTGGCACGACGTTCTGACCGGCTCGGCGCCGGACGGCCGGGCGTTTCCGGCGAACATGAACCTAACTTGCAACAATTGGACGAGCAGCACGTTCGGCAGCGCCATGGTCGGCCACATCGACCGCAACGGCACTGTTATCACCCCGTTCGTCAAGTCGTGGAACGCGGCGCATATGTCGCGCAGCTGCAGTCAGCCCGACTTGATCGCGACCGGCGGCAACGGTCTGTTCTACTGCTTCGCGCAATAGCGCGTTAGATGCGGACAGAGTCCTTGTGACGCTGTCCACAATCACACTGCACATGCCAATGCGGTACACCGGCTCGCATGGAGCCAAATCATGATTGGGAGGAATGCAATGAAGAACGCGATGCGGTTACCCATATTTGCGTCAGCGGCGCTCATGTCGCTCGGTTTGAGCGGGACCGCGGAGGCGCAGCAACCGCCGCCACAGGTGCCCAACATGACCTTCTTCGTTGCCAGCGCCGGGCCCGGCAAGGGCGCGGACCTCGGCGGCCTAGAGGGCGCGGACCGTCAGTGCCAGACACTGGCGCAGGCGGCGGGCGCCGGCAGCAAGACCTGGCACGCTTATCTCAGCACCCAGGCTGCGGACGGCAAGCCGGCCGTCCATGCGCGCGATCGCATCGGGACAGGCCCGTGGCAGAACTTCAAAGGCGAGATCGTTGCGCAAAACGTCGACGATCTGCACGGCGATAACAACAAGCTCGGCATGCAGGCGTCATTGACTGAGCGGGGCGCCGTGGTCGCCGGGGTCGGTTACACGCCGAACTATCACGACGTCCTGACCGGCTCGCAGGCCGACGGCCGAGCGTTTCCGGCTGGCGAGGATAGGACCTGCCGCAACTGGACGAGCAGCACCCAGGGCGCGGCGATGGTTGGCCATATTGACCGCAAGGGTCTGCGCGACGACGCCGCATCCAAGTCGTGGAATTCATCGCATCCTTCGCGGGGGCCCGAGGGCGGCTGCAGCCAGAGCGATCTCAGAGGCACCGGGGGCAACGGCTTATTCTACTGTTTCGCCGCCAACTAGTGGTCGCCCTCGGGAGGCGCTGAACTGTGTCTCCGCGCAGGGTCGTCGCGGTCCTGCGCAAGCTGCCGCGGAGTCCCTCCGGGGCGTGATCAGTGTTCGTGGTCGAGGCGAACACAAGCGTCTTGGCGTTTGCGCCAATGGCCGTCGTCGCTTCGCGCGCGTCACGCACTTCCGCTCTGCCCAATAAGCGGACATCGACCGACGCGACGGGCATGTCGGCTTCGTGCCAAAAGGGGACATGATGATTAATTGGAAATGGCGAAACTCGAACCTGAGCCTTGATTGGTCATCCCGGGCGGTGTTGCTTAAGGAATCGGCGAACGCGTCACAGCCTCATCCAGTAGCGGCAAATGACTTTCGCTTTGGAGCGCGGCTACGCCTGTGCTCAGAATCGTCGAAGCGAAAACTCTTCGCTGCTTGTCTTACCAAATTCAGAAAATGTCGAACCGCCGCTGAAGGGTCACCGCGCCGCGATGCAAGGTCCAACGGAGCATTCGGCTGGACGGCGCCACTAAGACGACGGTAAACAACGCCATCAACGTACATGTGCCGCAAGGAGGCTGGGACAAGCGAAATCCCGAGCCCGACAGCCACAAGGCTAAGCGTTGACGCGATGCGAGGGGCTTCCTGCCCGGCACGTGGACTAAAACCTGCCGCGCGGCATGCTGCCATCGTCACCTCACGGAGGCCTATCCCTGGGGGGCCGTAAAGAATGAATGTTTCGCGGGCAAGATGTTTCAACAAGAGCGGGCTTTCGCCTTTGCCGCCGGTCCGAGCTAGTGCGTGCGCACCGGGTAATGCCACTAGCATCGGCTCCTCAAGCAACCGGTTGATAACGAGCCCCTCCCGATCGGCATGGGGCATTCGGATGAATGCGACATCAATTTGTTCGCTTCGCAGCAGGTCGAGCAGTTCCCCGCCGAGGCGCTCTTCCAATCGCACGGATACCAGCGGATGGGCTTCACGAAACGCACGAATGGCACGCGGCACTAACGGATGAAATGGACTCGCAGGCACAATCCCGATGCTGATTCGGCCCTCTTCGCCTCGCGCCGTGCGCCGTGTCGTTTCAAAAGCATGATCGAGTTGAGCAAGGACTGCGCGGGCATTGTTGAGGAAGGCGCGCCCGGCGTCGGTCAACTCGACACCGCGCGCCTTTCGGTGAAATAGCCGCACATCAAGTTCGCGTTCGATCGCTTTGATGCGTTGACTAAGCGGCGGCTGCTGCATGCCAAGCCGCTCTGCGGCTCTCGTGATGTGTCCTTCCTCGGCAACGGCGATGAAATACCGGAGGTGTCTTAGCTCCATTTCTCATATCCAAGCTGATATGAATTTTCACGCAAGCATATTATAGATCGACTTCCTCCAGAATGCTATCCAATGACTAAGCAATTCGATTGGGAGGACGAGATGAAAGTTCCCCGCCGAACGTTTCTGCATCTGGCAGCAAGTGCTGCCGTCCTGCCCGCCTTAACGCGCATCGTGAGCGCACAAAATTTTCCCACGCGACCCATTACAATAATCGTCACATTCCCGGCAGGTGGGCCGGCGGATGCCGTCGCTCGCATTATCGGCGAGCGCATGCGCGCGGCCCTTGGTCAACCCGTGATCATCGAGAATGTTGCAGGTGCCGGAGGCAGCATCGGCGTTGCGCGAGCCGCACGAGCGGCGCCCGATGGCTACACGCTGAGCATCGGCCAATTGAATTCCCATGTCTTTAGCGGAGCCATCTACAGCGTCCGCTACGATCTTTTAAAGGATTTTGATCCAGTGGCTTTGCTGACAACGAACCCGTTGATGATCGTTGGAAAGAAAGATTTGCCAGCAAAGAATATGCGGGAGCTGATCGCGTGGCTCAAGGCAAATCCAGACAAGGCAACTTTTGCTACGCCCGGTGTTGGCAGCCCCTCACATGTTTGGGGGATCTACTTCCAAAACAACACTGGCACCCGCTTCCAGTTCGTACCCTATCGGGGCGCTGCGCCTGCGATCCAAGATGTGTTGTCAACACAGATCGACCTGACATGTCTCCAGGCGTCGGATTTGTTGCCCCAGGTGCTTAGCGGCAACGTTAGAGCCTATGCAATCTTGGCAAAAACTCCTTGGGTGCGGGCTCCCGACATTCCAACCGTCGACCAGGCTGGAGTACCGGGGCTTTATATGCCGTTTTGGCATGGTCTTTGGGCGCCCGGAAATACGCCCAAGGAAATCATCGCCAAGCTTAATAGCGCGGCCGTCGAAGCCATGAGCGATCCGTTAGTACGTCAACGATTTGCCGATGTCGGACAGGAGATTTTCCCGCGCGAGCAGCAAACGCCCGAAGCTCTCGCCGCACTGCAGAAGGCCGAAATCGAAAAGTGGTGGCCGGTCATCAAGGGTGCGAACATCAAGGGCGAGTGACCGGGTGCTCTGTTGGTGGGGACCGACTCAATCTCGCATGGAGAGGAGAGCCCGATGTTCAGGCTGTCGGGACAGTGTTCATGGCTCGCCTAGTTGCGCAACCGAGTTTCGGTGCTGACGATAGCGCCAAAGTTCTCGGCACCTGGAAACTCGTTTCGCAAGAGGTAGAAGTTCAGGCGACCGGCCAAAAGGAGCCGGCGATGGGAGAAAAGCCGACCGGCTATGCTGTCTTCACGCCGGAGGGACGAGTGTTCTTCATTCTGACCGGAGAGGCGCGTAAGACTGCAAGGACCGACCAAGAACGTGCCGACCTGCTAAGCACGCTCGTCGCCTACACCGGAACTTATAGTGTTGAAGGGGACAAGTGGACCACCAAGGTCGAAGTGGCCTGGAATCCAGAGTGGGTCAGCACCGAACAAACGCGGTCTTACAAACTAGATGGCGACCGATTAAAGGTGTTGTCGCCGTGGCGCGTGATGCCGAATTGGCCCGACAAAGGGATGACCCGCAGCATCCTCACCTTCGACCGATCCAAATAGTGCGGCATGCGGTGTGGGCATGACCGTTCCGGGTCACTTTCGACCGGGACGATACCAGCAATAGGTTACGTTTGAGGCTACTTCGGCGCCCAGGCGGGCTTGCGCTTCTCGCGAAAGCTCGCCCGGCCCTCCCGCGCTTCGGCGGATTCGAATCCTTCCTGGAATTCGACCTGCAGGTCCCTCAGGAGCTCCATCGTGGCGCCCTGGCCGAGCGTGCGCAGCGCGCGCTTGGCGCTCGCCGCCGCGCCGGGAGCGGCGCGCAGCATCTCGTCGAGCATTTTTGCGAGCGCCGCATCCGCGCCGGCAGGGTCGCACAGCTCGTGCACGAGGCCGATGCGCAGCGCCTCCTCGGCGCCGAAGCGTTCGCCGGACAGTAGATAGCGCCGCAGGCTGCGCGGATGGATGGCCCGCAGCAGGAACGGAACGAGCGGTCCGGGCGCAAAGCCGAGCCGCACCTCGGGCAGCGCGAATACCGCATCGCGCGGTCGCGATGACGACGTCGCAGCAGGCCGCGAAGGCGAGGCCGCCGCCGATGCAGGCGCCGCGCACGAGCGCGATCGTCGGCTTCGGCACGGTGTCGATGGCGTGGCACAGGCCGGGCAATGTCGCGCGCTGACCGGCCGGTTTCGCCGAATCGTGCGCCCCGATGTCGGCGCCGGCGCAGAAATGCTTGCCGGCGCCGCGCAGCACGATGGCGCGGATCGACGAATCCCCTCCCAGCCGCGCGAACGCGCCCGCCAGCGCGTCGAGCAGCGCCTGGTCGTAGCTGTTGCTGCGGTCGGGGCGGTTGAGCGTGAGCGTCGCGACGCCGTGCGGGTCGATGTCGGTGATGAGGGAGGTCAGGTCGTGGATACGCCTGCCGCGCGCCACGCTCCACCTCTCCCCGCGTGCGGGGAGAGGTCGGAATCCGTGCGCTGGCGACGGAGTCCGGGTGAGGGGGCGTCACCGCAAGTCGGAGCCAGCGAAAGGCCCCCTCACCCCGTACCCGTCTCGCTCCGCTCACGCGGGGAGAGGGAGCGCGCCGAGGTCGCGGCGACGTTGTTTTTATAGCTCGAACCATCACACGTCACCTCCGAAAACCACGCGGTGTGCTCCAGCTCGCCGCCGTAGCGCGCGGCGAGCGCGATGGCGCGCTTGTAGTACAGGCCGATGTCGTGCGTGTCGGTATAGCCGACGGCGCCGTGCATCTGCAGGGCGGCGCGGGTGGCGGCGAGCGCCGACCGCGACGTGCGCGCCTTGACGGCCGACGCCATGGCGGGGTGCGTTTCGCCGGCGTCGAACGCCGCGAGCACGCGAAAGAGCAGCGAGCGGTTGAGCTCGATGTCGATGAAGCCGTCGACGGCGCGGTGCTGCAGCACCTGGAAGCTGCCGATCGGGCGGCCGAACTGCTGGCGCAGCTTGATGTAGTCGAGCGTGAGGTCGTGCGCGCCGGCCGCCAGATCCGACCAGCTCGGCGCCGGCGCGCAAGCGCCAGGAATTCCTGCAGCCGGGCCGTAAGGGCTTGCGCCGCGGCCCCGCGCGCCAGGACCTGCGTGGGAATGACGCTCCGGCACGTCAATGTGCTCGCGGTCGAGCCGTCGACCAGCACTTGGGTGTCGACCGCAACGCCGGCCGTTTTCTTCTCGACCAGGCAGATCGCCGTGTCGGTGGCGACCAAGAAGGCGTCCGCCGACGGCGCGAAGGGCACGAACGGGATCGCGCCGTCGAGCGCCGACGTGTGCGCGTCGCACCGCAGGCCCGGGCCGCCGTGGCCCCAGGACGCCGCCCGGGTCGCCGCCACGATCAGGCGCGATCCGCCCAGGACCTCGGCGAGCATCGGCGCGGGGCCCTCGCCGGCTGCCCGCGACAACACCCAGGCGGCCGCCGCGGCCTCGGCGAGCGGCGCCATCAGGAGCTGCCGCCCGGCCTGCTCGAGCGCGAGGGCAAGATCCAACAGGCCGAGCCCCAGCCCGCCGTGGGGCTCGGCGACGACGGTCGCAAGCCAGCCCGCCCGGATGACCTCGCGCCACGCGGTCGCGTCCATCTCGCTGGCGGCGTCGCGCAGCGCGCGCGCGCGGCGCGGCCCGCCGATGTCGGCAAGGAGCCGCGCGGCGGTCTCGGCCAGAAGCGCCTGCTGCTCGTCTAGCAACAATTCCACGCCATTCTCCTCTTGCGCACCATCGCCTCAGACCAAAGCGATCATGCGCTTCATTTTTTTCTTTGCGCATGATCTTGTCCGTAAAGTCTGCAACCCCGGATCAAGTCCGGGGCGGGCTTTTCCGGGATCATGCGCCTGGCAACCCAAGCACGCGCTTGGCGATGATGTTGCGCTGGATCTCGACCGCGCCCGAGCCGACCGTCACCCGCCGCATCTCGAACATCTCGCCGGCCGGATTGACCGCGTGGTTGCCGAGCCGCAAGTCCTCGAGCCTGCGGCCCGAACGGACCCGCCGCCTCGACCAGAAGCTCGGAGGCGCGCTGGCCCAATTCGCCGCCGACGATCTTGATCACCGGCGCCATCGAGGCGGGCGCCTTGCCGTGCGCGTGCAGGCTCGGCGGCATGGCGGTAGTAGGCCGAGAAGGCGAGCAGGTCGATCTCGAGCGCGGCGAGCTTCTGCCGGAACCCGGCCGCCCGGCTCGCGCCCGTCAGCTCGGCGACCTGGCGCGCCTTGTTGAGCAGCACCGCGGCGTTGCGCGGGTGGCCGGTGGTGAAGCGCTCGGAGCCCAGGAGCTTGTTGGCGACGCGCCAGCCCTCGTTGAGCGGCCCGAGCAGGTTCTCGCGCGGCACCCGGACGTCGACAAAGAATTCCTCGGCGAACTCGGCGTCGCCCCTGATGGTCTGGATCGGCCGCACCGTGACGCCGGGCGACTTGAGATCGATCAGCAGCATGCTGATGCCGGCCTGCTTGGGCTTGGCGTCCGGATCGGTGCGCAGCAGCGCGAACATCCAGTCGGCGAAATGGCCGTTGGTGGTCCACACTTTATGCCCGTTGACCACGAAATGGTCGCCATCGAGCACGGCCGCGCCTGCAGGCTCGCGAGGTCGGAGCCGGCGCCGACCTCGGAATAGCCCTGGCACCAGGTGGCGTCGCCGGTGAGAATCGGCGGCAGGTGCTTGGCCTTCTGGGCCGGCGTGCCGGCGTCGATGATCAGCGGACCGATGAAGTTGAGCCCGTGCGGATAGGGCGTCGGCGCGCCGACCCGGCTGATCTCCTCGAACAGGATGATCTGCTGGGTGAGCGTGCGCCCATGCCGCCGTATTGTCGTTCGGCCAGTGCGGCGCGATCCAGCCGCGCTCGTAACAGCTTGCGGTGCCAGGGCTCGAGCTCGGGCGGGTCGACCCGCTGTGAGCGGTTGCACAGAGCTTCGGGACAATTCGCCGCGATCCAGTCGCGCACCTCGGCGCGGAAGGCGCGATCGGCCGGATCATCGTCGACGAACAGCGTGGTGTTGTCCCAGCGCATCGTGCTCAGCCGCAGCGTCGCGAGGCCGTCGGTCAGCACGATCTCGTTACGCGTCGACCACACGGCAGCGAAACGAAATGCGGCTGCCGTCGCGCCACATCTCGGTGCGGATCGTTTCGCCCGGAAACACCGGCCGCGCGAAACGCGCCTCGATCGCTCGCGAGACGTTCCGGCCCGATAGTCGATCGTGCGCAGGATCGCGTGCGCCGCGACCCCGAAGGTGGCGACGCCGTGCAGGATCGGCCGTCGAAACCCGCCACCTTGGCACGCTCGGGATCGACATGCAGCGGGTTGGTCGTCGCCGTTGAGCCGATAGACGCAGCGCCAGATTGGGCGGCGTCGGCAGATCGCAGACGGCGTCGGGTGCGCAGCTCGGCGTCGGCGCCGGCTCCGGCGCCTCGGTCACCTTGCCGCCGAACCCGCCATGCTGGCGCGCCAGCATGCTCGATTCGACGGTCGCACCAGTCGTGCCGTCGGGCGCGCGCAGCTGCGGTCGCCTGGATGATGGTCGCAGTTGCCGGGCCCCTGTCGATCACCTCCTTGATGCGCGGCCGGCTCACGAGCTTGCCGCTCCGTGGCGAGCGGCTCGTGCAGCACGACCTTCTGATCGGCCGCCACCACCAGGCGCTCGTCGATGCCGAAGTTCCGGATCGGTCAGCCGGCCCGGCCAGCCGAGCACCATCGCCATGGTCGGGAAATGCGACGCAGGTTGCGCGCTCATAGACAAATTGGAGCTGGTTCAGATCGAGCGGATCCATGCCGAGACCGATGCCGAGCGCATACAGCATGCAGTCGCGCGGGCCGTAGTTCACCGCGATGTCGGCCGGCCGGTGACGCCATGATCTGTTCGTAGTTCAGGGGCATTTGAAAAACTTTCTAGAAGACGGTGTCATTAAGCATGCGGCGCGACAAATGCGGCGCGCTCCCTCTCCCCGCAACCGAACTCGGGCTTGCCCGAGTTCGGCATTAATAATGCGCAAATCGGGCAAGCCCGACTTGCGTCGGGGAGAGGGCCTGCCCCGCCGTAGCCTCTTGGCGAAGGCGGGTCGGGGTGAGGGGGCGCATCCGCAACGCTCGAACTCGCGGAGAGGCCCCCTCACCCGGGATCCGGCGCTGAAACGCGCCGATCCCGACCTCTCCCCGCACGCGGGGAGAGGTGAAGCAGTGCGCGTGGCGGTCAATTTCATCCTCACGAGATTCACCATGTGTTCCACGTCACTGATCCAGCTTTATGCCCGAGCTGTCGACCAGGATTTTGGCCCGCCGCAAATCCTCGGCGATGAATTTGGCGAAATCCGCGGACGAATCGCCGACCGGCCGAAAACCGCGCGGCGTCAGGTTCTGGTCGGCGAATGCCTTGGTGTTCACGATCGCGGAGAATTCGGCATTGAGCTTCTTGACGATCTCGGGCGGCGTCCCCCTGGGGGCGAACATGCCGAACCAGGTCTGATAGTCGGCGGCCGCCGAGGTGAGACCCGATCTCGGCGAAGCTCGGCACGCTCGGAATGAGCGCGCTGCGCGCGGGCGCCCGGCACCAGCAGGCCCTTGACCTCGCCTTCGTTGATCTGGCGCACCAGATCCATGTTGCCGACGATGAGGTAGAGGATCTGCACGTCGTTCGCCGCGAAGGCCAGCATCGATTCGGACGCGCCCTTGTAGGGGACATGGGTGATCTTCGCGCCGCTCTCGTGCTTGAGCCATTCGACGATCAGATGGGTGTCGCCGCCGAGGCCGAAGGAGCCGAAATTGAGCTTGTCGGGATTCTTCTTGGAATAGTCGACCAGCTCCTTCCAGTCCTTCACCGGCACCTTGTTGTTGAGGACCAGCACCTGGTCGGCGAACGCCACATTGGTGATCGGCTCGAAATCCTTGAGCGGATCGTAGGACAGCGTCTTGTAGAGCGACGGATTGATCGACACGGTGCTGCTCGACAACAGGCAGATCGTGTAGCCGTCGGGCGCCGCCGCCTTGCAGGCATTGGCCGCGATGATGGTGTTGGCGCCCGGGCGGCTTTCCACGATGAAGCCGTGCGGATTGCGCTGCTCGAACGCCCTGCCGAGCGCCCGCACCATGACGTCGATCGCCCCGCCGGGCGCGAGCGGGATGATGACCCGGATCGGTGCGTTCGGGTAGCCGGCCTGCGCCAGAGCGGGGCCGGCCCAGGCGCCGAGAAGCAGCGCGACGAGGCCTGCGAGCATGCGGATCATGATGGGCTCCTCTGGTTCCGTCTGTCGTCTGGTTCGTCGATGCGCTCAAGCGGGCGGATCGACCGCCTCCTCGATCCGGTAGGCGATCGCGAAGGCTTTCATGCGGTCGTGGATTTTCTGCTCGATCGCGCCGAGCGCGCCCGGGCCCGCAAGCGTGATCACCGCCACCTGTCCCTTGACGGGGTCGGCGACCACGTCGACCGCGAGCGTTTCCGGCCCGGCGACGTCGGCCAGGACCTCGCGGAAGGCGCGGCGCGCCGCGTCGGTGCGCAACAAGGCCTTGACGGGCTTGCCGATGTCGGTGAGCGGCATGCGGTCGAGGACGATGACGTCCTTCGGCGCCGCGGCGCGCTCGGGGATGCGATCGAAAGCGAATGCGCGAAGCTCGTCCGCGGTCACCCGCGCGTTCGGCACGAGCTGCACATAGGCGATCGGAAGCTCGCCCGCATAGGCGTCGGGCTTGCACACGGCGGCGGCGAGCAGAACCTCGTCGTGCTTGAGCAGCGTATCCTCGATCACGGACGGATCGATGTTGTGGCCGCCGCGGATGATCACGTCCTTGGCGCGGCCGGTCAGCCACAGATAGCCGTCGGCGTCGAAGCCGGCCGAGATCGCCGGAATTGAACCAGCCGTCGGCCGTGAAGATACCGGCATTGTATGTGCGGATCGAGATAGCCCGGCGTGACGCTCGGCCCTTTCACCACCACGACGCCGATCTCGTCGAGTGCGGCAGTCGCGCATGATGCGGCCGTTGTCGTCGAGCTCGACCACTGTGCACGTCTGCGTGTAGGGCAAGCGCAGCCCGGCGCGAGCCGAATTTCGGATCGCCGTCGCGCGGCGCCTGGCTGACGTTCTGGGTGTATTCGGTGGCGCCGTAGGTCAGCAGCACGCGCACGCCGATCGCGGCCTCGATCTGGCGCGCGACCTCGGCCGGAAACGCGGTCGAGCCGGTGCAGCGCGTACGGGCGCAGCGAGCTCAGGTTCTCGCCGCGCCGGGCTGCTCTTGGCCAACTGCGCGAGCGTGGTCGGCACGCCGGAGAAGATCGTGATGCCGAACTTGTCGACGAACTTCCAGTAGTTGTCGATGAAGCGCTTGTCGCGCGCGCCGAGCGGCGTCGGGATGACGATCGACATGCCGTGGGCGATCGCGAAATAGCCGCGGCCGAAAATGCCGGCGATGTGGAACATCGGATAGTCGGCGAAGATCACGTCGTCCGCCGTGTGCGCCATGCACCACGGCGTTGGCCCAGCATTTGTAGGCGAAGCCGCGATGGGTGAGCTTGACCAGCTTGGGCGAGCCGGTGGTGCCGCCGGAATGGATGTAGGCCGCGATATCGTCGGGCGCGACCTTGCGCGCGAAAACGCAGACGGTCGCCGGGCTCGCGCGCGGCCAGCGCCGTGAGATCGGACTCGGGCAGCGTCTCGCCGCCCGGGCCCGGCACCGTCAGGATGCGGCACGGAGGGCGGAATCTCGCCGCGCACCGCCTGGATGTTCTCCCAGATCTCGAAGCCGGGCGTCGGACCCAGCGCGACGATCACCTTGGCGTTGGTCGAGCGGATCAGCTCGGCGAGCTGCTCGCGCCTTGAGCATCCAGTTGATGCTGCAGGCGATGCCGGCCGCGACGGCGCCCAGCATCACGACATAGAGCTCGGGCATCGTCGGCAGCAGGAACAGCACCGCATCATCCGGTCGCGACGCCGAGACGAGTGAAACAGATTGGCGGCCTGGTTCGCCCGCGCGCTGCAGCTCGCGGTAGCTCACGGAGACCGCCGTCGCCGTCGGGATCGCCGTCCGCGATGTAGCGGATCGCGATCTTGTCCGGGTCGAGCGCGCAGCCGCGCGCCAGCCAGTCGTTCAGGTTCCAGGAGAAGATGCGCTCGATCGAGCGGGACGCGCTCCAGCTCCTCGACATCGCGCAGGGTGCGCAGCGGCGCGTAGTTCATGTCCATGAGCGTTCCGGCCGACTTGGAGCGGGGATTGCGGGTCCTTGTCCCACTTCCAGACGATGGGATAAGCCACACTAGAGTATCCCTGACGCCTGTTCGAGGCCCCCCATGCTGCTCAAAGTCGCCGGACGCCGAATTCACTACGATCTCCTCGGCCCGCCGGGAGCGAGGGTCGTCTGCTTCGCCCATGCGCTCGCGGCCGACAGCGGCATGTGGGCCGAGCAGATCGCGCCGCTGCTCGCCGGAGGGTTGCGCGTGCTGCGCGTCGACATGCGCGGACACGGCGGCAGCGATCCGCCGGCCGGCAACACGACGCTCGACGAACTGGCCGGCGACATCGCGGCGGTGATCACGGCGCTCGCCATCGAGCGGGTCCATTTCGTCGGCCTGTCGATCGGCGGCATGATCGGCCAGGCGCTGGCGCTTCGCCAGGGCCGCAAAGTCGCCTCGCTGATGCTGTGCGAGTCCCCGCCCGCCTCGCTTCCCCGGGTCGCCCAGATCTGGGCGCCGCGCATCGCCGCCGTGCAGGCCGCCGATTCGTGCGAGCCGATCGCCGACGGCACCATGGAGCGATGGCTGTCGCCCGCCTTCAAGGCGCGCGATCCGGGCCGGTGGCGGCAGATCCGCGATACGGTCGCGGCCACCGATCCGGCCGGCTATCTCGGCGGCATCCACGCGCTCTCGAATTTCGATTTCACCGGGGAGCTGCCGTCGCTGCGCGTTCCCGCCCTGGCGCTCTACGGCGAGGACGACGTCGCGAGCTCGGCGGAGGAAAACGCGCGCCTCGCCGCGCTCATCCCGGGCGGCCGGTTCGTGTCGTTTGCCGGCGCCCGGCACCTCCCCAACGTGGAAGCGCCCGAGCGCTTCAACCGAATTTTGCTGGACTGGCTCGGCGCGCAAAGCTAGAGCGGGATGACTTTTCTTCGAATCGTCATCCCGCTCTAGCTTATTGTTGGAGCATGATCTTTTCCGAAAACCGGTTCCCACTTTTCGGGATCATGCTCTAGCGGTTGAGTGCCCTACGAGGATCAGTTGCATGCAAGAGACCCCGAAGCTTGACGACTCCCATTACCGCTTCATCGGCAAGCCGATGCCGCGCAACGAGGACGAGCGGCTGATCACCGGCCAGGGCCGCTTCAGCGACGATTTCAAGCTCGACGGCCAGACCTATGCGGCGATGGTGCGCTCGCCGCATCCGCATGCGCGCATCCGTCGGCATCGACACCGCCGCGCGCGCGAGCCATGCCGGGCGTGCTCGGCGTCTTCACCGGCGCCGACTGCCTCGCCGACAGGCTCGCGCCGATCCCGCACGATCCGCTGCCGAAGACCAAATACGACATGAAGCTGCACGCGGCCGGGCGGCCAGCCGGTGTTCATCGGCCCGCACATGCTGCTGCCGGCCGACAAGGCGCGCCATGTCGGCGAGGCGGTCGCCATGGTGGTGGCCGAGACGCTCGGCGCAGGCGCTCGACGCCGCCGAGGCGGTCGCGGTCGACTACGAGGTGCTGCCGCACGTCGTGCACGTCGGAAGACGCCATGCGGCCGGGCGCGCCGGCGGTGTGGGACGAGGTGCCGGACAATATTCCGGTCGACACCTGGTTCGGCGATCGCGCGGCGACCGACAAGGCGTTCGCGGCCGCCGATCACGTCGTCAGACATAGACTTCCATATCGGCCGCGTCACCGGCGTGCCGCTCGAGCCGCGCGCCGCGGTCGCGCAATTACGATGCCGCGACCGGCCGCTACACGCTCTATGCCGGCAGCGGCGGCGCGGTGCGCCAGAAGCGCGAGCTCGCCACCGATGCTCGGCATCGAGCCCGAGCGCCTGCGGGTCCTCTCCTACGACGTCGGCGGCAATTTCGGCACCCGCAACCGCGTCTTCGTCGAGTTCGGCCTGGTGCTGTGGGCGTCGCGCAAGCTCGGCCGGCCGGTCAAGTACACCGCCACGCGCTCGGAAGCGTTCCTCAGCGACTACCAGGGCCGCGATCTGGTCACGCAGGGTCGAGCTGGCGCTGCGCAAGGACGGCCGCTTCCTCGCGATGCGCGCCACCAATATCAGCAATGTCGGCGCGCGCTGCGTGTCGCTGTCGCCGCTCAGCAAGGGCTGCCGGCCTGATCCCCGGCTCCTACGACATCCCGGCCGCGACGCTGCGCGCGATGGCGGTCTACACCAACACGATGCCGACCCAGGCCTATCGCAGCTCCGGCCGGCCGGAGGTGACCTTCGCGATCGAGCGGCTGATCGACAACGCGGCCGCGCGAGCTCGGCTTCGACCGCATCGCGCTGCGCCGCAAGAACCTGATCAAGCCGAACGCGATGCCGTACCGCAACGCGGTCGGCATGCTCTACGACAGCGGCCGCTACGAAGAGAACATGGACTGGGCGATGGAGCATCGCCGACTGGAAGGGCTTCGACGCAGCGCCGGCGCGAGGCCAAGAAGCGCGGCAGGCTGCTCGGCCTCGGCCTTGCCAATTACGTCGAGTCCTCGATCGGCGCGCCCAACGAGCAGGCGCGCATCACGGTGCGGCCCGGAAGGCCGCGTCGACGTGGTGATCGGCACGCAGCCGAGCGGGCAGGGCCACGAGACGAGCTTCGCCCAGGTGGTGTCCGACCTGCTCGCGCGTGCCGGTCGAGACGCGTGAAGATCATCCTGGGCGACACCGACGTGGTGAAGGTCGGCGGCGGCATCGCATTCCGGCCGCTCGATGCGCCATGCCGCCACCGTGTTCTCCAAGGCGGCCGCCGAGCTGATCGCCAAGGGCAAGCGGATCGCGGCCGCCGTGCTCGGCACCACGCCCGACGCTGTCGACGTTCAGCGACGGCCGGTTCTGCGTCGCGCGACACCAACCGCAGCTTCGATTTCCTCGAGCTCGCCCGCGAGGCCGCGCGCCACGCGCTGCCCGACGATCTCACGGACGGGCTCGCGGTCGTCACCGACAACGAGATGCACGAGCCGGTGTTTCCCAACGGCTGCGCCATCTGCGAGGTCGAGATCGATCCCGACACCGGCGACGATCGACGATCACGCGCTACGCCTCGGTCGACGACGTCGGCCGCTGCATCAATCCGCTGATCGTCGACGGCCAGACCCACGGCGCCATCGCGCAGGGCGTCGGCCAGGCGATGTGGGAGCAGGTCTACGTCGAGCCCGACACCGGCCAGCCGCTGACCGGCTCGTTCATGGACTACGGCATGCCGCGCGCCGACACGCTGCCGTCGTTCCGCACCGAGATCGCCGAGGTGCTGTCGCCCACCAATCCGCTCGGCATCAAGGCCGGCGGCGAGGGCGGCACCACGGCGGCGCCGGCCGGCATCGTCAGCGCCATCGTCGATGCGCTGCGCCCCTACGGCGTCAGCGACATCGCCATGCCGGCGACGCCGTACAGGGTCTGGCAGACGATCCAGGACGCGAAGGCGAGCGCCGCAAGTCGCGTCACGTCATTGCGAGCGAAGCGAAGCATCTCGGGGTGACGGCGCCGAGACGTTGCACTCGGCGTGCACCGATCTCGGGTAAATCGAGATCGGTGCACGCCTCGCAATGCCGCCGTATCTCCCCGGCCCGTGGGTGTGCATCCGCGCCGCATACAGCGGCATCAGGATGAACGCCACGATCGCGCCCAGAACGAACGGAAGTGCGGCGATCATGTAGAGCTGCTGCACCGGCAGGTGCAGGTCGATCAACCTTCCGCCGATCACCGGTCCGGCGATCGCACCGACGCGGCCGATGCCGAACGCCGCGCCCGACGCCGGTCGAGCGCAGCGCGGTCGGATAGAGAATGGCCGAGATCGCGTTGAGTCCGCTTTGGGCGCCGAGCGTGCAGAAACCGGCGAGCGTGACGATCAGCATCATGTAGAACGGGCGATTGCCGCGCGCACGTATCCGATCGAGCCGATCACCGGAACGCTGAGCACGAACAGCGCCACGATCGGCAGCATGCCGCGGCGATCGAGCGGAACCGCGATCGCCCACGAGCCCGAGGCAGCCGCCGACCTGCAGCATGGTGGTCGCCAGCGGCGCGCCTGGCTGAGCGGAATGCTCGCGCTCGACAGCAAGGTCGGCATCCAGCTCACCAGGAAGAAGTAGGCCATCAGGTTGAGCACGAACAGCGCCCACAAGAGCGGCGTCATCACGGCGAGCTTGCCGCTGAACAAGTAGCGGAACGGCAGCTTCTCGCTCACCTGCACGACGAAGCGCGCGCCGGGAGGCAGCTTGGTGCCCGGGTCCATCCGCTGCACCATCGCGGCCACTTCCGCCTGGCGATCCTTCAAGGCGAGAAAGCGGATCGATTCCGGCAGCCAGGTCGCGATCACGCCGGCGAGCAGAGCGGGACGATCCCGCCGAAATAGAACAGGATCGGCCACCCGTAGTGCGGCATCAGGTAGGCGGCGATCAGGCCCGGCAGCGAGCCCCCGATGGTGATGCCGGCGAAGCTCACGATCACGGCGGTCGCCTGCAGGCGGCGCGGCGCGAACTCGGCATTGAGCGCGATGACGTTCGGCAGCAGGCCGCCGATGCCGACGCCGGCGAGGAGGCGCAGCACGCCGAGCTGGCAGGAGCGACGTCGACCAGGCGGCCGCCAGGGTGAAGACGCCGAACACCACATAGGAGCACAGGATCGCGGTCTTGCGGCCGAAGCGGTCGCCCAGATGCCCGAGCAGCGGCGCGCCGAACAGCATGCCGAACAGGCTCGCGCCCAGCACCGGCCCGAAGGCGCCCGGATTCTGGATGCCCCACGCCTTGATCGAAGGCGGGACCGCGAAGGCCGCGACCGTGATGTCGAAGCCGTCGACCATGATCACCAGGAACGACACCACCACGAGCTGGAAATTGAAGGCGTTGAGCTTGCGCCCGTCGATGAAGTCCGTGACGTCGATCGTCTGTTGCGAACTCATGTGGTCCCCCCCTGTTCGCACCGTGTGGCCGGTCGCTCTTGCGTCATTCCGGGGCCCGAGCGCAGCGAGGGATCTCGAAATGACTAGCGCCCTCTCGCACTTCGCGCCCGAGCGGCGCACGATGTCCGACCACTTGGCTTCTTCGCGGTCGATGTCGGCCGCGTATTCGTCCGGCGTCATGCCCATGACCTCGGCGCCATCGGTAGCGATGCGTGCCTGCGCGTCGGGCGACGCGATCGCGGCCCGAAGGGCCGCCGCGAGCTTGTCCACGATCGGCTTCGGCGTGCCGGCCGGCGCCACTATTCCATAGTGCAGGACGGCCGCGTAGCCGGGCAGCCCGGATTCGGCGACGGTCGGCAGATCGGGAAAAATCTTCGAGCGCTCCGGCCCGGTGACGGCGAGCGCGCGCACCTTGCCGTCCTTGACCAGGCCGACCGCCGGCGGCAGCGAGCTGAAATAGATCGCCACGTGGCCGCCGATCAGGTCGGTGAGAGCCGGCGCGCTGCCCTTGTAGGGAATGTGGGTCAGCTTGATGCCCGCCATATAGGCGAACAGCTCGGCACCGAGGTGGATGCCGCTGCCGACGCCGGCCGAGGCGTAATTGAGCTTGCCGGGCTCGCGCTTCGCGAGCGCGATCAATTCGGCGATGCTCTTCGCCGGCACCGCGGGGTTGACCAGCACGACCAGCGCGCTGGTGGCGATCAGGCCGATGGGCGTGAAATCCTTGCGCGGATCGTAGCCGACGTTCGGATAAAGCGTGGGATCGATCGCGAGCGTGCCGGTGCCGCCGAGCCCGAGCGTGTAGCCGTCGGGCTCCGCCCGCGCGACCTGGCGCGTCGCGATGCTGCCGCCGGCGCCGCCGCGATTCTCGATCACGATCTGCTGGCCGAGCGTCGCGCTCATCCGCTCGGCGACGATGCGCGCCATCGCATCGTTGCCGCCGCCCGCCGAATAGGGCACGATCAGGGTGACGGGGCGGGTCGGGTAATCCTGCGCACAAGCGGGCGTCGCCAACGCCACGACCGCCGCCAGTGCAAGACTCCAATGCGCGGTCGCCCGTGCGGTCATCGTCATGCCCTCACTGTTCCGGTTTCCAGCCGATCGACTTGGCGAGCGTCGACCATTTGGTCTCCTCGGCATCGATGTCGGCGGCGTATTCTTCCGGCGTGCTCAGCCACGGCTCGGCGCCCTCGTTGGCGAGCCGTTTGCGTACCTCGTCGGTCGCAAGCGCCGCGTTGAGCTCCCGGTTGAGACGCTGCACGATCGCGCGCGGCGTGCCGGCGGGCGCCACCAGCCCGTAGTGCAGCGCCACCTGGTATCCGGCGAGGCCGAACTCGGCAATCGTCGGGACGTCGGTCAGGAGCGGCGAACGTTTTGTTCCGGTGGTCGCGAGGGCGCGCAGCTTTCCGGCCGAAATCGCGCCGTACGCGACCGGGATCGGAGAGAACGCCATGCGGACGTGACCGCCGATGAGATCGTTGATGAGCGGGGCTGTGCCTTTGTAGGGAATTTGCGCCAGCTTCACGCCCGCCATATGGGCAAAAAGCTCCGCCGCGAGCTGATTGATCGAGCCGACGCCGGGCGAGCCGTATTGGAACGGCTCGGCGCTGGCCTTGAGCAAGCCGATCAGTTCCGCGACCGACCGGGCCGGCAGGCTCGGATGCACCGACAGCACGCTGGGCGAGGACGAGATCAATCCGATCGGCGCAAAATCCTTGCGCACATCGTAGCCCAGATTGGCGTACATGCTGGGCGCGGTGGACAATGTCGAGGTGAACGCCAGAAGGATGGTGTAGCCGTCGGGCTCCGCATGAGCGACCTGGCGCGTGCCGATGGTGCCGCCCGCGCCGCCGCCGCGGTTGTCCACGATCACCTGCTGACCGAGCGCGTCGGCGAGCTTGTCGGCGACGATCCGCGCCATGATGGTGTTGGTGCCGCCGGCCGGAAACGGAACGACCAGCGTGATCGGCCGGCTGGGATAGTCGTCGGCCCGGGCGCCGGAGAAGAGAGCGACGACAGCGAGCGCGATGACGGCGGTCGCGCGATACAGCAACCGCAGCCGTCTATTCCCCTCCCCCCGACGCAAGTCGGGCCTGCCCGACTTGCGCATTGTTGATGCCGAACTCGGGCAAGCCCGAGTTCGGTTGCGAAGCGCGTGGCGGGGAGGGGTTAGGGGTGGGGGGCAGCCGCGGGCACGGGAAGTGTAGTCCCCCCACCCCGCCCGCGTTCGCTTCGCGCACGCGGGCGACCCTCCCCGCCACGAAACCCGGGCTTGCCCGGGTTTCGCATGAATTAGTGCGCAAGTCGGGCAAGCCCGACTTGCGTGGGCGGGAGGGTAGAGCCTGCACCTCAGAAATCGACTGCCCCGACATGCATGCCTCGGAATTCACTCCGCCTTGGCGCCCGATGCCTTCACGACCTTGGCCCATTGCGTCTCCTCGCGGTCGATATCGGCGCCGTATTCGGCCGGCGTGCTTGGAAGCGGCTCGGCGCCCTCGATCGCGAGACGCTTGCGCACGTCATCGGACGCGAGCGCGATATTGAGCTCCTTGTTGAGCCGCTCGATGATCGCACGCGGCGTGCCGGCCGGCGCGACCAGTCCATAGCGCAACACCGCTTCGAAGCGGGGAAGGCCGGACTCGGCGATCGTCGGTACGTCGGGCATCAGGGTCGACCGCACCAGGCTGGTCACCGCGAGCATGCGCAGCTGGCCGGCCTTGGCGTTTTCGTGCACTGCCGGGATCGGCGCGAACGCCATCGGGATATGGCCGCCGAGCAGGTCGGTGACCGCCGGTCCGGTTCCCTTGTAGGGAATATGGACGATCTTGATGCCCGCCTCGGCGGCGAAATATTCGCCCGCCACGTGGCTGACCGTACCGATGCCGGCCGAGCCGAAATTGACCTTGCCCGGGTTGGCCTTCGCATAGGCGATCAATTCGGCGATCGACCTGGCGGGAAAGGAGGGATGCACCACGAGCGTGTTGGGGGCGGTGGCGACGCGGCCGATCGGCGCGAAATCCGCGCGCGGATCATAGCCCACATTGGGATAGAGGCTGGGACCGATCGCCAGCGTTCCGGTGTATCCGAGACCGATCGTATAGCCGTCGGGGGTGCTTTTCGCGACGCTGCGGGTTCCCACCGTGCCCCCGGCGCCGGCGCGATTGTCGATGACGATCTGCTGGCCCATGAGTTCGCCCAGCTTCTCGCCGATGATGCGCATCACGATGTTGGTGCTGCCGCCCGGCGGGAACGGCACCACCAGGGTGACGGGGCGGTTGGGATAGTCGTCCGCCGAAGCCGGGACCGCCAAACAGACGGCGGCGAGCGCTGCCGCCACGACGGTGCGAAAAATCCTGCCGATCGGCATGGCGGCTTCCTTCCCCTGGTCGCTTGTTACGAAATCTTCGCGCCCGCGCGCCGAGCTTATCACTCCCGATCGGCCGTCTTCCACGGGGCGATCCAGGATTTCCGTGCCGCGGGCGCGGAACCCGTTCGGGTCGCGGACGCGAAGCTTCGCCGTGGCGCCGCTCCCCCGGGTCAACCGGCGAGGGCGTGTGTCGTATCGTCGAACAGCTCGTCGACCGTGAGGCGGCGGGCGATGAATTTCTGCACCAGCGAGAACTCGATCGCGAGCTCCAGGGCCTTGCGCACGTTCTCGATGCCGAAGCGCAGGGCGTCGAGCTTGCCCTCCTTCGAGGGATCCATCGCGCGGCGGCTCGCGAGCACCATGCGGAAGACCTCGCGCACAACGTCAGGACGAGATTTGACGATCGACTCGCGCATCACCAGCATGTGGTTGAGCGGCACCCCGCCATGGGTCTCGGCCCATTTGCGGTTGACCTCCTCGGCGTCGGGCACGACCTGCTTCAGGCGCGGATCGGACCGATCGGTGATGATCGCGGCGTCGAGCTCGCCGTCGATCAGCATCTTCATGAGCTCCTTGCCGGCCGGCGCGCGCGCCACGAAGGGCGGGTCCTTGTATTCGGCGACGTGGCCGTCCTCGAACGTCACCCAGTTCACCTTCTCGACGTCCATCCCGTAGAGCTCGGCCAGCATGCCGCGCACCCACATGCCGGTGGTCTGCGTATAGGCGCGCACGCCCACGCGCTTGCCGTGGAGATCGGTCGGCTTGAGCTGCCCGCGCTCGGAATTGTAAAGCAGGTTGTGGATCTGGCCGCGGCCCAGGATGGTGGCGGGCAGCAGGATGTAGGGCTTGTTGTAGTACTTGGCCTGCAGGAACGTATTGATGGCGACCTCGGCGCAGTCGTACTTGGCTTCGCGCACCAGCGGCTTGAACGCGGTGTTCGGCACCTTCACGTCGTCGAACTGATAATCGACCAGATCGGACTTGATCGCGCCCGACCGGAGCGCCGTCGTGTTGGGATACTCGCCGATCATCGTGAACAGCTTCATTTTGTCGGGCATCGCGGTTTCCTCGGAGCATTTTCCGGCAAAGTGGACACCGGTTTGCCGTAGAAAATGCGACTATGTCAAAACTCTATCCTTTGAGCGCCGGATAGAGCGTCAGCGCGGTTTTCTCGAAAATCCAATCGCGGTCCGGCTGCGGCAGGAACGCGAGCGAGCCGCGCCCGAGCGCGACGAGCTCGGAAAGCGTCTGCTTGGCGGCGGGGAAATTCGAGCCCCAGGCGATGCGGTTGGCGCCGAACTCCTTCACGAGGCGGGTGAAGAAGGCTTGCGGCGTCGAGCGGCCGTTGCGCGACTCCTCGAAATTGCGGTGGGTCACTTTCAGGTAGACGTTGGGGTAGCGCGCGAGCTCGAACAAGCGGAGCGGCGGCCGCGTAAGGCGGTCCGTCCGCCATCTCGGTGCGCGCCAGGTGATCGATGATGAAGCGCACCTTGGGGAACCGCTCGAGCATCGGCTTGAGCTGCGGAAACCCCTTGGCGCGCATCTGCATGCAGACCGGGATGCCGGCCTCGCCCGCAAAATTCCAGGCCGGAAAGGTTTTGGGATCGGTGAACCAGGTCGACTGCTCCGGCATGGTGCTGCCGGCGGTATAGAGCCGCATGCCGGTCAGCCCCTTGCCGATCCAGTAATTCATCTTCTCGACCGCGTCGGGCGCGAGCACGTCGACCGAAAACACGCCGGTGAAGCGCCGGGGGAAGGCCGCGACCGCGGCCGCCACGTAGCTGTTGTCGAACGCGTAGGCGCTCGACGCCTGCACGACCGCCGACTTGGCGACGCCCGCCTGGTCCATCGCCTGGATCATCTGCTCGAAGGACACCGGCCGCTCCTGCGACCAGTCGGACTGGTGCCCGCCGATCGGCGGCGAGCGGATAGCGCTGTCGTATCCGTCGAGATGACGTGGGGATGGATATCGATCAGGGCCATGAATTCTCCGGCGGGGTGGCGGGGAGCTTCTCAGCTAGCCATTACGCCGAACCGGCACGAATTGCGACATTGAATTTCGACGCATGCCGGCGCCCCGCAGGCGCAGCGAAACACCCGAACGTCACCCGACCCGTTCCCAAAACAGCTCGCGATGCTGCGTCACGCCGCGCCAGGGGCGCGGCGGCGGCATCAGGACCAGGCGGTCGGCGTCGAAGCGCACGCGGCGCACCTGATCGGTGCCGATCCGGGCGGGGTCGGAGGACGCATCGACGCGCGTCACCAGCGAGGCGCCGTCGAATGTGTAGGCGCCGCAATAGGAGCTGTATTCGCGCTCCGGCTCGCCGTCCGGCAGGACCGCGCGGGCGTCGCACAGCACCGCCACCATGCGCCCGTCGGCCGAAAACACCGTGACACCCATGGGTTCGGGACCATAGGGCGGATGCATCGGATCGCCCGCGTCGTTGCGCGCCCGCGTCATGACCAGACGCCATGTGCCCACAATGCTGCCTGCGATGTCGGTCATGCGCTCCCCCGGCGGCTCGGATGTGGCGGAAGGCTATTGGCGGCGGTGCGCGAGAGTCAACGCATGCGGCCTCGAACGCAACGGCGCATCGGCTGGCGACCGCGCATCGGCTCTTGCGTCCTCTCCCCCGCTTGCGGGGGAGAGACAGAGAGGGGGAAGCCACACGCACAGCGCAAGCGGCGCCCCCTCCCCGCCCTCCCCCGACGAAACTCGGGCTTGCCCGAGTTTCGCATCAATAGTGCGCAAGTCGGGCAGGCCCGACTTGCGGCGGGGGAGGGCGCGCGAGGCCGTACATGTTGCTTCCCTATGTCGACGCCTTGACACGACGCGCTGCGCGTCGAATGAACAGCGCGGGAGAAACCTCGGATGGGCGCAAGGCAATTCGGCGCGCGCGTCAAGCGGCTGGAGGATCCGGCGCTGCTGACCGGGCGCGGCCGCTTCGTCGACGACGTCAAGCTGCCGGGAACGCTCGAAGCCTGCTTCGTGCGCAGCCCTTACGCGCATGCGAGAATCCGCTCGATCGACACCGCGGCGGCACGCGCGCTGCCCGGCGTCGCATGCGGTGCTCACCGCCGACGACCTGCCCGGGCGCGATGGCGACCGAGCCGATCCCGATGATCCTGCCGGTGCTCGGCATCGCGGCCTTCCGCACCCAGCTCTGCCTCGCGCGCGACGAGGTGAGCTACGCCGGGCAGACGGTTGCGCTGGTGGTCGCCGACAGCCGCTATGTCGGCCGAGGACGCGGCCGCGCTGGTCGCCGTCGATTACGAAGTCCTGCCCGCCATCAGCGACTGCCGCGACGCGCTCAAGCCCGGCGCGCGCGCCGGTCCATTCCGATCTCGCCTCCAATCTCGCCGCCTCCATCCCGATGGCCTATGGCGACGTCGACGCCGCCTTCGCGGGCGCGGCGCATGTCTTCGACGAGGAGTTCTGGGTGCACCGCGGCGGCGGCATGAGCCTGGAGACCCGCGCGGTGCTCGCGAGCTACGAGCCGGCCGGCGACATGCTGACCGTGTGGTCGTCGACGCAGACGCCGCATCTCGGCCGGCGCGTGCTCGCCGATCTGCTCGCGCGCAATCTCGAGACCATCCGCATGATCGCCCCCGACGTCGGCGGCGGCTTCGGGCCCAAGGCGCCGTTCTACGCCGAGGAGGCCGTGATCCCGGCGGCGGCCCTGCGGCTCGGCCGTCCGGTCAAATGGATCGAGGACCGGCGCGAGCACTTCATGTGCGCCACCCAGGAGCGCGATCAATACTGGAAGGTCGCGCTCGCGCTCGACGCCGCAGGGCAAGATCCTCGGCGTTCCGCGGCACCATGCTGCACGACACCGGCGCGTTCGTGCCGTGGGGCATCATCATGCCCTATATCGCGGCCGTCGACGGTGCCGGGCCCCTATGCGCGTCCCCGCCTACCGGCTCGACATGACGGTGGTGCTCACCAACAAGGTCGCGACCACGCCGGTGCGCGGCGCCGGGCGGCCGCAGGCGGTGTTCGTCATGGAGCGGCTGATGGACCGCGCCGCGCGCGAGCTCGAGCTCGACCGCGCCGAGCTGCGCGCGGCGCAACCTCATCCGGCCGGACGCAGATGCCCTATGCGGTCGGGCTGACCTTTCGCGACGGCAAGCCGCTGGTCTACCACGGCGGCGATTTTCCGCACGGCCAGGCGACCGCGCTTGCGCTCGCCGACTATGACGGCTTCCGCGCCCGCCAGGCCAGCGCGCGCGCGCAGGGCCGCTACATCGGGATCGGCATCGGCAACTATGTCGAGGGCACCGGGCTGGGGCCGTTCGAGGGCGTCACGGTGCGCGTGCTGACCAACGGCAAGGTCGCGGTCGCGACCGGCGCCACCAACCAGGGCCAGGGCACAGCGCACGACGCTCTCGCAGATCGTCGCCGACGAGGTCGGCTGCCGGATCGAGGACATCGTGATGACCATCGGCGACACCGCCGCGATCTCGCAAGGGCGTCGGCGCCTTCGCGAGCCGGCAGGCGATCAATGCGGGCTCCTCGGCGCTCATCGCCGGGCAGAGCGTGACGCGGCAGATCGTCGCGCTCGCCGCGCTCACGCTCGGCGTGGCGGAGAGCGACATCGACGTCGAGGACGGGCGGGCGATCGCGCGCACCGGCAACAAGCCGACCCTGGGGTTCGGCGAGCTCGCCAAGCTGGCGCAGGGCGTGCCGGGCGTCTCCTTCGCGGCCGGGCAGACGCCGGGCCTCGAGCACACCGCCTATTTCACGCCCGCACAGGCCTCCTATTGCAACGGCACCCACGTGGTGGAGGTCGAGGTCGACCCGATGACCGGCGGCGTCGACGCTGCTGCGCTACACGGTGGGTCACGACAGCGGCAACATCATCAATCCGCTGATCGTCGACGGCCAGGTGCAGGGCGGCGTCGCCCACGGGGTCGGCAATGCGCTGTTCGAGCGCATGACCTATGACGACGACGCGCAGCCCCAGAGCATCACGTTCGCCGACTATCTGTTGCCGACCGCGCCCGACGTGCCGCGCTGCACCATCGAGCATATCGAGACGCCCAATCCGCTCAATCCGCTCGGCGTCAAGGGCGCCGGCGAAGGCGGCACGATTCCCGCGCCGGCCGCCATCGTGTCGGCGATCGAGGACGCGCTCGCGCCCTTCGGGGTTCATTTCCACGAGGCGCCGCTCACCCCGGCGCGGATCGTGGAGGAGCTGCGGCGGGCGGGGGCGTATGAAAAGCTGTCGGTCGCATGAGAGAAGCGGACAGATTCCGCCGTCATTGCGAGCCAGCGGAGCAATCCTCGCCAAATGCGCCAAGCTCCGAGGCGTGAGATTGCTTCGCTGCGCTCGCAATGACATGCGTATTCCAACCAGGAGAACCACCCATCATGAACATCATCAAATCCGCCCGCGACGGGGCGGTCGCCACCATCACCCTCGACCGCGCCCAGGAGGGCAACCTGCTCTCCATCGACATGGTGCGCGAGCTTTCGGCGGCCTTCCGCGCGGCCGGCGAGAGCGACGCCAAGGTGATCGTGCTGCGCGGCAATGGCGCGGATTTCTGCCGCGGCCGCGACCCGAAAGGCGGGGCGCCCTCGCCCACCGCCCTGAAGATGCGCGTCAATGTGTGCGAGCCCATCCTCGACGCTTATGACGCGATGGCGAATGCGCGCCAGCCGATCGTGGGCGTCGTGCAGGGCATGGCGCATGGCTTCGGCTCGGCGATCGCGGGCGCCTGCGATCTTACCATCGCGCACGACACGGCGCGCTTCCGCCTGCCCGAGATGGAGAAGGACCTGCCGCCGACGCTCGCGGTCTCGGCCCTGATGCCGCGGGTGCCGCGCAAGGCGCTCGCCTGGATGGTGTATTCGATGGACGAGCTCGACGCGCACACCGCGCTGCAGATCGGCATCGTCAGCAAGGTCGTGCCCTCAGTGCAGGTCGAGGGCGAGGTCGCCAAGCTGCTCGCCACCATGACGGCGCGCACGCCGGAGGCGCTCGTCGCCGTCAAGGACTTCCTGCGCTCGGCCCCCCACATGGAGCCGCGCGGCATGGCGGACTATGCGGCGAACCTCCTTGCCGGCGTGCTGTCGTCGGCCGGGAAGTGACCGATTTGTCGCGGCCGGACACATTTCACGGTCTACTCCACCATGATAAAACACGATCTCTTCACCGTCATTGCCCGCGCAAGCGGCCAATCCAGTATTCCCGACGCTTCGGTTTGGATGTCCCACGGTCTTCCCGGGAGTACTGGATGCCCCGCTTTCGCGGGGCATGACGCGGCTGAGCCAGAATGGGAATTGTCATGAGCAGCGCCGAGACGGCTCACGCACCGCAGGCTTCACCCTTCTGGAAATTCTCGCTCGGTTATTATCGCGGCGCCGGCGTGTCGGAGGCCTGCCTGGAGCTGCAGGACCATTGTGGCGTCGACGTCAATGTCGTGCTGTTTCTGCTCTGGATGGCGTCGCAGAAGCGCGTTCTCGCAGCCGATCAAGTCAAGCGGCTCGCCGACAAGGTGCGGCCGTGGCAGATCGACGTGATCGGCCCGATCCGGTCGCTGCGCCGCATGCTCAAGACCGACGCGCCGCTGCTCGACAAAGGCTCGGCCGAGCTGTTTCGCACCAAGATCAAAGCGGTCGAGCTCGAATCCGAACGGCTGCAGCAGGAAGCGATGTACGGGCTGGCCGAAAGCCTGGCCTCGGCAGCCGCGAATTCGGTCGACGCGGCCGCACGGGCGAACATCGAGGCGTATCAAAGTGCCGTCGGGCGGCCTTTCACCAGGGCGGCGGTCGATACGATGATCGCGGCATTGCGCGCGGCGACTTGAGGGAGCGATATCATGCTGACCCGACGTTCATTCGCCGCCGGCGCGGCGTCGCTGCTCGCCACCCCGATGCTGGGGCTGCGCGCCGCGCGCGCCGCCGAGAAATGGCGTCACGCGATTCTCGCCTCCAAGGGCGACGCCGCATTCTTCTTCATGGCGAAACACAAGGGCTTCTGGGAGAAGCGCGGCCTCGACGTCGAAATCATCGAGCTCAAGGGCAGCAAGGACGTGATGCGCGCGGTGCTCGCCGGCGAGGCGGATTCCGCCGATCCGACGCCGGGAGACGCCCTGCCGGCGCTCGAGAAGGGCGCCGACTTCAAGTTCGTCGGCTCCAGCATCGAGGGCTATCCTTACGCCATGTATGTGCGCCCGCAGATCAACTCATGGGCGGAGCTGGCGGACAAGACCTTCGGCGTCTCGGCGCCCGGCTCGGCGCCGCACATGTTCGCGCTGGCGATGCTGCAGACCAAAGGTGTGCCGATCGACAAGATCCAGATCGCCAACACGGGCGGGACGACGAGCCGCATCAAGGCGCTGGTCGCCGGCAAGCTCGATGCGACCGCCGCTTCGACCGAGTTCGTGCCGCTCGCCGCCGAGCTCAAGATCAAGGTGCTCGGTTTCGCCAAGGACGTCGCCCCCATGTATCCGCGCATCTACGAGGTCATGAGCTCGAAGACGATCGCGACGCGGCGCGATGCGGCCGTCAATTTCCTCGCCGCCTACATGGAAGGGCTGCGCTACTGCGTCGACCATCGCGACGAAGCGATCATGCTTTCCGCCGAGGTCAATCAGGAGAAGCCCGACGATCCGCGCTACGGTTATTCCTACGACGAGATCGTCAAGGGCGGATTGCTCTCCCTCAACATGGAAATCCATCGCGACAAGATCGCCTGGATGCAGGACATGATGATCCACGTCCACGAACTGGCGAAGCCGGTGAACATCGACGCCACGATCGACACGAGCCTGCGCGACAAGGCGCTGCAGATCGTCGGCAAGCGGTGACGGCGGCGGTGTGCCCTTCCGTCGTCATTGCCCGCACCCGGATCGGCCCTCCGCGCCGTCCGAGTGCAGGCTCCAGCGGGCAATCCAGTAAACACTGCGTCCCGAAACGGGCGCCGTGGTTCAACCGCAGGAACCTGGGCGTACTGGATGCCCGCTTTCGCGGGCATGACGGGCGGGGACCGAGGTGAGTGACGTGCCCCACCATCCCATCATGGTGCGCGCCCGCGACGTCGGACGCGAATTCGTTTCGCCGGACGGCGGAATCGTGCGCGCCGTCAACGGGGTCTCGTTCGACATCGCGGCCGGCGAGTTCGTCGCGATCACCGGCCAGAGCGGCTGCGGCAAGACCACTTTGCTGCGGATGCTGCTGGGGCTGATGCCCAAGACGTCCGGCCAGCTCGAAGCGTCGGGCCGGCCGGTGCTCGGCTGCGATCACAAGCGCGCCATGGTGTTTCAGAACGCCGAGCTTCTGCCGTGGCGCAACGCGCTCGCCAATGTCGAGCTCGGGCTCGAGACCAAGGGCGTGCCGTCGGCGGAGCGCAAGCGGATCGCGCACCGCTATCTCGAGCTGGTCGGCCTTTCGGGCGCCGAATCGCGCCGGCCCGACCAGCTTTCCGGCGGCATGCGCCAGCGCGTCGGGCTCGCCCGCGCGCTCGCGGTGGATCCCGACCTGCTGCTCATGGACGAGCCGTTCGGCGCGCTCGACGCCCATACGCGCGAGGGCCTGCAAGCCGAGCTGATCCGGCTGCACGAACAAGTGAAAAAGACGGTCGTGTTCGTCACCCACGACCTCGACGAGGCCGTGCTGCTGGCCGACCGCGTGTTCGTGATGTCGCCCGCGGGTCAGCTTGCCGAGATCGTCGAGATTCCGATCCCGCGCCCGCGCAGCGATCCGGAGCTCATCCGCACCGCGCCGCTGTTCGTGGAGAAGCGCTATCACATCTGGCAGACCATGAAACGGCTCGAGCTCGCGTCGCGCCCCGGGGCGGCCGCATGAGCGAGGTTCCGATGCCGCAGCCGCCGGACGGCCGAGCCGCCGGGCTCGCGGCCTTCTTGAAACGGCACCCGAGCGTGCTGGCGATCAGCTCGTTCGTGCTGCTGATGGCGATCTGGGAGCTGGCCGGGCGCGGCGGCAATCCGCTGCTCACCTCGCATCCGAGCGCCGTCTACGTCGCGCTCGTCAAGCAATTGTCCTCCGGCGTTCTGGTGAACGCGCTCCTGCAGAGCCTGCAGCCGCTGCTCATCGGCTACGGACTGGCGGTGCTGCTCGGCGTCCCGATCGGACTGGTGCTCGGCCGCTCCTGGCTGATCGAAAAGAGCTTCGGCTTCTATTTCGTCGGCCTCGACGCCACCCCGCTGGTCGCCTTCCTGCCGGTGTTCATCCTGTGGTTCGGCCTGCATGTGCTGGTGAAGATCGTCATCGTCTTCCTGTTCTCGATCACGCCGATCGTGATCAACACCTGGATCGGCGTCAAAGGCGTGCCGAAGACCCTGGTCGAGGTCGGAAAATCCTTCGTCGGCTCGGAAAGCTTCATCACGCGCAAGATCGTGCTGCCCCATGCGCTGCCCTCCATCGTGGTGGGGTTGCGGCTTGGAATCGGCCGCGCCATCATCGCAATGGCGGTCGCCGAGCTGTTCACGGCGCTTAGCGGGCTCGGCGGGCTGCTGCTCAAGCGCTCGGAAGACTACGACACGGCGGGCATGTTCGTGCCGGCCTTCGTGTTCATGGCCATGGGCATCATCGCGAACTATTTCCTCGCCGCGATGGAACGGCGCATCGCGCCCTGGCACAAGGCGACGAGCGCCGGGAATGAGTGAGAACGTGTCATTGCGAGGCGCGCACCGATCTCGGGTTTACCCGAGATCGGCAATTAAATATGCGCAAGTCGGGCAGGCCCGACTTGCGTGCGCGCCGAAGCAATCTCCGCCACGACTCACACGGCCGAGATTGCTTCGCTTCGCTCGCAATGACGGTGAAGGGCCGAGACAAGCCCGGCCATGACGTGCAAGATCCGCCGATGACCAGCCACCCCGAACGCAGCTATGCGGATCTGCACGAGCATCTCGACCGGCTCGACCGCGCCGGGCTGCTCTACCGGATCGATGCGCCGGTGAACAAGGACACCGAGATGCACCCGCTGGTGCGCTGGCAGTTCCGCGGCGGCATTGCGGAGAAGGACCGCAAGGCGTTCCTGTTCACCAATATCGTCGACTTCAAGGGCCGGCGCTACGACATCCCGGTGGTGGTCGGCGCGTTCGCGACCAACCCGGAGGTCTACCGCATCGGCATGAACGTGGAGACGCTGGACGCGATCGGCCCCGCCTGGGAGCGCGCGATCGCCCACCCGATCGCGCCGCGCGTGGTCGAGAACGCGCCATGCCATGACATCGTCGTCACCGGCCGGGACCTCGAGGGCCCGGGCCGCGGCCTCGAGTCGCTGCCGATTCCGATCTCGACGCCCGGCTTCGATGCCGCGCCCTATCTCACCGCCACCTGCGTGATCACCCGCAATCCCGACACCGGCGTGCAGAACGTCGGCACCTATCGCGGCCACCTCAAGGGGCCGACCCGCCTGGGCATGATGACCCTCGTCAGCTTGCGCTCGGGCGGCTACGAGCACTGGAAGAAGAGCCACGCGGCGGGCCAGAAAATGCCGATCGCGATCGTGGTCGGCTGCCCGCCGCTGGTGGCGTTCCAGGGGCCGCAGAAGCTGCCGCACGAGGTCGACGAAATCGGGGTCGCGGGCGGACTCGCGGGCGGGCCGATCAACGTGGTGCGCGGCACGCACCGTGGACCTGATGGTGCCGGCCGAGGCGGAGGTCGTGATCGAGGGCTATGCGGATCCCGAATATCTCGAGCCCGAAGGCCCGTTCGGCGAATCGCACGGCTATGTGGCGCTGGAGGATTTCAACCTCGTCATCGAGGTCACGGCGATCACGCGGCGCAAGGACGCGATCATCACCTCGATCATCTCGCAGGTGACGCCCTCCGAATCGAGCGTGGTGAAACGCCTCGCCTACGAGCCGATGTATCTCGGCTTCCTGCGCGACAAGCTGTCGATCAAGGGCCTCAGGCGCGTCTGCCTGCACGAGCCGCTGACAAATTTGCGCAAATTCGTGATCCTGCAGTTCGCGCGCGAGACGCCGCGCAGCGAGATCTGGCGCGGCCTGCAGGGGGTGCTCACGCTGCAGGCCGTGGTCGGCAAGTTCGTCATCGCGGTCGACGAGGACATCGACCCCGACAACGCCGATGCGGTGTTCTGGGCCATGGCGTATCGCTGCAATCCGATCCGGGACACCCATGTGGTGCCCTATCGCGAGCCCGGCCATGGCCCGCGCACCAGCGACAAGCCCGAGCCGGACTCCGCCATGCTGATCGACGCCACCATGAAGGAGCCGATGCCGCCCTTGGCGCTGCCCAAACGGGACTATATGGAGAACGCCAAGACCCTGTGGGAGCGGCTCGGCCTGCCGGCCCTGCAAGCCCGAAATGCCGTGGTTCGGCTATTCTCTGGGTGACTGGACCGAGGAATGGGATAAGAACGCCGCGCAGGCCACGCGCGGCGAGTGGATGAATCGCAGCGAATCCTATCGCCAGCGCCGCCGGCGCGGGGTTTCGCCCAACACACCGAGCAGAGCGGTCGAGGGTCAGGATGACGAATAAATCCACGCAACGGCTGATCGTCGGCATTGCCGGCGCGTCGGGGGTGATCTACGGCATCCGCATCCTCGAGCTCTTGCGCGACAAGCAGATCGAGACCCATCTGGTCATGAGCAAGTCGGCCGAGATGACGCTCGCCTACGAGACCGACCTCAAGCCCAAGGAGGTGCGCGCGCTCGCCTCGGTGACCCACTCGGTGGCGGACATCGGCGCGTCGATCTCCTCGGGCTCGTTCCACACCATGGGCATGGTGATTGCGCCGTGCTCGATGAAGACCATGAGCGAGATCTCGACCGGCGTGACGAGCTCGCTGCTCACGCGGGCGGCCGACGTGGTGCTCAAGGAGAAGCGCCGGCTCGTGCTGGCGGTGCGCGAGACGCCGCTGCACGGCGGCCATCTGCGCGCGATGGCGGCGCTCTCCGACATCGGCGCCGTCATCGCGCCGATCGTGCCGGCCTTCTACACGCGGCCGAAGACGATCGACGACATCGTCAACCACACGGTCGGCCGGCTGCTCGACCAGTTCGGCATCGACACCAAGGCGGTCAAGCGCTGGCAGGGCGGACCACCCGAGGAAGAGTGAGGGCGGCGGCCGCAGGTTCTGACTCGTCATGCCCGTGCGCGTCACGGGCATCCACGTCTGACGGCATCGGCGAGAATGCGGGCCAGCGTAGGAATTCGATAGATCACGAGGTTGCCATGATTGCGGTCAGACACGCCGAGGAGCGGGGCGTCGCCAATTTTGGCTGGTTGGACAGCCGCCACACCTTCTCGTTCGGCCATTACCATGACCCCCGGCACATGGGGTTCGGACCCCTGCGGGTGATCAACGAGGACCGGGTCGCGCCGGGCGGAGGATTCGACACCCACGGGCATCGCGACATGGAGATCATTTCCTATGTGCTGGAGGGCGCGCTGGAACATAAGGACAGCATCGGCACCGGCTCTGTGATCCGCCCGGGCGACGTGCAGGTGATGTCGGCCGGCACCGGGATCCGGCACAGCGAGTTCAATCACTCGCAGGACGAGCCGGTGCATTTCCTGCAGATCTGGGTGCTGCCCGACCGGCAGGGACTGGCGCCGCGCTATGACCAGAAGACCTTTCCGGAGGCCGAGAAGCGCGGGCGGCTTCGCCTCGTAGGCTCGCCGGACGGACGCGATGGATCGATCGTCATCCACCAGGATGCGGAGATCCATGCGGCGCTCCTTGGTGGCGGCGACAAGGTCGCTCACGCCCTCGCGACCGGCCGCAAGGGCTGGGTGCAGGTGATCCGCGGCACGGTCGAACTCAACGGCGAGACCCTGCGGGCGGGCGACGGCGCGGCGGCGACAGACGAATCCGCACTCACGGTCGCGGCCCTGGACGACGCGGAAATTCTCCTGTTCGATCTGCCGTAACAGGGAAACAATGCCCGCGAACAAGCGCGCACGCCGATAGGCGCTGCAGATCGGCGTGCGTTCCGGATGCCCGGCGGCTCGTATGTCGCATTCTGAAACGCAATCGAGACACGCATGACGGCGGGCGAAACCCCACGCACCGAGCGCGCCGATCCTCGGCCGGAACCGGGGTCGGCATGGAGCCCGTTCCGTCACCGGACTTTCTTGGTGATATGGAGCGCGACCGTCGTCTCCAATGTCGGCACCTGGATGTACACGGCGGCCTCCGGCTGGCTGATGACCGGCCTCGATCCGGACCCGCTGATCGTGTCGCTCGTTCAGGTCGCGGCGAGCCTGCCCGTATTCCTGTTTGCGCTGCCGGCGGGCGCCCTGGCCGACATCGTCGACCGCCGCCGCTTCCTGATGGTCGCCGAGAGCGCGACCACGGCGGTCTCCGCGATCTTTGCGGCGCTCGTCTGGCTCGGCCTGGTGACGCCCGTCAACCTGCTGGTCTTCACGTTTCTCATCGGCGCCTTCGGGGCCCTGACGGCGCCGGCCTGGCAATCGATCGTGCCGCAGCTGGTCCCCAGGCAGGATCTGCACGCCGGCGGTCGCCGCCAACAGCGTCGGGTTCAACATCAGCCGCGCGGTCGGGCCGGCGCTCGGCGGCGCCATCACGGCGGCGCTCGGGATCGCGGCGCCGTTCTGGGTCAACGCCGCCAGCAATCTCGGCGTCATCGGGGCGCTGTCGTGGTGGCGTTCGCCGCGGCGGGGAGCGGGCCATCTGCCGGCGGAGCGTTTCGGCCGGCGCTATCCGCACCGGCATCCGGCACGCCCGCCACAATCCGCATCTGCGCGCGACGCTGATCCGCGCTGTGGGCTTTTTCCTGTTCGCCAGCGCCTATTGGGCCCTGCTGCCGCTGGTCGCGCGCCACCAGATCGCTGGCCGGCCCGGAGATCTACGGCATCCTGCTCGGCGCGATCGGCGCCGGCGCGGTGGCGGCCGCCTTCGCGCTGCCGTGGGCGAAGGCGCGGCTCGGACCGGACCGGCTGGTCGCCGCCGGAACCATCGGCACCGCGGTCGCGCTGGTGCTGTTCGGCGTCGCCCGCGACACCCGCACGGCGCTTGGCGGCGAGCGTGCTCGCCGGCGCGTCCTGGATCGCGGTCCTGTCCAGCCTCAACGTGTCGGCCCAGGTCGCGCTGCCGGAGTGGGTGCGCGGCCGCGGCCTCGCGCTGTTCATGACGGTCTATTTCGGGGCGCACACGGTCGGCAGCGCGCTCTGGGGCCAGGTGGCGACGCTGCTGGGACTTCCGCTCACGCATTTCATCGCGGCGGCGGGCGCGCTGCTGACCATTCCGCTGACGTGGCGCTGGCATCTGCAGACCGGCGCGGACCTCGACCTGACGCCGTCCATGCATTGGCCGGCGCCGATCGTCAGCGACGACGTCGCGCAGGATCGCGGGCCGGTCCTGGTGACGGTCGAGTACCGGATCGATCCGAAAAACCGCGCACCATTCCTCGCCGCGCTCGAACGCCTGAGCCACGAGCGACGGCGCGACGGCGCCTATGCGTGGGGCGTGTTCGAGGACGCAGCCGAGCCGGACCGCTTCGTGGAGACGTTCCTGGTCGAATCCTGGCTCGAGCATCTGCGCCAGCATGAGCGCGTCACCAATGCGGACCGCGTGCTGCAAACCGAGGTTCACCGCTTCCACGTCGCGGGCGCGCCCAAGGTCACGCACATGATCGCGGTCGAGCGCGGGTGATGATCCGGCACGAACGCTGATTCGTCATTCCGGGGCGCACGAAGCGCGAGCCCGGAATCCATATGCTGGCGATCGTTATGAATTCCGGGTTCCCTCGCTGCGCAAAAGCCGCGGAATGACGAACGAAGCGGATACGGGGAGGCTGGCGGTCCCTTCGGCGCTTGTCCATAATCCACCGTCTCCCGGAAATGCGGAGGTTCGCGTGCAATTGCGGTGGCGCCTCGGCGGTCTTGCGCTCGCGGCCGGACTCTGGGTCGCGGCTTCGTGCGGCGCAGCGCCGGCGCAGGATTATCCCACCCGGCCGATCCGGCTGGTGGTCGGCTTCACGGCCGGCGGCACCACCGATTTCATGGCGCGACTGCTCGCCGACAAGCTGCGCGGGCCGCTCGGCCAGACCGTCGTCGTCGAGAACAGGACCGGCGCCAATGGCTCGCTCGGCGCCGAGTTCGTGGCGAAGTCGGAGCCCGACGGCTATACGCTCTACTTCACCACCGCGGGTGTCGCGACGGTCTATCCGCATCTGCGCGCCGGCGCCCTACGATACGCTGCGCGATTTCGCGCCGGTCGCCCTGGTGGCGTTCAACTCGACCATGCTGGTGGTGAATGCCGCGATGCCGGTCAATTCGGCCGTCGATCTCGCCGCGCTGGCGCGCGAGAATCCCGGCAAGATCACGATCGCCATCACGGCGCTCGGCTCGGTCTCGCATCTCGGCGCCGTGCTTTTTCAGTCGGCGGCCGGCGTGCAAGTTCCAGTCGAGGTGCCCGTATCGCGGCGCCGCGCAGGCGATGACCGACTTGCTCGGCGGCACGCTCGAACGGCGCTGTTCGGCGACGGGCCGACCGTGATCGCGCATATCAAAGCCGGCAAGATCAAGGCGATCGCCGCGACCTCGCAGCGGCGCTCCGATATCTTTCCCGACGTGCCGACCTTCGTGGAGCAGGGCTTCGCCGACACCGTCGCGGATCAATGGGCCGGCGTGCTCGCGCCGGCCAAGACGCCGCCGGCCGCGATCGTCGCCAGGCTCAACGCGGCGATCGTCGCGGTGATGAACGAGCCCGAGGTGCGCGCCAAGCTGGCGCAGTCCGGTGTGACGCCGTCGCCGTCTTCGCCGGCAGAGTTCGGTCAATATCTCAAGGACGAGTACATCCGCTGGGGCCGGATCATTCGCGAGAAGGACATCAAGGGCGAGTAGCTACTTCAGCAGATACCCGAACCTCTGGCGCGCGAGCCGCGCGGCCTCCGGCGTCGGTGCGTTGACCTTGGGAAACTTGTCGCGCCAGTGCCACGGCCGGCAGGCGTCGATGATGGCGCGGCTGTTGGTGAAGTCGCCCTTGGCCTTGCGCTCGGGCTCGATGCGCGGATCGAGCGGCGTGCTACCAGGCGTTGTGGATGATGTCGATCGAGGTCGCGGGATCGGAGCGCGTCAGCATCGCCCAGATCAGCTCCTCGAGATTGGACGACGTCGATGTCCTCGTCGACCACGATCACGTAGCGCCCGGCATAGGCGCCGGAATGGCACATCGCCGCGACGTGGCCGGCCTGCTTGGCATGGCCCGGGATAGCGCTGCTTGATGGCGACGCCGAGCAGCAGCCGCGCGGTGCCGATCTCGTGCGCCCAGGTCGCGGTGACGTCGGGCACGCCGGCCTTGACGATGTTCTCGCGCACGATCGCCGAGCGCGTCAGCGCGCGGTAGCGGGCGATCTCGTCGGGCGGGCGCTGCGGCGCGCAGCCGAGCAGGATCGGATTGTTGCGGTGATAGATCGCCTTGATGTCCATCACCGGCTCGTTGCGCACGTCGCTGCCGTAGTAGCCCATCCATTCGCCGAACGGACCTTCGGGCTTGACGTTGCCGGGCTGCACGAAGCCCTCGATCACGATCTCGGCGTTGGCCGGAACCGGCAGGCCGGTGATCGGCGCCTTGACGACGTCGACCGGCGTGCCGCGGATGCCGCCGATGACGTCGTATTCGCACACGCCGTAGGGCACCTCGCTCGACGCCATCAGGAACGACATCGGATCGCAGCCGACCACGATGGCGACCGGCATCGGCTCGTTGCGCGCCTCGTACTTGTCGCGCTGGATGCGGCCGTGCTTGCCGGGCGAGATGTAGAAGCCGACCGATTTGCGCGTCGTGGATCATCACCCGGTAGGTGCCGCAATTGATCCAGCCCTCGTCGGGATCGCGCGTCACGTTGAAGCTGCCGGTGCCGATGTAGCGGCCGCCGTCGTCCTCGTGCCATTTCGGCGTCGGGAAGATGGTGACGTCGACGGCGTCGCCGGTGATCGATGTTCTCGAACACCGGGCCGTCGTTGACGTAGCGCGGCGGGATGCGCTTGAGGTCGGCCATGTAGTGGGTGCGGAACGCCTCGCTCAGCTCGAGCTTGGTCAGGTCGGTCGGGAAGCCGAGCGTCATGCTTCTGGCGCTTGCCGCCGAAGAAATTGACCAGGACGCGGCTGCCCGGCAGCGTGCCCGGCACGTCCTCGAAGATGACGCAGGGCGCGTTCTCGTCGTGCAGGATGACCTCGGACGCCATGCCGATGTCCTTCTGCCACGACAGGCCCTTGACCTCGCGGATCTCGCCGAGCTTGCGCGCCTCTTCGATCCATTCGCGCAGATCGGTGTAGGCGACTTGCGGCTGGTGTCGGAGCCCGGCGACGCTGCCGTCCGCCGCCCCGATGACGTTGCCCATGCGGTCGGATTTCGGATCGCTCACTGCCATCGCGTTTCTCCAGGCACGTCTGCGGGCTCGAGGCCGCCTTGTGGCCGCGATACGGATCGAGAATGCCCGCAATCGGAATGCGGCGCCAGCCGGTGCCGGACCAGACCTCAGTCCATGTGAGCGCCCGACGCCTTCACGACCGCGGTCCATTTCGGAATCTCGCTCGCGATATAGGCGGAAAATTCCGCAGGCGAGCTGCCGACGATCTCGACGCCCAGATCGGCGAGCGCGCGGCGGGTGTCGGGATCTTGTAGCGCCCGGACGGTGGCGGCGTGAAGCGTCTCGATGGTCGCCTGCGGCGTGCCGGCAGGCGCGACCAGGCCGTGCCAGGTGGTGGCATCGAACCCCGGCAACCCGAGTTCGGCCACCGTCGCAAGCTCGGGCATGAGCGAGGTGCGTTTCAAGGTGGTCACGGCGAGCGGGCGCAGGGTGCCGGACTTGATATGGCCGATGACCGAGGCCGAGGTCGCGAACATCAGCTGCACATGGCCCGCGATGACGTCCTGCAGGGCCGGCGCCGCGCCCTTGTACGACACCGCCACGATGTCGACATGGGCCTCCGCCTTGAACAGCTCGGCCGACAGATGCGCTGCCGCGCCGTAGCCTGAATTGGCGTAATTGAGCTTGCCGGGATTCGCCTTGGCGAGCGCGATCAATTCCGCCATCGAGTGCACCGGCAGCGACGGATTCACCACCAGGATGTTGGGCTGCGTGCCGATCATGCTGACCGGCGCGAAATCCTTTTCGGCGTCGTAGTTGAGCTTTTTGAACAGGGCGCCGTTGGTCGCCAGGATGCTGTTGTTGCCCATCAGCAGCATGTAGCCGTCGGGCGGCGCATGCGCGACGACCTCCGCCGCGATATTGCCGGCGCCGCCCGGACGATTATCGATGATGAAGGTCTGCCCGAGGATCTTTTCCAGCTGCTTGCCGACGATGCGGGAGAGCACGTCGCTCGGCCCGCCGGGCGTGAAGGCCACCACCAGGGTGACGGGCCGGACCGGGTAGTCGGCGGCGCGGGCCGCGACGGCGAGGCAGACGGATGCGAGGAGGCTGACGGCGATGGCGAGCTTGCGGAGCATTCCAGTTTTTCCTCTACGTTGGGCGGGCCATCATACTTCAACAGCTCGGCTCTTGCGTTCCCCTCCCCCTTGCGGGGAGGGACAGGGGTGGGGGTCGTGAAATCGTGTGCTTTCGGTGACAATTTTCCTCGCTGCTACCCCCCTCCCGGCGAGCTTCGCTCGCGCCCCTCCCCCACCGCAAGTCGGGCCTGCCCGACTTGCGCACTATTGCTGCGAAACCCGGGCAGGCCCGGGTTTCATGGGGGAGGGAGCAGGCTGAATATGCGGCTCGGGATTGCTTCGCCGCGCCCGCAATGACGGCGGGACCTCACCGTTCCCTCGGATCGAGCGCGTCGCGCAGACCGTCGCCGAGCAGATTGAACGACATCACGGTCAGGAAGATCGCAAGCCCGGGCCACACCGCCAGCCAGGGCGCGTTGCTGAGGAAGCGCTGCGCCGAGTTGAGCATGCTGCCCCAGGACGGCGTCGGGCGGCTGCTGGCCGAGGCCGAGGAACGACAGGCTCGCCTCGGCGATGATCGCGGCCGCGATCGAGAGCGTCGCCTGCACGAGCAAGCGCCGGGCAGGATGTTGGGCAGGATGTGAACGCAGCGCGATGCGCCAGCGCGGATTGCCGACCGCGCGCGCGGCCTCGACGTAGTCCTCGACCTTGACCGCCATCACCTGGCCGCGCGTGAGGCGCACGAAGATCGGTGTCGTCGGTGATGCCGATCGCGATCATGGCGTTGCCGAGGCTCGGCCCGAGGAACGCCGCCAGCGCGATCGCCAGGATCAGATACGGGCAGGCCAGCATGCGCGTCGGTCAGACGCGACGAGCAGCGCGTCGACGACGCCGCCCAGATAGCCGGCGCACAGGCCGAGCGGCACGCCGATGCCGACCGCGATGCAGACCGAGATCACGCCGGCGAGCAGCGAGGCGCGCGCGCCGTAGATGATGCGCGACAGCATATCGCGGCCGACCTCGTCGGTGCCGAACCAGTGAGGCCACGACGGCGGCTTGCGCACCAGGGTCCAGCTCTGCGCGGCCGGATCGTAGGGCGCGATCAGCGGCGCGAAGACCGCGACCGCGACGAACAGCGCGATCACGGCGAGCCCGAAGCATCGCGCCCTTGCGGCGCAGCAGCCGCCGCAGCGCGCGGCGCGCCGGGCTTTCGACCGCGTCGCGGCGCGAGCGAGGCGTCGAAGGCGACATCGGCCATCGGTCAGCTCCGCAGCCGCGGATTGACCAGCACGTAGAGCATGTCGGCGAGCAGATTGAGCGCGACATAGATGGTCGCGGTCACCAGCACGACGCCCTGCACCACCGCGTAGTCGCGGTTGAACACCGCGTCGACGATCAGCTTGCCGAAGCCGGGGATCGAGAAGATCTGCTCGGTCAGCACCGCGCCCGACAGCAACTCGCCGAGCTCGAGCGCGCCGAGCGTGATCACCGGCGTCAGCGCGTTGCGCATCGCGTGCTTGAGGATGACGGTGCGCTCGAGCAGGCCCTTGGCGCGCGCGGTGCGCACATAGTCGCTGCCGAGCGCGTCCAGCATGGCGCTGCGGGTGTGGCGCATCAGCACGGCGGCGATGACGTTGCCGAGCACGAAGGCCGGCATGATGGTCGAGGCGAGGCTCTTGAGCCAATCCTCCGACGGCGACACGTAGCCGGAGGCCGGCAGCCAGTCGAGCTTCACCGAGAAGAAGAAGATCAGCATGATGCCGAGCCAGAAGGTCGGCGTCGAGCGCCCCCACAGCGCGAAGATGTTCGCCGCGTAGTCCCAGACCGTGTCCTTCCTGACCGCCGACACGACGCCGGCCGTGAGGCCGATGGAGAGCCCGATGACGATCGCCATCGCGGCGAGCTGCATGGTGACGGGCAGCTTCGCGAGCACCAGGTTGCGCACGCTTTCCTTGATGCGGATCGACTCGCCCAGATCGCCGTGCAGCACGCCGCCGACCCAGGCGAGGTACTGCATCGGCAGCGGCTGGTCGAGGTGATACTGCGCGCGAATCTGCGCGATCACGGCGGGGTCGCGCTCCTCGCCCGCCATGGTGAGGGCCGGATCGCCCGGCAGCAGCTGCTGGAGCGAAAAGATGATCACCGACACGAAGAACAGCGTCGGAACGAGCTGGGCGACACGCTTGGCGAGGAAGGTCAGCATGGGTGGCTCTGTTCCCCTCCCCCCGCGCGCTCTTCGCGCGGCGGGGAGGGGTTAGGGGTGGGGGGCGCGGACTCGGAGGCGTCGCACAGCGCGGCATAGATCGCACTCATGACGCCCTCGATCTCGGTCAGCACTTCGTTATTCCAGAACCGAAGCACGCGATAGCCGCGCGACGTCAAGAACGCGGCTCGTTCCGCATCCGCAACGACGTGGCGGCCTTCGCCATGTTGGGAGCCGTCGATCTCGATAACCAGGCGATGCCGATGGCAGGCGAAGTCGGCAAAATATCGGCCGATCGTCGCCTGGCGACGAAAGTGCGTATTCTCAACGGGCAGCCGCTGCAGACGCGACCACAACTTTTTCTCCGCATCGGTCATGGCGCGACGCAGCACGCGCGCCCGCGCGACACGACGATCCGGCTTGCTCGGTGTTTGCGGCACCTCCGCACCCCCCACCCCTAACCCCTCCCCGCCGCGCGAAGAGCGCGCGGGGGGAGGGGAACAGAAACGCCGCATTCAATTGCGCTCGCTTCAACTTCAGTCAATTCTGCCGACGCTCACTTCAATCTCAGCCCCACCACCCGCACCAGTCCGTCGGGCATCTGCGTGTAGCCTTCGAGCCGGGCGGTATGTCCGATCAGCACGCGGCGATGATAGAGATAGACGATCGGGTCCTCGCTCGAGGATGACCTTCGGTCAGCTTCTCGTAGATCGCCTTGCGGGCGGCGAGATCCGAGACCGTGCGCGCCTCGTTGAGCAAGCGGTCGACGTCGGGGTTGCAGATGCCGCTGTTGGCCTGCGGCGCCGTTGCAAATGTGGAAGATATAGAGCGTTGCCGTCGGGATCGGTGCGGCCGCTCCAGGCGAGCAGAAAGGCCTGGTACTCGCCGGCTTCGGCCTGCTTGAGCGAGGTCGCGAACTCGGTGACGCGGATCTTCATGGTCGAAGCCGATCTCGGCCGCCATCGCCTGCACGACCTCGGCGACCGCCTGGGTCTCGGCGCCCTTCGGCACCATGAAGTCGACCGTGAACGGCGCGGTGACGCCGGCCTCCTGCATCAGCGCCTTGGCCTTGGCGACGATCGCGCTTCGGGGCACCGGAAAGCTTTTCTGGAAATAGGGATGCTCGGGACTGATCCACTGGTTGCCGGGCACGAACTCGCCGTTGAACACGACCTGGTTGAGCGCCTCGCGATCGATCGCGAGGCTGAGCGCCTGGCGCACCTTGGCGAAGCGGCCGAGCGGCGTCGCCTTGGCGCGCTCGTTGTCGCCCATGTTGATGGTGATGCCCTGGTAGCCGAGCTCGAGCGCGGTCGCGAGGCGGAGCTTGGCGATCGCCGCGCACGTCCTTGATGTCGGTCGCGAGCATGCGCTCGATGAGAGTCGAGGCCGCCGGACTTGAGATTGGCGAGCCGCACGGTGGCATCGACGATCGGCAGATAGACGATGCGGTCGATGTGGACATTGTCCTTGTTCCAGTAGTCGGCGAATTTCTCGACCACGATGCGGTCCTGCTGCACGCGCTCGACGAACCGGTAGGGACCGGCGCAGACCGGCTTGAGGCCGAACCTGTCGCCCTCCTGGCGGGCGGCCTTCGGCGACACCATCATGCCGGCGCGGTCGGTGAGCTGGGCGATCAGCGGCGAGTACGGCGTCTTCAGGACGATCCGGATGGTGAGCGGATCGACCACCTCGATATGGTCGACCGCCGCGAGCTCGGGCTTGCGGAACGAGCCCGGCATGGTGAGGTGGCGCTCGAGCGAGAACTTGGCGGCCTCGGCGTCGAGCGGCTCGCCGTCGTGGAACTTGACGCCCGGCCGCAGCCGGATGGTCACGGTCTTGCCGTCGGCCGAGGTCTCGTGCGCGAGCGCGAGCTGCGGCACCACGTTGAGCTTCTCGTCGATGTCGAACAGCTTGTCGCAGATCGACGCGAACACGATGCGCCCCACATAGGTGCGCGCGAGCGTCGGATCGAGGATGTCGGGATCCTCGGCGAGCCCGATCCGCAGGGTGGTCTGCGCCGCGGCGCCGCCGCACGCCAAGGCGATGACCGCGGCAGCCGCCACGATGCGCAAGGTCTTCATCGGAAATCCCCTCGTTCAACACTCTCGTGCCCCGGATGCGCCGCAGCACGATGCGATGCAGCGCTGATCCGGGACCTCGCTCCGTCGCGGTCCCGGTTCTGCAGTGCACCACGTCGCGCGACACGCGCGGTGCTGCACTGCGCCCGGGACACCGGTCATTGCTTGTCGATCCCGACCTCGACTTTACCAACACCACGGTCAGGCTCAACGTCCGGCACACGGGAAAAGGCCGCCATGAGACGTTCGAGCGCAGGCGACGGGGCGCCCGCCACCGTGGCGGCGGCGCCCGCCGGGAGCTCGGCCCAGCGATGGCAGGCGGTGGCGTGGCCGCCGTCGTCGATCAGCGCCGGCGCCTCCTCGCGGCAGCGCTCGATCGCATGCGGGCAGCGGGTATGGAAGCGGCAGCCGGGCGGCGGATAAAGCGCGCTCGGCATGTCGCCCTGCAGGATCATGCGGTCGCGCCGGGCCTGCGGGTCGGGGCATCGGAATGGCCGAGAGCAGCGCGTGGCGTGTAAGGGTGGCGCGGCGCCGCGAACAGCCGGTCGGCCGGCGCGGTCTCGACGATGCGGCCGAGATTCATCACGGCGACGCGGTCCGCGATGTGCTTCACCACCGCGAGGTCGTGCGAGATGAAGATGTAGGCGAGGCCGAGGCGGCGCTGCAGGTCGCGCAGCAGATTGAGAATCTGCGAGCGGATCGAGACGTCGAGCGCCGACACCGGCTCGTCGCAAATGACGAGCCTGGGCTCGACCGCGAGCGCGCGCGCGATCGCGACGCGCTGGCGCTGGCCGCCGGAAAACTCGTGCGGATAGCGGCGCGCGGCGGCGCGCGGCGAGCCCGACCATGTCGAGGAGCTCCGCGACCCTCTGCGCGCGCCGCGCCGCCGCGAGCCGACGTGTGCAGCACCAGCGGCTCGGCGAGGATCTGCCCGACCGTCATGCGCGGATTGAGCGACCCATAGGGGTCCTGGAACACGAGCTGCGCCTTGCGGCGAAAGTCGCGCAGCTCCCCGGCGTCGAACGCGAGGACGTCTCTCCCCTCGAATCGCACGCAACCGGCGGTCGGCTCGATCAGGCGCAGCACCAGCCGGCCCACGGTGGTCTTGCCGCAGCCCGACTCGCCGACCAGCGCCAGCGTCTCGCCGGGCGCCACCGAAAAGCTCACGCCGTCGACCGCCTTCACGGTGGCGCGCGGCGCTCCGAGCAGGGAGCGGCGCACCACGAAATGCTGCGCCAGATCCTCGACCTCGAGGAGCGCCCTCATGTCACCAGCCGCTCGAGCGGCACCTTGAAGCAGCGCGACCATCGGTCGTCGGCGACCCGCACGACCGGCGGCGGGCTCGCGCGGCAGCCGGCGTCGGCGAACGGGCAGCGCGCCGCGAAGCGGCAGCCCGCCGGCGGCACGCTCATGTCCGGCACCATGCCGTCGATCACGGCGAGCTGTTCGGCCCTCTGGTCGAGCCGCGGGATCGAGCCCAGGAGGCCGACCGTGTAGGGATGCTCGGGCGCGGCGAACAGCGCCTCGACCGGCGCCTGCTCGACCACCTCGCCCGCATACATCACGGCGACGTCGTCGCAGACCTCGGCGACCACGCCGAGATCGTGGGTGATGAGCACGATGGCGGCATCGGTCGCGGACTTGAGGTCGCGCAGCAGGTCGAGGATCTGCGCCTGGATGGTGACGTCGAGCGCGGTGGTCGGCTCGTCCGCGATGATGAGCTCGGGATCGCAGGCGAGCGCGATCGCGATCATGGCGCGCTGCCGCATGCCGCCCGAGAGCCGGTGCGGATAGTCGTCGACGCGCTCCTCGGGCGACGGGATCCTCACCCGGCGGAGCATCTCGATCGCCGCGTGACGCGCGTCGTGGCGCGACAGGCCGCGATGGCGCATGAACACTTCCATGATCTGCTCGCCGATCGTGTAGCTCGGATTGAGCGACGTCATCGGCTCCTGGAAGATCATCGCGAGGCGGTCGCCGCGGAGATCCCGCAGCGCGCGGTCGGGCAGCGCGAGCAGGTCGAGCCCGTCGAAACGGACCGTGCCCGACACCTCCGAAAGCCGCCGCGGCAGCAGGCCCATCACGGCCAGGAACGTCACGCTCTTGCCCGAGCCGGATTCGCCGACCACCCCGAGGGTGCGGCCGCGCCGGACCGCCAGCGAGACCGCGTCGACCGCGCGCGTCACGCGCCCGCCGTCGCCGTGGAACGCGACCCGCAGGTTCTCGATCGCAAGCAGCGGAGCGGTCATCGTCCCGCCGCGTAGCCCTGCATGCCGCGCGGATTGGCGGCGGCGCGGCGGCGGCGGCCGTCGCGCGAGGCCGCCGTGAGGCGGCCTTCCGACCAGGCCGGCCCGACCTCGACGACGTGGCCGCGGCGCTTGAGCTCGTCGCGGGTCGCGGCCGGCACGCGGCTCTCGACCACCAGCACGCCGGGGCGCGCGGTGCGCGGCCAGAACGAGATCGGGAAATGCTCGGAGTGCCAGGCCGGCGCGTCGATCGCCTCCTGCAGGTTCATGCCGGCGTGGACGTGGCGCAGGAAGAACTGCGTGGTCCACTGGTCCTGCTGGTCGCCGCCGGGCGAGCCCCAGGCCAGATAGGGCTCGCCGTCGCGCAGCGCCAGCGTCGGGCGACAGCGTGGTGCGCGGCCGCTTGCCGGGCGCGAGCGCGGCCGGATGGCCCTCCTCCAGCCAGAACATCTGCGCCGCGCGTGCCGAGGCAGAAGCCGAGCTCGGGGATCACCGGCGAGGATTGCAGCCAGCCGCCCGACGGCGTCGCCGAGATCATGTTGCCGGCGCGGTCGACGATGTCGAAATGCACGGTGTCGCCGCGCACCTCGCCGAGCCGGCCGACGGTCGGCTCGCCCGCCCCCATGGCGCCGACGGCGTCGCGCGCTGCCCTCGGCGCGCCGCAGCTTGACGACCGCGCCGAACCCCTCGACCGAGCCCGGCCGCAGTTCGAGCGAGGCGGTGCGACGCCGACGAGCTTGCGGCGCTGCGTCGTTGTAGGCGTCCGACAGCAGCGTCGCGATCGGCACGTCGACGAACTCGGGATCGCCGTAGAATGTCTCGCGGTCCGCATAGGCGAGCTTGGAGCATTCGACCACGAGATGGATGAAGTCCGGCCCGGTGACGTCGAGGCCGTCGAGATCGAAGCCCTTGAGCAGCGCGAGCTGCTGCAGCATCACCGGCCCCTGGCTCCACGACGCCGGCCTTGCACACGGTGTAGCGGCCGTAGTCGTAGGTGAGCGGCGCCTCGACATGGGCCTGCCAGCGCGCCATGTCGTCGGCCGGTGAGCACGCCGCGATGGCGCGCGCCGCTGGCGTCCATCACGTCCTGGGTGCGGCAGAAGCGGTCGATCGCCTCGGCGACGAAGCCCTGCGACCAGGTCTGGCGCGCGCGCTCGATCTGCGCGACGCGGTCGCCGCCGGCGCTCTCGGCCTCGCGCAGGACGCGCGCATAGGTGTCGGCGAGCGCCCGGTTGGTGAACAGCGTGCCGGTCTCCGGCACCTTGCCGCCCGGCAGATAGACCGCGGCCGAGGTCGGCCAGTGCTCGCGAAACAGCTCCTCGACGGTCCCGATGGTGGCGTTGGCGCGCTCGACCAGCGGATGGCCTTCGGTCGCATAGAAGATCGCCGGCGCCAGCACGTCGGCGAGCCGCATGCGTGCCGTAGTCGCGCAGCAGCAGCATCCAGGTGTCGAACATGCCCGGGCACGCAGGCCGCGAGCAGCCCGGTGCCGGGCATCATGTCGAGGCCGAGGCTGCGGTAATGCGCGATGGTGGCGCCCGCCGGCGCCGGGCCCTGGCCGCAGATCACCTCCGGCCTGCCGCTTGCGGGTGTCGTAGAGGATGACCGGCACGTCGCCGCCCGGCCCGTTGAGATGCGGCTCGACCACCTGCAGCGTGAAGGCGGTGGCGACCGCGGCGTCGAAGGCGTTGCCGCCCTTCTCCAGCGTCGCCATGCCGACCGCGGTCGCGATCCAGTGGGTCGAGGCGACGACGCCGAACGTGCCTTCGATCTCGGGGCGGGTGGTGAACGGATTGGGATTGATGTTGCTCATGGGGACACCATAGCAGCGGGCCGGTCGCACTGTCACGGGGACGCGGGCGCGCGCCTTCCGTCATCGTCCGCGAAAGCGGACGATCCAGTACTCGCAATCCCGCGCGACAGGCGAGACGCCGCCACATCCATCGGTCTGTGATTACTGGATGCCCGGCTGGAGCCTGTCCTCGGACGATGCGAAGCATCGATCCGAGGACGGGGCATGACGACCGCGGATTGGATCTACTCCGCCGCCTCGCGCAGCGGCTTCTTCGGGTAGATCACGTCGTAGAGCTCCGGCCGCTGCCATTGCGGGCCGGCGACGCCCTGCTTGACGGCGAATTGGCGGACGAGCCGATCTCGTCGCGGGCGGCGCGCAGTGAGCGGAGACGGTCGAGCGCTCACGTCGACGATGCCGCGACCGGCGGCGGTGCTCTCGAACACGATCTCTTCCGGGCTCGCCACCATGGCGAGGCCGCGCTCGCCGTGATCGAACAGGTTCTGGGTCGTCACCACGACGGCGAGGTTCTCGATCGCGCGCGCCCAGATCAGGGTGCGCCAGGTCGCCCACAGCGGCCCTTGTCCTTGCCGGCCGGCATGAAGATCAGCTCGGCGCCGCGCAGCGCGAGCGCGCGGGTGACCTCCGGCATGTAGACCTCGCTGCACATCGCGAGCCCGACCTTGCCGTGCACGGTGTCGAACACCGGGAATTCGTCGCCCGGCGGTACTGGAATTCCCAGACCGTGCCGCCGGTGTAGATCCACGGGCCGTTCGGATGGGTGCGGCGGTAGCGTGACCGACGGCCGGCCGTCCGGAAGCGCCATGCAGGTGAGATTGTGGGCGGTGGCGTCGCGGTGCTGATCGGCTCGAGGGTGCCGTACACCACGTGCACCTTGTGGGCCTGCGCGGCGGCGCGCAGCGCCGCGGTCGGATCATAGGGCGCCGGCATGCGCCACGGCCCGGGATAGCTTTCGGGGAAGCAGACGAAATCGGCGCCCTCTGCGGCGGCCTGCGCCACATGGGCGACCGCCTCGGCGACGTTGCGTTCGTCCTCGCCCGGACGGTGGGTGATCGGCTGAATGACGGCGATGCGGAACGTCATGGGGCTTCCTCCGGACTCAAGGCGCCTGGGTTGGAGCTTAACCCGTCACGGACGCGCTTGTCCCGTGCGGTCCATTGACCGGCCGCAGCCCGACGGCCGGTCAGTTCTCCTGGAAGGCTTCCTCGCGCTTCGAGCGCACGCTCGGAACCGCGACGACGATCAGCAACAGAAGCGCCGCGATCAGCAAGCCGAGGCTGATCGGCCGGTTGATGAAGATCATCGGATCGCCGCTCGAGATCCGCATGGCGCGGCGCAGATTCTCCTCCATCATCGGGCCGAGGATGAATCCGAGCAGCATGGGGGCGGGCTCGCATTCGAGCTTGAGGCAGACATAGCCGAGCACGCCGAACATGGCGGTGAGCACGACCTCGAACGCGTTGTTGTTCACCGAATAGACCCCGATGGCGCAAAACAACAGAATCGCCAGATAGAGCAGCCGGTAAGGGACCTTCAACAACTGCACCCAGATGCCGATGAGCGGCAGGTTGATGACGACCAGCATGAGGTTGCCGATCCACATGCTCGCCACCATGCCCCAGAACAACGTGGGGCGTTCGGTCATCACCTGCGGGCCGGGCTGGATGCCATGAATGGTGAGCGCGCCGATCATCAGCGCCATCACGGCGTTGCCGGGAATCCCCAAGGTGAGCATCGGAATGAACGAGGTCTGGGCGCCGGCATTGTTGGCGGACTCGGGGCCAGCCACCCCCTCGATCGCGCCGCGGCCGAAGCGCGAGGGATCCTTCGAGATCTTCTTCTCGAACACATAGGCGGCGAACGAGCTCAAGGTCGCGCCGCCGCCCGGCAGCACGCCCAGGATCGAGCCCAGCGCGGTGCCGCGGATCACGGCGGGCCAGGCCAGCCGGAATTCCGCCTTGGTGGGCCACAAGCTGGAGATCTTCTCCATCACGATCGAGCGTTTCTCCTCGGGGGCCATCAGATTGGCGATGATCTCGCCCACCCCGAACACCCCGACCGCGACCGGGACGAACCCGATCCCGTCCGCCAGGGTGATCAGCCCGAACGTGAAACGCTGCCCGCCGGTATTGCCGTCGGTGCCGACGAGGCCGAGAAGAAGGCCGAACACCATCATGGCGACCGCCTTGATGACCGACCCGTGCGCCAGCACGACCGCCGAGATCAGCCCGAGCACCATCAGCGAAAAATATTCCGGCGCGCCGAACGACTGGCCGACCTTGGCGAGCGGCGGCGAGAACAGCGCGATCAGCAGGGTCGACACGGTGCCGGCGAAGAACGAGCCGACTGCCGCGACCGTGAGCGCCGCGCCGGCCCGGCCCTGGCGCGCCATCTGGTGGCCGTCGATGCAGGTCACGACCGAGGAAGTCTCGCCCGGCAGATTGACCAGGATCGCGGTGGTCGAGCCGCCATATTGGGCGCCGTAGAAGATACCGGCGAGCATGATCAGCCCGGACACCGGCTCGAGATAGAAGGTGAGCGGCAACAGCATGGCGACCGTCGCCACCGGGCCGATGCCCGGCAGCACGCCGATCAGGGTGCCGACCAGGCAGCCGATCAGCGCGAAGCCGAGATTGATCGGCGTGCCCGCGACGCTGAAACCGAGGATAATGTTATGAAATAGGTCCACGTCACCACTCCGGCCAGATCGAGATCGGCAGCGCAAGGCCCCAGACGAAGATCGCCACGCACAAGGTCGACAGCACGACCGCCGTGATGGCGACCTCCATGATCCGCATGTGGTGGCCCGCGAGGCCGCCGATCACGACCAGCAAGGCGGAGGAGATGACGAGCCCCAGGCTTTCCGCCGTGAGCGCAAAACCGATGAGCGAGAGCGGGACGAACACGAGCGAGCGCCACGGCGAGCCCTCCTCGGAGAACCGGTCGTCGGCCCCAAGCGCTCCCGCGAGCGTCACGCCGGCGCCCAGCACGAGCAGCACCCAGCACAGCAGCCGCGGCACGTAGCCGGTGCCCATCCGCAAGACCGTGCCCAACGGGTAATTGCGCGACAGGAACAGACCGAGCCCGGCCACGCTCATGAACATCAGGCCGGCCAGCACGTTCTTGCGCCACAACATGCCAATCCAGTCTCGTTTGGCTGCGGCTTGGTCGGTCATGAAAACTCCTGTCCCACATGCGCGGTACCCTCCCGCCCGTTGGCGGGGAGGGTCGCCCGGCGCAGCGAAGCTGCGACGGGCGGGGTGGGGGGACTACGCTTGCTCCGTGCCCGTGGCTGCCCCCCACCCCTAACCCCTCCCCGCCACTCGCTTCGCAACCGAACTCGGGCTTGCCCGAGTTCGGCATCAACAATGCGCAAGTCGGGCAGGCCCGACTTGCGTCGGGGGGAGGGGAACGCAATCAACCGCAGTATCGTGTTCATCGCCGATTTCATTTTGCCGGGATCACCGGCAGCAGAAGATACGACTCCTTGTCGCCGCCCGAATAGAGCGTATTGGTGCCCGTATTATAGTCGGCGTGATAGTGCATGTAGGACTGGCTGCCGACGCCGTCGCGCGGCTGGACGTCGAGCCGGATCCGGTGGCCCTTGCGGAACACCATCGAGGTCGGCCAGATCTCGACCTGCGTCTCGACGATCTGGCCGGGGGTGAGATAAAGCCTGCGCTGGTGACGATGATACGGGCGGTACGGCAGGGTCAGCTCGGGGTCGAGCTCACGATGGGAGACCCGCAGCCAGCCTTTCGCCACCGGCACCGGCGTTCCCTGCTGGCCGGTCTCCAGCACCTCGTTGCCCTCGGCGTCGATATTGCGCAGCGTGAGGAACAGGTCCATGTCCTCGGTCGAGCTCGCGACCCACAGGTTGGCGGCGACCGGCCCGGTGACCTCGACGTCCTCCGGCAGCGGCGGCGTCTCGAGCGACACGCCCATGCCGGGCTTGATGCCGCCGCCCATCACTTGCGACGAGGCGGCCGAGGTCGAGCCCATCGTGCCGAGACTGGACGCCGCATAGGTGCGCGATCCGGTCGCGGCGGGCTTCGACGCTACCAGTCCGCCGCTATTCGGTTTGTCGGCGGGCGGCGTCGACAGATCGAGATGGAATTTTGTCCAGCGCGTGCGCGCGAGCGGCCATTCCGCTTCGTCGCGCCATTCGATCTCGTCGCGGCCCTTGCGGATCGCGAGCCTGACCGGCGGCTCGTCCATGACGCCGTTCTCGATGCCCTTGAGCCAGTAGTCGAGGAAGCGGAGCTGATCGCGCCGACCCTCCTCGGTGTAGAACGGGTGCACGTGCGAGCCGGTGTGGATGCGGAGCTTCTTGTGCTTGGAGGCCGCCCGCATGAAGGCTTCGGTGTTGCCGCGCAGATGCAACGCCATGCCGGTCCAGTTGCCGACGGTGAACAGCGGCACGGTGATGCGGTCCCACTGCGCCTGGGCGCCGCGGAAGGCGCCGCTGTCGAGATTGTTGCGCAGCCAGAAATGCACAGTATTGACCTGCCAGCCGTCCGGCTGCTGGCGCGACGCACGGCCGAGCAGGTGATGCATCAGGTGCGCCGTGAACCAGTTGGTCATGAACACGCTCAAGATGCCGCCGTGAAACAGCGCGTCGCGGTACAGGTCGGCGAAACCCTCCCACGGAATGATCGCCTTCAGCGACGGCGGCTGCAGGTTGGCGACGAACCACTGATTGATCGCGAAATACGAGATCCCGCACAGCCCCACCTTGCCGTTGCACCAGGGCTGCGCCGCCGCCCATTCGATGGCGTCGTAGAAATCGATCGCCTCTTGCGAGGACCACGGCTCGCACTGGCCGGGCGACTTGCCGCTGCCGCGCCCGTCGACCCGCACGCAGGCATAGCCCTTGGGCACCCACCATTCGGGGTTGACCGTCTCCCAGTTCATCAGCGGATTGGGCTTCTCCTCCAGCGTGTCGGGCGGAACCCACACCTTGTCCTTCTGGTAGGGTCCGAGATTGAGGATCGCCGGAAATTTTCCGCCGTCGTCGGGACGGATGACATCCGCCTTGAGGCGCGCCCCGTCGCGCATCGGGACGTCGACGTCCCGGTCGACCAGCAGGTCGTAGGTGGCAGCGGCGGGGGAGGCTTGGATGTTCATCGATAGCCCTTCAGTGGTCATTGCCCGTCCACGGGTCCGACATTCGGTCGGCCCGAGGACAGGCTCCAGCAGGCAATCCAGTATTCGACGCGTCACCAGTGATTACTGGATGCCCCGCTTGCGCGGGGCATGACGCCATCAGAGAGTGAGGCGCGCAGCTACTCCGTCAAATCGATCTTGATATCGCTCGTGACCTTTTTCCAGTGCGCGATCTCGTCGGCGTTCCAGCGCTGCGCCTCTTCGAGCGTCTTGGTCGGGTTGGCGCGGATCATCTGCTTGGCATAGGCGCCACGCACCTGCTCGGTGTCGAGGCCCCGGATGATCGCCTTCTGCAGCGTCGCCAGGACGTCCTTCGGGGTGGCGGCGGGCGCGTACAGGGCCGCCCACAACAGCGTCATGATATCCGGATAGCCGAGCTCCGCGGTGGTGGGGACGTCCGGATAATCGGGCAGACGCGTCGCGCTGTTGACGGCGAGCGCGCGCATCTGGCCGGACCGCACCATCGGGCCGACGGTCGCCACATTGATCGTGGCCGCGTGAACGTCGCCCTTCACCAGATCGTTGATGTAGCCGGGTGGACCGGCCTTGACCGGAATATTGACCATGTCGAGGCCGTTCTGTTTCGCGAACACCTCCATGTCGAGGTGCGGGAAGCTGCCATTGCCCGGATGGGCGTAGCGGATCTTGCCCGGGCGCGCCTTCACGTAGGCGACGAACTCGGCCAGCGTCTTGGGCGGGAAGTCGACCGTCGTGACGACGAAGAAGCTCGGCAGGTCGGCGAGGCGCGCGACCGGCACCACCTCCTTCTCGTAGTCGATCGAGAATTTCTTGGTGAACAGGACCGGCGTGATCGCATTGGTCGACACATTGCCGATCATCAGCGTGTAGCCGTCGGGCCGCGCGCGCGCCATTTCCTCGATCGCGATGATGCCGAATGCGCCGGGCTTGTTCTCGACCACGACGGACTGGCCGAGAATCTGGCGGAGCTGCTCGCCGAGAATGCGGATGATGATGTCGGTCGCGCTGCCCGGCCCGTAGGCCGTGATCACCTTGATGGGCTTGGACGGGAACTTGTCCTGCGCCTGCGCGGCGGACGCGAAAGCGAGAACGAAGGCCGAAAAGATCACGCCGAGACGCCGCTTCATCACACCCTCCCCTACAACCCTCTCAGCGTCATGCCCCGCGCAAGCGGGGCATCCAGTAACCACCGCAGACACAGTGATTACTGGATCGTCCGCTGGAGCCTGCACTCGGACGGCGCGAAGCGTCGATCCGGGTGCGGACGATGACGCCGTCCAAGTTGACGTGCATTCAGTCCGTCACTTCGATCTGCACGGTGTCCGTGATCGTCTTCCAGCTCTTCATCTCGTCCGCCAGCCAGTTCTTGGCCTCGTCCACGCTCGCATTTGGGACGATGCGGAAGTTCTGCTTGTTGAAGGCGTCGATCACCGATGGCGCCTTCATGGCCTGCAGCAATGCCTTGTGCACCGTCTCGAGAATCGGCTTCGGCGTCGCGGCCGGCGCGAACATGCCCTGCCAGGCCAGCGTGCCGACGCCCGGAAATCCGATCTCCTGCATGGTCGGCACGTCGGGATATTCGGGCAGGCGCTTGTCGTTGACCAGCGCGAGCGGCTTGAGCTCGCCGGCCTTCACCATCGGGGCCGAGCTCGCCACGTTGAGGAATGACACCTGGGTGTCGCCCGACAGCATGTCGTTGATGACGCCGGAGGCGCCCGCCTTGTTGTGGATCGCGATCATGTCGAGATTGCCGGCCTTCTTGGCGAAATAAGCGGTATCGAAATGCGGGTAGCTGCCCGCGCCGACCGTGCCGTAGCGGACCTTGCCGGGATTCTTCTTGGCGATGTCGATCAGCTCGGGCACGGATTTGGCCGAGAAGTTCTTGGTGGTGACCAGGAGGAACTCGGGGATATCGACCAGGCGCGTCACCGCGGTCACGCTTTTCTCGTAGTCGATCGACATCTTCTTGGGAAAGATCAGCGGCGTGATCGCATTGGTCGACACGTTGCCGATCAGGAACGTATAGCCGTCGGGCTTGGCCCGCGCCATTTCCTCGACTGCCAGAATCCCGAAGGCGCCAGGCTTGTTCTCGACCACGAAGGATTGGCCGAGAATCACGCGCAGCTGCTCGCCGAGAATGCGCGCCACGATGTCGGTCGCCCCGCCCGGCGCATAGGGCACCAGGATCTTGACCGGCTTGGTCGGATATTTGTCCTGCGCCCAGGCCGGGCCGGCGAGCCCGATGCCGAGGGCCGCCACTGCCGCCAATGCCAACCGCTTCATGTCATCCTCCGCGTCTGTGGATTCATATTATTTTGTTGTGCCTGCCGGCCCCGCTGCGGGCCGTGCCGGCGTGGTGACGGTCAGGCGGCCTTGATGCCGTGCAGGCCGTGCGAGGCGTCCTTGACGGTGAAAAACACCACGTCGCCGTCGGGCGTCGCCTTGCCGGAATGCATCGCATTGGACGGGATGTAGAGCAGCGAACCGGCCTTGGCGACGACCTCTTTGCCCTCGACGGTGGCGCGGAACGTGCCCTGTAGGATGTAGATCCATTGCTCGTTCGGGTGCGAATGGGGCTCCGCGCCGGTTCCGGCCGGCATGCGCATCAGCCCGACGATCATGCGGTCGCCCTCGACGCAGGCGCCGTTGGCGGTCGAGTAGTCCGGTCCGCCCAGGATGTGGTTCACCTTGGCGAGGTCGAACAGGTATTCGCCGGGGCCGGCCCGCTTGGCGCCGGGGGTGAGTGTGGTCTGGTCGGACATGGAGATTCCTCCGCTACGGTGGGGCGTAGCCTAAAACATACGCCGGCGCAGGGGCCTGCGGCAAATTGGGCTTGCGGCGGGGAAGCCGTGCCAACGTGTTGGCCCCCCGAGCTGGTCCCCGACTTGGTTCTCCGCGCCGGGCTTCCGCTGTCTGTCTCTTTGTTGCCGGCGTCACGTCATTGCGACCGGTCCCCAAGCGGCGGCTTTTGGGGCATGCTGTGCTTAACGCGTCGATGCGATGCTTTGTGACGGCAGCCGGATCTGCGCGCCGCGGGCAGGTGTCAGAGGGATGGCGGAACAACCTCAGGGAAACAAAGCGGTTACGGCATGCTGATAGCGCTCACCGGCGCCACCGGCTTCATCGGGCAACATCTGCTGCGGGAATTGCCGAAAAGCGGCCACCGCCTGCGGGTACTGCTGCGCCGGCCGGCACCTGTGCCGCTGCAGACCGCAAGCGCGGTGATCGGCGATCTCGGGCGGCCGCAAAACATGTCGGCTGCGTTGCAGGACGTGGATGCGGTCATCCACTCGGCCGGGCTCACCCCGACAATGTCCGGCGTTCCGGAGGACGACTACCGGATGCTCAACACCGAGGCGACAATCGGCCTCGCCCGTGCGGCGCGGCGCGCCGGCGCCGCCCGTTTCATCTTCCTGTCCTCGATCCGCGCCCAGTGCGGTCCGGCGGCCGATATGGTGCTGACCGAGGCAATCGAACCCAGCCCGACCGATGCCTATGGGAGATCGAAGCTCGCGGCCGAGCGCGGGCTTGCTGACATCGACCTCGACTGGGTCGCGCTGCGGGCCGTGCTGGTCTACGGGCCGGGCGTGAAAGGCAACATGGCGCAATTGATGCGGCTCGCCCGTGCGCCCTGGCCGCTGCCGGTCGGCAGCCTGGCGGCGCGCCGCTCGCTGCTCGCGCTGGAAAATCTGACAGCCGCGATCGAGACCGTGCTGGCAGCGCCAGGAACGCTGCGGCGGGCTTTCATTGCGGCCGACCCGCAGGCGCTGACGATCGCGCAGATGATCGCCGCCATGCGTCATGAAGTCGGGCGCCGGCCAGGTGTCTTTCCGTTTCCCGCCGCGGTGCTCGAGCTCCTGCTTCGCGCCGCCGGCCGCGAAGACATCTACCAGCGGCTGTCCGGCTCGCTGGTCGCCGATCCCGCAGCCTTGCTGAAGCTGGGCTGGGCGCCGCCCCTGGCGACCCCAGCGGGTCTTGCCAAATTGATGCGCGCAGGCGAGGCGTAAGGAACACGACAAGCGGCATCGTGCGCCGGCGCTGCGCGCCGTCCGGCACGACGGGGTCGCTATGCGGCGGCGGCCTTGGCGGCTTTCTGCAGCACGAAATCGTAGGTGATGACATAGAACGGGGTATCGACCTTCTCCCCGTTCGGCGCCTGGCCGGCCGGCTTCTTCACGAAGTCGACGATCAACGGCTCTTTGACGCCATAGACCACGTCGGTCTCGATATAGGGGCACCCGCGCTGGAAAAGGTGGGTGACGACCCGATGATAGCCGGGCGCCTCGAGGCAGAAATGGATGTGGGCCGGCCGCATGTGCGAGATGGTGGTGTTCTGCATCAGCTGGCCGACCGGCCCGTCCATCGGGATGGTGTAGCCGATCGGGGCGACCGTGCGGATCGTATAGGAGCCGTCGGGCTGGGTGCGGTAGAGCCCGCGCATCCACGGCTCGGTCACGTCGCGCTGCGCTTCGTAGAAGCCCTCGCCGTCGGTCTGCCAGAGGTCGAGCTTGGCGCCGGCCACCGGCTTGCCGTCGAGGTCGCGCACCTTGCCCGAGATGAAGCACGGGATGCCGGGCGCGCTCTTGGCCATGTTGCCGCCGTCGGCAAGCGGCGGCGCATTGGGCACGTGGAACGGGCCCTCGACCGTGGTCGGGGTCGCGCCGCTCGCGAGCCGGTGATTGATGCCGTCGACCAGCATGCTCACCCCCATGACGTCGGAGAACAGGATGAACTCCTGGCGCTTCTCGTCGCACATCTTGCCGGTGCGGGTGAGGAAGTCGATCGCCGTCGCCCACTCTTTTTCGGTCGGCTCGATGTCGCGCACGAAGGCATGCAGGTGCTTGATCAGCGACCCCATGATCTGGCGCAGGCGCGGATCGGGCACGTCCTTCCAGCGATCGAGGACGACATCGGTCAGGTTCTGTTCGTTGACGTAGGGCATCATTGTCCTCCTCTAAGACTTCTGTTCGTCAGAGACCGCTAAGCCGCTTCCAGCTCGCGGCGCACGATGGCGGCGCCTTCGGCCATGGCTTTCATTTTACCAAAAGCGACCGGCCGCGGCAGGTATTTCATGCCGCAGTCGGGCGCCACGATGATCCGCTCCGCCGCCACATGGGGCAAGGCGCGCCGGATGCGCGCCGCGACGGTCTGCGGCGTCTCGATCGCCATGTCGGACAGATCGATCACTCCCAGGATGATGTCCTTGGACGGCAGCTTTTCCAAGACCGCGAGGTCGAGTTTGGGCTGCGCCGCCTCGACCGAGATCTGCTGCGCGCGTGCGCCTTCGAGCTCGGCGAGGAACGAATAGCCGGCGGGCTTGTCGTGCACCACCGCCGCATAGCCGAAGCACAGATGCACCGCGACCGTGCCGGTGACGCCTTCCAGCGCCCGGTTGAGGACCTGCACCCCGTATTGGCGCGCCTTGTCGGGATATTGCTGCATCCACGGCTCGTCGATCTGCACCACGTCGGCGCCGGCCGCGAACAGGTCCTTGATCTCGGCATTGACGGCGGCCGCGTAGTCCATCGCCATCGCGACCGGGTCGCCGTAGAAGTCGTCCTGCGCCTGCATCGACATGGTGAAGGGCCCCGGCACCGTCGCCTTGATCTTGCGATCCGTATTGGCGCGCAACAGCTCGACGTCGCGCACCTCCACCGGCCGGCGGCGCGTGATCCTGGCGGTGATGCGCGGCACCGGAATGGGCTTGCCGCTGCGGTTGATGGCGACGCCGGGATTGTCGATGTCGACGCCGTCGAGCGCGGTCGCGAACCGGTTGGAATAGCTTTCCCGCCGCTGCTCGCCGTCGGTGATGATGTCGAGCCCGGCGCGTTCCTGGTCGCGGATCGCCAGCACGGTGGCGTCGTCCTGCGCGGCTTCGAGCCGCGCCTCGTCGACCAGCCAGAGGTCGCGCGCGCGCAACCGCGGCACCTGCTTGGACAGCCGCGGCCGGTCGATCAGCCATTCGGGCTGCGGATAGGAACCGACCAGGCAGGTGGGAAGCAGCATGCGGGGACTCCGGACGTGTGAGGGGGTGTTTTAGGTTCGCTACGAGCACCGCGCAACCTCTCCCCGCGTGCACTACGCCGGCACATCTCAATTCCCCTCCCCCCGCGAGCGAAGCGAGTGGCGGGGAGGGGTTAGGGGTGGGGGGCGCCTCGAGCACGGAGCAAGTGTAGTCCCCCCACCCCGTCCGTCGCAGCTTCGCTGCGCCGTTCGACCCTCCCCGACGCAAGTCGGGCCTGCCCGACTTGCGCATTATCGATGCCGAACTCGGGCAAGCCCGAGTTCGGTGCGGGCGGGAGGGTAACAGCTACCCTGCCCACTCCTTGCTGAACTGCGTCGCCACCACCTGCTCGTAGGGCACCTGCCCCTTCAGGATGCCGACGTCACGCGCGAACCGGTTCATCCCGTCCACGAAGGCGGGCGAGATCGTCGGGTCGTAATACGGCAGATCGCGGCGGATCAGCTCGGCGATCAGCTCGGCCTCCGAGGGCGGAAACAGCTTGCGGCCGATGCCGGTCGCGAGCGTGGGATCCTGCTTGAGCGCTTTCTGCGTCTTGACCAGCGCGCGCACCGCCGCGGCGGCCGCGTCGGGAGACTCCTTGATCAGCCGATCGGTGGTCGCGATCGACGCCATGGTGTAGTTGAAGCAAGGTTTTGGCCCGTCGCCGCGGCGGATGTCGAGCACCAGCGTGCCGACGCCGCGCCGCACCGCGACCTCGGCCCCCATGCCGTTCGCCCAGAACCCGTCGATCTTGCGCTCCTCCATCGCGCGCGCCGCGGTCACGCCGAAATTGACGCCGGCGCCCTGCATGCCGGGCACTGGCGCGATCTTGACCTGGTCGCGCTCGAGATCGATGCCGGCTTCCTGCAGCAGCCGGCGTAACCCCATCTCGACCCAGGGCGCGGCGCCGATGCTCTTGCGCCTGACGGCGGAAATATCGCCGCGCCGCGCGCCAAAATCCTTGTGCAGGATCAGGAACCAGTACATGCCCTGCGCCTGCGCGCCGAGCAGCTTGACGCCCTGCCATTCGGGAAACGCGGAGAGCGCCGAATGGGCGGAGCCGCCGACGAAATCGACCACGCCGTCGCGCATCGCCGCATAGCATTTGTCGACCGGATAGATCATCTCCAGGGTGACATCGAGTCCTTCCTGCTTGAAGAAACCGAGCTCGATCGCCGCGATGGCGGGGAAGTACGAGTTCGAGATCATGTCCGGTATGGCGAGTTTCATCGTCTAACCGCTGCTCCTGTTGTGGTCATCGCCCGCACCCGGATCAGCGCACGCAAGTCGGCTGTAGCCGACTTGCGCATTGATAGATTGCCGATCTCGGGTAAACCCGAGATCGGTGCGCTGTCCGAGTACAGGCTCCAGCGGGCGATCCAGTAACCACCGCAAACGCGTTGAGTACTGGATGCCCCGCTTGCGCGGGGCATGACGCTGAGGGTGTGGCGATGCGTTGCAACCACGCACACCGTCACTTCTCCTTCATGGCGTTGCGCTCGACCGGCGTATTCATGGCGACGTCGCTGCGCCGCTCGTTCGCAAGGTTCGCGCCCAGCGCGAAGTAGTCGCTCTGCGTCGCCATGCGCGCCTGTCGCTCCAGCTCCTCGGGCCAGAAGCCGAGGTCGTAGCCGTGCCACGGCGGCTCCGGCTTGAGCGGCGGCAGGCCGAGCCGTTCCCAGATCGCCTTGCGCGTTCTCCATGAATTCGCGCTTGGGCAAGCGCCACCGGCGCGAAGGTGCCCTTGAGCATCGCGTTGATCAGCACCGCAGGCGCTCTCGCCGTCGTCGCGCGGCCCACGCGGTCCGTGGCCGGGATCCTTGTGCGGCAGCACATGGAGATCGTGCTGCGGCTGGCAGCGATACGACATCGCCCAGAACAGCGCGTCGGCGTTGCTCGGGATCGATGTCCTCGTCGACCGCGATGATCCATTTGCCGGCGAAGCGGTGCAGCGACGCCGCGCCGTGGAGCGCGCGCCAGACTTCGCTTTCGGGCGTGCCGCGCGCGAACTGGATGCGCGATCACCGCATAGAGGCTGGTCAGCGGCTCGTGCATGCGCGACGCGCTTGACGCCGCGGATCCCGAGCGTCGGACTTCAGGTGATCGAGGAACACCGGCTCCATCGCGACCTTGCGGATCACGCTCGATTCGCTCGGCGTCACCTGGCTGATGAACGAGGTGAGGATCGGATGGCGCCGCCGCGTGATCGCGGTCACGTCCATGAAGGCGTTGTATTCCTGCAGATTGACGTAGCCGTGCGATTCGCCGAACGGCGCTTCCGGCTCGAGCACTTCGGTGTTGATGAAGCCCTCGATGACGATCTCGGCCTCGGCCGGCACCAGCAGATCGACGGTCTTGGCGCGCACGACGTTGATCGGGCCGCCCGCGATCGCGCCCGCGACCGCGATCTCGTCGAGGTTCTCCGGCATCTTCTGCACCGACGCGTAGGAGATCACCGGCGGGCAGCCGACCACGACTGCGCACGGCAGCGGCTCGCCGCGCGCCTTGTATTTGAGCCAGTGCGCGTAGATGCCGGCGCGCAGTTCGACCGACGGGTTCATGCCGAGCCGCCGCGGCGTCTTGAGCTGGCCGCGATAGTTGCCGACGTTCTGGATGCCGGTGTCGGGGTCCTTGGTGATGTAGTGACCGGCCGAGAGATAGGGCGCGTTGTCCCAGCCCGGCGTCGAGATCGGCACCGGCAGGCCGTCGAGCGCCGTGGCCGTCGCCGGTCGAGATCGTCGCCCGGTGATCACGATCTCCTGGCACGGCGCCTGCGTCGACCACGCGCGGCGCGATCGGCGAGGCGATCGCGGCGACCCAGGCCGCGCCGATCTCGTCGAGCGGCTTGCCGAAGCCGACGCGGTAGACCTCGCGGTTGGCGGCAAGGCCCGGCGACCAGCACGGCGGTGTCGTAGCGGCGGCCTTTCGAATCGGTCGGCTGCGTGAACAGGAACGCCTTGCGCTCGGGCTCCGGGATGCCGCCGCGAAACTGCCAGCGCACCAGCGGGATGCATCTCGGTGTCTTTGTTGATCGGCTCGTCGACCACGACCAGCAGGCCGTCGCGCGCCAGCGCCAGCACATGCTCGTGCAGGTCGGGATAGGCGCGCGGTCATGGGCGCGCTCGTCGCGATAGCGCTCGAGCGCGGCGCGAGCGGATCGGCCGGATCATCCATGCGCACTGCCCCGAGCTGGCTCACGAGCCACGCGCCGGCGCGAAGCGCGGCGTCGTCCTCGTTCGCGAAGCCGAGGACCTGCAGGCCGAGCGGCATGCCGTCGATCGCGGAACAGCGGCAGCGACAGCGCCGGGACGCCGAGCAGCGACGACGGCACCGCGAATTGCGGGCTGCCGGTCGAGCCGCAGGCCCTCCGGCGCCGCGGCCGGGCGCGGACAGCGTCACGCAGACGTCGCACGTCGGCGCGCGAGCTCCGCATAGCGCGCGCGCGATGCGCGGCGCGCTCGCCCGAGCGCTGCGCGATAGTCGGTCGAGCGTCATGCGCCTCGGCCTTCGCTTGAGCGGTCCTGCATCGACGTTGCTGAGCTTGCTGGCGTCGCGGTCGCGGCAGCCGTCGAGCGAACCAGCGCGCCTCCCAGGTGTTGATCTCGGTGCGAGAGCGCGCTCGCGCCTGCGCGATCGCGGTCTCGATCGCCGCGCACCTTGGCGTCGTCGTGGCGCGTGCGGATCTCGATGCCGGCGCCGGCGAGGCGCTTGCAGCGCGTCCTCGCATGGCCTTGCGCGCGCGTCGGGCGACGCGATCGCCCAGCCGGCGGTTTCGAGCAAGGCGAGCCGGCGCGGCTTCTCGGCCGCGGGCGCGCTCGCCGGACCGGCAGCCCCGGCAGCCCGGCATCGCCGCCGACCCGCGATCGCGATCTCGTAGGCGACCTGCCAGGTGTCCTCCAGCGTCGCCGCCAGCATGCCGGTGCTGCTCTGGCTCTGGTAGTCGTGGCAGCCCCGCGGTTGAGCGCGCCCACGGTCGGCTTGAAGCCGTAGCAGCCGCAATAGCTCGCCGGCCGGATGGTCGAGCCGATCACCTGCGTGCCGAGCGCCGCGCTGACCATGCCCGCCGCGACCGCGGCCGCCGAGCCGCTGCTCGAGCCGCCGGGCGTACGGCCGAGGTTCCACGGATTGCGGGTGCCGCGCGGCACGGTGGCGGCGAACTCGGTCGTCACCGTCTTGCCGACGATGACGGCGCCCGCCTCGCGCAGGGCCGCGACGCAGGCGGCGTCGTTCTCCGAGCGCCAGCCGGCGAACAGCGGCGAGCCCATCTCGGTCGGCATGTCGACGGTCTCGATGATGTCCTTGATGCCGACCGGCATGCCGTCGATCGGCGACAGCGGCGCGCCCGTCGCGCCAGCGCGCCGTGGCGCGGTCGGCGCGCTGCACGCGCGCCGTCGCGGTCGAGGCTCACGAAGGCGCCGATCTTCGGCTCCCAGCGCGTCGAGCTCCGCCAGGCAGCGTTCGAGAAAATCGCGCGGCGTATCCTTGCCCGACGCCGAAGCGCGGCGCTTGCGGGCAGATAGGGCCGCATCGCCGGCGTCATCTTGGTCTCGGGCGGCATGGTCAGGCCTCCGCGAGCTCGATCGCGGCGGCGCGGCGCTGGCTCGCGATCATCGCGGTGCGCAGCAGGAACTGACGCGCGCGCGCCGGGTCGGCCGCGATTGCGCGCAGCTCGTCGAGATTGCTTCTTGCGCACCTCCGGATCGCTCGCTTCCAGCCGCTTCTTGTTGGCGATCGACTGCTCCTGCACGAACTCGACCGCGACCGTGCGGCGCTGCAGATCGTAGAGGTCGAGCAGCCGGTCGGACGCGCCATCCAGCAGGATGCGCGCGAGCTTGTCGGCAGAGGTTGACCGCGTCCTGGATGCCGCCGTTGAGCCCCATGCCGCCGATCGGATTGTTGACATGGGCGGCGTCGCCCGCGAGCAGCACGCGGCCCTTGCGGAAGGTCGCGGCGACGCGCTGATGGGTGACGTAGAGATTGCGGTGCACGACCTCGTAGGGCGCGGCGCGCGGGAAAGAATTTCTGCATGCAGCGCCTGCACGGCGGCGTCGCTGGTCAGCTCGTCTTCGGCGTGCGCCGGATCGGTCGGGAACACCGTGCGCCACAGCCCGGGCGGGCCGTCGGCCGACACCTTGAAGCAATTGCACCAGGCGCCCGGGTCGGCGAAATAGCTGCGCGAGCAATAGCCGCGATTGGCCTCGAAATCGTACGGCGTGGTGAGCACGATGAAGCGCTCCGGCCAGGTGAAGCCGTCGAACGCGATGCCGCATTGCTTGCGCACGGTGCTGCGGCCGCCGTCGGCGCCGATCAGCTAGGCGCCGGTGTGGCGTCGCGACGCCGTCCGGGCCGCGCACGTCGACGCTCACCGCGTCGTCGCGTCTGCGTCACGTCGACGACCTCGTGGCCGAACAGCACCTCGACATTCGGGAAGCTTGCCGCAGCCGCTCGAGCAGCGAGCTTGGCGGTCTTGAACTGCTCGCATTGCACGACGAACGGATGCGCGGTGTCGTTCTTGAGGATCGCGTGGTCGAACTCCGCGACCAGCTGCGCCGCTCGGCCGGTCCCAGAACTGGAAGATCGGCGCGACCAGGCCGACCCGCGCCATGTCGTCGGCGAGCCCGTCCTCGCTCAGGAGATCGAGCGTCGCCGGATGCGTGGTGGCGGCGCGCGGATCGGCCTGCGGGCCGTCATTGTCGTCGAACACGCCGGACCGGCACGCCGCGCCGGCCGAGCAGCCAGGCGCACAGCAGCCCGACCGGGCCGCCGCCCGCGATCAGCACTGCGGGTCGTCACTTGTCATGCGGCTAATCCTCATCACTTCGTCATCTCGCGACACTGATCCGCGAGCAGGCCACTCTCCCCGCAGGCGGGGAGAGCGAGCGCGGGCGCCGTGCGCGATGACATGTCGAGCGACTCGCCCCTACTTCTTGCTCTCGTCGTAGTAGTGAATTTCGTACAGCAGGCAGCCGCTGCTCGGACTTGAACGGGCCGTGATGGACGCCGGGCGGCCGGCACGCATAGGTCGGCGCCTCGAAGGGCTCGCCGCCCTTGCCCTGCGCGTCGTTGCCGACGATCAGGTCGCCGGAGACGAGATAGACCTCCTCCCAGTGGTCGTGCACGAACGGCGCGGTGGTGTAGACGCCGGGCTCGAAGCGTCAGGAGCCGCGTGCGGCTGCCCATCTTGCTGGTCTCGTCGAGATCGCTCGCCAGGATCTTCTGCTTGATGCCGGCCGGATAGCCGGGCGGCGTCGCCCAGCCCTGCGTTCATGTCGACGCGCGGTGAATTCGAGATGCGGCTTGTTCATCGGCATGGTGGTTTCTCCGACAACGATGGTTGAGTGGTTCAGCCCAGAACGGGCAGGCAGCGCACCGTGTAGGCGTGGGCGATCTTGCGCTGCTTGACCGGGTCCTCGAGCTCGAAGGCAAATGACCCGGTCGGCCGCACCCCGCCCCTGGCGGCGAGCGTGCCGCAGAACATCAGCGTGTTCTCGGCGAGGCGGCCATCCGGGGTGTAGCGCGCCAGCAGGCTGTTCGGGTCCATCATGGCGGCGACCGCACCCTCCTGGTAGAGCACGCGCGCGCCGCCTTCGGTCACGTGGGCGCGCAGGATCAGCCTGTCCCAGTGCGGCGCCACCTCGTCATAGGCCCAGAACAGCGGCGCGACCGGCTTGTCGCACATCTGCTTGGAGACGGTGACGCCATATGTCTCGACCTCGCGGTCGGTGTGGTCCGACCCGGCGCCGACCCACATGCGGCCGCCATGCCGCAACAGCACGAACTCGACCTCGCCCCCCGAGCGCTCGCCCACCACCTCTATCTCGGCATCGGTGGTGAGCCGCGCCGCCGCCACCCGATAGAAGATCGGGGTCGTGGCCGGGCGCTTCACGCCGAGCTGTTCCAGCTCCTTGATGTGCTTTTCGACCGCCGCGGGATCGCGGCCGGTCCATCCCGCCACCACCGCATCGTCGATCGGAACATCGCCAGGTTTCGCGCTTTGACCACTTTGCAGTGTCAGATTGAGTGTTCGGCGGGGCACCAGGACTCCTTGAGCTCAAGCCACGAAGGCGAACTTAGCAGGCGATGACGGCTGGGCAAAATCCGAAACGACTTGAAATTTCAACATGGCACCGTATCAAGCATGCTCAAGTCGCTCGCGTCGAGCGCACCCACAAGGCCCAATGATCCCATGACTCCATGCGCACGCTGAACCAGATCGCCGCGCGGCTCGAGACCGGGGAGGCGAGCCGGGCGCTGGTCGATCAATGCCTGGAACGCATCAAGGACCCGACCGGGGAAGGTTCCCGCACCTTCCTGAAGGTCTATGGCGAGGGCGCGCGCACGGCCGCCGACGCCTACGACGCGCTGCGGCGACATGGCGCGGTGCCGTCGCAATTCGCCGGAATTCCGATCTCGGTCAAGGATTTGTTCGACGTTGCGGGCGACGTGACGACCGCCGGATCGATCGCGCTGCGGCATGCGCCGCCGGCGACCCGCGACGCCACCGCGATCGCCCGCCTGCGGGCGGCCGGGTTCATCCCGATCGGCCGCACCAATATGACCGAGTTCGCGTTTTCGGGGCTCGGCATCAACCCGCATTACGACACGCCGCGCAACCCGTACGACCGCAAGACCGGCCGCATCCCGGGCGGCTCGTCGTCGGGCGCGGCCGTGTCGGTGAGCGACGGCATGGCGATGGCGGCGCTCGGAACCGACACCGGCGGCTCCTGCCGCATTCCGGCGGCGCTGTGCGGGATCGTGGGCTTCAAGCCGACCGCCGCACGGGTGCCGACCGACGGCACCATGCCGCTGTCGCAGACGCTCGACTCGATCGGCCCGCTCGCCGCGACGGTTGCGTGCTGCGCGGTGCTCGATGCCGTGCTCGCCGGGCAGGCGCCGGCCGAGCTCGCCGCGTTTCCGCTCGACGGCTTGCGGCTCGCCGTGCCGCAGACGCTGGTGCTCGACGGGCTCGACCACGACGTGGGGCGCGCCTTCGCGCGGGCGCTGTCGGCGCTCAGCGGCGCCGGCGCCCGCATCGTCGACGTTGCGCCGCGCGAGTTCGGCGAGCTCGCCCAGGTCAACCACAAAGGCGGCTTCGTGACGGCCGAGGCCTATGCGGTCCACCGGCCCCTCCTGCGGGTCAAGGGCAAGGACTACGACCCGTTCGTGCTCGCCCGCATCGAGCGCGGCAAGGAGCAGGACGCGGCCGACTATATCGAGCTCCAGTGGGTGCGCGAGGAGATGATCCGGCAGCTCAACGAGTTCACGGCGCCCTTCGACGCCCTGCTGATGCCGACGGTGCCGATCATCGCGCCGGCGTTGCGCGACCTTGGCATCGCCGACGCGGCGCGGACCGCCAACGCGATGTTGCTGCGCAACCCGTCGATCGCCAATTTCTTCGATCGCTGCGCGATCTCGCTCCCCTGCCAACAGGCGGGCGATGCGCCGGTCGGGCTCATGCTGATCGGCGAGACCGGCGCGGACCGCAAGCTCTTGTCGATCGCGGCCGCGGTGGAGAAGCTGGTGGCGCCGGCGCGGGAGTGACGCGGGCCTGGCACGCAAATTTCAAGTCGCCATGCCAGGGAAAAGCCCACCATGACGATGTCGGAGATTTTTATCGGGCCAACAAGGCCGGAAACACATATGCTGGGCATGTTCATGCGAATCGAGCGGCGGAGCCTCCATGACACGTGAATTCCGGAAATGCTCGGGCGCAGCCCTCGCGATCGTGCTTGCGCTGCTTGCGGGCGCAAGCAGCAGCACCGCCGCCACCGCGCCCAACTGCCGCAATACCGGCAGCTTCGACGCCTGGCTGGCGAAGTTCAGGCAGGAGGCGGAAGCCCAGGGGATCTCGCGTTCCGCGATTGCGGCGGCGGCGCCCTATCTGGTGCTCGACCAGCGCATCATCAATATCGACCGCGGGCAAAAATTCTTCGCCCAGGATTTCCTGCAGTTCTCCGACAAGATGCTGGCCGGCGGACGGATCGCGAACGGCCAGAACCAGATCAAGAAGCACGCCGCGACCTTCGCGCGCGCCGAGCAGCAATACGGCGTGCCGGCGGCCGTCATCACGGCGTTCTGGGGCCTCGAAAGCGACTTCGGCGCCAACATGGGCAAGGATCACTCGATCCGCTCGCTGGCGACGCTCGCCTATGACTGCCGCCGCTCCGACATGTTCCGCGGCCATCTGTTCGACGCGCTCCGCCTGATCGAGCGCGGCGATCTGGCGGCGCCCGAGATGATCGGCTCGTGGGCGGGCGAGCTCGGGCAGACCCAGATGATGCCGTCCGAATACATCAAGAACGCGGTCGACTATGACGGCGACGGCAAGCGCAATCTGTTGAAGAGCGCCGCCGACGTGATCGGCTCGACCGCGAACTATCTCGTCACGCTGGGCTGGAAGCGCGGCCAGCCGTGGCTGGAGGAGGTGCGGGTGCCGGCGAACCTGCCGTGGGACCAGGCGGATCTCGCGATCCAGCTGCCGCGCGCCAAATGGGCGCAGCTTGGCGTCACCTATCCGGGCGGCCGCGCGCTGCGGGCCGACACCGTGCCGGCGTCGGTGATGCTGCCGATGGGACGCTTCGGGCCGGCGTTCCTCGCCTATGACAATTTCCAGGTCTATCTCAAGTGGAACAACTCGCTGGTCTACTCGACGACCGCGGCCTATTACGCCACCCGGCTCAGCGGCGCGCCGGCGACTCAACCGCTCGACCGGGCCGATTCCCGCGGTGACGGCCGAACAGGTGCGCGAGATCCAGCAATTGCTGACGCGCGCCGGCTACGACGTCGGCGGCGCCGACGGCAAGGTCGGAACGTCCACCCGCGCCGCCATCAAGGCGATGCAGATGAAGTTCGGCCTGCCGGCGGATTCCTATCCCACGCCCGAGCTGCTCGCGCGGTTGCGGGCCGGAAGGTAGCCGTCATTGCGAGGAGCCGTCAGGCGACGAAGCAATCTCCGCCAAGCTCACATTTTGCGGCGCGAGATTGCTTCGCTTCGCTCGCAATGACGGCGAATCGGCGCGGCATCAAAACGCGCGCCTAAATAGCCAATAATCCAGCGACCACACCCCGCCGCCGTGCACCAGAAAATACGCCGCCGCGACCGTCCACATCAGGGTGTATTCGACACCCTGCAGGTTCCAGAACCAGCCGCCCTTTTGCCAGCGCTCCCAGCACGACACGGCGAGGAAGATCACCACCGGCACGGCGGCGAGCCGGGTGAACAGGCCGAGCGCGAGCAGCGGCCCGGCGACGAGCTCGGTCAGCGAGATCAAGGGCGCCCACAGCCGGCCCGGCCGATAGCCGTCGCCGTCGAGCTGCGCGGCGAGCATCGTCAGATCGCTGACCTTCAATCCGGTGCCCGGGAAGAATCCGAAGGTCATGCGCAGCCCGTGCGGCACCAGCGCAAGCCCGACGACGGCGCGCAGCAGGGCCTCGAAGATAGGAGCAAGCACTGTCAGAAAAGAATTGAGCATGCCCGATTCAATGTCATTGCGAGCGAAGCGAAGCAATCTCTTTTCACTTGCGCATCACTCGTGGCGGAGATTGCTTCGCTCCGCTCGCAATGACCGGCAAGGCGGCACAAGACCGGGCATGGCGACTCACAACCTGATCTCGCCCAGATTGATGCTCTCGCCGAGCTTGGCGTCGACCGTCTTCTTGGGCCGGCCCGGCGCCTCGATCTCGACCGTGTAGGCGCCGGAGCTCTCGTCGAGCTTGTCGAACTTGAAGTCGCCGTAGTTGTCGCTCGCGGTCTCGGCCACCGGCTGCCGTCCTTCAGGAGCCGCACCTTGGCGCCCTCGACGCAGTCGACGACGCCGCCCTGCTCCGCCGACAGCGAGCCGCCGATGAAGCATTTCGAGTAGCGCCAGAGGTTGCGGTAGTAGACGCGCGGGCGCGTGCCGAGCTCGGGCTTCATCACCTCGAGCCCCTCCTCGCGCGCCATCCGCTCCATCTCGGCGTCGTCGACCTTGATCGCCCGCATGGCGCCGGTCGGGCAGGATTGCTGGCCGCGCGTCTGCTGCCAGCCCTGGTCGATCAGGTGCGCGTCGAACGGCCAGGCCTGCGGCAGCTGCAGCTCCTCGTTCCACCAGATGTGGCCGTAGGGGCAGGCGTCGACCAGCTGCTTCTGCCCCTTCGCCTTGACCGGATCGATGATCACGATGCCGTCGTCGCGCTTGGTGATGGCGCCGTCGCGCGCGGCCTTGATGCAGGGCGCGTCGTCGCAGTGGTTGCACATGGTCGGCACGTAGGCGATGTCGATCATCGGCACCTGGCCGCGCTCCTTCTGCAGGATGTCGATCCAGTTGTGGCCGTGCTGCGGCATCGGCGCGGCGTAGCCCGGCCAGTCGTTGCCGACATATTCGTCCATGGTGGCGAGCGTGCACAGGTTGCAGTTGGTGCACTCGGCCACGTCGATGATCATGTTCCACTTTTTCATTGCGCTTGCTCTTCTGCCGGTCACTCTGCCTTCGTTGCCGCCATCGTGCGCGAGGGCGGAGTGAGCCGGTCGCTCGCCGACGTCACTGCTGCGCGGAGCGCCACGCGCCTCGCGCTCTCCCCTTGCGCGGGCGATGACGACGTCGTGCTTCGTCACTTCGCCGGCACCAGGCTCGCCGCCTTGAGCGTCTCTTCACCTGCGGTCCTGGTCCATCGCGGCGAAGGTCGCCGACATGTGCTCGATGCGGCGGTCCCACAGCTCGATCTGGACCAGCGAGTTGGCGCCGGCGAGCGAATGGGTCGACTTGGTCTGGGTGCGCTCGGGCGTGAGCAGGTTGAGGCAGCCGCCGCGGTCGACCGACTTGCCGGGCTCGCCCATCGGATCGTAGATCGCCGCGGACTCGTAGCCGTGGCAGACGCCGCGCGGCAGGCGCTGGGTCGGCAGCGCCGCGCAGATCACCGCGCCGCGGTCGTTGTAGACCTTGACGAGGTCGTGCTTCTTGATGCCGCGCTCGGCCGCGTCCTCCGCGTTCATGCGGATGATCCAGTAGTAGTAGCCCTCGACGTTGACGCGATGGTCCTGGATGTTGTTGCAGGAACGAGTTCTTGCCGTCGCCCTGGGTGTGGAAGCTGTATTTCGAATGCGGCGTGAGCATCTGCAGCGGATAGCGCTCGAACATCTCGCCCGAATGCGGGCCCTCCCACGACGGCTCGTACTTGACGATCGGCGGCCGCTCCGGGATCGTTGAAGCGCTTGAGGCTGTTGCACTCGAATTCGAGCTTGCCGGACTGGGTCTGCAGGCCGCGCAGATATTCCTCGGCGTAGTCGGACGGCAGCGGCTGCGCCTCCGGCACGTCCTTCTTGCGGTTCTCCCAGAACCAGCGGAACGACACCGGCGCGCGCAGCTTCTCCTTCTCGGCCGGCACGACGAAGTAGCCGCGCTTGAGGAACTTCTTCCACGACATGCACTTGGGCAGGTCGGAGGCTCGAACAGGCGCTTGACCCAGTCGATCTCGTTGCATGCCTTCGGAGAAGTAGTTGGCGAGGCCGAGCCGCTTGCGCGATCTCGTTGAAGATCCAGTAGTCGGACTTCGATTCGCCCGAGCGGCTCGATCGCCGGCGCCTGGAACATGATGACGCGGTGGTTGAGCTGCTGCTGGCCGTGATGGCCGTAGCCGCCGAGCCCGGCCCATTCGCTGATGTCGACGCGCTCGAAATTGGTGCAGGCGGGCAGGATCACGTCGGCGAATTTGGCCTCGCCCTCGAACCAGATCGACTGGTTGACGACGAATTCGAGATTCTCGGACTGGTACATCCGCACGTGGCGGTTGGTGTTGTTCATGGTGGCGATCATCGAGCCGCCGTACTTGTAGAGCATCTTGACCGGCGAATGGCCGGGCGCCGGATAGGAGAACTTGGCGAACTGGTGCTCGATCGACTTGCCGATCCACGGATAGCCCTCGGCCTTGCCGTCGATGATCGCCTCCGGCATCCAGATGCGCGGGATGCGCTGGAAGCTCGAGTTCATGGTCGGCAGTTGCGGCATGCGCTGATAGAGCTCGACCGGCATCGAGGTGTTCTCGAGGTCGCCCGACATGCCGCCGTCGGCGTAGCCCGGGAAATAGAAATTGAAGTCGAGCGGGCAGCCCCATTGCAGGTTGCCCATGTTGATGCCGGGCTTGCCCAGCCCCTGCATGGCGATCAGACACACCATCACGCGCGCCCACTGGATGCCGGTCTGGTTGCGGCAGGCGCCGCCGTGGCCGTTGCCCCAGCCGCCGGGCGCCAGGTAGACGCGCTTCTTGCCCCACTCGCGCGCGAGCGCGCGCACGTCCTTGGCCGGCACGCCGGTCTCCTTCTCCTGCCACTCCGGCGTCTTCGGCGATGCCGTCCTCGTCGCCGACCAGATAGGCCTTCCACTTGTCGAAGCCGACCGTGTGGGTCTTCGACATAGTCCTTGTCGTAGAGGCCTTCCTTGATCCACACATAGGCGATCGCCATCGCCATCGCGACCGAGGTGGTGGGCTTGGGGGCGAACCACTTGCCGGGCAGGAACTGGGCCGACGCGTTGTAATACGGGTCGACGTGCACGACCTTGATGCCGAGCTTGGGGTTCTTCAGCCACTGCCGGCGCACGGTGCCTTCCTGCGCCCCGTAGGAGCCGCTGGTCGTCTCCGGGTCGGCCGCCCAGAACACGATCATGTCGCAGTTCTGCAGGCAGTCCTCGACCGTGCCGTAGGTTTCCGACTGGCCGACGCGCAGCGTGTAGCCCCAGTGGTGCACGGCGCCCCAGTACCAGCCTTCCCAGCTGTCGGGATTGTGGTGCACGCGCGTCATGCCGACCGCGTTGGCGAACCGGAACAGCGCCGACAGGTAGTAGCCGATATTGCCCCAGGTGTGGTGCGAGCCGTGCGAGGTCGCGATCGCGCCCGGACCATGGTCGCGCTTGCAGCGCTTGATCTCGTCGGCCACCAGGTCGAGCGCCTCGTCCCAGGAGATGCGCACGTAGCCGGACTTGCCGCGATTCTGCGGATTGCGGGCGCCGTTCGGATCGAAGTCGACGCGCCTCATCGGATAGAGCAGGCGATCGGGCGAATAGACGATCGACTTGGCGTTCTGGCCGTGCGGCGCCAGCGTGGTCTTGCGCGGCGGGGTGAGATTCGATGCCGCGCGCGCGAATCGTCCACGGCGGCGGGTCGTTGTCGTCGAAGTCGATCGGCGTCATGCGCACGATCTTGTCCGTCCTTGACGTAGACGAAGACCGGACCGCCATTGGTCATGTTGCAGTAGCGCATGGTGCCGTCGGCAAGCCGCAGCCCGATCTTCCAGCCGACCGTCTGGCTCATCATGATGGTCTGCGCCAACCAGTTGGTGAGGTCCTCCGGGCCGTCGACCGTGAGGTTGAAATCCTTGATGGCGTTGATCTGGTTGAGCCAGTTGATCGGCGGCGTGAGCAGCGCGGCGCCGAACGCCGCGTTCTTGAACGAGAGCGTGACGTCGGGCTTGGCGTGCTGGCCCGCGCCGGAGGTGATCTTGCCGTCGCGGATCTCGTACCAGCGGCCGGTCTCCTCGTCGCGCGCCTTGAGCTGGGCGACCAGGTTGCGCTCCTTGAGGCGGGCCCGAAATGCCGGATGGCGCCAGGCGCTGTATTTCAGAAGCTGCGCCAGTCCCCACAGGATGACCGAGAGTTTCACGGTGGCGATGCTCATGGCGGTTCCTCGTCGTTTTCCATTCGCCGCCGATTGGCTCGGCGTGCTCTGGCGCAGTCCTATCTCGACCTTGCGATCTTGACGCGCGCCGGGCTCGGCTGGCTCGACGCGGATTCGTGGTTCATCGCCCTTCGATCTCGCGGGCGCCGGCGATGGTGAGCCGGGCGAGCCGCCCGATCAAGGTCTCGTCGGCACGCGGGCCGGGCAGCACGAAGCTCAGGCTGCCGAGGACCGCGCGGTCGCGATCGAAAATCGGCGCCGCGATCCCGACGCGGCCGGTATCGATCTCGGCTCTGCTCACCGCGACGCCTTCGCGCCGCAGCACCGCGAGGTTGGTGCGAAACTCGTCCCAGCTCCTGCCGAGGTCGGCGCGGCGATCTCGGCCGCGTCATGGACGTAGAGAGACTTGAGCGTGCGCGGCGGCAGATGCGCCAGGATGATCTTCGCGGTGGCGCCGCGCAAAAGCGGCATCAGCCGTCCGCGCTCATAGCTCACCGGCAGCTGCGGCCCGCGTCCCATGATCTGATGCACGCACATCACGCGGTCATGAAACAACCGGCAAAGCAGAACGATCGAGCCTTCCGCGGCGTGTTGGATGAGATCCGCCATCACGCCGCGCGCCGCATTGAGCATCGGATCGCAGATCTGGATCTGCCGATCCATCTGGATGATGGCCGGCCCGAGCGCGTAGCTCGCGCCCGAGACCGGGCTGATCAGTCCCGCCTTGGTCAGTCGCTTGAAATAGCGATAGGCGGTGGTGGCGGACACGCCGAGCTCGCCGGCCGCCGCATCGACGGTCCATTCAGGGCGCTCGATGGTGAACAGCGCCAGCACGGCGAGCAGGCGGTCGCCGCTGCTGGCGGATCGGGGCCGGACGCGATCGGCGGACAGCTTCATGCCGGTTGAGGCCGTTGCGGGTGGAGTTCACTCTAACTCTCAAGGCAGCGCACCCTAGGTCCAGCAGCCGAGAAATGCAAGAATTATCACATTGTGGAAATTTTGCCGACCATCCACCGGCGTCTCGATGGGTGCGAGCGCACCAAGCGCGGGCCGCGCCTCGGCCGCGGTCCGGTGCTAGATTGTCGGCAAAAGCCAGGGAGGGCGCGATGGCCGGGACCACACTCACGAGACGCAAGCTTTTGGCCGGGATGGCGGCAGCGCCGCTCGGCGGCGTGGCGGCCGCACAAACCGCATGGCCGGAGCGGCCGGTGCGGGTCATGGTGCCGTATCCGCCGGCCGGCGGCGCCGACACCACGGCACGTATCGTGTTCGGCAAGCTGAGCGCGGATCTCGGCCAGCAATTCGTCATCGAAAATCGCGGCGGGGCCGGCGGCACCATCTGCGAAGCCATGGTGGCGAAATCCTCGGCCGACGGCTACACGCTTCTGCATGACGGCACGGCGTTCTCGGTGAACTCCTCGCTCTATCCGGATTTGACGTTCGATTACCGCAAGGACTTCGACCCGGTCTTCCTGGTCTCCCTGGTGCCCAACATCCTGGTGGTCACGCCGTCGGTGCCGGTGAAGACGGTCGCCGACGTCATCGCCTTCGCCAAGGCCTCTCCCGGCGGGATCGACATGGCGTCGTCGGGCAACGGCACGCTGCAGCATCTCTCGCTCGAGATGTTCAGGCACGCGACCGGCATCAAGATCAATCATGTGCCGTATCGCGGGGGCGGACTGGCGCTCACCGACGTCATGTCGGGTGAGGTGAAGTTCTTTTTCGCCAACGGTTCGGCGGTGGTCGGCCTGATCAATGGCGGTGCGGTGAAAGCGATCGCCCATACCGGCAAGGGCCGGCTCGCCGGTCTGCCGGATATCCCGCCGGTTTCCGACACTCTGCCGGGATTCGAGGCCTTCGAATGGAACGGCGTCTTCGTTCCGCACGGCACGCCGCCGGCGATCGTGCACAAGCTCAATACCGGTCTCAACGCAGCGCTGCGCTCTGCGGAAGTGACCGCGCGTTTCAACCAGCTCAACATCGAATCGCGGCCCAACACGCCGGAAGAATTCCACGCCTTCGTGCAGGGCCAGATGGAGCTGTGGAGCCGCGTCGTGAAGGAAGCCAACATCCGATTGGGCTGAGGCTCTCCCTTTCATCACCGAACCGGCGCTCTCACGGAGATCATCCATGTCCACGTTCGTCCTGGTTCACGGCGCCTGGCACGGCGGCTGGTGCTGGCGGAGGGTTGCGGACCGGCTGCGCGGCGGCGGCCACGCTGTTTTCACTCCGACCCTGACCGGGCTCGGCGAGCGCACGCATCTCTTGCGCGCCGGCATCGGACTCGAGACCCACGTCGCCGACGTGGTCAACGTGATGAAGTGGGAGATGCTGGCCGACGTGGTGCTGTGCGGCCATTCCTATGGCGGCTTCGTCATCTCGGGCGTTGCCGAGCGGATGGGGTCCGCGATCCGCTCGATGGTTTTTCTCGACGCCTTCGTGCCGCGCAACGGCGAATCGGTCGAGGACCTCACCGGCCCCGCCGTCCAGGAAGGCATCCGCACGGCCCGGCAGCGCGGCGAGATCGCAATCGCGCCGCGGCCCGCCGAAGCCTTCGGCGTCAACGCGGCCGACCGCGCCTGGGTGGACCGCTTCTGCGTCGCGCAGCCGATTGCGACCTTCACCGACAAGATCGCGCTGACCGGCGCCCGCGAGCGCATCGCCAGAAAGACCTACATTCGGGCGAAGGCCTACGCCAGTCCCGGGTTCGATCGTGCCCATGGCGAGGCGCGTTCCGATGCCTCGTGGCGCACCTGCGAGGTGGCGGGCGGCCACGACGTGATGGTGGACCAGCCGGAGCGGCTCAGCGAAATCCTGCTGGAGGCCGCGATGTGAGCCGGCTGGTAAGCGCGCGCATACGGACATGCGCACGGACACATTTATTCTTGCGGCGCTGCGCGAAGCGCCCTCAGTGGCAACATGCGATACCGGAAACTGCGCCCGAACCTACTGTCCCGGCCCGCCGTAGCGCGTGTCACCAAAGCCGACTCGGCGGATGTCGTAGTATTTCGGGACGGTCGCGGTGAGGGATTGCTGATCACGGTACCAGCAGACCCACGCCTTGGCGTCCACATCGCACAAGGTGAACATATGGGCGGCATTCGACGCCGGAGGAAGCACGCCGTCGCCCATCTGCGTCTTCGGCGGAGTTCCGTTCTGCGACGCGACCTCGCCGAACCATTGCAGCAACGCGCTCTTGGTATAGGCGTTGTTCCATTCGGTGCCGGGGAAGTAGCCGAGCCATTGATTGTCGAACCAGGCCCACCAATTTTTTTGGTAGAACACGTAGCCGACATAGACCTCGCGCCCGATCAGCGCCTTGATGTTTTGCCCCGGAAAATAGGTGCTGCTGTATTGCTGCCAGCCACAGCCGTTGTAGCAGGTCGGATTCCAGTTCTTCCAATGGAAGACGAAGATGTGCGGATCGGCGTCGCCGTTCTGATCCGACGAAACCAGCCAGCCCAGCTCGACGATGTTTCCGTTGCCGGTGCCGCCCTGCACCGCGATCTCATTCAGGCTGTGACCGGCGCCCCCGCTGTTGTCGTAGGCTGGACGGTTGACCGACGTGGTCATGCCGCCTCCGTCGGCCGCTCGTGTGAGGCCGGCCGAGCCGTAAAAGTAGCAGCTCCCGAACGAAGAGACGCCCGCACAGGCGGGCGGTCCCGGCGGCGACCCGGGAGGTCCCGGTGGCGCCGGCGGCGCGGCGCGGTTGTCTTTCGTGGGCTGGCCGCCGTAAATCTCACGGAAACTGCGCACATCGCCCCGCAGGACCGTCAACCCGCCCGGCTGCACCGCCCGCTGGTTGCCGGAGCGCGGTCGAAGCAGCGGATTGCCCTTCGCCGGCACTTGCCTCTCGATCCGCAATTCCTTTGTCACCGGAACTTCGCCTTCCGGGCACACCGGCTTCATCGCGGGCTCGGCGTTTTTCTGCTCGCCGATATCTTTTCTCGTCGCGGCGCGGCGCGGACCGGCCGGGTGCGGCGGGGGCGTGGCGGTCGCGCTGCGCTTGACGCATTCGACCGGTTGAGCCGGCTGTTGCGCTTGCGTAGCCTTCGTCATCAGCGATGCCAGCAGCACGGCCGCGACGGCGCACAGTGAGCTTCGTGCACATGACCTCATGGCAACCTCGCTTGTCGATTGGCGTCCGGCGACGCGAAATCGCGCGCGGTGCGCCCGTGTTCGCAACGACACAACTATAGGATGTCGCAGCATGCGGATCAATCCGAAAGCCGCATCCGAAAGGCGTGAGACGGCGTGGGAGCGAACCGCACCCTCGGCCGGCGACGCAAAAGTTTGGCAAAACCGTTTGGCCCGTTGCGCGGCCCGATATGCTTGAAAAACGCGCGGGTTATGCGAAAGCTCCCGGCCGCAAGCCCGAAGGAGCCGCCATGATCGTCGATTTCCAGCACCATTTCACGCCGCGCGAGCTGATCAAGGCAGACCCCGGCGACCGGCTGATCCTGCACTACGACGAGAACGGCGCGCCGAGCTACACGGTGCATTCGCTGCTCTACGATCTCGACGAGCATATCCGGATGATGGATCTCGCCGGCATCGACGCGGCCTGGCTCACCAGCGCGGCCGGCATGGCGGCCGATCTCGAACGCTCCAGGATATGCAACGACAGGGCCAAGCAGGCCGAGCGCGACTATCCCGGCCGCTTCATCGGCGCCGCGCATGCCCATCCGCTCGGCGGCGGCGAGGCCTTGCGCGAGCTCAACCGCTGCCGACACGAGCTCGGATTCCAGGGCGTGACCATCACGTCGGAGGCCGACGGGCGGTTTCTCGACGCGCCCGAATACGAGCCGTTCTGGAGCGAGGCGGAAAAGCTCGGCATGTTCGTGTTCGTGCATCCGGCGCTGAAGCTCAATTTCTCGCAGCAGTTCGACGGCTACGACACCGCGCGCTCGGTCGGACGCGAGTTCTCGCTCATCATGGCGACGATCCGTCTGATCAATGCCGGCGTGTTCGACCGCCACCCCGGCCTCACGGTCCACATGGCGCATCTCGCCGGCGGCATCGCGTCGATGCTCGGGCGCGTGCGCTCCTACCAGGACAAGGATTTCTGGGGCACGCGGGGCAACGCCCGCCACGGCGTGACGCCGAAGCACGACTTCGACCATTACCTCACGCACAACATGGTGTTCGACACCGCCGGATTCTGCGGCGCAATCGGCTCGGTTAAGACCGCGCTGGTGGAGATCCCGGCATCGCGCATCGTGTTCGCGACCGACTATCCGCAGGAAATCCGCGCGCGCGAGGCGGTACGCGATTTCGTCCGCGACATCCGGGCGCTCGGTCCGGACGGGGAAAGTATCTTGTCGGGGAACGTGGGGTTGTTGCTCAAGTAGGCCGCATGCGAAGGCGCCGGAAAAGCGTCCAAGTCGTCGTCGCCGCTCGTCCCGGCAAGTTCTAGACTACGTGCGGAAAGAAACGGCAACAGGCCAACCCCGCCGGTGAGGAAACCAGATGTCGCAGGCGCTCGAACGCACCTATGACGGCGTCATCATCGGCGCCGGGCATCACGGGCTCGTGCTCGGCTCGTATCTGGCGAAGGCCGGGCTCGACATCCTCCTGGTCGATCGCCGGCTGACCTATGGGGGCGGCCTGAACACAACCGAGGCGACCGCGCCCGGCTTCTATCACAACCTGCATTCCATCAATCATTTCCACATCAGCGAGACGCCGTGGTTCCGGGATCTCGGTCTCGCGTCGCGGGTGACCTACATCACGCCGCGCTACGAGTTCGGCCAGGCCCACCGGGACGGGACCGCGCTGGTGCTCGGGCGCGACCTCGAGGAGACGGTCGCCAATATCGGGCGCTTTTCGGCCAAGGACGCCGCGACCTTTCGGGAATGGAATCGCAAGGCCGAGGAAATGACGGCCCGCATCCTGATCCCCGAGCGCTATGCCGAGCCGCTTTCGCAGGCGGAGCGTGACGGCCTGCTGGAACGCACGGCGCTGGGGCGCGAATTCCTCGCGGTCACGCGCCGGCAGCCGCTCGATGTGGTGCGCGAACTGTTCGAGAACGAGCACGTCCAGCTGCTGTTCCTGTTCAAGGTGTCGCTGTTCGGCACCTGGCTCACCGATACGCTGTCGAAGACGAGCCCGATGGGCTCGGTGATCCGCGCCTTCGATCTGCAGACCGGCTACCAGCTCTGCCAGGGCGGATCGTTCAATCTCGCACGCGGCCTGATGGAGACCTTCATCGCGGCCGGCGGAACTTTTGCGCCGCAGGTCGCGATCGACCGCATCGTGATCGAGGGCGGGCGGGCGACCGGCATCGCGCTTGGCGACGGACGCACGGTGCGGGCCCGGCAATTCGTGGCGTCGACCATCGACGTGCACCAGACCTTCGAAAGCCTGGTCGGCGCGCGATCAGATTCCGGCCGCGCTCGCCGCCAAGCTCGACAAGTTCCAGTACACAAAGTGGGCGCTGTTCGGCCTCCACCTCGCGCTCAATGAAAGCCCGCGCTTTGCGGCGGAGAAATTCGATCCCAACATCAACCGCGCGCTCAAATGGAGCATCGGCGCCGAGACCATGGAGGATCTGTTCGCCGCCCATCAGCAGGTGATGGCCGGCAAGATGCCCGACATCGTGCAGTTCGGCTCGGGGCCGTTGAGCCTGCTCGATCCCACCCAGGCGCCGCCCGGCAAGCACACGAGCTATGCGTGGCACGTGATGCCGCTCGAACCCGACATCGGAGCGCAGGACTACGAGGACTGGAAAGCGGAGTTCTCCGAAAAAATCCTCGAGACCTGGGCGCGCTACTGCCCGAACATGACGAAGCGAAATATCATCGGCCAATACGCCTATACGGGCCGCGAATACGTCCGGGAGCTCGTCAACATGCGCGGCGGCGACATCTTCATGGGGGCGTTCAACGCCGAGCAGGTCATGTACAACCATTTCGGCTATCGCACGGCCATTCCGAACCTCTACTACGCGGGATCCGCCGCCCATTGCGGCGGCGCGATCTCGGGCGGCCCGAGCTACGTGGCGGCCGGCATCATCGCGCGCGATCTCGGATTGAAGCTGTGGTGGACGCCGTGGAGCGCGCGTGAGGCGCTGGAGCGTCTGGCGAAAGCGGCGTGATCGGGCACCCGCACTCCCTTTCTCCGCGCTCGCTATAGCACGTCTCTTTTCCCCTCCCCCCGCGAGCGAAGCGAGTGGCGGGGAGGGGTTAGGGGTGGGGGGCAGCCGCGGACGATGAGCAAGCGTAGTCCCCCCACCCCGTCCACGTTCGCTTCGCTCACGCGGCCGACCCTCCCCGCCACGAAACCCGGGCCTGCCCGGGTTTCGCATCAAAAAGTGCGCAAGTCGGGCAGGCCCGACTTGCGTGGGCGGGAGGGTAAGGATGTTGCATCTCAATGCCCCTCACGGACCGCCCACGTGAAACTGCACCACCACGCGCTCGGCGAGGATCGGCGTGCAGTAGCGGGCGAAGAACGCCTGGTGCTCGGCCGACTCGGCGTAACGCCGGTAGTCCGCCGGACTGTCGAACTCCATGGTCAAGCCGACGTCGTAGTTGCCGGCGAAGCTGTGTTTCTTGACATGGGTCTCGCCGCCCGCGCCCTCGTTGCGGCCGATCGTCCAGGCGCGGATCACCGGAATGCTCGCCATCAGCTTGGGGAACGCCGCGAAATAGGCCGCGATGTCGGCGTCGCGCGCGTCGGGCTTGAACTTGAGGATGGCCATGTGCCGGAAGACCGCCATCGCGTCACCCCGTCATCTTCATATCGGGCAGCCACACGGTCTCGGCCGCGTCGGTGTTGCCGACCCCGATATAGCAGAACACCAGCGAGGCCTCGTCGGTCTCCGATGCGTTCGAGATGACGTGGATCGCGCCGCTCGGGATGTAGACGAAGTCGCCGCCCTCCAAGATCGTCTCCTTGCCGTCGCTGCCGTCGCTCTTGGCCGCCCACAGCCGGATCTTGCCGTAGAGGATGTACCAGCACACGTCGTTCTTGGTGTGGTAGTGCGTCGGATTGGGCTTGGCGCCCGGCACCAGGATGGTCCGCCCCATGGTGGCGTTGGCATTCTCGACCGCCGCGTCGCTGATGCCGAAACCGATGCGCAACGGCGGCTCGTAGGTCGTGTCGGTGCCGATCTGCTTCTGGCGGATGACCGAGACGACCTGCTTGTCGAACGGAACCATGCGTGGACCTCCATATTTGACGACTATTTCAACGGCTCGATGCGCGCCACCCACGGAATCGCGGCGAGCCCAGCGAGATTCTCGGGGCTCACCATGCGCAGGCGGATGCGGTTGAGCGCCCCATCGCGACCGCCGAAAACCCCATAGGAGGTCACGCGCTCGGTGTGGAAACGCTCCGGCATGAAATCGAGCACCACGATGACGTTGCTCGGGCCGGTGGCGCCCTTGAGCGCAGAATCGAGCCTGTGGCCCGCGGTCGCCATGCCGACGAGGTGCGGCCCGACCAGCACGAGCGCGATCAGCGCGATGCCGACGGCGAATTTCATCCATTCGCGATCGAAGCGTGGCAGGCGGCGCCGCGCGACCGCCCGCATCGTGGGGTTCGCGCGCGTAACCGCGCGCATGGTCGGATTCGCGCTCACACGCCCTCCTTCTCGGCGTCGGTGATCAGGCCCCAGCGCTGCACGGTGCGCTGCTCGATCGGATACAGGATCCAGCGGTCCATCGCGATCGCGATCACGCCGATGATGAGGCAGCCCGCGATGATGATGTCGGAGCGGTGGTAGTCGCCGGCCGCGAAGATCATCTGGCCGAGCCCGCTCGGCGCGCCGACGAGCTCGGCGGCGATCAACGCGCGCCAACCGAAGCCGAGACCCGAGCGGATGCCGGTGAGGATATAGGGCAACGCGCCCGGCAAGGTGACGCTGCGCAGGGTCTCAAAGCGGCCGGCCGCCGAGCGCGCGTACGCCCTGCTCGAGCACCTCGGGGACAAGCTGCACGCCGAGCACGGTGTTCTGGAACACGATGAAGAACACCGTATTCCAGATCACGAACACCGCGAGCGCCGTGCCGATGCCGAGCCAGCCGATCATCAGCGGCAGCCAGACGATGCCCGAGATCGCGTTGAAGAACACCACCAGCGGATTGAGAAACTCGGAGATCCCGCGATAGAGCCCGGTCGCGAAGCCGGCGATCACGCCGGTGACGATGCCGAGCGAGGCGCCGAGCAGGAGCCGCCACAGGCTTGCCAGCACGTTGTCGCCGAGCCGGCCGTCGCCCGCGATCTCGGTGACGACCTGCGCCACCGCGAGGATCGACGGCAGGGTCGCGGCCGGCGGCCGCGCGATCTCCCAGTAGACCGCCCATACGGCCAGCACGACCGCGAACGGCGCCGCCGGGAGCAGCGCCCAGGCGGCGCGGTCGAGCCGGAGCCGGGCGGCCGATGCGGCGATTGGCGCGCCGGCGCTCATTTGCGCAAGACTCCCCAACGCGCGACCGTCAGATTCTCGATCGGCTGGACGATCAGGCGGTCGACGATGATGTAGAGGCAGCCGATGACGATCATGCCGACGATGATGCGGTCGATCTGGTTGAAGGTGCGCGCGCTGAAGATGAGATCGCCGAGGCCGCCGCTATGCGCACCAGCATCTCGGCCGCGATCAGCGCCCGCCAGCCGTAGCCCATGCCGAGCCGCAATCCCGACCACGATGCTCGGAAGCGCGCCCGGCAGATAGACGTCGGTCGCAAGCCGCAGCCGGCCCGCCCCGAGCGAGCGCAGCGCGAGCACGTAATTCTCCGGAATCGTGCGCACGCCGATCATGGTGTTGAAGACGATCGGCACGATCAGGGTGTAGATCACGACCGACCAGCGTGGTCCTGTAGGAAAGACCGAGCCAGATGATGACGAGCGGCAGCCAGGCGATGCCCGACACGCCCTGCAGGAAGCGCAGAAAGCCTTCGAACGAGCGTGCCGCGTAGCGGTTGACGCCGACCGCGAAGCCGATCGGAACGCCGACCGCGAGCGAGAACATCGCGCATGCGCCGATCATGCGCAGGCTGGTGCCGGCATATTCGGCGAGCACGCCGGTATCGACCAGGCGCACGAAGGCCGCAAACGCCGTCGCGGGCGAGACCAGGACCTCGTCGCGAGATGCCGGCCGCGATCTTGATCGTCCACCACAACGCGATCAGCGCCGCGAAGGGCAGCAGAATCCTGAAGCCGGAAAATGTCCGCAACAGGCCGAACGGCGCGGCGAGCGGCGGCGCGCCGCGCGCAGGCGCGAGCGCCGTGCGTCATGCGGGCATCCCGGCGGCGGGCGCCCCAGCGCGGCGCGCGGGCTCGCCCGCCGGCAGCGTGGCGCCGCGCTCGTCGCGCACCATCCGGAGCACCCGCTCGGCGATCGCCTGCATGTCGGGATCGGCGGTGAAGGATTCCCAGTCGCGGCCGCTCGCACGCGCCGCGGCACCTGCGATCTCGGCCTTGATGCGGCCGGGCCGGCGCGTCATCACCAGCACGCGGTCGCCGAGAAACACCGCCTCGTCGACGCTATGGGTGATGAAGAACACGGTCTTTCGCGGTCGCCGCGCAGAGCCGCGCCAGCTCCTCCTGCAAGGTGAGCCGCGTCATCGCGTCGACGGCGGCGAACGGCTCGTCCATCAGGATCACGTCCGGATCGGCCGCCCAGGTGCGCGCCACCGCGACGCGCTGGCGCATGCCGCCGGAGAGCTCATGCGGATAGCGGTCCTCGAAGCCGACCAGGCCGGTCGAGCTCGATCAGGCGGCTGGACGGTCGTGTCGCGCTCGTGCGCGCGACACCCCGGCGATCTCCAGCCCGTGGCCGATATTGCGGCGCACCGTGCGCCACGGCAGGATCGCCAGCTCCTGGAACACCACGCCGCGCTCGCGGCCGGGACCGCTGCACGAGCTTGCCGTCGCAGTGGATGGTTCCCTCGGTCGGACGGATGAAACCGGCGATCGCCTTCAACAGCGTGGTCTTGCCGCATCCGCTCGGCCCAACCAGCGTGACGAATTCGCCGGACCGGATGGCGAGATCGACCTTGTCGGTCGCCTGCACCTGGCCGTCGGCGGTCGCGAAAAAATGCCGGAAGCCGGAGACGACGATCTTGTCGCTGGAGCTCATTGCGTTCGCCATCGAGGTCGTCCGGCCGGCACCGCCATCAGATCAATTCACCAATTGTCCCTTGCACTCGGCCAGCGTCTTCGGCAAGGCCGGCAGGTCGGCGAAGAACTCGGGGTGCTTGTCGACCACGCGCTTGAACACGGTGTCGTCGTAGAAATCCTTCGGCACGAACGGCGTGTCCTTCTTGAGGAGCTTCTGCTTGAGCAGATCGTTCCCGGTCCTGACCAGCCCGTCGATGGTGCAGACGGACATGCGCGGATCCCAATCCAGCCATTTGAGGCCTTCGGTCGCGTCCGCCGACATTGAGGCCGTCGAGATAGCGGGTCGCGATCTCGGCCGCTTCCTTGGGATGCTGGCGGGTGAACAGCGTCGCCTCGGCGATGCCGGCGGCGAATTTCTCGATCAGGTCGTAGTTCTTCTTGATCCAGTCCTCGTTCACGACCACGCCGATGATGTCGGAGATCAGGCCGGCCTCGCCGCGGCTGACCACGACCGCATTGGCGCCGAGCTCGCGGATGGCCTGCGCCGTGTAGGGCTCCCACGGCGCGATCGCATCGACCTGGCCCTGCACGATGGTGATCGGCATGTTCTCGACCGGGACGCTCACCAGCTGCGACTTGGTGATGTCGAGCTTGTGCGCGCGGAACCACTCGCGCAGATAGAATTCATTGGTGCTGCCGGTCAGGTGGGCGATCTTCTTGCCCTCCATCGACTTCGGATTGCCGGCGTCGATGCCGCGATCCTTGCGTCCGATGATCGCGCGCCCGCCCGCCTTCGCGATGTAGTCGGCGGCGTTGTAATACGCCATCACGCCCGTGAGCATGTTGCCGCTGGCGCGCGCCGACGCGATCGTGGTCGAGAGCGCCGCGTGCCCGAACTGGGCGTCGCCGGCCTGCACGGCCTGCGTCACCGCGCGGCCGCTATTGGTGAGCTTGACGGTGACGTTGAGCCCGTATTTCGCCCAATAGCCGTTCTCGGACGCCACGTAGGCGGGGGTGCTGAACAGGTTGTTGACGACGATGAAGGTCGCCGCCTGCATCTGCTGGGCGGCGGCCGGCGCCGTCAAAGCCGCCATCGCCAGGATGGTGCCGGCCGCGGCCGCGGCCAGGCGCGTGGTCTTCATCTTCTTGATCGTGCCCATGCGGATCTCCCTGAAAAAAACCTGCTGCTTCTTGTCCCGATCAAACGTGGCTCCGGCGATCCGGTCAAGCCGCGGGGTGCAGACCGAATGCCACATGGTGAAAGGCTCGCCGGTCAGCACAGCCCCGCCACGAACCCGGCCCGCGCCCGCAGGGCCCCGACGAGCAGCGACAGATCGTTGCCGACCAGCATCATCCGGATTCCCATGTCGGCATACCGCCGCAGGGCGTCTTCCCGATAGGCACCGCCGAGCACCGGGATCTTGCCGTGCCGCCGGCACGCCGCGATGGTCCGCTCGACCGCCGCCTGGACTTTCGGATGATCGACCTCGCCCGGCACGCCGAGCGAGACCGAGAGATCGTTGGTGCCGACCTGGAGCGCGTCCATGCCGGGCACGGCCGCAATCTCGTCGATGCGCTCGATCGCCTCGCCGGTCTCGATGATGCCGATCAGCAAGGTCAACGCGTCGGCGCGGCGCATCAGCTCGCCCGCCGGAAGGGCCTCATAGCCGAATTGCGGCTGCAATCCCGACAGCGAGCGCGATCCGGCCGGCGGATAGCGCACCGCGTCGACGGCGCGCGCGGCATCGGCGCGCGAATCCACATGCGGGACCACCACGCCGACGGCGCCGCCGTCGAGCACGCGCCCGATCCAGGCCGGATCGTTTGCCGGCACCCGCACCACCGGCGTGATCCCGGCATCGAGCGCGGCGACACAGATCTGCGTCGCCACGTCGAGGCCGGTCGCGCCATGCTCGAGGTCGACGAAGAGCCAGTGATAGCCGCAGCTCGTCGCGATCCGCGCGATCTGGACCTGGCGCGAATGCACGACAACGAGGCCGGACGCGATCTGGCCGGATGCGAGGCGCTCGCGCAGCGGGTCCGCCCGCATGGGATCCGTCGGCCCGCTCATTTGAGCGGCAGCAATGCGGCGCCCGGTCCGACTTCGCGGCGCCGGCGGATTTCCTTGACGACGACGCTGTTGTCGAGCTCGCCCTCATCGTGGCGCAGGCAGGCCTCCAATACGTCGGCGTGAACAGCGAGGAGCGGCAGCGGCTGGCCGACCTTCTTGGCCTGGTCGAGCATGAGATGGACGTCCTTGAGGGTCTGGCGGGCGCGGCCCTCGGGACGAAAATCGCTCGCGATCATCTTGCGGCCCTTGGTGTCCATGACCTGGGAATAGGCGGCCGAATCCTTTGCGATCGCGAGGAAGGACTCCGGGTCGAGGCCGAGCGCGGTCGCAAACACCAGGCCTTCGGCGAGCGCCAGCCGGTTGAGGCCGAGGATCAGGTTGACGGCGAGCTTGGCGCGCCCGCCGTCGCCGGCGCGGCCGACGTGAAACCGCTTGGGAAAGAGCGCCTGGAGCACGTCGTCGACCTCGGCGGCGATCGCCTTGTCGCCACCGATCAGCCCGACGCCGTCGCCCTGGCGCACCTGCTCGCTGGTGCCGGAGACCGGCGTCTCGAGAAATCGCAGCCCCTGCGTGCCGACACGTTCCGCCAGCGCCGCGATCCGGTCGGGATCGCAGGTGCTGGCACACAGCACGATCTTCTCGGGCGCAGCGGAGAGAATGGGCAGCAGGTTCTCTCTCGACGACCTCTTCGACCTGATCGGTGTCGAACACCGCCAGGACGATCGGATTGGCGGCGCGCGCCAGCTCCTCGATCGACCGGGCCGGCCGGCCGCCGAATTCCGCCAGCCGCGCGGTCTTGGCCGGGTCGACGTCGAACCCGACCACCCCGAAGCCCGCCGCGATCAGCCGGCGCGCGAATACCTCGCCCATCAGGCCGACGCCGACCACGCCGACGGGATTGCGCCTCGTCATGCCGAAACACCTCGTTTGCCGATTGCCATGGTACCTGGATTTCATGTCACCCGGATTGCCGGAAATTGACAACAGCAAATAAGAGGGGACGTCGGATGATCAATGCGGCGGTCATCGGCCTCGGCCGCTGGGGCAAGTCGCTCGTCAACGCGGTGCAACGCAAGAGCACGCGGCTTCGATTCGTTCACGGCGTCAGCAAGGAGCCGGACGACGTGCGCGCCTTCGCGCAGCAGCACGGATTCCGGCTGTCGACCGAATTCGCCGATGCGGTGGCCGATCCGGCCGTGCAGGCGGTGTTCCTGGCGACCCCCCATTCGCTGCATGTCGAGCAGGTCAGTGCAGTGGCCCGCGCCGGAAAGCCGGTGTGGTGCGAGAAGCCGCTGGCCTTGACGCGCGCCGAGGCGCAACGCTCGGTCGAAGCCTGCCGCAAGGCCGGCGTGGTGCTCGGCAGCGGCAACAACAAGCGCTGCTTTGCGTCCATGCGCGAACTCAAGGCGCTGGTCACCGGCGGCACGCTCGGCGACATTCTGCATGTCGAGGGACATTTCTCCAACGACCACTCGACCCGCGTCGCCGGCGGCTGGCGCGACGATCCGCGCGAATCCCCCGGCCTCGGCATGACCGGGGCGGGGCTGCACGTGCTCGACGCCCTCATCAATATGGCGGGACCGATCAAGCGGCTCGACGCCAAATCGTTCGCACAGAAGCCCTCGCCCGATCCGCGCGACGTGGTGGCGGTGCTGGCCGAGTTCACCAGCGGCGCGACCGGCCAGATGGCGACCATCCGCGCCACCGTGCCGTTCTGGCGCATTCACGTGTTCGGGACCAAGGGTTTTGCCGAGGCGCGCGACGAGGACGTGCTGCGGATCGGCTATATCGGGCAGCCGCCGGAGGAAAAAACCTTTCCACACGTCGATTCGCTCAGGGTGCTGGTCGACTCCTTCGCCGACGCCATCGAGGGCCGCGCGCCGTTCCTGGTGTCGCCCGCCCAGATGCTCGACCTGATCGGGGCGTTCGAGGCGGTGGTGACGTCGCTGGAGACGGGGCCGGCCGGTGGAGGTCGATTCCTGCAATCTTTCGGCCCGTCATCGTCCGCGAAAGCGGACGATCCAGTATTCAATGAAGCTCAAATGCAAGCATGCTTCTTCCAGGGCGTACTGGATGCTCCGCTTTCGCGGAGCATGACGCCGAGATTTACGCGACCAGATCCCGCGTCACCTCATCGAGCTTCGCGACCCCGCACAGCGCCATGGTGCGCATGAGCTCGCCGCGCAGATGCGTGAACACGTCACGCACGCCGTCGGCGCCGCCGGTGGCGAGGCCCCAGACGGCGGGGCGGCCGATCAGGACCGCGCGGGCGCCGAGCGCCAGCGCCTTGACGATGTCGGTGCCGCGCCGGATGCCGCCGTCGACATAGACCTCGGCCTCCGGCACCCACCGCGGCCGCAACTGCCGGCAGCGCGTCGGCGGTCGCCAGCGCGGCGTCGAGATGGCGGCCGCCGTGGTTGGACACGATGATCGCCTTGGCGCCGAGATTGACGCAGCGCAGCGCGTCGTCGGCGCGCAGCACGCCTTTCACCACGACGTCGATCGGCGAGCGGCCGACCAGCCATTCGAGGTCGCGCCAGGTCGCCGGAAACGTGACCGTGCCGGAGTGGGCGGCGCCGTAGCTGTGGGTCGCCGCCGGCTGGCCCGGCAGGTTGACGGCGCGGATGTCGGGCGCGGGCGCGAGCGGGGCGCGCGCCGAGCGCGGGCTCGCGCCGTAGACCGGCTGATCGACCGTCAACACGATGGCGCCAAAGCCGGCGGCGGCGACGCGATCGATCAGCCCCTCGGTGACGCTGCGATCGGGCGGCAGATAGAGCTGGAACCACTGTGGCGCCAAGTGGCGCTGCGGCGCCAAGTGGCGCAGCCGCGCCGCTCGCCGCCACGTCCTCGATGCTCACCGTCGAGGTGGTGGCGAGCACATAGGGCACGCCGGCCGCCGCCGCGCCGCGCGCGGTGGCGCGCTCGCCGTCGGGATGAAACAGGCGATGCCGGCCGGTCGGCGCCACCATCAGCGGCATGGCGATGCGCTCGCCCAGCACGCTCGCCGTCGTGTCGATCGCCGTGATGTCGCGCAGCACGCGCGGACGCAGCCGCAGCCGGCGCCATGCCGCCACGTTGTCGGCGAGCGTGATCTCGTCGTCCGCCCCGCCGGCCGCGAACGCGTAGGCGCCGGGCGAGAGCATCTCGCGCGCCCGCGCTTCCAGCGCGTCGAAGTCGGCGCTGTCCATCGGCTCACGCCATCTTGTTGGTCAGCGTTCCGATCTTGTCGATCCAGAGCTTCACGGTGTCGCCGGCCTTGAGGAACTCCTTGCGCGCCGCGCCGACGCCCGCCGGCGTTCCGGTCAGGATCACGTCGCCAGGATGCAGCGTGATGCGCGACGACAGATGCGAGATCTGCTCGTTGATGTTGAAGATCATCTGGCCCGAATTGGAGTCCTGCTTGACCACGTCGTTGACCCACAGCTTGAGACCGAGGTCGTGCGGATTGCCGATGTCCTGCGCCGGCACGATCCACGGTCCCATCGGGCAGGAGCCGTCGAAATTCTTGTGCGCCACCCAGTCGGCCTTGAACGGCGAGGTGTCGGAAATATTCGGCCGCCGCCCCATGTCGCGCGCCGACAGATCGTTGGCGATGGTGTAGCCGGCGACATAGTCGAGCGCCTTGTCGATCGGCACGTTCTTGGCCGGCCGGCCGATCACGGCGGCGAGCTCGACCTCCCAGTCCATGGTCTTGGAGGCCGAGGTGATGTCGATGGTGTCGCCATCGGCCGCCACCGCGTGCGAGACCTTGATGAAATGCCAGGGCTTGAGGCCCTGGGTGTGCGGATCGGGCTCGATCGGCCGGTTGTGCAGCTTCGCCATCTCGAGCGCATGGTCGGTGTAGTTCGCGCCCGCGCAGTAGATCGCGCCCGGCCGCGGCAGCGGCGCGAGCAGCTTGGCCTGGGCGAGCGGCAGGCCCTGCGCGGCATCGGGCTCGCCCGCGGCCGCGTCGCAACAGCGCGTCGGCCGCAGGCCAATCGGCCAGCACGCCGAGCATCGTGGCGTAGACCGGCCGCCCGGTCAGCGCCGCGATGTCGTAGACGCGGTCGTTCGACCACCATGCCGGCCCGCGGCCCGTCCGCGGCTCTCGAATGTCACCAGTTTGTAGCTGCCCATGCGGTTCCTCCCCGAATTGTCCGCCCTCAATAGCCGCAACGGCGGCGCTTGACCACATGGGGGCGCCGGCGACGGCAAGCGTGCGGCTCGCTCCACAGCGAAATCAGGTACGCTATAGTGGGAGGCGCCGAGCTTCAAAAACAAGGCGCGGGGAGGAATTCATGGCGATCCGCATCTGGGCCCTGCTGGCCGCTCTCGCGATCGGCGTCACGCATGCCGTGGCGGCGGACAGGCTGGTCGTCGCGGTGAACAAGCTCTCGGCCGGCTCGCCGCTCTATATCGCGCGCCAGAAGGGCTTTTTCGCCGAACAAAAGCTCGACGTCAGCCTGCTGCACTCGACCTCGGCGCAGACGATCGGGCTTGCGGTCGCCTCCGGCGACGCGCCGATCGGCATGACCGCCCTGACGGCGGGCATCTACACGATCGCCGGCAAGGGCGCGCATGAAGATCGTGGCCGGCGGATATGAGGAGATGCCCGGCTTCAAGGGCCTCGCGCTGCTTCTACAACCGCGCCGTCTACGAGCGCGGCAAGCGCAAGGTCTCCGACCTTGCCGGCATGAAGGTCGGCACCACGCAGACCGGCTCGCCGCAGGAGAACCAGCTCGCCCGCCTCGCCAAGAAGCACGGCTTCAACTACGCGGACATGACCGTGGTGCCGCTGCAGACCCTGCCGAATCTGCGTCTCCGCCATCAAGGGCGGGCAGATCGACGCCACCTCGGTGCCGGCCACGCTGGCGGTGCAGATCGAGAACAGCGGCGCGGCCAAGATCGTCGCCTGGATGGCGGACGAGGTGCCGGGCCAGATCGGCGGCATCTTCGCCAACACGGCCACCATGACCCAACATCCCGACATCGTGGTGCGATTCCTGCGCGCCTATATCAAGGCCATTCGCTACTACGACCGCGCGTTCCAGCAGAAGGACGCCGCCGGCAACCCGCTCAAGGGCGACAACTACGACGAGACGCTGAAGATCATCGCCGACTATCTGGAAGAGCCGGTCGCGACCGTTGCGGCCGGGCTGCCCTATTTCAACCCCGACGCGCGGCTCGCGACCGACGATTTGCGCCAGCAGATCGACGCCTGGCAATCGATCAAGCAACTCGATGGCGGGCTCAGCCTCGACCAGGTCCTGGACCCGCATTTCCTGGCGCAAGCGCGGGCGGGGAAGTGAGACCCATCACCTCCACACGTCATTCCGGGGCGCCGGCGCAGCCGGCGAGCCCGCAATCCATAACCACAAGCGCGCGTGAGGTTGGATTCCGGGCTCGCGCGCTTTCGCGCGCGCCCCGGAATGACGAGGACCGAGACCATGGCGTTTGAGCTGGTCGTCTCCGGCCTCAACCATCAGATACGGCGCGCTGCCGGTTCTCGAGGACATCAACTTCACGATCCGGCAAGGCGAGATCCTGGCGATCGTGGGGCCGTCGGGCTGCGGGAAATCGACCCTGCTCGGCATTGTCGGGCGGGCTCCTGCAGCCGACCGCCGGCACGGTGTCGGTCGCCGGCGCGATGCCGTCCGACAGCCTCAATCCGTTCACCTACATCTTCCAGGATTTTGCGCTGCTGCCGTGGCGCACCGTCGCGGGCAATGTGCGGCTGCCGCTCGAGCACCATCGCGATGCCGCGCGCCGACCGCGAGAGCGCTGGTCGCCGATGCGCTCGCCCGCACCGGCCTCTCCGAATTCGCCGACGCGCTGCCCAAGCAGCTGTCCGGCGGCATGCGCCAGCGCGTCGGCATCGCGCGCGCGCTGGTGGTGCGGCCGGCAGTGCTGCTGATGGACGAGCCGTTCTCGGCGCTCGACGCCCAGACCCGCGACCTCCTGATGGAGGACTTCGAGGCGATCTGGGCGCGCGAGCAGACCACCGCCGCCTATGTGACGCACAATCTGCACGAGGCGCTGCGCATGGCCGACCGGATCATGATACTGCGCCGGCGGCCCGGCCGCGTCCGCGAGATCGTTCCGGTGCCGATCCCGCGCGCCGAGCGCCGGCACGCGGCGGCCGAGCGCGAACTCGACCGGCTCTATGATCGAGCTGTGGGCGCACATCCGCGAGGAAGCCCAGATCGCCGACCGGGAGATCGCCCAGGATGACGGTCCATGGGTCGACGGGCCGGCGCAAGGACAGTCGTGAGCTTTCGCGGCGGCGGCTTCGACCCCGAGCCGCGCCCATGGGTGGCGTGGATGTTCTTCGCGGCCGCTCTCGCGGTGTGGCAGGCCGGCAGCTCGGCCGGCTGATCGACCCGCTGTTCCTGCCGCGCCCGAGCCCGCATCGCGGATTGCGCTGCAGGACATGATCGCGAGCGGCGAACTGTTTCGCCATCTCGGCGCCTCGCTCGTCCGCATCGGTGCTCGGCTGGCTGATCGGCAGCGATCGCCGGCGTGCTGCTGGGCGGGCTGATCGGACTGTCCTGGCTCGGCCGCTCGGCCGGCCTGCCGTTCATCTCGGCGCTGTTTCCGGTGCCCAAGATCGCGCTGCTGCCGCTCCTGATCCTGTGGCTCGGGATCGGCGAGTCCTCCAAGGTCGCCACCATCGGGCTCGGCGTGTTCTTCCCGATGGCGGTGTCAGCACCTATGCGGGCATCGACAATGTGCCGCGCAATCTCATCCGCATGGCGCAAAGCTTCAACGTTCCGTTGTCCGCCATCATCCGCAACGTGATCGTGCCGGCGATCCTGCCGTCGATCCTCTCGGGCTGCCGCATCAGCGCCTCGATCGCGCTGATCCTGGTGGTGTCGCGCCGAGATGATCGGCGCCAATACCGGCATCGGGGCGCTGCTGCTCACCTCCGGCAACCTGATGCAGACCGACCAGCTGATGGCCGGCGATCGTGGCGATCTCGGTCCTCGGGCTGTTGATCGGCGCGCTGATCAGCTGGCTCGAACGGGTGCTGCTGGGGTGGCGGTGAGGAAACCGCGGCTGGCGAAAAAGATTCCCCACGGTGCTATGACTCCACCACAACCGTTGAAACGTCGGAGGAAACCATGATCAAGCCGAGCCGGGTCGGGCATGCCACGTTCGAGACGCCGGATCTCGACAAGGCGCTCGCCTATTACACCGAGGTCAACGGGCTGGTGCTCAACACGCGGGACAAGAACCGCGCCTATCTGGCGAGCAAGACCGGGCTGCTCACGCTGGCGCTCGAGCAGGGCCGCGAGGAGGGCTTGCGGCGGATATCCTTCGAGGTCTCGCCCAAGGCGGACGTCGCCGACATGGCCCGGAAGCTCGCGGCCGACGGCATCAAGAGCGAGGTGCGCAGCGACCCCGTGCCGGGCATCGGCAAGGTGCTGGCGTTCGACGACCCCAAGGGCACCACCATCGAGCTGTTCCAGGAATGGAGATATCTCGGCGCCCACCACCAGGTTTCGGCGCCGGACCGCTCAAGCTCGGGCACATCGCCTATGTGGTGGAGGACCCGCAGGCGATGGCGGATTTCTATTGCGGCGTGCTGGGCTTCCGGGTGTCCGACTGGATCGAGGATTTCTTCGTCTTCCTGCGCTGCAACCCCGACCACCACACGGTGAATTTCATCCGCGGCGCCAAAGTCGAAAATGCATCACATCGCGTTCGAGATGAAGGACTTCGCCCATATCCAGAACGCCTGCGAGCTCCTCGCGCTGCGCAAGATCCCGATCAACTGGGGGCCGGTGCGGCATGGGCCGGGCCACAATGTGGCGATCTATCACCGCAATTTCGACGACCAGAACGTCGAGTTCTATATCGAGCTCGACCAGCTGAAGGACGAGGAGCTGGGCTATTTCGACCCGCGCCCCTGGCATCACGACACGCCGCAGCGGCCAAAGGTCTGGGACCGGGCGGTCGCGCCCGCCCTTTGGGGCCCGCTGCCGATGCCGGACTTCCGGCGCGAACCTCATTGACGTCTCGACCTGGGGTCGGCCAGTCGCAGACCAGTCATGCGGTCGGCCGGCGGCTGGATGCGCTGGCGGCGCACCCGCAAATGCTCTATAGACTGGCACAATGCCGGGCGTCGGCGTTCACTCCCCCAAGAACGGCCCGAAAATGCTCGTTGCGTGATGGGAGGTAGTTGCACTCATGGCCGAAAAGCTTGTCGGTAAAGCCTCGGAATTCAAGGATGGCGACCGCCGGATCGTGTTCGTCGGCGACACCGAGATCGGGATCTTCAAGGACCGCGGCGAATTCCACGCCTACAGCAATTATTGCCTGCACCAGGGCGGACCGGCCTGCGAGGGCATGATCATCGCCAAGGTGGAAGAGCGGATCATGCCGGACCGCACCTCCAAGGGGCTCTATTTCTCCGACTCCGAGACCCATTTCGTGTGCCCGTGGCACGGCTACGAATACGACATCAAGACCGGCGAATGCGTCTCCGACCGCAAGCTCAAGCTGCGGCGCTACAAGGTGGTGCAGAAAGGGGACGAGGTTTATGTCGTCGCGTAAAGCCGCGACCGCAAAACCCGTCCGCCGGGCCAAGCCCGCCGCACGCCCGCCCGTGCGGCCGGTCGGCGCCGCGAAGCCGACCCAGGTTGCGGCCGCCGAGCAGCTCGCCGCCGACATCCAGCGCGCGCTCGCCGCCGGCGACCACGACGTGCTCACGCCCGAGGCGCTGCAGAAGCTGATGACCGCGGCGTGCCGGCTTTATTCGGCGCAGTCCGAGGCCGGCAGCCAGGCGCTTCCCGTGGGCGAAGTGACGCCCACCGACATCATGATTACGGCGAGCGGCCTGATGCGGGCCGGAAACCTCGCCGTGTTCGAGCTTGGAATGTGGCAGAGCTGGACGGGCCGTTGAGGGCCGGCTTCGCCACCGCAATAGCGCATGATCCCGGAAAGTCGGCAGTCTTTTCGGCCAAGACCATGTGCAATCACGCGTGCAGGAAACCGCACAGGAGCTAGAAGATGGATCTCCAATCCGATCGCGGTCGCCGGGTATCGGTCGACGAGCTGAACACCAGCCGGCTGCTCGCGCACGCCGCCCAGCAGGCGCACAAGCGCAAGTTCGACGAGATGATGATCGTCGACGTCGACGCGCATCACTACGAGAACGAGCACATCAAGGACATCCTGCCCTACATGGAGAACGACGTTCTGCGCCAGCTTTCGTTCGCGCAGACCATGAAGGGCGGGCGCGGCAACCTGATGCCGGTCCAGGTCGGCTACCAGGACATGGGCGGACGGGTGACGCGCTATCCGCTGCGCAATTCCGAGAAGACCGACCAGACCGGTCATCTGCGCGACGTCGCGCTCGGCGAGCGCTGGATGGACGCCATGAGCGTCGACTATTCGTGCCTGTTTCCGACCGGCATGCTCAATATCGGGCTGCATCCGCAGAAGGAGATGGAGGTCGACCTGTGCTGGGCCTACAACCGGTGGGTCACCGAGAAGGTGCTGCCGGAGTTGAAGGGCCGCTTCTACACGATGCTGTCGCTGCCGATCTCCGATCCGGACGCGGCGCTGCGTCACGTCGAGACCTTCGGTCACCGCCCGGGCGTCGGCGGATTCATGGTGACCACCGTGCGCACGATCCCGGTGCACGACAACTCGCTGATGAAGGTCTACCGGGCGATCGAAGAGCGCGGCCTTGTGCTGTCGTTCCACTCCGCCTTCCACTGGGGCGAAAGCGTGTTCAAGAGCTGCAACCGCTTCCTCGCGGTGCACGCGCTCGGCTTCTCGTTCTACAACATCCTGCACCTGACCAACTGGGTCACCAACGCGATCCCCGAGCGCTTCCCCAAGCTGCCGGTGATCTGGATCGAGTCCGGCCTCGCCTGGGTGCCGTTCCTGATGCAGCGGCTCGACCACGAGTACATGATGCGGCCCTCGGAGTGCCCGGGCCTCAAGAAGAAGCCGAGCGAATACATGCGCGACATGTACTACTCGTCGCAGCCGATGGAGATCCAGGACCGTGGGGCGATGGAGTGCACCTTCCGCATGATGGATGCGGAAAACCACCTGCTCTACGCCTCCGACTATCCGCACTGGGACTTCGACCTGCCGAGCACGATCTACGACCTTCCGTTCCTGTCCGAGAAGGCCAAGCACAACATCCTCGGCGGCACCGCGGCGCGCCTGTTCAAGCTGCCGCCGCGCAACGAGAAGCAGAAGGCCAACCTGATCAAATTCGGCAACTACGTCGCGGCGTGATCGCCACAGAATCGTCTTTCAATCGGGACGCTCGGCACCTTGTGCCGGGCGTCGTCGTTTTTGTAGGGTGGGGAAAGGCGCACGCAGGTCGGGCTTGCCCGACCGGCGCATGTTAAAGCCGATCTCGGGCAAGCGCGAGATCGGTGCGCCGTGCCCACGCGCGGCGGCGCGCACGCTTCGCTTTGCCCACGCTACGGAATTCACCATGAAACATCGCCATTTGTTCTCACTCAGCCTTGTCGCCGCGCTGTACGCGCCGCAGGCGCAGGCACAAGATGCCGTCGCCGAGTTCTACAAAGGCAAGCAGATCAGCCTGATCGTGGGCTCGTCGGCGGGCGGCGGCTACGACACCTATGCGCGCCTGTTGGGGCGGCATCTCGGCAAGCACATCCCCGGCAATCCGACCATCGTTCCGAGCAACATGCCGGGCGCCGGCAGCAATGCGGCCGCCGCGCACATCTACGCGGTGGCGCCCAAGGACGGCACCGTGATCGGCGCGGTCCAGACCGCGGCGGTGCTCGACCCGCTGTTCGGCGACAAGGCGCGCATGAAGCACGATGCGTCAAAATTCATCTATCTCGGCAGCGCCACCATCGACTACTACGTTTGCGTGGTGCGCGCCGACGCGCCGGTGAAGACCTTCCGGGACGCGCTGACGAACGAGGTCATCATCGGGGCGAGCCAGCCCGGCACATCGACCCGCGACTTTCCGGCGCTGCTCAACAACGCGGTCGGCACCAAGTTCCGCATCGTGAGCGGCTATCCGGGCACGCGCGAGATCACGCTCGCGATCGAGAAGGGCGAGGTGCAGGGCCTGTGCGGGTTCTCCTGGTCGAGCCTGTCCGTGCAGCATCCCGATTGGCTGACGAAGGGGTTCATCCGGGTCCTGGTCCAGGAGCACGACAAGGGCCATCCCGACGTGAACCGCCTGGGCGTTCCGCTCGCGGTCGACTTCGCCAAGACCCCGCAGGACCGGGCGGTCATGGAGCTGATCTACAGCTCGGAGATTTTCGGCCGGCCCTACATCATGCCGCCGGGCGTGCCGCCCGACCGCGTCGCCGCGCTGCGCAAGGCGTTCATGGACACGCTGCACGACCCCGAGCTGCGCGCCGAAGGCGAGAAGCTCGGTCTCGACCTCGATGCGATCTCGGGCGAAGAGCTGCAGAAGATCGCGGAAAAAATCTACGCGACGCCGCCCGACATGGTGGAACGGGCGAAGCAGGCGGTGATCTACAAGGCGCCGTAGAAGGTAGCAGCGCCGCGCGGCGCCTGCGCCATTCCGCTGCGTCATCGTCGGCGCACGCGGGCGATTCAGTCTTCACCGATCAACGTTTGTGGTTACCGGATGGCCCGCTTGCGCGGGCCATGACGCCGGCGATGTGGCTGCACCACAAAAAGCTACTTCGCCATCACAGGCGCGCGCTGGGCTTGCGGAAAATACTTTTCCATCTTCGGCTCGACGCCGTTCTTGGCCATTTCGTTCAGCCAGATCGGGTGGATGCGTTGATCCTGATCGGTGTATTCGATCTGGTCGCCGCCTTCCTTGATGTCGACCGACACCGCGCCCTTCTCGCCCGGCTTCACGCCCAGGAGCGAGCGCCGCTGCGACAGAGTGAGCGGATAGCGCAGTCCGCCGACGCCGGTCGCGAGATAGCGCGCCGGATGCTGGCTGGCGTTGAAATGCTGGTGGAACTGCTGGTTGCAGGGCGGAAACACGGTGCCGTATTTCCAGTCGATGCGCGTGAAATCCTTCTCGCCGTCGAACCAGGCGAGCGAATAGCCGTGCCCGGTCACGCACATCACGTGGAAGCCGGGGCCGTGGCGGTGGCCCTTCTTGTAGGTGCCGACCGGCATCTCCGAGATGTGGGCGTGCATGGTGCCGTCGGCGAGCACGAACATGATGTTGGAGCCGCCGGCGCCGCGATCGCCCCACGACTTGAGCTCGATGGCGGCGAGATCGGGCACGAAGTTCGTCTCCCACATGTGGTTGCCGGGACGCACCGTGATGAGATCGCCCTCGCCGGCGAAATACTCGTTCTTGCCGGTGCGGTCGCCGAACTCGAAGTCGGTGTCGAAAATGAATTTCTCGTTGTGGAACGTGTTCATCACCAGCGGCAGGTCGGTGGTGGTGACGAGCAGCGCGCGCTCGCGGCCGCTGGCGTTGAAGTGCCGGTGCTTGGCGTTGAGCGGAATGGCGAACAGGCTGCGCGCGCCCCATTCGAAGCTGCGCTTGTTGCCGTCGGCGAATTCGATCTGGGTGCTGCCGCTGCCCTCGAGCACATAGAAAACGTCCTCGTAGAGATGGCGCTGCGGCGAGGTCGAGCCGCCGGGCGGGATGTCGAGCACGAACATGTTGGCGAAATCGCCGCGGCCCTTGAGGTGCAGGGCCGCGCCCTTCACGCCATAGCGCGGCCAGTGAGCGGTCGGCACCGAAAAGCAATCGATGCCGAAATCCTCGATGACCGGCAGGCCCTCTTTCTCGACCCAGTCCAGGTAGGCGTCGACGCCGTAGCGCGGCTTGCTTGTGTCGATTTTGCTTTGCTCGTTCATATGCCGGTTTCCTCCGATAGTTCGATCGTCATCGTCCGCGACAGCGGACGATCCAGTATTCAATGACGCTCTTGGCCTGACGTTCGTTGAGCACATTAGCCTTTGTGTTTACTGGATGCCCGCTTTCGCGGGCATGACGCCCAGGGTCGTCACGAGAATAGCAGAGATTTGATCACCACGGGGACCACGCCGGGGGGCGAGATCAATTCGCCGACATCGACGAAATCCAGCTCGGCGAGCTGCACGCCGTCGATGGACACGAGGTCGCCCGCCAGGCCGAGCTCGGTGCGCAGCAACTGGCCGAAAGTCCTGCCGACGTCGCCGTCGATCATGAGCAGCAGCGGCTGGCTGCGCCGGCCGTCGGGCGCAACCGCCGCCATGATGGCCCGCCCGGCCGCCGCGATGCGGGCATAGTCCGGATCGCCGTGCCACGCAAAGGCGATCGCCATGCGGGCGTCGGGAGGGAGATCCATGCGCCGCAGGCTCGCCCGGATCGCGGCGGTGAGCGCCGCCGGGTCGAACGCGCCCGACAGATCGATGCCGGCTTGCACCACCGGAACATTGTGCACCGGCAAGACCCCGGGGTCGGGCAGATAGATGGTCTTGCCGCTCACCTGGACGGTGAACTGGGAGGCGCCGATCACGGTGGCGCGGATGCGCTGACCCGGGTCGATGATCAGCAGCGTGGTGCGCCGCTTGAGCTCCTCGCCCAGCGCCGCGGCCAGGAGCTTGGCGATATCGCCGTATTCGCGCTCCTCGTAGCCGAAGACATATTCCGACACCCCGCCGGAAAACGTGATGGCGGCCGGCGCAACCGGCCGGGCCAGATCCTCGGTGAGCTGCAGCGCCCGGCCGAGCGCATCGCGCGGCGCGTCGAGGATGTGGTCGGCCGCAACAGTGGCGAGCCGTTGCGCGATTCTGCGCCGCACCGCGACGTCGGCAAGGGTCGCCGGATCGGTCGCGAGCCCGAGCTCCGCGGCGACGAGGCGCGCCGAATCGTCGACCCGGCGTCCAGGCGCCGCGCTCGTCCGTCGCCAGCAGCCGGCCGCCGACCGCGAAGGCGGCCACCCCCACGATGACGCCGCGGTCGATCAAGGCGAGCTTGGTGGTGCCGCCGCCGATGTCGACATGGAGCACGCATTCGTCGCGCTCCTTGGCGAGCCGCACCGCGCCCGCCCCATGGGCGGCGAGCGTGCATTCGAGCTTGTGGCCGGCCGTGGCGCAGACGAACTTGCCGGCCTCGGCCGCGAAAAGCTCGTCGATCGCCTGCGCGTTCTTCTTCTTGATCGCCTCGCCGGTCAGGATCACGGCGCCGCTGTCGATATCGTGGCGCGCAAACCCGGCCTCCCCATAGGCGTTCTGGATGAACGCGCCGAGCGCGGCCGCATCGATGGTGCCGTCGGGCAGAAACGGCGTGAGCATGATGGGCGAGCGCCACAGCACCTGGCGATGCACCACCGTGAAGCGGCTCGACAGCCCCTGGGTCTGCCGCTCGAGGAGCACGCGGGCGAACAGGAGATGCGAGGTCGAGCTGCCGATGTCGATGCCGATGGTGGTGAGATCGACGTGCTCCTGGTCCCAGATGTACTGGGCGATCTCGGCGCGCTCCTCATCGGTGAGCGCCAGATGTTCGTGGAACAGGTCGGTGTCGTGCATCGGCGTCAGGGTCCTCGATGGGCGGCTTTGTGGCGCGCTTGCGCGCGCGTCAGCGCGCTCGCGGCGGCAACGCGCCGGGCGAGCTCGCGGGTCGAGGGCATTCGACGCCGCTTCTTGCCGGCCTGCAACTCGTCGCGCGCCAGATTCTCGATCATCACCAGCAGCGTCCTGCGGGTGGCGGCGACGTCGGCCGCGCTCACGCCGCGTACCGCGACGTCGTTGACCTGTTCGGCCAGCGGCACCAGCTTGGCGCCGCAGCGCCTTGCCGCGCGGCGTGAGAAACACATGCACGTTCTTGCGATTGTCCGGCCGGCGCTCGCGCCGGATATAGCCGAGCGTCTCCATGGCGGCGAGCGCCGAGGAGGTGGTCGGCTCCATCAGGCCGGCCTCCTCGCTCAAGGCGCGCTGGGTCAGGCCGTCGGTCTCCCACAGGATGCGCAGGAACGTCCAGTGGCCGAACGACACGCCGTGCCGGCTCAGCCGCATCTGCAGGGCGCGCAGGAGGCCGCGCGTCGCGTCCTTGACGAGATGCGCCAGCCGATCGTTCGGCACGGCTTCGCGCCAGTGCCGCAGGATCGCCTCGGTGCCGGCGTCGGGCGCAGAGCGTTTCGGTCGTCGCACTGCCATCAGCCCTCCACCCCGACCTGATGCGCGAGCGTGATCTCGCGCTGCTCGCGCGCCGAGCGCAGCATGGCAAGGCACACCTCCAGGGTGGCGAGGCTCCATTCGCCGCTGTGCAGCGGCGGCTGCCCGTGGACGATGGCCGCGTGCAGCTCGTCGATCACCTCGGCGCGCGGGACCTGCGGCTGCGGCAGCGGATCGAGCCGCTGCTCGGGATCGCCGTAGATCATCACCCCTTCGGCAGCGGCCGCAGATCGGCGCGCTCGCAGGACGCGATCAGGAAGCCGAAATGCTGGTGGAACCGGGCCGCCGGCGGCGGCGAATAGCCCTGCCCGCCGTAGTTTCGCGCCGTCTTGACGGCGAGCTCATGCGCGGCGCCCGTGATGGCGGCCAGCGAACGGCGCGCCGCGCCGTAGCGCGCGGGATCCTTTTGAGCGCCGCTTTCGCCGATCCAGCCGGTGAGCTCGTCGGAGTCGAAATGCGCGTAGCCGCTATAGGTGAGCGATGCGCACACGCCGTTCTCGAACGAGAGCAGCGCCGAATAGGCGCCTTCGGTCGGGCGCGCCGCGTCCCAGCTCCCCGCCATGGCGCGCACGCTGCGCACCTTGCCGCCGCCGAGCAGCCGCACGATGTCGACCTGATGCGGCGCCTGGTTGAACAGCACGCCGCCGCCGCGGCTGGTGTCGAGCTCCTCGGGCCGGCGCGGGCGATAGAGGAAATCGGTGTAATTGAGCGCCGTGATCATGCGCACCTCGCCGAATGCCCCGCCGGCGATGAGTTCGCGCGTGCGCGCGATCGGCGCGTCGAAGCTGTGGCTGTGGCCGACCACCAGGTGACGCCGGCCGCGCGCGTCGCCGCGATCATCTGTCGGCATTCGGCGAGCGAGAGCGCCATCGGCTTTTCCACCAGCACATGCTTGCCGGCCGCGGCCGCCAGCGCGACGTGCTCGGCGTGCAACTGGTGCGGCGTCGAGATATAGATCGCCTCGACGTCGCGGTCGGCGCACAGCTCCTCGACCGTGGCGTAGACGCCCGGCGTCGAAATCGCGCGCGAACTTGCGCGCGCTTCGGGCGCGGATCGGCGCCGGCGACGAGCTCGACGCGCGGATGCGCCGCGAGGGTCGGCAGCATCAGGGTGAAGGCGCGGCCGAGACCGGCGACGCCGAGACGGAGCTTGCGGTCGGTCATGCGGCCCTACCGGTCGATCACGAGTTCGTCGGAGCGCGCGCGCGACACGCACACCATGATGTGGCTGGCGCGCTCGTCGTCGGTCAGCACGAGATCGCGGTGATCGGCCTCGCCCGGCGAGGAGCCGCGTGCGGCAGGTGCCGCAGGTGCCGCTCTCGCACGAGCTCGGCACGTCGAGGCCCTTGGCGCGCAGCGCCTCGAGGATGGTGATGCCGACCGGCACCTCGATCGTCTCGCCGGTGCGCGCCAGGCGCACCGTGAACGGCCTGTCGTCGGGCTTGCGCTTCCGCCGCCTCGGTGAAGGCCTCGAAATGCACGGCGGACGGCGACCAGTGGCCGGTCATGTCGCGCACCGCCTGCATCAGGCCGCGCGGACCGCAGCAGTAGAGCTGCCGCGCCTTGCGGCTTCTCGACGATCGGCCAGAGGTCGAGCGCACGCGCGGGGTCGCCGCTCGTCGTGATGGATGGTGACCTTGCCGCGAAACTCCGGGCGCCGACGAGCTCGTCGCGGAACGCGGTCGCGGCGGGCGAACGCGTGCAGATAGTAGAGCTTGAAGCGGCCGCTCGTCGTGTTTGAGATGGCGGATCATCGCCATGATCGGCGTGATGCCGATGCCGCCGGCGATGAAGAGGTAGCCGGCCGCGCTCTTCGCCAGCGCGAAATCGTTGCGCGGCGCCGAGGCCGCGAACCTCGCCGCCTGCGACGCACGTCCGGATCAGGCTGATCGGAGCCGCCGCGGCCGCCGCGCCTCGCGCTTGACCGCGATCACGTAGCGGTCCCGCTCGGCGGGATCGTTGCACAGCGAATATTTGCGCATCAGCCCGTTGGGAACCCGGAGCGCGACGTGCGCGCCGGCGGAGAACTCCGGCAAGCGCGGCACCCGCCGGATCGCGCAACTCGAACAGATGAATGTCGTCGGCGATGCGCTCGGCGCGGGTGACGCGCAGCGGGATCATCGCGATATCGGGGCCGCCAGGGGACATCACGGCCTTTGCTCGGGGTCGCGGGCCGCAATACTTAGAGGGCTAATGATCATGGATCAAGCGCCGGGCCGGATTACCGCGCCGCACAATAAAATCGTCCGAAAATCTCGACATCGGACGACGTCCTCGTTTATCTTAGATCGCTAAGCTTTTTGCGCGCGTGCGGTCGATCCCGTACGCCCGGAGGACCCCCGATGATGACCCCCGAAGAAAACGATCTGCTGTGCCGCGTCGAGGGCGACGCGCCGATGGGCCAGCTCATGCGCCGGCACTGGATCCCGGCCTGCCTGTCGAGGAGGTGGCGGAGCCCGACGGAACCCCGATCCAGCGTCCGGCTGCTCGGCGAGGATCTGGTGGTGTTCCGCGACACCGACGGCCGCCTCGGCGTGCTCGACGAGTATTGCCCGCACCGGCGCGCCTCGCTCGTCGCTCGGCCGCAACGAGGAGTGCGGGCTGCGCTGCCTCTATCACGGCTGGAAGTTCGACGTCGAGGGCAACGTGGTCGAGATGACGTCGGAGCCCGCGGAAAGCGGCTTTGCGGACAAGGTCAAGCACAAGGCCTATCCGGCGCGCGAGGCCGGCGGCTTCGTGTGGACCTATATGGGCCCGGCCGAGACGATGCCGGAATTCGAGCCGCCGCCTTTCGCGCCGACGCCGGACACGCGGGTGAGCATCGTCAAGATCAGGTCAAGGCAACTGGGCGCAGATCACCGAGGGGCGATCGACTCGGCGCACAGCTCGAGCCTGCACTCCTCCGACATGGTGCCGGCGCGCGTCGACGGCGCCAAGGCGACCGACCAGACCTGGCTGCGCCCCTCGACCGACAAGGCGCCGCGCCTCCAGGTGCAGCGCACCAGCTTCGGCTTCCGCTACGCGGCGATCCGCCGCCCGATCCAGAACGCCAACACCCACGACTACGTGCGCACCACCGTATTCGTGGCGCCCTTCATCTCGCTGATCCCGCCCAACAACCTCTACAACGTCACCACCGTGCTGCGTGCCGATCGACGACCACAACACCGACTTCTATTTCATCGCCTGGAACGGGCCCGACAAGCCCGGCATCGATCAGGAGGCCTGGCGCAAGTTCAACGTCGCGCAGGTCGGGATCGACGTCGACGAGCGCTACCGCAACAAGCGCACGCGCGACAACGGCTACCTGCAGGACCGCCAGGCGATGAGGCTCGGCAATTTCACCGGCATCGCGGGCATTCCCAACCAGGACATCGCGATGTGGGAGACCATGGGGCCGGAATCTCCGACCGCACCAAGGACCGGCTCGGCGCGAGCGACCTCGCGGTCGTCGAATTCCGCCGGCTCATGGTCGAGGCGGCGCGCCGGATGCGCGACACCGGCGTGGCGATCGGACGCACGACGCCGCATATCCCCCATGCCAAGATCAGCTCGTTCGAAGGCATCGTGCCGAAGGCGACCGACTGGCGCACCCTCGGCGTCGCTCCCGAGGAGCTCGCGCTGCGGGGCGAGCAGGAGCGCGTGGCCTGAAGCCACGGCCGCCCAGATCATCAGGCGACGACGCGTCGACACGCGCAATACCATCAAGGCCCGGCTCGACCGCTTCCGGCCGGTCTGGTACTGCGTGTCCGCATGAGCGAACAAATCCTTCTGAGCAAAACCGACCTCACCGGCTTCGCCGCCGCGATCTTCACGGCGGCCGGCGTCGAGCCCGCGATGGCGGCGACCTGGGCGCAGGGCGTAGTGTGGGCCAATCTGCGCGGCGTCGACTCGCACGGGGTCATCCGCATCCCGCGCTATGTGGATCTCCTGAAGAAAGGCGCGATCAATCCCCACCCCGCGATGAAGGTGGAGCGCCGCGCGGGCGCGATCGCGGTGCTGGATGCGGATCGGGCGCCGGGGGTCATCGGCATGACGCGGGCGATGGACGAGGCGATCGCCTGCGCCAAAGAGGTGCATATCGGCTGGTGCGCGGCGCGCAACGTCACCCATGCGGGCGCCATCGGGTATTTCGCGCTGCAGGCGGCGCGCCAGGGGATGGCCGGCATCGTGATGACGGCGTCGGGACCGCTGATGGCCTATCACGGCGCGCGCGTCGCCGGCGTGTCGACCAACCCGATCGCGATCGCGGTTCCGGGCAAGCGGCGCCGGCCGTTCCTGCTCGACATGTCGACCTCGACGGTGGCGAACGGCAAGGTGCTCGCCGCCAAGGACAAGGGCGATCCGGTGCCGCTCGGCTGGGGTCTCGACGCGGAGGGCCGCGACACCACCGATCCGAAGCAAGATCGCGACCCTGCTGCCGCTGGGCGGACCGAAAGGCTCGGGCCTCTCGCTCATGATCGAATGCCTGGCGAGCCTTGCGGCCGGCAGTCCCGTTGATCTCGCTGGCGCTGTTGTCGGGCGGCCTTGCCGACAACCCGTTCCTCAACGCCGTCGCGATCGCGGTCGATCTCGCGGCGATCGGGGATCTCGACGCGTTCACCCGCGAGGTCGACCGTCTCGGCGACGCCATCACCGGCCTGCCGCGCGCCGACGGGCGTCGACCGCATCCTGCTGCCGGGCGAGCGCGGCGACGCCATCCTGGCGGAGCGCGAAGCCTCGGGCATTCCGGTGCCGGCGGGCACGTGGAAGCGGCTGGTCGCGGCGGCGGAAGGGTTGGGCGTCAGGGCGCCACACTAACTCTTGGTCATTGCGAGCGGAGCGAAGCAATCTCGCGCAGCATGTGCATGACGCGGAGATTGCTTCGCTTCGCTCGCAATGACGGCGTTATTCACTCGCATCGTGCGACGAGATCGCGATCCGGCACGGCTGGTCGGAGCGGTTGCTCCAGGCGTGGTTGGTGCCGCGCTGCACCACCGTGTCGCCGGCCGCGAGGTGGACCTCCTCGGTGTCGAGCACGAGCGTCACCTCGCCGTCGAGGACCAGGCAGAAATCGAGCGTGCGCGTCCGCTGCATGTAGGGGTGCGGCGCGCTCCGCGAATAGGTCGAGGCGTGCGGCGAGCCCATCGCGCGGAAGTATGCCGCCACCTCGGCGGCGCCGACCTTGCGGCGCCAGGACGTCATCCGGCGGAATGGTGACGATCCGGCACACCGAACCCTGCGGCGGCGGCTCGAGGGTGTGCGGCAGATCGATGCGTGTCGCGGAATTTTCCGATCTGTCGCCGGCGATGCGCTCGGTCACCCAGATTCGCGTCGAGGTAAATCCCGGTCGGGCCGGGTCGCTCCGCAGGTCGGGCGCCGGGCCGTCCGCGATCGCCTGCGATGTTCCGCGCGCGTTGTCGATGGTGACGATGCGGCGGACTGGCTTCGCTGCATTTTGTCATTGCTCAGGCCTCGAACTTTCCGCCCATCATGACGAAGGCCATCAGGCTGCCGATGCGCGGATTGGTCCAGCCGTGCCAGTTGCCGAGCTGCACCACCACGTCGCCCGGATGCATGACGATCTCGCCGGAGTCGAGGACGAGCACGCGCTCGCCTTCCAGCACGATGCCGTAATCGACGGTTTCCGATTTGTGGATCGGCGCACTGAAGGCGTTCTGCCCGCCGCGCACCCACACCCCGTCGGGGCGCTGGCGCGGCTCGTGTGGTGCGACGTGGCCCGGATCCTTGGCGGGATCGTAGTCCGCGGGTTTCGCCGGCGACTGCACGACGCGCAGATGGCCGCCCGTGTGTGGCGGCTCGAACCGGAACGGCAGGTTGCCGTCGTCGCGCTCGCCCGAGATGACGGCGGGCGAGGAGTCGTAGACCCACACGTCCGTCATGCAGGTCCCCCGGCTGATGGCGCCCGGATTGACATTGGGGGCGGCGCTGTCGAACAGGACCCGCGAGCGGCCATTCGGGTCATTGCCGGTGACGACGCGACGGATCGGCTTTATTCCGGCGGGCCTTGTTCCGGCGGACTTCGTTTCAGGCTTTATTCCATCAGACATGGGTTTCCTTGCAGGCTTTAGGTTCGTAAATATAGGGCTCGCCCGGTTCGGGCCGAGGGAGAACCGCATGGCCAAGAGGGTGCTTCGGTGGCGCCGGGCGGCCGCCATGATGGCGATCGGCGCCGTCATGTTGGCGCCCCCCAGTCTCGCACAGGCGCAGAATTTCCCCAACCGGCCGGTCCGGATCATCGTGGGGCCGAGCCCGGACGTGTTCGCGCGCATCATCGCCGAGCACCTGCAGGAAGCATGGGGACAACCGGTCGTGGTGGAGCCGCGGCCGGGCGGCGGCGGCAAGATCGCGGTCTCGTCGGTGACGAGCGCCGCGCCCGACGGGCACACGTTGCTGTTCGCGACCCCGACCTTCACGCTCGCGACCGCGATGAAGCTCGCGACCTACGACTTCGCCAAGGACTTCGAGCCCGCCGCCCTGATCGGACTGATCGCCTACGCGATGGTGGTCAATCCAGGCGTCTCGGCGAATTCGGTCGCCGACCTGGTGGCGCTCGCCAAGACCAAGCCGGGGGCGATCAACTGCGCGTCGGCCGGCAACGGCACCGTTCCGCATCTCGCCTGCGAGACCTTCAACAAGACGGCGGGCGTCGAGGTGGTCCACGTGCCGTTCCGCGACGTGAACTCCGCCATGATGGGCACGGTCGGCGGCCATGTGCAGATGTTCGTCGCGGTGTCGACCGTCGCCAAGCAGCAGATCCAGGCCGGCACGGTGCGCGGGCTCGCGGTGACCACCGCGCAACGCTCCACCCTGCTGCCGCAGCTGCCGACGCTTGCGGAGTCAGGATATCCGAGCTTCGTCATGCCGGGCTGGGGCGGACTGATGGCTCCCGCCGGCACCCCGAAGGAGATCGTCGACAAGATCAATGCCGAGGTGCGGCGCGCCCTGCAGAAGCCCGATATCGCCCAGAAACTCCTCGGTGTCGGCATGGAACCACCGCCGCCGATGTCGGCCGCCGCGTTCGGCACGTTCATCAAGGACGACATTGCGCGCTGGACCGCGCTGGTCGACGCCGTCGGGCTGGAGAAGCTGCGGGAGTAGCGCGCCAGCGCCAGTGGGCTGCTGCCCGCCGAATTGGCGCATCACGCAATTGTGGTGCGCGCCGCCGATCTGGTAGATAGCGCGGCGCGCCGCGTCCCGCGGTCGCCTTCGCCGAAAGCCGCCGCTCTCATGAAACGCAGCACCTCCCGCATTCTCACGACCCATGTCGGCAGCCTGATCCGGCCGGACCCGCTGCAGGATTTCTTGCGCCTCAAGCAGAGCGGCAAGCCGTTCGACCAGGGCGCCTACGACAAGTGCCTCACCGGTTCGGTCGCCGAGGTGGTGCGCCGGCAGGCCGATGCCGGCATCGACATCGTGAGCGACGGCGAGTTCGGCAAATCGATCAGCTGGTCGCAATACGTGATCGAGCGCCTGAGCGGCTTCGAGCGGCGGCCGATCAAGCCGGGCGCCAACCCGTTCGCGCGCGGCGCCGACCGCACGCGGTTCGCGGAATTCTATGCCGAGCTCGATGCGCGCGAGACTCCCGCAACCATTTCGGAATCGATCTGCGTCGGACCGATCGCCTATACGGGCCAGGCCGCACTGCAACGCGACATCGACAACTTCAAGGCCGCGCTCGGCCGGGTGAAGGTCGAGGAGGGATTCTTGCCGGTTGCGGCGCCGGCGAGCGTGATCCCGGATCGCAAGAACGAGTACTACAAGTCGGACGAAGAATGCCTGCGGGCGATCGCGGACGCCATGCGCACCGAATACCGCATGATCGTCGATGCCGGCTTCATCCTGCAGCTCGACGACGCGCGCACGGCGGTCACTTACGACCGGATGGTGCCGCCCGGCAGGTTCGAGGACTACCGCAAATGGGTGGCAATGCATGTGGAGCTCTTGAACCACGCGCTCGAGGGCATTCCGGAAGATCGCGTGCGCTATCACATCTGCTGGGGCAGCTGGCCCGGCCCGCATACCACCGACGTGCCGCTCAAGGACATCGTCGATCTCATCCTGCGGGTGAAGGTCGGGGCCTATGTGATCGAAGGCGCCAATCCGCGCCACGAGCACGAGTGGAAAGTCTGGCAGGACGCCAAGCTCCCGGCCGGCCGCGTGCTGGTGCCGGGCGTGATCAGTCACGCGACCAATATCGTCGAGCATCCGGAGCTGGTCGCCGAGCGCATCGTGCGGCTCGCCAAGCTGATCGGACGCGAGAACGTGATCGCCGGGACGGATTGCGGCTTCGCCCAAGGCCCGTTCTACCGGCGGGTCCACCCCTCGATCATGTGGGCGAAGCTGGAGGCGCTCGCGGCCGGCGCGCGGCTTGCGACCAAGGAGCTGTGGGGCAAGACGAAGGCCGCGTAGGTCGCAGCACAGCCAGTGCTACATCAGCATCGCAGGCGGCTCGTCCGTCGGCGAGCCGTCGGTCAGGATGAGAATGCTGCCTAGAACGACAAGCGCAATCAGGGCGACGATGCCGAGGTTCGTTCCGAGCAGCGCGAGGACGCCGAGCATCACCGTTGTGGCCACGATGGCCGCGGCCGCGAAGTTGCCGCGGCGCGGGCGTCCGCTCGGTATGATGTGAGATTGCATGCTCATGTCACGATCCTGTTCGGCATCCTGATTCGCCTGATCTTCCCGTTCGGCAAGCAAGAACGCTAAACTTGCTGCGATGCGATTCTCGTCCAGGCTTGCGGCAGTTAGCCGATTAGGAATTGTGGACGCCTTGAGATAAATCAAGCACGCTCGCATGATCACGCTCAGACCAGCGCAATTCCGTTGCGCCGTTACGTGCAACGTCAACGAATCGTTTCGTCCGAGCGAAGCCGGACGAAACGGTGCGGCAGGCACATGGCATGCATGCCCGATACGCAGCGCAGCGGGAAATATGACCGTACGGCCACGACGCGAGCGCGGCCGCGCGCGCTCAGCCGGCCTCGGCCAGATACTTCTCCAGCGTGAACGGATCTGGCATGCGGGCGGGATCGCGCGGCTCGACGCCGGCGAAGCGCGAGGCCTCGAAATGCCACTGGCGGCGCGGCGGCAACCCCCAGGCGCGATTGCGCGTATACGAGGCGTCCCAGCGCACCGGCTCGTTCTCGATATCCATCATCTGATAATGCGTGTTGAACAGCTCGATGCGGTGCCGGTCGGGATCGCGGAAATAGACGAACAGCGCATGCCCCGGACCGTGCCGGCCGGGCCCGTGCTCCAAATTCCGGCCGAAACCGAGCGCGCCCGCGATATCGCACGCCTGGAAAATGCGATGCGACTCGCCGACCGTAAAGGCCACATGGTGAAATCGCGGGCCGGTCCCGTTGGCGAAAACGATGTCGTGCGGATTGCCCTTGCGTTGCAAGAACACGAACATGATCTCGTCGCTGCCGTCGGCCGCGATGTATTCCGACAACCGAAAGCCCATCGCTCGGTAGAATCCGAGGGCCTTCGGCACGTCGGGCGCCAGGATCTGGAAATGGTCGAGCCGGCCGGGCGCCGCGCCCTTGAACTTCTCGAACTGCACCGTGAGGCGCGGCTTGGTCTCCATGGTGGCGCACAGCTCGAGCGGCGTGCCGACCGCGTCCGCCACATGCAGGGTGCGACCCTGGTGCGGCGCCTCGACCCATTTGGCCGGCAGCTTTGCCTGGTCGAACCAGGCCTTGGCCTTCTCGAGGTCGTCCTCGGTGTAGACCCGCAGGCCGACGCGCTCGCACACCGGTTGCTCGGCGGTGCGCCGCAACACCAGACTATGATGGCACGCCTCCTCGACCCCGCGCAGGTAGAGCGCGTCCCTGGTCTCGTCGCTCACCACGAGGCCGATGGCGTCGACGTAGAAGGCGCGGCTCGCCCCGAGATCCCTGACGGTCAGCACCGCGTGGCTCGCCCGGGTGACATTGAAGGGTGCATTGGGATTGGTCTGCGGGATGCTCACGGTTTGCCTCCATGGCGGTCTTGATCAATCGAAAGTGGCGGCGGCGGAAAGCCTCGCCATCTGTCCCATGGCGTCATCTCAGCCGCGCTTGACGCCGATCGCCGAGTCCGACAGCAGGCCGCCGTCGATCGTCACCGCGCTGCCGCTGATATAGGAGGCGTGGTCGGAACAGAGGAACGCCACCATGCTGGAGACTTCCTCCGGCAAGGCGGCCCGCCGCATGGGAAGACCCGCCATGACGTCGCGCCAGCGCGACTTGTCGCCGAATTTCTCCTGCGCCAACCGCTCGGTGTCGCGGATGTGCTTCTCGGTCTCGACCGGTCCGGGATTGACCGCGACCACGCGTACCCCGTAGCGGATCGAGTTGCCGCCGAGCGAGCGCGAGAACATGATCAGCGCCGCATTGGCGCTGCTGCCGGCAATGTAATAGGCGTCGGGACGGTCGCCCGACAGGCCGACGATATTGATGATCACGCCCTTCTGGCGCTGGCACATGGGCCCGTAGGCGGCCCGCGTGAGATTGATGGTGCCGTACACCTTGAGGTCCCATGCCTTGCGCCAGCGTTCCTCGTCGATATCGAGCACGGTGCCGCGCGGAATGCCGCCGGCGCTGTTGACCAGGATGTCGATGTCGCCGCAAGCGTGCGCGAGCGCGCGGGCGCTCGCGCCGTCCGACAGATCGGCGGGGTGCGCCGCCACCTTGACGCCGTGGCGCGCTCGAATCTCGTCCGCCACCTTCTCGAGCTCGGATTGCGTGCGCGCCGCGAGATGGAGATCGCAGCCTTCCGCCGCCAGCGCCTTGGCGATGGCGAGCCCGATCCCCTTGGAGCCGCCGGTGATCAACGCCTTGCGGCCGGTCAGATTCAAGTCCACCGGAAAACCCCCGTCGTGATGGCTCAGGTTCCGGCGACTTACCATGATTTGAGGACGGAGGCACCGTCCGGCGGACCGAGCCGGATGCCCGCATGGCGCGTTCGGCCATGCTCCAATGCATTGATGGCGCACCGCCTTATCGCATCGCGCCAAGGCCCGTCGAACGCCCTCGCTGATTGACACACCATTGCTCGACGGTAAACTGCCGCGACCTCGCATCCGCTGCGGCAAATCGGCTTCCAGCACATCTTCCGATGCGTCACCGCACGGCCGCGCGGGTCCAACTCGCGCCCCTCACCTTGTCCCGCGCACGCGCGCCAACCCAGCGGAATTGAACTTTGAGCGACCAGCAGCAAATGACGGCGGAAGCCTATATCCGACGCCTGGCCGAACGCGGCATCGACTACGTGTTCGCCAATGCGGGCACCGATTTTGCCCCGATCATCGAGGCGATCTCGCGCAATGCCGGCGGCGACCGGAAGATTCCCAAGTTCATCACCGTGCCGCACGAGAACGTCGCGATGGCGATGGCGCACGGCTATTACCGGGCGTGCGGAAAGCCCGCCGCCGTCATGGTGCACGTCACCGTCGGCACCGGCAACACCATCAATGGGCTGATGAACGCCACGCGCGACAATATTCCGCTGCTGCTCGCCGCCGGACGTACCCCGCTGACCGAGACCGGGCATATCGGGTCGCGCAACCGCTCGATCCATTGGGGCCAGGAATCCTTCGACCAGGGCGGCATGGTGCGCGAATTCGTCAAATGGGATTACGAATTGCGCGGCGGCCAGCCGGTCGAGCCGCTGGTCGACCGCGCGCTCGACATCGCGATGAGCGAGCCGCGTGGACCGGTCTATCTGACATTGCCGCGCGAGGTCCTGGCCGAACCCGCGGTCGCGGCGCGCCGCACCAATGTTCGCCCGCTCGGCTCGTCGCCGGCCGAACCGTCGCGCCGCGCGATCGAGGAGGCCGCGCACCTGATCGCCAAGGCCGAGTTTCCGCTGATCGTCACGTCGAGCGGCGGGCGTACCCCCGCGGCGTTTGCGGAGCTGGCGGCGCTCGCCGAAGAGTTCGCATTGCCGGTGGTCCAAAGCGAGGCGCGCGACGTCAACATTCCGACCGATCATCCGATGCATCTCGGATTCGACGTCGGCACGCTGCTGCCGAAGGCCGACGTCGTGCTGGTGCTGGAGTCGGCGGTGCCGTGGATTCCGCGCGCCAACAAGCCCCGGCGCGACGCCACGATCATCCACATCGCGGCCGATCCGCTCGAAAGCAAATATCCGTTCCGCGAATTCGAAGCCGATCTCCTGATCACCGGCGAGGCGACCGCGACCCTGCCGATCCTGCGGGCGGCGCTGCGCGACGTGATGAAACAAAAGGGCAGCCAGATGGACAGCCGGCGCAAGGTGCTCGCCGGTCTGCGCGACGAGCTCGAGACGAAACGGCGAAAGCTGCTGGAGACGGTGCGCGACCAGACGCCGATCCATCCGGCCTATCTGGCGGCCTGCGTCAACGAGGTAAAATCCGAGAACGCGATCATCATCAACGAGCTCGGGCTGCCGGTCGGGCAGCTCAACCTGACCCAGCCGCGCTCCTATTTCGGCGGCCAGCTCGCGGGCGGTCTCGGCTTCGGTCTCGGCGCCGCACTCGGCGCCAAGCTCGGCGCGCCCGAGCGCGAGGTGATCGCCGCGGTCGGCGACGGATCCTATATGTTCGGCAACCCGCTGCCGTTCCACTATGTGGGCCGTGCCGAGAACCTGGCGACGCTGACCATCATCGCCAACAATCAGGTCTGGCACGCCGTCAAGCGCGCGACCCTCGACGTCTATCCGGACGGACGCGCCGCCAAGGCCAACATCATGCCGTTGACCGAGCTCAAACCGTCGCCGGACTACGAGAAGGTGATCGAGACCTGCGGCGGGCACGGCGAGAAAGTGGAGTCCCCGGCCGCCCTGATGCCGGCGCTCAGGCGCGGGCTCGAAGCGGTGCGGTCGGGAACGCCGGCGCTGCTCAATGTGCTCACCCAGGGGCGTGGTTGATAACTCGACAAAATAGCCACTGAAGATCTCAGTCACGCCCGTGGGACAATCGGCGTCTTCATCGAAGACGTCCACAATCGCACCCGCAACGACAGCCTAGCGGCTGCGGGCTCGGCCATCGGCGGAGGGAAAAATGTCGGTACGGGTCGACGCCAGCGCGGAGAACGTGCACTGGGGTTATTTCGATGCGGGCCTGCCGCCGATCGCGACGATCGACAGCGGCGACGTGGTGACGATCGGCACCGTATCGGGGCCGCCCGAGATGCTGCCGCCGCCACCTTTCAAGATTCCGCCCGCGCTGTTTGCGATCCACGCGGCCAAGACCAAACGCATGCTGCCGGGCCACATGTGCACCGGCCCGGTCGCGGTGCGCGGCGCGCGCGCCGGCCAGGTGCTGCAGGTCGACATCGAGGCGATCGATCTCGCCTATGACTGGGGCTACACCGGACACCGTCCGCTGGCGGGCGCGCTGCCCTATGACTTTCCGGAGCGGGCGCTGATCCACAGCGCGCTCGATGCCAAGCGCATGATCGGCCGCCTGCCCTGGGGCATGGAGATCGATCTGCGGCCGTTCTTCGGCGTCATGGGGGTGGCTCCCCCAGTCGCCTGGGGGGCGGTCTCGACGCTGCCGCCGCGCCAAAATGGCGGCAATCTCGACAACAAGGAGCTCGTCGCCGGGACGACGCTCTATCTGCCGATCTTCGCCGACGGCGCGCTGTTCTCGGCCGGCGACGGCCACGCCGTCCAGGGCGACGGCGAGGTCTGCATTAATGCGATCGAGACCGGGCTGGTCGGCCGCTTCCGGCTCACGGTGCGCGACGACATGCGGCTGGATTGGCCCTATGCCGAGACCCCGACCCATGTCGTCACCATGGCGTTCGATCCCGATCTCGACGATTGCGTGGTGATCGCGCTTCGCCTGATGCTCGACGTGATCCAGCGCCGCGCCGGGCTGACCCGCTCTCACGCCTACATGCTGGCCAGCCTCGCCGCGGATCTGCGCATTACCCAGGTGGTGAACGGCAACAAGGGCGTGCACTGCATGCTGGATAAGAAGTATTTGAAGCGGTGAAAGCGATCGGTTTCTGAAGCGCCGCTTGCCGCGCCAATGCTGCACGGCGGTCCTGCGTGTGAGAGGGCATCATGTTGAGTCGGTGTGCGGCGGTCGCGCTCGCTTGGTTCACTTTCATTCAATCGGTCGCTGCCGAAGACTACCCGGCGCGACCCGTCACCATCGTGGCGCCCTATGCGGCGGGCGGCGGCGCCGACCTGATCGCGCGGCTGATCGCGCAGAAGCTGAGCGAGCGGCTCGGCCAATCGTTCCTGGTCGAGAACCGGCTGGGCGCGGGCGGCGTGATCGCGGCCAACTCGGTCGCCAAGGCCGCGCCCGACGGCTACACGCTGTTCATGGGCGCCAGCACCCAGCTCGCGATCCAGGTCACGCTGCACAAGAAGCTGCCCTATGATCCGGCCGCCGACTTCATGCCGGTCGCGCTGGTGGCAAGCGTCCCCTTCGTGCTGATCGTCCATCCGTCACTGCCGGTGCACACGGTCGGCGACCTGATCAGGCTCGCCAAGGAAAAGCCCGGCCAGCTCTCGTTCGGATCGAGCGGTGTCGGCGGCCCACCGCATCTGTTCACCGAGCTGCTCAAGACCATGACCGGAATCGAGATGACGCATATTCCCTACAAGGGAACCGCGCAGGCGATGAACGATGTCGTGGCCGGCCACGTGCCGCTGATCTTCTCCGACCTCGCCCCGGCCATCGCGCTCTTGCGCGACCGCAAGGTGCGCGCGCTCGGCATCTCGTCGGCGGTACGCTTTGCCGCCCTGCCCGAGATTCCACCGCTCGCCGAAAGCGGGGTGCCGGGCTTCGACGCGGTCTCCTGGCTCGCCCTGGTCGCGCCGGCGGGCACGCCGGCCGCGATCGTCGACCGGCTCCATGCCGAGGTGAAGGCCATCATGGCAATGCCCGACACGCAGCGGCAGTTCATCGATCTCGGAAACATCCCGCTCGCCTCCCCGCCGCCGGAGGAACTGCAGCGCTACGTCAAGTCCGAGATCGTGCGCTGGGGCAAGATCGTGCAGCAGGCCGGCCTGGCGGGATCGGAATAGACGCCGCGCTTCGGCCGGTGCCGATGCCGCGCCGGCGCACCGTCACCACGGCGCCCGCGTCATGTCCGGGGAAGCCGGGCGGGATCCTACATGTGTTCCGCCAGCCAGTCGGCCGCGTAGTCGATCCCGACCTGGCGGTTGTCGACATGGGCGTGCTCGGCGCCCCCCTCCTCGGCGGTAAAAATCTTCAGCGTCTTGTTCTTGGAGCCGATCGCCTCGAACAGTTTCGGCGCATTCTCGACCGGCACTACGCGGTCGTTGCCGCCATGCGTCACCAGATACGGGCAGGTGATGTTGCGGGCGACGTCCTTGAGCGAGAACTTGCGCGCGACCTCGACCGCGTCGTCCGCGGTCGCCGCATTGACCACCCATTGGAACTGGAAGTTCGACTGCGCGACCGCTTTCGGATCGCTCTGGTTCTTCTCCTTGATGCGCGTCTGCCAGGCGGCGAGGTCCCAGTGCAGCGCCGAGAGCGAGATGCCGGCCGCGTAGCGCTTCTCGAAGGCGGCGATGCGCCCCGAGTAATAGCCGCCGAAGCTGTATCCCATGATGGCGATGCGTCGGGCATCGACCTCCGGCCGCCGCGCCAGCCAGTCGTAGGCCGCGCTGCCCGGCACCTCGTAATCGTAGCGGCTGTGGATTTGGCGCGACCGCAAGGTCTCGCCCTGCCCGGGGCCGTCCAGCGCGAGCGTGTGCATGCCGCGCCGCGCGAATTCGAGGCCGGCGAAGAAGATGCTCATCTCCTTGCAGTTGTCCATGCCGTTGACGATCACCACGGTGGGCGCGCGACCCGCCACGGGAGCCTTCATGAACAGCGCCGGCAGACGTCGTGCCCTCGTAAGGCACCTCGACGCGCTCGATGTTGGGGTGACGCAACCGGATGCCGGCGTGGTAGCTGCGGAAAGCGCGCTCGCCCGCCGCGCGCTTCTCGGGACCAGGCCGCAGAAATCGCTCGGCGTTATAGAGATAGTTGCCGGCGCGCAGATAATAGTCGCCGGCCGTGTGCAGGCGCCCGGCCTTCTCGGCGTCGCTCGCCCTGGCCTCGAGCTGCGCCCCCATGGCGCCCCATTCCTCGAACCATGCGTCCGGCTCGTGCTGGCGAAGTTTGAGCCGCTCGCACACGCGGTCCATCTCCTCCAGCGCCACCACGCCGTAGGGCGCCATGCCCTTGATAACGAGGGTCGCGTTCGACCACAGAAAATTATCGCCGAAGTGGTCGATCCAAGGGGGACGTGCGGGCATGTCGATTCCTTTTTTGTACGTCATCCTGAGATTGCGCGCCACCGATCTCGGGACTGCCCGAGATCGGCATTATCACATGCGCAAGCTCGGCACATGCCACATGCTGCGTCCGTCGGTGGATGATCGCACTTCCGGCGCTCGCGGCTTCGGCGCGCCCTCGGAATGACGATGCGGGCAGTTAAACTCGTATCACTCCGGCTTGATGCCCGCTTCCTTGATGACCTTGGCCCAGCGGTCGATCTCGGCCTTGAGAAATTCGCCGAACTCGCGCAGGCTCGCTGCCGACCGGCGCCATGCCCTGCTTGTCGAACTGCGCGACCACGTCGGGCGCGGCGATCGCCTTGGCGACCTCGTCGCGCAGGCGCCGCGCGATCGCGGGCGGCGTGTTCGGCGGGCGCGAACAGGGCGAAATACTGCACCACCTCGAAATCGCGCAAGCCGGATTCCACCATGGTCGGCACCTCGGGGAGCGCCGGCGAGCGCTTGAGGCTCGTCACCGCGAGCGGCGTCACCTTGCCGGCCTTGGCCTGCTCGACCATCACCGGCATGGCGTCGAACATGAGATCGATATGGGCGCCGAGCAGGTCGTTGAGCGCCTGCGCGGCGCCGCGATACGGGACATGCTGCAGCTTGATGCCGGTCTTGAGCCGCAGCAATTCGGTGGCGAGATAGAGCGAGCTGCCGGACCCGCCGCCCGACCCGAAGGCGAGCTTGCCGGGGTTCTGGGTCGCGTACGCAATCAGGTCGGCGATGCTCTTGATCGGCAGGTCCTTGCGCGCCACCAGGATGAGCGGCCCGCGCGACACCTCGGTGATCGGCGTCAGCGTGCGCAGATCGTACGGGTAGTCCGGGTGCAGCGGCTGAGTCACCACGTTGCTGGTCGAGATCATCAGCAGCGTATGGCCGTCGGGATCGGCGCCGACGAGCTCCTTGGTGGCCGGGATGAAGATCCCGCCCGGCCGGTTGTCCACGAAAGCATTGGTGTGCAGGCTCTCGGTGAGCTTCTGCGCCACCAGCCGCGCCGTCACGTCGGTCGCCCCGCCCGCCACCAGGCCGACGATGATGCGGATGGGCTTGCCGGAAAAATCCTGCGCGACCGACGCGCTGTTCGCCCCCAGGACCAGCGCCGCGCACATGACGACACAACGGACGAGCGATTTCATATGCATCCACCCTGGTTTGCCACACCGCCAGCGCTGCCATCTCCCTTTCCCCGCATCCGAACTCGGGCTTGCCGGAGTTCGGCATCAACAATGCGCAAGTCGGGCAGGCCCGACTTGCGTCGGGGAGAGGTGAAGTCACTCCGCCTTGATGCCCTTCTGGTCGATGAACTTGGTCCAGTTTTTGATCTCGCTTTCGAGTTTTTTGCGCAAGACGTCGGCCGGCGCATAGGCGGGCTCGATGTCGAGCTTGGCGAGGCGTGCGCGCACGCCCGGGTCCGCCATCACGGTCGCGACCGCCTTGTCGAGCTTCGCCTTCACGGCGTCGGGAAGGCCTTTGGGACCGAACAGCGCGTACCAGAAACCGAGATCGACATCGGCGGTCTTGACGCCCGCCTCGGCGAGCGTCGGCACGTCCGGCAGCGCGGATGAGCGCTTCGCGCCGGTCACCGCCAGCGCCTTGATCCGCCCGGCCTCGACCAGCGGCTTTGCGACCGCGACCGACGCCATGTGCATCTCGACCTGGCCCGCCACGATGTCGCCGATCGCCTGGCCCCCGCCCTTGTAGGGAATATGGACGGCCTCGATGCCGGCGCCGTCGCGGAAGACCTCGAAGGTGAGGTGCGCGACGCTGCCGATGCCGGCCGACGCATAGTTCATCTTCGCCGGCACCGTGCGCGAGAGCTTGATCAGCTCCGCCACCGTGTTGGCCTTGACCTTGTTGGCGACCACGAGCGCAAGCGGCGAGGTCGCCACCTGCGCGACCGCGTCGTATTGCTTGAGCGGATCGAACGAGGAGGCGGATTTCTTGAACAGCCCCTGGCTGATGGCGAGCGCATTCTCCGCCATCAGCAGCGTGTAGCCGTCGGGATCCGAATTGGCGACGTAGTTCCAGGCGATGTAGCCGTTTGCGCCCGGCCTGTTTTCCACGATCACCGCCTGGCCCAGCGCCGCCTTCAGGTCCTCGGTGATCTGCCGCGCCATGGTGTCGGTCGCGCCGCCCGCCACGAATGCGACCACCAGGCGGATCGGCCGTTCCGGATAATTTTGCGCCTGCGCCACACACAATCCCGCCAGTGTGGCGCCGACGAGCGAGCCCCATCGCATGATCGACAGCATGACGTTCTCCCCTTCGTATCTTTGTTAGCTCTCGCCACCTGTGGCGCGCGGTCGAAGACGCCGCCTCACGTATTGGCGAGTATCCAGTCTCCCACATAGTCGATGCCGAGCTGGCGGTTGTCGACCTGGCAATGCTCGGTGCCGCCCTCCTCGGCGGTGAAGATTTTCAGCGTCTTGTTTTTCGCGCCGACCTTTTCGTAAAGCGTCTGCGCCTCCTGGAGCGGCACGACCCGGTCGTTCTCGCCGTGCAGGATCAGCACCGGGCATTCGATTTTCTGCGCGATACCGTCGAGCGAAAACTTCCTGGCCCATTCGAGCGCGGTCGCGTTGTCGGGCGCGCCGATCACCCAGCGGAACTGGAACGCCGAGGTGAAGCTCAACCGCGTGTCGGCGGCGAGCCGCGCCTTGATGTCGGCCTGCCAGGCGTGCATGTCCCAGTGCATCGCGCCGAGCGCCACGCAACCCGCATAGCGCTTGTCCATGCCGGCGACGCGCGGCGCGTGATAGCCGCCGAAGCTGTAGCCCATCACGACGACCTTCCTGGGGTCGACCTCGGGCCGGGCCGCGACGAAGTCGTAGGCGGCGCGGCCCGCGACCTCGTAGTCGGGCCGGCTGACGATCCGGCGCAGCCGCAGGGTCTCCGACTGACCCGGCCCGTCGATCGCGAGCGTGTTGATGCCGCGCTTGGCGAAGTCGAGCCCGGCAAAGATCACGCTCATCTCCTTGGCGTTGTCCATGCCGTCGAACAGCACCACGGTGCGCTTGCGGCCCGGCCCGCGGCCGGGCAGGAAATAGGCCGGCAGGCTTTGGCCCTCGTAGGGCACCTCGACGCGCTCGATCTCCGGGTGCAGCCGCTCGAGCGCGGCGCGCCAGCAGCGCAGCGCCTTGTGATACATCGCCATCTTCTCGTCGCCCGGCGGGATGAAGCGCTCCGCGCTGTAATAATAGTTGGCGGCCCGCATGTAGTGATGGCCGGCGGTGATGTGGCGGCCGTCGGCCGCCGCCGCGTCGGCGACTTGCGCGATGCGATCCGCCATCGCGGCCCATTCCTCCTTCCACGCGATATCGGGATCGCTCTCAGCCTCGCGCGCCTTGAGCCGGTCGCCGATGCGATCGACCTCCTCGAGCGCCACCGCCCCGTAGGGCGCCATGCCCTTGACGATCTGCATGGCGTTGCTCCAGCGCAGATTGTTCGGGAAATGCACGGCCCAGCCGGCGAATTTTCCTTGCCCTTCCATTCCGGTTTCCTTCCCCTTCCCCTTCCCCTTCCCCTTCCCCTTCTTGATCTCCGACGATACGCCCGGCCCGCCCAGGCGAACAGCTTGCGAAACGTCATGGCTGGGGGCGAAAACCGTCGCGGCCCGCCGCCCGATTGCACGTAGAAAACCGGTTTCGAAACGGGTAGGGTGTCGGTTTCAAACGTAACTACCACGCAGATGCGGGAAACCACCATGGACGCCAAGGTGAAGACCAAGCGGGACGCCAAGCCGCACAAGGCCGGCGGCAAGGCGGCACGCGCATCCACGTTCCAGTATCAATCCGGCTTCGGCAATCAGTTCGTCAGCGAGGCGATGCCGGGCGCGCTGCCGGTCGGGCGCAACAGCCCGCAAAAGCCGCCCTACGGCCTCTATGCGGAGCTCATCTCCGGCACCGCGTTCACGGCGCCGCGCCACGAGAACCGGCGCACCTGGACCTATCGCATCCGCCCGTCCGTGGTGCATCGCCCTTACAAGCGGATCGACAACGGGCTGATCCGCAGCGCGCCGTTCGACGATGTGGAGGCGACGCCCTCGCAGCTGCGCTGGTCGCCGTTCCCGATGCCGAAAAAGGCGACCGATTTCGTCCAAGGCATCGTCACGCTCGGCGGCAACGGCGACGTGGCGACCCAGACCGGCATGGCGGCGCATGTCTATGCCGCCAATGCGTCGATGACCGACCGCTACTTCTACAATGCCGACGGCGAGATGCTGATCCTGCCGCAACACGGCCGCGCCCGCTTCGTGACCGAGCTCGGCGTGGTGGAAACCTCGCCGGGCGAGATCGCGCTGCTGCCGCGCGGGCTGCGCTTCCGGGTCGAGCTGCCGGACGGTCCCTCGCGCGGCTATATCTGCGAGAATTACGGCGCGGCGCTCCGCCTGCCCGAGCTCGGGCCGCTCGGCTCGAACGGCCTCGCCAATCCGCGCGACTTCCTCGCGCCCGTCGCGGCCTACGAGGACAAGGAATCGCCCTGCACGCTGATCGCCAAGTTCCAGGGCAATCTGTGGGCGGCCGAGATGAAACATTCGCCGCTTGGCGTGGTGGCGTGGCACGGAAACTTCACGCCCTACAAATACGACCTCGCGCGCTTCATGGTGATCGGCACCGTGAGCTTCGATCACCCCGACCCGTCGATCTACAGCGTGCTCACCGCGCCCTCCGACACGCCCGGCACCGCCAATATCGACTTCGTGATCTTCGCGCCGCGCTGGTTGGTCGGCGAGGACACGTTCCGCCCGCCCTGGTATCACCGCAACGTCATGACCGAATTCATGGGCCTGCTCCATGGCGCCTATGACGCCAAGGCCGAGGGCTTCCTGCCGGGCGGGGCGAGCCTGCACAATTGCATGACCGCGCACGGTCCCGACGCCGAGACCCATGAGCGCGCCACCAACGCCGAGCTCAAGCCGCACAAGCTCACCGACACGATGGCGTTCATGTTCGAAAGCCGCTTCGCGATGCGGCTCACCCGTTACGCCATCGAGTCGGCCGAGCTGCAGCACGATTATTTCGAAGGCTGGCAGGGCCTGAAGCGGCGCTTCCCGGGGAAATGACGGCGCCACCGCGGTCTCCAGTTCGTCATGGCCCGCGCAAGCGGGCCATCCAGTACTCCGTGAGATACGCCGTAGATGAAGGTGCAGATCACAACCCGACTGTGATTACTGGATTGCCCGCTTTCGCGGGCAATGACGACTCGCGTCAGTATCGACGAGTTGTCGACCCAAGGAGCAGAGCGTGGAAGCAGCAAAGCCTGAAGCACAAGATCGCGGTCGTCACCGGCGGCAGCAACGGCATCGGCGCCGCCACGGTGCGGATGTTCGCAGCCGAAGGCGCAAGCGTCTATGTGGGCTACAACAAGGGCCTCGACCGCGCCCGGCAGCTGATCGGCGAATTGCCCGGCAGCGGCCACCGGCCGATCCGGATCGTGCTGGAGGATTCGGCGAGCATCCGCGACGCCGCGAAGACCGTCGCCGACGCGCATGGGCGCGCCGATATCGTGGTCAATTCGGCCGGCTTCACCAAGCCGGTGCCGCACGCACGACCTCGAGGCGCTCACCGACGAGCTGCATCGACTGCGCTGATGATCGCCAATGTGCGCGGACCGTTCTCGATGATCCGCGCGTTCGCGCCGCTGCTCAAGGCGAGCCGCGACGGCGTCGTCATCAACATGTCGTCGATCTCGGGCTTCACCGGCTCGGGCTCCAGCGTCGCCTACTGCGCCGCCAAGGCCGCGCTCGACACCATGACGATGGCGCTCGGACGCGCGCTCGGACCCGAAATTCGGCTCTTGTGCGTGTCGCCGGGCGCGGTGAATACCGACTTCGTGGCCGGGCGCGGCCCCGCGCAGCTGGAGAAGATCGCGCAGGCGACGCCGCTCAAGCGCATCGTGCAGCCGGAAGACGTGGCGCGCGCGGTCTTGGCATGCGTGACGCATCTCAAGGTCACGACCGGCGCGATCATCATCTCCGACGGCGGGCGCTTCCTGAATTAGCTGCCCATGCGGGTCGCATTTTCCACGGCAATCCGGTATCCACATGGCGGCAACTTTCCCCAGGACGCCGGCCCCATGAGCGAATTGAACGAGACGCACGATCTGGCGCGCAAGAGCTGGGTCGCCAGCGCCAACGCGCCCGATTGCGATTTTCCGATCCAGAACCTGCCGTTCGGCGCCTTCCGGCCGCGCCACCATGGTTCGGCGCCGCGCCATCGGGGTCGCGATCGGCGATGAGATTTTCGACGATCGCCGCGGCGGCGTCCTGCTTCGACGGGCTCGCGCAACAAGCCGCGTCCGCGCTGCGCCGCGCCGCACTTGAACGAGCTGATGGCGCTCGGGCCGCAGGCGTGGTCGGCGCTGCGGCTGGCGCTGTCGCGGCTGCTCAGCGATGCACGGACCAGCACGAGCCGACTGCAGAAATATCTCACGCCGATCGCCGGCGCGGAACTGTTCGTGCCGGTGCGCATCGGCAATTTCACCGATTTCTTCGCCTCGGTGTTCCACGCCACCAATGCGGGAAAGATGTTCCGGCCCGACAATCCGCTGATGCCGAACTACAAATACGTGCCGGTCGCCTATCACAGCCGCGCCTCGTCGGTGTGCGTCGAGCGGCACGCCGGTGCGCCGGCCGCTCGGCCAATCCAAGGGCCCGGGCGAGGCGGCGCCGGTCTATCGGGCCGTGCCGCAATCTCGACTACGAGCTGGAGCTCGGCTTCTACATCGGCACGCCCAACACGCTCGGGCGAACCGGTGCCGATCGGCAAGGCGGGCGAGCACATCTTCGGCTTCTGCCTGCTCAACGACTGGTCGGCGCGCGACATCCAGGCGTGGGAATACGCAGCCGCTCGGACCGTTTCTCGCCAAGAACTTCGCCACCACGGTCTCGCCCTGGGTGGTCACCGCCGAGGCGCTCGCGCCGTACCGCGTGCCGGCGTTCGCGCGACCGGCCGGCGATCCGGCGCCGCTGCCCTATCTCGACGACGCCAGACGACCGCGCGAGCGGCGGGCTCGACATCACGCTCGAGGTCTTTCTGGCCACCGAGAAAATGCGACGGCGGGCGACCCGCCGCTGCGGCTGAGCACCGGCTCGTTCGCCACCATCTACTGGACGGTCGCGCAGATGGTCGCCCATCACACCAGCAACGGCTGCAACCTGGAGATCGGCGACCTGATCGGCCACCGGCACCTGCTCGGGCCCGCAGGACGACAGCCGCGGCTGCCTGCTGGAGATCACCGCGCGCGGCACCGCAGCCGATCACGCTGCCGAACGGCGAGACGCGCGGCTTCCTCGAGGACGGCGACGAGGTGATCTTCCGCGCCCATTGCGGCGGCGACGGGCGCGCCGCCCGCGTCGGCTTCGGCGAGTGCCGCGCCGTCGTCCTGCCGGCGCGCACGTCCTAGCGCCATCCTGAGAACCCGCATGAAAATCGACATTCACGGCCATTTCGTCGACCCGCACTATCTCGACGAGCTCAAGCGGGTCATGCGGCTCGACGTCGAGCAGACATCCGACGGCAAGACGCTGATGCGCCACAACGGCTACACGCTGGCGTGGACGCGGCCCGACATGTTCGACATGGACCACCGGCTGCGCGACATGGACCGCAAGGGCATCGATCGGCGCGTCCTCACGGTGTCGACGCCGAGCGTCTATCCGTGGATCGGCCGACGCGCAGGTCGACATGGCGCGCCACGTCAACGACATGCTGGCGCAAGGATTGCCGCGCCCATCCGGACCGCTTCGTCGGCTTCGCCAGCCTGCCGCTGCACGACGTCGAGGCCTCGCTCGCCGAGATCGACCGCGCGATCGGCGAGCTCGGCATGAAAGGCGTCGCGATCGGCTCCAATATCGGCGGGCCGCCGCTCAACGATGCGCGCTTCGAGCCGCTGTGGGCGAAGATCGACGCCATGCGCCTGCCGGTGTTCGAGCATCCGATGTTCCCGAAGGACACCTCGGAAATGGGCGAGTTCGAGCTGCCGCTGCGGGTCGGCCTCATCTTCGACACCACCCTGGTGGCGGCGCGGCTGATCTATGCGGGCGTGTTCGAGCGCTATCCCAATTTCCCCTACATCCTGGCGCATACCGGCGGCGCGCTGATCGTGCTGATGGAGCGGCTCGACAACGGCTATCGGCTGTTTCCCGACTGCCGCAAATACATCACAAGATTGCCGAGCGATTACGGCAAGCGGCTCTATTACGACACCTGCGCGTTCGGCGAATCCGCGCTGATGCTGGCGATCGGCTCGGTCGGCGCATCGCAGATCCTGTTCGGCACCGACGATCCGTTCATCGGCGCCGACACCCAGCACGTGACGCGGCTGCCGATTGCGGCCGCCGACAAGGCCAAGATCCTCGGGGGGAATGCGGAGAAAATGCTCGGGCTGAACTAGGGTTCAGGCCTGAACCGAGGGCTCGATGAAAATCCTGCATGCGGTGGTGAGCGAAGGCTTCTACGGCAGCGAGCGCTACTGCATCGAGCTCTCGAGCCTGCAGGCGCGCGCCGGTCATCAGGTCGAGGTGCTGATCGCAGATCCCGGCTCGGACTGCGCCCGGATGTTCCAGGCCGAGACCGCGGCGGCGACCGCGGCCATCGCGGTTCAGGGCGGCCGCGGGCGCATCGGCCTGAGCATCATCCCGGCATGGATGCCGGCGTGGCTGCATCGTCCCTTCGCGCGGCGGACGCTCGGCCGGTTCAAGCCGGATATCGTGCACAGCCATCTCAACTCGGCGGGGCGGCGGGTCGGGAAGCTGGCACAGAAGCTCGGCATCCCGCATGTCGCGACGCTGCATATCGACTACGAGCCGCGCGAGCACGCCGACTGCGACGGCCTGATCGCGGTGGCGTCGTGGCAGCGCGCGCGCATCGGGCCGGAGTTCCGCGGCGAAGCCGCCGTCATCTGGAACTGGCTGCCCGCCACGATGCGCGCGGCGCTCGCCCGCACGACGCCCGCGGAGCGCGCGGAGCTGCGCGAAAGCTGGCATGCCGAACACGCCATGGTGGTCGGCAGCATCGGCCGCCTGATGCCGGTCAAAGGCATGGATCTGCTGGTGCGGGCGTTCCGCCTCGCCTTTCCGCGCGGCGACGAGCCGGTGGCGCTCGTGATTCTCGGCGATGGCCCGCAGCGCGGCGAGCTCGCCAGATATGCGGCGGGCGACGACCGGATCGTTCTGCTGCGGCCGCAGCCCGACATCGCGGCGCTCTATCGCGCGTTCGACGTGTATGTGAGCGCGGCACGCTTCGAGCCGTTCGGGCTCGCCATCCTCGAAGCCATGGCGGCCGGGCTTCCGCTGGTTCTGACCCGTACCGATGGCCCGCGCGAATTCGTCACCGACCAGCGCGTGTCGTGGGTCGATCACGGCGACGAAGCCGGCCTCGCGGGTGCGCTCCGGGCGGCGCTCGAACGCGGCCGGCAGGAAATTTCCTACGACCTAGCGCGCTTTGCGCCGCAGCGCGCCCTCATGGAGATCGAGGCGTTTTATCGCCGAGTGCTGGCGCGGCGCGGTCGGGTCAGCGATTGAGAAATTCCGACGCGCGGTAGATCGCGCGGAAATTCGACGCCCTGTGCGGCGAAAGCCTCGGTCGCACCCTCCTCGCGGTCCACGATGCGTGAGCACGAAGGCGATCTCGGCTCCCCCTTCGCGCGCCGCCTCGACGGCCTTCATGGCCGAGCCGCCGGTTGTGGTGACGTCCTCGACGATGACGACGCGCTTGCCCCGCAGGGTCTCGCCCGGCATCAGGCCCTCGACCGAGAGCCTGGCGCCATGCTCCTTCGGCTTCTTGCGCACGAAGAACGCCTGCATCGGCGCGCCCATCATGAAGCTCAGCTGCGCGACCGCGCCCGCGATCGGCACCGCGCCCATCTCGAGCCCGCCCACATAGTCGATGCGCTCGCCCGCCAGCGCGTCGAGGGTGAGCTGCGCCAGCAGGGCGGCGCCCTCGGCATCGAGCATCGCAGGCTTGAGATTGAAATAGAAATCACTCACCCGGCCGGACGCGAGCTTGATCTCGCCGCGGCCGAAGGAGCGCCGATGGATGATGTCGCGCAGCCGCGCGCGCGCGGCGCCGATCTCCAGGAGCGGATGCAGCATCGAGGCGGTGCTGTGGGTGTGCGAACGGGATGGGGCGGCCATGGGGCTTAGCTAACACCAATCGGGACGCCAGGGAACGCGGGCGGCCGCAAAAAGTGAGGATAAGTTCCGTGCCGCCTGCGCCGAGACACCGCCGGCGTGCCGGCGAGGGAACGCGGCTTAATGCGCCTCGTCCCAGTTGTCGGCCGCACGCGCATCGACCTGCAGCGGCACCGATATCGCGACCGCCGGCAGCGGCGCCTCCTCCATCACCTTCTTGATCACGGGAAGCGTCTTGGCGACCTCGTCGTCCGGCACCTCGAACACCAGCTCGTCATGCACCTGCAGCAGCATCTGGCGCCGAGCTTCTTCTTCGCCAGCGCGTCCTCCATGCGGATCATGGCGCGGCGGATGATGTCGGCGGCGGTGCCCTGCAGACGCGCGTTGATGGCGGCGCGCTCGTTGAAGGCGCGGATCGACGCATTCGAGTTGACGATGTCGGGATAGTGGCACTTGCGGCCGAACAGCGTCGTCACGTAGCCGTGCTTGCGGCAGAACTCCTTGCTCGCCTCCATGTAGTCGCGGATGCCGGGGAAGCGCTCGAAATATTTCTTGATATAGGCGCCCGCCTCCTCGCGCGCGATGCCGAGCTGGTTGGCGAGTCCGAAGGCCGAGATGCCGTAGATGATGCCGAAATTGATCGCCTTGGCGCGCCGGCGCACCTCGCCCGGCATGCCCTCGACCGGCACGCCGAACATTTCCGACGCCGTCATGGCGTGAATGTCGAGCCCGTCGCGGAACGCCTGCTTGAGCGCCGCGATGTCGGCGATCTCGGCGAGCAGACGCAGCTCGATCTGCGAATAGTCGGCGGAGACGAGCTTGAAGCCGGGATCGGCAATGAAGGCGCGGCGGATCTTTCGCCCCTCCTCGGTGCGGATCGGGATGTTCTGCAGATTGGGCTCGGACGAGGAGAGCCGTCCGGTCGTGGTGGCGGCGAGCGCGTAGCCGGTATGGACCCGGTGGGTGCGCGGATTGACGAAGCCGGGCAGCGCGTCCGTGTAGGTCGACCTGAGCTTCGACACCTGCCGCCAGTCGAGAATCTTCTGCGACAGCTCGTTGCCTTGCTCGGCGAGGTCCTCGAGCACCGATGCCGACGTCGACCATGCGCCGGTCTTGGTCTTCTTGCCGCCCGGCAGGCCCATCTTGCCGAACAGGATGTCGCCGAGCTGCTTCGGGCTGCCCGGGATTGAGCGGCTCGCCCGGCCAGCTTCTTGATCTCGTCCTCGAGCCCGGCGGCCTTTTGGGCGAACTCGCCGGAGAGGCGCGAGAGCACCTGGCGGTCGATCGAGATGCCGCGCCGCTCCATGCGGGCGAGCACCGCGACCAGCGGGCGCTCGAGCGTCTCGTAGACGGTGGCCATGTGGTTGGCGACGAGCTGCGGCTTGAGCACCTCCCACAGCCGCAGCGTCACGTCGGCGTCCTCGGCCGCGTATTCGGTCGCCTTGTCGATCGGCACCTGGTCGAAGCAGATCTGCGCCTTGCCGGTGCCCGCAACCTCGCCGTAATGGATGGTCTTGTGCTGGAGCCAGCGCTCCGACAGCGCGTCCATGCCGTGCGCGCTCCTGCCGGCGTCGAGCACGTAGGACATCAGCATGGTGTCGTCGATCGGGCGCGGTCTCGATGCCGCGCTGGGCGAAAATCTGCCAGTCGAACTTGATGTTCTGCCCGATCTTGAGCACGCCCGGATCTTCGAGCAGCGGTTTGAGGGCGGCGAGCGCTTGCGTCTCCTCGATCTGGTCGGCCGCCCGCTCGCCGGCGAACAGCCCGGTGCCGTCGCCGCCATGGCGATGCGCCAGCGGCACGTAGCAGGCCTCGTTGTCGGAAACCGCGAGCGAGAAGCCGCACAATGTCCGCCTGCATCGGATCGAGGCTGGTGGTCTCGGTATCGATCGCCAGATATCCGGCCTCGCGCGCGCGGACGATCCACGCATCGAGGCGATCGCGCGTGCGGACCGTCTCATATTTCGAGCGATCGATCTTCGAGCGGCGCGCGGCCTCGATACGCGCGTCGGCCAGCGATTTCGGGGTGGCGGCGCCTGGCGGGGTGCCCGCGCTCCCTTCCGCCGCCCGCGAGGGAGGGCTGGCGGTGGGGGCGCCGCATGCAACGACTTGCCCTCACCCGGCGTGGCGTGCCCGCCCGCCTGTTCCCCGAGCAGGGGAAGCGAAGCTTGCGGCCCGCCCACCCGCAGCTTCTCGTCGGGCTCGATCTCGGCCGCATCGACGCCGGAAAACTCGGCGACCCGGCGGGTCAGCGTGTTGAACTCCATCGCCTTGAGGAACGCGATCAGCTTCTTGTAGTCGGGATCGTGCACCGCGAGATCGCCGACCGGCACGTCGAGCTTGACGTTCGCGTCGAGGGTGACGAGCTGCTTCGACAGCCGCGCCTTGTCGGCATTGTCGATCAGCGTCTGGCGGCGCTTCTCCTGCTTGATCTCGCCGGCGCGCGCGAGCAGCGTCTCGAGGTCGCCGTATTCGCCGATGAGCTGTGCCGCGGTCTTGACCCCGATGCCGGGCACGCCCGGCACGTTGTCGGTCGAATCGCCGATCAGCGCCTGAACCTCGATCACCTTGTCGGGCGGCACGCCGAACTTCTCGATCACCTCGGGAATGCCGATCCGCCGGTCCTTCATCGTGTCGTACATGATGACGCCGTCGTTCACGAGCTGCATCAAGTCCTTGTCGGACGACACGATGGTCGCGGTCGCGCCGGCCTCGCAGGCGAGACGCACATAGGTCGCGATCAGGTCGTCGGCCTCGAAGCCGCCCTGCTCCAGGCAGGGCAGATCGAAGGCGCGCACCGCCTCGCGGATGAACGGCGAACTGGGGGATCAGATCGTCGGGCGGATCGGGCCGGTGCGCCTTGTAGGCCGGGTACATTTCGGTGCGGAAGGTCTTTTCCGACTTGTCGAACACCACCGCCAGATGGGTCGGCCGCTCCTCGGGCTTCATGTCGCGCAACAGCTTCCACAGCATGTTGCAGAAGCCGTAGACCGCATTGAGCTGGCAGCCCGTCGGACTTGCGGGTGAGCGGCGGCAGCGCGTGATAGGCACGAAAGATGTAGCCGGAACCGTCGACCAGGAAGACGTGGTCGCCTTTTTTGGGTGAGCCAGGGTGCGTTTTGGTGGGCATGGACAGCCGTCATGTAGGGATTGCTCCCCGCATTAACACCCTCCGGTCGGGGGCGCTACCCCGCCCTCCGGACAGCCGGCTGGATTGCGGCGGGATCAAAATGAAAAGTGATTTCAAGGGCGCGCGCGGGCATCCCGGGCGCGGGAAATCCTATTCCGCCGGCTGCAGAACGACCCGCTTGGGCGTCAGCCAGAACCGCGCCGGCCGCACGAACAGGAAATCGAAACGGGTGCCGCGCGCCGCCCACCAGATCGCGAGCGCGCCAAGGACGCCGGCGACGGTGACGATCAGCGACACCAAGCCGACATCGGCGATGATACCGGTCTTGAGCAGCAGCACGCGGGTCGCCGCCATCGGGAGGAAGAACGCCAGATAGATGACGATCGAGTGCTTGCCGCAGAAACGCAGCGGCTCGAACATGTCGACCTTCGCGAGCAATGCCGAGACCGACACCACGGCCGCGGCCCCCAGCAGACCGAGGCCGAGCGAGCAGAACGGCAGTTCCGAGTATCCGGTGAACACCGCGACGCCCTCGAAAACGCCCCAGACCAGGAGCCCGAGGCCGGCCGCGGCCGGGCGCGCCTGCACCGCGACGGCGAGCGCGAAGATGCGCGGCGCGAACAGATAGCCGGTATAGAAGTAGACGAAACGGGCCGCGAACTCGTCGATCACGGTCCACCCGGTCGCGATCGGCGCGATCTCGAGCGCGGCCGCGATCAGCCAGATCACGGCCGGCGGCAGCGCCGCGGGTCGCCTTGGTGACGACGAAGAAAATCGGGAGCAGATAGATGAACCACAGGATGCCGAGCGGCTCGATGAAGGATTCGAGATAGAGCCCGAGCACGCCGAGCCAGCCGTCCTGCGCCGCAAAGTGCGGCGCCTTCACGACGAACTGGATCGCGGTCCACAGGAGATAGAAATAGACGAAGTGGACGACCTTGCGGTCGAGATAGGTGCGCCAGTCGCGATCGATGACCAGGGAGAGGAACAGGCCCGAGATCAGGAAGAAATCCGGCATGCGGAAGGGCTTGGCGAACGCCACCAGGGCATGCATGAAGCCCTCGCGGCCGGCCTGCGCCTCGACGCCGAGCGTCGAATGCATCATCACCACCATGATGATGCAAAAACCCTTGGCGTAGTCGACCCAGTCGACCCGGCCGTGCGTCGGGATGCCGGGAGGGGGCATTTGCGCTTCTTTGGACGATCCGTTGCGGGGCACTTGCGTCTCATTCTCGGACGAATGCGGTGCAGTGGCGTATATCTCGCAAATGCCGTGCCATGCCCGGCATGCCGCAAATGCGGCCGCCGCAATCAGGGTTAACGAACCGTCGATGAATTCATTCGAATTCGCGCTGCCGATCGACGATGCGCTGCCAGCGCTCACGACCGCATTGCGGGCGCGCGACGCCGCGGTCCTGGTCGCGCCGCCCGGCGCCGGCAAGACCACGCGGGTGCCGCTGGTGCTCGTCGACGAGCCCTGGGCGAAAGGGCGCAAGATCCTCGTGCTGGAGCCGCGCCGGATCGCGGCGCGCGCCGCGGCCGAGCGCATGGCGGCGACGCTCGGCGAGAAGGTGGGAGAAACGGTCGGCTATCGGGTGCGGTTCGGCTCGAAAGTCTCGCGCCGCACCCGCATCGAGGTGGTGACCGAGGGCGTGTTCACGCGGCTCGTGCTCGATGATCCCACGCTCGATGGCGTCGCGGCCGTGCTGTTCGACGAATTCCACGAGCGCTCGCTCGACGCCGATCTCGGCCTCGCGCTCGCGCGCGACGCCCAATGCGGGCTGCGCGAGGACCTCAAGCTGCTGGTCATGTCGGCGACGATCGACGGCGCGCGCATCGCGCGCCATCTCGGCGACGCGCCGGTGATCGCAAGCGAAGGCCGCGCGTTTCCGGTCGCGACGCATTACGTCGGCCGCGATCCGAAAGCTCCGATCGAGGCGCAGGTCACCGACGCGACGTTGCGGGCATTGCGGGCGGAGCGGGGCTCCATCCTGGTGTTCCTGCCCGGCACCGCCGAGATCCGCCGGACCGAGACGCGGCTCAAGGAGCGCCTCGACGACCCCGCGACCGACATCGTCCCGCTTTATGGGGCGCTCGACGCCGCGACCCAGGATCGCGCGATCTCCCCCTCGCCGCCCGGGCGACGCAAGATCGTGCTGGCGACCTCGATCGCCGAGACCTCGCTGACGATCGACGGCGTCCGCGTCGTCGTCGATTCCGGACTCGCGCGCGTGCCGCGCTACGAGCCGGACGTCGGACTGACCCGGCTCGAGACGGTGCGCGTGTCGCGTGCCGCCGCCGATCAGCGTCGCGGCCGCGCGGGCCGCACCGAGCCGGGCGTCTGCTATCGGCTGTGGGACGAGGGCCAGACCGCCTCGCTCGAGCCGTTCGGGCGTCCCGAGATCCTCACGGCCGATCTCTCCTCGCTGGTGCTCGACCTCGCCCAGTGGGGCGTCGCCGATCCCGACCAGCTGGCGTTTCTCGATCCGCCACCCCGGCCCGCGCTCGCCGAGGCAAAGGCGCTGTTGCGCGCGCTCGGCGCGATCGACGCCGAGGGACGCATCACGGCGGAAGGAAAGCAGCTGCGGCGGCCTGCCGCTGCCGCCCCGGCTTGCCCGCATGGTGGTCGATGCGTCCGCCGAGGGCGCCGGCCGGCTCGCCGCCGAGATCGCCCTGCTGGTCACCGAGCGCGGCCTCGGCGGCGACGACGTCGATCTTCGGCATCGGGTCGACGCCCTGCGCCGCGACCGCTCGCGCCGCGCCGAGGACGCTCGCGCCATGGCGGCGCGATGGGCGGAGCTGGTCGGCGTCGCGGCGCACCGCCGTCCGCGCCTTCCGTCGGCGCGATCCTCGCCCTCGCCTATCCGGATCGCATCGCCAAGAACCGCGGCGGCGGCGAACGGCGCCTTCCTGCTCGCCAACGGGCGCGGCGCCCAGGTCGATCCGGCCTCGGCGCTCGCGCGCGAGCCCTATCTGGCGGTCGCCGAGATCGTCGGCAGCGCCGCCCAGGGCCGCATCGTGCTGGCGGCCGCGATCACGCTCGCCGACATCGAGACGCGCTTCGCCGACCGCATCGAAGCCAAGGAGGAAATCACGTTCGACCCGCCGTCCGCGAGCCTGCGCGGCCGGCGGCTGCGCCGGCTCGGCGCGATCGCGCTCGCCGAGCAGCCGGTCGCGGTCACGGCCGACGAGGAGGCGGCGCGCGTGCTCGCGGCCGGGATCGCGAAGGCCGGGCTCGACCGCCTGCCCTGGACCAAAGCGCTGACGCAGTGGCGCGACCGGGTGCTGTTCCTGCGGCGTGCAGAAGGCGATGAATGGCCCGATCTCTCCGATTCGGGGCTTGCGGCCGCGATCGATGATTGGCTGACCCCCATGCTCGCCGGCAAGACGTCGCTCGCTCAGCTCACAGCCGACGAGCTCGGCACCGCCCTGGCGGTGCTGTTGCCCTATCGGTCTGCGCCGCCGGCTCGACGCCGAGGCGCCGACCCATTTCGAGGCGCCGTCCGGCTCCCGGATTCCGATCGATTACGAGGCCGAGGAAGGTCCCAAGCTGGCCATACGGGTGCAGGAGCTTTTCGGCCTCGCGCGGCATCCAACCATTGCAGGCGGGCGCGTTCCCCTGGTGGTCGAGCTCCTGTCGCCCGCCCACCGGCCGGTGCAGGTCACGCGCGATCTGCCGGGGTTCTGGCGCGGCAGCTACGCCGCGGTGCGGGCCGAGATGCGCGGCCGCTACCCGCGCCATCCGTGGCCCGACGACCCGCTGTCGGCACCTGCGACGCGGCGCGCCAAGCCTCGCGGAACGTGACGCGCCCCCTTGCAATCCGAAGAGTTTTAGCGATCGCCGTAACGCGCCGTTCAGGATCGGGGCGGAAAGGCGCACGGGCCGGGCTCGCGGTTAGGGCGCCGTCACAACTTGCGTGATGGAATGGCGCGATTTCGGGAAACCGCAGCCATGCGCAGCATCATCGTTTTTGCCATCCTGGCGCTCGCCATCGCCGGCGTCGTGCCGCGGCTCTACGCCGATATGAACGGCACGACCGCGGCAGCCGCCAAGGTCGAACCGGCCGCAATCGAAACCGCAGCGGCCAATTCCCGCAGCCTGTCCATTTCGCGCGGCGACAACGGCCACTTCAACGTCGAAGCCGTCATCGACGGCCGCCGCATGGAACTCATGGTCGACACCGGCGCGTCGGTCATCGCACTGCGCCAGGGCGACGCGGCACGCCTCGGCATTCATCCGGCGGAGCGCGACTACACGGCGAAAGTGTCGACCGCGAACGGCATCGTGAGCGCCGCGCGGGTCGAGCTCAATCGCGTCGAAGTCGGCTCGCATCACCGTGCGCAACGTGGCGGCCCTGGTCCTGCCGGACGAGGTGCTGGGGCAGAACCTGCTCGGCATGTCGTTCCTGTCGCGGGTGCGATGGGAACACCGGAACGGCCGGCTGGTGCTGGAACAATGACGGTCGCACGCCGCAAAGGCGAGACCCCATAAGGGCGAGCGCATGGCGGCGAGCGTGACCGAAGCGCTGAATATATCCGCCGACATGAGCGACCGCGTCAGGCGATGCGCAACGGCCTGGCTTTGTGTCTATGCGTTCCTCACCGTCGGATCGATCATGTCGAGCCTATAGGCGGCGAGAGCTTGTTCCGATCAATGCGGGTCGGCACGCTCCAGATTCGATAAATGGTGGCATTTTCTGCGCCGGACCGGCGCCCACCTCGCCGGAAATAATCCTGCAAATTCGTTCACGCGATAGCGCGGCGCGCGGGAAAAGTTCCGCGGGTGGAATGCACTTATTTGTGATCGGTGGTTCAGCTTGAGTTCATCCCCAGGGTTGTAATCGTCATCCTAGGGGCGTGATCAGAAGAAGCAAAAGGAAACGACCATGTCACGTATGTCAGTCCTCGCCCTCGCCGCCGCTTTGGCGCTGGGCAGCGTATCGATCGCAACCGAGGCCTCGGCCCGGGGAGGCGGTGGCGGCCACGGCGGTGGCGGTGGCCATGGCGGCGGTGGCGGCCACATGAGCCTTGGCGGCGGCAGCTTCGGAGGAGCGCATGTCGGAAGCTTCGGAGGAGCGCGGGTCGGAAGCTTTGGCGGTGGCGCCCGCTTTGGAGGAACCCACTTCGTTGGTGGCGGCCATTTCGGTCGATTCCACCATGGATTCCATCGCCGCGGCTTCGGGTTCGGCTTCTTTCCGGGCTACGCCTACTATGACGGGTGCTGGCGCTGGCACCACGTGCTGACCCCGTATGGCTGGCGCTGGCGCCACGTCAACGTTTGCGGCTACCCGTACTATTGAGGCCATCGCTGCTCTTCGTCTCCGCGAACGACCCCCTGCCGGGCGCTTGTCTGGCAGGGGGGCGGGCGGGTCGCCGGCACGCTCCGCCGGCTCCGGCGCCAGGCCATTTCGCCGTCATCGTCCGAAAATGCGGGCTTCCCCCCCTGGCGGGCGTCGGCTATGTGCTCACGCGCGATCCCTGCCGCCCGAGACCCATTGATGTTCCCCACCCCGAAGCCCGAATTATCGCCCAATACCTATGCGTACGAGTCCGAGCCGATGGTGAAGGCCACCGGCTTTCGCGAATACGACGCACGCTGGCTGTTCGGGAAGGAAATCAACCTGATGGGCGTGCAGGCGCTCGGCATGGGGCTCGGCACGCTGATCCGCGAGTTGGGTGCGCAGCCGGAGATCGTCACCGGCCACGATTTCCGCGGCTACTCGGCCTCGATCAAATACGCGCTCGTCTCCGGGCCTGCTCGCGGCCGGCTGCAAGGTGCACGACATCGGCCTTGCGGTCACGCCGATGGCCTATTTCGCCCAGTTCGAGCTCGACGTGCCGTGCGTCGCCATGGTGACGGCCTCGCACAACGACAACGGCTGGACCGGGGTGAAGATGGGCGCCAACCGGCCGCTCACCTTCGGCCCCGACGAGATGACGCGGCTCAAGGAGATCGTGCTCGGCGCGCGTTTCGATCTCAAGGGCGGCGGCTCCTATGCGTTCGTCGAGAATTTTCCCGCCCGCTACATCGCCGACCTGACGCAACCGGCCGAAGCTCAAGCGCAAGCTCAAAGTGGTCTGCGCCTGCGGCAACGGCACCGCCGGCGCGTTCGCGCCGCGCGTGCTCGAGGCGGTCGGCTGCGAGGTCGATCCGGCTCGACTGCGAGCTCGACCACACCTTCCCGAACTACAATCCGAATACCGAAGACATGAAGATGCTGCACGCCATGCGCGACGAGGTGCTGCGCACCAAGGCCGACGTGGCGCTCGGCTTCGACGGCGACGGCGACCGCTGCGGCGTGGTCGACGACGAGGGCGAGGAGATCTTCGCCGACAAGGTCGGCGTGATGCTGGCGCGCGACATGTCGGCACTGCACAAGGGCGCGACCTTCGTGGCCGACGTCAAGTCGACCGGCCTGTTCATGACCGATCCGGTGCTGATCACGAACGGCGCCAAGACCGACTACTGGAAGACCGGCCACTCCTACATGAAGCGACGGGTCAACGAGATCGGCGCGCTCGCCGGCTTCGAGAAGTCGGGTCACTTCTTCTTCAACAAGCCGATCGGCCGCGGCTACGACGACGGCCTCATCTTCGCGCTCGCGGTCTGCGACATGCTCGATCGCAATCCCGGGAAAGAAGATGTCGGACCTGAAGAACGCGCTGCCCAAGACCTGGTCGTCGCCGACCATGTCGCCGCACTGCGCCGACGAGATCAAATACGGCATCGTCGACCAGGTGGTGGAGCATTTCGAGGCGGCGCAGAAGCAGCGCGACAAGGTGGCCGGCCAGCCGATCCGCGATCTCGTCACCGTCAACGGCGTGCGCGTCACCGTCGAGGACGGCACCTGGGGACTGGTGCGCGCCTCCTCCAACAAGCCGGAGCTGGTGGTGGTGGTCGAGAGCCCGGTGTCGGAGGCGCGCATGCGCGACATGTTCAAGGCGATCGACGGCGTGCTGCGCACCCATCCGGATGTGGGCGCCTACAATCAGACGATCTGAACCTCAGCGACGCGGCACGCGATTGCTTCCGCGCGCGTTTGTCCCTGCGCCCTCCGGCCCGACTTAGGGAGCCTCACACCTCCTGATAGACGTCGAGCTCGACGGCGCCCGGTACCAGCATCCGCCACGCCTGCAGGAAGCCCTGGATCCGCGGGTCGCTGGCGATGCGCTGGCGATTGACCTCCACCGCCTGGTCGGTCTCGTATTCGATCACCTGGATGAAGCGGCCGGGGTCGTCCACGTTCTGCAGCAGGTGGACCCGGGTGGTGCCGAAAAAATCGTAGAACGGCTTTGCCGACTGGACCATCGCGCTCAGCTGGGCCGGGTCCGCCGCCGGAAGCGTGAACCGGAGGTGGAGGGTTCGAACAACCTTGGATTCGCCGGCAGCCATCGCGTTCTCCTCGGCCCTTTCGGAAATACCGTCGCCCGGTACCTTGTACTTGGTCGCATTTTCCGAGGCGAACCGCTATCCACTTCGCCGCAAAATGCTCTACGGTGACGCCTTCAGGGCTGAAAATACCACGCAAAGAGGTGACGACGGTGATCGATCTTTATACCTGGACCACACCCAATGGCCGCAAAGCCTCCATCATGCTCGAAGAGGTCGGCATCCCCTACGAGGCGCATGCGGTCGACATCGGCAAGGACGAGCAGTTCAAGCCGGAATTCCTCAAGATCAGCCCGAACAACCGGATTCCCGCGATCGTCGACCGCGACAATGGTTTCAGCCTGATGGAATCGGGCGCGATCCTGCTCTACCTGGCCGAGAAGGCCGGAAAGCTCCTGCCGACCGACAAGCTCAAGCGCTATCGCGTCCTCGAATGGCTGATGTGGCAGATGGGCGGCATCGGCCCGATGCTGGGGCAGACCCACCATTTCGTGAAATACAACAAGGGCAAGGCGCCTTACGCGGAGGAGCGCTACCTCAAGGAGACGCACCGGCTCTACGGGGTGCTCGACCGCCGGCTCGCGGATCACGAATATCTCGCGGACGACTATTCGGTCGCCGATGTCGCGACCTGGCCGTGGATCTCGCGCTACGAATGGCAGACCGTCGATCTCAACCAGTATCCCAATGTGAAGCGCTGGTACGTCGCCATCGCCAACCGTCCGGCCGTGCAGAAGGGCTATCACGTGCCGAAGAAGGTGCAGGACATTCCGATGCCGTGAGGTTTTCACCTCTCCCCGCGCGCGGGGAGAGGGGGCCCGCCGAGTTCGCGGCGCCTCCTTGCCTCACTTCTTCTCCGGCAAGAACTCCAAAATGAAATTGCGCAGCGGCATGTCGCCGATGTTCTTGACCGTGTGGATGATCGGCTCGCGCCAGTTGACGATGGACGGCTCGCTCTCGCTGACCTTGCCGTCCTGATCGACCCACTGGTGCAGCCGCGGACCGTTGTTGAGCCGGATCTCGACCCGCTGGCTGTGGGAGTGGCGCGGGCGGGTATCGCCGACCGCGAGCTTCTCCTCGTAGATGAAGAAGGTCGGCCCCTCGAACACGATCATGTTCTTGGGCGGCGGAATGAGCTCGGGCGGGGATTTCACCGGCGGATGGCCGGGCTTCACCGCCACCTCGAAATAGGGGCCGCCGGCCGGCGGCTCGTAGGTTTCGCCCGTCCGGAACACCGCGATCTGGCCGTAGGTCATCGCCCGGCTGGCGCCGCCCGATCCGAGCGTGACGTCGCCCATCGCCAGGATCACGCGGTCCTCGCACCGCCCGGCAGCCGGCGTCGCGCATGGCGCAGAGTCCCGGCTCACCCGCACATAGTCGTTTTCAAGCGCGGGTTTCGCGGGCGTCTGCGCGCCTGCCGGCGGCGCGGCGAGGACAAACCCCAATGCGAGCCAGGGAAAATTGCGCGTCACCATGATCGCCTCCGATGCGTTGGTGTCATGTCCGATACGCTGCCTGTCAATCGCGCAAATGCGGCATCACCTCGGACGGCGAACATCTCCATGTTGCGTTTGGTGAGCTCGTCCGGCAGCACGCCGAACTGCAGCATGGTGATGAGGTTGTTGGCGCCGGTCGCGTCGCGCAGGCGCTCGAGCTGCTCGCGCACGGTCCGCGGGCTGCCGACCACCACGGTGCCGCTCTCGATCAGTTCCTCCATGCTGTGGCGCGCCCGCGAGCCCAGCGCCTTGCGCATCTTGATGGTGTTCTTCATCGACGACAGCGACATGTAGCCGGGCGGCAGCAGCATCTCCCACGGCACCGCGAGAAAATCGTTGAACAGCGTCTCGATGCCCGCCTTCGCCTCGGCGCGCGCCCGCTCGTCGGTGTCGGCCACGTAGACCGGCGACGGCCCAGCCGAGCTGGTCGCCGCGACGCCTCGTAGCCGTATTGCCTTGGCCTGCTCGCGGTACATGTTGAGATAGCGCGCCACCAGGTCGCGCGCCGCTGAACGTCACCAGGAACGGATATTTGCGCTCCGGCGCCGCCGCCCACTTGATCGTCTCGGACGAGCCCATCGACGGAATCCAGATCGGCGGATGCGGCTGCTGATAGGGTCGCGGCCACAGGTTGACGTAGCGAATGTTGTAGTGCGTGCCCTCGAACGCGAACGGGCCCGGCCTCGTCCAGGCGGCGACGATCAGGTCGTGCGCCTCCTGGTAGCGCTCGTGCGAGAAGGACGGATTGATGCCGCTCGCGTGATACTCGTTGCCGATGCCGCGCACGAAGCCGGTGATGAGCCGCCCGCGCGACAGGTTGTCGAGCATCGCGAATTCCTCGGCGATGTAGACCGGATTGTTGACCAGCGGCAGCGCGCGGCCGAGCGACCGCGATCTTGGCCTTCTTGGTGCGCTGGATCAGCGCGCTCGCGATCAGATTGGGCGCCGGCATCAGCCCGTAGGCGGTCTGATGATGCTCGTTGACGCGCGATGACGTCGAAGCCCGAGCTCCTCGGCATAGACGAGCTGGTCGATGTAGGACTGGCATATTCGTCGGCGCCCTTTTTGCGGATCGTAGAGCGTGTTCGGCAGCACCACCCAGGCGGCGCGGTGCTTGTGGCGCTCCGCCATGTCGAGCGGACGGTAGGGCATCAGGTGGAAGAACGTGAACCTCATGTCTGCCCCCCGACGAAACCGAGAACTTTTTGCGCCGCGACGTCCGCCTTCTCGACGTGCGGCCGATGGCCGCATTCGGGGATGATCTCGACGCGGGCATCGGGAATGCGTTCCGCCCACGCCTTGGCGTAGGCGCTCGGAAAGAGCTTGTCGTCGCGACCCCACAGCACGAGCGTCGGAACCCTAATGCGATGCAGCCACCGTTCGAGGGCGGGGTTGAACCAGCGCGGCTCCCAGCCGAGCTTGGTCGCCATGTAGCGGTTGGTCAGCGCGATGTCCGCCTCTTCGTCGGACGGAACGTGCGCGAGCTCCCGCTCGGCGAACGATCTGGTCGTAAAAGAGGTTGCGTCGCGTATTCCTCGCGGCGACCAGATGAAATTGTCGCCGGACAAAAGGCCCTTCACGCGCACGCCGGCCGGCGCGATCAGGGTCAGGCTTCTTAGCCGCGTGGTGTTGCGCACGGCGATCTCCGCCGCGATCCAGCCGCCGAGCGAATGGCCGACCAGGTGAACGGGCGGGCCGCCCAGTTCGTCGAGGAAATCGAGATAGTACATGGCGAGGTCGGCGACATTGCGGATCCACGGCGGGATTGTCGGACAGGCCGAAGCCCGGATGCTCCGGAACCAGCAGATCGCAGCGGCCCGCGAGACTGCCGAAGAACGGTCCCCAGGACGGCCAGCCGCCCGCGCCGTGGAGAAAGATCAGGGGCTCTCCGGAACCATCGCGCACGAGACGCACGCTCACGTCACGCACCTTGTGTCGAAGTTCTTGCACGGCCATCGGCGGCGCTCCCAACCCTTTAGGCGTTTCGTATACCAGAAACCGCCGGCGGTCGCTTCCCTAGTCCACCTTGATGCCGCCCGTCTCGATCACCCGGCTCCAGCGCGCAATCTCGCTCTCGACCTTTTGCCGCATCTCGCCGGGACTCGACGGCGACGCCACGTTGCCGCCCTCGACCAGTCGCTGCCGCACGTCGGGAAGCGTGAGCGCATCCCGGATTTCCTTGTTGATGCGCTCGACGATCCACACCGGCGTCGCGGGCGGCATGGCCAAGCCGAGCCACGACATGAATTCGATCCCCGGCAGCGTCTCGGCGATGGCGGGCGCATCCGGCATCAGCGGGTAGCGGCCGGGCGACGAGATGGCGAGCAGGCGAAGCTGGCCGGACTGCACGCGTGGAAATCCCGACGTGGCGGCGTCGACCATGACATCGACGCGGCCCGAAACGACGTCGGTGAGCGCCTGCGCTGTCCCGCGGTAGGAGACCGGCGTCATGAGCACGCCCGATTCGATCTCGATCCACTTGGTGAGCACGTGATAGATCGAGCCGAGCGCATTGATCGTATAGGTGATGCGGCTGGGCGTGGCCTTTGCGCGATCGAGCAGATCCGCGAACGATTTGATCGGCGAATCCGGCGCAACCGCATAGACCATCGGATAGCCGCACAGGATCGTCACGAAAGAAAAGCCCTCGATCGGATCATAGGGCAGGCTTTTGCGCCGGAGCGCGGCCTGCGGCGGGAAGCCGGCGGTGAGGATGCCCATCGTGTAGCCGTCGGGCGCCGATTTCGACACCGTCTGATACGCGACCGCGCCGGCGCCCTGGGTGACGTTCTCGATCACCACCGATGTCCCGAGACGGTCGGCGAGCTTCTCGCCGAGGATGCGGCCGATGATATCGGGGCTGCCGCCCGGCGCCGTACCGACGATCAGCCGTATCGGCCGCGTCGGCCATTCATCGGCGGCCGCCGACCAAGTGGGGGCGAGCGCCGCGGCGCCGCCCAGGCGAAGCAAGGACCGCCGGGTCACGCGCAACGGATGGACTCCAGAGTTCTCGGTCATCGTCACTCCGGTTTGATCCCCGCCTTCTCCACCAGCTCCTTGACCATCGGAATCTCCGCGGCGACGCGCGCGGCCAGTTGCTCCGGCGTGCCGGCCGTGATCTCGAAGCCGGCGCGATGCGCCTGCTCGATCGCCTGCGGGCGTTCGAATCGCGGCGCGGCTCTCCTTCACCAGGAGCGCGACGATCTCCGGCGGCGTGCCGGCGGGCGCGAACAGCGCGTTGAACGTGTCGGAGACAAAGCCGGGGAAGCCCGACTCGATCATGGTCGGCACTTCCGGCAGCGAGAACCAGCGCTTGATGCCGGTGACCGCGAGCGCGCGCAGCTGCCCGCCCTGGACCAGCGGCTCCGCCGCCGGCAGCGCGACCGATCCGACCTGCGTGGTCTTGGCGAGCACGGCCTGCGCGGCCGGACCGGCGCCGCGAAACGGTATGTGGACCATCTCGATGCCGGCGCGCAATTTCAGCATCTCGCCGGTCAGATGCGACTTGGTGCCGGCGCCCGGGCTGGCATAATTGAACGCCGTCGGCTCGGCCTTCGCGCGCGCCACCAGCTCCGCGATCGAATGGATGCCGGAATCGGGGTGAACGATGAGCACGTTGGGCGCCGCCACCAGTTCGGAGATCGGCAGGAAGTCCTTGAACGGATCGTAGGGCAGGTTCTTGAACAGCGCGGTATTGACCGCAATCGCGGTCGAGGTGAGCAGCAGCGTATAGCCGTCCGGCGTGGCACGCGCCGCCATGCCCATGCCGATGTTGCCGGCGGCGCCTCCCCGATTGTCGACGATCACCTGCTGGCCGAGCGATTGGCTGAGCGCGGTCGCCAGAATGCGCGCGATGATGTCGCTCGGCCCGCCCGGCGCGAACGGCACGATCAGCGTGATCGGACGGTCCGGATAGGCGGCGCGGGCCGGAAGCCCGGAGCCGCAGAGAGCCAGCATGATGGCGACGAGACACAAAGTCGACCGAAGCATGAGATCGATTTCCCCGCGTTGACCCCGGTCGGCTTGGCCGGCCGCAATCGGAAAGGCGCGGAGTGTAGATCGACCCCTGTCGGTTTGGCCATGCGTTTGTGTTGCGTCACTGCCGCGCACGGCCCGACGCGGCAAAGCGCACGCCGCCGATCCGAACCGGCTCGAATATGGGCCTGCGCATCGGCGGGGGAACCGATGCGCACCGCGTCATGTCCTACAATCTCATGGCGTCGCTGCAATGGATGATCGACGGCATGAACGTGGCCGGCACGGCGACGCGCGAAGCGGACCAGACGCCCTCGCGCGAGGAGGCGCTGCGCCTCTATACCCAGGGGTGGGCGGCCAAATCGTCTATGCGGCCGGACCTTACGCGGCGCTGGAGGACCGGCACCCTCGGCAATAAAGCTTTTGGCGTGGTCGCAACCGCGCCGGAGGGCGCCGGAACCCTTCAGGTTTCTTGTGGCAATCGCCGGCAGGATTCGGCCATAATGCGCAACGCCTTCATGGGGTTGATATGGCGACGATGTTCGCCCGCATTCTCGCGGCCATTCGAGGCGCCGGGATTCCCTCGCTGACGGGACAACCGCCGCGGCCGATCGAGCCGCAGGTTCGCCGCGCCAGCGCGCGTTCGCGCTCGCCCGGCGATGCGTTGCCCGATGAGCCGGCCGACCGCGCGACCCTGATTGCCGGCCGCCGCGTCAGGCGGCTGCGTCAGATCGCGGCGTTCTATGCCGACAGCGGCCATGAAGCCGTGGTCACGGTCAACGATTGCGCCTTCCTGCCCCAAGAAGAATTCGGCGCGGCGGCCGAGCTCGTCGTGCGAACGGGCGGCGACCCCGCGTTGACGCGGCCTGCGACCGAGAATGCCCTGCGCAAGTCCATGCTCAAGCGGCGGCTCAGCGAGCTGACCGACCGCGAGCGCGCGATCCTGCGCGCGACGGACTTGTTGTGTGAGCTCGGCGAATTCGATCGCACCGCAGCGTTGCGCACCCGCCTGCCGATCGTCTGGAACGAAGGCCGTTGCCACGTCATGGCGCCCGGATTCGAGACGGCGACGCGACGCAATCTCCTCAAGACCGGACTGGTGGGCCTGTTCGGCGAGTTCGCGCATGCGGCGCCGGATGCTTTCGACCAGTTGCGGCGCGCCTGGCGCAACGCGCTCTCGCTCGATGCAACGCTCAGCGAAGAGGAACACCAGACGCTGGAGTCGTATCAGTTCATCGAGCGGTCGTGGCTCACGCCCGGCGAGCCGGCCGCCGGCCAGCCGACGCCGGCCGCACTCTCGCTCGGACTGTTCGCCGGAAGCGAGCGCGACCTCCTCTACGACAACAGCCACGGCTTGATCACGATCTCGCCGGCGGCATCGAGCAAGCGCCGTGCCCTGATCGCGCAGAACCTGTCCCGCCTGGTCACCGGAGCCGTGGTGATCGACGTGGACGGTAAGGCGTTTCATGCCACCGCGCGATGGCGGCAGAAGGAGGTCGGGAAGATCATCGCCTTTGCGCCCGCGCTGGCGGATCATTCGATGCATTACAATCCGATCGACGCGATCAGCCGCGATCCGGACGCCGCCTGGAGCGAATCCCGTCTCCTGGCGGACCTGCTGACCGGCCGCAGGGGGCCTGACGAGGACGCGCGCAACTTCGTGGCTCCGGCGATCTATGACGTCGCGCTCAACGAGCAGCCGGAGCGGCGCCACATGCGCGGCGTGATGGCCCGGATCGCCTGTTCGGACAAGCAGCTCGAAGCGTGGGTGTCGGCGCTTTTGCGCTCGCCGCACCAGGCGCTCGTCCGCCATGGCGCGGCACTGCGCGACCTGAGCCAGGCGAAGCGCGAGGCCCTGGTCAACCGCATCCTCGGCGAACTCGCGGTCTGGCAGTCGCCGCCGATCGCCGACCTGGTCGACCGGTCGGACTGGGCCCCGGCCGACTTGCGCCGCCACGCCACGCTCTACCTGTGCGTCGATCGCCGCGATATCGACCGCTACGCCGTGGTGCTGCGGACCATCATCGGGCAGACGATCGCAGCCCTCAATCACGACAGGGCGATATCGCCCGGTTCTTCCGTCACGTTTTTTCTCGATGAGCTGGCCAGCCTCGGCCCCATGGGCACCGTCGCTCGTGCGGTTGATATCGGCCCGGAATCCGGGGTGCGGCCGTGGATGTTCTTCGCGAGCGACGCCGAAATTCGCTCTGTCTATCCAAGCCCCGACGGCATGATCGCGAACTGCGCGGCGCATTGTTACATCGAGCCCGGCAAGGAGGTCGTGCAGGAACTCGCGCAACGCCTCGGCTTCGTCAAAAGCCTGTTCGGCGCGGAGGAGAAACCGCTGGTCGCCGCCGCCGACCTCGCCGGCCCGGAATTCGCCGACAAGATCATCGCGCTCGTGCGCGGCCAGCCACCCGCCAAGCTGGTCATGCCGGGCGCGATGAAAATCGGACAGCGGCGGGGGCGGTGAGCGCGACGGCGGCGGACCGAACCAGCCATCCATCGCCGGAGCCTGGCCGCAAACGCGGCTTGGCCAATTCGCGCGTCGATCAGTCTCTGCGGCAACGCGCGATGTAATCCGGGTCCAGAACCATCCCCCATCCAGGCCGCGCCGGCAGCGTATACCTGCCGTTCCGGAAAGGCGTCTGGTCGGCGATCAGGCGGTAGAAGAACGGATCGCGCCACGGCTGCATCACCTCGCAATAGGTGCCGTTGAGCGCGCCCGCGACCAGCATGGCGCCGATCTGCGGCTCGAGATGCTGCATCATGGCGACGTCGAAGCAAGTCGCGAGCGCCGCGACCCTTCGCCATTCGGTCGGGCCGCCGCCCCAGCTGGCGTCGAAATTGCAGATGTCGATCGCACCCGCCATCATGAGGTCACGGGCGCCGAAGCGTGACAGCTCGCTCTGGCCGGCGCTGATCGGAACGCCGGTGATGGCGCGCACGGCCGCCATCTCGCGGCGGTCATTGTCCCATTTGCAGGGTTCTTCGAGCCATGCGAGTTTGAGATCGGCGGTGCGCCGGGCGAACTCGATCGCCTGCTGGCGCGTCCAGGCCTGGTTGGGATCGCACGCCAGGATGAAATCGTCGCCGCCCGCGCTCCGCACCGCCTGCGCGCGCATCGCGTCCTCGGCCGGCGTCCGGCCGCCGACCTTCAGTTTGAGGCCGCCGATGCCTGCGGCCTTGAGCTCGGCGACCTCCTCGGCGAGGCCTTCGATCTCGTGCTTGTCGCGGTAGTAGCCGCCCAGCGCCACCACCGGCACGTCGATGCGCCCACTGCCCCACATCGTGTGCAACGGCAGTCCGGCGAGCTTGCCGGCGGCGTCATGCAGGGCACTGTCGATCAGCGCCATGGCGCGCAACGCCACGCGGCGGTCACGCAAGAACGGCTCGGTCGAGACCCGCATCAGCTCCCAGGCTTCCGACACGCCCGCCACCGGCCGGCCCACCAGGCGCGGCTCCATCTCGTCATGGATCATGCGGATGATCTGGCCCTGCAGCTCGTCGTCATTGCCGTTGAAGCATTCCCCGACCAGCCCGGCGTCGGTGTGCACGCGCGTCACGATGGTCGCGCGGTGCGTGAGCCGCAGCGTCGAGCCGGTGGCCGGCCGGTCGAGCTTGACCCGCAGCGGTATCGTCTCGATGCGCAAGATGCGCGTGTGGTTGGAGTCGGTGCGGGGCGGCGAAGCCGAAACGTGTCCGATCATGCGCGTGCAACTCGTAAACCATACCACTGAGGCGGCGGATTATATCCTTCCGGGTGTTCGAATCCTGGTGAATCGCCGCACGTCCTGCATTAACATCCGGGCACAGGAATTTCGGGAGAGACGCGCCAATGATCGCTTGTCGGACCCTGCCCGGCCGCACGGCCGGCCTTTTGGGCGGCCTTTTGGGCGGGCTCATGCTCGTCGCATCGGCCGCCGCGCAGCAGCCGCCGGAGGCGGCCAATCCGGGCCGCGACGCGGTGATGAGCAAATGCTTCCAGTGTCACACCGACGCGATGTTCCGCGACCAGCGCCAGGAGCGGCGCGCCTGGGAGGCCGCGATCTACCGCATGATCGGGCGCGGTGGGCTCTACACCCCGGAAGAGATCAAGCTGATGGCGGATTATCTCGCCACCGATTTCGGGCCAAACGCGAAACCGGCCGCACCGGCGAAATAACGTACGGCATTCGAGGACATTTCCATGCGAGAACTGGTCGTCAAATACCTCAATCATTCGCTGTCGCGGCGCGGCTTCGTGCGCGGCCTCACCAAGGCCGGCCTCACCGCCACGGCCGCCCAATCGGTGCTGGGCTCGGTCTCTTCGGTCGCTCTCGCGCAGAGCGCGGCGCCGGCCGCGAGCCGCGCCGGCAACCGCCGCGACCACCGTGCCGGCGGCGGCGAGCGCCGCCAATGCGGCCGTGAAATCCTTCCAGGGCAGCGGCGGCGCCTGCTTTGCCGAGCAGCTCATCGCCTGCGGCGTCAAGTACGTGTTCGGCAATTCGGCGAGCGAGGACGCCCAGTTCTACGAGGCCCTGGTCGACCGGCCGCAGCTCAAATACATCCTCACCCCGCACGAGGGACCGGGCGCCGCGATGGCGGCGGGCTACGTCAAGGCCTCGGGCGAGCCCACCATCGTGATGCAGGCGGCCGTCGTCGGCATGGCGAACGCCATCGGCCAGATGTTCAACGCCTTCAAGGAGCAGACACCGCTCGTGGTCTACTCCTACCGCACCGACCAGTCGCGGCGCGCCGGTCGCGACGGCTTCGAGGAGGTCGCCAACCAGGAGCAGATCGTCCAGCCGATCACCAAATACACATGGCTGGCGCGCCGGCCCGACATGATCCCGGAGACCGTGCGCCGCGCCTTCAAGGCGGCGTGGACGCCGCCGCACGGCCCCTCCTACATCTCGTGGCATTCCGACTACAACGACGAGCGGGCGCGCACCGAGATCATCTCGCAGGATCAGTTCGATCCGCGCATGCGGGTGCGTCCCGATCCGGACGCGATCGAGCACGCCGCGAAGCTTCTGGTGGAAGCCAAGATGCCGCTGCTGATCGTCGGCGACGAGATCCACAAGGCCAAGGCCGCCGCCAAGGCGGTCAAGCTCGCCGAGATGCTCGGCATGCCGGTCACGCAGGTGCGCCAGCTCTACGCCAACTTCCCCGAGACCCATCCGCTGTGGGTCGGCAACGTGCCGGCCGGAACGCTCCGCTCGCTGCCCTACCCGAAGAACGCCGACGTCATCATCAATGTGGGCAATAAGTTCCAGCACAACAGTCCGGCGCCGATCGTGCCGCGCGGCCCGGCCTTCATCGACATGCGCATCGACGCTGCCAGCATGGGCAACGTCATGCTCACCGAGGTGCCCATGGTCGCCGACGTGGGCCTCGGGCTCGACGACCTGATCGCAGCCGTCGGCCAGCTCATGACGCCGGCGCTCAAGCAGAAGGCGGCCGAGCGCGCCGAGGACGTGCGCCGCGTCTCCGAAAACGCGAAGAAGCTGCGCGCGCTCGTTTCCAACAATCCGGATTGGGACCAGAGCCCGCTGATCGCCGACCGCGTGACCTGGGAAATCGCCAAATTCGCCGATCCCGACGCCATCATCGTCAACGAGGCCGGATCGGTCGCGATGCACTCTTTCGACTTCAATCCGCTGGGCGGGCGCGAGCTGTTCTATTATTACGGCGCGCATCTCGGCTCGGGAGTCGGTACCGCGGCGGGCGTGAAGCTGGCGCGGCCGAACCAGCAAGTGATCTGCATGGTGGGCGACGGCTCGTTCATCTTCGGACCGACCGCGCTGTGGAACATGGCGCGGCTCGAGCTGCCGGTCATCACCGTGGTCTACAACAACCACGCCTATTCGGGTCCGCACAGCCGGGTGGTCTCGAACGTGCCGGGCGGCCGCATGGTGCAGACCGGCCAATTCGTGCACGACTATCTGGGCAATCCCGACATGAACATGGCCGACATCGCGCGCGGCTTCGGGGTGGCGGGCGAGGTGGTCCAAACGCCGGCGCAGTTGCGCGAGGCGCTGGTGCGCGCGCGCCAGCATACGGTCGAGGGCAAGCCCTATCTGCTCGACGTGCAGGTCGCGCGCAAAGGCGTCGCGTGGGCCGAAAAGCCCTGGACCCCGCCGATCCGGGTCGCCGAGATGCGGCAGAAGAAAGTCTGATGTTGCGCGCTTTCCAGGTCATTGCGAGCGAAGCGAGGCAATCTCCGGCCACGATCTCTGCGGCGGAGATTGCTTCGGCATGCTTCGCATGCCTCGCAATGACAGCGTTGATTTTCTCTACGTCCCTCCCCGCCTTCGCGGCGGACGGAGACGTCGACCAGGGCCGCGACACCTATCAGGAGCTGTGCGCGACCTGTCATGGGCGCGACATGGTGAGTTCCGGCACGCTGAGCTTCGATCTGCGCAAGTTCCCCAAGGACGATTTCGACCGCTTCAGGAGCTCGGTGCTCGACGGCAAAGGCCGCGCCATGCCGGGCTGGACCGGCAAGCTCAGCGACGAGGATGTCGCGAACCTGTGGGCCTATGTGCGGCGGCGGGTAGCCGCCGACCCCGCTCGCGAGGACATAGAGGCCGCGCCGGACCGACCGATTTCTCGTCCGTGGCGCCCCGCTATCGCGGGTGAGGCGGCCCTCCGCTACGTTATGGCCATCGCACCGTATCTCGACTAGATTGCGGTCAAGCCGGCATCGACAAGCCTGGCACGATCTTTCCCTGGGGAGGAAAACCGACATGCCCACGACCGTGAACGCCGGCGCACGCCTCGATCGGCTGCCGATCTCATCGTTCCATTACCGTATCTTCTGGCTGATCGGCGCCGGCATGTTCTTCGACGGCTACGACCTCTACGTCGCCGGCGGCGTGCTGGCCGGGGTCATCCAGACCAAGTTCTCGACGCTGCCGCAGAACCTGCAGTTCCTCTCGCTGACCTTCGTCGGCATGACCATCGGCTCGCTGGTCACGGGTTTCCTCGGGGATCGCTACGGCCGCCGTTTCACCTACCAGGTCAATCTCCTGATCTTTGGATTGGCCTCGTTCGCCGCCGCGCTGGCGCAGGACATGACCCAACTGATCGTCTGCCGCTTCGTGCAGGGGCTTGGGCTCGGCGCCGAGATCGTGGTCGGCTATTCGACCCTCACCGAGTTCGTGCCGCCGAAGACGCGCGGACGCTGGCTCGCCTTCATGGCGTTCCTCACGGTTTGCGGCTTCCCGGCGACGTCGATCCTGTCCTATCTCATCATCCCGACCTGGGGCTGGCGGCCGATGTTCGTGATCGCCGGCGTCGGCTCCTTGATCGTGTGGTATCTGCGCAAGAAGCTGCCGGAATCGCCGCGCTGGCTCGAGGCGCAGGGGCGCACCGCCGAGGCCGAGGCGCTGATGGCGGAAATCGAGAAGGAGGCCGCGAGCGGCGGCTCGTTGCCGCCGCCGGCCGCGCACGCGCCGGTGCCGCAAGTGCCGTTCGGGGCGCTGCTTCGCCATCCGCTGATCGAGCGCATGGTGGTCGGCTGCTGGGTGCTGATCACCATCAACAGCCTGATCTTCGGATTCGTGATCTTCCTGCCGCAGTTCTTCCTGCGCCAGGGGCTCACCATCGCCAACTCGCTCGGCTATACGGTCGTGCTGGCGGTCGCCTCGCTCGTCGGCTGCGCACTCGGCGCCTACCTCGCCGATTTCATCGGCCGCCGCTGGAGCATCATCGGCGCCTCGATCGTGACCATGCTGGCGGGTTGGATTTATGCGCGTTTCAACGCCGCGTCCGATCCGGAAATCGTGCTGGCCGTGGGCTCGGTGCTGATCGTTGCGATCTATGTGCAGACCGCGATCCTGTTCGGCGTCTATACACCCGAACTGTTCCCGACCGAGATCAGGCTGCGCGCCAACGGCATCTGCAACACCTTCGGCCGGGCCGCGACGGTGGTGTCTCCGTTCGCGGTGGGCGCGCTGATGGCGAACTACGGCCTGCCCGGCGTGATCTGGCTGATGATCGGGCTCCTCCTGGTGCAGATCGTCCTGGTCTTCGGCTGGGGGGTCGAGCCGCGCAATCGCGCGCTGGAGGACGTCGCCGCCAAGGCGGCGGCGTAGGGCGACCGCCGCGTACCGGAACGTGGATTCATAAATCGCGAGCGTTCGCTCAGACCATGCCAGTATGCTCTTAGTCTCGCTTCGCGGCATTCGATGAGGGGGCGGGCATGAGGAGGCAATGGACAATTTTCAACGCACTTCGCTATGGCCTTCTTGTTGTGTACTTCCAATTCGCTGGTGGAACCGCCGAAGCGCGCAGGTCTCTGATCCTCGTATCGCGGATATCGTGCGGGCCGGAAAACTCCGGGTGGGAATCGGTTTGGCCAATCTCGTATCGGGCGTTAAGGACCCCGCAACCGGAGAGTTGCGAGGAGTGGCGGTGGACATTGCCCGCGCGCTTGCAGCGCGGATCAAAGTTGAGTTCCAATCGATCGAATATCCCCGACCTGGGATGGTGCTTGACGGTGCTCGAAACAACGCCTGGGACGTGGCATTCCTTGTCATCGATCCGGCGCGGGCCGCTGATGCTGATTTCTCATCCCCGTATATGGAAAGTGATTTCACGCTCTTAGTGCCGGCTGGCTCGGCGATCCGGAATTTTGCGGATGCTGATCAGCCAGGAATTCGCATCGGCGTTCCGCGCGGAGACGCGGTGGACCTGCGTCTGACGCGCATCGTGAAGCAAGCCGAATTGGTGCGCGTCGACAACCAAGCTGCCGGAGCGGATTTGCTTCGCACCGGACGGATCAACGCCTATGCAGCGCCACGCCCTGCGCTATTAGGGATGGCGGCCCACTTGTCCGGCTCTCATGTGTTGGAGGACTCCTTCGCGACTATTTCCTTTGCGGCGTTCGTCCCCAAGGGGCACGATCGGAATCTGGCGTACGTCGGCGAGTTCCTGGAAGACGCCAAAGCCTCCGGACTCATCAAGATCATTTATCGAGCGCGCCGGCTTGCGCGGGATGAAGGTAGCACCGACGGCAAAATCAAATTGAACTAAACATGAAGCGGCGACTATGAAGGCGATTATGGACGCTGTTTGGCGGCGCAATGACCGTTGTAGGTCAAAATCGATAAAATTCACAATGCGCATAACGAGCCCGCTTCGAGGTAGACAGCGACCAAAAACACCCGCGACAGGCGATGTTGAGACCGGCTGCCAAGCCGTTGCGCATCCTGACCGGAGCCTCGAAGCCGGAGCACCGTCTCATCCGCTCGCCGCGTTGAGATGACACGCCGAGAAGTGTCCCGGCGCGATCTCGGCCAGTGCGGGGCGCTCGGTCCGGCAGCGCGCCATTGCGAACGGGCAGCGCGGATGGAAGTGGCAGCCCGACGGCGGCGCGAACGGCGACGGGATTTCGCCCGCGATCGACGCAAAGCGGCTCTTGCCGGCCTCGAGCCGCGGCACGTTGGCGAGCAGCGCCTGCGTGTAGGGATGGTTGGGCGCGCCGAACAGCTCCTCGGCCGGCGCGATCTCGACGACACGGCCGAGATACAGGATCACGACCCGATCCGCGATGTGCTCGACGACGCCGAGATTGTGGCTGATGAACAGATAGGTGAGGCCAAGCTCGGCGCGCAGCCGCATGAACAGGTTGAGCACCTGCGCCTGGATCGAAACGTCGAGGGCGGCCACCGCTTCGTCGCAGACGAGAAATGCCGGCTGCACGGCGAGCGCGCGCGCGATCCCGACGCGGGCCCGCTGTCCGCCCGAGAGCTGATGCGGATAGCGGCCTCGGTAGCTCGGGTCGAGCCCGACGCGGACCAGCATCGCGTCGACATAATCCCATAGATCCGCCCGGGCCACGATGCCGTGAACGAGCGGCGCCTCGCCGATGATGTCGCCGACGCGCATGCGCGGATTGAGCGAGGCCATCGGGTCCTGAAAGATCATCTGGACCTTGCGCAGGGTCTGCCGTCGCGCCGCCGGAGCGAGCTCGGCCGGCACCGCGCCGCGGAACCTGACCCGGCCTTCGGTCGGCGCAAGGCTGTTCGCGACGATGCGCCCGAGCGTGGACTTGCCGCAGCCCGACTCGCCGACGAGCCCGACCACCTCGCCTTCGCCGGATCGAGAGGTCGACTTCGTCGAGGGCGTGGATCGTCGCGGCGCGCGCGCCCGCCCCGAGCAGGGCCGCGGCCCGCTCGGCAAGGCCGCGCGGCCTGACGAAGCGCTTGCTCACGCGCTCGACGGCAACGATCGGCGCGCTCACGCGACAGTCTCCGCGACCGCATGAGGATGCCAGCAGCGCGCGGCCCGGCCGCCGGGAAACGAGACCATGGCGGGCGCCGCGTCGGCAGGCCGCGTCGGCGCGCCCGCAGCGCGGCGCGAACGCGCAGCCCGGCGGCAGGTTCGACGGGGACGGCGGCAGGCCGGGAATCTGGTCGAGCGACGCACCGCGCGCAGGCCGCCCGGCAGCGAGCCGATCAGCCCGCGCGTGTAGGGATGCAGCGGTGCCGCGAGCACGGCGGCGACCGGCCCCTGCTCGACGATGCGGCCCGCATACATCACGGCGAGCGGTCGGCGAAGCCGGCGATCAACGCGAGGTCGTGGGTGATCCAGATCAGCGCGGTGCCGGCGTCGGCGCACAGCGCCTGCATCTCGGCGACGATCTGCGACTGGATGGTGACGTCGAGCGCGGTGGTCGGCTCGTCGGCGATCACCAGCGCGGGCCGGTGCAGCAGCGCGATGGCGATCGCGACGCGCTGGCGCATGCCGCCGGAGAACTGGTGCGGATAGGCGCGCGAGCCGCTCGTCCGGCGACGCGATGCCGACCGCGCGAGCGCCTCGCGGGCGCGCGCGCGGGCGGCGCGCCGCGAGACGCGCTCGTGCGCGCGTGATCGCCTCGATCATCTGCGTGTCGATGCGCAGCACCGGGATTGAGCGTCATCATCGGGTCCTGGAAGATCATCGCGACGCCGCGGCCGCGGCAGCGCCGCAGCTCCGCGTCCGGGCGGCCGACGAGCTCCTCGCCGCGAAGGCGGATCGAGCCCGTCGACGATGCGGCCGGGCGGATCGACCAGACCGAGGATCGAAAATCCGGTCACGCGTCTTGCCGCTGCCGGACTCGCCGACCAGGCCGAGCACCTCGCCGCGCGTCGACCGTCGAGGCTCACCCCGTCGACCGCCTTCACGACGCCGTCGCGCAGGAAGAAATGCGTCTTGAGATTTTCGACCTCGAGCACCGGCGGCATGGCGCCCTCACCGCTCGCAGCCGCGGGTTCATCACGTCGGCGAGCCGGTCGCCGACCAGGTTGATGGCGAGGATGGCGACGAGCAGCGCGATGCCGGGATAGAACGCGATCCAGTAGATGCCCGACAGCATGTAGCCGTAGCCGTTGGCGATCAGCAGGCCGAGCGAGGGCTCGGTGATCGGCACGCCGACGCCGAGGAACGACAGCGTCGCCTCGAGCGAGATCGCGTGCGCGACCTGCACGGTCGCCACCACGATCAGCGGCGGGAACGCGTTGGGCAGCAGGTGGCGGAACATGATGCGCGCCGGCGAGGCAGCGCGAGGCCGCGCGCGGCCTCGATATAGTCGCGCCGGCGCTCGACCAGCGCGGAGCCGCGGATGGTGCGGGCGTAATAGGCCCACTGCACCAGCATCAGCGCGATCACCACCTTGTCGACGCCCTTGCCGAGGATGGCCAGCAGGATGAGCGCGATCAGGATCGCCGGGAACGACAGCTGGATGTCGACGATGCGCATCATCACGGCGTCGACGACGCCCGCCGAAATAGGCCGCGACGATGCCGACCGCGGCGCCGATCACGAGCGCGATCGCGGTCGCGGTCGCGGCGACGAACAGGCTCAGGCGCAGCCCGTAGAGGATGGCCGAGAGCAGATCGCGGCCCTGGTCGTCGGTGCCGAGCCAGTAGGCGATGCCGCGTCGAGCGCTGCGCGAGCCGGGCGGCAGCATGTTGTCGAGGATCGACAGCTGGGCGAGGTCGTAGGGGTTCTGCGGCGCGATCCAGGGCGCCGCGAGCGCGAGCGCGATCAGCGCCGCCGACGCACGACCAGCGCCGCGACCGCGACGCGGCTCTCGGCGAAGTCGCCCCACAGGCGGACCGTGGCGGTTTCACCCGCCGGCATCGCGACGCCGGTCGCCGGCGCATCCATTCAGGCGCTCCGCTCGCTCAGGCGCACGCGCGGATCGAGCGCCGTGTAGATGAGGTCGACCGCAAGATTGATCACGACGAACATCACGACCACCATCATCAGGTAGGCGACGATGACCGGCCGGTCGAGCCGGTAGATCGACTCGATCAGCAGCTTGCCCATGCCGGGCCAGGCGAACACGGTTTCGGTCACGACCGCGAAGGCGATCATCGAGCCGAGCTCGAGGCCGATCACGGTGACGACCGGGATCAGGATGGTCTTGAGCACATGCACGCCGACGATGCGCGCGGGCGCGAGGCCCTTGGCGCGGGCGAAGCGGACGAAGTCCTGCAGCATCGCCTCGCGGGTGCCCGCATAGGCGAGCCGGATCACCAGCGAGGCCTTGTAGATCGCGAGCGTGAGCGCCGGCAGGATCAGATGGCGCAGCCCGTCGAGGGTGACGAGCGACCAGGAGATGCCGAACAGCTCACGGGTCTCGCCGCGCCCGCCCGCCGGAAGCACGTGCAGGTTGACGGCGAACAGCAGGATCAGCATCAGGCCGAGCCAGAAATTCGGCAGCGAGAAGCCGAAGATCGAGCCGATCATGATGGCGCGCGAGAACCGGCGACCGCGGCGCGAGGCCCGCCATCAGGCCGAGCGGGATGCCGGCCCCGACCGCGATCACCAGCGCCACCAGCGCGAGCTCGAGCGTCGCCGGCATGCGGCTGAGGATCAGGCCGACCGCCGGCACGCCGTGCACGAACGAGGTGCCGAGGTCGCCGCGCAGCGCCGACGTGACGAAGAGCCAGAACTGCACCCACAGCGGCCGGTCGAGGCCGAGCCGCACGATCGCCTGCTGCGCGCTCGAGCTGGTCGGCCTCCGGACTGATCAGGATGTCGATCGGGTTGCCGAGCGCATAGACGCCGACGAACACCAGGATCGCCATGACGGCGACGACGAGGACGCCCTGGGAGATCCGGCGGAGCAGGAAGGCGAGCATTGGCGGTTTCGCTCCTTGCGGGCGCGGCATCAGTCGGCGGAATCACTTCACCGGCCGCACCAGCGTCGCCTGGGTGTACTGGTCGGCGCGCGGCATGTAGTCGAGGTTCTTGCGCATCGCCCAGGTCGTCATCTCGAAGTGCAGCGGGAGGAGCGCCGTAATCCGCCATGGCGGTGCGGCTCGCCTCGGCGAGCAGCGCGGCGCGCTGGTCGTCGTCGATGGTGGCGAGCGCCTGGTCGATGCAGCGCGTCGACCTTGGGGTTCGAATAGCCGCCCGGATTGGTGGGGCCCATGCCCTTGTCCTTGTTCGGGCGTCGCGATCAGCGACTTGAGCGGCGAGGACATCTCGCCGGTATCGGCCAGCCAGCCGGCGAGCCAGAAGCCGAACTCGCGGCGGTTGCGCTTGGCGAAGAACTGGCTCTGCGTCATGGCGTCGACCGAGACCTTGAGGCCGATGCGGGTGAGCATCTGCGCCACCGCCTGGGCGATCTGGGCGTCGTTGACGTAGCGGTCGTTCGGGCGTCGCCAGCACGAGCGCGAAGCCGTTGGGATAGCCGGCCTCGGCGAGCAGCTTCTTCGCGCCATCGAGATCGGGCCTGGCGGGCCGCGCGTCCTTGTTGGCGCCGAACATGGTGGGCGGCAGCATCTCGCCGGCCGGCGACCGCGACGCCGCCCATGATGCGGGCCACGATGGCGTCGCGGTCGATCGCCTTGGAGATCGCGTCGCGCACGCGCGGGTCGCGGAACGGATTCTTGCCGCCCGGTGTCCGCGACCCCGGGCGGCGCGTCGTCGATATAGTCGAAATGCAGATAGATGACGCGGTTGGACAGCCCCTGCACCACCTTGAAGCCGGGATCGGCCTTGATGCGCGCGAGATCCTGGATCGGGACGTTCTCGATCAGGTCGACGTCGCCGGAGAGCAGCGCCGCGACGCGCGGACCGGCGCTGGTGATCGGCCGAAAGATCGACGCGCTGCCAGGCCGGCTTGTCGCCCCAATAGGCGTCGTTGCGCTCCAGCACGATGCGGTCGCCCTTGGTGTAGCGCACGAGCCGGTAGGGCCCGGTGCCGATCGCGGCCTCGCCGGAATTGAACGCCTCGGTCTTGGGATAGGTGCCGACGTTCTTGCATTCCTGGCGGTCGAACGTCACCGCGCCGGCGCCGTTCTGCTTGGCGGACAGGATGCGCGATGGTCGAAAGCTCGTTGGCAGCAGCGGATAAGGCTTGTCGGTCGTGATCACCACGGTGAGCGGATCGGGCGCCGACATGCCGGAGATCGCGCGCACGTAGATGCCGAACGACGACGGCGAGTTCTCCACCCGCGGCGCGCGGCAGAACGAATAGATCACGTCGTTGGCGGTGAAGTCGTCGCCGTCGGAGAACTTCACGCCCGGCCGCAGCTTGAACTCCCAGGTCGTGTCGTCGAGGGTGCGCCACGACACGGCGAGGCTCGGCTGCACCAGCTGGTTCTCGTCCTGGTCGGTCAGCCGGTCGAAGATGTGCTTGAGCAGCGAGTTGTTGGGCGTGAGATTGTGGAAGTGCGGGTCCATCGCCGAGGGCTCGGCCGAGAGCCCGATCTTGAGTTCTTGCGTGCCGGTTTGCCCGCTCTCTTGCGCGTGCGCGCCACCGATCCACGCGACGGCGGCGAGAACGGCCGCCATTGGGGTCCATCCGGACATTGCGTATCCCCTCATCGTTGTGGGAGCATAGCGCGTCATGACGGAAATCCAACGCACGATCGAGATCCTGGAAGCCCTGGTCGGCTTCGACACCACCAGCCGCAACTCGAATCTGGCGCTGATCGCGTGGATCGAGGCCTATCTCGACCGGCTCGGCATCGCGCACGAGCGCATCCCCGACCGCACCGGGACCAAGACGAATGTGTGGGCGACGATCGGACCGCCGGCGACGCCGGGCTATATCCTCTCGGGCCACACCGACGTGGTCCCGGTCGACGGGCAGTCCTGGTCGAGCGATCCGTTCCGGCTGACCCGGCGCGACGGCAGGCTCTATCGGCCGCGGCGCCGCCGACATGAAGGGCTTCCTCGCCTGCTGCCTCGCCGCGGTGCCCGACATGGCGGCGCGGCCGCTCGCGCGGCCGATCCATCTCGCCATCTCCTACGACGAGGAGGTCGGCTGCGTCGGCGTGCGCGACCTGATCGCGCGCCTGCGCGGCGCGCCGATCAAACCCGCCGGCTGCTTCGTCGGCGAGCCGACCCTGATGGGCGTCGTCATCGGCCACAAGGGCAAGCGCTCGCTGCGCGTGACCGTGCGCGGGCGCACCTGCCACTCCTCGCTCGCGCCGCACGGCGTCAACGCGGTCGAGTATGCGGCGCGGCTGATCGTGCGGATGCGCGACATCGCGCAACGTCTTGCCCGCGAAGGTCCGCGCGATCCGCTCTACGACGTGCCCTATCACGACCGGCCATACCGGCATCGTGAGCGGCGGCACCGCGCTCAACATCGTGCCGGACCTGTGCGTGTTCGAGTTCGAGTTCCGCTCGATCGCGGCCGACGACATCGATGCCCTGGTCGGACGAGGTCGTGCGCCTAGGCGCGCGACGAGCTCGAGCCCGAGATGAAGGCGGTCGCGCCCGAGGCCGGTATCGGGTTCGAGGAAAAATCCGGATTTCCGGGGCTCGAGACCCCGGCCGCCACCGACGTGGTTCGGTTGGCCAAAAAGCTCGCCGGGCGCGAGCGATCACTCAAAGGTGGCGTTCGGCACCGAGGCCGGCCTGTTCGCGGCAGCCGGCATCCCGTCGGTGGTGATCGGCCCGGGCTCGATCGACCAGGCGCACAAGGCCGACGAGTTCGTGGCGATCGGCGAGCTGGAAAAATGCGGCGCGTTTCTCGACCGGCTGCTGACGCATTGCGCGGCAGCCGGCCCGTAGGTCGCGGCAGCGCCATCCCCCGAATCCCTCACGCCCCAAAGGCCGCCGTCTTGTGCGGCGGTCACGGACAGCGCATCCTGATGCCGAACCGGCGCCCAAAGACCGGCGCCCCGCTTTCCCGTGGCAAGCCCGTGACCGCACGCCCATGACGGCCCGCGTCGGATTGATCATCCCGTCCTCGAACCGCATGGTCGAGCAGGAGATGACCCGCTATCTGCCGCCGGGCGTCTGCCTGCACGTCGCGCGATTGCGCATGACCGGGCCGCATCACGCGCCGCTCGATCAGCTCCTGCCCCGCATCGAGGACGCGACCCGCACGCTGGTCGACGCCAGATGCGACGTCGTTGCGTTCCATTGCACCGCGACCTCGATGCAGGAAGGCATGGCCGGCGAGGAGCGCGTGCTCGCCGCGCTCCTGCGCGCCGGCGCAGCGCGTGCGACCACCACCGCGACGGCGATCCGGCGCGCCCTCGACGCGCTCGGCGCGCGCCGGATCGTCCTGGTCACGCCCTACAGCGCTGAGACCACCGCCGAGGAGGCCGCGTTCCTGCAGGCGACCGGCTGCGAGGTGCTGCATGCCGTCGGCCATGCGCTGGGCGGCAGCGACGCCTATTGCGCGGCACCGGCCGAGTTCTGGCGCGACCGTACCATCGAGGCCGCGCGCCGCGAGGCCGACGCCTACCTCGTCAGCTGCGCGAACATCGCCGCATTCGGGATCATCGCGGAGCTCGAAAGGCGCCTCGACCGCCCGGTCGTCACCAGCAATCAGGGCGTGCTGTGGGACGCGCTCGTGCGCCTCGGTGATCGCGACCTGCGCGGCGGTCCGGGGCGCCTGTTTGCGTCGGCCGGGAAGATCCAGACCGCACGTCACCACGCCTAGGCGCCGGAGGCACCGGAACCATGCCACGCCGCCTCGTCATGATCATATCGGCGCTGCTTCTATGCTGGGTCGTGGCGGCCCACGCCGAGGACGACGTCGCGGCGTTCTACCGGGGCCGGCAGGTACGAATCGTGGTCGGAACCGCGGCGGGCGGCGGGTATGATCTGTTTGCGCGGGCCGTGGCGCGCCACATCGGCGCGCATATTCCGGGCAATCCCGCCGTGATCGTGCAAAACCTGCCGGCCGCCGGCGGCATGGTGATGACAAATCAACTCTACGCCTCGGCGCCGCGCGACGGCAGCGTGATCGGCGCGCCGATCAATGGGATTCCGACCGCGCCGCTGCTCGCGCCCGCCGGCGCGCATTTCGACGCCACCAAGCTGATCTGGCTCGGCAGTACCAATCGCGAGCCCTATGTCGCCTTCGTATGGCGCACCGCACCCGTGCAGAGTCTCGCAGAATTGCGGGCCCGGGAATTGATCGTGGGGGCCACCGCGCCCGGCACCACCATGGTCGATTTTCCGCTGCTGACGAACGACATTCTGGGGACAAAGTTCAGGATCGTACGCGGTTACGAGGGAACCCCGCAGATCAACACGGCGATCGAGCGCGGCGAACTGGAGGGCCAAGGCGGGATCGGCTGGGCCGCCGTGAAGGCGCAAGTCCCGCAGTGGATCACCGACCGGAACATCAAGGTGATCGCCCAATACGGCCTCAAGCGCCACCCCGACCTCGCCGATGTCCCGACCATGCTGGAGCTGGCGAAAAGCGATCCCGATCGGCAGGCCCTGACCATGCTGTTCGCGCGCACCGAATATGGCCGGCCCTATTTTGTGCCACCGGAGGTGCCGCCCGCCCGTGTCGCCGCCTTGCGGCGCGCCTTCGACGCCACCATGCGGGATCCCGCCTTCGTTGCCGACGCCGCCAAGCTGCAGCTCGAGATCGATCCGATGACCGGCGAGGCCGTGCAGGCACTGGTCGGCGACCTCGCCGGTACGCCGCCCGACGTCGTGGCCCGCGTGCGCGCCATCCTGGAAGCGCCGGCACGCTAGAGCGGCAGCTTGACTCAACCGCTGATAGTTGTTGCAATTTGCGATCCGGCTTTGTCGGCGAATTAAGACGCCGCTGGCCCGACCAAGATCGATCATGAGGCGAAACGATGAATGGACCCGCGCAGGATCCGATCAAGCACGTCATCGTGCTTTTTCTGGAGAACCGTTCCTTCGATCAGATGCTCGGTTGCTTCAAGGAAAAATATCCGGAGCTCTGCGGCGTCGACCCAGTGGCGCCGCATGCGAATTCGGACACCGCAGGTCGCGCATTCACGCAAAGACCGACGACAATTCGGCAGATGCCGTCCGACAAGGCCCACCAGTGGGACCCACACCACGAGGTCGAGCACGTTCACATGCAGATCGAAGGCGACCCCGACCACCCCGCGCGAATGGGCGGTTTCGTGTTCAATTTTTCCAGGCAATATCCGGACAGCACGAACGAGGCCCGTCAGTACGTCATGGATTATTACCCCCGCGGATTCCTGCCGGGAATGCATTCGCTCGCCGAGGACTTCACGATCTGCGACCACTGGTTTTCGTCGCTGCCGGGGCCGACCTGGCCGAACCGTTTCTTCGCGCTGTCGGGCACCGCGAGCGGGCGCACGAGCATGCCCGGCGACGGCACGCATCATTTGGATATTCCCGGATTTTTTCAGCAGAGCCAGGAAACGATCTTCGACCGGCTCAACGAGAAGGGCATTCATTGGAAGTCGTATTTCCACGACGTCCCGCAAAGCTGGGTGATGCGCCGGCCACGCATGCCGCACAGCGTCGCGCGCTATTTCTACATCCGAGAATTTTTCCATGATGCCCGCGGACCGGAAGAGGAATTTCCGCAGTTCTGTTACATCGAGCCGGACTTCATGGGCGTCCTGCAGAACGACGACCATCCGCCGCACGACATCATGAAAGGCGAAAAGCTCATCGCCGACGTCTACAATGCGCTGCGGAGCAACCTGGCGTTATGGCATTCGAGCCTGCTGGTCGTATTCTTCGACGAGCACGGCGGATTCTACGATCATGTGTATCCGCCCAAGGCCGTGCGGCCGGATCACCACGCCGAGGAATATGGATTCGAGCAGCTCGGCGTGCGCGTTCCGGCGCTCCTCGTCTCCCCCCATGTGGGCCGGCGGGTCGAGCAGACGCAATTCGATCATACGAGCCTGCTCAAATACCTCATCGAGAAATGGGGCCTCAGGCCGCTCGGCGGACGCACCGCGACAGCAAATAGCATCGCGGTTGCGCTGCGCGACGAGCAGCGCGACGATGCCGACACGATCTCCTATGTCGTGATGACCGCCGACCAGTTGACGCCACCGGATCCCGATGCGGAGGACGAGGCGTTCGGCATCAGCGGGCATCACAAGGCGTTGCGGAAATTCACGACCTATCTCAAGGTCAAGCTGTGGGTGGATCCGATCGCCCTCGCCGACGAGAAATTGCCGCGATTGTACTCTGTCATTACTCGAAACGTGCAAGCCGTGATGTTCGCCGCCCTGTGGACGTGGCGCCAGCTGCGCGGCAGGTCCGGACGCCCGAAAATTTCGTTCACGCAACCCGATAAGGTACGTCCGCAATCGGCCTTGGAGTGCGACGACGTCGCGCATTTCCTCATGCGACGAAAGCGCAACGCGATTGACGGTTTCGCCGAGCTCCTGCGCGAGGGACACGTGGTCCGCGATCAAGAGCTCCGCGCCCTTGCGGCCGTGACGGGCCGCCCGTTTCATCAATACCACCGTCGTCAGGATGGGCATCCCTACCTTAGCTCCTGGCTTGAAAACCACGGCTTCGGGCAAACGCCGAGCTCCGTGGATGCGCCACCACCGGGCGTCCAACCGCGTGACTGACCTCACAGGCTGACCGCGCGGCGAGCCGCCGATTGCGAGGCCTCCATCGGCCAGTGCCGGGGCCGGCCGCCAGCGGGAAGAACCTTGCGCATTCATCCTTGTGGCTCCGCCCACAACACGTTATCGGGAGCCGCAATGACGACACCTGAACCCAGCCCCACCCGGATCTATGTCGACGCCGACGCCTGCCCGGTGAAGGAGGAGGTCTATCGCGTCGCCGCGCGCTACGGGCTGCCGGTGAGCGTCGTCGCCAACGGGTTCATCCGCGTGCCGCAGGACCCGACTGATCGAGCGCATCGCGGCCGGCTCGGCGCCGGACGCGGCCGACGACTGGATCGCCGCGCGCGCCGGCGCGAACGACATCGTGATCACGGCCGACATACCGCTGGCGAGCCGGTGCGTGAAGGCAGGCGCCCAGGTGATCGCTCCGACCGGCAAGCCGTTCAGCGAGGATTCGATCGGCATGACGCTCGCGGTGCGCAATCTCATGCACGATCTGCGCTCGGCCGGCGCGATCACGGGCGGACCGCAGCCGTTCTCGCCGCGCGACCGCTCGGCGTTCCTCGCCGCGCTCGATCAGGCGATCCGCCGCCGCCAGCGCGCGACGCGGGGCTGAGCATGGCGGCGCCCCTGGTCCAGCTCAAGGACATCGCGCTGACCTTCGGCGGCACGCCGCTGCTCGCGGGCGTCGAGCTCAGCGGTCTCGGCCGGCGAGCGCGTGTGCCTGGTCGGGCGCAACGGCTCGGGCAAATCGACTCTGCTCAAGATCGCGGCCGGGCTGATCGAGCCCGATCGCGGCACGCGCTTCGTGCAGCCGGGCGCGACCGTGCGCTATCTGCCGCAGGAGCCGGAATTTTCCGGCGCCGCCACGGTGCTCGACTACGTGAGGCGGGCTCGGGCCGGGCGACGATCGCCACCAGGCGAGCTCTCTCCTGGATGAGCTCGGGCTCACCGGCGCCGAGGACCCGGGCCGTCTGTCGGGCGGCGAGGCGCGGCGCGCCGCGATCGCCGCGTGCTCGCGCCTCAGCCCGACATCCTGCTGCTCGACGAGCCCACCAACCATCTCGATCTGCCCACCATCGAGTGGCTGGAGCGCACGCTCGCCGCCGGGCGCGCGGCGCTCGTCGTGATCAGCCACGACCGGCGTTTCCTGGCCAATCTGACGCGCGCGACCGTGTGGCTCGACCGCGGGCAGACCCGCCGGATCGAGCGCGGCTTCTGCGGCCTTCGAGGCCTGGCGCGACGAGGTGCTGGCCGAGGAGGAGATCGAGCAGCACAAGCTCGACCGCAAGATCGTCGCCGAGGAGCACTGGCTGCGCTACGGCGTGACGGCGCGGCGCAAGCGCAATGTGCGCCGGCTCGGCGCCCTGCAGGCGCTGCGCCAGGCGCGCCGCGACTATCGCGGCAGCGCCGGCAAGGCGACGCTCGCCGCCGCGGAGGCCGACAAATCCGGCATGCTGGTGATCGAGGCCGACCGCATTTCCAAAGTCCTACGGCGAACGACCGATCGTCGCCGACTTCACGACCCGCATCCGGCGCGGCGACCGCATCGGCATCGTCGGTCCGAACGGCACCGGCAAGACGACGCTGATCCATCTCCTGACCGGCGCGCTCGCGCCCGACGCCGGCACGGTGCGTCTCGGCGCCAACCTGGTCACGACCACGCTCGACCAGGGGCGCGAGAGCCTCGATCCGACCGCGACCGTGGTCGAGACGCTCACCGGCGGGCGCGGCGACACCGTGACGGTCGGCGGATCAGCGCAAGCACGTGATCGGCTACATGAAGGACTTTCTGTTCGCGCCGGAGCAGGCGCGCACGCCGGTCTCGGTGCTGTCCGGCGGCGAGCGCGGCCGCCTGATGCTGGCGCGCGCGCTGGCGAAGCCGTCCAATCTGCTGGTGCTCGACGAGCCGACCAACGACCTCGACCTCGAAACGCTCGACGTGCTGGAGGAGATGCTCGGCGACTACGCCGGCACCGTCCTGCTCATCAGCCATGACCGCGACTTCCTCGACCGCGTCGTGAACGCGGTGGTCGTGCCGGAGGGCGGCGGACGCTGGGCCGAGTATGCGGGCGGCTACACCGACATGCTGGCGCAGCGCGGCGAGGACATCGCGCGCGAGGCATTGGGCAAGCCCGCGCGGCCGCGAGACGGCGAAGCGCGACCGGGGCGCGAGCCGAAAGCCGGCAAGCGCCGGCTGAGCTTCAACGACAAGTACGCGCTCGAAACCCTGCCAGGCGAGATCGCGGCGCTGCAGGCCAAGATTCGCGCCGCGCAGGAAAAGCTCGCCGACCCGGCGCTCTATACGCGCGACCGCAAGGCGTTCGACGCGACCTCGGCGGCCCTGGTCGCCGCGCAGGCCGAGCTTGCGGCCGCGGAGGACAAGTGGCTGGAGCTGGAAATCCTGCGCGAGACAATCGACGGGGGGTGACGACGCGCTATACTGGCCCCGTCCAGGTACAGCGTCATTGCGAGGAGCCGCAGGCGACGACCTGTCCGCCGAAGCCCGAAGGGCGAAGGCGGAAGCAATCTCTGCCGCGGCTCATGCGCAAGCGAAGTGGGATTGCTTCGCGGAGCCTGTCCTTGGGCTTGCCGAAGGCAAGACCCGAGGGCTCGCAATAACACCGGCAGGGCAGCAGGGAGGGCACCATGAAGGACCTGATCAAGCAGTATCTCGACAACGGCCTGTCGCGCCGGCAGCTGATGTCAGGCCTGAGCGCGCTCGGCATGAGCGCGGTCGCGAGCAAAGCGGTGGCGCAATCGCTCGCGCCCGTCGCGCAGGCGCCCGCCGCCGCGATGCGCGAGATGCAGGGGACCGGCGGCGCGCTGTTCGTCGCCCAGCTCAAGGCCGCGGGCGTCAAATACATCTTCTTCAACCCGTCGACCGGCGACTATCCTATCTTCGACGCGCTGGTCGACGAACCGGACATCAAGCTCATCAAGGGCATCCACGAGGGCGCCGTGGTGGCGATGGCGGACGGCTATGCGCGCGCCTCGGGCAAGACCGGCGTCGTGATCGTGGCGAATGTCGGCCTGCCCAACGCGATGACCCAGATGGTGAACAGCTGGAAGGACCAGGTGCCGCTGCTGGTCGCGGTCGCGTCGGTCGAGCAGGACGCGCTCGGCCGCGACCTGCCGCAGGAGCCCGAATACAGCGAGCTGATGACGCAGCCGATCACCAAATGGTACTGGGCGGCGAAATCAACGGCATCGATACCGGAGACGCTGCGGCGTGGCATGAAGTTCGCGTCGACGCCGCCCGGCGGTCCGGTGTTTCTCGCGCTGCCCAACAACACGCTGCGCGAGGAGGCCAAGGCCCAGATCTGGGACCAGGCGAAGTTCGACGTGCCGATGCGCATCCGACCCGACAAGGACGACGTCGAGAAGGCGGCGCGGCTGCTCATCGAGGCGAAGAATCCGCTGATGAGCGTCGGCGACGACATCACCTGGTGTCGCGGCGAGAAGGAGGCGGTCGAGCTCGCCGAGCTTCTCGGCCTGCCGGTCGCGGCGCAGTTCGGCGGTCTCACCTACTGGTCGAAGCCGTTCCCGACCCGCCATCCGCTCTTCGTCGGCGCGCATCTGCGCACCATGCGCTATCCGGGCAAGCCCGACCTGCTGTTCAACCTCGGCAATCGGTTTGGCGAGCACGCCTCGCCGGGCACGACGCTGATCTCGATCCGCCGCGACCCGGCAGCCCTCGCCCGCTCGGCGCCGGTCGATCTCGGCATGGTCGCTGATCTCAAGCTCGCCACCGCCGACCTGGTGGCGGCGATCCGCAGCATGGCGCCGGCCGCGAAGCTCAAGCAGATCGCCGACGAGCGCATCGCCCGCACGCGCGCCTATACGGACGAAATGCGCGAGTTCCGCCTGAAGATCGCGCATGAGAACGCCGGCCGCACGCCGGTGAGCCTCGAGCGCATCGGGCTCGAGCTCGAGGCCGCGCTCGAGAAGGACACCTGCTACGTCTGCGACGTCGACTCCGGCAAGACCATGGACCCGCTGATGTCGTTCGGCGGCGACGACAAGCAGTATTTCGCGACCAGCCCGAACATCCTCGGCTGGGGCATGGCGGCGGCCTTCGGCGTCAAGCTGGCGCGGCCCGACCAGCCGGTGGTGTCGGTCGTCGGCGACGGCAGCTTCTGCTTCAGCGGACCGCAGCCGCTGTGGTCGATGGCGCGCTACAAGGCGCCGGTGATGACCGTCGTGCTCAACAATCACAGCTACAACAACGAGCGCAACCGGATCTGGCACTTCGGCGGGCGCCAGTTCAAGACCGGGCGCGACATGACCTGCTATCTCGGCAACCCCGACGTCGACTACGCCAAGGCGGCAGACGCCTTTGGCGTCGAAGGCGAGGTCGTCAAGGAGCCCGACAAGCTCAAGGACGCGATCGGACGCGCCAAGCGCGCAGTCGCGGAGGGGCGGCCCTATCTGCTCGACGTCCACACCTGGCGCGACGGCGTCGGCGCGGCGTCGACCTGGCATCCGCCCTACTCGGTTGCCGACCTGCGCACGCGCAAGGTATGACGATGCAGCGCCTCCTTCGGTCGGGCATTATCGCGACGCTCTGCCTCGCGGCGGCGCCCGTGCTCGCCCAGCCCGCTACCGCGCTGCCGCCGGGCGATGGCCGCGATCTCATCGCCACCGCCTGCTCGCAATGCCACACGCTGAGCGTGATCCTCGCCATGCGCGACGGCCCGATCGGCTGGAAGCGGCACGTCTACCACATGGTGATGCGCGGCGCGCAGCTCACCCCGCGCGAGGCCGAGACCGTGCTCGCCTATCTCAACCAGAATTTCGGACCCGGCCAGCGCATGGCGCCGCAGAAGCCGATCACGCTGCCGGCCGGCCCCGGCAAGGAGCTGGTCGAGACGCGCTGCACGCTGTGCCATGATCTCGAGCGGGTCACGGCGGCGCCGCGCCAGAAGCACGACTGGGACGGTATCGTCGCCAACATGTTCGAGCGCAACGGCGCCTCGGCGCCCGACGAGGCGCGGGCGATCGCGGCCTATCTGGTCGCGCAGTTCGGACTCGATCCGTAGCGCTCGGCGCGCCTTCGCTATTGTCGGTGCGCACCCACCAGCGGTGGGCGCCGCGCACTGCCCACTCCGAGTGGGCAACGCGCTTCGACAACCATTCTGATTGACAAGGGCGCCGCCCCGGCGCGACGCTCACGGCAACGACATACAAAACAAGGCCGCGCATCGGCGGCGAGGGGAGGACACATGTATCACGTGATTGCGCGCACTTTGAGCGCCGCGCTGTTGGCAACGCTTGCCTTTGTTGCGCCCGCAAGCGCCGAGCCGCCCAAGCTGCCGGTGCCGGCGGTCGATCAATCGGCGGTGGCACAGCGCGGCTATTTCTATGTCGGCGGCAAATATGTCGGCGAGCCCGGCAAGGAGATCATGCAGGGCCAGATCTATGTCGAGGTGCTGGCGCCGAAGGACGTGCGCCGGCCTTATCCGCTGGTGCTGATCCACGGCGCCGCGCAGACCGCCACCAACTGGATGGGAACGCCGGACGGCCGCAAGGGCTGGGCGGAATATTTCGTCGAGCAGGGCTACGTGGTCTACATGATCGACCAGCCGATGCGCGGCCGCTCGGCCTAGCATCCGGGCGACGGCAAGACCCGCATGTTCACCGCCGCCAACGAGGAGTTCCAGTTCACCGCGATCGAGACCGCGGGGACCTGGCCGCAGGCGAAGAAGCACACCCAATGGCCGGGCGACGGCGCCAACAAGGGCCGCAAGGGCGATCCGTTCTTCGATGCGTTCTACGCCACCCAGGTCGAGACCGTGCTCGCCGTCGAGGAGACGCAGCAGCGCAACAAGGATGCCGGCGCCGCCCTGCTCGACAAGATCGGGCCCGCGATCGTGCTCACCCATTCGCAGTCGGGCACCTACGGCTGGCTGATCGCCGACGCGCGGCCGCGCTGGTCAAGGCGGTGATCGCGATCGAGCCGTCCGGGCCGCCGTTCGAGGCGACCATCATCGGCACCGGCAAGGCGCGCGCCTGGGGCCCGACCGATATCCCGATCACCTACGATCCGCCGGTGAAGGACCCGAGCGAGCTTGCGGTCGAGCAGCGAGGCGGAGGCCGACGGCCCCGACCTGTTCAGGTGCTGGATGCAGAAGGCGCCGGCGCGCCAGCTCGTCAACCTCAAGAGCATCCCCGTGATGGTGATGGCGGCCGAGGCCTCCTATCACCAAGTCTACGACCACTGCACCGCGAAGTATCTCAACCAGGCCGGCGTGAAGGCCGAGTACGATCCGGCTGCAGGACAAGGGCATCCGCGGCAACGGCCACATGGTGATGATCGAGAAGAACAATCTCGACATCGCGCGGTTGATCGACGAGTGGGTGGTGAAGAACGTGAAGTGATCGCGGACGTCATTGCGAGCCCACGGGTCTTGCCTTCGGCAAGCCCGAGGACAGGCTCCGCGAAGCAATCCCGTTGTACTTGCGCGAGATTGCTTCGGCGTGCTGCGCACGCCTCGCAATGACACCGCACTCGTTCACTTCCCCTTCCCGAGACTCGCCCGGAATGGATGCGCCGGGTAAACGCCGAGGATGGTGAGCTCCTTGGAGAAGAACCGCAGCTCCTCGAGCGCGAGCTTGAGATTGGGGTCGTCGGGGTGGCCCTCCACGTCGGCGTAGAACTGGGTCGCGAAGAAATTGCCCTCGATCATGTAGCTCTCGAGCTTGGTCATGTTGACCCGGTTGGTGGCAAATCCCCCGAGCGCCTTGTAGAGCGCGGCCGGAATATTGCGCACCTCGAACACGAAGGTGGTGAGCACGAGCCCGTCGCCGCGCCTGGCGCGCTTGTCCTCGCGCGAGAGCACGATGAAGCGCGTGGTCGCATGCGACGCGTCCTCGATGTTCTCGGCGAGGATCTGCAGTCCGTAGATCTCGGCCGCGAGCGTCGACGCGATGGCGGCGCGCGTCTTGTCGCCGTGCCGGGCGACCTCCATGGCGGCGCCCGCCGTGTCGGCCGCGACCATCGCCTTGATGCCGAGCTTGCGGATGTAATTGCGGCACTGCCCGAGCGCCATGATGTGGCTCTCGACCGTCTTGAGTCCCTTGAGGGTCGCGCCCTTGGGCGCCATCAATTGATTGCGGATCGGCAGGAAGGACTCCGCGATGATATGGAGGCCCGCGGTCGGCATCAGGTGGTGGATGTCCGACACCCGGCCGGCGACCGAATTCTCGATCGGGATCATGCCGAGGTCGGCGTCGCCGTTCGCGACCGCCGTGAAGGCGTCCTCGAAAGTCGGGCACGGCACCGGCTGGTAGCCCGGATAGGCCGCGTTGCAGGCGATGTGGGAATTCGCCCCGGGCTCGCCCTGGAACACGATGGTTTTTCGCTTGCTCGGTTTCTTGCTCATGGGGACTTGTTATACCAACCCGTCAGGTTCGTCATGTGTGGTTCGCCCGTCCGTGAGGGGCTTGGCCCCTATGTCGAGCGGGCTCCCGCTCCTACGTGTTTGGCAGCCCGAACGCGCATGTGAGCATCCGCCGCCGGATGGTTGCGCGGCGCCCGCGCCGCAAATCCCATGCACTTGACTCCTGGTCCGCATCACCGCCAGGATGTTCACCGGTGGTTCCCGACGTGGGATCAAAAGGGAACGCGGTGCGCGCGCGTCATGCGCGCAATGCCGTGGCTGCCCCCGCAACTGTAAGCGGCGAGCCGACGACCATCATTGCCACTGGGAACGGTGTTCCTGGGAAGGCGGTCGGAGGTGGCGACCCGTGAGCCAGGAGACCTGCCACCGAATCGTGGTCACGCGCGCGCGCGTCAGGCGGGGTGTCCTGATGGAGAAGACCGACCGGTATTTGTCCGCCTGAACGGCGGCGATATGCAGGTGGGTCCTGTTCGCGGTGACGGATCACGTTCGCCGCGAGGTTTTTCTTGTGTTCCCCGCATGACCGCCGCAGCAGCCGGATTGGGCCGGATGTCGCCGCACCACCGTATCCGGATCGCGGCGGCATGCCCGCGCCGATCGATCCGATCGCGCTGTATGCCGCCGGAATCGACAGCTCCGACTATGTGGCACGGGTTGCGCCGCTGGTGCGGCGCCAGGTGCCGGTCGTCGGCGATCTTCTCGACGTCGGCGCGGGCGGCGGCCAGCTCGGAGCGGCGTTGCGCGAGCCCGGACGGCGCTGGACCGCCATCGAGCCGTCCGCCCGCATGGGCGTGCGGCTCGCACGCCCGAATGACCCGCCGCAGATCGTGCCCCGCGGCTGGAAGGATGCCGACGTCGCGACGCACGACACCGTGCTGGCGGCCAATATGCCGGCGCTCATCCAGGATACGGATGATTTCCTCGCACGCTGCCGTGGCTGGGCGCGCCGCACGATCGTCTGGGTGGTTCCGGCGCAAGCGGGACCGCGCGGCTTGATCCTCGCAGGTTGCCTGCCGGCGCACTGGCACGGCGAGGATCAGACGCCGGGCGTCGACATCGTGCTGGGGCGCTTGCCGCCGTCCGCACGGCCGCACGCGATCGCGACGACCGACTGGACATTCGTCATCGTCATCCCCGACCTCACCGTCATGGCGACCTATCTGGCCGACCGCCTGGAATGGCCCGCCGCCGACCCCCGCCGGGGCGACCTGCTGGCGCATCTCGCCCGGCAGGCGAAAGCCGATCCGGCCGGGGCGCGGCTGGAAATTTCCCGAAAATCCTCGGTGCTGGTGTGGAGATGTCCATGAGCGCCCTGCGTTCTGGCTGCGTCGGCGTGCTGGCGGCGCTGTCGGCGACCGCGACCTGGCTTTCGGCCGCGTCCGCCCAGGTCCAGCTGGGCGAGATCACGGTGACGACGCCGACCGGCTATGCGGAGCCGCTCAGCCACATCGCCGGCACCATCCAGGTCATCGACCGGGAGAAGATCGAGCGCTCGACCGCAAAATCCCTCACCGACCTGTTCGCCGAGAATGCGGTCGGCTTCCTGAGCGAATGGACGGCGGGCCAGACCTCGATCAACATTCGCGGCGCCGCCACCGAGGGCCAGGGGCGCGACTTCAAGAGCCAGATCCTGGTGCTGATCAACGGGCACCGCGCCGGCACCGCCAATATCTCCAAGCTCTCCCCGGCCGACGTCGAGCGCATCGAGATCGTGCGCGGGCCCTCCTCGGTGATCTATGGCAGCCAGAACATGGGCGGGGTCATCAACATCATCATGAAGACCGGCCGTACCGCGCCGGGAGTGCTCGCCCAGGCGACCGGCGGCTCGTGGAGCCTGTTCGACGGCAGGGCGCAATACGGCGGCACGCGCGACGCGTTCGACTGGTACGGCGGCGTCTCCGGCGGCAGCCGCAGCGACTATAAAGTCGGCGGCGGCGCGACCGAACGCAACACCGCCTGGAACCGGCACGGCGCGACCGGCGCGGCCGGCGTCCAACTCAACGATACCAACCGCCTCGATTTCAACGTGCGATCGGACGGCATCTACGACGCCGGCTTTCGCGGCTCGGCGGCCAACATTTTCAACCAGGAGGACCGCAGCAACCGGTCGTTCGACATCAATTACACCGGCAGGACCTTCGACGAGCGCTTCAACTGGTTCTTCCAGACCTATGGGGTCACGGATATCGACGATTTCCGCTATTCGGTGCCGTCCGCCGGCACGACCGTGGACCACAACAAGCGTGAACAGGACATCCTCGGAACCCGCTTTCAGCCGCGCGCCAGGTTGTGGTCCGGCAACGAGCTGCTGCTCGGATGGGATTTCGAGCACAGCAAGCTGCGATCCGATCGGGTGCGCCTGCCGGTGCCGACCTCGCCGCAGGACAACAACCAATCCGAGACCGTCAACGGACTTTATTTCGAGGACGCGCAGAACTTGCTCGACGACCGGCTCACCGTCCGTGGCGGCATGCGCGAGACCTTCGGCACCACCAGCTTCGACCCGACCCCGGGCCTCGTCAATCAACTCAATGGCAGCCGCGACTACCGGGTGACGACCTATTCGGCCGGCGCGACCCTGCGCACGTTCGACTGGCTGAGCCTGCGGGCCGGCGCGTCGTCCGGCTTCCGAGCCCCGACCGCGACCGACCTCGCCGCCAGCTTCATCATCACGCCGATCGGCAATTTCATCCTCGGCAATCCGGGCCTCAAACCCGAGACCAGCCAGCAGCTCGAGGTCGGGGCGACCGCCTCATGGGGCGGTTGGCGCGCCGATGTGGCAGTGTTCCAGAATGTCATCAGCGACCGCATCAACCCGCGGGTGCGCCCCGCCACGCCGAACGTCTCCGACACCATCAACAATCCAGGCGACATCGTGGTGCAGGGCGTCGAGCTGCAGCTGGACGGCGACCTTCTCAAGACCTTCGCGATTTCCGCCGGCAACTGGCGCTGGAGCGCGTTCGGCAACGGCTCCTATAATTTCCAGATGGTGGACAAAGGCAGGGCGCCGAACGCCAACACCGACAAGCCGCAGCGGGTCTACCAATACCAGGCTGCGGTCGGCACGCGTTTCGGGCAAAGCGGCGGCCCATGGCACGACTGGTCGGTCCAGCTCACCGGCATCCTGCGCGGCCCCATGTGGTACGACACCGAAGAGATTCTGCTCATCCCGCTGGCCGAGCCCAACAGCACCTTCATTCATCGCGAAAGCCCGTTCTGGGTCTTCAACGCGCGGGGCGAGATCATGATCGCCGAGGGCGTGAAACTGTTCGCCGCGATCAACAACATCCTCGACATCAACGCGCATCCGATCTTCATCGCGCTCGACCAGACGCCTTGCATCGCCAACCTGGCGGCGCAGAACGGCGGATGCGGCAACTCGATGCCGGGCCGCGAAATCCTCGCCGGCATCCAGGCGCGGTTCTGATGCGTAGGCGCGCCGGACTCACCGCCTTTCTGCTCTGGCTGGGCTGCGCCGCGCCGGCAATGACCGAGCCCGTCGTGGTGCGCGACGCGTTCGAGCGCCTCGTCGCATTCCCGGCGCCGCCGCAACGGATCGTGACGATCTTCGCGTCGAATACGGAATTGGTCGCTGCCCTCGGCCTCGCCGACCGCATCGTCGGAATCGAGGCCTATACGCGCTATCCCGTCGAGGTGGCGGACAAGGCGCTGGTCGGCGGCCGGCTCGGCTTTTCGGTCGACGCCGTGGTGGCGCGCGCGCCCGATCTCGTCGTCATCACGCCCGCCCGGCAGGCGGCGCATCAGCTCATCGAGCCGATGGAGCGTTTGAACATTCCGATCCTCGTTCTGCTGCAACGGAGCGTGCCGGAAATCATCGCCAATATTCGATTGCTCGCGCGGATCGCGGGCGTGCCGCAGCGCGGCGAGGCGCTGGCGGCCGGATTCGAGGCGCGGCTCGCGCGCGTCGCGCAGCGGATCACGGATCGTCCGCGCCCGCGCGCCATCATGATCACCGGGCGCGTCGGCAACGGGCTTCTGCTTGTCGCCCGTCCGGCGACCTATACGGGCGACGCCATCGCGTTGGCGGGCGGAGAGCTCGCCTTCGCGGATCACGCCGGCGGCGCGCGAATCCCGACGCAGCTTCTGGCCCAGGTCTCGCCCGAGGCGATCCTCGACGCCGACCCGGACGTGCTGCTGTATGCGGGCAGCGCCGCGCAGCTGGACGAGCTGATCCGCCAGCCGGGCTGGAGCGAGATGCGCGCGGTGCGAACCAGGCGCGCCCATGCGGTAAGCCGAGCCGAGCTCCTGATCCCGGGGCCGCGCACCATCGACGGCGTCGAGCACCTCGCCGCGCTGCTCCACCCGGATGCGCCATGAGAACACGCGGATGAGAACCTGGCTCATGCTGCTGTTCGTCCTCGCCGGCGCGGTGGCGATCGCGGCCTGTGCCGGCCATGAGTGGGCGAGTCCCGCCGATCTGGTTCGCGCGCTCGCCGGCGATGGCGCGCTGCGCAGCCGCCTGCTGGTGGAATGGCGGCTGCCGCGCGTGCTCGCGGCGGCGCTGGTCGGCGCCCTGCTCGGTCTCGGCGGGGCCGTATTCCAAGGCGTGTTCCGCAATCCGCTGGCCGAGCCCTACCTGCTCGGATCAGCCGGCGGAGCGGCGCTCGGCGCCAGCGTGGCATTGCTGGTGCCGCTCGGGGTGTCGCAAGCGCTCCTGCTGCCGCTCCTCGCATTCGGCGGCGCCTGGGGGGCGACCGCGCTGGTCGTCGCGACCTCGCGGATCGCCGGCACGGTCGACGCCGCCGGCCTGCTGCTCGCGGGTGTCGCCGTCGCGGCCGTGCTCGGCGCGTTGCGCTCGTTCGTCATGCTGGCGCTGTCCGACGATAGCGTCAGCCTGCAAGTCGTGCTGAGCTGGACTCTCGGCGGAATTCAGACGCCGACCTGGCGCATGCTCGGCCTGCTCGCGGTGCTCTCGGCCGGCTGCCTCGGTCTTACGCTGCTGTTGGCGCGCGGGCTCGACTTGCTCGGGCTCGGTGAAACGATGGCGACCGGATTTGGGATCGACGTGAACAAGTTCGTCGCGCGCGCGGTGCTTGCCGGCTCGGTGGTGGTGGCGGCGGCGGTGGCATTCGGCGGGCTGGTCGCCTTTGTGGGTCTGGCGGCGCCGCACATCGCGCGCTGGCTGGTCGGCCCCTTGCACCGTCCGCTGCTGCCTGCATCCGCACTCACCGGGGCGGCGATCGTCACCTGCGCGGACGCGATCGCGCGTGCGGCGCTGCCGCCCGCCGAAATCCCGCTCGGCCTCATCACTGCGATCGCGGGGGGCCCGTTCTTCATCCTGCTCCTCGCCCGCAGGCTGCGGACATGACGAGGCTCGCAGCCAACGACCTGGTGGTGAGACGCGGCGGGGCGAGCCTGCTCGCCGGCATCACGTTGTCGCTCGGGCCCAACGGCTCGGTAGCGGTCATCGGCCCGAACGGCGCCGGCAAATCGACGCTGCTCAAGGTCCTGGCCGGCATCGAGACGCCGAGCGCCGGCGCCGTGCGAATCGGCGACCAAGCCTTGGCGCTGCTGGCGAGTGCCGAGCGGGCGCAGCGGATCGGCTATCTGCCCCAGCATTTCGAGCCGCATTGGAATCTGACGGTCACGGACCTGGTTCGGCTCGGCGCCGGACGGGCCGGACAGCCCCCCATGGGGGCCATCGAAACCGCGCTCGCGACCTTCGATCTCGCGATCCTGCGTCTCCGGCGCTGGTCGACCCTGTCGGGCGGCGAGCGCGCGCGCGTGCTCCTCGCCATGGTGCTGGCGATCGATCCGCCCGTGCTGCTCGCCGACGAGCCCGGCGCGAGCCTCGATATAAGGCATCGCCTCGACGTCGTTCAGGCTCTGGCCCGGCGCGGCAAGGACCGGCTGTCGGTCGTGGTGATGCACGACCTCGATCTGGCGTTCCGCTTTTTTGACCGCATCGTGGTGATGGACCGCGGCTTGATCGTCGCCGACGGGCCGGCACCGGCGCTGTTCGACGATCCGCGCCTCGACGCCGCATTCGGGGTCAGGTTCGAGCGGCTGAGGACGACGCAGGGAGACGTGCTGCGGGCGACGTGAAGGCTCAGCGCGACAACAGGGCGCGCGCCTTTTCGAGCTCCTCGGGCGTGTCGACGCCGAGCGGCACCGAATCGACGATCGCGACGTCGATCCGCATGCCGGCTTCGAGCGCACGCAATTGCTCCAGCTTCTCACGCCTCTCCAGCGCCGAAGGCGCCAGCTTGACGAAGCGTTCGAGCGCGCCGCGCCGGTAGGCATAGAGCCCGATGTGGTGGTAGAGCGGGCCCTCGCCATAGGGGGCGGTCGCCCGCGTGAAGTAGAGCGCGCGCAGGCGGCGGGGCCCCAAGGGCGAGCCGACGACCTTGACGACGTTGGGGTTGGTCCGCTCGGACGGATCGCGGATCTCGGCCGCGATGGTCGCGATATCGACCGCAGGGTCGGCCAGCGGCGCGAGCGCGGCCCGGATATCGGCCGGATCGAGCGTCGGCAGATCGCCCTGGACGTTCACCACGATGGCGGCGCGCCCCTCGGGGTCGATGTGCTGGAGCGCCTCGAAGATCCGGTCGGAGCCCGACACATGGTCGGCTCCCGTCATCACGGCCCGCGCGCCGGCCTTCTCGGCGGCCACGCAGACCGCCTCCGAATCGGTCGCCACCACCACCTCGCCGATTCCCGCCGCCCGGGCGCGCGCCAGCACATGGGCGATCATCGGCTTGCCGCCGATATCGGCGAGCGGCTTGCCGGGCAGACGGGTCGCGGCAAGCCGCGCCGGAATGAGGATGATGACGTGTTCCCCGGCCATAGGTCGAAATGCCTGCGTGCCCCGCGCCCATTCCCGCGCTTGCGGATCGACACGATCCGACAGGCCGAAATCACCCATCGGGGCCGATCCGCCCGCCACCCCTAGGCGGAAGACCGCTTATACGGGTTGCCAGGGACGAGGCAAACCGGCTATCTGTGCGCCGCCTTCGAGGGGCCCGACGGTCCCCTTCCCGTCTACCCGATGACGACCTGCGGAGCTGCTCGGCGATGGATTCCGATCAAGTGAATAAAGCCCTGATGGCGGTGATGTTCACCTGCCTCGGCGTGCTGTCGCTCAATATCGCGGCCGGCGCCATCTTCACCCCCCAGCACCCTGCCAAGCCCGGCTACGAGATCGCGGCGCCGGAGCACCCAGCGGCCGGCGAGCATGCGGGCGCGCCGGCGGCGCCCCAACCGATCGAGGCCTTGCTGGCGAGCTCGACCCCCGAGCGCGGCGAATCGGCCGCCAAGGTCTGCCTCGCCTGCCACAGCTTCGAAAAGGGCGGCCCGAACAAGCAGGGACCCAATCTCTGGGGCGTGGTGGGCCGGCCGAAAGCGTCGGAGGCCGGCTTCAACTACTCGGCCGCCATGAAGGGCAAGGGCGGCAATTGGACCTTCGACGAGCTCAACAAGTTCCTGGCCAGCCCGAAGGGCTACGTGCCGGGCACGGCCATGACCTTCGCGGGCCTGCCGCGCGACAGCCAGCGCGCCGACGTCATCAACTACCTGCGCACGCTTGCCGACAAGCCGGTCGATCTACCCAAGGCGGCGGCGAAATAGCGGGCGGAGCGGTTCCGGCGAACGCCGGTCCCGGACCTGATCCGGACCCACGAACGACCGATAGGCCGGGCCCATGCCCGGCCTATCTCGTTTCCCGCACCGCCGGCCCACGGGAAGTTGAAGGCCTGACATCGCCGGGGGTGGCTACCCCTCCCAAAAGCGACATAATCCGTTAGAACGGTGCGCCTCGTTCGATCGCGGAGAATCTCCTTTGTCCCTCACCCGACGCGACCTTCTCGGCCGCAGCGCCCTGGCCCTTGCGGCCCCCGCCCTGACGGCGCTCGGCGCGCCTGGCGCCATCTCATCGGCGGCGGCGCAGTCCGCCGCGCCGCGCGTCTGGCGGCACGGGCTGTCGCTGTTCGGCGATCTCAAATACACAGCCGGATTTCAAGCAATTCGACTACGTCAACGCGAACGCACCCAAGGGCGGCACGGTCCGCCTGGTCGCGTTCGGCACCTTCGACAGTTTCAATCTGGTGGTCGCCGGTCTCAAGGGCCAGATCGCGGCCGGCATCGAGCTGGTCTACGACACCCTGATGGTTCCGGCGCTCGACGAGGTGTCGACCGAGTACGGGCTGCTCGCGGACGCCGCCGCCCATCCCGACGATTTTTCCTCGGTGACCTATCGGCTGCGCGACAACGCGAAATGGCACGACGGCAAGCCGGTGACGCCGGAGGACGTGATCTTCTCGTTCGATGCGTTCAAGAGCAACAGCCCGTTTTCGGCCGCGTATTACCAGCATGTCGTCAAGGCGGAGAAGACCGGCGAACGCGAGATCACCTTCACGTTCGACGGTCCCGGCAATCGCGAGCTGCCGCAGATCGTCGGCCAGCTCAATGTGCTGCCCAAGCACTGGTGGGACGGCAACGACACGCAACGGCAACAAGCGCGACTCGACCGCCACCACGCTCGAGCCGCCGCTCGGCTGCGGCGCCTACCGGATCAAGGAGTTCGAGGCGGGCCGCAGGGTCGTCTATGAGCGCGTCAAGGATTACTGGGGCAAGGACCTGCCGGTGAATATCGGACGCGACAATTTCGACGAGCATGCGCTTCGAGTATTTCCGCGACTCCACCGTCGCGCTCGAAGCCTTCAAGGCCGATCAGCTCGACTGGCGCACCGAGAACAGCGCCAAGAACTGGGCGACCGCCTACGACTTCCCGGCCGTCAAGGACAAGCCGCGTGCTGCAAGGAGGAATTCCCGATCCGCAGCCGCGGCATCATGCAGGCCTTCGCGTTCAATACGCGGCGCGACAAGTTCAAGGACCCGCGCCTGCGCCGTGCGTTCAATTTCGCGTTCGACTTCGAGGAGATGAACAAGCAGATCTTCTTCGGCCAATACACGCGGATCGCGAGCTATTTCGACGGCACCGAGCTCGCCTGTTCGGGCGTGCCGTCAGGCCAGGAGCTCGCGATCCTGGAGGCGGTGCGCGACAAGGTGCCGCCGGAGGTCTTCACCACGCCCTACAGCAATCCGGTCGGCGGCACGCCCGAGGCGACGCGCACCAATCTGCGCGAGGGACTGCGCCTGTTGCGCGAGGCCGGCTACGAGGTGCGCAACCAGAAGCTCGTCAATGCCAAGACCGGCGAACCGCTCGTGGTCGAGTTCCTGGGCTCCGATCCGAACTCCGAGCGCCTCTCTCTGTTCTACAAGCCGTCGCTCGAGCGCATGGGCGTCAGCGTCACGGTGCGCACGGTCGACGAAGCGCAATACGAAAACCGGCTGCGGCAGTGGGATTTCGACATCATCACCGCATCCTGGCCGAAGTCGCTGTCGCCCGGCAACGAGCAGCGCGACTATTGGGGCTCGCCGGCCGCCGACATATCGGGATCGCGCAATCTGGTCGGCATCAAGAATCCCGCCGTGGATGCGCTGATCGACCGCGTGATCTTCGCCAAGAGCCGCGACGAGCTGGTCGCCGCCACCCGGGCGCTCGATCGCGTGCTGCTGTGGAACCACTACGTCGTGCCGCAATGGACCTACGGAAAGGTGCGCACGCGCGCGCTGGGACCGCTTCAGCCGGCCCGACAAGCTGCCGGAATACGGCGCAGCGGCGTTTCCCACGATCTGGTGGTCGGACAGCGCGAAGGCGGCGAAGACCGGGACGCGGCAGTGAAAGTCACCCGCCGCGACGCCCTGATGTTCGGCGCCGGCGCACTCGCGGGCGTGGCGCGGCTCGCCACACCCGCGCGCGCGGCGGACGAGGCGGAAAGCCACGGCATCTCGGTCTTCGGCGACCTCAAATATCCGCCAGACTTTTCCCATTTCGACTATGTCGATCCGAACGCCCCGAAGGGCGGCCTGTTTTCGCAGATCGGCCCGAACCGGATGTTCAATCAGAACTTCCTCACCTTCAATTCGCTCAACAGCTACATCCTCAAGGGCGACGCCGCCCAGGGCATGGAGCTGACCTTCGCGAGCCTGATGGCGCGCGCGAGCGACGAGCCGGACGGCATGTATGGGCTGGCGGCGCGCGCGGTGCGCATCTCCGCCGACGGCCAGACCTACCGCTACCTGATGCGTCCCGAGGCGCGCTTTCACGACGGCACCAAACTGACCGCCCATGACGTCGCGTTCTCGCTGTCGATTCTCAAGGACAAGGGCCATCCCCTCATCTCCGAGCGGCTGCGCGACCTCGCGGGCGTGGAGGCGGCCGACGACGCCACCGTCGTGGTTCGCTTTGCGCAAGGGCGTGCGCGCGACGTTCCGCTGTTCGCCGCCGGCCTGCCGATCTTTTCGCGTGCCTATTATGCGAGCCATCCTTTCGACGAATCGAACCTCGACGTGCCGCTCGGCTCGGGGGCCTATCGGGTCGGACGCTTCGAGGCCGGACGCTACATCGAATACGAGCGGGTGAAGGACTGGTGGGGGGCGAAACTCCCAGTGAGCATCGGCCTCAACAATTTCGACATCGTGCGCTTCGAATTCTATCGCGATCGCGACGTCGCCTTCGAGGGCTTCACCGCCAAGAATTATCTGTTCCGCGAGGAGTTCACCTCGCGGGTGTGGGCGACGCGCTACGAATTCCCCGCCATCCGCGACGGCCGCGTCAAGCGCGACGTCCTGGCGGACGACACGCCGTCCGGCGCGCAGGGCTGGTTCATCAACACCCGGCGCGAAAAGTTCAACGACCGCCGGCTGCGCGAAGCCCTGGTTTACGCCTTCGATTTCGAATGGACCAACAAGAACATCATGTACGGCTCCTATCAACGCACCCATTCGGTGTTCCAGAATTCCGACATGATGGCGAACGGGCGACCGAGCGCGGAGGAGCTGGCGCTGCTCGAGCCGTTTCGCGGCAAGGTGCCGGACGAGGTTTTCGCCGAGCCGTTCCTGCCGCCGGTGTCGGACGGATCCGGCCAGGACCGCGTCTTGCTGCGCAAGGGGGCGCAGCTGCTGCTGCAGGCGGGATTCGTCATCCGGGACGGCAAACGCGTGGACCCCAAGGGAGAGCCCCTGTCGATCGAGTTCCTGATCGACGATCCGACCTTCGAGCCGCATCACTTGGCTTACGCCAAGAATCTCGCGACGCTCGGGATCGATGCCACGGTCCGCAGGGTCGATGCGGTCCAGTACAAGGCCCGGCGTCGACGAGCGCGATTTCGACATCACGGTCGAACGGTTCGGATTCTCGACGACGCCGGGAGACGAGTTGCGGACGTTCTTCTCGTCAAAAGCGGCCGCCATCAAGGGCTCGAACAACATCGCGGGAATCGCCGATCCGGTGATCGACGCCTTGATCGAGAAGATCATCTCGGCCGGCAACCGGCCCGACCTGGTGACCGCCTGCAAGGCGCTCGACCGCGTCATCCGGGCCGGGCGATACTGGGTGCCGCACTGGTACAAGCCGTCGCACTGGATCGCCTATTGGGACGTTTTCGGCCGGCCTGCTGCGGCCAAACCGCGCTATGCCCGTGGCGTGCCCGAAACCTGGTGGTATGACCGCGACAAGGCCGCCAGGATCGAGCGGTCGGGATGATGGGATACTCGCGCGCAAGATGCCCCTCGCGCCGCAACCTTGGTCCGACGGACAACTGAAATGACCGCCTATCTGATCCGCCGCGTGCTGCTCATGATCCCGACCCTGTTCGGCATCATGCTGGTGTCGTTCGTGATGATCCAGTTCGCGCCGGGCGGGCCGGTCGAGCGAGTGATCGCTCAGCTCTCGGGCGCGGACACCGGCGCGACGTCGCGCATCTCCGGCTCACCGGGGGGCGATTTCGGCTCGCGCCAGCTTCAGGGCGCCGGGCAGCTCGATGCCGCGAGCTCGAAATATCGCGGCGCCCAAGGTCTGAGCAAGGACTTCATCGAGAAGCTGGAGAAGCAGTTCGGGTTCGACAAGCCGCCGCACGAACGTTTCTTCCTCATGATGCGCAATTATATCGTGTTCGATTTCGGCAAGAGCTATTTCCGCGACGCCAGGGTGATCGACCTGATCAAGGAAAAGCTGCCGGTCTCGATTTCGCTCGGCGTCTGGATAACGCTGCTCACCTATCTGATCTCGCTCCCGCTCGGAATCGCCAAGGCGGTGTATGACGGAACACGCTTCGATACCGTGACCTCGACGATCATCATCGTGGGTTATGCGGTCCCCGGGTTCCTGTTCGCGATCTTTCTCATCGTGCTGTTCGCCGGCGGTTCGTTCTGGGACGTCTTTCCGCTGCGCGGACTTACCTCCGACAATTGGAGCCAGCTCCCCTGGTACCATAAGATCACCGACTATTTCTGGCACCTCACGCTGCCCATCATATCGATGATGCTCGGCGCCTTCGCGACCATGACGATGCTTACCAAGAACTCGTTTCTTGACGAGATCAGCAAGCAATACGTGCTCACCGCTCGCGCCAAGGGGCTTGGCGAGCGCCAGGTCCTGTACGGACATGTGTTTCGCAACGCGATGCTGATCGTCATCGCGGGCTTCGCTGGCGCGTTCGTGGGCGCATTTTTCGGCGGATCGCTTCTGATCGAGACCATTTTCTCGCTCGACGGGCTCGGACTCCTGAGCTTCGAGAGCGTGCTCAATCGCGACTATCCGGTCGTCTTCGCCAATCTCTACATCTTCGCGGTGATGGGCCTGATCGTGAACCTGATCTCCGACCTCACCTATACGTGGATTGATCCGCGCATCGATTTCGAGACCCGAGAGGTGTGAGGTGGACGCCCGCATCCTGGACAAGGCGCCCGAGGCGCCCATGAGCACGCCGGCGGGAGCGATCCTGGCGCCCACGCGGCGACGCTTTTCGCTCTCGCCGATCAATCGCCGGCGCTGGGAAAACTTCAAGCGCAACCGGCGCGGCTACGCGTCTTTGTGGATCTTTACCGCGATGTTCATCCTCACGCTGTTTGCGGAGCTCATCGCCAACGACAAGCCGCTCTATATCCACGTCGACGGCAAGTCCTACTTTCCGATCTTCGTCACCTATCCGGACACGGCGTTCGGCGACAAGGACGATCCGAACTTGCTCGGAACGGCGGCCGACTTCCGCGACGATCCGTATTTGAAGGAACTGATCGCGAAGGAGGGCGGTTGGATGATCTGGCCGCCCATCCGGTTCCGCTACGACACGCATGTCTCGAAGCCGCCCTCGCCGTTCCCGTCCAAGCCTACATGGCTGCTGAATGAGAACGACTGCAAGTGGGCGACTGACAACGGATTCGCGAAATGCGACGAGGTCGAGGCCAACTGGCTCGGCACCGACGACCAGGGCCGCGACGTTGTGGCGCGGCTGATCTACGGCTTCCGTATTTCGGTGCTGTTCGGCCTGACCCTCACGATCATCTCGTCCATCATCGGCGTCGCCGCCGGCGCCGTGCAGGGCTATTTCGGCGGCTGGGTCGATCTTCTGTTCCAGCGCTTCATCGAGATATGGACCTCGGTCCCCGAGCTCTATCTTCTGCTCATCATCGCGTCGGTGCTGGTGCCCGGGTTCTTCGTCCTGCTCGGCATTTTGCTGCTGTTCTCCTGGGTCCGGCTGGTCGGACTGGTGCGGGCCGAATTCCTGCGCGCGCGCAATTTCGAGTACATCCAGGCGGCGCGCGCGCTCGGCGTCTCGAACGCCGTGATCATGTTCCGTCATATGCTGCCGAACGCCATGGTGGCCACCATGACGTTCCTGCCTTTCGTCCTGTCGTCGTCGGTGATGACGCTGACCGCGCTCGACTTTCTCGGCTTCGGGCTGCCGCCCGGCTCGCCCTCGCTCGGCGAGATGCTGAGCCAGGGCAAGGCCAATATCCAGGCGCCATGGCTCGGCCTGTCCGGGTTCTTCACGGTCGCCATCATGCTGTCGCTGCTGATCTTCATCGGCGAGGCGATCCGCGACGCCTTCGATGCGCGCAAGATTTTCAAGTGAATGCGATGAACGAGCCCGCATCCCTTCTTCTTTCCGTTCGCGAACTCTCTATTGCCTTCCGCGTGAGCGACCGTGACACGCTCGCGGTGGACCGGATCTCGTTCGACGTCCGCAAGGGCGAGGCGGTCGCGCTGGTCGGCGAGTCGGGATCCGGCAAGTCGGTCACTGCGCTTTCGATCATGAAGCTCCTGCCCTATCCGTCGGCGCACCACCCGTCTGGACAAATCCTGTTCAAGGGCCAGGACCTGTTGCGCATGACGGAACCGCAGATGCGGCGCGTCCGCGGCGCCGACATTTCCATCGTGTTCCAGGAGCCGATGACCTCGCTCAATCCGCTTCATACCATCGAGAAGCAGATCGCGGAAATTCTCGCCCTGCACCGCGGCATTTCCGGCCCGGCGGCGCGCGCCCGCGTGGTCGAGCTGCTGACCCAGGTCGGCATTCCCGATCCCGAAAGCCGGCTGGCGAGCTTCCCGCACCAACTCTCCGGCGGCCAGCGCCAGCGCGTGATGATTGCCCTGGCGCTCGCCAACGAGCCCGATCTGCTGATCGCGGACGAGCCCACGACCGCGCTCGACGTCACGGTGCAGGCGCAGATCCTGAAACTCATCAAGGATCTCCAGACTCGCCTCGGCATGGCGATGCTGTTCATCACCCACGATCTCGGGATCGTGCGCAAGGTCGCCGACCATGTCTGCGTGATGACGCAGGGCAAGATCGTCGAACAGGGTCCGGTCGAGCGCGTGTTCACGGAGGCGAAACACGAATACACACGGCAGCTTCTCGCAGCCGAGCCGAAAAAGGATCCAGCACCGCTCAATCCGGCCGGCCCCATCGTGGTCCAGACCGACAACCTCAAGGTCTGGTTCCCGGTCAGGCGGGGCGTGCTGCGCAAGGTGGTCGGACATATCAAGGCGGTGGACGGCGTCACCATCGAGTTGCGCAAGGGCGAGACGCTGGGCGTGGTCGGCGAATCGGGCTCGGGCAAGACCACGCTGGGCCTCGCCATCCTGCGCCTGATCTCGTCCGACGGCCCCGTCGTCTTCATGGGCAATCAGCTTCAGGGCCTCAAATTCAAATCCATGCGCCCCTTCCGCCGCGACATGCAGATCGTGTTCCAGGACCCCTATGGGTCGCTGTCGCCGCGCATGTCGGTGTCCGATATCGTCGAAGAGGGCCTGTGGGTACACCACCCGTCCATGCCCGAAGGCGAGCGCGAGCAGCGGGTGATCCGAGCCCTTCTCGACGTCGGCCTCGAGCCGGCAACGCGTTTCCGCTATCCGCACGAATTCTCGGGCGGACAGCGCCAGCGCATCGCAGTCGCGCGCGCCATCGTGCTCGAACCGACATTCGTCGTTCTGGACGAGCCGACCAGCGCGCTCGACATGCTGATCCAGTCGCAGATCGTGGCGTTGCTGCGCAAGCTCCAGCGCGAGCGTAACCTCACCTACATGTTCATCTCGCATGATCTCAAGGTGGTGGCGGCATTGGCGAGCCGGCTGGTGGTGATGCGCTACGGCAAGGTCGTGGAAGAAGGCTCGGCCGTCGACGTCTTCGCGTCGCCCAAGAGCGACTATACCCGCGCGCTGTTCGCCGCCGCCTTCGATCTCGAGGCGGCGTCCGGGGGCGTGGTGGCGGAATAGGACTTCAATGATGACCCACCCGGGCACTCCGGACACGCTCGCCGACGGTCCGGCCGACGTCAGCCTTTCGCTACCGAAGGTACTTGCGAAAGGTTTTCACGATCTCGAGCGCTTTTCCATCGTGCTGCGAAGCCAGGACGCCGAGGCATTGTCGAGCGTGCGCGACGTCCTGCGCGTCGGCAAAGTCGCCGCCGTGCTGCCGATCGACCTCAAGCGCGGCGAGCTCGTGCTCATTCGGCAATTCCGGCTACCGGCCCATCTCGCGACCGGGATGGGCGAGTTGATCGAAATCGTGGCGGGCCACGTGGAGGCGGGCGAAACACCGGCGGAAGCCGCCATGCGCGAGTGCGTCGAGGAAATCGGCGTGCGGCCCGAGGCGCTCTATCAAATGTTCGAGTTCCTCCCGGCGCCCGGATCGAGCGACGAGCACGCCACCCTGTTCCTCGGTATCGTCGATGCCGCCCGCATACCAGAACGCGCGGGCGCGGCCCACGAGAAGGAGGCGACGAGGCCGATGCGCATCGCCATCGATGCGGCGATCGCGGCACTCGAGCACGGCACCGCGCACAACGGATTTCTGATCCTCGCGCTGCAATGGCTCGCGCTCCACCGCGATGTACTCGACGGCGTCGTCGCCGGCCCGCCGGCCGGCCGATGAGCGCCATATTGCTCGTCGTCACGGGCTGGGACGCGGCGCCGTGGGAACGGCGGTTTCGCGCGGCCGCGCCCGGACGAGACATTCGGCTGTGGCCGGATCGCGTCGGCAATCAGGTCGACATCGCCTATGCGGCCGCCTGGCTGCCGCCGCATGGAGTCTTCGCCCCATTCGATCATCTCCGTGCGATCTTCAGCCTCGGCGCCGGCGTCGACGCGCTGTTGGCGGACCGGTCGCTGCCGCAGGTCCCGATCGTGCGGGTGGTCGATCCCGATCTGACGCGGCGCATGACCGAATACGTGACGCTGCACGTGCTGCTGCATCACCGGCGCCAGCGGCTCTACGACGATCAGCAGCGCCGGCATGTGTGGCAAGAGCACGACCAGCCGCCCGCCCGCGCGGTCAATGTCGGCATCATGGGGCTCGGCGTGCTCGGCCAGGACGCGGCCGAGGTGCTGGTCCGCCTGGGTTTCCGGGTCGCGGGCTGGAGCCGGATGCCGCGCGTCCTTCCGGGCGTCGAGACATTCCACGGCGCCGCCGGGCTCGATGCGTTCCTGGGACGCACCGAGATTCTCGTCTGCCTGCTTCCACATACGCCGGCGACCGAGGGAATCCTGAACCTCGCGCTGCTGCGCAAGCTCAAGCGCGACGGCGCGCTCGGCGGCGCCTATCTGATCAACTCGGGACGCGGGAAGCTACAGGTCGATGCCGACATCCTGGCGGCGCTCGACGAGGGCTCGCTCGCGGGCGCGACGCTCGACGTCTTTCCGACCGAGCCGCTGCCCGCCGCAAGCCGGCTCTGGGTCCACCCCAAGGCGACGATCACGCCGCACAATTCCGCAGCGTCGGTGCCGGAAGAGGTCGTGGCATATATCGTGAGCCAGATCCGCCGGCACGAGGCCGGCCAGCCGCTCGAGAACGTCATCGACCGCCAGCGCGGTTATTGAACGACCGGAAGAGGGCGTCGAGCCTTTCGACCGCGCGCCGCCGCCGCAATATTGCGGAAATGCGATCCGAGGCTGGGTCGCGAGACGTCGCCGACCGCTTCAGAATTTCCGCCCAATTCCGATGCCGCCGGTGCCGAACTTGAACTCGGTATCCCGGTCGAGCTTGATGCGCGGCGTGTGGTCTTTCGGCTCGTCGGCCTGTCCGGAATCAGTGCGTCTTGGCGGCCGGATTGCCGGCGCCCGGCTTTTCCGCCGCCCTCTTGTCCGGCGCATTGGCGCAAGGTTGGGTGATGGTCGGCTGGCACCCGGTCTGGGCCAACGCAGGGCCGCCGACGCCCGAGGTCGCCAGCACAGATCGCGGCAGAGAGGACTCTGAGCATAGCGGCCCCATGCAGGACGCCGGTTGACGGCACCGGCCGCCATCTTAGTTTTGCGTCGGCCAGGAGTCGAGCGCCGCGCCGACAGCGCCGCGCCTCAAGGGCCGGACGGAACAGGACGATTCGGCAGGCGCTTGACCGCACTGATATTGCTTCCGCCGGCCGCAATGCGCGCGATCGCCTCCGCGGCGGGCTCGATGGCCACCGCCATGTGGAACGCATTGGCGTGCACGAGCGTCGCGGAATCGCGCGCGATCGCGACATGACCCTTCCAGAACACGAGGTCGCCGCGGCGAAGATCGGGCAGGCCCGCGGACACGGCGGTGCCCAGCGCCTTTTCCTGCATGTCGCTGTCGCGCGGGCACGCGATGCCGGCCGCCGTCAGCGCCACCTGCACGAGGCCCGAGCAGTCGATCCCCAGGCTGGTCTTGCCGCCCCACAGATAGGGCACGCCGACAAACCGCTCGGCGACCGCGACGAAATCGGGCTCCGGCGCGTCGACCGGCGCGAGATGGCGGGCCGGCACATAGCCCGCGGCCGTCACCGCAAGCGGTCCCTCGGTCCGCGCCACCGCGAGCCGGCAACCGAGCGAGAAGGCCGCGACCGGCGTGAGCTTGATCGACGGTCCGGGGAACGCCAGCGTCCGCAGCGCCGTCACCGAATGGGTCGCGGGCGGCCCGGGCGGCGCGAGCGCGTTGGCGGGCAGCCATCCCACATAGCCGTCGCGGTCGAGCTGGCCCCAGCACCAGCCCTCCTCGGTGGTCTCGTACACGGTGACGAGCTCGCCTTTGAGCGCCTCGGTATCGAGCGGCGCGTCGGGCGACGGCTCCCGGCGCAGCGGCGCACTTTCATCCCTGACCTCGCGCGCCGTCCCGTCGACGAAGCGCGCCGCGTCGACCCGTCCTTGCAGATGCCGCGCCGCCAGGTCGGGACGCGCCGGCGTCGTGCGGGGATCGAACGCGCTCATCCGTAGCGCGCCGCCAGATACGCATAGACCGCGCGCGCGGCCTGGCACTCGCCGCCCTCCGGACGGCCCGCCTTGGCGGACGGTGTCCACGCGTAGATATCCACGTGCAGCCAGGATTTCGCGGCCGCCACGAAGCGGTTGAGAAACAGCGCGCAGACGATCGAGCCGGCGAAGCCGCCGGTGCCGACATTGCCGAGGTCGGCGACCTTGGAGTTGAGCATCGTGTCGTAGGCGGGCCACAGCGGCAGCCGCCAGAGCGGGTCGTTCTCGGCGCGCGCGTGGCGCACGATGGCGGCTGCGAGGTCTTCGTCATGAGTATAGAACGGCGGCAGATCGGGCCCGAGCGCGACGCGCGCCGCCCCGGTCAGCGTCCCCATGTCGACCAGCAGATCGGGCGCCTCCTCGTCCGCAAGCGACAGCGCGTCGGCGAGGATCAGCCGGCCTTCGGCATCGGTATTGCCGACCTCGACGCTCAGTCCCTTGCGCGACCGATAGATGTCGCGTGGCCGGAACGCATCGCCCGAGATTGCATTTTCCACCGCCGGGATCAGCACCCGCAGGCGCAGCCTCAGCCCGCGGCCCATGATCATGTGCGCGAGCGCCAGCACGCTCGCGGCCCCGCCCATGTCCTTCTTCATCAGCAGCATGGCGCTGTCGGGCTTGATGTCGAGGCCGCCGGTGTCGAAGCACACGCCCTTGCCCACCAGCGTGACTTTGGGGGCGGTCTCGTCGCCCCAGCTCATGTCGATCAGCCGCGGCATGCTCTTGGCGGCGCGGCCGACCGCGTGGACGAGCGGAAAATTTCTGGCCAGCAGGTCATCACCGACGATCGATTGGATGGTGGCGCCGTGCCGCTCCGCCAACCGGCGCGCCGCCGCCTCGAGGTCGGCCGGGCCCATGTCGTTCGTCGGCGTGTTGATGAGATCGCGAGCGAGAAACACCCCGTCGACGACGCGCGTCAGCTCCTCGCCGTCAACCCCGCCGGGGACTTCGAGGCGAACCTCCTTGGCGTCGGACTTGCGATAGCGCGAGAACTGATAGGAACCGAGTGCGAATGCAAGCGCCGAAAGGCGCACATCGCTCGGCGGATCGGCGAAACGATAGGTGCCTTTCGGCAGCAAGCCCGGGAGCCGTCCCGGCAAGAACGGGTCGCGCGCCGGATTATCTTCCGCGTCAAGCCCGAACAGGACACCCGCCAAGCTGCCGTCGGGAGCCGGCAACAGAAGATGCCGTCCGGCCCGCGGCTCGAAGCCGGCCGCATCCGCGAAGACGCGTGCCGGCGCATCGAGGCCGGCGCGGATCGCGGCCCATGTCGCCGCCGTGACGAAGCGGATCGGTAGCGCGGCCGCGCCGGAGACGGCGAAAATCGGATGAATGGCAGACGAGCCCATTTGCAGATCCATGTGTCAATCGGGTTGAATTCGAAATGTCATGGTCACGGGCATTTCCGAGCCTGTGCCGAACAGGCGTCGAAGATCTTGCTCGCCTCGCCGGACGGTCCGCGATCAAGCTCCTTCAGCCGAGACTCGTTCTTCTCGACCGCCAACCCGACCTCCGCCAGACGATCCATCGCAAGCCCCCGCTCCGCCCTACGCATCAACTCGATTCGCCTTGTCACCGTTCAGACGCAAGGCAGCGACCGACTTCGGTCGAACCGAAACAACGCACACTCCGGCCGGTGTCCCGGCTCACACCGCCGTCCGAGCGACTACGCGGACGGCATTCGAAATTCAATGCTCGGCCGCATTTTCGGCGGCGCCCGGGGGGCCGCCCCATCTCGTCCGCAACAGCCCCAAACCGCCCTTCTGCCTCCCATTAACCAACCGTTAGGGTTAAGATTCTACTACTTCCTCCGGCCCAGCGGGCTTGCGTTCCAAGCCCCGGCGGAGCGAACGACTGCAATGCCTCAACGTCCTGGCCGTACCGCCCGGTTTCTCGCCTGCGCCGCCGTCATCGGCTGCACGGCGATCACGGCAGCGGGATGCGTGACGACCGGGTCTCCCGAGACCACCGGATCGATCGCGACCGCCGCCACCCCGCGCACGGAGGCGGACTGGCGGCGGGAATCCGAGGCCCAGGGCGCGCGCTACCGCGCCAATCTCGGCAATCCCGAGGCCGCGCTCGCCTACGCACGCGCCCTTCACGCGCTCGGCCAGCGCACGCAGGCCGTCTCGGTGCTCCAGCAGGCCTCGATGCACAATCCCACCAATATGGCGCTGCTCGGCGCTTACGGCCGCGCACTCGCCGACGTCGGCAACTACGACCAGGCGCTCGAAGTGCTGAACCGCGCGCACACGCCCGACCAGCCCGACTGGCATATCCTGTCGGCGCAAGGCGCCGTGCTCGACCAGATGGGCCGTCACCAGGACGCCCAGCGCTATTATTCGAGCGCGCTCAAGATTATTCCGGACGAGCCGTCGGTGCTGTCCAATCTCGGCCTGTCCTACGCGCTCGCGAAGGATCTGCCGAAGGCCGAGGCGACCTTGCGGCGCGCCGTCGAGCGCCCGGGCGCCGACCCGCGCGTGCGGCAGAATCTCGCGCTGGTGGTCGGTCTGCAGGGCCGCTTCGCCGAGGCGGAAACGATCGCGCGCGCCGATCTGCCGCCCGAGGAAGCCGCCGCCAACGTGGCCTACCTCAAGCAGATGATGTCCGAGCACAACGACTTGAAGAAGCTCGGCACGACTGCCGCGAAGCCCGACAAGCCGGCAAGTCGCCAGGCCGCCGAGCGCACAGCAAGACCGAGCGGCATCGCGTCAACTGAACGCGGCCATCGCCTTGATGGCGGCCGGGCCCGAGAATCACCACGAACAGCACCGGCAGGAAGAACACGATCATCGGCACGGTGAGCTTCGGCGGCAGCGCGGCCGCCTTCTTCTCGGCTTCCGACATGCGCATGTCGCGGTTTTCCTGCGACATCACCCGCAGCGTCTGCGCCATCGGGGTGCCGTAGCGCTCGGCCTGCTGAAGCGCCATGCAGACCGCCTTGACGCCGTCGAGGTCGGTGCGCTTGGCGAGGTTCTCGTAGGCCTGGCGGCGGTCGGGCAGATAGGACAGCTCGGCCGTGGTGAGCGTCAGCTCCTCGCACAGCGCGATCGATTGCGAGCCGATCTCCTCGCTGACGCGGCGGAACGCCGCCTCGATCGACATGCCCGAATTCGACGCAGATCAGCAGCAGGTCGAGCGCGTCCGGAAAGGCGCGTATGATCGATAGCTTGCGATGCGTGGATCTTGTTCTTGAGGAACAGGAACGGCAGCTGCATGCCGAGATAGGTCGCGAGCAGGCAGATGCCGATCTTGACGCTCGTCGGCTGGTCGAGGTTCGATCACGAAGAAAACGTAGACCAGCGAGCCGATCATCGCCGTCAGTGACGTGATCATGCGGAAGAACAGAAACGCCACATAGGGGCCCTGACCGCGATAGCCCGCCTGCATCAGCTTATCGCGCGCCGCCTCCTGACCGACCCATTTGGACAGGTTGAACTGCTCGACCACCGTCTGCATGTAGGCTTTCGGCGACGTGCGCAGCGCTGACCTTCTCGGTTCGCGCCATGCGCTCGCGCTCGCGCTGGCGCATCTTCTCGCGCTCGAGCGCGACCGCTTTCATCCGCTTGTCGAGCGAATCGCCTGCGAGCAGCGGCATCGCGAGCGTCAAGACCGTCGCGATCGCCGCGATCGCGGCGAAGCATCATCGCCAGGAAGCGCGGGTCGTGCATCTTGTCGATGATCAGATCGAGCATGGTCAGAAGTCGAAGTTGATCATTTTTTTCATGCGTCATGATTCCCACGACATCCAGAAGGCGGAACCGGCGAGCATCATGCGGCCGAGCGGCGCGGTCCACAGCAGCGCGATGTAGTCGGGACTGGTGATGTAGACGACTCCCATGACGACGATCGGCAGGCTGCCGATGATGCCGGCGGACGCCTTCGCTTCCATCGACATCGCTTTGATCTTGGCCTTCATCTTCTTGCGGTCGCGCAGCACGCGCGACAGATTGCCGAGCGCCTCCGACAGGTTGCCGCCGGACTTCTGCTGGATCGTGACAACGATGCCGAAGAAGTTCGCCTCGGGCAGCGGGATGCGCTCGAACAGCTTGCCGCAGGCCTCGCCGAGCGGGATGCCGATCGTCTGCGTCTCGAGGATGGCGCGGAATTCGCTTTTGATCGGCTCGGGAGCGTCGTTGACGATCACTTTCATCGAATCGAGCAGCGGCAGGCCGGCCTTGATGCCGCGTACGATGATGTCGACCGCGTCCGGAAAATGGTCGAGGAACTTGGTATGCCTGCGCTTCTTGAGATAGGACAAAGTCCACCGCGGCAGGCCGAACGCGGCGCCGAAGCCCAGGCCGACAGCCGGCAGGATGCCGCCGCCAGCGAGCAGGACCGTGAGGAAAACGACAAGCCCGAGGACGCCCGAGCCGATCATGAAATTCCGTTTCGACCAGCTGAGCCCGGCCTGCTCGATACGGATCGCCAAGGGCGGGCTCCTCCGCTTCTTGGTGCGCGCCTCGAGTTCCTTGAGCGTCTCCTCGAGCTGATCGCGGCGCACCTTCGGCGACGCCCGTGCCACGGCTTTTGCGCCAACCCGGTCGGTCTTCGCGACGTTCTCCACGCGCCGCTCGGCACCGCGTTCGCCGGACAGCAGCGGATAGACGAATACCCAGGCGACGCCGCCGACTGCGGCGGTCGCCAGGAAGAACATGGCGAGTTGTTGCATCGGCATGGCGGGCTCGCCGTCAAGTTCTCATTGCGCGGCCGTCTTTTCGGCGGCGTCGAGCGCCGCGGCGAGGCGCTTTTCCTCGCCGTAATAGCGTGCGCGCTCCCAGAAGCGCGGGCGGCCGATGCCGGTCGATTGGTGACGGCCGATCAGCTTGCCGCTCGGCGTCCTCGCCGAGCAGATCGTACAGCGAACAGATCCTGGGTGATGATGACGTCGCCTTCGAGTCCCATCACCTCGGTGATGTGGGTGATCCGGCGCGAGCCGTCGCGCAGGCGCGCCGCCTGGATGACGACGTCGACCGATGCGCAGATCATCTCGCGGATGGTGCGCGAGGGCAGCGTAAACCCGCCCATGGTGATCATCGATTCGAGGCGGGACAGCGCCTCGCGCGGATTGTTGGCGTGCAGCGTGCCCATCGAGCCGTCGTGGCCGGTGTTCATCGCCTGCAGCAGGTCGAACGCCTCAGGTCCGCGCACTTCGCCGACGATGATGCGCTCGGGCCGCATGCGCAGGCAGTTGCGGACGAGATCGCGCATCGTGATCTGGCCTTCGCCTTCGAGATTGGGCGGCCGGGTTTCCAGGCGCACCACGTGCGGCTGCTGCAGCTGAAGTTCGGCCGCGTCCTCGCAGGTGATGATGCGTTCGTCGTCGTCGATGTAGCGCGTGAGGCAGTTGAGCAGCGTGGTCTTGCCCGAGCCGGTGCCGCCCGACACCAGCGTGTTGACCCGGCAGCGACCGATCATCTTGAGGATTTCGGCACCCTCCGGCGTGATCGAGCCGAAACGGACCAGTTGCTCCAGCGTCAGCTTGTCGCGCTTGAACTTGCGGATGGTGAGGGCGGGCCCGTCGATCGCCAGCGGCGGCACGATGACGTTGACGCGCGAGCCGTCGGGCAGGCGCGCGTCGCAGATCGGCGAGGATTCGTCGACCCGGCGGCCGATCTGGCTGACGATGCGCTGGCAGATGTTGAGCAGCTGATGATTGTCGCGAAAGCGGATCGGCGTGCGCTGGATCTTGCCGGCGACTTCGATGTAGACGGTGCCGGAGCCGTTGACCATCACGTCGGCGATGTCGTCGCGCGCGAGCAGCGGCTCGAGCGGGCCATAGCCGAGGACGTCGTTGCAGATGTCGTCGAGCAGTTCCTCCTGCTCGGAGATCGACATCACGATGTTCTTGATCGCGATGATCTCGTTGACGATGTCGCGGATTTCCTCGCGCGCCGAGTCGACGTCGAGCTTGGCGAGCTGGGCCAGATCGATCGCCTCGATCAGGGCGCCGAAGATCGTGCCCTTGACCTCGTAATAGGTCTCCGATTTGCGCGCATCGACCGCCTCGGGCGACGGACCAGGCTGCGAGTTGGCACCCGCGACGCGCCCGGCCTGGGGCACCGGCGCCGGGACGAGCGGGGCTGCGAGTCCGGCCGGACGGGAACGCGGTGCGTCCGACAGCGTCGTACTCGGCCTGCGCAGGCGGCGGCGCCGTCGCTGGTCCAGGCGTCAGGCGCGGAGCGACGGCTGGCGCGCTACGCGCATCGACTCCCGGAACCGAACGCTTTCCGAACACGAGGTTACTCTCCGTTCATGTTGGCGTTACTTCTTCAGCAGCTTCCCGAGCAGCGGCGCGAGCAGGCTTGTGCGCGCCCGCTTTGCTGCGACGCGGCCGGTCAGCACCTGCGCGAGTTGGCGGAACATCTCGGCGGTTCGGTGGCCGGCCGCGACCTCGGCGATCATCTGGCCGTTGTTGGATGCGGTGCCGAAAACTTGCGGCTCGAACGGAATGGCCACGATCGGCTCGTCCTCGAGCGCCTTGGCGAAATCCGCCGGCTTGATCTCGGGGCGTTTTGGCACACCGACCTGGTTGAGGCAGTAGAACGGCCTACGATCGTTCGGCCGGGCGCCGCGCAGCAAGTCGACCAAGTTCTTGGCGTTGCGCAGATTGGCGAGGTCGGGCGCCGCGACGATCAGGATGTCGTCCGCGCCGACCAGCACGCGCCTGGTCCAGGCGGTCCACGCATGCGGCACGTCGAGCACCACGCAGGGCACGCTCGCGCGCAATGCGTCGAACACCGGCTCGAAGGCTTCCGCGGTGAAATCGTAGACGCGATCGAGCGTCGCGGGCGCGGCAAGCAGGCTTAGATGGTCGGTGCATTTCGACAACAGGCGATCGATGAACGCGGTGTCGATGCGGTCGGGAGAGAACACCGCGTCGGCGACGCCCTGCGGCGGATCCTGGTTGTAGTCGAGGCCGGCGGTGCCGAACGCGAGATCGAGGTCCGCCACCACGGAATCGAGCGAGAGGTCGCGTGCAATCGCCCAGGCGACGTTGTGGGCGACCGTGGAGGCGCCGACGCCGCCCTTGGCGCCGACGACCGCGATAACGCGGCCGACCGGCTTGGCGTCCGGTGCCGAGAATAATCCGCAGATCGAGCCGATCACGTCGATCGTCCGCACCGGCGCGATGAGGTAGTCGCTGACGCCGCGTCGGATGAGCTCGCGATAGAGCACGATGTCGTTGAAACGGCCGATCACGATGACGCGCGTGCCCTCGTCGCACACCTCGGCGAGTTCGTCGAGCCCGGCGAGAATGTCCTCGCCGCGCGATGTCGGTCTCGAGCAGGATGACGTTGGGCGTCGGCGAACTGCGATAGGCCTCGGCCGCTGCCGCCACCCCGCCCATCTGAACACGAAGATGCGCCTTGCTCATGCGGCGGTCTTCGGCCGCCGCCTGTACGGACGCGGCGGTCTCGGCGCTCGCGCAGAACGCCTGAACCGAGACGCGCGGCACCGGCGCGATATGTTCCTCGCGCTCTTGCGCCTCGGGCGGAATCTCAGATGCTTCGGTAGTCTTCAGGTGAATATTTCATCATTTGCCGACGTCGCTGATTTTGCCCTTGATCCGCATTCGGGTAGTTGGTCGACGTGCACTCGCCTTTGCGATAGCTTGATCGAGCACGACGCTGCGGCGAGCGGAGTAGACCGGCGTCTCGCCGCGCGGTTGCACCAGGTCGGCCGGATTGTCCACCATGGCGGCCAGATTGCGCTGGGTCGCGCATCCGAGATTCCAGTATGGCCGGTTCTCCTTGTGAATTTCCCACTCGCTCGGTCCGAGGTCGTTCGGCCACAGGCCGCACGGGCCCGCTTGGGCGCCGATGCGGGGATAGTTCAGCCGGATGGTGGCGAGCCGCGCCGGATCGGAGGGCCGATACGGACGCACCACCGTGCCGGAGGCAGGCACGCCGGCGGCATCGAGAATCGACTGGATCTCGTGCAACGAGGCGACGGCGGCACGCTCGTTCGCCGTACCGGCCGGCACGTCGATGACGACGCCGCCGGTTGCCTCGCGCTTCCACACATGCGCGAAGGCGAGGACGTCGGCGCGCTGCGCCGGCGTGAGACCGCCGCGATTGACGCCGACGAAAATCTCGATCGTATGATCGCGCTCCTGCAAGGTGATCGGGATGGCGCTGCCGATAGTCGGTCGGCACGATTTCGACCGTTTCGCGCGCCGTGTAGCAACCGGCGAGCGTCGCGGCGAGAAGAACGGTCGCCGCAAAGCGGCCCGCGCCGCCGGGCACGACGCCCCTCGTCAGAAGTGGAGATGTCATTGAACTCGTCTCCTGGCCACGCGTCATCAGTCGAGAATGAAGCCGAAATTGCCGCTGTAGGTACGGCGCGGATCGGCGCTGCCGGCCACCCCATAGAGGCGATTGAGGCGTCCGAGCAGGATCTGCGACGGATCGGACACGTCGGCGAAGCCGTCATCCGGCCGCGACAGGTCCTTCGGCGCGACCGCGCGCACCACATAGGGGGTAACCAGGATCATGAGCTCGGTCTGTCGATTGACGTAGTCCCGGCTGCGGAACAACGCACCCAGGACTGGAACTTGCTGCAGACCGGGAATCCCGTTGATCTGACTGCTCTGGTTTGTTCCTGGATCATGCCGGCCATCGCCAGCGCGCCGCCGGAGGGAATTTCCACCGTGGTGTCGGCGCGACGGACGCGGAGCGACGGAATAGTGATGTTCTGGGTCGCGCCGGGCACCGTCATCGAAAGCGCGTTGTCGCTCGACAGGTCGGAGACTTCGGTCATCACCTTGAGGCTGATGCGGCCTTCCGACATGACGACGGGCGTGAAGTTCATGCTGACGCCGAATTTCTTGAACTCGATCGACGCCTGGCACAATGGCGGCGATTTAGTCGTATCGCAGCTCAATCCCGCCGGAATCGGGAACTCGCCGCCGGCGAGGAACGTCGCGCTCTCGCCCGAGATGGCGCTCACCGTCGGCTCGGCGAGCGTACGGATCACGCCCGCGCGTTCCATGGCCTGCAGCGTGGCGGTCACGCTCTGAAACTGGCCGGTAAAGTGGCTTGCCGACAGGGCTTGGCCGAAGGCAGTAAACGGATTGACGGTGGCGAAATCGAGCACCGCGGTGCCCTGCCCGACCGTCCCGTTGAGATTGATCCCGAGCTGCTTGATGATATCGCGCTGGACTTCCGCGACCGTCACCTTGAGCATGACCTGGTCGCGGCCCTTCACGACGATGCCGTTGACGACCTTGTTTTCGCCGACGAGCCGCGTCGCCACGTCAACGGCCTGCTGCGCTTCAATCGGGCTCGACAGGCTGCCCGACAGGACGACGCCGTCGCCGACGCCTTCGATACGCAGGTCGGCTTCCGGAAACATCTGCCGCAGCGCCGCGCGCACTCCGTTGAGATCGCGTGTCACCGCGATATCGAACCCTGCGAGCTGGCGGCCCTCGGCGTCGAAGAAAAACACGCTGGTCTGGCCGATCGCGACTCCGATCAGATAGGCGCGGCGCGCCGAGCGAATCACCGCGTTGGCGATCTTTGGATCCGCGACGAGCACGTCCTTTACATCCGCCGGCAGGTCGATCACGACTGACTTGCCGACGCCGAGCGGCACGAAGCTGGAGCCCGCATCGCTCGCGACCACCTGCGCGGACGGCGCTCTCGCGTCGGGCCGCAGCTCCGCGGCGCGCAGCGCGATCGAACGAGGCCGAGACGACAGCTGCGATCGCCGCCAGTGTCATGGTGCGGATCAGTGCCCTGTTCGCCAACGCCCTGTGCGCCATGTCGCGAATCCTTTCCAGAAACGTCATTTCGTCATGATCGAGGTCTGCACCCCGAACCGAACCGTGTTGAGGCGGTTGCGCGTCTTCGAATCATCGTCGTCGGGTGAGTTGCGATTCGTCGAATTGGCGTCGACGATACTGCGCAGCGTGAGGGACAACGTGCCCATCTGGCGCGCGGCCGCCAGGAGTTCGGCCTTGCGCTGCGGGAGCTCCAGGGTCGCGGTCTTGCCGACCACGACACGTTGCCCGTCCTTCTCCTGCACCAGTTGGTCGATGGCGAGAACGCGCACGTCGCTGAGTATCGTTTCGCTGATATGCGTCTCGACGCCGGTCATTTTCTCGGCTTCGCGATCACGGCGGGACAGCATCACGTCGACGCGATCATTGGGCAGGATGAACCCGCCGGCGCCGGTCTCGGGCGAGATTTCGGTCGAGGTGGCGCGCATCCCGGACGGCAGGATGGCGGCCATGTAGCCTGAGCCCTTGGCTTTGATGATCTTGTTGTCGCGCACCGGTTCGCCCGCCGCCATCGGGACGCGCACGATCGATCCCGCATATTGCTCGATGGCGTCGGGGTGCTCGTTCTTGCGGATGAAGGCCGGGTTCGAGGCCGAGGCGGGCCAGATCTGCCATTGCAGGTCCTGGTTGGACAGCGCCGTTCCCATCCCTATGTCGTTCTTGGCGACGAGGACTTGGACGGTTTCGATTTGCGCGACTCGGGGCCGGAGCCGGAGGCGCTTGGTCCGATCGGCCGGCCAAAACGGCGGCGAGGCCGCCGGCGGCGACCGCGATGCCCAATACGACGATACGTGCGGCTTTCATACGCTTCACTTCCCGCGTGACGCGGCGGCACTCGGCCGCCCTGTCGGGATTTCACCAGCCAAACGTCAATTCATGGTTAATGAGGCGTATCTAAATTATTTTTAATCGGGGGTTGTCTTTTACCACCTGCGGCCCGCAGAGGCCGACCGGGGGCCGGATCCCCTCAGTGCCCGATAGCCTGCATCCATATCGTGGATGGATAGACCACGAGTGCCGCAATCGCGAGCGCGATGCCGTAAGGCACGCCGCCGCCGGGCTGATGCAGCCGCTCCGCCCACTGCTTGCCGATCAGCAAGGAGGGCATGGTGCGCTTGCGGAACTCGAGCAGCGCCAGGGTGAGCACGCCACCGAGGAGCGACGCATAAAGCACATAGTCGAACAGGTGGGTCCAACCCAGCCATAAAGCGGTTGCTGCCGCGAGCTTGGCGTCTCCGCCCCCTACCCAACCGCGCAGAAAGAACACGAACGTGATTGCAAGCACGAGACCGCCGGCGCCGGCGTAATTCAGGATTTCGGCCGCAGACATGCCGGTTCCGACAGCGAGCGCAAGGAATCCCGCCACGAGTATGAGCGAGATCCGATTTGAAATCGTCATGGTAAACAGATCGCTCGACGCGGCGAATGCCATCACGCTCGGAAAAATCAGCAGTCGCGCGGCATCGATGATCAACATCGTCATGTCTCGATTCGTGAACGCGGCTCCATCGGCCACACGAATATTGCCCATGCTTGGCTTGAGGATAAGTTATCGTCCAGAGGATCGGCGAACGAATGAGCCACAAAAACCCAGACAAGGCCGATGTGAGTGGGGTACGGCGTTCCGGCCGCGACCTTGTTCCTGTCGGCCTGGCTTGCTGACACGCATCGGCGAGATTATCCGAGACGTTTGGGAATGGGTTCTGGGGCTCGGTCCCGGAACGAATTCACGATCACGTGATCGCAATCTGGGTCCCGGCCTCAATGCGACCGTCATCGACCGCCGTTGCGTCGGCCGCGACGCGCAAGAGCCCCTGAGATTGGCATTCTGCTCTCCCCTGATCATTCCGAGGCCGGCGCCGAACCCGCCGCGAGCGTGCCGTGAAGCCTCACAATGGAGCACAAAGGTTCGGCGTTTCGATCTCCGCCGTCAGGCGTATGTTCGATTCGCCGCAAGCATTGCGGGGGACAGAAAAGAAGCGGCCCCGCCCGGAAGGGCGGGGCCGTTCTGACTCGATGCGCGGCGCCTTACTTGCCGGCCGTGCCGAGCTGCGTGGACACGGTGGTGAACGTGTTCACGAGCTGCTTGCCGAGGGTATTCACGGTCGCGATGATCGCCACCGAAATGCCAGCCGCGATGAGGCCGTATTCGATAGCAGTTGCGCCGCTGTCGTCTCGGAGGAATTGCTTATAAACGGACATGTCGCTCTCCCTGGGTTCTCAGCGGGGCACCGCCGAAACTGCACGATTTATGCACGCATAACCTTCAAGGATAAGTAAAAGCACACCGTCGGATTCTCCGGAAAACTCATCACTTGTTCTCCGCCAAATCCGTTGCTCGGTTGGGACTATGGTGAACGAAGTATCACTGTCGGGCGCCGGCAGAATTCCGAAATGAAAAAGGCCCCGGCATTTCACCGGGGCCTTTTCGGAACGTATGCGGCAAACTTACTTGCCGGCGGTGCCGAGCTGGGTCGACACGGTGGTGAACGTGTTCACGAGCTGCTTGCCGAGGGTATTGACCACAGTGATAATCGCAACCGAGATGCCAGCCGCGATCAGGCCGTATTCAATGGCGGTCGCGCCACTCTCGTCTCGCAGGAATTTCTTGCAAACGGACATATTGCTCTCCCATGTTTGTCGGCGGAGCTCCGCCGAAACTGCGCGAGTTATGCCTCATAATTTTCAAGGATCAGTAAAAGCGCACTGCGATATTTATCTGGAAATTCGCCGCCGGCTTTTTGTTAAATCCGCCATTGAAGGCCAAATAGATCCGCCGCTGAGGTGGGATTATGGTGAACAGTTCATAACTGCCCGGCTCCGGCGATATTGCGATATGAAAAAGGCCCCGGCACGCGGCCGAGGCCTTTTCGGAACGCATGCCGCAAACTTACTTGCCGGCGGTACCGAGCTGGGTCGACACAGTGGTGAACGTATTCTGGAGCTGCTTGCCGAGGGAGTTGACGACGGTGATGATGGCAACCGAGATGCCGGCCGCGATCAAGCCATATTCGATGGCGGTCGCACCGGACTCGTCCTTCACGAAACGCTGCACAAGGGTCTTCATGGGTTACTCCTGGATCCACGCAGATGTCTGAACTCGGTCCCAGCGCCGCCGTTTGCGTGTTGGCCGATCAGGACCGTACACACGCTATCGTCGGCCCATTGCGTCGAAGTTAACCGCTGCGGTAAAGCCCCGCGTTCGGCGCATCTTACAGGGCGAGACGGGCGCAGCTTGCGACAGTGGTTAACAGACGCTTGCCACCTCGGCAAATCCGGCTGGGGTATCGTCCTTGGACCGGCGCCGGGCGCACGGGGGGCCCAGTCGCCGGCAATCCGCCCGCGACTTTGGAATTCATTCACCAATTTAGCGTCAACTCCATCTCGGTTCGACCGTGCGGCCGTTCAGGCGGTCGTCGGATCGGCATTATGGTTCGGAGAGTTCCGATGACGGCTTTATTCGAGCGTTGCGGCTGGCGTCAAATTCAGAGGCTTCTCGGAGCGGCCGGCCTAATCGCGATCGTGGTGGCGGCGCCAGCGCACGCCGCCGAGGCGATCACCGTCGCGCTCGATCAGGCAACGATCACCAGATTGCCGGAGCATGTTACCACCATCGTGGTCGGCAACCCGCTGATCGCAGACATTACGGTTCAGGCGGGTGGCCTGCTGGTCGTCACCGGCAAAGGATATGGGACGACGAACCTGATCGCACTCGATCGCGCGGGCACCATTTTGACAGAGCGCAGCATTCAGGTGGTCGGAGCGCAGGACATGATGGTGGTGGTTTACCGCGGCGTCAATCGCGAGTCCTACAGTTGTGCGCCTGACTGCGAGCGTCGCATTACCCTCGGCGACGCGCCGGAATTCTTCGGTCAGACACTGGGGCAGACCACAACCCGTACGTCGCAGGCGCAAGGGCAGGCCCCACGCTGACCCCACGTGCGGTCGCCACCGCGCAAACCCGCGTCGCCAGGCTTTGCAACCAGGTTCGCATCTTGGTTAGCGAAATCTTAACGCCGGGCGCGCTGCGTGGGCGGTGAACGAAACAAATCGCCAAGGAGTTTTCGGTAAAAACCCCGAAGCATCAGTCGTGCCTACAGGCTGCGGAATCGGGGTGTCTTGCCCATGTTCGAGATCGCGCGGAACAACTTCTCCATCAAAATGAAGCGGATCATGCGGCTCGTCGCGGTCCGGCGCTTCGCGCGCCGCGAGGATGGCGCGGCGGCGGTCGAATTCGGATTGATCCTTTTGCCGTTCATGGGCATAATTTTCGCGATCATGAAATCGGCGCTGGTGTTCTTTGCCGACCAGACGCTCGAGACCGTGGTCGCCAACTCGGCACGGCTCATCATGACCGGCCAGGCGCAAAAAAGCTCCCCAGCTTTGACCAAGGACACGTTCAAGGACGCGGTTTGCGCGCACGTCTTTGCCATGTTCGATTGCACGAAGCTCACCGTCAACGTGCAGACCTACGCCACTTTCGCCGGCATCACATACACCCCGCCGCTCGACGTGAACGGGAATTTCAACTCCAGCAAATTCGGCTATGTGCCCGGCGGACCAGGCGACATCGTCGTCGTCCAGCTGTTCTATACGTGGCCGATTTTCGTCTCCCTCATGAACCTCAATAGCCTCACGAACATGAACGGCCATAATCGCCTTCTCGTCGCCACCGCGGCGTTCCGCAACGAACCCTTCTGAGGCGTTTGGTCATGACACACGAAGGCATTCGCTCCTTCATAGCCGCCAAGCTCCGACGCTTCGGGTGCGATGAGCAAGGCGTGTCCGCGATCGAATTCGCGGTGCTGCTGCCTCTGATGATCACGCTCTATCTCGGCGGCGTCGAGATCTCGCAGGCGGTCAGCGCCGATCGTAAGGCCACGCTGGTCGCCCATACGGTAGGCGATCTGGTCGCGCAAATGACCAATGTCAACACGACCGGCACCGCCGACGTCAACGACGTCCTGGCGGCTGCGTCGACGGTTGCGTTTCCGTTTCCGGTCGCCAACCTCAAGGTCACGGTATCGAGCGTCTGCATCGACGCCACCGGCAAGATAGCGACGATCGCGTGGAGCAAATCGAGCCCCACGGGAACGGAGCGCACCGGCACGGTCACCAGCAGCATCGATCCCAAGCTCATGGTCGCCGGAACGTCGCTGATCTGGGGCGAAGCAATCTACGCCTACAAGCCCACCATCGGCTGGGCCATCACCGGCACGCTGACGATGAGCGACAAAATTTTCCTGCGCCCGCGCCTCAGCAAGTCGGTGACTCTCGACTCGGCCAAGGCTTGCCCCTGAACGAAGCCGCTGCCGCCGTCTTCACGGGATCGGCAGGGCCGTCGTCGACTTGATCTTCTCCATTGCGAAACGCGAGGTGACGTTCTTCAACGGCACCGAGGCGATCAGCCGCTTGTAGAATACGTCATAGCCCGCAATGTCGGGAACGACGACGCGCAGCATGTAGTCGACGTCGCCGGCCATGCGGTAGAATTCCAACACCTCCGGCATCGCGCCGACCAGTTGGGCGAACCTGGTCAGCCATTCCCCCGAATGATCCTCGGTCTCCACCGACACGAAAACCGTGACGCCGAGGCCGAGCTTGTCCTGATCGATGATCGCCACGCGCTTCTGGATGACGCCGTCAGCCTCGAGCCGCTGGATCCGCTTCCAGCAGGGCGTCGACGACAGCCCCACCCGGTTGCCGATTTCGGCCACAGACAGCGAAGCGTCATCCTGGAGGACAGCGAGAATCCTTCGATCGATGGCGTCCATGCGGAACAGCCTCCGGAGCGGGATGAACGTTTTATCGAAGGGAGATAATATAGGTTTTTTTTCTTTCCGGAAAAAAATATTGTGTCTGGATAGAATAATATTTTGCGCGCTCGGCGTCTTCCCCGCGGTGGCGACCGCGCGCCGGCACCCCCTTCCCGGCGCGGTCGGCGCGGTCGCCAGATCCGCCCGGGCGGCCCAAAGAATGCCCATGCGTGCGCTGACGGTGCGCGTCGCGCACCACCGGAAGGTCCCGGTCGACAAGCGCCGGCCGCCGCTCGGGGAACACGCCAGCGGCCCCGAAGTCATTCGCGCACAATCAGCCAGCCTGCGCGAGAAACGCTTCGGTCTCCGCGCGTGTCGGCGCCGTCGTGCTGCCGCCGAAGCGTGTACATTTGACCGCCGCGGCCGCGGCCGCGAACCGCATCGCAACCACCGCGTCGCGGCCTTCGAGCAGCGCAAGCGTAAACGCGCCATGAAAAACGTCGCCCGCCGCGAGCGTGTCAACCGCCGTGACGCGGAATACCGGCATCTCGCAGATCGTGCCGGTGTCATCGCGCCACAGCACCGGATTCGGACCGTCGGTCACGGCCAGAAACGCATTGGTGGATTGGCCGAATTCCAGCAATGCGGCGGCAAGGTCGTTGGTCGCCATGGTGGCGCGCAAGCTCTCGGCCGAAAACACGATGTGCGAACAGGCGGAGAAAAGCGCATCTTCCGGCCGCGTCGGCTTGTCGGCGTCGAGGATGACCGGAACACCGCGCCGCAGCGCGGCCCGGCAGATCGGCAGCGAGAAGTCGACACACCGGTTGTCGGCCAGCACCGCGTCGGCGCCGGCCGCGAGCCTGCCCGCGTCGAGCGGCATCACCGCGTCGAGACGGTGGCTGCGATGGGTCGCAATGGTGCGCTCGCCGCGCACATTGACGAAGATCGCCGAGATTGCGGAGGTGACGCCGTCGAGCCGCACACAGCCGGCGCAGTCGACGCCCTCGCGCGACAAGCCCGCGAGTATGAGGTCGCTGATCGGCTCCTGCCCGGCCGGTCCGCCGAGCGGTCCCGCGAAGCTCGCGGCGCCGCCCAGGCGCGCGATCGCGATCGCCGCGTTGGCGGCGCAGCCGCCCCCCACCGCCACGAAATCGGTCGCTTGGACCTTGGCGCCGGCGACCGGAAATTCATCGACGCGGAAGATTTCGTCCACCACCGCGATGCCGGTGCACAGGATGCGCGGGCGCGATTGACTGGCGTATGTTCGTGTCGGCGAAACGGGGGCCACTTCGCCGGAACATGCGCTACCCGAAGCCACGCGCTTCCCCTTCCACCCAGGCGCGGATGATGTGATGCGCGATCGCCACCGGGGGAGGCGTGCCGAGCCCGTCCGGATGGCGGCGCAGCAGCATCAGCGCCACCTCGTCGCGATCGAACCAGCGCGCGCCCTCGAGCTCGGCCGCATCGACGGTGATATCGCGGGTCAACGCCTCGGCGTGGCATCCGATCATCAACGACATCGGGAACGGCCAGGGCTGCGACGCGAAATATCCGACGCGCCCGCACACGATGCCGGCCTCCTCACGCACCTCGCGGCGCACCGCTTCCTCGATGCATTCGCCCGGCTCGGCGAAACCCGCAAGACACGACCACATCGAGGACGCAAAGCGCGCGGACCGCCCCAGCAGGCACTGGTCGCCGCGCACCGCCAGCATGATGACGACCGGATCCGTGCGGGGGAAATGCTCGGTCTTGCATGCGGCACAATCGCGCTTCCATCCGGCCTCGACCGGCTCGGTCGGCCCACCGCAATTCGGACAGAAGCGGTGGCGCGCATGCCATGCGAGCAGCGCCTTTGCCTCGGCAAGCGGTGGCAGGTGCTCGGGCTCGACCAGCCCCTGCACGGCGATCGAGCGCAGATCCGTGACCAGGAGATCGTCGCGGGCCTTGAGCGCTTCCGCAGCCGCCTTGCCGATGCCGATCCCGAAACGGGGGATGCCGTCGCGCAGGCCGAGAAAAGCGGTCTCGTGCGGCCGCGCGAGCGCATGCGCATCACGAAGCGCAAACAGCGGATCGCCGCCGTGATCGCGCTTGCGGGCGATCACCAGTTCGCCGCCGACCACATAGGCGCCGGCGCGGGCATCGGCCGCGAGCGCCGCGGCGTCGCGGCGCCGGTCGGCCGCCCGGTCGATCAGGCTCGCCGTATAGCCAAGCTGCGGTTTCGGCCCGAGATCAGGGCGGGGGGGCATGAGGTTCTCCGGTGGGTGCGGCGAAATTCGCACGCCGGAGATTTTGGCGCAACTTCAGGGGATCGATGCGTGCTTGCGGGGCGCGCACCGCGCAGTTCGCGCCGAGATCGGCGGCCATCAGGCGTGAACCAACGGCCCCGGGGCCTTCAGGTATCGCGTCGTGATCGCATTGGCCGACCAGTAGGCGAGCGCCCCGACGAGCCCGGTCGGGTTGTAGGAGGCGTTCTGCGGAAACACCGAGGCGCCCATGACGAACAGATTGTCCGCATCCCAGGACTGGAGATAGCGGTTCACCACGCTCGACTTGGGGTCGGCGCCCGTCATCGTGCCGCCGGTGTTGTGGGTCGACTGGTAGGGAACGACGCTGTAGTTGCCGCGCCGCACCGCCGGCGAACTCATCAGGGTCGGATTCATCGCCTTGCCCAGCCGCTCCAGAACCGGGCCGAGATATGCGGCGAGCTTGTAGTCGTTGTCGCGGAAGTTATAGGTCATGCGGATCAGCGGGCGACCGAGCGCATCGGTGTAGGTCGGATCGAGATCGAGATAGTTTTCCCGATGCGCATAGTTGCAGCCGGAGGCGCCGATACTGAAGGCGTGGCCGTACCACTTGGCGGTCGCCTTCTTCCAGTCGCGGCCCCAGCGCGGCGTGCCGGGCGGCACCGGCCGGGTAAGGATCGGACGGCCATTCGAGGTGCCGCCCTGGATCCAGGCGCCGCCGAAAAAGCCGAGGCCCGCGTGGTCGAAATTGTCCCCGTTGAAGTCGTCGATGAAGGTGCCGTGCGCCCCGGACGCCATGAACGGGTTGATCTCCTTGTCCTCGAAAAACACCGTCACGGAATTGCCGCTCACTTGGTAACAGTAGTTCTTGCCGACCGCGCCCTTGCCCGATGCGGGATCGTAGGGCTCGCCAATTCCCGATATGCGCATCAGCAGGACGTTGTTGAACACGTAGGCTCCGAGGATGACGAGACCCGCGGGCTGCACATATTCCTCGCCGCTTCGGGTGTCGACATAGCGCACCGCCTTAACTTTCTTCGCCTGCTTGTCATAGATGAGATCCTTGACGTAGGCGTGGGTGCGCAATTCGAAGCGGTTGTCGGCCAGCAGCACCGGCAGCACGCAGACATTGGGCGACGCCTTGGCGTTGGTCTCGCAGCCGAACCGCTCGCAATGGCCGCAGTACACGCAGGCGCCCAGCGTGACGCCTTCCGGATTCGTATAGGGCGCGCTCGCATTGGCGGCCGGCCCGGGAAACGGGTGGTAGCCGAGGCTCTTGGCGGCCGCCTCCATGAGCGAGCCCGCCATGCTCTGCGCCAGCGGCTTGTTGGGATATTCCGACTGGCGCGGGCCCTCGAACACGTTGCCGCCGGGGACGATCTGGCCGCGCAGATTGCCGGCCTTGCCGGAGATTCCGCACAGCCTCTCGAAGCGCTCGTAGTAGGGCTCAAGCTCGTCATAGGAGACCGGGAAATCCTCGATCGTCATCTCGGCGGGAATCGCATTTCTGCCGTAGCGTTCGGTGAGATGACTCTTGAGCTTGTGATCGGACGGCAGGATCCGCCACGTGACCCCGTTCCAATGCGATCCCGCGCCGCCGAGGCCGGTGCCCGGCAGGAACGAGCCGAGGCGCCGAATCGGGAGCGCCGTCTCTGACGGCGAATGTCGCAACGATACGGTTTCCATCTGGCTGTCCTGGAACAGCTCCTGGCGCACCGCGTATTTGAGGTCGTCGCGCACGCTCGGCAGCGCGAAGTCGTCGCGCGCGGTGCGATTTGCACCGCGCTCGAGGCCCACGACATTGAGTCCGGCCTTGGTGAGCTCGCGCGCCAGAATGCTGCCGGTCCAGCCGACGCCGATCACGACCGCATCGACTTCCTTGAGTGTCGTCGCCATGACCGCCCCCCTCTAGGAAAAATCCGCGATCGAGCGCGGCGGCTTGTCGTATTTCTTGCCGAAATAGGTCTTGATTTCCTCCTTGTAGGTGGCGGGCAGACCCGGATAACCCACCATCTTCCACGACGCCTTGTCGCGGTTGCCACCATAGATCGGATCGGCGAAGAACCCTTCCATGGCGATCTGGAGAAGCGCGTTAAAGAACATGCCGCTGGAAAAGCCTGGAAATTCGGCCTTGCCGGTTTCCATGGCCTTGAGGGCGGCCTCGCGGTCTTTCTCGCCCAGCCGGTCAAAATCCTTGCCGTAGGTCTTGCGGGCGAAATCGTTCGCGGCCGCGACGCCGGCGCGGAAGAACTCACGCGGCGTGAGCGCCAGCTGATAACCGAGCTCGGGCTTGGCCTTGAGGAACGGCCCCTGGCGATAGAGCCGACCGCCGTTGCCGTAAGCGCCCGCGAGCTGGCGGTCGATGAAGACCGCGACACCGCAGTCGCTGCCCGACGGCGAATGCTCGTCGGCCGGGATGAGCGTGTCGACCGCCGCAGTGATGAACGCCGCCTCGGTGGCGTTGAGCGTGAGCCACGGCTGCGTCTCCGGAGCCTGGCTCGGAGGGGAAGCAGGCGCCGGCGGTGCCGGCGTCTGTGTTTGCGCGGGGGCGATCGTGGCGAGGGCCGCAGCCGTCCCCGCAGCGGCGCCTTTGAGAAAGCTGCGGCGTCGAATGGTATCGTCGGCCATCTCGTCCACCTCGTTCGTGACGGCATCTCAGGGCGTCAAGCGCTGCGCTTGCACCAGGCCCACGTGATCATCCGGCGATCGGCGGATGAAGTCCAGAGCATTTACCGGCGACGTGGATACGCGGTGCGCCGTAGAAGACGCGACCCGTTCGGGAATCGCGGGAATCCGGAGCGCGTTCCGTAACATCCGATTGGATGCGTGTACGTATTCGACACGACCGACGATACGATCTCGATGCGATCCTCGTCGTCATGCGAATCCGACGGTACGTCGCAGCGCGGCGATGAATGCGTTGAGCTCGTCGGCCACATAAGGCTTCGCCGGCACCGCCCCCCACACCGGCTTCGGCCACGCCACGTCGCCGACCCGGCGTGCGACCACATGGACGTGAAGTTGCGGCACCACATTGCCGATCGCCGCCACATTGAGCTTGTCGCAAGATGTGATGGCCTTGAGCGCGCTTCCCGCCCGGGCGAGTTCGGTCATCAATTGCACCTGTTCCGGCTCGGCGAGGTCGAATATCTCGGATGCCCCGGTGCGGCGCGGCACCAGCAGAAGCCACGGAAAGCTGGCGTCATTGACGACGAGAACGCGCGACAGGGGCAGGTCACCCACGGCAAGGGTGTCCTTCTCGAGCTGCGGATGCAGCAACCAGGGGGAAGCAGGCGGCAGGGTTGAGGTCATCATGGCGCTCGTGCGGACGCCCCGGATCTCCCAAGCGGAAGCGAAGGCGCATCCTGCATGAATGTGACAAGTTTTTCCGGAGGCGGCACGCGATTATCAGCGACTCCCTCGCTTCCGCGCTTTTTTTTCGGCGCCGGCGGCACCAAGAGCTTGATGGGCACGGGCCGGACAGCCGAGGGCGTCCGGTCGCCCCTGGAATGGCTCCGTAAGGCGATGCGAGGCGTGATTTTGGACGGAAATCGGGCGCTTGCATTCCTGTTCCGTTCCGCCGATATATTGGGCGGGAGGTTGGCGGTGGACGGGCCACTCGCCAACCGGGTCAGGTCCGGAAGGAAGCAGCCCTAACGAGCTCCGGTTCGGGTCGCTCGTCAGCCTCCCACCACTATCTTATCGCGACAGGACGAGGACGCGCCCGGGGGCAGCAGGCACGATGAACGACGCCACCACCCCCGACGATACCGGCACGCCCGGCCTGGGCCTGGGCATGCCCCAGCGCGGGTCCAATTATCGCGTGCTGGCGCGCAAATACCGCCCGTCGAGCTTCACTGACCTGATCGGCCAGGAAGCGATGGTCCGTACCATCTCGAACGCGTTCGAGACCGGACGCATCCCGCAGGCCTGGATCCTCACCGGCGTGCGCGGCGTCGGCAAGACCACGACCGCGCGCATCCTGGCCCGCGCGCTCAATTACGAGCTGCCGGACGGCTCGATCACGGGGCCGAGCATCCAAATGCCCACGCTCGGTCTCAATTGCCAGGCCATCATGGAAAGCCGGCACGTCGACGTGCTGGAGATGGACGCCGCCTCGCATAACAGCGTCGACGACATCCGCCAGATCAACGACGCGGTGCGCTATGCGCCGGTCAGCGCGCGCTACAAGGTCTACATCCTCGACGAAGTGCACATGCTCTCGGGCGCGGCCTTCAATGCGCTGCTCAAGACGCTAGAAGAGCCGCCGCCGCACGCCAAATTCGTCTTTGCGACCACGGAAATCCGCAAGGTTCCGGTGACGGTGCTCTCGCGCTGCCAGCGCTTCGATCTGCGCCGCGTCGAGGCCGACACGCTGGTTGTCCATCTGGAGGGCATCGCCGCCAAGGAAGACATCACCGCCGAACCGGAAGCGCTCGCGTTGATCGCGCGCGCAGCCGAGGGTTCGGTGCGCGACGCGCTCTCGCTGCTCGACCAGTCGATCGCGCATGCAGCCGGCTCCGTGCGCACCGAGGATGTGCGGCAAATGCTCGGGCTCGCCGACCGCAGCCGCGTCATCGACTTGTTCGAATCGCTGATGAAGGGCGATATCGCAGGCGCCCTCAAGGAACTGCGCGATCAATACGATTCGGGCGCCGACCCTGCGGTCGTGCTCACCGACCTCGCCGAGTTCACCCATTTCGTCACGCGGGTGAAGATCGTGCCGGCGGTCGCCAACGACCGCTCGCTCGCCGAGGCCGAGCGTACGCGCGGCCGCGCCTTCGCGGCCGCGCTGTCGATGCGGGTCCTGGCGCGCTGTTGGCAGATGCTGTTCAAGGGCTTGCCCGACGTGCAATCGGCCGCAAAGCCGATCGCCGCAGCCGAGATGGTGTTGGTGCGCGTCGCCTACGCGGCCGATCTACCCACCCCCGACGAGGTGATACGTTCGCTCACGAGCAGCGACAGCGCCGCGCGCCCGGGTGGCGGCGAGACGCCGGGTCCGGCCGCGCGCACCGACGCGCCGCGCGAAACCCTGCGCGAAGCCCCGCGCGAAGCGCCTAGGGACGCGCCGAGAGAAGCCGCAAGGGAGGCATCACGCGGTGCACCGCGCGCCGCGCTCGCCCCCGCCGCGCCGCCGCGCCAGCAACCGGTGGCTCAAGCGCAAGAACCGGTGACGCAGCTCGCCGATGCGGCGCCCGACATCGTCGCGCCCAACACGATCGCCCGCTTCGAGGATCTGATCGCGCTTGCCGCCGAGCGGCGCGACCTGCAAACCAAGACCGCGCTCGAACGCGACCTGCGCCTGGTACGGTTCGAGCCGGGCCGGCTCGAGGTCGCGCTCGAGCCCAATGCCTCCAAGGCCCTGATCGGCGACCTCGGACGCAGGATCAGCCAGTGGACCGGGCAGCGCTGGATGGTGGTGGTTTCGAGCGAGCAAGGCCAGCCCACGGTCAAATCGCAGGTCGAGGCGCGCCGGGTCGAACTCGAACGCGGCGTGCAGGCCGATCCGCTCGTCAAGGCCGTGCTCGCCCGATTCCCCGGCGCCCAGATCGTGGCGGTGCGCGAAGGCCTGCAGGAGGCGCCGCTGCCCTCGTCGGAAGGCGACGTGCTGCCTCCGGAGCCGCCCATCGATGACGATTCGTCCGTGTTTGCCGAGCACATCCGGCCGGATGATACTGGCGAGGACTCCTGACCGAGGCGAGGCGCGCGGCGCCGGCCCACCAGAAAGGCACACAATGGCGGATTTCATGGGCCTGATGAAACAGGCCGCCGAGCTCAAGACCAAGATGGAAGCGATGCAGGCCGAGCTCGACCGGATCGAGGTCGAAGGCATGGCGGGCGGCGGGCTGGTGACGGTCCGGCTCACCGCCAAGGGCGAAATGAAAGGCATCGCCATCGACGCCGCGCTGATGAAGCCGGACGAGAAGGAAATCGTCGAGGACCTCGTGGTCACGGCCCATGCGGATGCCCGCCGCAAGGCGGAAGCCCTGCTGCAGGAGAAGATGAAGGCGCTCACCGGCGGCCTTCCGCTGCCGCCGGGACTGAATCTGTTCTGATCACACAGCCCGATCGATGCCCGCCGCCGTCGCCGGACCCGAAATCGAGCGCCTGATCCAGCTGCTGGCCCGCCTGCCCGGCCTGGGCCCGCGTTCGGCCCGCCGCGCCGCGCTGCACCTCATCAAGAAGCGCGAACAGCTGATGAGCCCGCTCGCCGCCGCGATCCAGACCGCGATCGACAAGATCGAGGTTTGCCGTACCTGCGGCAATATCGACACCCAGAACCCCTGCACGGTGTGCGTCGATCCACGCCGCGATCCGTCGGTGATCGTGGTGGTGGCCGACGTCGCGGATTTATGGGCGCTGGAGCGCGCGCATGCCATCAACGCACGCTACCACGTGCTGGGCGGCACGCTGTCGCCGCTCGATGGCGTCGGCCCGCAGGACCTCACCATCGACGCATTGGTGACGCGCGCCCACGCGCCCGACGTAAAGGAGATCATTCTCGCCCTCAACGCGACGGTCGACGGCCAAACCACCGCGCACTACATCACCGATCTGCTTGTCGACGCGAACGTCGCGGTCACGCGGCTCGCACACGGCGTGCCGGTCGGCGGAGAGCTCGATTACCTCGACGAGGGCACCCTGTCGGCGGCAATCCGCAGCCGCACGCCGTTCTGATTCAGTTCGCACGCGGCTCGTCGAGGCCGACGAAGTGTCCACGCCGCTGCAGCCAGGCGAGCAGAACGAGGCTCGGCAGGCCGGCGGCGGCACAGATCGCGAAGAACCAGACCCATCCGGTGGCGTCGGCGAGGAATCCGGCGCCCGACGACAGGTAGGTGCGCCCGAAAGCCGCCAGCGCGGTGAGCAGCGCATATTGGGTCGCCGTATGGAGCGGGTTGCGGCAGAGCGCCGACAGGTAGGCGACGAAGATCACGGTTCCGATGGCGCTGGTGAAGTTTTCGACCGTGATCGCGACGGCGAGCATCACTACATCCCGGCCGACCACGGCCTGCCAACAGAAGGCCAGATTGGCGAACGCCTGCAGCAAGCCGCCAACCCACAGGCACGCGGCGAGCGGATAGGCGCGCGCCAGAAAGCCGCCCACAAAACCGCCGGTCAGCGTCGCGGCCAATCCGACGCCCTTGATGATGGTGGCATATTCGTCGCGCGAAAATCCGAGGTCATAGACGAACGGGGCCGTCATCACGCCCGCGAGAGCGTCGGTGAACTTGAACAGCACCACGAAGACAAGCGCGGTGAACGCCATCTCGCGGCTGAGAAACTCCGAAAACGCCCCGACAGCGGCGGCGGTGACCCGTTGCAACGGATTTTCCCCGGCATGCGCCGCGTGGTCGGCGCCCGCGGCCGCGGATTTTTCCGGTTCGGTCGCGCGCAAGGTCGTCGCGACGCCGATGAGAACAAACGCCGCCATGACGACGTAGCTCGCGGTCCACGCCGCATGCGTGCCAAGCCCCAGCCACTCCATGCCGCTCACCAGGTAGAGCGCTCCGGCGCCCGACACCAGCATGCCGATCCGGTAGGCGGCCACATAGGAGGCCATGCCGGCGGCCTGCTCGCTTTCGGTGAGGCTTTCGACCCGAAACGCGTCGACGACGATGTCCTGTGTGGCCGACGCGGTCGCGACCAGCAGCGCACCCAAGGCGACCAGCCATGGCGCGCGCGCCGGATCGCAGAGGCCGAGAAGCACGATCGCCACCATCAGGAGCGCTTGCGAAAGCAGCAGCCAGCCGCGCCGCCGCCCAAAGCGCGACGACAGCAGCGGGGACGTCGAGCGCGTCCACGATCGGCGCCCACAGGAACTTCACCGTGTAGGGGGTGCCGACGAGCGCGAACAGTCCGATGGTCCCGAGATCGACGCCGACCTGGCGCATCCAGAACAGCAGCGTCGAGCCCGACAGCGCCAAGCGGCAGACCGGCCGAGAAGCCGAGAAACAGGACGATGAGCACGCGCGGCCGCAGATAGACCGCGAGCGCCTCGCCGAACGAGGCGCGCGGGCGCGCGGGCGTGCGACGGGATCATTCGCCGGCTTCGAGCCTGCGCTGGACCGGCGCCGCAATGACGTTGCGCGCATGCCGTCTTGCGTGCCCGCTGGTACGCCGCCTTTCGCGCCCTCCTCGCCGTCGAACTCGAGCTCCTCGATTCTGGTCGCGCGCTTCTCGATCTTCTCGGACGAGATCACGATCTGGCGCAGGTCCTCGCCGGCCTGGCCGTGATGCTGCTGCAGCTTGAGCACGCGCTCACGCAGGCGGCCGAGATCCTCCATCATGCGGCCGACCTCGGTGCGGATCTGATCGGCGGCCTCGCGCATGCGTGCATCCTTGAGGATCTGCTGCATCACCTGGATCGCCAGCATGAGCAGCGAGGGCGAGACGATCACCACGCGCGCCCGATAGGCCTTCTGCACCACGTCGTCGAAACCGTCATGCAGCTCCGCATAGATCGATTCCGACGGAACGAACATCAGCGCGAGGTCCTGGGTCTCGCCCGGGATCAGATACTTGCCGGCGATGTCCGCCGACGTGCTTGGCCACGTCCTGGCGGACGCGTTGCGCCGCGGCCTTGCGCTCCTCCTCCGACTTGGCGTCGCGCAGCGCGGTGACCGCCTCGAGCGGAAATTTGGCGTCGATCACCATCGGGCGCTTGTCGGGCAGGAAGACCACGCAGTCGGGCCGGGTATTGTTGGTGAGCGTGTACTGGAACTCGTAGAAGCCCTTCGGCAGTCGATCCTGGACGATCGCCTCCATGCTGCGCCTGGCCGAACGCGCCGCGCGACTGCTTGTTGGCGAGCACGTCGCGCAGCGACGTCACGTTGCGAGGAGAGCTCGGTCAGGTTCTTCTGGGCGTGTCGATGACGACGAGCCGCTCGTGCAGGTTCTGCAGCCGGTCGACCGTCTGCTGGGTGTTGGTATCGAGCGAGGTTCCGAGCCGGCTCGACACCGAGTCGAGCCGCTCGGTCAGGACGCGGGCGAGCTCGGCCTGACGGCTCGCCAGCGCCTCGCCCATGGCCTGCAGGCGGCCGGTCGTCTCGGCCTGCAGCCGGGCCAATTCGCCGAGCCTGCGATCGTCGCTCGGTCGCGGCCGGCGGCCGGCGAAACAGCCAGGTAGACCAGCGCCGCCATGCCGCCCGCGAGCAGCGACGCACCAGCACGGCCAGAATGAGCACCAGGATTTCGGTCATGGCGGGGTTGTAGCCGATTCGGGGCGCCCGGGCGAACGAAGTGTGAACAGCAATTTGTTGACCGCTTCCGGATGCGACCGATTACATCGCCCGCCATGGCGCTGCGCGACATCATCATCCTTCCCGACAAGCGGCTGCGGCTCGTCTCCAAGCCGGTCGGCAAGATCACGGCCGAGATCAGGACGCTGGTCGAGGACATGTTCGAGACCATGTACGAGGCGCCCGGCATCGGGCTCGCCGCCATCCAGGTCGGCGTGCCGCAAGCGGGTCGTCACCATGGACCTTGTCCAAGAAGGAAGGCGAGCCCGAGCCGCGCGTGTTCATCGATCCGGAGATCGTGTGGTCGTCGGACGAGCCGTCGGTCTACGAGGAAGGCTGCCTGTCGATCCCGGAAATCCACGAGGACGTCGAGCGCCCCGCCAAGGTGCGGGTCAAGTATCTCGATCTCGACGGCAAGCCGCACGAGGACGGAGGCCGAGGGCCTGTTCGCGACCTGCATCCAGCACGAGGTCGACCACCTCAACGGCGTGCTGTTCATCGACCACATCTCCAAGCTCAAGCGCGACCGCATCGTCAAGAAATTCACCAAGGCGGCGAAGCGGGCCGAAGAGGAGGCCTGAAGGGATACGGCTGGACGGCCACGCGTCGCGCTGGCGTCGCGACACATAAGAGATCTCGCCGATCCCGGGCTCGAGCTGATTGATCCGTTCGAGGCGTCGAATTCCGATCATCGGCCTCAAAAGGACTGCCGCATGCCGTTGCGCCTGATCTTCATGGGCACGCCCGAGTTCGCGGTGCCGACGCTCAGCGAGATCGTCGGGCGCGGCCACCACGTCGCGGCGGTCTATACGCGGGCGCCGCAAGCCCGCCGGACGCGGCATGGAAACACAGCCGAGCCCGGTCGAGCGCGAGGCGCGGCGCTTCGGCCTCGATGTGCTCACCCCCAAGACGCTCAAGGGGACGGATGCGCAGCCGAGCAATTCCGCGCGCACCAGGCCGACGCGGCGGTGGTCGTCGCCTATGGGCTGATCCTGCCGAAGCCGATCCTCGATGCGCCGCCGCTCGGCTGCTTCAACCTGCATGCCTCGGCCCTGCCGCGCTGGCGCGGCGCCGCCCCGATCAACCGCGCCATCATGGCGGGCGACGCCGAGACCGCCGTCATGGTGATGCGGATGGAGGAAGGACTCGACACCGGCCCGGTCGCGATGGCCGAACGGTTGCGATCGGCGCCGACATGACGGCCGGGGAATTGCATGACCGGCTGGCGCGCCTCGGCGCCGACCTGATGGGGCGCGCGCTCGCGGCGCTCGAAAAAGGCGCGCTCGTAGTTGACGCCGCAGGCACCCGACGGCGTCACCTACGCGGCCAAGATCGACAAGGCGGAAACGCGGATCGACTGGACCAAGCCCTGGAAATCCGTGCACGACCACTGCCGCGGCCTGTCGCCGTTTCCCGGCGCCTGGTGCGAGATCGGCGGCGCACGCGTCAAGCTGCTGCGCACCACCAAGGCCGAAGGGTCGGGCGCGCCCGGCACGGTGCTCGACGATCGGCTCGCGGTCGCGTGCCGCGACGGCGCGATCCGCATCCTGGAATTGCAACGCGCCGGAAAGCAGGCGATGAAGACGGACGACTTTTTGCGCGGAACGCCGGTTGCGCCCGGAACCGTGCTGCGCTGAGGCCAGAATGCCGCGCTACAAGCTCGTGATCGAATATGACGGTGCCCCGTTCGTCGGCTGGCAGACGCAGGACAACGGCCTGTCGGTGCAAGGCGTCCTGACGACCGCGATCGCGGCATTCTGCGGCGAGACCGTCGCGGTGCAGGGCGCCGGGCGCACCGACTCCGGGGTCCATGCCTACGGACAGGTGGCGCATGTGGACCTCGCCAAGGCATGGGACACCGATACGGTGCGCGACGCCCTCAACGCGCATCTGCGGCCGCACCCCGTCGCGGTGCTCTCGGCCGCAATCGCGACCGCAGATTTCGACGCGCGGTTCTCGGCCACGCAACGGCATTATCGCTACCGCATCGTCAACCGCCGCGCGGACCTGGCGCTCGATCGTCAACGCGCATGGCGGGTCGCCCGGCCGCTCGACGCCGAGGCCATGCATCATGCGGCCCAACGCCTGGTCGGCCGGCACGATTTCACCACGTTCCGCGCCGCCGAATGCCAGGCGAATTCGCCCGTGAAGACGCTTCAACGCCTCGACGTCGACCGCCGCGGCGAGGAGCTTCACGTTCACGCCTCGGCGCGCTCGTTCTTGCATACGCAGGTGCGCTCGATGGTCGGCTCGCTTGCGCTCGTCGGCGAGGGTAAGTGGTCGGCCGACGACATCGCGCGCGCGCGCGACGCGCAGGATCGCGCCGCCTGCGGCCCGGTCGCGCCGCCCGACGGGCTCTATCTGGTGCGGGTGGATTATTGAAAAGGCATACCGGCATGATCTCACGACGCGCATTTCTGATCGCAACAGGGTCGCTCGCAGGCGTGTCGGCCGGACTGCCGTCGGCGCAAGCGCAGAGCTATCCGGGCGGGCTCGTTCGGATCATCGTTCCTTTTCCGCCGGGCGGCGGCACCGACGTGCTGGGCCGCCTGTTGAGCGGCGAACTGCAGGTGCTGTGGGGGCAAAGCGTGATTCTCGACAACCGGCCGGGGGCTGCCGGATTGATCGGCGCGCGCCAGGCCGCCGCCGCGCCGGCCGACGGCACGACGCTGCTGATGGCCTCGACCGGCGCGATCCTCACGCTCGCCGCGAGCCACGCCGGCGCCGAGCGCTATGACATCGCGCGCGACCTCGCGCCGGTCTCGCTGGTCGCGGCGCCGCCCTACATCCTGGTGGCCGATCCGTCACAGCCGTTCCGCACCGCGGCCGATATTATTTCCTATGCCAAACGCAATCCCGGCAAGCTGTCGTTCGGGTCCTCCGGCGTCGGATCGGCATCGCATCTCTCCGGCGTGCTGTTTGCGCAGATGGCCGGCATCGACATGCTGCACGTGCCCTATCGCGGCACCGGGCCCGCCGTCACCGACCTGCTCGGAGGACGGATCAACCTGATGTTCTCGCCCGCCCTGACCGTGACGCCGCACGTCGCGGCCGGCACGTTGCGCGTGATCGGGACGACGGGCGCGGCGCGCTCGGCCTTGTTTCCGGATTTTCCGACGGTCGCGGAAACCGGCCTGCCGAACTACGCCTCGCTCGGATGGTTCGGGATGTTCGCGCCGGCCGGCACGCCGCGCGAGATCGTCGCGAAGGTCAGCGCCGACGTCAAGAAAGTGCTGCTTCTTCCGCAATCCAAGCAGAAGCTGGCCCAGGAGGGCGCCGAGCCAGAACCGAATTCTCCGGAGGCTTTCACGGCTTTCGTCAACGCCGATATCGCGAAGTGGCTCGACCTCGCCCAGAAGGCCGGCATCAAGCTGGTGAATTAGAACATGTCGGGTGAATGCCGGTCCCGGACTTGATCCGGCCTGCTGCCAAGTCCGCCCTGGAAAATGCGACCAGAGATAAATCCCGGGGCGCTTTCCGATTCGATCTTATCGGGACGCGCTCCAGAACGTGCCCATGGAGAGCCGCAAGGATCGGAGCGGGTCACCCGGCCTGAACCGCCACCCATTACGTCCAGCGGCCAGCGCCTGTGCGCAGCCGCACGGCCTTCAGATCCGCGTCGGACGATTCTGCGGCTCCGACCGCAGCCTGAGCAGAAGCTCGCGCACATGATGCTCGATGACGGCGACGGCCTCGCGGTCCTGCTCGCGCGCTTGCTTGCCCCTGTCCTGATGTTTCGGCTCAGGGGGGTGCGCCACGCGGCGATCCTCGTAGACGCGATGCTCGTCTCTCCGGGTGCCGTATGGCGACGCGCGATTCGGATCCTGATTGCGGTCGCCGCCGGCATCGCGCATCTCGTGCGTGATGTCGGGCCGGCGCGGCATGACGGGCACGATGCCCGGCGAATCATCCAAGCGGAACGAGGGCGCGTCCCAACCCGCCACCGGCGGATCGAGTGCGACGCGTCGGCGCGGACGCTGGAAAAGTTTGACGGTCAGGCGGGCGGCGAACGAGCCGAACACGATGAGGGCAAGCGCCAGCCCGATCCCCAGCAGGGCCGGCAGATGGGTGGGGTCCATCACGGCCAGCGCCGGCCGCTCGGTCGCCGGCGGTCCCATGGCGGTCCGTTTCACCGGCTTCGCATCGTAGCTGGCCGTTGGCGCATCGATCGTCGACTCACGCAATAAAGGGGTCGGGGCCTGGCCCGTGACGCCATCGCCGGTCCGCGTCGGCTCGCTTTCGATCGACGTCGGCGACGCGGTCGGTGCGATCGCGGGCGGGCTCGCCGGCCAAATCGCTGGCGGCGTTGCGTTCCGGCTGACGCTGCGCGCGGACGTGTCGGCGGATGGGGCCGACGGCACATCACCGGTCGGAGGATCGGCGGTGGTCATCAGGCCGGGCCGCGCGATCGGCGCGGCGGAAGCCCGCGGTTGCCTGGTCTCGCTTTGGCCGGCGTCCGAAACGGTTGGGCGCAGATACCAGCATTGGCGTTTGGTGGCATGATCCACGTGGTAGTACCAATGACTGCCTTGTGGCGACGGCCCGTTCGGCTTGGCGAGGCAGTCATCCGCGGTGGCTGGTGCGGACGCGGGTTCGGCGCGCACCGTCGAGGCTGTCACCGCAAAGCCGACCAGAAGACTCGCGAGCAACGCAGGCGCGGCGCGCATCATATGGTTTGACATTGGTCCCTCCATCGCCGGGTGCGACGCATATGGCCCCGATTCGCCCCGCATGGTTTTCCAAGCTGATTGGGGCCTTAGTGCGTTGCAAATTCGGCATTTGAGGACGTCCACGCTTGCGCACCGACTTGGCGCCTTGCATTTATCCGGTACGGTTTTGCCACAGACTCGTGCGGGCCGATGTCCGATCGCGCCCGAGTCCTCCGGTCACTCAATGCATCCGAATGCCGGCGAGCCGCGCGCCGCTGTCGCGATCATCGTGAGTTCGCGCCCGAAGGCCCGGAAAAATACCGCTCGAGAATGCGCCGGTAGATCGCCGTCAAGGTCACGAGGTCGTCGGTCGGGACCCGCTCGTCGACCTTGTGCATGGTCTGGTTGGCGAGCCCGAACTCGACCACCGGGCAGTAATCCTTGATGAAGCGCGCGTCCGAGGTGCCGCCCGAGGTCGACAGCTCCGGCTTGTGGCCGGTGACGTCCCTGATCGTGTCCGCGACGAGATCGACGAACGGTCCGGGTTGGGTGAGGAAGACGTCGGCGTTCGAGGTGTCCCACATGATGCGCCAGCGGATGCCGTCGGCGGCTGCAGCCACGCGCGCCTCGATCAGCGCCTTGAGGCCGTCGCGCGTGTGCCGGTCATTGTACCGGATATTGAGTCGCGCCCGCGCCTCGCCCGGGATGACGTTGACGGTCTTGTTGCCGACGTCGACGGACGTGAATTCAAGATTGGACGGATCGAAATGCGTGCTGCCGGCGTCGAGCGGCGCGGCCATCAGGGCGCGCATCAGGGTGACGATCCCGCGCACCGGATTGTCCGCGAGCGCCGGATAGGCGACATGGCCCGGCGTGCCGCTCACGACCAGCGTGGCGTTGAGCGAGCCGCGCCGGCCGATCTTGATCATGTCGCCGAGCGCGTTCGGATTGGTGGGCTCGCCCAGGATAGAGTGGTCGAATTTTTCGCCGCGCGCCGCCGCCCATGCGAGGAGCTTGACGGTGCCGTTGAGGGCGATGCCTTCTTCGTCGCCGGTGATGAGAAACGAGATCGAGCCCTTGGGCCTGCCGACTGCCGACAGATAGTCGAGCGCAGCCGCGAGCTTGCACGCGATGGCGCCTTTCATGTCGGCGGCGCCGCGGCCATACAGCATGCCGCCCGCGATGTCGGCGCCGAACGGCGGATGCGTCCAGGCGGCCTCGTCGCCGGGCGGCACCACGTCGGTGTGGCCGGCGAACACGAGGTGCGGGCTCCCCGTTCCGATGCGGGCGTACAGGTTCTCGACATCGGCCGCGCCGGGCTCGCTGAAACTCACGCGATGCACCGCGAAGCCGGCACCTCTGAGCAGACCTTCGATATAGGCGAGCGCGCCGCCCTCCGCGGGCGTCACTGACGGACAGCGGATGAGGTCGCGGGCGATCGCAACGGGGTCGGTGGTCTGGCTCATTCCCTTGGCTTTGGCGGTTTCGCTCAATCCCGCAGCAGCTCGTTGATGCTGGTCTTGGCCCGCGTCTTCTCGTCAACGCGCTTGACGATGACCGCGCAATAGAGGCCCGGTCCGGGCGAGCCGTCCCGCATCGGCTTGCCGGGAGTGGTGCCGGGCACCACCACCGAATAGGCCGGCACCTCGCCCTGGAAGACTTCGCCGGTCTCGCGGTCGATGATCTTGGTCGAGGCGCCGATGAAGACGCCCATGGACAGCACCGAGCCGGTGCGCATCACCACGCCCTCGGCGACCTCCGAGCGCGCGCCGATGAAGCAATTGTCCTCGATGATCACCGGGCCGGCCTGCAGCGGCTCGAGCACCCCGCCGATGCCGGCGCCGCCCGAGATGTGGCAGTTCTTGCCGATTTGCGCGCAGGAGCCGACCGTCGCCCAGGTGTCGACCATGGTGCCGGAATCCACATAGGCGCCGAGATTGACGAAGGACGGCATCAGCACGACGTTGGGCGCGATATAGGCCGAACGGCGCACCACGCAGCCCGGCACCGCGCGAAAGCCCGCCGCGCGAAAGCGGTCTCCGCTCCAGCCGTCGAACTTCGAGGGCACCTTGTCCCACCACACCGCCCTGCCGGGACCGCCCCCGATGACCGCCATGTCGTTGAGGCGAAACGACAGCAGCACGGCCTTCTTGAGCCACTGGTTGACCCGCCAGGAATTGTCCGGCTGCTTCTCGGCGACACGGGCTTCGCCGCGGTCGAGCAGATCGAGCGCCGCCTCGACCGCCGCCCGCACCGGTCCCTGGGTGGACGGGCCGACGTCGTTGCGCGCCTCGAAGGCATCATCGATGGTTTTGGCGAGACCGGTGTCGGCCATGAATGGCAACCTCTTGAATCCCTTGGTTTGCCGCGGTTTGTCGGGGGAAGGCAAGCCCGAAGTCAAGCCGGGCCTGTGAGTTCGTGGTTTGCGCCGGCGGCGGCCGAACCCCATATGCTCGGTCACGACAGGGAGCGGTATGATGCTGCAAGACCTCCAGGCCGACGACCGCAAGACGGCCACGGCCCCGATCGACCCGGGCACCCGGATCGGCCATGTTCATCTCAAGGTGGCCGACCTCGAGCGCGCGCTGAAATTCTACTGCGGCGTGCTCGGATTCGAGGTGACCCAGCGAATCGGCGCGCAGGCGGCCTTCATCTCGGCGGGCGGTTACCACCACCATATCGGGCTCAACACCTGGGAGAGCCTTGGCGGCGCGCCGGCGCCCCCGGACGCGACCGGCCTCTATCACGTCGCCATTCTGTATCCGACCCGCGCCGCGCTCGCCGACGCGCTGCGCCGCCTGATCGCGGCGGACGTCCCGCTCGACGGCGCGAGCGATCATGGGGTGAGCGAAGCGCTTTATCTGCGCGACCCCGACCAAAACGGCGTCGAGCTCTATTGGGATCGCCCGAAGGAGCAGTGGCCGCGCACGCCGGCCGGCGACCTGGCCATGGTCACCCAGCGACTCGATCTGCAGGATTTGCTGCGCGCCGACGAATCGAAGGCGTAGCGCGTCGCTCACCGCGCGGCCGCGATCGCCTCCAGGAAGCCGACCAGATCGTCGGTGACGTGGTGGACATGCGCGGCGTCGCGCCCTTCCAGTTCCCATCCCTCGCGGAAGACCTCGCGCGACTTTTCCGGAACGACCAGCACGGTGATCATGCCGAGCGCATGGGGCACCGCGAGATTGCGCGCCAGGTCCTCGAACATCGCGGCCTTGCGCGGGTCGACCCCGTGACGCGCGAGAAAACGGTCATAGGTTTGCGCCAGCGGTTTCGGCTCGAGCCCGGCCGCCACGATGTCGAAGACGTCCTCGAATTGCCCGTGGATCTCGAGTCGCCGCATGACCGCATCGGCGTGCGTGCGAGTTCCGTTGGTGAGGATGAGCTTACGGCCGGCGAGCCGCTCGAGCGCGGCGCCGAGCGCCGGGTTGGGCTCGAGCGGCGAATGATCGATCTGGTGGACATAATCGAGAAACTCGTCCGGATTCATGCCGTGCTCGGCCATCAGACCGCGCATCGACGTGCCGTAGCGCTTGTAATAGTCCTTCTGAATGCGGAACGCGTCCTCATGTGCGACCTTCAGGAAACCCGCGATATAGTCGCGGATGCGCTCGTCGACCTGATGCCACAGATTGAGATGATGCGGATAGAGCGTGTTGTCGAGATCGAACACCCAGGTTTCGACGCGTGCGAAATCTTTCGGGAAGGTGGATGCACCGATCATCGTTTCACTCTTTGAACCGCACGATCGTGCTCGGGCGCGCCGCCACATCGACCGCCACGAACCCGCTGGCGACGAGACCCCTGGCGACGCAATTTTTTTGATGCATGAGCTCGAACTTGACCTCCCGGGTACAAAGGATCGTACCGCCGCCCCAGGAGAGCGGCTTGTCACCGCGCCGCAGCGTGCGGCCGTCGCCATCGACCGCTTCGGCGAAGCTGTAGAGCTTGCGCGACCGGCCGCTGACCTCGGGACGCAGGCACTTGCCCGACTCGACCCGATACCATCCGCGCGTGACGATCGTGCCCTTCTCCTCCACGCCGAGCGCGGCCATCACCGGATAGGCGGTGTCGTTGCACCAGGAAAAGCCGCTTCCCGCGGGCTTTTGCGCCGCATCGACCAGGAGACCGAAGAAGTTCGCGCTATTGGCCGCATCGGCGCCGAGACCGCGATCGGCGAGAAACCGCGCCAGCGCGGCTTCGGTCTTGGGGTCGGTCACGCCGTCGATCGGGTTTGCGTCATAGCCGGACATGACCAGCAGACGCTGGATGCCCGCGAGCCGCGCCTGCTCGTCGGAATAATCGGCGTCCTCGGCGAGCATCGCGACGAGCCCGTCGGCGATTTCCGCCGGCCTGATCTCGGTGAAGCGGGTCGCGCGCTGCCCGGCGCCGCACGCGCGCGCGACCGCTATCACGAAATCACCCTCGGCGACGCACAAATCGGCATGGCCGGCCCGCGGCAGCGGCGACGGGCCGTAAACCGGCAGCGCCCGCGCCTGGACATAGAGGTGCTGGGCCGTCACCGCGCCCGTGAGCACCGCGCGGCACTGGCCGGGATCGATGCGGAACCAGCCGCGCGTCGAGGTCGCGGCCCCGTCCTCGACGCCGATCGCGGTATCGACCACGTAGCTCATGCGATTGCAGAGCTTGAGATCGGCACGCGCCGGGACGGCGAGCACATGCAGCAAGGCCAAGCCGGCAGCGGCTCCTGCGAACGCCCGGGGGAACGCCAGCGCCATCGGATGGAACGGCCCAATCGGTTTGCGAATTGTCGAAGTCGTACGGATGACCCGACGGGCATATTTCCGCAAGAGGTGAGCGCTTCCCGATCGAGCGAAGTCGCAAAGCCCCCCACATCCGAACGCCGGTCGGATTTTCCGCGGAAAACCCGGTCCGCCCAGGATCAACTCCGCGGCGGGCGTTTTATCTCGCAAAATCCGCTATCCGAACAGCCCGACGCAGACATAGGCGAGACCCGCCATCAGGCCGGCCGCGGGAATAGTGACGATCCAGGCCACGACAATGTTGTTGGCGACGTGCCAGCGAACCGCCGACGTCTTGCGGGCCGTTCCGACCCCCATGATGGCGCTGGTGATCGTATGCGTGGTCGAGACCGGAATTCCGAGGGCGGTCGCCGTGAACAAGGTGATCGCCCCGCCGGTTTCGGCGCAGAAGCCCTGCACCGGGGTGAGGCGGGTGATCTTCGAGCCCATCGTCTTCACGATCCGCCAACCGCCTGCGAACGTACCGATCGCCATGGCGGCCTGACAGGACAGCACGACCCAGTACGGGACGGCGAAAGTCGCGCCCGTGTACCCCTGCGAATAGAGCAAGACCGCGATGATGCCCATCGTCTTCTGCGCGTCGTTGCCGCCGTGGCCGAGCGAGATGAGCGACGCCGACACGAACTGCATCATGCGGAATTTACGGTCGACCGCGAATGGTCCGCTCCGCACGAACAGCCATGACACCACGAGCATCAGCAACAAAGCGAGGCTGAACCCGAGCAGCGGGGACAGCACGATCGCCGAGGTGGTCTTGCCGACGCCGCTCCAGACGACCGCGCCGAAACCGGCCTTGGCGATGCCGGCGCCGATCAACCCGCCGATCAAGGCGTGCGAGCTGCTGGACGGAATGCCGACCAACCAGGTCAGCAACTGCCAAATGATCGCGCCGGCGAGCGCGCCGAAGATGACGCGCGGATCCACGATGCTGGCGTCGATGATGCCGGTGCCGACCGTCTGCGCGACGTGCAGGCCGAAGAACAGGAAGGCGATGAAGTTGAAGAACGCCGCCCAGGCGACCGCATATTGCGGTTTGAGCACGCGCGTCGAGACGATGGTGGCGATCGAGTTGGCTGCGTCATTCATGCCATTGAGAAAGTCGAACAGCAGTGCGATCGCGACGAGCGCGATCAGCAGCGGCAGGCCGAGCACAGCGGTTTCCATGGTCCCATTCCGCCCGGATCACACGTGCTCGATTACGACGCTTTGCAGCTCGTTGGCGACGTCGTCGAAGCGATCGACCACTTTTTCGAGGTGATCGTAGACCTCGTTTCCGGTGATGAAGGCCATCGGATTGGTCGCGGCCTGGGTCTCGAACAACTCCTTGAGGCCGAGATCGTGCAGATCGTCGGCGCGCCCTTCGATCTGGGTGATCTGCTCGGTCAGCGTGCTGATGCGGGCGGCCTGGCTGCTGATCGAGCGCAGCAGCGGCACGGCCTCTTCGACCAGCATCGCGCATTTGACGATCGCGTCGCCCATCTCCTTCATTTGCGGCGTGAAGGTGCGGATGTTGAACAGCATGACGGCCTTCGCGGTCTTCTGCATCTGGTCGATCGTATTGTCCATCGACGTCATCAAGTCCTGGATGTCGCCGCGATCGAACGGGGTGATGAAGGTGCGTCTGACCGCGATCAGGACGTCCCGCGTGATGAAGTCGGCCTCCTGCTCGCGGTCCATGATGATGCGGTACTGTTGCGGCACCCCTTCCCCGCCGTCGAGCATCTGGCGCAAGGCTTCGGCGCCGGCCACCACGGTCTGCGAATGACGGGCGAACAGGTCGAAGAAACGCTCTTCCCTGGGCATCAAAGCCCGAAACCAACCGAGCATGCAGCGACTCCAAGTTCCGGTGCCGGAACGCGCAGATAAGCCGAAAACCTCGGGATTTACACGTCAAAAGCCGGTCTTCCGCCGGCCTGTGGATACAATCCGGCCCGACCGCCCCCGCGCGCGCGCCGCGGAATCCAAATGTCTCCGACTTTTGGAGAATTCTTACGCTAGCATAATGACTTAAAGAGAGGTAACTTCCGCCAAATCGGCGGCGCATGGGGCAAGCCCATGCGATCGTTCGCCCGGCCGCGAAAACGACATGGCGGCGGCGCGCCGGGATAGGCGGATATCATCGTCGAAAGCCCGGGACTTAGCGGCGCCATGACGCCTCTGCGTTGCGGGTCGCGCCGGTTCGACCGGCCCGATGCACGGCGGCCCCACCCTCGTTGCCGGCGATTTCCGTGATCAGCTTTTTCAGGATGGCGTCGGCGAATGTATCGTAGCTCGCCGCCGGCACCATGAAGGCGCCGGGACCGCCGATCACGTAGTCGCGGTAGTAGGTGTCCAGATCGGGCTCGACCGACAGGATCGGCAGGCCGTTGACGCCGACGCCGGCGCGCGCCGCATCGTCGCGCGCGGACGTGACCGGGCGGCCGGAATTGTTCGAGCCGTCGCCCGACACGTCGATCACCCGCCGCGCGCTGTCGAACGGATTCTGCGCCAGCAGGAGGCGGGAATAGTCGATCGCGCCGCTGATCGAGGTTCCGCCGCCGAACAGCTGGCGCGGCGCGGCTTCCACCGCGGCGGCGAACGCTTCTGCAGATGCCGCATCCTTGATCAGCATCCAGGGGACCACCTGAATTGCAGCCGCGGGCCGGTCCACTGCAACATCGTCACGGCGATCGCCTGGGACAGGCCCGAACGGATGGCCTGCAGCACGCGCGGATTGCGGAAGGCCGCGACGTAACCCCGCTTCTGCAGCTCGAAGCGTTGCTGGTCGACGCTGCCCGAGGCGTCGACCGCGAGCACGAGCGCGAGATCGACTTGCGTCTCGGCGCGTGCCGCGATGGCCATCGAGGCGGCGAGCAGAATCGCCCCCATGCCCATGACGAGCCGGCGCAGCCACACCCGACGACGATCCGCGTCAATGTTCATCAGCCGCGCCCGCACCCGCCCTGTTAGAAACCAACGATAAGCCGGCGTTGCTGTCCCCGGCCACCGAAAAATCGCACGCTTCGGCTGCGGGGTGCCGGACTCCGCCGCATCAGCGGCCCGTTGGTCACCGCCTGAGCTGGAACGCCACCAGGGCGGCCAGCATGATGCCGCCGCCCAGGGCCTGCACCGGCGCGATGACGTCGCCGAGCAGGACCGCGCTGCCAACGGCGGCCAGGAGCGGCTCGAGGTTCATCACCAGGGCGGTGCGGAACGGCCCGACCCGGTTCGCCGAGATGAAAACCGCCAGGATGGCGACGGTGGTCGTGACGCTGATGCCGGCGAGCGCCGCCCAGCCCAGCGCGGTATGCGGCGGAACCCAGGTCTGCGTGGCCAGCGAAATGACGACGAACAGGACGGTCGACGACGACAGCGAATGCCACGTGGTGAGCCGAGCGTCCGCCCTCGCCAGCAGCGCGCGGGTGATCAGGAGCATCGCGGCCCGGCTCACGGCTGCGCCGAACGCGAACAAGACTCCCAGGAGCGCAATCTCGCCCGGATGCGCGCCGATCATCAGGGCAAGGCCGACGAACGCGACGATCGCCGCCGCGCCGCCGCGCCATCCCAGCCGCTCGAGGCCGGTCACGGCGGCCACAAGACCCGTGATCAGCGGATAGACGAAATAGGCCAGGACCGCGGTCGGCACGTCCATCAGGTCGATGGCTTCGAACAGTCCGAATACGGTCGCGGCGAACAGGAGACCGAGGCCGCGCGCGATCCATCGCTCGCGCCGCGAAAATGCCGCGGGCCTGTCTCCCATCCGCAGCCACACCGCGAAGCAGGCGAGGCCGACGACGCTGCGGCACGACAGCAAGGTGAGCACGTCGCCGCCGGCCGCGAACGCCACCTTGACGAGGACGTCCCCGCACCCGAAGGCCGAAGCCGCGAGGACCGCAGGGGCGATTCCATGCGAGAGGCCGGGCGCCGGCCGGGGAGACGGATCGTTCAAGCTGGCACTCGGTCGGTTGGAGCCGCGCGCGGGGGCGCACGTCCCTCAGCGGTGGATCAGCGTGCCCGCGCCGAGGTCGGTCAGCAGCTCGAGCAGCACCGCGTGCTCGACCTTGCCGTCGAGGATGACGACGCCCTCGACGCCGGCTTCGAGCGCGTAGATGCAGGTCTCGACCTTCGGGATCATGCCGCCCGAAATGGTGCCGTCGGCGATCAGCCGGCGCGCGTCGTCGACCGACAGCTCCTTGATCAGGTTCTTCGACTTGTCGAGCACGCCCGGCACGTCGGTGAGCAGCAGCAGGCGCTTCGCCTTGAGGGCGCCCGCGATCGCGCCCGCGAAGGTGTCGGCGTTGACGTTGTAGGTGCCGCCCTCGGCCGAGGTCGCGACCGGCGCCAGCACCGGGATCAGCTCGCGGCCGAGGATCTGGTTGAGCACGGTCGATGTCGACCTTGTCCGGCTCGCCGACGAAGCCGAGATCGACGATCTTCTCGATGTTGGAGCCGGGATCGACCACGGTGCGGGTGACCTTGCGGGCCACGCACCATGTTGCCGTCCTTGCCGCACAGGCCGACCGCCTTGCCGCCCGCCTCGTTGATGTAGCCGACGATCTGCTTGTTGATCGAGCCGGCGAGCACCATCTCGACGATCTCGATGGTCGCCGCGTCGGTGACGCGCAGGCCGGCGGCGAACTCCGACTTGATGCCGAGCCGCTTGAGCATGTCGCCGATCTGCGGGCCGCCGCCGTGCACCACCACCGGATTGATCGCGGTCTGCTCCAGCAGCACGATGTCGCGCGCGAAGCTGCGCGCGTTCGCCTCCTCGCCCATGGCGTGGCCGCCGTATTTCACCACGACGATCTCCTCGTCGTAGCGCTGCATGTGCGGCAGGGCCTCGGAGAGGACGCGGGCGATGTCGTGCGGACTGACGGTCATGGGTGAATCCTTGCTCCGAGGCGGCGTCAGAGCATTTTCCGGTGACGTGGATACCGGTTCGCCGAAAAAATGCGCGCGAATATCAAGCCAAGAGCGCCTTCCGATCAAGCCGATCGGAACGGCCGGGCCGAAGCGCCGCCGCCGAAAGGGTCAGGCGGCGCGAGACAGCGCCGATGACCGCCGCGACCGCCAGGGCGAGCCAGCTCGCGATCAGCACGACGCCGCCGGTCGGCGCCGCCATCGGAAACAGCCGGTGGCCCGCAAATGCGCGCAGCGCGAGGTCGCCGGAAAACAGGGCCGCGCCGAGCGACAAGCCGATCGCAGCCGCGATGCGCGAGCGGACGAAACACCAAGCCCGGATGCAGCGCGCCGGCGGCCGCGAGCAGCGGCGAGCGCGTGGAACAGCAGCATCTGGCCGGCGCTGTCGAGCCCGGCGCCGGGCGCCGCATGGGCGGCGGCCGCCAGCAGCACGACGCCGGCCGCGCCCATGAGGCCGGCGAGCACGATCAGGATCGTCGGCACCATACCCTGCCCTCCCGTCATTCTTCCGCCAGCAGGCGGGCGATCGCGGCGCGCAGCTCCGGAATGCCGGCGCCGGTGCGCGCCGAGGTCGGCGAGCACGTCCGGGATAGGCGGCGGGGCGCTTGCGCACGCGCCGCCGCGATCTCGGCGACCGTCGTGGCGAGTGCGTCCGGCTTCACCTCGTCGGCCTTGGTCAGCACGATCTGGTAGCTGACCGCGGCCTCGTCGAGCAGGTCGAGCACCGCCGCATCGGCGGCTTGAGGCCGTGGCGCGCATCGACCAGCACGTAGACGCGGGCGAGATTGGCGCGGCCGCGCAGATAGGCGCGGATCAGGCCGGTCCAGGCCGCGATCTTGGTCTTGGGCGCCGCCGCATAGCCGTAGCCCGGCATGTCGACCAGCGTGAGCGGCCCCGCCCCCGCGAAGAAGATCAGCTCCTGGGTGCGGCCCGGCGTGTGCGAGGTGCGGGCCAGTGCATTGCGGTTGGTGAGCGCATTGATGAGGCTCGACTTGCCGACATTGGAGCGGCCCGCGAAGGCGATCTCGACGCCCGCCATCGGCGGCAGCGACTCGAGGGACGAGGCCGCCGACAGAAACCGCCATTCGCCGGCGAAGAGCTTGCGACCCGTTTCGTTCTCTTCGGAGCTGAATGCCTCAGCGGACATCGGACTGGACTTTTTCAAGCCTTGGCGGCGGGGCCGCTATTTTTTCGGAGGCTTTTTTTTTGTGAAGAGCGACTTGATGTTGTCGAACAGCTCGATCTTGGCGCCGTGCTTATTCATGATGATGCTCTGCTGGAGGACCGAGAGCGTGTTGTTCCACGCCCAGTAGATCACCAGGCCGGCGGAGAAGCTCGCCAGCATGAAGGTGAAGATCACCGGCATCCAGTCGAAGATCATCTTCTGCGCCGGATCGGGCGGCGCCGGGTTGAGCTTCATCTGCACCCACATGGTGACGCCCATGATCAGCGGCCAGATGCCGAGATGGAGGAACGTGCCGATCACCGGCAGGATGGTCGGATCGAACGGGATGAGGCCGAACAGATTGAAGATGTTGGTCGGATCCGGCGCGGACAGATCCCTGATCCAGCCGAAGAACGGCGCGTGCCGCATCTCGATGGTGACGAACAGCACCTTGTAGAGCGAGAAGAACACCGGGATCTGGATGACGATCGGCAGGCAGCCGGCGACCGGATTGATCTTCTCGCGCTTGTAGAGCTCCATCAGCTCCTGCTGCTGCTTCGCCTTGTCGTCGGGATAGCGCTCGCGCAGCGCCTGCATCTGCGGCTGCACCGCTTTCATCTTCGCCATCGAGGCGTAGGACTTGTTGGCGAGCGGGAAGAAAAGTCCCTTGATGCAGACGGTCACGAGCAGGATGGCGACGCCGAAATTGCCGACCAGCCGATAGATCCAATCCATGAACTCGAACATCGGCTTGGTGATGAACTAGAACCATCCCCAATCGATCAGGCGATCGAACAGATTGAGCCCGAGATCGCTGTTGTAGCCGTTGACCACATGGACTTCCTTGGCGCCCGCGAACAACCGGCCGTTCGCAATGCCGGTCGCGCCGGGCGCGACGACCTGCTCGTCGAGCAGATAGTCGGTCTGATAGGTCTTGACCGTACCGAGCTCGCCGGCGGAAAACTCCGCGTCCAGGCTGGCGTTGGGATCGGGCACCAGGGCCGCGGCCCAGTATTTGTCGGTGATGCCGAGCCACGCCTTGCTGACCTTCGGGAAGCTCAGCTTCTTCTTGTCGTCGATGGACTTGTAGGTGACTTCCTGCAGTCCCTGGTCGCCGAGCTCGCCGATCAGGCCTTCGTGCAGGATGTAGTAGCCGAGCGTCGTGGGCGTGCCGTGACGCGAGATCAGCCCATAGGGAAAAAGCGTCACGGGCTGCGCGCCGCCGTTGACCACCTCGTCCTTGACCGTGAACAGGTATTTGTCGTCGACCGAGATCGTGCGGCGGAACGTGAGCCCCTCGTTGTTGTCGTAGGTCAGCACGATCGGGTGCTCGGGCGTGAGCGCGCCCGATCCTTCCTGGCGCCAGACCGTGTCGGCGCCGGGCAACGCGGGCGGCTTGGCGGAGGCGCCGGCGGCCGCGACCCAGCCGAATTCGGCATAGAACGGTTGCGGGCTTCCCGACGGCGACAACAGCACGATGGACGGGGAAGCCGGGTCGACGGTCTCGTGGTACTGAGCGAGCGAGATGTCGTCGATTCGGCCGCCCCTGAGGCGCGATCGAGCCCGTGACGCGCGGCGTAGCGATGGGCACGCGGGTGCTTTGCTTGAGCGCCGCGTCGCGCGTGAGCGACTGGGTGGCGGGCGCGGCGGCGGGCTGGCCGGGCACCGGGACGGCGGTACTGGGCGCACTGCCCGGCGCTGGCGTCGGCGTCGGCGTGCTCTGGGCCTGGATCTGCGGCAGCTTTGACGCTTCCTGGCGCTGCATGTGCGGCAGCCCGAAAAAATACTGCCAGACGATCAGCACGATCGCCGACAGCACGATGGCAAGAAGTGTATTCTTTTGGTCGGTCATGTGGCTTTCTGATCGCCCCCGCGAAGCGCGGTGGGCTGACGCGGCCCTCGCCGTTGTTGATGAATGCGATCGAGCGCGCGCGCGAAATCCTCGATCAATCGTTCGAACGGCAGATTGAGCGCGGCGCGCCGACCAACCACCACATAGTCGTTCCCTGCCCGCAGCCGCCCCGCGTCCGAAAGCCGCACGATTTCCCGCAACCGCCGCCGGACCCGATTGCGCTCGACCGCATTGCCGACCTTCTTCGAGACCGTGAACCCGACCCGCGGCGGCCCGTCGTCGGCACGCGCGCCGGCCTGCACCACGAACGCCGTCGCGGGGGCTCGCGGACCCGTCGCGACGCCGAGAAAGTCCGCCCGCTTCCGCAATCGTTCCACGGGAGCGGCCAACTTGCTTGCCGTTCAGGCGCTGAGGCGCTTCCGGCCGCGCGTACGGCGGGCGTTGAGCACCTTGCGGCCACCCTTGGTCGCCATGCGGGTCCGGAACCCGTGGCGGCGCTTGCGCACCAATTTGCTCGGTTGGTAGGTCCGCTTCACGAGTGTGTTCTCCGCTTGTCCCGGGCGGCGCGCCGGTCGACCGGCCGCCAATGCGCCGTGACCTCGGGATTCCAGCAAAATAGTGAGTTTTCGGGGTCGGCGCGACTTAAAGGTAGGCGGCTTATACGGGAGGCCACCGGGTCCCGTCAATGTGGCGCGATCCGGCGGATTTCGGCCGCCCGAAGCCGCATTCACGGTCCCTCAAATGACGGTGAGCAGGGGGTCCGCCCGCATCTTGGCTCGGATATACATGCGGCCGAGATCTCGGCCCTGCGCGGCCGGGCATCGCAAACCAGGGCTCCATGTCCGTTCCCACCGACCCCCACCCGAGCACCACGCCGGCCGCCACGTCGGGATACCGGCTCGTGCGGTTCCTGCCGCTCGCGGCGATCGTCCTCGTCAGCGTCACCGTGATCGCGATGGGCTGGCATCGGCATTTGTCGTTCGCCGCGCTGATGGCGAGCCGCTCCGCGATCGATGCTTTCGTGGCCGAGCACGCCCTTGCGGCGCTCGCCGCCTTCGCGGCCATCTATGCGCTCGCGGTCGCGCTGTCGCTGCCCGGGGCGGTGTTTCTGACGATCTGCGGCGGGGCGGTCTTCGGCGCGCTCGCCGGAGGCCTGGCGGCGCTCCTCGGCGCGACTTCGGGCGCAACCGTCATTTTTCTGGTCGCCAAGAGCGCGCTGGGCGGATGGCTGGTCCGGTGGGCGGGCCCGCGCGCCGCAAATCTGGCCGCCGGCTTTTGCGCCGATGCGTTTTATTACCTCCTGTTCCTGCGCCTGGTGCCGGTCTTCCCGTTCTGGCTGGTCAACCTGGCGCCGGCCCTGTGCGGGGTGCGGCTCACCACATTCGTGGGCGCAACCGCGCTCGGCATCATTCCGGGCACCTTCGCGTTCGCTGTCTTCGGCGCCGGCCTCGATAGCGCGGCCGCGGCCCAGCTGGCGGCTTACCGGGCCTGCGAGTCCGCCGGCGGCGCGAACTGCACGCTCAATTTCGATCCCGCCGCGGCCGCGACCCCGCAGCTGATCGCCGGTCTGGTCGCGCTCGGCTTGCTTGCGCTCGTCCCCGTCGTGGTCAAGCGCCTCAAGGCCGCCCGCGCGGTGTCGGAATTGTCCAGCCATCACTGAGGTCTCCACCGCATGCCCGACATCCTCCAACCCGATATCTGCGTGATCGGGGCCGGTTCCGGCGGTCTCTCGGTTGCGGCCGCGGCGGCGGCCTTCGGCGTGCCGGTGGTGCTCATCGAGAAGCACAAGATGGGCGGCGATTGCCTCAACTACGGCTGCGTCCCCTCGAAGGCGCTGATCGCGGCCGCCAAGCACGCGGCCGCATGCGGACAACGCCGGAATTCGGCATTTCGGCCGCTCGTCCGGCGGTCGACTTTCGGCAAGTGCGCGAGCACGTGCGCCGTGTCATCGCCACGATCGCGCCGACCAACTCCAAGGAGCGCTTCGGCGCCCTCGGGGTGCGCGTGATCGCGGGTGCGGCGCGTTTCAAGGACGCCGCCACGGTCGCGGTCGACGACATCGAGATCAAGGCGCGCCGTTTCGTCGTCGCCACCGGCTCCTCGCCCGCGATCCCGCCGATCACCGGCTTGACCGACACGCCGCATCTCACCAACGAGACGATCTTCGATCTGGCCGAGTGTCCGAAACATCTCGTGGTGATCGGCGCAGGACCGGTCGGACTCGAGCTCGCGCAGGCGTTCAGGCGCCTGGGCGCCGCGGTGACCGTGGTCGAGGCGGCGGTTCCGCTCGCCAAGGACGATCCCGAATGCGCCGACGTCGTGCTCGATCAGCTCAAGCGCGACGGCGTGGTGATCCGAGCGGGCGTCGCGGTCAAGCGGGTGGCGGGCGCGAAGGATAAAGTCCAAGTCGTGATCGCGGGGGCAGACGGCGACGAGACGATCGACGGAACGCATCTCCTGGTCGCGGCCGGCCGCACGCCGAACACGAGCGACCTCGGTCTCGACGAGGCCGGAATCAAATACGAGCGCCGCGGCATCGTGGTCGACAAGCGGCTCCGCACGACGAACAAGCGCGTCTATGCGATCGGCGACGTCACCGGCAGCCTGCCGTTGACCCACGTCGCCAACTACCACGCCGGGCTCGTCGTCCGCCACGCTCTGTTCCGACTGCCCGTGCGGGTCGACCACGACGCGATCCCCTGGGTCACGTTCACCGAGCCGGAGCTCGCCCATGTGGGCTTGAGCGAGGCGGAGGCGAGAAAGCGCAAATACACGATCCGGGTTTTGCGCTGGCCCTATCACGAGAACGACCGGGCCCAGGCGGAACGCGCGACCCACGGCCACATCAAGGTCATCACGACCCGGCGCGGGCGCATCCTGGGCGCCACCATCGTCGGCATGAACGCGGGCGAGTTGATCGCGACCTGGACGCTCGCCGTCGGCCAGCGCCTCAATATCCGCGCACTCGCAGGCTCCGTGGTGGCCTATCCGACGCTGGCCGAGGTCGGAAGACGCGCGGCAATCATCCTATTTCACGGCCGGTTTGACGAGGCCCATGGTCCGGCGCATCATCGCCTGGCTGCGTCGCCTGGGTTGAGAGACAAGTGGTTGAATAAATTGATGTTTCGCAAGACCGCAACGACCGACGACCAGGGCCTCGGACCCGGCACGCGCTGGACCGCGCGGCTGGGCCTGTCGGGCAAGCTGTTCGGCCTCACCATCATCGCCATCATGCTGGCGGAAGTGATCTTCTACGTCCCGTCGATCGCCAATTTCCGGGCCGGATGGCTCAATGATCGCCTGGCCGCCGCCCACACGGCGGCGATCGTGCTCAAGGAAGCGCCGAGGAACATGGTGCTCGAGAGCCTGTCGCAGCAGATTCTCGAGAGCATCGGCGCCCGCATGGTGGCGATGAGGATCGACCAGCAGCGCCGGGTGCTCGCCGCCGGCGACGTGCCGTCGCAGATACACGAGGATGTCGACATGCGCGACATGTCGATGATCACGTCGATCGTCCAAGCGTTCGACACGCTGTTACTCTGCAGGGACAGCGACATCATGCGGGTCGTCGGTCCGGCCCCGATGGGCGGCGAATTCCTCGAGATCGTCATCGACGAGGGGCCGCTGCGCAAGGCGATGTGGCGCTATTCGCGCAACGTGCTGCTGATATCGCTGGTCATCTCCGCGATCGCGGCCGCGCTGCTCTATCTCGCGCTGCATTACATGTTCGTGCGGCCCATGCATCGCATCACCGTCAACATGATCGCGTTCCGCGCCGACCCGGAAAACCCCGCGCGCGTCATTACTCTATCCGGCCGGCAGGACGAGATCGGCATCGCCGAACGCGAGCTCGCCACCATGCAGCACGATATCGCCTCGATGCTGCAGCAGAAGAGCCGGCTCGCCGCGCTCGGATTGGCGGTGTCGAAGATCAACCACGATCTGCGCAACCTGCTGGCTTCGGCTCAATTGATTTCCGACCGCCTGTCGCACCTGCCCGACCCGCGGGTGCAGCGCTTCGCGCCCAAGCTGATGCGCGCACTCGAGCGCGCCATCGACTTCTGCCAGTCGACGCTGTCGTACGGGCGGGCGCAGGAATCGCCCCCCGACCGCAAGATGATCGGGCTTGCGGCGCTGGTCGAGGAGGTGCGCGAGACCGTCGACCTCGGGCCCGATTCGCGGATCGGATGGGTCAGCGCGGTCGAGCGCGGCCTGACGGTCGACGCCGATCACGATCAGTTGCTGCGCGTGCTGATCAACCTCACCCGCAATGCCGTTCAGGCGCTGGAGACGCACGCGCCCAACGACCCGGCGCGCGATCAGATTCGCATAACCGGCCGGCGCGAAGGCGCGGTGGTCGTGATCGAGGTGGCCGACACCGGACCCGGCTTCCCCGCGAAGGCGCGCGAGCACCTGTTCGAGGCCTTCCAGGGCTCGACGCGCGCCGGCGGCACCGGCCTCGGCCTCGCGATCGCGTCCGAGCTCGTGCGCGCCCACGGCGGCGAGATCCGCCTCGCCGAGGGCACCATCGGGGCGGCGTTCCACATCATCATCCCGGATCGCGCCGTCGAGCTCGAAGCGCGGCGCAACGAGCGCGCCCGGGCATAGGGAATCCACCCGACGCCTGGGTGTTTTCCAAAGGGCGGGCCGCGAGATTGAGTCTCGACATCCAGAAAACCACGCTCAGCCCGGTGTCGGTGCTTGGACTCGCATCTGCGGTTCCGGGTCACGTGCTGGATCAGAAGGACGTCGCCGAACGCGCTTACGCGATGTTCAAGCCGACCTTCGCGCGCTTCCCCAAGCTCGCCGACGTCTTCGCCAACTCCGGTATCGATCGGCGCTATTCGGTCCATCCCATGAGCTGGTTCGAGCGCCAGGTCGACTGGAGCGGGCGCAACAAGGCCTACATGGCGGGCGCCGCCGATCTTTTCGTGACGGCCGCCGAAACCGCGCTCGCGCGCGCGTCCCGCAAGGCCAGCGATATCGATATGGTGGTGACCGTATCGTCGACCGGCATTGCGACACCAAGTCTCGAGGCGCGCGTGGCGCGCCGTCTCGGACTCAGAGCCGATGTCGTGCGCGTGCCGGTATTCGGATTGGGCTGTGCGGGGGGCGTATCCGGATTGGCGCTGGCCAGCAGGCTGGCGCGCGCGGAACCCGGCAAGACCGTCCTGCTCGTGGTGGTCGAGCTGTGCACGCTGGCGTTCCGCAGCGACCGCGGCAGCAAGGCGGACGTCATCGCGTCCGCCCTGTTTGGCGATGGAGCCGCCGCAGCGGTGTTGAGGGCCGGCTCGTCCAGACCAAAGCTCGCGACCATCGGCGCCGCCGCCGAGCATCTCTGGCCGGGCACCATCGACATCATGGGGTGGACGGTCGATCCGATCGGCTTCGGCGTGGTTCTCTCGCGCGCATTGCCCCGCTTCGTCGAAGAAAAGTTCGCCGCACCCGCGCGCCGCTTCGCCGGTTCGCCGGAATTTGGAAACGGCGCTTCGCGGTTCGTCTGCCATCCCGGCGGCGCCAAGGTGCTCGCCGGCATCGAGTCGGCGCTGGGGCTCGCGGACGGAACGTTGATCGACGAGCGGGACGTGCTGCGCGCGTACGGCAACATGTCGGCGCCCACCGTCTTGTTTGTGCTGGAACGCGCCATCGCGGGCGGCCTGACCGGCGCCGCCATGCTTTCGGCGCTCGGCCCCGGTTTCACCGCGAGCTTTCTCAGCCTCGAGATCGGTCATGGATGAGGCGACCCTTTTGCTCGGCTTCATCACCATCCAGCGGATCGCCGAGCTGATCCTTGCGCGTCGCAACACCCGACGATTGTTGGCCATGGGCGCGGTCGAGCACGGCCGCGCGCATTACCCGCTGGTCGTTGCGTTCCATGCGACGTGGCTGGCGGGGCTTTGGATCGTGGGCCGTGGCCGCACGGTCGATCCTTTCCTGCTGACCGCCTTTGCGGCGCTTCAGCTCGCCCGTCTGTGGATCCTGGCGACGTTGCGCGATCGCTGGACAACGCGCGTGATCGTCATGTCGGGCGCGCCCCTCGTCACCGCCGGCCCCTATCGGTTTGTGCGTCACCCTAATTATGTGGTGGTGGCGTGCGAGATCGCCCTGGTACCGCTCGCGCTCGGCCTTCCGGTCTACGCCGCGGTGTTCACGATCCTGCACGTTCCGCTCTTGCTCACGCGAATCCAGGTCGAGAATCGCGCGCTCGCCTCCGCGTCTCCCGCGCGGCCGGGTGGCGCGTAGGATGCGCAAAGCTTGCCCCGCGAGACGACGATGGCGGCACACACTGCACTTTGCCAATAACAGGCGTCACCCCCTGCAAATCCTCACCGGATCAGGCGACGGATCGCGCGAAGAACAGGGCCGCGGCCGCGAATCTGCAGGCCTCGGTCCTGCTTTTTCCTGCTAAAAACAGGAGTCTCGCAGGGAATCTGCAGGGACGGGTGGCGTCGAAAAGATTGAACCACGGGCTTGGTCATGGCCGGGCATAGCCGTTCGAAGGACGGCGTCGCTTCGCTCGCCATAGCCGTTCGAAGAACGGCGTCGCTTCGCTCGCCTATGTCCCGGCCATCCACGTCTTTCTTCGTTGCATCGCAGTTAAGACGTGGATGCCACGAAACTCGGGCTTGCCCGAGTTTCGCAAGTTAAACATCGCCGTAGGTCGGGTAAACCCGGCCTACGGTGACGAGCGCGGGCATGACGGAGCGTGGTGCGCTCCGGGCGCAATTCCGACTGTGGATTTTCTCCTATCACATTCTGGGACGATCGCGAAACGCAAGCGTGTCGAAGAGTCTTATCGGCGCGTCTCGTTCGCAACACCGTCGCGGCGCAGTGGCTCCCTCCCCATGAAGCGCCAAAGGGGCGCCGAGTGCGATCACACGCAAACGGAAATGATTGCAGCCTCATAGCCTTACGGCCCTTGCCAATACGACGAGGAGGCGATAGCAATGCGCCGTTCTGCGCGGCCATTGTCAGGCCCAGCAGACCATGCGCCCGTAGCTCAGCTGGATAGAGCACCAGACTACGAATCTGGGGGTCGGACGTTCGAAATCGTTCCGGGCGCGCCATTTGCTGGCTTTTTCGAGGCTCCTAAAAATAATTGCCTCTTGGTCGGCACCGCCTTCGGCCCGACATGGGCTTATCGCGGTAGCGCCTTGTCGAACACCATCACCTTGGACACGAACGCCTTGACGTCGCGTTTGTGCGTCAGCCCGAACCGCCGCGCGATCGCGGCAAAATCCTCGCCGATATAGCTGCCGTAATAGGGCTCGTGATAATTCTGCGGAAAGCGGTCGAGCGTTCCGTCGTAATCCGGCTCGTCGCCGCGTTGCAGCGAATTGAGCAGCACCAGACGTCCGCCCGGCTTGAGAACGCGGGCGCATTCCCGGATGGCGTTGCGGCGCGCCTGCGGCGGCAGCTCGTGGAACGTGAAAATGCACGTCGCCGCGTCGAAGCTGTCGTCCGGCGAGGGAAGCGCTTCCGCGTTGCCGACGACGAGATCGACGCGCGACCAGCCGCGCAGGTGATGGCGCGCATGCCGGCAGTAGGCCTCCGACAGATCGAGCCCGACCACGGGAAGCCGCGGCCACGCCTGCTTGACGAAGTCGAGAAACCGGCCCGTGCCGCAGGCGATGTCGATGAGCCGCAATCGGCGCTGATCGCGCCCGGCGAAGACCTCATGGAGCGGCGGCAGCGCCTGGCGCCGCATCGCATTGGCGCTGCCCTTGAACAGCACCTCGACCTGCGTGTCGTAGCGGTCGGCCGAATCCTCGGTCAGCCAGCCGCCGGATTGGTAGTGGAAGTTCTGCAGGTAGTAGTTCGGCCGCTTGCCCGCCGTCGCCTCGGTCAGCACCTCGCGATGGGCCTTGCGTTCGCGCCGGCGATGGATCGCCGGCAGGTCCTCGAAGAACAGCCGGGAGCGGCGAAGGCGCGTCGAGCAACGTGCCGTCATGATCGGCGGGAAGCGGATAGAGGCCGGCCTCGACATTGGCGAGGTCTTGCGCCAGCAGGGTTGCGAGATCGCGGTAGATCCGCCGCTGGTCCGGCAGGGGCGCGTTCACCGATCGCGCCGGCGTGCTTGCGCCGTCCCGCCGCGGCTCGCGGCTTTGGCGCCGCGCCTGCGCGGCGAGCTGGCGCATGACGTAGTCGTGCCCCGCATACCAGGCGAGGCGCGGCAACTGGGTCGCCGCATAGGCGATGCGGGTCGTCACACGGGTCAGCGGGTCACTCATGGGTCGAACCGACTTGGCTCCGGCTCCATTCCATATAGAACTATTTCGAGGAAGATATTCGATGACCAAGAAGCTCCCGAAGCGCGGCTTGCCGCCCATGCACCCCGGCGAGCTTCTGCGCGAGGAGATTCTGCCGGCGCTGGATCGGCCCAAGACGGACATCGCCAAGCGGCTCGGCGTGTCGCGTCAAACGCTCTATGACCTCCTTGCGGAAAAGCAGCCAGTAACGCCGATGATGGCGTTGCGGCTCGGGAAGCTGTGCGGAAACGGTCCGGATCTGTGGCTCAATCTGCAGAAGCGCTACGATCTGCGGCGGGCTGAGCAGGAGCTCGGCGAGAAGATCAACGCTATTCCCCCGTTGGAAGTGGCATGAAAGCCTACGTCAGGCACGTTTCGACGTCGTGCTTCCGGGAAGAAACGAACACGTCGGAACGGCTTTCCGCAAATCCGGATGCCGCATCATGGCGCCACGGCGAACGAGTATTGCCCATCTTCATCGACCGTGGCGCGCCACTCCAGAATACGCTATTGGCGCCCAATGCCGGCATTTTCGCGCCGCGAGAACTCGGCGGTTCCGGACTCCCGGGCTGAGCCCTGACCGTTGAGGGCGCCGCTCACGCCGCGTTTTTTCGACTCGGCCGGATCAGCACTTCTGCCGAGATACCGAGGCGCTCGTGCAAACGTCGGATCATTCCGATGGACAGTCCTCGTTTTCGGTTCAAAACCTCGGCGATGCGGGTGCGGGTGCCGATGATCTCCTCCAGGTCCCGCCGGGTGAGGCCTTGCTGCTCCATGCGGAATTTGATCGCCTCGATGGGATCAGGCGGGTCCATCGGATAGTGCTCAGCCTCATAGGCATCGATGAGGGTTGCGAGCACATCCAATCGGTCGCCGTCGCGCGTTCCCGACTTCGCGCCCCAGAGGCGCTCGACCTCCTTGAGCGCGGCTTCATAGTCCCGCTTCGTCCGGATCGGCTTTACCTCACTCGCCATGCTGCACCTCTTTCACATCGATCTTGTCGTAGTCTTTGTGCGTGCCGATCCACTTGATCCACACGATACCCTTGTCGAAATCGATCGCGACGACCAACCGATAGTCGTTGCCCTTGATATTGAACACGATCCGATCGGCCGAGACGATGCTCGCCGTCGCGTAGCTCCGCTTCACATCCGCTGCGCTGGTCCATCGCGCCTTCTTGACTTCGTCGAACCAGGCGTCCAAGGCGGCCTTCAGAGCCGCGTGGTCCTTGTACCCTCTCCGTCCCTCGACGAACTCTCGCAAGGTACGCCGGGAAATAATTCGCATGCTCAAGCATTACCATGCGCCCATTTTGGGCGCAAGCCCTCAATGGTGACACCCAGAAGCAGCGAATTCAGAAACAACAGGAAGTCTCTGCGTGTCCTATCGCGAAATCGGCAACACAATCATAACGCCGCAGCGAACGCGCAGTGCCCATCTTCATCGGCCGTGGCGCGCCATCGAACTCATTGGTTCCGATCACTCAGAGTTCAATCGGGAACGGTCTATGCTCGACACCGGTTCTCATGCCGAAAATTCCCCGCGATCGTCGCGTTAAGAACCCGCAAGAGACCCGGCACACCGAGCAGGCTGCTGAAAAACCAATCTTGTCATTCGGGGGCCCGAGCGAAGCGAGGGAGCCCGAAATCCATAACCCCCGTATTTCCACATCTTTTCGACCGGGGTTATGGATTCCGGATCGCCGCTTCGCGGCGTCCGGAATGACTGCGGAGGGTTTTTCAGCAGCCTGCTAGAGGGAAACCGTATTGGAAGCGAAGATTTCTTCCGGGGCCGGCCTGCGGGGGATGTAGCCCTGCTCGTGCGCGTAACGGATGAATGTTTCCAGCGCGGCGCGGTTCGCCGCGAGGCCGTGCGCCCAGGGATCCGCGCCGTATATCGCCCGCTCCTCCTCCAGCGTATAGACGGTCTCGCAGAAGGTCGTGTGCTTCGGGTCGGCGCGGTAGAACGCCACGCATTGGCGCTGAGCTTCCGTCAATGCGCAGAACATCCGCTCGGCCACCCACGGCTCCTTCTCCCAAAGCCGTCTGCTCATGACCACGGTATGGGTCATCGGCAGGAAGCCGGTCTGTTTGGAATAGGCCCGGGATTGCGCCCGGCAATCGGGATAGAGCCGGCGGATACGCGCATCGCCCCGGAGCACCGCGTCGGGCAGGACCGGCGTGAAGAGCGCGTCGATCTCGCCCTTGAACAGCAGCTCCTCGATGTCGGCCATCTCGCCGGGACGCACCGTCACCGAGACCCCTTCCGGGACGACGAACCCGGCATCCTCCGCGACCGGCGTGATCCAGGCGAAATCCTGCGGCCGCAGGCCATGGTATTCCTGCAGGATTCCCCGCAGCCAGACATTGATGGTCGAGCGATAGCGCTTCGTCCCGATGCGCTTTCCCGCCAGGTCCAGCGGGTGCGTATAGGGCGCATCGGTGCGGCAATACATGTAGGCGTGGACAGGCATGCGCAGGGGGAAGACCGGCAGCGCCACGACCGGCTCGTTGCGGCAATGCGCCATGAGGTACCAGGAGAGCGACATTTCGGCGAAATCGTACTGCTCATACACCGGCACCAGGCAGAATTCCGGTATGCTGGCGGTCGTCGTCTTCAGGTCGATCCCGGCGGGCTTCACCCGTCCGTCGAGCAGCGCCCGGGTACGGTCGTAGTCGGCGATGGCCATCGTCACCGGCAGGAGACCCTTCGCGGGCTCCATCGTCTCGGCGCGGCCGCGGTTCTCTATGGTGTCGAGCATGTCAAACTCCGGATCCGCAAGAGGGGGCCTCGCATGATAGCCAGCGGGACGCAATGATCAGCCTATCATAGCAAACCGGGGGGAATGAGGAATGGCTGACGAACTGGTCGACCGGATTGCGGCGTTTCTTGACGCTCATCATGTGATGTCGCTCGCGACCTTGAGTGCGCAAGGGCCGCACGCCGCGAACGTGTTCTATGCGCGCGACGGGTTCGCGTTGTTGTGGGTTTCCGATCCGGCGAGCCGGCATTCGGTCGAGCTGGAGGCCGACGCGCGCGTCGCCGCCACGATCGCGCGGGACTATGCGGACTTTGCGGCCATCTGCGGCCTGCAGGTCGCCGGCCGCGCACGTCGCATCGTCGAGGCGTCCGATCGCCAGCGGGCGCGCCAGCTCCTGGAGGCGCGCTATGATTTTCTTAAAGAAGCCGCGCATGGCGCCTTGCGCGACAATTATCGGCACGCGGAGATCTATCGGCTTGATGGCGTTCGGTTCGTCTTGATCGACAACGCCCGCGGCTTCGGCCACAAAGACGTGTTCGAACCCCGCCGCTAGAGCGTATTCCGGTCAACTAAATCGAGTCCCGTCATCCTGAGGTGCCCGGCGAAGCCGGGCCTCGAAGGATGCACGGCCGAGGAGGCGCGACAAGCGCGCAAGCGGCCTGGCAGTGGCCGTCGTCCACCGATTTCGGGTTTACCCGAAATCGGAATATTGAGTGCACAGGTCGGCTGTAGCCGACCTGTGTGGCTCGCGCCAAAAGGCGCGAGCGCCTCAGGATGACGGTCGTAAGTTTGAGCGTTCCGATGACGCCGTACAAATGATGATACCGTGAGAATTGCGGGCGATGACGCAGTAAGACTATGCGACCGGTTGACGGTCGATGCGCCAGTTCACCAGAAACACGCCGGCCACGCAGACCACCATGCCGGCGATCGCCAGCCGGCCGAGGCGCTCGTCGAACAACAGCCCAAGCCATGATCGCGGTGACGGGCGGCGTGAGATAGAACAAGCTGACGACGCGCGCGGCGGCCGACCGTTTGATCAGGAAATAGAGCAGCCACACCGCGCCGAACGACAGCACGAACACCAGCCAGCCGAGCGCGAGCAGGAGCTCGACCGACCACTGGACGGTGCGCTGCTCGAACAGAAGTGCGCCGAGTCCGAACACGAGGCCGGCGCCGCCGTATTGGAGCAGGAAGCCGGAACGCCAATCGATTCCGGAGCCGAAGCGCTTCTGGTACAGCGTCCCGACGGTGATCCCGATCAGCGCGACCGTGATCGCCGCCCAGGCCGAGGACGGATGTCTGGTCGCCCGCGGTCCTGCCTTCCACCACCAGATAGACGCCCGCCACGCCGAGCAGAAGCCCGGCCCATTGGCGAGCGATCACGCGCTCGCCGAGCAGTCGGTTCGCCATGGTGGCGGTGAGGATCGGTTGCAGGCTGACGATGAGCGCCGCGAGGCCGGTCGGCAGGTGATGGTCGATCGCGACGAAGACGCCGCCGAGGTAGCAGCCGTGCATGAGCAGGCCGATCACGAGGCTGTGCGCGCGCCGGCACGCGGACGGCCACGGCGGGCGGGTCGAGAAACACCAGCAGCGCCAAGACAGCGCACCACCGCGAACATGCGAACGAACAACAACGTCATCGGCTCCGCGAACGGAAGGCCGAACTTGGCGCCGATGAATCCGGAGCTCCACAACAGGACGAACACCGCCGGGGCCGCCGTGACGGCGAGGTGGCTGAGGGATCGCGGCATCAGCGGTCTTTCATGCGCGCTTTCGCGGGTGGGTCATCGAGCTGCAACCGGGAATTGCATAAAGCACATGGTTTCCCGCCGGGTTCGGACCCTGCCGTCCCCTGCGGTCAAACCCAGCCGCCATGGCGTGAATTCAACACCCATCGAATAGCCGGGAGGCTTGATCCTGATCAAGAACGCTTGCGGCGGCCGATGTTATTCGTCGCGGCAGCACTTTGACTGCTGTCGATACCATCGGCCGTCCGGCCGCGCGGAAAGACGTCGAACGGGGGTTTGCCCCCGAAAAAGGGAGCTGACACGCCATGCAAAAGGCAGTGCGCAAGGAGAACCTGGTCGTCGCGGCCAACAAGGCATTCGACCTTCGCTCGGTGCTCGACCGGCTGCGCCAGGAAGGCGACCTGATCGAGACCGACAAGCCGGTCAATCCGGACCTCGAGGTCACCGGCCTGCAGAAGCACATGGACGGCGGTTGTCCGGTGCTGTTCAACAACGTGAAGGGCAAGCCGAACCACCGGGTCGTGACCAATCTGTTCGGCGACATGAACGTGATCAACAAGATGTTCGGCTGGACGGACGACGTCGAGCGCACCCGCAAGCTGGCCTATGCGGTCTCCCATCCGCTTGAAGCCGGTGGAAATTTCGCAGCGCGAGGCGCCGTGCCAGGAACACGTGATCGAGAAGCCGGACGACGTGAACAAATGGGTCGTTCCGATCCGCCACACCACCTATGAGCCCGAGCTCACCGTCGGCTCCGGCATCCGCTGCGTGACCGGCGCGCAATTCGATGGCGGCTCCGATCTCGGCTACAACCGCATGAATTTCCGCTGGGGGAACGTCGGCACTTTCCAGATCTCGCCCGGCTCGCACATGTGGCAGGTCGTCAACAAGTTCTACAAAGAGGATCAGCCGGTGCCGATCACGATGTGCTTCGGCGTCCCGCCGGCCTGCACGCTGCTCGCCGGCGCCGGGTTCGACTACGCGGTCCTGCCCATGGGCTGCGACGAGATCGGCATCGCGGGCGCGGTGCAGGGCACCCCGATCCGGATGGTGAAGGCCCGCACCGTCGACGCCATGGCGCTTGCCGACGCGGAGCTCGTGCTGGAAGGCTATGTGCATCCGCGCGACCGCCGCTTCGAGACCAAGGAATCGGAGGATGCCGGCGTCCAGGGCCGCTTCCACTTCCACCCCGAATGGGCCGGCTACATGGGCAAGGCCTACAAGGCGCCGACTTTCCACGTCACCGGCATCACCATGCGCAAGCCGGAGACCAAGCCCATCATCTTCGCGCTCGGCGTGCACACGCTCGACGACCACAACATCGATACGACGGTGCGCGAGGCGGCGATCTTCGAGCTGTGCAACCGGCTCCAGCCCGGCATCATCCAGGACGTGGTGATCCCCTACGCGATGACCGACTGGGGCGGCTGCATCATCCAGGTGAAGAAGCGCCACCAGATCGACGAGGGCTGGCAGCGCAATTTCCTCGGCGCGATCCTGTCGTGCTCGCAGGGCATGCGGCTCGCGATCGCGGTGAGCGAGGACACCGATCCGTATTCGATGGACGACGTGATGTGGTGCCTCACCACCCGCGTCAATCCGCGCACCGACATCCTCAACCCGATCCCGGGCGGCCGCGGCCAGACCTTCATGCCGGCCGAGCGCATGACCGCCGGCGACAAGCAGTGGACCGCCTCGAACACCCAGTTCGAGGGCGGCATGGGCATCGATGCGACGGTGCCGTTCGGCTACGAGAGCGACTTCCTGCGGCCGGTCTATCCGGTCGACCGCGTCAAGCCGGAGGACTTCTTCTCGAAGAAGGACATCGACGAACGCCAAGTCGCGCATGGTCGGCTGGGTGCACTCGCTGGCACGAACGGGGCGCTGACACGCGTCTGCGGCATCTCCGCAAGGCCGCGCGCCGCGGAGATGCCGTGACCAGACAACGGCGGACATCCGGGACACGTCGTTCCCGAGAGATGCCCGCCCGCAGGCGGCGCGCCTGGGGATTGCCAGATGCTGCAGGTCGAAGCCAAGTTTCCGTTCGCTCAACGAAGCGACCACAAGCCGCTCACCGGGCTGCGCGTGATCGACGCCGGCAACATGGTGGCGGCGCCGTTCGCCACGTCCATGCTGGCGGACTTCGGCGCCGACGTGATCAAGATCGAGCACCCCAAGCACGGCGACGGCCAGCGCAAGCTCGAGCCGATCAAGGACGGAATCCCGTTGTGGTGGAAGGTCATGGCGCGCAACAAGCGTTGCGTCACGTTGGACCTCTCCAAGCCCGAGGGAGCGGAGCTGTTCAAGCAGTTGGTGCGCACGGCCGACGTGGTGGCGGAAAACTATCGCCCGGGCACGTTCGAGCGCTGGGGCTTGAGCTACGAGGAGCTCAAGCGCGTAAATCCGCGGCTGATCCTGCTGCGCATCTCCGGCTTCGGCCAGACCGGCCCCTATCGCGACCGGCCGGGGTTCGGGCGCACCGCCGAAGCGATGAGCGGCCTCACCAATCTCATCGGCGAGGCGGACGGGCCGCCGATGACGCCCGGCTATCCGTTGGGCGACCTGATCGCCGGCCTGTTCGGCGCCTTCGCGATCATGACGGCGCTGCACCACCGGGACGCGCCCGGCGGCGAAGGACAGGTGATCGATCTCGCCTTGTACGAAGCGATCTTCCGTCTGCTCAATTTCGACGCCATCCAGTACGATCAGCTCAAGACCGTGCACAAGCGGACCGGAAATCGCGTGTCCTACGTCGCGCCGAGCTCGACCTTCCGGACGACCGACGGCAAATACGTCACGCTCGCCGCCAGCACGCAGAGCATCTGGCTCAATCTCTGCCGCGCGATCGGCCGGGACGATCTCGCCTCCGATCCGCGGTACATCGACAATTCGGCGCGGGTCAGCCGCTCCGAGGAGGTCAACGGCATCGTCGGCGATTGGATCGAGCAGCGCACCCGGCAGCAGGTCGACGAAATCTTCGAGCGGCACGAGGTCGCGTTCTCGCCGATTTTCGACATCGAGGACATTTTCAACGACGTGCATTATCGCATGCGCGAGGCGCTGGTGCGCGTCGCCGATCCCGACCTGGGCGAGGCGACCGTGCAGAACGTGGTGCCGAGATTCTCGGCAACGCCGGGCTCCGTCGACCATCTCGGGCCCGGGCTCGGTGCGCACAATGCGGAGATTTTTGGCGGCGAGCTCGGCTGCAGCAAAGAGAGCCTCGCCCGCCTGCGCGACGCGGGAGTGATCTGAGCGCAAGGATCAGCGGCTGAGGAGCGCTGAGATTCCGCAGGCCAAGTCTGACGGAGCGTGATTTGCTCAGATCGAATCACGCGCTCCGTCATGCCCGGGCTCGTCGCGGGCATCCACGTCTTTATTCATCAGCAAGGACAAGACGTGGATGCCCGGCACAAGGTTTACACTCGGGCCGGCCAAAGGCCGGACCCGGGTGCCGGGCATGACGGCTCAGCGTTTGTGAGTACGGGTATTACCTTAGCCAGCAGCCGGCCGGCATCACGACGGACGGACGGCGTTGGGCCCGTCGAACAGGTAGCCGAATTTTTGGCGAGCCACGCTGCGTTCCTCGGGAGTCGGCATGTTCACCCGCGGAAACTTGTCGCGCCAGTGCCACGGCCGGCAGGCATCGATGATCGCCCGGCTGCTGGTGTTGTCGCCCACCGCCTTGCGCTCCGGCTCGATCCGCGGATCGAGCGGCGTGCTCCAGGCGTTGTGGATGATGTCGATGGAGGTCGCCGGATCGGAGCGCGTGATCATGGCCCAGATCAGCTCGTCGAGATTGGAGACGTCGATATCGTCGTCGACCACGATCACGTAGCGGCCCGCATAGGCGCCGACGTGACATTGGCTGGCGATGTGGCCCGCCTGGCGGGCGTGTCCCGGATAGCGCTGCGTGACCGCGACCCCGAGCAGGAGCCGCGCGCTGCCGACTTCGTGCGCCCATGCGGCGGCGATGCCCGGAACGCCGGCCTTCTGGATGTTCTCGCGCAGCAGTCCCGAACGCACCACCGCGCGATAGCGGGCGAGCTCGTCGGGCGGACGCTGGGGCGGGCAGCCGAGGATGATCGGGTTGTTGCGATAGTAGATCGCCTTGATGTCGAGCACCGGCTCCGGCCGCACGTCGCTCGCGTAATAGCCGGTCCATTCGCCGAACGGACCTTCGACGCGCTCGTTGCCGGGCTCGACGAAACCTTCGATGACGATCTCGGCATTCGCCGGAATGGGCAGGCCCGTCACCGGCCCCTTGATGACCTCGACCGGCGCGCCGCGGATCCCGCCGATGAGCTCGAACTCGCTCACGCCGTAGGGCACCTCGCTGCACCCCATGAGGAAGCTCATGGGATCGCCGCCGGCCACGATCGCGACCGGCATGCGCTCGCCGCGCGCCAGATACTTGTCGCGCATGATGCGCCCGTGCTTGCCGGGCGAGATGTAGAAGCCGACCGATTTCTTGTCGTGGATCATGACGCGGTAGGTGCCGCAATTGATCCAACCCTCATCCGGATCGCGCGTGATGTTGAAACTGCCGGTTCCGATGTAACGGCCGCCGTCGGGCGCGTGCCATTGCGGGGTGGGGAATTTCGTGACGTCGATGTCGTCGCCCGTCATGACATTCTCGAAGATCGGGCCGTCCGTGACGTATTTGGGCGGGATCTGCTTGAGGTCCGCCATGAAGTGCTCGCGGAAGCCTTCGCTCAATTCGAGCTTCGACAGGTCGGTCGGAAAACCGAGGGTCATGTTCTGGCGCTTGCCGCCGAAGAAGTTGACCAGGACGCGGCTGCCCTGGATGGTGCCGGGCACGTCCTCGAAGATGAAGCAAGGCGCGTTGGCGTCGTGCAGGGCCATTTCCGACACCATGCCGATGTCTTGTTGCCACGAGAGGCCCTTCACCTCGCGAATTTCCCCGAGCTTGCGCGCCTCTTCAATCCACTGCCGCAAATCGCTGTATCTCACCGCGGGATCGACATTGGATTTGGCGGCCGGAGCCGTGGACGGGACGCGCTCGTCGCGGTCCTGCTTGCGCAATGCTGCTGCTTTTTGCTTGAGCGCCGTCATGACAATCTTCCTCGCGTTGGGAGATTCATCGGGTTTGCGACAAACGGAACGAGGTCTGGCGTCGCCACCGGCCTTGCCGAACCTCGCCGCCGCCCGCGATTGCGAGCCGCGACATCAATGGCTTCATCGAAATTATTATCGGCCCTTTGGGGGCGGGCCATTTGACCAAAGTCAATCGGCGCAAGACATTTTCGCCGCTATGGCGACACAGCCGCTCGATCCCACGCTGCCTGCGGGGCGAGGCCCTCGTTCGCCCGCCGGATCGGCACGCCGGTTGGTGTATGAGGCGTTAATTCGCCGATTTGCTGCAGCGCAACACAACCCGCGGGCAGCCGGCCGCCACGCGCCGGCGCCGCATGGGAGGCGCTCAGCCTTCAGGTCGATCCTCGGTCGCGACGAAACCGCGCCACCGCCCCCGCGTCTTCGATCGGTCGCCGGACGGCGCCGTTCAATTTCCCCCGAAGACCGGCTTTCCCTTCTTGACGAAGGCCTCATAGGCCCGTTCGTAGTCCTTGGTCTGCATGCAGATCGCCTGCGCCTGGGCCTCGGCTTCAATGGACTCGTCGATGCCCATGCTCCATTCCTGATGAATGCAGCGCTTGGTCATGCTGTGGGCGAAGGTCGGACCGTCGGCAATCGTCGTCGCCATCGCATGGGCCTCGGCGAGCACCTTCTCGGGTTCGCACAGCTTGTTGTAGAAACCCCAGCGCTCGGCTTCGGTGCCGTCGAAGGACCGTCCGGTGTAGAGCAGCTCGGCGGCGCGGCCGGCCCCGATGATGCGGGGCAGCATGTTGCAGGCGCCCATATCGGCGCCGGCGAGCCCGACCCGGACGAACAGAAAAGCGACCTTGCTGCGCGCCGTCCCGTAGCGCAGGTCCGACGCCATCGCCAAGATCGCGCCGGCGCCCGCGCAGACGCCGTCGAGCGCCGCCACGATCGGCTGCGGGCAGGCGCGCATCGCCTTGACCAGATCGCCGGTCATCCGCGTGAAGGCGATCAGGCCGAGCATGTCGCCCTTGCGCTGCATCTCCACCAATGGGCCGATGATTTCGTGCACGTCGCCGCCGGAGCAGAAATTGCCCCCCGCGCCGGTGATGACCACGGTCTTGACGCGATCCGCATAGACGAGATTGCGAAACGTGTCGCGCAGCTCGGCGTAGGATTCCAAGGTCAACGGGTTCTTGCGGTCCGGCCGATTGAGCGTGATCGTCGCCACCTTGCCGTCGAGCTGCCACAGAAAATGCTGCGGCTTGAAGTTCGTGAAATCGAGGCCGGATGGACGAAATCGGCTGGCGACATCGCCCTGGCCCTGACCCGGGCCCGCTTGCTTTCCATCCCCATTCGGTTTCGTGGTTCCAACCGTCATAGACATCATTGCCTCCATCATCCTGCGAAAGTGAGCCCGCCGCTGACACTGATCACCTGTCCGGTGATGTAGTCGGAGCGTGAGCTTGCGAAAAACAGAATTGCGTCCGCGATCTCCTGGGGCTTCGCGAACCGTTTGAACGGTATGGCGCGAACGAAAGCCTCCCTCAGCTTCTCCGGCCGGGTCTGAAGCATAGGCGTATCGGTCGGCCCCGGACAGACGCAATTGACGTTGATCGAGTAACGCGCCATTTCGCGGGCGAGCGACTTGGTAAAGGCGATCACGCCGCCTTTCGCCGCCGCGTAGGCGGTTTCGCCGCTCGATCCCACCCGCCCGGCATCGCTCGACACATTGACGATCTTGCCCTTGTTGGCGGCCACCATGGCGGGGAGAAGTGCCTGGGTCAGGTGCAGCGGACCGCCCAGATTGATCGCCAGCACGCGGTCGATGTAGTCGGGTGCATTCTCGAGGAACGGCTGGATGTCGTTCCAGCCCGCCGCATTGACCAGAATATCGACGCGGCCATGCCGTCCGAGCACCTCCGTGGCGCAGCGACGGGCGGAAGCCGGATCCGCGAGATCGACCGCGACGAATTCCAACGGCAGATTGCCCGCCTCCTTCAACAGCGCGGCGCCCGCCGTCGCATTGACGTCGGCGCATATGACTTTTGCGCCGCGCCGCGCGAATTCCATCACGGTTGCCTTGCCGATCCCGGAGGCGCCTCCGGTGATCAAGGCCGTTTTGCCGGCGAGGTCCATCAATCCACTCCTCTCATGCGGTTTACCGAAGTCATCGCGGCTTTCCTGCCAGGAACGCCTCGACGCGCTGACGGGTCTCTGGATTCGTGAGCAGCAGGCGCGTGGCTTCGAGCTCTTCGGAATAGCCGCCGCGGCCCGGCTCGCATGCCAGCGCGATGCATGTCTTGCTCGCCGCGAGGGCGGCGGCCGGAAGCGCCGCGATCCGGCGGGCGATCTCGCTTGCGCGCTCGGGGAGCTCGGCGCGTGGAACCGCCCACTGCACGAGGCCGAGCTCGCGCGCGGCCGCGCCGTCGAGCGTCTCGGCGCCGAGGATGAGGCGGGCCGCAACGGATCGGCCGCACAGCCGGGTCAGACGCTGGGTCCCGCCCGCGCCGGGTATCAGACCAAGCTGGGCCTCGGGCAATCCGAGCTTGGCTTCGAGGGCGCAAATGCGAAGGTCACAGGCGAGCGCAAGCTCCAGCCCGCCGCCCAGTGCGGCCCCGCCGATTTCCGCCAGCGTCACCCGCGGCAGTTTCTCGATCCGGGCATAGAGGCGCTGAATGCCCGCCACGTAGGCATACATGCGATCGGGACCGTCGGCGGCGGCGATGCGGTCGGACACCTGCTTCAAATCGGCGCCGGCGCAGAACACCTTCTGATCCGAGCGCAGGTGCAAGACTCTCCAATCGGACCGCGCCGCGAGATCATCCAGCATCCCGTCGAACCGCACGATCCATTCCTCGCTGATCGCATTCACCGGCGCGCGGCTGAGCGTCAGCGTCGCAATGCCCTGCGAGACGGTCATGCCGAACATGACGGCGCCCTTCTGTCGCGGATCTTTTCATCGACGAGCGCCCGGCTGATCACGATGCGTTGGATGTCGTTGGTGCCTTCGTAGATCTTCGTCACGCGTACGGCACGAAAAATTCGTTCGACGGCGTAATCCGTGATGTAACCCGCGCCGCCCAGCGTCTGCATGGCATCCGAGCAGATCCGCTCGGCGGTTTCCGTGACGAACAGCTTTGCCATCGAGGCTTCCTTGAGACATGGCAGGCCTTGTCCGCGCAAACAGGCGGCGTGAAGGATCAGCTGGCGCGCGGCCTCGAGCCCGGTCGCCATATCGGCGAGCCTGAAGGCGATGGCCTGATGCTCGATAATGCGCTTGCCGAAGGTTTCGCGCTGCTGCGCATAGGCCAGCGCGATCTCGTATGCGGCGCGCGCCATGCCGAGCGCCTGCGAGGCGATGCCGATTCGGCCGCCTTCCAGATTGGCGAGCGCTATGCGGTATCCCTGGCCTTCGGCGCCCAGCCGGTTCTCCTTCGGAACCCTGAGATTTTCGAAATGAATTTCGCAGGTATCGGATGCGTGCTGCCCCATCTTCCGTTCGACCCGGCCGATCGTGTAGCCGGGCCGGTTCGTCTCGACGATGAAACAGCTGATGCCTTGCTTGCCCTTGGCGGCGTCCGTCACGGCAAAGACAAGCGCGATGTCGGCATTCTTGCCGGAAGTGACGAAGTGCTTGGTGCCGTTGAGGACGTAGCCGCCGAATCGCTGCTCCGCACGGGTGCGGATCGCGGCGACGTCCGAGCCTCCCTGCGGTTCGGTCAGGCAGAAAGCACTGAGCAGCTCGCCGCGCGCCATGGGCCGCAGGAATTTATCCTTCTGTTCGGGCGTGCCGAACTGGACGAGCGGCATGCAGCCGACCGAATTGTGGCCGCTCATGATCGTCGACACGGCCCCGTCTCCGGCCGCTATCTCTTCCAACGCCAGCGCATAGGCGACGTAGTCGGCGCCGGCGCCGTCCCATTCGGGCGGGACCGTCATGCCCATGAAACCGAGCTTTCCCATCTCGCGGAGCGCATCGCGTGGAAACGTCGCATTGTGGTCCCATTCCGCCGAATGCGGCAAAAGCCGGCGTTGCGCGAAGTCCCGCGCCGTCGCTCGAATTCTTTCGTGTTCCTCGGTGACGATCATCGATGGCCTATTCGGCGGCAAGCTGTTGCCGGCTTGCGCGCTCCTTCAGAATCTCACGAGCGATGATCACCTTCTGCACTTCGGTCGCGCCTTCGTAGATGCGCAACGCACGGATTTCGCGATACAGCGCCTCGACCTTCACGCCGACGCGCACGCCGTTTCCGCCGAAGATCTGCACCGCGCGATCGATCACGCGTTGCGCCATCTCGGTGGCGAACATTTTTGCCATCGACGATTCACGCGTGATGCGGGCGGCGCCCCGGTCCTTGGTCCAGGCCGCGCGATAGACCAGCAGGGCCGCCGCGTCGATTTCGCTCGCACTGTCGGCAATCGATGCCTGCGTCAATTGCAGGTCGGCGAGCGGCGCGCCGAACAGCTTGCGCGTGGCCGCACGTTCGACCGCCTCGTCGAGACCGCGCCGCGCCAGGCCGAGCGCCGCCGCCGCCACGGTCGACCGGAAAATGTCGAGCGTCGCCATCGCGACCTTGAACCCCTCGCCCGGGGCGCCGAGCCGGTTCGCGACCGGAACGCGGCAGGCGGCGAACCGGAGCGTCGCCAGCGGATGGGGCGCAATGACGTCGATCCGTCCCGCGATCGACAATCCCGGCGTATCGGCGTCGACCACGAAGGCCGAAAGTCCTTTCGCGCCGGGCGCCTCGCCGGTACGCGCGAACACCACGTAGTGATCGGCAATTCCGCCGTTCGATATCCAGGTCTTGACGCCGTCGAGCCGCACATGGCCGGGGCCGTCCTTGGTCGCGGTCGTCGCGAGCGCGCTCACGTCGGATCCGGCCTCGGGCTCCGAGAGCGCGAAGGCGGCGATGTGACGTCCCTCGCGCACCGGGGGCAGATACTTTGTTTTCACTGCGTCGGTGCCGAAAAGCGATATCGAGCCGGTGCCCAGCCCCTGCATCGCGAAGGCGAAATCGGCGAGACTGTCGTGCCAGGCAAGCACCTCACGCGCGACGCAAAGGGTGCGGACGTCGAGCTGCGCCGACAATCCGCCATAGGCCGCCGGAACCACGGCCTTGAGCCAGCCGGCGTCGCCGAGCGCGCGCACGAGCGAGCGGCAGCTGCGATCCACGTCGGCGTGATCGATGTGCGCGGGCAACCTCCGAACCCGCCCAGCGGGCGAGATCCGACGCAAAGCGCCGATGGGGCTCTTCGAAGAACGGCCAATCGAGATGCGCGAGATCCGGCACCCGTCAGCCTCCTCCGCCGTTGGTATTGGGCCGCGGAGTGCTCCATCGACCGCAGCATGAAACGCTGGATCTTTCCGGTTGCGGTCTTCGGCAGGCTGTCCACGAACTCGATCCAGCGAGGATATTTCCATGGCCCGATCGTGCGTTTCACATGGACCTTGAGCTCCTCATGGAGGGCTCGGCTCAGCGCGCCGGCGCGTCCGTCCTTGAGCACGACGAAGGCCTTCGGCTTGATCAGCCCATTGGCATCCTCGGCCGGAATGACCGCCGCTTCGAGCACGCTCGGGTGGGCGACCAAGGCCGCTTCGACCTCGAACGGAGACACCCAGATGCCGCTCACCTTGAACATGTCGTCGGTGCGGCCGCAGTAGATGTAGACGCCGTCGGGGCGCCGCAGATATTTGTCGCCGGAGCGCGTCCATTCGCCCGCAAAAGTGCGGCGCGACTTTTCCCGTTGATTCCAATATCCGGCGGCCGCCGTTTCGCCGCGGACCATGAGCTCGCCGATCTCGTCGTCGCCGACCTCGAAGCCTCTGTCATCGACCAGCTTGAGATCGTAACCCTTCACCGGCACGCCGGCGGTCCCGTACTCGACGGCGTCCGGCAGGTTGGTCAGGTAGAGATGACCCATCTCGGTCGAGCCGACGCCGTTGACGATGTCGAGGCCGAAGCGCTCCTTCCAGGCCTCGCCGACGTGCGGCGGCAGCGGCTCGCCGGCCGAAAAGCACAATCGCAACCGACTCGACCCGTTCTTCGGCGTGCATTCCGGATCGGCGAGAATGGCCGCATAAAGGGTCGGAACCCCATAGAACATGGTCGGCTGATACCCGCGCAGGGTTTCGAACACCGTCTGCGGGGTCGGACGTTCCGGATAGAACACCGACGTCGCGCCCACCGACATCGGACAGATGATCGCATTGCCGAGACCGTAGGAGAAAAACAGCTTGGCGGCGGAGAATATGACGTCGTCTTCGCGCAGTCCGATGCGGTCCTGACCGGCCTGCCGCGCCATGATCATCGGGCTCGAATGAACGTGCATGACGCCCTTGGGCGTCCCCGTGGTGCCGGACGAATAGAGCCAATACGCAACCTCGTCCGCGCATGTCCGGGCGGGCGCCGAACCTTCATTTTCGGCGGCCAGCAGCGTTTCGAGCCGCGACATCGAAGTCTCGGACCTCCGCCGACCACGATGACGGCTTTGAGGCTCGGCAAACCCTGCGCCGCTTCCTGCACCACCGGAAAAAGCGCCGTCGAAACGAACACGGCCTTCGCTCGCGAGTCTTCGAGCAGGTAGCGGTATTGATCGACCGTGAGCCGCGTGTTGAGCAGCACCGGAACGACACCCGCACGGATCGCTCCCCAGAACAGGATCGGGAAGTCGACCGTGTCGAGCAGCACCAGGGCGACACGGTTCTCCGGCTCGATGCCCATGCGCGCGAGCATCGGACCGATACGGCGACGCCGCGTCACGCAGTTCCGCATAGGTGATGTTTCGGGACGGATCGATGAAGGCGGTCTTGTCGCCGCGGCCTTCGGCGACATTGCGATCGACGAAATCGACGGCCGCGTTATATTCCCGCAGGGCGGTCATTTTGCAGCGCCCACAAAATTCACCATGGCAACCTCCCCGTTTTAGTAGCGCGCATAAGCGCGTTTTGGTCCTTGACCTATGTCAGTCTCCGCGCGAGCCGCGCGTTTAACCTGTCGCTGTCCGTAATAGCGAGTTCCTGCCGACTGCGGATCGGCGATGCCGGCTTGGTGCCGGCTTGATTTATGTCATGGCGCCTGCGGACCCCTGGGAGCCAACTGCTGCCATCGCAGGGCCGACCTCGGCATCATCCGCGGCAGGCTCCTGTCCATGCAGACTGAGAATCCGCGGCCGGGCAAACGGCTGCTCCGATTGAAGCTCAACGGGCGCTGGCGCGAAGACGCCGTCGCCGACAATCAGTTGCTCGTCGACTATCTGCGCGACGTCGCACGCCTCACGGGCACGAAGATCGGTTGCGACGGCGGCGAATGCGGCGCCTGCACGGTGCTGGTCGACGGCGAAGCGGTGCCCTCCTGCATCACGCTCGCGGTTCGCTGCGAAGGGCGCTCCGATCGAGACCATCGAAGGTCTTGCCCAGCAGGGACGGCCCAGCCGGCTGCAGCGCGCGTTTCACGAAAAGCTCGGCACGCAATGCGGCTTTTGCACGCCCGGCATGATCATGGCGGCCGAAGCACTGTTGCGGCGCAATCCGCAGCCGAGCGACGCAGGAGATCCGTGACGGCGCTCTCGGGCAATCTCTGCCGCTGCACCGGCTACGTCAAGATCATCGAATCCGTCAAAGCCGCCGCGGAGGCCGCGCATGACCGCAGATTCTGACCGGCGCATGACCGGCGCGCCTCGGCGTGCCGCTGATCGACGGCATCGAAAAGGTCACCGGGCGCGCGCGCTATACCGCGGATCTCGATCACGCCGACGCGCTGGTCGGGCGGATACTTCGCAGCCCCGTCAGCCACGGCGAGATCGTTCGGCTCGACGTCTCCAAGGCGCGCGCCCTCGAAGGGCGTACTCGCCGTCGTGACCGGCGACGATTGCCCCTATACGTACGGCGTGCTTCCGGTCGCCATGAACGAGTATCCGCTGGCGCGCGAGCGCGTGCGCTACCGCGGCGAGCCGATTGCCGCCGTCGCGGCGATCGACGCCGAGACGGCCGCAGCGCGCGCTCGAGCTGATCGAGTTCGAGGTGCGCGAGCTTCCCGCCTATTACGTCTCCGACGACGCGCGCGCCGCGACGGCCACGCAGCTGCACGACAACAAGCCCGGCAATCTCGAGCGTGAGGTTCACCAACGTTCGGCGATCGTGGCGCAGGGTTTCGCCGCGGCCGACCTCGTTCGCGAGACGCGGTTCAGTTGCGCCGAGGTCAATCATGCGCAGATCGAGCCGCATGCCTGCCTGGCCGACTATGATCCGATCGACCGAACGCCTCACGATGCAGAGCGTCTCGCAGGTCGGCTACTACCTGCATCTGATGCTGGCGCGCTGCCTGGAAATGGACACTTCCCGCATCCGCGTCATCAAGCCGTTCGTCGGCGGCGGCTTCGGCGCGCGCGTCGAGGTCCTGAACTTCGAGATCATCACCGCGCTGCTGGCGCGCGCCGCCACCGGCAAGGTGATGATGCAGCTGACGCGCGAGGAGAACTTCCTGACCCACCGCGCGCGTCCGCAGACCGACATCAGGCTCAAGCTCGGCATGCGTGCGCGACGGCCGCATCACCGCCTGCGAGTGCGAGGTCGTCCAGCGCGGCGGCGCCTATGCGGGCTACGGCATCGTCACGATTCTCTATGCCGGCGCGCTGCTGCACGGCATCTACGACATTCCGGCGATCAAATACGACGGCTATCGCGTCTACGCCAATCTGCCGCCCTGCGGGGCGATGCGCGGCCACGGCTCCGTCGATACGCGCCACGCCTTCGAGTGCCTGCTCGATCGCATGGCGCGCGAGCTCGGCCTCGATCCGTTCGCGGTGCGCCGCGCCAACCTGCTGCAAGGCGCCGACGCGCACCCTGAACGATCTTGATGGTGAACAGTTATGGGCTCGGCGGAATGCCTCGACAGCGGTCGAGCGCGCGAGCGGATGGCGCGAGCGCATCGGCAAGCTGCCGCGCGGCAAGGGTCTCGGCATGGCTTGCTCGCACTATGTCAGCGGCGCCGCCAAGCCGATCCATTGGACCGGCGAGCCGCACGCCGTCGTCAACGTCAAGCTCGATTTCGACGGCGGCGTCACGGCGCTGACCGGCGCGGCCGACATCGGCCAGGGCTCCTCCACCATGGTGGCGATCGCGGTTGCCGAAACGCTCGGCGTGTCGCTCGAACGCGTGCGCGTGATCGCCGGCGACAGCGCGGTTACGCCCAAGGACAACGGCGCCTATTCGTCGCGCATCACGTTCATGGTCGGCAATGCGGCGATCGACGCCGCCAGGAAGCTCAAGGCGATCCTGGTCGACAGCCGCCGCGCGCAAGCTGGAAGCGCGCGACGAAGACATCGAATGCGCGGGCGAAACATTCCGCGTCGGATCGGGCGGACAGGCGAGCCTTCCGTTCGCCGAGGTCGTGAAGGCGGCGCTCGTCGATCGCGGAACGATCACGGTCACGGGCACGTTCACCTGTCCGCCGGAGGCCCAAGGCGGCAAGCACAAGGGCGGCGCGGTCGGCTCGACCATGGGCTTCAGCTATGCCGCCCAGGTCGTCGAGGTGAGCGTCGACGAGGCGACCGGCGCGGTCACGGTCGACAAGGTCTGGACCGCGCTCGATTGCGGCCACGCCATCAATCCGCTGGCGGTCGAGGGCCAGATCGAGGGATCGGTCTGGATGGGCATGGGGCAGGCGCTGAGCGAGGAGACCCGCTATCTCGAAGGCCTGCCGGCGCATGCCAGCCTGCTCGAATACCGGGTGCCGACCATCGCGGAATCGCCGCCGATCGAAGTCCATATCGTCGAGAGCCACGATCCCTACGGGCCGTTCGGCGCCAAGGAGGCGAGCGAGGGCGCGCTGGCGGGATTTCCGCCGGCGCTCGTCAACGCGATCGCCAATGCGATCGGCATCGACCTCGACGAGCTGCCGGTGACGCCGGATCGCGTTATGGAGGCGCTGGTCGAGCGCCGCCGCCAGGCGCGCTCTGCGACCGCGCGGAAGGCCGCATCATGACCGCGTCCGATGCCCGACTTCCACTCGCCCGTCCGCGCGACGTCGATGCCGCCGTCGTGGCGCGGCGTCAGCCGCACGCGAGCAGCCGTTTCATCGCCGGCGGCACCGATCTTGTGGTCAACATGCGACGCGGCATGCAAGCCGCCGAGCATGCTGATCGATCTTTCCGGCATCGATGAGCTGGCCGGGATCGACGGTCAGCGACGCCGGGCATGCGCATCGGCGCCGGCGTCACGCTCGCCGACGCTCGCGCGCGACCCGGCGATCGCGGCGCGCTATCGCGCGGTCGCGCAGGCCGCCGCGCAAGTCGCCGGCCCCGGCCATCGCGCGATGGCGACGGTCGGCGGCAATCTCTGCCTCGACACGCGCTGCATCTATTACAATCAGAGCGAATGGTGGCGCCGCGCGAACAAGTACTGCCTCAAGCACGCGGCGACATCTGCCACGTCGCGCCGCAAGGCCAGCGCTGCCATGCGGCCTTCAGCGGCGATCTTGCGCCGGCATTGATGGCACTCGGTGCCGAGGTGGAGATCGCCGGGCACCAGGGCCGCCGGCGCATCCCGCTCGCCGATCTCTATGTCGAGGACGGCCGCGCGCACCTCACGCTCGCCGACGACGAACTGCTCGTGGCGGTGCATCTGCCGCCGGCGCCGCCGCCTTCGGCCTACGCCAAGGTACGCGTGCGCGGTGCGATCGACTTTCCGCTCGCCGGCGTGGCGGTTGCGCTCGCGGTCGGCCGACGGCGTGGTGAAGTCGCTGCGTGTCGCGCTGACCGGCACCAATTCGCGGCCATTCCTGCTCGCCGAAACAGACGCCATCGTCGGCCGCCCGATCGACGAGAAGGCGCTGCAGGAATCGACCGGCTGGTGCAGAAGCAGGTGCAGCCGATGCGCACCACGGTCGCGTCGGCTCATTATCGTCGGCTCGCCGCAGCCGCGTTGGCGCTTCGCTTGACGGCGGAACTGTTCGGCGACAAAAAAACCTGAGCTGGAGCATCGGCCGGTTGCAAGCCCGCCGTCACGCCGCCGGCGCCACGCGCTCGACGCGGCACAACAGTCCGCGCAGCTGATAGGTGCCCATGGCCGGATCGTAGGGCGGCCCGTTGTCGGTCAGCACATTCACATTCGACGTCCACACGCCGTAGTCCGGGCCCGGCTCTTCGGGAAACCACCAGCCATGCTCGGCATGGATGACGCGCGGATCGATCCCGGTCGTCAGCTTCGCCTTCTGGCGGATCCGGCCGCGGCGGGTCTCGATCCAGACCCAGTCGCCGCTGCGCGATGCCGAACCGCTGCGCGGTCTGCGGATGAATCTCGACCAGCGGGTCACGGTGCGCTTTGCGCAGATTCTCGATCTGCCGGCCCTCCGAATTGAAGAAGTGCGAAATCCTCGCTCCGGTGGTCAGCACCAGCGGATAGTCCTTGGCGACCTCGGGCGTGGCGAACGGGCTTTCGGGCGGCTCCTCGATACGACGGCAGCGGGTCGTAGCCGAGCGCTCGAACCTGGTCGCATAGAGCTCGATCTTGCGGGTCGGCGTGTTGAAGCCGCCGCTCTCGTACTTGCGATACTTGAACGGAACCTTGATGAAGCCGCGCTCGCTTGAGCTCGTCGAAGGTGACATCGAGACCGCCGGCCTTGAGCTGCGCATCGAGCACGTCGCGGACCGGTTCGGTGCACACGGCCGAGCTTCATGCGGCGCGCGAGCGCGACGAACATCTCCTCGTCCGACTTGCATTCGCCGATCTGCACCGCCTTTTGCTGAGCCAGCACGACATTGGCGGCGACGGTCGGAAGCCCGACGATCTGGTCGAGCTCCGGCCATGCGGCGGCCGGCAGCACGATGTCGGCCAGTTCCGCCGTCGGCGTCATGAACAGGTCGGCACAGACGATGAAATCGAGCTTCATCAGCGATTCGCGGACCTGCGAGGCGTTGGCATAGGTGGTCAGCGTGTTGTTGCCGAAGATGAGGAACGCCTTGACCGGATAAGGCTCGCCCTCGCGCATGGCCCGCAGCAGCGTGGGAATGTGGGCGGCCGGCAGGTCGGCACCCTCGCCGCCCAGCAGCTTGAACCGGTCCGCGCCGAGGCGTTTGGCATTCGCCTCGGGGGTGAGATTCTCGATCAGGCTCGGAAAGCGGCCGATGCCGTGCATGCCGAACACCCAGCCGCCCGGCACGTCGATATTGCCGGTGAGCGCCGGCAGCATCGATACGGCGCGGACGGTCTGGATGCATTTCGGCGTGTGCTCGATCGCACAGCCCCATTCCAGCATCGCCGGCCGGGTCTGCGCGAACAGCCGGGCCGCGGCTCGAATCTTCTCCGCCGCGACCCAGGTGATCGGCTCGGCCCATTCCGGCGTCAGCGCCTTGACGCGTTCGGCCAGCGCATCGAAGCCATGGGTCCAGCGCGCGCACGAACGGCTCGTCGTAGAGCCGTTCCGCGATCAGGACATTGAGCATGCTGAGCGCGAGCGCGTCGTCGGCGCCCGGCCGGACCTGCAGCCAGACGTCCGCCTTCTCGGCGAGCTCGGTTTGTCGCGGATCGACGACGATGATCTTGGGAGCGTGCGCGAGCGCTTCATGCACGTTGAAGCGCGTCTCCCCGTCGGGCCCGGAATTCAGCGGGTTGTGTCCCCAGAACAGCATGCATCCGGGCGGCGTTTCACCGGTGAAGTCGCTGACCGGAAAATCGCCGAACGTCAGAATGCTGGTATTTACGCGCGGATGAAAGCATTGGGCGAAGCCGGGCTCGCACCAGTTCGGCGTTCCCAGCGCGTGGCCGAAGCGCGAAACCCACCGGATATGATGGCGACCGGTGCCCGTCCCGAGCGCGATCGCTTCCGGCCCGAGCGCGGCCCGAATGGCAAGCAGGCGTTCGCTGATTTCGTCGAGCGCCTGGTCCCAGGAAATCCGTTGCCACGCGCCCGAGCCGCGCGGACCCGACCGCCGCATCGGAAACTGCAGGCGCTTCGGGTGATAAACGAGCTCGGCGGCGACCGTTCCGATCGGGCACAAGCGGCCATGGTTGAGCGGCGATGCGCGGTCGCCTTCGACCTTGGTGAGCCGGCCGGCGCGCACATGCAGCAACACGCCGCATCCGCCATGGCAGCCGCGACACACGCTCTTGAGGACGGCGGTGTCGGCGGGCGGCCTGTCGAGGTCGATCTGCGTCACGCGGGCGCGTCCATGGGTATGACCGCCGTCGCCTCGAGCTCGATCTTGGCCGGGTGATCGAGGAGATCTGCCACGAAGATCATGCTCATCGCCGGATAATGCTTCCCGACCAGCCGTCGCCAAACGCGCCCCAATTCGGATCGCGCCTCCAGGTAACGCGGCTTGTCGATGCAAAAGGCCGTCATCCGGCAAATGTGGTGCGGCGAACCTCCGGCCTGCGCGAGCACCGCGAGCACGTTCTTGAGCGCCTGCTCGAACTGCGGAACGAGGTCTTCACTCTGAAACCGCTGCTGTTCGTCCCAGCCGACCTGACCAGCCACAAAGACGATGCGACCCGCAGGCACCACAATGCCATTGGCATATCCGATGGGGGGCGCCCAACCGGGAGGCAGCAGGACCTGGGCCGACATGAACGGCGCTCCTCGACGATTGCCAAAACAGTCGTGCTCGTCGACGACGAGCCCTCCATGCCGGCCGCTTCGCCAGTTCTTCCTTGGCTTGCGCTCCGAGAACGGACCTGATCGATCTAGAGCATGATCCCGAAAAGTGGGTACCGGTTTTCGGAATAGATCTTGCTCAAACAAGAAGCTAGAGCGGGATGACGATTCGAAGAAAAGTCATCCCGCTCTAGGAGGCGGCGCGGGATTTCTCCGGAACGGCTTCGGGTGACGAGCGCAGTCGAAAGCGTTGGATCTTGCCGGTGGCGGTTTTCGGCAGGTCCGCGACGAAATTGATCCAACGCGGGTATTTGTAGGGAGCAAGACCGGTCTTGCAGAGCTTGAGAAGTTCGGCCAGCAGCGCGGCGTCGCCCTTCTGCCCTTCCTTGAGAACGATGTAAGCCTCCGGCTTGACGAGCTCGTCCTGATCCATGCGGCCGACCACCGCCGCTTCCAGGACCGCGGGGTGCTCCACGAGCTTCGATTCGATCTCGAAGGGCGAACACCAGATGCCGCCCACTTTCATCATGTCGTCGCTGCGGCCGCAATAATAGAAATAACCCTTGGCGTCGCGCCGGTAGGTGTCGCCGGTGTCCAGCCAGTCGCCGACCATCGTGGTCGCGGTGCGTTCCGCGTTGTTCCAATAGCAGCGCGCCGTCGAGGCGCCCGAAATGAACAGGCGGCCGCTCTCGCCGTCGCCGACCTCCGCGCCTTGCTCGTCCAGGATTCGCGCATGGTAGTCCGAAACGACCCGTCCGCTCGAACCGGGTTGAATGTCATCGGGCGAATTGGAAATGAAAATGTGCAAAGCCTCGGTCGATCCGATGCCGTCGAGAATCCAGATCCCGGTTTCCTGGTGCCAGCGCCGCAGAATCTCCGCCGGAAGCGCTTCACCGGCCGACACGCACAGCCGGATGGAGGAAAGGTCCGGCTTCTCTTTGGCAAAGTGCTGGAGATAGGCCGCATAGAGCGTCGGGACGCCGAAATAGAGCGTCGGCCGAAATCGTTCGATGATCGGGAAGCTCGACGCGGGCCCCGGGCGATGCTCGTTCAACACCGCCGTTGCGCCGAGCCACAGGGGGAACGTCAAATTGTTGCCGAGCCCATAGGCGAAAAACAGCTTGGCCTCCGAATAGCAAATGTCGTCCGCGCGCGCCCCCAAGGTCTCGGCGCCGAAGCGCTGGCTCGACACCACCATGTCGCGGTGGCGGTGCACCGCCGCCTTCGGCATTCCGGTCGAGCCGGACGAATAAAGCCAGAAACAATCGTCCTCCGACGTCGCCGGCACGGCATCGAACCGCGGCTCGCATCGCGCCATCAGCGTCGCGACAGCGGGTTCGGCGCCTTCCGTCCGCAGGACGTAGCGCGGCGGCCGCGCGGCGCCGGCGATGCCGGGCATCACCTCGCTCGCAAATTCCGGCGAGTACACCAGCGCGGCCGCGGCCGAATCGTCGATCATGAAGGAATAGCTGGCCGCCCGCAGCATGGTGTTGAGCGGGACCGGGATGATCCCCGCTTTGATCGCACCCCAGAACACGTAGAAGAAGGCGGGACAATCCTTGACCGCCATCAAGATGCGTTCCCCGGGCCGAAGCCCGAGACGCACCAGAGCATTGGCGCAAAGATCGACGTTGGCGGCGAGATCCGCATAGGTGACCCGCTCGGCCATGGTCTGGATCGCGACTTTGGATCCGCGGCCTTCGGCGATGTGCCGATCGATGAAAGGGACGGCCACGTTGAAGGACCCGGCAAACCGCACACCTGGCGGTTGCTGCGAGGTGTCGACCTCGACCGTGTTGGCCCGCATGGCGGCTCCTCTTATGGTCGTTTCTTCAATAGGTTAGAATTGGCATTGCAATACTTATTTCACGCGCGATTAAGCCAGCCGAGGTCTTTCCCGCATTGACTTGGATCAAGCCGACCGCGTCATTCCCGGGCGCCTCGGTGCGGCGATGGCGGCAATTCCGACTTGCGGCTCTCCGTGAAGATGCGCAAAGCCGTCGTAAATTCCTCGATGTCGCGCGCCGAAATATCGGCACCGCATTCGTAGCAACGATTCGTCATGCGGTCGAACCAGCGGCAGCCGCATTCATTGCAGGCAAGCTCGGGCGCGCCCTTGGGATTATGAAAAATCATCACGGCTCCCGTCTTGATCAGCGACACGTGCCCATGAATACGAGTCCGAGCGAATCCAAAAATTCCTCATAGCCCCAGTCGAGCAGTTCCTGTCGCGGCTTGACCACATAGAGCAGGATATCGCGGCGTCGCACTTTGGCTTTGATGTCCGCAAACGGACGTGGGTTCGCGGCATCGTGGACGAGGCGGATCGTCGCGTCGTCGGCAATGAACAAAAGATCGATCTTGACCTGGTCAAATCCGGGAAAACATTCGTATTTCGCACGCATCGCGTGATCGGTCGCCTCCCATACGACCATCGTGGCGTCCGGCGGCTCGAAGTCGTCCTTCGACATCAACCCGATGCGTGATCCGGCCTGCATGCCGAGAAATATCGGAGCGTTCCGGTCCAGCACCGATTGCCACCCCGCAAGGTCGAGATCAATGAGTCGCTGTTCCGCCATCGTGGCACGCGTGTTTGGAGCTGCCGGTCAAAGCCGGCAGCCGAGGCGATAACCGTCGTGAATGGCTTGGGTGAGCCCACGGGGAGCCATGGCGTCACCGCAGCCATGGAGCTCGTCGATCGACCATTCGAGTTCCGCCACAAGCTCCTGATTTCCCCGGCTGGGCCATGCCGCAATGACCATGTCGGCCTCGAATTCGCTGTTCCTGCCCGCTTCCATCGACGATGGTCACGGAGTCCTTGCCGATGCGGACCACGCGGCTGCTCGTATGCGTCGAGATCCCCAATTCTTCGATCCAGGCGGAGTGACGCCACTTCCATGTCGGCATGACGTCTCCCGCGATTCGCTTTTCTCTTTCGACGATCACGACGTCCGACCCGGATGCCTTCAGCGATTCCCCCAACGTCAATCCGATCTTGCCCGCACCGATAACGACGATCTTTCGGCCCGGGCCGAATCTTTCCAAGCGCCACGTCCTGCGCATCCACGACCAGTCCCGGCCGCTCGGGAGTTGGAATCATGCTCATGTCGATCCGCGCCCCGGTCGCTATCACGGCCACATCGAATTGATGCAGAATTCCGCGCATGAGCTTCGGATTGACCTCCGCATTGAGACGCACCTCGATTCCCAGTTTTCTCGGCCATGACGCGGTAATGGGAAACGACGCTGGCCAGATCTTCCTTGTGCGCGAGATCGTGCGCCGCATAGCCGACGAGGCTGCCGCCGATCGAGTCGCCGCGCTCGAACACCGTGACCCTATGTCCGCGCCGAGCGGCGGTGATCGCGCATTCCATGCCGGCGGGCCCGGCCCCGACGACCATGATCTTTTTGTGCACGGCCGCCGGCGTGACCTGGTATTCGGGCTCGACCTCGTGCCCGAGCGCCGGGTTCATCGTGCAGGTATACGGAAGGTCGCGGAACACGCGCGAGAGACAATTGAGCGATCCGATGCAACGCCTGACTTCGTCAAGGCGGGCCTCGGCCGCCTTGTGCACCAGTTCCGGGTCCGCAAGAAGCGGACGGCACACTTCCCAGAAATCGAATTGTCCCTTCGGCAAGACACTGGTTGGCCATGACCGGATCCGGCAGGCGCACGCCGAAGGCGATCGGAACCTGAGGCAGGAGCTTTTTCGCCCGCGCCGCAAGCCGGTTCCAATGACCGGGAGGCACGTCGCGACCGATGGAGGAATCCGGCGCCTCCTGCCAGCCGACCGTGATGCTGATCATGTCGACGCCGCAATCCGCCGCCTGCTGCATCAGCATCAGGCATTCGTCCTCGTCGTTTCCGCCCCACTGGTCCATCAGCTCGGCACCGGAAAGCCGGACGACCAGCGGATGATCGGGCGTCGCCTGCTTGATGCAGTCGATCATCTCGCGCATGAAGCGGCCGCGATTTTCGATCGAGCCGCCGATACTCGTCGGTTCGGCGGTTCGTGAACTTCGAATTGAAGCTGGCGAGCAGGTAGCCCATGAAGCTCGTGATCTCGGTGCCGTCGAAACCCGCTTTGATCGCCCGCTTGGCGGCCTCCGCGTGCTGGCGAATGGTTTCGCGTATCTGCTCTCTCGTGATTTCGCGCGGCGGCCGGAAATGCGGCAGCGTCTGCGGTACGACCGACGGCTGGATGCAGTAGCCGATGTCGATCCCACCGTAGCGGCCGGCGTGGAGGATCTGCTGAATCGCGACCCCTCCGCGCTCATGGATGTAGCCGGCGATCTTCTCGAACTGCGGGATGAACTTGTCGTCGAACAATGCCACCTGGCTGAAATAGGCTTTGCCTTCGCCCGAGCGGATCGGGATAAGCGCCCTGGTTGGTAATGATTCCGCATCCGGTTCCCGCGATCACCTTGGTGCGCGCAGAGCTCGCGTTCCGTGATGAAGCCATCGCGGGTGTTGTAATTGGAGACGCAGCAGGCGCCGTATTTGATCCGGTTCTTGACCGTGAACCGCCCCCATTTGACCGGCTCGAACAGGTGTCCCAGCTGCTTTTCACCGCCCATCTGCGACATGTCGGTCATTTCGCGGCCACCGTCTGGCTGCGTTCTGTCGCAAGCTTTCGCTCGATCGATCGTGCGCAGTTCCCGTCGCAGGATCTTGCCCGCGGGGCTGACCGGAAATTGATCGACGATTTCGAGACGTTCGGGCAGCTTGAATTTTGCGATTTCCTGCTGCAGCAGAAAATCGACCAGCTCCCGGAAGCTGACCGTCTGATCGGCCTTCAAGATGACGAACGCACAGGCTCGCTCGCCGTAAACTTCGTCCGGCATTGCCACGACGCAGGCATTCTTTATTTTCGGATGCCGCAGGATCAGATTTTCGATTTCTTCGGCACTGATCTTCTCGCCGCCTCTGTTGATCAGATCTTTTTTGCGACCGATCGTATAAATATGGCGATTGAACTTTCGTACGACGTCGCCCATGCGATAGAATCCATCCGCGGTGAAGGCATTCGCATTGGTCTCGGACGCATTGTAGTAGCCGCGAATGGTGTAGGGCCCACGACAAATCAGCTCGCCGGGCTGGCCGTCCGGCACCTCATGCCCCGCATCGTCCACCACCTTGATCTCGTCGTCGGGACACACCGGGGCGCCCGAGCTGTTGAGCACCAGCTCGTCGTCGTCATCGAGCCGGGTCATGTTCAACAATCCTTCACCCGTCCCGAAATCCTCCTGGATCTGGCAGCCGAATTGCTCGCGCACGCGCTGGCGCAGCTCCGGCGCAAGCCGGGCGCCACCGTTGATGACGACGCGCAGCGAGCTCAGGTCGTGCGCGCCAGGCCGCCATGCCTGCAGCCAGTTGATGATGAGGGGAACCGCCGCGGCCACGTGAGTAATTTTCTCGCGCTCGATCAGCGGCAGTACGGTTTCGGGCGACGTGCCGGGCGCGATAACGACAGTGCCGCCATATGCGAGCGTCGCCAGAATGCCGGGCGAGGCGAGCGTGTAGTTGTGCGCCAGTGGAAGTACCGCGAGGAAAATCGACCCCGTATCCAGCGCCGCCACGCCGCCGCTCAGCTTGCAATTGCAGATGTAGTCGTTATGCGTGCGCGGGATCAGCTTCGGCAGTCCCGTTGTGCCGCCCGAAAGCAGCATGAGCGCGATCTCTGTCGGGTCTGCCCGGAATCCGCAACGCTTGATCGGCCGAATTGCGCCCAAGGGCGTCGCCCTCGAGCGGGATCTGCCCGGCGGTAAGGAGTGCCTGCCACGAAAACGTATTTGAGATGTTGTTCGAATTCGGCGCGCAAGTTTTCCGCCAGGGGCCGGTAGTCGAAGCCGCGAACCGTTTCCGGGATGAAATAGCCCACGGCGCGGGAGTGACGTATGAAGTGATGAATTTCGGTGTGCCGATGCGCGGGTAATGCCAGAACCGGAATGACGCCGAGCGTCATGAGGGCAAAGAAGGTGGTGACGAATTCCGGAATATTCGGCAAATGGACGACCACGCGATCGAGCGGCCGCAGCCCTGCGTCGTGGAGATGGATCGCCAACCGGTCGATCTGCGCCACGAGCTCGCGGTAGCTGATCCGGCGATCCCCAAATACCAGGGCCGGCTTGGTGCCGTGCAACCGCACGGAAACGTCCAACATCTCCCGTAGGGTGATGTCCTCCCAATAGCCGTCGCGTCGATACCGCGCCGCAAATTCCTGCGGCCATGGCGTGCAGCCCTCGAGCATGACGCTATCTCCCCGGCGATTCTTTATTTTCCTTGGTCGCGCGATCCCTTTAGTGCGGTCGGACGGCTCTCGATCTCAAAGACGAAGCATGGCCACCGCGTCGATGGTCGAAGCCGCAACGGTCGTTCTCTCGCGCCCGCCGGAGTACGCGCCATGACGTCGACGGACTTGCGATCCTCGGTCCAAACCCACTGAGCGCATGCGACACGCACCCCGCAGCCGACGGGGCACCGATCGCGGGCCCTTCATTTTCGATTGTCTCAGGAATGCGCCGACCGTCGTTGACTTAGGTCAAGATAGGTCGGTGGTGTCGCGCCCGTGCCATTCGATCATCACAACGCTGGTGTGCGAAACCGATCCCGAGAGCGTATAAGCAACGCGTGCGCGCCGTCGGCCGCGTGGCGTCAGGTTCTTCGCTGAGGGCTGCCGGAACGCAATGACGGCAGGCTGCCCTGCCTTTAGCGCAGGACGCGCAAGGTGCCGCGGATCGAGCCCCGATCGTCACAAGCCAACTGATGCAGCTTGGCGACGTCTTTTATCGCCACGTGCGTGGCGTGCACCGCGACGCCGAGAGCTTTCAACTTGGCGAATACCCGCGACAGCGATTCGGGCTTGAGGCCGAGCCGAGCGGCGATCACCACTTTGTCATAGGGCAGCGAGATGACGCAGGAGCCGTGATCGGCCGGTGACAACGAGACGAGAAACTCCGCAACCCGCTGCACCCCGCTTCGCGCCTTGAGTTGCTCCACCTCCTGCACGAGGTAGTGCATGTGCTGCGACGTCGACACGATCATGGCCACGGCGATATCGGGATTCTCGCGAATGCAGCGCACAACGTGATCGGCGGGAATGCGAACGACCCGGGACTCGCTGACCAACTCGGCGGATACAAGGAACGAGGTCCCGGTGAACGCGGACGCCTCGGCGAAACTGTCGCCCTTCGTCAAAATCTGAATGACCGCTTCGTCGCCGGACAGCGTGAGGCGATAGAGCTTCACCCAGCCATCGATGACGATGAAGAACGCCGTTGCGGGATCCCCCTGCTGAACCAGGGGCTCATGGGGCTTCAGCATCACGGAGCTGGCGGTTGCGACGATATGCTCGACCGTCTGGTGCTCGAGACCGCGGAAGACGGGGATGCGCGTGATGATTTGAAGATCGCCGGCGGTAAGCTTCGAGCTCATGGTAAAGCCACGTGACCCCCACAAAAGCGACAACCCCGCCTCGGCCTTCTCGCAGGCGGCGGTCGAGGCGCCCAACGTCCGCGAACCATAATGACTTTCTGACCCAGGGACCACAGCGCGCTGTCACCGGGGTCTGGCAGGGCGCGCCCCCCGATCAGACAAAATGGTCGGCGAAACGCGACCCGGCCGACACCCCAAGCGACGTGGGCAGATGACAATTTCTTGTTTGTTTTCAGATAGTTGTGTCGTGCGAGAGGGTTCGTCAGGTGGTGGTGGCCGGGCGCTGCCGCGCGGTCGAGGGGCGGCCGTTGCGGCGGCGGTCGATCAATTTGAGCATCGTGGCGATCGTGATCGAGCCGAGCGTCGCTTCCGCGATATCGTCGATCTCGCCCAAGACCTGGCGCAGGGCTCGCCCCTCGTCGGTCGCCTCCCCGACCCCGGAGTCGGGGTCCGTGGATCGGTCTTCGAACAGTTGGATGATATCGAGCAAGGTCGTGCGTCGGACATTGCCGCTGAACTGATAGCCGCCGCCGGCGCCGCGCATGGATCGCACCAGACCGGCGCGACCCAAGCTGTGCATGACTTTCGCGAGATGATGGCTGGAAATGCGATATTTCTGGCCGATCTCGGCGACCGAATACTGGCGCTCGGGCTGCGCGGCGAGCTCCAGCAGGGCAAAAATGGCAAGTTGGCTCGAGATCTGCAGCTTCATGGTGTCCTGAGGCGTCGATGTTCCGGAACGAGTAAGAGGCGGCAAGCGGGCTTATTGTTGGAGCATGATCTTTTCCGAAAACCGGTGCCCACCCCGGATCAAGTCCGGGGCAGGCTTTTTCGGGATCATGCTCTAATCGAGCTCCTTCTCGAGCTGGATGTAGGGCCCCGCCGTCATTCCGGCGCTGCGAAAAAACATGAGATGAAGCCGATTGTCGCGCGCCACCATGGTTCGCATCTTGCTCACCCCCGCTTTCGTGAATTCGTTCGATATGGCTTCGAACAGCCGGTGCCCGACCCCGTGCAGCCGTGCCTTGGGCTCGACCGAAAGCGCCAGCACCCAGCCACACGGCGCTGAGCCGAATTCCCATGCCCGCACTTCGCCGATGATGAACCCGAGGATCGGCATGCGCGCATCCGGCGCTTCCGGCTCGGCCACCAGGAAATGCCGCTCCTGAAGGTCATGCCCGCCGTAGCGCTCGAACACGTCCTCCCAATAGGTCGGCTTGGCCAGCCCTGTCACGCTTTGGTCGAGCGCAATGACGTGGGGAATGTCGGCAACGCCAACCCGCCGGACCGCGAACGCGTCCGTCACTGCCGTCTTTCGTGAGCGCCCAGCCATGACCGCACCCTTTGTCAACGCGTTTTCGACTCGGCACACCTCCGGGAAATACCGTAGGTGATAATTGAGTATTCCGGTACTAAAATATCACAGTGGAAAGTCCGGAGCGCGCTCATGCATTGTGGCGGACCAAACGATGGTTCACGGGTCTGGCGCACGCCGGATGCGGTCCATGTCGATCTGCGCGGGCTCGAACCGCCCGAGCCCATGGTGACCATTCTGCAGATGATCGACCGCGGCGAGGTCGATGCGGTGCTCATCGCCCATTTCGACCGCGAGCCGATCTTTCTCTATCCGGAGCTCGACGATCGCGGCTGGAGCCACGACATCGTTGCGTCCGAGTGCGGCTCCTGCGACGGACGACGTCGGCTTTGCATCGCCCGGTATGGCGCATGACACTCGCCGCGACCTTTCTTGGCGGCGCCAAGAGCCGACTCTTGCCGCCCTCGATCCCGCTTCGCTTTTTCGCCGCCGCCGCCGCCTTTCATCTCGTGATGTGGATCATCCTGTTCGTCGGCGCGAGCCAGCGACGAGCTTTCGCGGCGGCCTCGGTCCGGTGCTGGCCGCAGTGCATCTGCTGACGCTCGGAATTCTGACCACGACCGCGATCGGCGCATCGGTGCAGCTGCTGCCGGTTGCGACGCGCCGCGCGCTTGTCGGCCGTCTGGCCGATCAAGCTCGTGTTCTGGCTCACCGTTCCCGGCATGTCGCTGCTGGTGGCCGGCATGTACAGCGCCGAGATCGCGTCCTCGTCCCGGCGCCGTCACGCCGACCATGGGCTTGATCCTGTTCGCCGGTCTTCTTGCCGACAATCTCTGGGCGCGCCGGAGGCTGCCGATCGTCGCCGCCTACGGCTGGGCGTCGCTCGCCGCCTGGTGCTGCTGGCGGCACTTGGGCTTGCGCTGACCTCAACTACCAGACCGGCGTCCTGCCCGATCACGGGAGCGCCGCCCTCGCCCACATGATCCTCGGCGGCTTCGGCTTCATGGGACTGCTCGTGCTCGGCTTCAGCCATGTGCTGGTGCCGATGTTCGCGCTCTCCGCGGCTCCGGCGAAGACCGCCGTCCGTGGATCGGGTTCTGCTCTTGCAGTCACGGCCGTCGCACTCGGCAGCGTCGGCGCGCTGTCGACAGCCGGATCCGCACTTCACGGCCGCAGTCCGTGATCGGCCTGGCGCGGCGGCCGATGCATCTTTGGCTGATGGCATCGCGTGCTCACGACCGGCATGCGCAAGCGGCTCGGCCTGTCGTTCCTGCTCGTCCGCGACCGCCTGGATCATGCTGCCGGCAACGCTGCTGTGTCGGTCTTGCCGCCCTTTATGGTATGCGGGACCCAATGGGCCCGACGCTGTTCGGCTTGTTGCTGCTCGGCGGCTGGTTGCTGACCTTCCTGCTCGGCATTTTGCAGCGAATCGTTCCGTTTCTGGCATCGATGCATGCAGAACCGCGGCCGGACATGGGCGCCCGATGCTGCTGTCGGAAATTGCCGCCGTCTGGCCGCTCAAGCTGCACGCCGTTTGTCACGGCCTTGCGCTGATTGGTGTCGGACCGCCTTGTCGATCGCGACCGATGCAGGTCTGGCTGACGCAGGTCGGCAGCGCCATCGGGTTCGTCGGCGCCATCGCTCTGGCCTGGTTCACGGCCGATGTCTGCGATGCGTGTTTCGCGCGAGCGCCCGATAGAATGCCGGCGCAACGACGCCGTTCGTCAGAGTCAGATGTACTGTCCCGCATCGACGCGGAGCACCTCGCCGGTAATGGCGCCGGCCGGCATCGGACAACAGGAACAGCACGGCGTCGCTGATGTCCTCGGCTCGGCCAGTTCGGCGCAGCGCGGCCTCGCTTCGGCGCGGGCAATGATGTCGGCCGGCAGCGCGCGCGCCATCTCGGTCATCACCATGCCGGGCGCGACCGCATTGACGGTGACCCCCTTCTTGCCGAACTCGCGCGCCGCGGTCTTGGTCAGGCCGATCAGGCCGGCTTTGGCCGCGGCGTAGTTCGCCTGGCCGAACTTCCCGCGCAAGCCGTTGATCGACGTCATGTTGACGATCCGTCCGAACCCGTTCGCGATCATCGCACGGAGCGACTGCACGAATCATGTTGAACGCGCCCGTCAGATTGACGGTGATGAACCGCCGCCCAGTCGGCATCGCTCATCTTCAGGAGCGAGCGGTCGCGCGTGATGCCCGCATTGTTGACGAGAAGGCTCGGCGAGCCGGGAAGATCCGCCACCGCCGTTCCGACCGCGTCGGAATCCGCGATATCGACCCGCACGAAGCGATGCTGGAAATTGTCGGGCCGTTCGGGTTCGACTCACGTCGAAGACATCGACTCGGCGCCCCGGCGATGGCCAGCGCGTCGGCGATCACGCGGCCGATGCCGCGGCTGCGCGCCGGTGACGACGGCACAGTGACCGGCAAAATCGAGAACGCGGCTGGCATTCAGGCTTGTGATCAGCATGTTCGAAACAAAGCTGTTGCGATGGATGGAATCCACAGCGATCCAGGAACCCCAGCAATTCGCGATCGCGCCAATCGACTTCGGTGCGGATGCACTCGACGCGCAAGCTCCGCAAATTGACCAGCAGCTGCGACAGCAGCGCCCGGCCGATCCCTTGACCCCAGTAATCCGGATCGACGCCGATCGTATCCATCACCGCGGTGGGCTCGATGCGCCCGAATTCGCCGACGTCGACCCGCGCCATGATGAAGCCGACCGGCCCGCCGTTGCGCTCCGCCACCAAGGAAACGCGCACGTCCGACTCGTGAAGCGCCTCGTTGACCTTTTGCTCGAAATAGCCGGACCGGTCGCGGCCGGTAATACGCCGGTCGATGACGATCAGCGCCGCGCAGATCGCCTTCTTTCATTGCGCGTATCGGAATCCTGTCGCGCGCGAGCGGACCGAAGTCGGGTGCCGGCGGGTTTCCGTAGTTGATCTCCGAGGCGGCGCCCGACCTGCTCGGGAATTGTCATCTTGTCTGGTCCGGCCATTGTGGCTCTCCATGGAGGTCATACGTCCTCGCTCTCCTCGCCCAGCGGCTCGACGACCGAGCGTTCCAGAGCGAGGCTCGGAGCGAGCTTGAAACCCGACAGCGTCGAAGAAACGCAGCAGGTCGTGATTGGTCCATACGGCTTGCGACTGGAGCGACCGCACGCCCATTCGGCGCATGAGCGTCGTGAGCTCGTTCATGAGCGCCTGGCCGATGCCGCGCTCCTGGCTTTCGGCCTCGACCCCCAGCCCGTCGAGCACCGCGACGGCACGTTCCTTGCCGAACTCGCCGCGCAGGAGGCGCGCCATGGCGAAGCCGCGCAGCGAACCCCCGCGGGTCACGCCGATATGAATGAATTCGTCCGGATGCGCGCTTGCGGCCGCAAAACGCTTTTCGAAAAAAGACCGGCGACTGTGCCCGCTGTGGGCTCGATCGATCGCGATGACCCTCTCGACGTCTTCGGCGTCGAGCCGACGAGTGCCACGATCAGGTCCGGTTGGAATGGTGGGCATGGGATACCTCACACGGTCGCCGACATATTCCTCGTAGAGACGCATTTCGGTCTCGCTGTCCATGTTCTCCTCCAGCAGCGGCAGGAGCGCCATCTCTTCCTTTTGAACATGTGCGAGCATGCGCTCGCACAGCTCCTGTCCGAGACGACGGAACTCGTCCCAGCCGGCATCGTCGAATCCGCTCGCCGCGGCCTCGCGCGCCAATGTGGCGACGCGGACGCCGAGAGGCCTGCATGGCGGCATGTTCGTCGGTCAAATGGGCGCCGATCGCTTCGTCGCCCATCGCGCTGAGATAGGTGAAGAGATGCTCCTCCTCGAACGCGAAGTGCCGCTCGACTTCGGCCTGCACGCCGGTCGAGAGGTCCGAAAGCAATTGCGTCACGTCCCGCTCGCCGAGATCCGGCGGGCCGCCGCGGCGGTGCTTGGCGATCAGGTGCTCAAGACGCTCCATCAGCGCGATCGTCGCGCGATGCTCCTCGTGCAATGTCTGGCTGACGCGATTGGCGAAGGTCATGGGGTCCCGCCTAGCCGTGCAGTTGCTCGTACTTGGCGAGCAGATCGTCCTTGTCTTCGACCCAATCGGGATTTAGCACGATGCAATTGGCCGGACATACCAGCTTGCATTGCGGCTCGTCCTCCGCCCCGACGCATTCGGTGCACTTCAGCGGATCGATGACGTAGATCGGATTGCCGGCCGTGATCGCCTTGTTGGGGCACACCGGCTCGCACGCGTCGCACGCCGTGCAGGTATCGATGATCATCAGTGCCATAGTGTTTCTCCGTAATGTTACGCCGCTTTGGGAACATCGCCGAGCGCGGCGAGCTTGTCGTAACGGAAGGCTCCCCAGAGGGCGGCACCGATCGCACCCGCGTAGATCGCATCCGGATGACTGCGGATCGTCGTCTTCATCTCCTTCATCTTGGCGACGTCTTCCACCAGGGCGGCGACCAGGCCGGTATCGAGCGCAAGGCCGCCGGTCATCATCACCACGCCGTCGCTTGTTCCGATCGATTTCAACAGCTTCGAAAGCCGGCCCGCCATCGACAAGTGGATGCCCTTGAGAATGTTCGACGCCGAAATTCCGCGCGACACCATGTTGATGACGTCGGTTTCCGCCAGCACTGCGCAGATGCTGCTGACCACTTCGGGGTTGTCGGCCTGGCGAGAAAGACTGCCGATCTCGTCCTGCCCAATGCCGAGATAGCGGGCGATATTTTCCAGGAATTGTCCCGATCCCGACGCGCACTGGCTCGTCATCTTGTAGCTCAGAACCTTTCCGCGCTCGTCGATACTGATGGCGCGACCGTGCAATGCTCCCACGTCCAGCGCCGCCCGCGACTCCGGATCGAGATAGATCGCGCCGCGCGCATGCGTCGTCATGGAATAGAAATGGCCCGTGTGGAAGGGCACTCCTTCCCCCTCGCCCGTCGTTGCCACGTAGTCGACATCCTTCTCGGTCAACTTCGCGTCCTCGAGAAGCTGGTCGTAGACGACCCGGGCCAATTCCATCGGATCGCGCTGCCGGATGCGCACGGTCACGCGCGACAACCAGTGGGACTCTCCGTTCTCGACCCGGAACAAGGCCGCCTTGACGACGCCGGTCCCGATGTCAATTCCTGCCGCAACCGTCATGCTTCCCTCCCACCGGCTTCACCGATGAACGCCCTGCGCGCGAACTCGCCCGCGCCGAGCGCTCCGGTGTAGATCGAATCCGGATTGATGTTGATGGTGACTTCGCCGTAGTTCTCCTTGATGAGCTTTCTCAGCTCGCGCACGGCGGCCTCGTTCTTGGCGACGCCCCCGGTGAAGGTGAACTCGTCGGTGACGCCGCCCGACCGCGAGATGATGGAAATCGCGCGCAGGATGATGGCGCGGTGCAGTCCGGCCAGGATGTCCTCGCGTTTTTCGCCGAGCGACAGACGGTCGCGCAGCTCGGCACCGGCGAACACCGTGCAGGTCGAATTGATGCGCGCAGGCTTGTCCGATTTCATCGCCATCGGGCCCAGCTCGTGCAGCCCCATGTTCATCTCGTCCGCGATATACCCGAGGTAGCGTCCGCATCCGGCGGCGCACCGATCGTTCATCTGAAAATTCTCGACGATGCCGCTGGGGTCGACCTGGATACCCTTCGTGTCCTGGCCGCCGATGTCGAGCACCGTGCGGGTCTTGGGGTACATCATGTGCGCGCCGAGGCCATGGCACAGGATCTCGGAGCGGATGTGCTCCTTCGAGAACGGCAGGGTCACGCGGCCGTAGCCGGTGCCGACCAGATAGGTCTCCTCGAGGTCGATGCCGAGCGCCTGCTCGATCCGCTTCTGAATGTCGGAGGCGCCCGACGAGATCATCGCTTCGGACGTAAAGGTGCGCGCCATTGCGCGGCGAAACCTTTCGCTGAGCTCGCCCGAGGGCGGCCGGTTTTCGACATCGATGATCGACTTGTCATAGACGTTGAGCAGGAGTTCGTAGGGCAGGCCCGCGGCGCGCGCCGCCTCCTCGGCATGGGTGTGATAGCGCGAGCCCGCGATATCGCGGAAGAAGTCGGACTTGCGTTTCGCGTCCGGTGCGTAGAGGGCCGGGGCCTCTTCGCGCAGCTTCTTGAACACCAAGCCGATGGCTTCCTTGACGGGGGCCTCGACTCCCGCGAAACGGCCGCCCGCAGCCTGTCCCAGGCAGGTCTGCTCGAGGTCTTCGAGCTGCTCCAGGAACTGCTCGAGTCGAAAGGCCCGCTCGAGCGCCGCCAAGAACGAAGCGAGCTTGTCACCGAGGCCGCCGGTGTCGGCCAGCGCCCGGCGGAACAGCGTGAAGCGTCCGTCGATGCGGGCTTCGTCGCTCGCGACGCGCGCCGCCGTGCTGTAGTTCGAGCGGGAATTCGTGATCCCCCGTCCGATCACGTCGCAATTCTCGTCAAGGAGAACCGCCTTCGTGGTGGTCGATCCGAGGTCAATGCCGACGAAAGTCTTCATGGCGCACCCTTCAAGCCGCGGAGCGCGTACTGGCGCGCTTCTGTTCGATCATCTGGAAGTAGCTCTCGAGCCGGTTCTTGATGTTGGCGGCCGAGAAGTAACGTGGATCGACGAGGTCGGATTCGACGAACGCCGCCGGCTTGCCGGTGCGTTTTTCCACCTCGCGCATCATCAGAAGCTGACCGGCCGAGAAACTGTTGCAGCTCTTGATCGAGTTGATCAGCAGGCCATCCGCCTCGTATTCATTGATGTAGTTCGCCAGCATGTCGATGCGCATCGGCAGGCTGCGATTGGTGTAGACGCCGAGGCAGTATTCCGCGAGCGTCTCCAGAGGCTTGTCCGGATCATGCCGGAAACCGAGGTCGTAGACGCCGCCGACCTTGGTGTAGCTCGATGCGACGACGACCGCGCCTTCGTCGTAAAACATCTTCCAGAACTGGCGGAAGTTCGTGTAGTTCGGCGGGCCCTCGACGACCAGGCGATATCGTTCCTTGCCCATGTCGCCGTCCGGCGTGACCGGCCCTTTGCCTTGCGCGAGCCGTTCCTCCACCTCCTCGCGCAGCGATCTGTAGTAATCGATCGCATCATCGGTGCCGCGGAAGGCTCCGAATATCGGGCCGATGTAGTAGATCCCGCCGAAATATGCGTCGATCGGCGACGGCTTGCTCTTGGCGCTTTGCAACACCCGCACGAGGTCGTCTTCGGCCTTGACCGATTTCTTGAGGTACTCGCGCAGCCGGTCGATGTCGAACTTGACGCCGGAGACGCGTTCGAGCGTCGGGATGACCTCCTGCTTGAGCTGCTTGACCATGTACTCGGTCATGTTCGGGGTGATCTTGCCGTCGCCCATGTAGGGGGTGTGCAGCATGATCGTCTCGCATTTGTACTGCTCGCGCAGCAGCTCGAACCATTTCATGAACGTGAAGCAGCCGGTGTAGGACAGCAGCAGAACGTCGGGATCGGGAAATTTCTTTCCGTTCGGCGCGAGGTTGCCTTTCGCCATCATTCCGATGTCGGACTTCACGTAGGTGCAGACGTCCTCGGAATGGCCGATCTTTTCCGCTTCGAGCACGTAGCCCCCGCTCAGCCGGCGCAATCCGTTCTGAATGGCGTTGACCTCGGGCAGATTGTTGACCAGGTCGAAGCACATGAGCAGTTCGTTGAGATTGCCCGGCACGAAGGTCGCGGCCACCTTCTCGCCGGATCTCTGGCACGTTGGTCAGCCGGTCGTAGTGGGTCGCCATCATCTCCTTCTGCTTGAGCATGGAGGCATCCTTGTTGGCCTCCTTCGCCTTGGGTTTCCTGGGGGTAACGATCACGGTGCTCATGAGGCGCTCCAGAGCTTGATGGAATCGGAGAAGGTGCCGGCCTGCTCGCGGATCGGCTGCATCTGCCCGGAGTTTTCCGCGTACTTGAAGGCGATGTAGGGAATGCCGGCGTCCTTGAGGACGTGCTGCAGCATCGGGCGCTCGAGCAGCGCCGGATCGCAGAAGCTCGGGCAGGCGAAGATGACGCCTTCGGCGTCCGGTCCGCCTCACCGCGCGGACGAGGTGCTGGCCCTTCTCCTTCTGATTGGGCTCGTATTTGGCCGCCGTCGATTCGGATTGATGCAGGAAGGCAGCGCGAGATTGTGCAGCGGATCGCCCTCGATCGGCACATCGGCGGTGAGCCAGCGGGTGACCAGCAGCAGGTCGTCGTCCACCACGTAGCAACCGGCAAGCTCGAGCGATTTGATGAGGTTCAGCGGCGGTTGTTCGCAGAACACGCCGGTCAGCACGATGCGGCAATTGTCGCGACGCGGCCGCTCCTCGCGCGCCACCGCGGCGAGATAGTCGCGAAGCATCTCCGAATGCTGCTCGACCGGGAGCACCAGGCCGGCGCGCAGCACGAGATAGACCTCGGCCGCCGGCGCCTGCCACGGGCGTTGCGCCCGAAACGTGTAAAGGTCGCCCACAAGCCGTCGATTTTCGTTGTAGACCGCGATCGATATGCCGCAGTTCGTCGTCGGTGATCGGCTTGCCGCGCAGTTCGGCGAGATCGTCGCCTGAGCTCGGAAAGCTCGTTGACGTAGAAGTTCCCGCCGATGTCGTCCCGGTAGTTCTGCGGCACGTCGAAATAGTGAACGTAGACGTTCGGAAACATCATCTTCCACATGCCGGACAGATTTCGGATCACGTCGCAGATCGACGGGAAGAGCATGCCGTCGACGAAATCGATCCGGCCGGTAACGCCGAGCTCGATGGTGGAGCGCGGGATGCGGCAGATGTAGCTTTGGTAATAGGCGTCGCCGTGAATGACTTCCAGTTGATCGCCGCCGCCCACGATTCCAAGCGGCAGCATATCGGCCGCATGGATGAGCTCGCGCGGGACGTAGATCGGCATATAGCCGATGACCTTGCGTCCAGGCGCCGCGGCCTTCCACTCGCGCGCCGCCGTAAAGGAGAGGTCGTCGAACAGCCGTTGCGCCTGTGCGACGATGTCCGCGACCTTCGGACCGTTCATTGGTGTTGCCATTGTGCTGCTCTCTTCCCGATGAAGGCGTTCAAACCCTCCAGCGCGTCATGCGTCGTCATCAACTCGTCGAGATACAAGCGCTCGACGGCTTCGATTTTCGCCCTGATCCGCGCGCAATAGTCGAAGCGTGCCGCCCTGACGGCGTAACGCAACGAGCTGGCGCTCTTCCGCTTGAGATGATCGTCGAAATAGGCAATCGCGGCGCGTTCCGGATCGCTCGAAGCCTCGCGCGCCATGCCCATCGCCACGGCTTCGCTCCCGCTGATGCCGCGGCCCGACAGCAGCAGGTCGATTGCCCGCGCCGGGCCGATGGCCTCCGGCAACAGGCAGGACGCGGCGGGCGCGAACACGCCGAGATTCATTTCCGGCTGTGCGAGAGTGGCGTCCGGCGCAACGAAGACGATGTGGCAGGCCAACGCCACTTCGAGCCCGCCGCCCAGGCATCGTCCGCGCACCGCGGCCAGCACCGGTACGGGGGATTCCACCAGCCGAAGCACGAGTCGGTGGAAATCGCGCAGCATGGCGTCGCATTGCGCGGGCAAATGCTCCTCCACGCTCGCCCCGAAGCTGAAATGAGGTCCCTCCGCATCCACGAGGACCGCGCCGATGACGGCGTTGCGGAGATGCTCGGCGAGGGCCGCATCGAGAGCCGCGATCATCGCGGCATCCAACAGATTCGCTTTCGGCTGGTTCAGGCGAAGGCGCAGCAATCGCCCTTCCGCTTCGAACCATATTTTGAGCGGCATGGTCATGACTTGCGCACCCGCGGCTGGATGCTTTGGGTCAGCTCGTCGGACCACGGCGTGTTGGCCGCCAGGGCCCGGCGCAGAGCGATGAAATCGGCCTCCCGACCGGTCTCGCGCGTGCCTTCGTTGAAGGCGCGGAATCCCGCCCTCGCCTCGGTCATCATGTTGAGCGCGAGCCAAGCGCGGGAGTTCTCCTTGTTGCGGTTCCAGGCATCGAGCTTGGGCTTACGCAACTCTTCCACCGTCTTGGTGGTGCAGTCCGGGAATGTGTAGAGCAGCTTGGTGCACAGCCCTTCGATCTTCTCGTCGAGCAAAGCCGAGGTCGACGGTGCCGCGCTTCAGCAATTCCTGGCCCGCTTTCAGTGCTTCGCCGGTCTTCGGCTTGCCGAACACGAAGCGACCATACTCGTCGGTGACGCGGCTGGTTTCCACCAGCGGATTGGCGATGAACTTGCCGTCGACCTTGAGCGCCGGGGCCACGTCGGTGAGCACACCCATGAAATAGGCTTCGTGCGCCGAGAACGGCTCGCACAGCACGCAGGCCGCCATGGAGCGCTCGGCGCCGATCATCACGGGGAGAAAATCGGTCGCCCCGCCGATCGGCGCGGAGCCGTGTTTCGGTCCGGCCTGCCCGAAGCGCGCGAGGTCCTGCGCGACGGAGAAATCGCAGGCCATGCCGATCTCCTGGCCGCCGCCGATGCGCATCCCGTTGACGCGGCAGACCACGGGCTTGTCGCAAACCAGAATGGCCGAGACCATGTCGTTGAACAGCCGCATGTATCCGCGATATTCCTGCGGATTGCCGGCATAATATTCGGCATATTCCTTGGTGTTGCCGCCGGTGCAGAACGCCTTGTCGCCGCTTCCGGTGAAGACGACCGCGACCACGTCGCGCGCCGCGCTGGCGGCGCGGAAGGCCAGGATCACCGACTTCACCATGTCGGTGGTGTAGGAGTTGAACTGCGCGGGATTGTCGAGCGTGATCCACGCGTTGTAGAGGCCGCTCACCGGCTTGCCGTCTTCGCCTTTGACGGGGCGCTTTTCGTAGCGCACGCCCTTCCCGGCGCTGAGCCGCACATTGTCCGCGACCAGATCGTGATCCTTCTTCTCCCGTTCCTTGACGGCAACGCTGTGGGCCACTTCGGCGTCCATGGTTCTGCTCCTCACCGGTCGGGGACGAGAACGGCACGGCGCTTGAGTGCGCCGGCGTGTACTGCTTCGAACACTTGATTGATCTTGCTCAGCGGATGCTTCTCGACGAAGGACGCGACCTTGACGCGGCCGTCGAGCACCATCTCGAGCGCCTGCGGATAGAGCTCCGGCGGGCAGCCCCAGTTTCCGATCGCGCGGGCATGAAACGCCATGAGGTTCGAGAGCCTGACCTCGACCTTGTCCATCGTGAAACCCACCACCGCGAGCGTCGCGCCGTGATTGAGAAGACTGAATGCCGTCTCCTGGCCGGCTTTGGTGCCGGAGCACTCGAAGATGATCCATTCGGTCGGCCGCAAGCCGCGCGTCTTGGCGAAGGCATGGATCGCCGCCTTGAGATCGCGCGGCGTCATCTGACGCGCATTCAATGTGAGCGCGGCGCCCGCGCCGGCGATGGCCGCGAGCTTGTCGTCATTGACGTCGACCGCGACCACGGTGCCGCCGAACGCCGCCGCAAACTGGACCGCGTAGCCGCCGACGCCGCCGACGCCGTTGACCACCACGAGATCTCCGGGCCCGACGCCGGCCTGAACCACGGCCTGGTAAGGGGTGGTGACGGCATCGGCGATCACCGAAAGATCGGCCAGATCCATTCCGACGGCCGCCAAGCGGCGCTCGTCGACTTCGCACAATCCGCGCGCCGGGACCACGATATGGGTGGCAAAACCACCCTGAATGTCGTTGCCCGGCATTTTTTGATTTGGACAGATCGTCGCCTTGCCACGCCGGCAGGCGTCGCACTCGCCGCAGGGTATGACGGCCGGCACGATGACGGCGCGGCCGGCCCACCGCGTGGCATTGACGCCGGTCTCAATGACATGTCCGCTGATCTCGTGCCCGAGCGCGAGCGGAAGCGCGTGCTTGGTCCGCACGCCGTCGTAGTAATATCCGAGATCGGTATGGCAGACGCCGCAACCGGCGATTTCGACCAGAACCTCGTCCGGCCCGGGCGAAAGCTTGTCGCATTTCATCGCGACGAGGGGCTGCCCCTTGCCCGTCATCATCCACTGCACCGCTTCTCGGGTCATTCGCCTCTCCCGCGCTTGGCTGGTTCGTCGCGCCAAGATCGCCTCTCAGGTGCGGATGACTTTCGGCTACCCCCATTCGATTTCCTTGATCTAAAGCAAGGAAAGTCGAAAAAAAACGTATTCTAGTACTGAATTACGCCTTGGACCGCATCTGCGAGGGATGCCGGGCCTCGCAACAACCGTAAGGAAGGGCGCCACCATGGGAGATTCTCAAAGTATTTCAGTGGCCTTCATCGGAAGTGGCGGCGCTGGCGCGCTCACGACCGGAAACTTCCTGCTCGAAGCGGCGAGCCTGGCGGGCTGGCAAGGCCTGCTGATCCGAACGGTCGGCGCGCAAATCCGTGGCGGCGAAGCCGCCGCCCTGGTGCGCCTGGCCACGCACCCGGTCGAGTGTCTGCCCGACCGGTTCGACCTCCTGATCGGCATCGACTGGCTCAACGCTCACCGCTTCGGCGCCGAGATCGAGGTGGGGCCGGACAGTCTGGTGATCAGCGACCCGCGCGGCGGCGAGCCGCCGCCCGGCGTCGCCGCCTCCGGAGCCCGCGTGATCGAAATCCCGCTGAAGGACATGGCGAAAGCCATCCCCGGCGGGCGCCCCAACATGATCGCGCTCGGCATCGCGGCCCGGTTGCTCGGCCTCGGGACGGACGTCGTATCGACCCTGATGGAGAAGCGCCTCGCCGACAAGGGACCGTCGGCCATCGAGGCGAGCAAGAAGGGGATCAGCGCCGGCTTCGACGCAGCGGCGGGTCTCCAGTTCGGCCCGCGCCTGGCCCCGCCGGCGCCGAGCTCGGCCCGCAGGTGGCTCATGTCGGGCAACGAGGCGGCGGCGCTGGGGGCGATCCGCGGCGGCATCCGCTTCGCGGCTGCGTATCCAATTACCCCGGCCACCGAAGTCCTCGAGTGGCTCGCACCCAATCTCGCCAAGATGGGAGGCGTGCTGCTGCAGGCCGAGGATGAGCTGGCGGCGATCAACATGATCATCGGCGCGTCCTTCGGGGGAACCCCGGCCTTGACGGCGACGTCGGGACCCGGGCCTCTCTTTGATGATCGAGGCGCTCGGCCTGGCGACGGCTTCGGAAATTCCGATCGTCATCGTGGATGTGATGCGGGCCGGTCCGTCGACCGGCATTCCCACCAAGTCGGAGCAGTCCGACCTCAACATCGCGGTCTACGGCTGTCACGGCGATGCGCCCCATCTGGTGGTGGCGCCGCAATCGGTCGGCGATTGCCTGTTCACCACGCAATGGGCGACCTATCTGGCCGAGAGCCCTGCAAACACCGGCGATCGTGCTCTCGGATCAATTCGTGGGCCAAGCGCAGGACCGCGCTCGAACGGCCGGCTGACGTCGCCTTTATCGGCCAACGCATCAAGGCGACCGATGTGGCGACCACCTACAAGCGCTACGCCACCGCCGCCAACGGCGTCTCGCCAATGGCGATACCCGGCACGCGGGGCGGCCAATACACCGCCGACGGGCTCACCCATACGGAGCGCGGGACTCCGACCAGCAGCGCAACCGACCATCTGGTCCAGCTCGACAAGCGCCGCAACAAGCTCGATGCCTTCAACTACGGCGACCACTGGGCGACCATCGAGGGCGATGGAGATCTCGCGGTGCTCACCTGGGGGTCGCTCACCGGTACGGCGCGCGAAGCCATCGGGCGCGCCCGCGCGGACGGCGTCGCCTCCACCCTGATTGCGCCGCGCCTGCTGTCTCCCGTGCAGCCGGCGCGCTTCGCGGCCGCCCTCGCGGGCAAGAAACGGGTTCTCGTCGTCGAGCAGACCCACGGCGCGCAGTTCTACCGCTACCTTCGGGCGCACTACGATCTGCCCAAAGGCACGCGCGTGCTCAACAGGCCGGGGCCGTTGCCCATCAGACCGAGCGAGATTCATCACGCCATCACCGAGTGGAGGCAATAATGGCAACCCTCGACAACCGGCTCGCCTGCAAGCCGGCCGATTACAAATCCGACATCAATCCGATCTGGTGCCCGGGGTGCGGCGACTATCACGTGCTGATGTCGTTTACGCGCGCCTTCGCCCAGCTTGGGCTGCCACCCGAGAAAATGGCGATCATCTCCGGCATCGGCTGCTCGTCGCGCATACCCGCCTATACGACCTGCTACGGCTTTCATGGCGTGCATGGGCGCTCTCTCGCCCTCGCGGCCGGACTGAAAGTGTCGCGACCCGATCTCACCGTCGTGGTCGCGAGCGGCGACGGCGACGGCTATTCGATCGGCGGCAATCACTTCCTGCACGCGTGCCGCCGCAACATCGACATGACCTATGTGGTGATGGACAACCACATCTACGGCATGACCAAGGGACAACCCTCGCCCACGACGGAGCCCGAGTTCGACACCGCGCTGTCGCCCGGCGGAACGGGCTTGAGCCCCTTCCATCCGCTGGTGATCGCGCTCGCATCGGGCGCCAACTTCGTGGCACGATGCTTCTCCGGCGAGCCGAACGAGACCGCGACCATCTTGACCGAGGCGATCCGGCATCCCGGCTTTTCGTTCGTCGAGATCCTGAGCCCGTGCGTGACCTTCCGTCCCGACGAGAAGGAGTGGAAGACGCTGGTGCGTCCGGCGCCGGTCGGACCGACCAGCGACCCCGGAAAGGCGGCGCGACGCATCATGACCGATGACGGTTTCAACATTGGGATTCTGTATCGCGGCAGTCGCAAGCCCTATCAGCCGCCGGTCGGGCATGCGAGCGCCGACCTGTCCGAGCTGGAGAAGGATTTCGAGCTATGAGCAAGACAAGCGACGCACCGAAGATTTCCAGCCTCACGGATCTGCTGTCGGTCGCCTACCAGATCGAAGCGGATGCGGTCGAGCGCTACGAAGTTCTCGCCCGCCAGATGGAGACCCACAACAACCCGGAGCTGGTCGCCACCTTCCGCGACCTGGCAAGGGCCGAAGGCATTCACCGCGACGAGATCCGCCGACTGGCCGGCGACGTCGATGTGGTCGCGCATGCGCGCCAGATGGCGTTGTGGAAGCGGGGTGAAAGCCCGGAAGCCGTGGATCTCGGCGCGGCGCATTACATGATGACCCCATGGCATGCGTTGCAACTTGCCCTGGCGGGCGAGCAGCGCGCGCTGGAATTCTTCACGTCGGCGGTCGAGACCGCCAAGGACCCCGCCATCAAGAAAATGGCGGAAGAGTTCATGGAAGAGGAGGCCGAGCACGTCAACCTTGTGCATCGGCTGTTGCGCAAGCACCCGCAACCACCGGACTCGTGGTCGGACGATCCGGACCCGCCGGTTTCGCAGGAATAGACCCGGCGGACGCAAGCGGCCCGCGGCCGCTTGACGTCCGCAAACGCGGGCCGGCCGCTCGCCGCGGCGTCGATCGGATCGCCCCGGTGGCGAGCGACCCGGCGCCGCCGACCGGGCGGAACGCCGGATTGCCCCCGCATGCCCCCTCAAGACGGATTGCCGGAGCGTTCGGCTATCCGGTTTGACAAAAGTCATGGACGGCGGCGGCACCCAAAATAGCCTGCGATGAGGCGGGCCACACGACCCGTGGAATGAAGGCAGGTGACGGCGCCTGTTCAGATCCATGGCGTTCCGGCCGGTTCGCCGCCAGGACGGTATCGCCATGACGATCGCCAAATTGGACAATCGAAGCTCCCGCGTACCCTATGACGATTTGCGCGAATGGATCGTCGAAACCGAAAAGCTCGGAGAGCTGGTTCGGGCGAGCGGCTACTCCTGGCAGGACGATATCGGAATGGCGGCGGAGCTTCTCCAGCACGACGCCGCGGCGCCTGCGGCGCTGTTCGACGATATTCCCGGCTACCCGAAGGGCTTTCGGGTTTTGACCAATTTCTTCGGCGGCCAGCGGCAGAATATGACGCTCGGATTTTCGCCTGAGCTCAACAAGATCGAGCTTTCCGAATCCTTCCTCAAGGATTTCCAGCAGATCTCCGACAAGCCGCTGCCCTACGAAATGGTCGACACGGGCCCCGTCATGGAGAACGTGATCGAGGGCGACGCGGTCGACGTCACCAGATTTCCGACCCCCGTCTGGCATGATCGCGACGAAGGGCGTCGCTATATCGGTACCGGCAGTTTCAACATCACCCGAGATCCCGACGAGGGGTGGGTCAATGTCGGCACCTATCGGGTGATGATCCACGATGCCAAACGGCTGGGCTTCTACATCTCGCCCGGAAAGCACGGCCGCATGCATCGCGACAAGTATCAGCAGCTGAACAAGCGGATGCCCGTCTGCATCGTCATCGGCGGGGATCCCCTGAGCTTTCTGATGGCGTGCACGGAAGTCCCTTACGGCATATGCGAGTTCGATATCGCGGGAGCCTATCGGGGGCGCCCGCAAAAAGTGTTGAAAGGCAAGTACACGGACCTGCCGTATCCCGCCAATGCGGAGATCGTCATCGAAGGTTTCGTCGAGCCCGGAAATACCTTGCCGGAGGGGCCTTTCGGCGAATGGACTGGATACTACGGCTCCAAGATGCGCGGCGAGCCGGTGCTCGACGTCAAGGCGATCTATCATCGCAATGATCCCATCATTCTCGGCTGCCCCCCGCAACGGCCGCCGGAGGAGCAGGCCCGCTACCGCGCCGTCATGCGCTCCGCCCTGCTGAGGCAGGAGCTGGAGAAGACCGGCCTTCCCGACGTCGTCGCGGCCTGGTGTCACGAGGCCGGCGGTTCGCGCCAGCTCACCGCCGTGTCGATCAAGCAACGTTACCCGGGCCACGCGCGCCAAGCCGGGCATCTTGCCGCCATGTGCCGCTCGGTCGCCTATGCGGGAAAGTATGTGGTCGTGGTCGACGACGACATCGACGTGTCCAATCTCGAGGAGCTGATGTGGGCGGTGTGCTCACGATCGGATCCCGCGACCTCGATCGATTTCATCCGCAATGCCTGGTCGACGCCTCTCGATCCGTCGATCCCGCCGAACCGCAAAAGCCAAGGCGATTTCACCAACAGCCGGGCCATCATCGATGCATGCCGGCCGTTCCACTGGAAAGACCAATATCCGATCGTCAACATGCCGCTGCCCGAAACGGCACGGCGGACGAAGGAAATGTTCTCCTGGATGCTGGACGGCAAGAGCCGCAGCAGGACAAAGACACTCTAGAACCGAGGACGCCATGGACGACATCACCGCGATACCGACCGCAATTCTGCCGAAACGCAAATCTCCATCCAGCGGACGTGCCACGCCGATCCAGGATCTGCGCGAATGGCTCTCGCGCGTGGAGCAAATGGGCGAGCTTGTCCGCGTGAGCAAGCCGGTGGACCGCGATGAAGAGATGAGCGCCATCTCCTATCTGGTCGCCAAGGGCCAGCCGTCTCCCGCCGTCCTGTTCGAGCAGGCGAGCGGATTCGAGAAAAGCCCGATCAAGACCAGGCTTCTGTGGAACATCCTCGGTCCGAGCATCAGGCGCATCGCGCTCACCCTCGAGGAGCCGGCCGACACGCCGACGGTGGAGCTCATCAGCCGTACCAAGAACAAGCTCAAACGGCGCATTGTCCCGCGCGAGGTCGAGCGGGGACAAGCCCCGGTGTACGAGAACTCCATCATCGGCAAGAAAATCGATCTCAATCAATTGCCGATCCCCAGGCATTGGGCGCTCGACGGCGGCCGTTACGCGGGCACCGGAGACGCGGTCATCACGCGCGATCCGGACAGCGGCTATCTCAATATCGGCACCTATCGGATGATGCTGCAGGGAAAGTCGGAGGTCGGTCTCTATCTTTCGCCCGGCAAGGACGCGCGGCTTCACATCACGCGCGCCTGGGAGCAGGGAAAGTCGATCGAAGTCGCCGCCGCATGGGGCATCGATCCCTTGTTCATGATGGTGGGCTCGCAGACCTTTCCCAAGAACATTTCGGAATATGAGTTTGCGGGAGGGATCAAAGGCGAGGCCATTCCGGTCGTGCGCGGGATGAAAACAGACCTGTTGATCCCCGCGAATGCCGAATTGGTGATCGAGGGCATCATTCGTCCGAATTCAGTGCGGGCGGAAGGACCGTTCGGCGAGTTCCCCGGATATTACGGACGGCCCGAGGCCGGCTGCCCGCTCGTGGAGGTCACGGCGGTCCACCATCGCAGCAATCCCGTCCTGACCAACGCCCTGATGGCGGATTATCCCTCTTGCGAGCAGAGCGGCTTCTTTTCGGTGATCCGCTCGGCGAAGATCTGGGACGATCTCGACAAGCTCGGAATTCCCGGCATTCATGGCGTCTACGCGCATCCGGCGGCGGCCGGCGGTTTCGGCATGACCGTCATCAGTCTCGAACAGCGTTACGCCGGCCATGCGGCGCAGGTACTGGCGCTCGCCGGGCAGGTTCCCGGCGGCGCCTACTACACGAAATGGATCATCGCGGTCGACGAGGACATCGATCCCACCGACATGGACCAGGTCATCTGGGCGATGGCGAGTCGCTGCAATCCGATCGATGACATCGATATCTTGCGCAATACGTGGAGCACGTGGCTGGATCCGACTCAGAATCCGCCCGAGAAAAGGCCGTACGGCTCGAAGGCGCTGATCAACGCCTGCAAGGAACACCGGCATCTGCCGATCTTTTCCAAGCGGACCGCGCTGAGAAAGCCCGTCTACGACAAGGTCGCGGCCCGATGGAAGGAGCTCGGACTGCCGGGCCGGATCCCCAGGGTCACCGCCTTCGAGACCAACAAACCCGTGACCTACCATGAGCTCGGCGGTTTCGAACCCGGCCACAAAAAGACGAGCACGAAACCGGGCGACAAGAAACCCGACAAAAAAGGGGCCGGTGAATTCTTAGAGCATGATCCCGAAAACGCCTGCCCCGGACTTGATCCGGGGTGGGCACCGGTTTTCGGAAAGGATCATGCTCCAACAATAAGCCAGAGCGGGATGACGATTCGAAGAAACGTCATCCCGCGCTGGCGCGCCTGGCGAGCGCGCCGGGCGCCGTCTTGCCGTCGCAATGATCAGGTTGCCGGCTTGCGCAGGTCGCGCACCCGCACCGCCTTGCCTTGCGAACGCGGCACCTCGCCGGTTGATTTGACCACGACCGAGCAGGTTACGCCGATCTGCGATTTGATGTGGTGGGTGACCTCCGCGGCCTTGCGGGCGTGATCGGCCTCGGCCAATGCGGCGCCCGGCGCGAACTCGACCTCCACCGTCATGGCGTCGAGCGCGCCCACGCGCGTCAATACGATCTGATAATGGGGTGCAAGCCCCGGGAAACCGACGAGCACCGCCTCCACCTGCGAAGGATAGACGTTGACACCGCGGATGATCAGCATGTCGTCGTCGCGCCCGGTCACGCGCATGATGCGGACATGGGTGCGGCCGCAGGCACAGGGTTCATTGTTCAGGCGGGTGATGTCGCGTGTCCGATAACGGATCATCGGCAGCGCTTCCTTGGTGAGCGTGGTGATGACCAGCTCACCCGTTTCGCCCACCGGCAGCGGTTGCAGGGTCTTGGGATCGATGATCTCGAACAGGAAGTGATCTTCCCAGCCGTGCAGGCCGGCCTGCGCCACATGACACTCGCAGGCCACGCCCGGTCCCATGATCTCGGACAGCCCATAGACATCGACCGCCTTGATCCCCAGCCGTTCCTCGAGCTCGCCGCGCAGGGCGTCGCTCCAGGGCTCGGCGCCGAACAACCCCAGCCGCAAGCTGGATCGCCGCAAGTCGACCCGCATGCCCTCGGCGATCTCGGCGATGTTGAGCGCGTAGGATGGCGTCGCGCACAGCACATGCGCTCCGAAGTCCTGGATCAACACCACCTGGCGCTCGGTCCCGCCGCCGGACATCGGAACCACCGTGCATCCGAGGCGCTCGGCGCCGTAATGGGCGCCGAGCCCGCCGGTGAACAGCCCATACCCATAGGCGTTGTGGACGATATCGCCGGGGCGCGCGCCCGCGCAGGCGAACGAGCGCGCCATCAAGTCCGACCATCGATCAACGTCGCCCCGCGTGTATCCGACGACGGTGGGCTTGCCGGTCGTTCCCGACGACGCATGCAGGCGAATGAGCTGGTCGCGCGGCACCGCAAACATCGCAAACGGATAGTTGTCGCGCAGGTCGGTCTTGAGCGTGAACGGAAACTTCGCGATATCGGCGAGAACGCCGAAATCGGTCGGCCTCACACCTGCCGTGTCGAACGTCTTGCGATAATGCGGGACTTTCGCATAGGCGTGCTGCAGGACATGCTTCAGGCGGGCGGTCTGCAGCGCCGCCAGCGCGGCCCGCGGCATCGTCTCGGCGGCGGAATCGAACATGAATGTTTCCGGATCACGGGTGGCTGTCTGGGTCGTCATGGTTCGGCCTCCACATTTTCCGCTGTGCTGATCTCGTCGCTTCGACCTAGGACCATCCGGGCTTGACCGCCGGTCCCGCGCCACCGGTCCCGCGCACCGGCGTATGCGCGAGTGCAAAACCCTGATTGAAGGCCGCGCGTGTGACCAGGATGAGCTTGAGGGCGCTGCCGGCCGCGAGGACGCAAAGTCCCGCCAGGGAAAAGAGATAGGGCTTCGCGCCCGGAACCAAAAAGCCGAGGATGATCAGACCGACCGGCGCCGCCAGACCGACGATGAAAAACTTCGGCCCCAGCGCGTCGAGCACGGCGAGCGTGCGGGTCGGCGCCCCCTCGATCGTCAGCGTCGTGCGATAGCTGTGCCAGGTCCAGCTTCGCAACGCGGCCAGCAGGACCACCGCAACTGCCGTGACCTCGGCCATCGACCCGAAGGACGCAATCACGGCCGTCGCGACGAGGAACAATCCGCTCCCCTCGGCAATGCCGGTCGCGACGATCAGCGGCACGACGGCCGCTGTCCGCCAGGCGGGAATCCCCTTGGCTTCCTTGAGAATCATGGCCTGGCTGAAAAGGAACCCAAGACCGACGATGGCCGCCGCGATCGTCAGCACGGGCGCCCCGTACCATGTCGCCACCGCGGCAAGCGGAAAGAAGACAGCCGCGATCCAGGCTTCCCGCGACATCCAGGAGCGTTGCGGCTGGCGCAGCACGTAGATGAATCGCCACGGCCGGCCGATCTTGAACAGCAGGAGAAACAAGCCGAGCCCGATGATCGCGAGAGCGATAAACCCGAGGGGATCGAGCGAGCCCTGCCGCAGGCTCGCCGCCGCCGCGAATGCGAACAGGCCGGCTCCCGCGCCGCCGCACATGAAATTGCTGGCGGCCTTCCAGTCCCAGGGCTGCTGGTGCCAGGGCTCGACGCCGCGCGTGCGCAGGTGATTGGCCGCCGCGGGAACTTCCGAGGTCGGAAAGTTCTTCTGGTCGGGCGCGTTTGTCTGGCCATAAATGTAATGAAAGCCGGGTTCGGTTCCGAGCTCGTCATGCATGCGGAAACTGCGCTGCTCGCGCAACAACTGCGATACGTTGCTGTTCGGATCGTCGAGATCGCCGAAATGAAGCGCATCGGCGATGCAGGCATTGACGCAGGCCGGCGTCGCACGCGGGTCCAACCCGGGGGTGAGATCATTGGCGAGGCCGAAGTCGATGCGATCCGAGCAATAGGTGCACTTCTGCGCGACGCCGAGGCGGCTGGGGTCTTCGCGCTCGATTTCGCTTTCGATTCCTGTGCCCCCGTAGGCAAACCGCGGGGCATCGACCTTGAAGCGGGCCTGATATGGACAGGCCACGTCGCAGTAGGAGCATCCGATGCAGATGTCATAGTCGATGGTGACGATGCCGTCGGGTCGCTGCCGCGTGGCCGTGGTCGGGCAGACATGCATGCACGGCGGATCGGCGCAATGCTGGCAGCCGACCGGAACAAAGGTGCGGCTCACGTTCGGATAGGCGCCCGCTTCGATGTCGAGCACCTTGCGCCATTGCACGGCCGGCGACGTGGCGTTGGCGTGCCGGCATGCGGCCGTGCAGGTCTGGCAGCCGACGCAGCGTTCGAGGTCGGCGACCATCGACCAGCGGGTCACGGCGCGGCCTCCAACCTGGTCACCTTGACTTTCACGAGGTCGGCGCTCGAGCCGGTCGCATCGGTCAAGTCGAGCAGCATCGGCATGAGCGCGTTCATGCTGGGCGCCTCGAAGTCCTTCGCGAACGGCGTCGCCCAATGATCGAATTGGCCGATCATGAGCAAGCGTGTCGGGACGGATGCCCTCGCACAGCATGACGCGGCCTTTGGTGTGATTGAGCGGCGAGCGCACCTCGACCAGATCGCCGTCGGCGATATCGAGCCGCTCCGCCGCGCCGCGGTTCATGACGACGCTGCCGTGTCCGGCGACGTTGCTCGCCATCTCCTTGATCAGCTGGATGCCGACGTTGCCGCCCCACGAATACTGCATGCTGCGCGCGGTGATCAGCCAGAACGGGTAATCGCCGATCTGCACCTTGAAATGACGGGCGAGCGCATCTTCCCAGATCGGCGGCGAGGTCGCGCCAGTGCGGCAGCGGCTCGTATTCGGCGAGCTGCTTGTCCCACCACGTGATGCCGTGTTCGTGCAGTCGCCGTCCCGAACTCCCTTCCGATGCGGAAGAGCCGCTCCTGGTAGGGCTGCTCGAAGCGCAGCCCGGTGCTGACGATTTTCGGATAGAGGTACCACTGCAAACGCGGGAAGGGCTTCACGCGAAAGCCGTTCTCGCGGTAATAGGCGAGGCCCTGCAACTCGGCCCCGTCGGTCAGTTCCGCGCTGGCCGCCCGGCATGCCGCGTCCCAGACCGCTTCGACCTCGTGGACCTTCGTGACATCGAGCGAGAAGTCGTAGTTGGCGCCCGACAGCTTGATCCCCGCCGCGCCGCGGTTGATCGACGCATTGTAGGCTTCGAGAATACCGGAGCGTCGGGCCAATTCGGTCGCGATCCAGGTGAAATCCCTGGCTTCGCCTTGCGGCGGCACGGCCGGATCGCGCAGCGCAAAGCCCTGATGATCCCAGAATTGCTCGACATATTTCGTGCCGCCGATACGCAGCAAGTTGCAGCCCCTCGAGATCGGTGCAATCCGGAAGCAGGACGTCGGCCATGTGGTTGGTCTCGTCGTGCGTGTACGCGAAGCAGACGGTGAACGGGAAGCGCGCCATTGCGGCGCCGACCGCGTCGGTATCCCAGAACGAAATCGCCGGATTGATGCGATAGACGAACCACACGTCGGGCGGCGACGCCGGCGGCAGCTTGTCGAAATTCTCGTTCTGCATCATCCAGGCGAGATGCGTCGGACCAAGCGCCTGGCTCCAGGCCGAGTTCGCGACCAGCGGCACCAGCGTGCGATGCGCGCTGCGCGCCGGTGGACGTGAAATCCAATCGTCCTTTCCGGTCGGATTCATCGGATACTCCATGAACCCGTCCGGTCCGCGGCACGACGCTCGACCAGCGATTGTCGGCGGGACGGTTGAGCCGCACCGTCGTGCCGAGCGTTCCGCCCGGCACTTCGAGCGCACCGACAAGACACGCAAGCAGCGTCCGCGCCCAGCAGCATTCGTAGCCGCCCCAGCCGTTGTTGACCGTCTTGCCGAGCGAAATGGCGACGGGCCGAAACGGCAGCGTCTCGCCCTCGATCTCGATCGGTGGCGCCGACACGCGCATGATCCAGGAACTCATTGGCGATGCGCCGGATGACCGCGGGATCGACATCGCAGATCGGCGCCCGCCCATTCGGGCGAATAGTCCTCACGTGATCGAGCAGATGCGCAAACGACGGTCTCACCGGCACGGCGCGATGAGTCGGTCGGCTCGTCGTCCGGGCCGATCTCGACGCCATCGACCGTGACAGACGTTCCTTCGAGCGCCGGCTCGATTCCCGGCGTGTCGAACGGCACGGCGCGACCGGTGGCCGAGTCGATGACCCAGCGGCTTGCGCGTGTCGGGATCGCGCAGGAAATAGCCGTTGGGGCCCACCAGATAGGGTGACGAGGTGCGGTGCTTCAGGAACGGCACGTCGAGCCGTTCGCGCGGCTGCTCGTGCAACGCCACGTGGATCATGGCGTAAAGGAACGCCGACGTCGGTCTTCGGCTTGATCGGCATCCATTCGGCCGAGCAGGCGCCGGTGACGGAGAGATGCGGCTCGACCTGCACGCGCTTCATGCCGCGCTTGCGTGCATCGGCGTGGCGCTTGACGCCGCACACGCCGCCGGAGGCTTCGACATTGGCGCCGAACGAGACGAGATATTCGCACAGCGGCGTGTCCGGAGAGACCGTGAAGGCGCGGTGCCACAGTTCGCCGTAGAGGTGCTCGGAATGATAGCACTTGACGCCCTGGCCGCTGCCGAAGCTCATGTCCACCGGACCCCAGGCGGCGAGAAAAGCTGGCAGCGTTCCCATATAGGCGGTCGGCGTGCCGCCGCCGCCGAAACTCGCCGCGAGCCGCGGGTAGCCGGATTCGTCAAGCAGGCCGCGCGCGCGCGCCGTCTTCAGCTTCTCCGCGACGAGATCGAGCGCCTCGTCCCAGGAGATCGCGACGAACCCCGGATCCTGGTCGCGACCCTTCTTGGGGTTCGTCCGCTTCATCGGGTGGAGAATGCGATCGGGTTGTAGACTTTTTGAACCAGCCCGAACGCCTTGACGCACGCCTTGCCGCCCGCCGGGTGGATTTCGCGCCGCGTCGAAATTCGGCGCAACCTCGGTGGCGACTTCGTCTTCGATGCGGATCTTCAACAGATCGGGACCGGCTACGCACTGGTAGCAGTAGGTCGAGACGGTGCGTTCACGGTCCGACATGGCGCGGTTGGACTATTCAACCGGAGCGCGGGGTCGGACGTTTGGCCGCCTTCGCCTTCAGGCGTTCGTAGTCTTTGCGACATCGACGACGAAGCGGGTATGGGTTCCTCCGCCGATCGGCTCAAGCTCGTCCTTGGCGGACACGTCGAAAGTCACCTTGCGGCCTTCGACCGCGTTCACGGTCGCGGTGATCTCGACTGTCATGCCGAGCAGGGTCGGCGGCGGTATGCCGGATCGCCATCTCAATTCCGACCGAGTCCTCGCCGGCATCCGCGTGCTCGAGCACGAGATCGCGGCAGGCGTGCTCGATATCGCGAACGAGCTCCGGCGTGCCATAGACGCGGCCTTCCTCGCCCATGAAGCTGATGGTGCGTTCGCCGTCGACGACAAAGCGACGGGTCTTCGAGATTCCCGGTCGAAGGGTCTGCTTCATCCGCACCTCCCCGAAAATGTTGATCGTTTCATCCATTTATAAGGCTCAGCCTCGGAGTCGACTTGACCAGATGTCAATCGTCGTCTGCGAGCCGCATTCACACGCCCAGATAGGCCTCGCGCAACGCGGCTGTCCGACTGAATTTCAGCCGCCGTTCCGCTCATCGTGACCCTGCCCGTCTCGAGCACATAGGCACGATCGGCGATGGCGAGCGCGGCACGCGCGTTCTGCTCGATCAGCAGCATGGTCAGCCCGTCGCTCTTGAGACCGCGGATGATATGCAGGATCTGATCGACAAGAATCGGCGCAAGTCCCAGCGACGGCTCATCGAGCAGCAGCAGGCGCGGCTTGGCCATCAGCGCCCGGCCGATGGCAAGCATCTGCTGTTGACCGCCGGAAAGCGTTCCCGCGCAAGCGGCGCGCAACTCGGCCAGCATCGGAAACAGCTCATAGATGCGGGCCAGATCGGAGCCAAGGACTCGCCGCCCGGCGCGACCAGGCGCCGAGCTTCAGATTGTCCTCGACCGACAAGGGCGCAAACAACTGGCGCCCTTCGGGTACCTGCGCGATTCCGAGCTCGACGCGTGCATGGGCCGGCAGCCTGTTGATCGTCCTGCCGTCGAACCCGATCGAGCCCGCCGATACCGGCTGGACGCCGGAGATCGCGCGCAGCAGCGTGCTCTTGCCGGCGCCGTTGGCGCCGATCAGCGTCACGATCTCGCCGGCCTGCACCTCGATCGAAACGCCGTGCAGCGCCTCGATGCGGCCGTAGCCACTGGTGAGGTTCTCAACCGACAGCACGTGCGGCCTCTTGCGTACCATGAGATGCCGAGATATGCCTCCACGACGCGAGGATTCGATCGAACTTCCGTCGCGGTCCCTTCCGCCAGCGTGCTTCCGTTGGCGAGGACATGGATACGGTCGGACACGTTCATGACCAGCCTCATGTCGTGCTCCACCAGCACGACGGTCACGCCGTCCTTCGCGATCGACCGGATGATGCCCTCGAGCTCCTTGGTCTCGACCGGATTGCAGCCGGCGGCCGGCTCGTCCAAAAGCAGGATCCTGGGCTCGCTTGCGAGCGCACGAGCGATCTCGAGACGCTTCAACGCTCCATAAGGCAGCGAGCTCGCAAGACAGTCCGTTTCGGACTTGAGCCCGACCCGGTCAAGCGCGGAGCGCGCGGCCTGCCACGTTTTCCGATTCTGACGGCCAACCGACGGGAGATGAAGAAAATCGGAGACGAATTCCGGTGTTCTCATGGCGATGGTGACCAACCATCACGTTCTCGATAGCCGTCATGCGGAAGAAGACCTGCAGGTTCTGAAACGTTCGCGAGAGCCCGCGCCGCGCAAGTTGATGGGGCGGCAGCCCGGTGATGTCCTCGCCCGCGAAGCGCATGAGCCCGTCGTGCGGCCTGTAGAGACCGGAGAACAGATTGAACAGCGTGGTCTTGCCGGCGCCGTTCGGCCCGATGATCGAGAACACCGAACCGGATTCAACCGCGAGACTGACCGCGTCGATGGCGCGGATACCGCCGAATGAGATGGACAGGCGTTCGGCCTCCAGAATCGTCACGTTCGCCGTCCTGCCACTGCGGCGGCCAGGCTCGGCACAATTCCTTGCCGCAGAAAAATCATGAAGCCCATCAGGATCAACCCAAGAACCATTTGTTCATAGTCGTGCAACCAGGTGAGGGCCTGGGGCAGCACGACCAGGACGGCGGCGCCGACTAATGAGCCGAGGATCGATCCCATGCCGCCCAGCACCACCATTGCGGCCAGCTCGATCGAGCGGAGAAAGCCCGCATTGTCGGGCGTGATATGACCATTGAACAGCGCAAGATACGAGCCCGCCACCGAGGCGTAGATCGCCGATATGACGAAGATCGCGAGCTTCTTGCGCGCGACGTCGACGCCCAATACGCTCGAAGCGACTTCGCTGTCGTGGATCGCCTTGATGGCACGTCCGGTCGGGCTGTCGATGAGGTTGAGCGCGAGCATCGCCCCGACAATGAAGGTTCCCGCAGATATCCAGTACCAGGTCTCTGACCCGCGCACCGGCCATTCGAGCAGCATGAGCCGCGGCACCTGCATGCCGTCAGGCCCGCCGGTCCAACCCGCCTCGTTGTTGAGGACAATCGAAATGAGGATTCCGAAACCGAGAGTCGCGACCGCGAGGTAATGTCCCTTGAGCTGCAGGATCGGCCGGCCCACGATGAAGGCCACCACCCCGGAGAGCAGCGCTCCGCCAATGAGGCTCGTCCACGACGGCATTCCGAGGTGAGTGGGCCCGATGGCCACCGCATAGCCGCCGATCCCGAGAAAGCCGGCATGACCGAGGCTCACCTGGCCGGCAAATCCCATCAGAAGATTGAGACCGACCGCCGCGAGCGCAAAAATGAAGACGAGTGCGGCGACCCGGTAATAATAGGCCGAGGGAAAAAACAGCGGCAACAGGAGAATGATGACCGCCAAGACGCCGAGGGAAGCGAACCGATGCGTGATGAATCCGGGCATGCTCATACCCGCTCGACCTTACCTCGGCCGAACAGACCTTGCGGCATGGCGAACAGCACGATCAAGATCACCAGAAAAGCGACGGCGTCCTTGTATTTCGAGGAAACATAGCCCGCGCTGAAGGCTTCGAGCATCCCGAGCACCAGCCCCCCGATCACCGCTCCGAGCGCGCTGCCGATGCCCCCGAGCATGGCGGCAGCGAACCCCTTGAGCGCCAGCAAGGTGCCGACATCGTAGCTGGTCAGCGTTATGGGCGTGACGAGGACACCGGCGATCGCGCCGATGGCCGCCGACACCGCAAACGACAGGCCGACGATGCGTCGCGTATTGATGCCCACGAGCCGCGCCGCGAGCCGGTTGGCCGCGATGGCGGTCACCGCCTTGCCGAGCATCGTGCGATCGATGAACAGCCACAGCAGGCCGACGATGATCGCGGAGCCGGCCAGCACGACGAAGCTTTGCGGCAGGATGGCGGCACCGCCGATCCGGATCGGCTCGCTCCCGAACCAGTTCGGCAGACTGTGGAAGCGCTTGTCGAAGAGAACTTGAGCCGCGCCGCGCAGAAAAATCGACGCCCCGATGGTGATCATGATCAGAGCCACCGGGCTCGTTCCCCGCGCGGGCTCGATGGCCAGGTAATACAGCGCAAGCCCGACCGCGACGGTGGAGATGACGGCGATCAGCGCGGCCAACGGCAACGGGACCCCGGCGAGCGCCAGGAACACGGTCGACATTCCGCCCAGCATCACGAACTCGCCCTGGGCGAAATTGATGACGTCCGATGCGTTGTAAATGAGAGTGAAGCCGAGAGCGACAAGCGCGTAGACCGCGCCGACCGTCAGCCCGGAAAAGAAAAACTGCAGGAAATCGGTCATCGGGTCGAATGCCTGATGCGGCCCGGTTCAGATCCCGATGGGCCGGGCACGCTCACGCAAAAGCGGGCCCGGCCGGGAACTCATGATCCGCTGTCGGGAGCCAACGTCCAGTCGCCATTCTTGATCTCGAGCATGCGGAAGGCCGACAGATCGAGCCCCATATGATCGGTCGGCGACATGTTCACGATTCCACCGGTGCCGACGTAACCCTTCGTCTTCTCGATCTCGTCGCGAACCTTGGCCTTGTCCGCGCTCTTTGCCCGCTCCATCGCCTGCACCAGGATCATCAGTCCGTCATAGGCGTGACCGCCGAAGGTCGACACCGCCTGTTCGGTTTTCTTGGTATACGCACGCGAATAGTTCGTCACGACCGCCTTCTGCGGATCCTTGTCGGGGAGCTTGTCGGCGACCAGGAGCGCCGCGGCCGGCAGGCGGACGCCTTCCGCCGCCGCCCCCGCGAGTTCGATGTACTGCTTCGACGCGACGCCATGGCTCTCATACAGCGGCAGCGCAATCCCGAGCTGGCGATAGTTGCGGGTGACGATGGCCGGGCCTTGGCCGAAACCCGGATTGACCACGGCCTTCACCCCCGTCTTGTTGCGGATATTCGTCAACTGCGGGGTCATGTCGCTGTCGCGTGGGCCGTAGGTCTCCTCGTGCACGATGGTAGATTCCCGATTTCGGCGCCACCGCGACGCATTGATCGCGCATCGACTTGCCGAACGCGTCGGTTCCCGAAATCAGCGCGATGGTGGTCAGGTTGCGGCGCTTGAGATCGGCGAAGATTTTCTCGCAAGCCATCTTGTCCGTATGCGGTGTCTTGAACACCCATTTTCGCACCGGCTCGACGATCTGAATGGCGCCGGCAAGCGAAATGAACGGTATCTGGGCTTCTTCGAAATCCGGGATCATCGCCAACGTCGACCCCGTCGTGGTGCCGCCCACCATGGCGGCGATCTTGTCCTCTTCCACCAGCCGCGTCGCAAATGTGTGCGCGTTGCTCGCGTCCCCGCCGTCATCGTAGATGATCAGCTGGAGTTTCTGTCCGTTCACCCCGCCCTTGGCGTTGATCTCCGCGACGTACAATTCGAGGGTCTTCTTCTCCGGATCGCCGAGGAAGGAGGCCGGACCCGTCACCGACAGCACCGCACCGATCTTGATTTGAGCCGATGCGTATTGTGGGCTGGCAATCAGGGTCGCGAGGCCGACTGCGGCCACGGCGACGACGCGCGTGATGGTGGACATCGTGAGCTCCTTGGGGCCGGATTCTCGGATTTTCCGAGTTTATTTTTTATTGTCAATAACACGGGCGCGCGAGCCGATTATTGATCAAGATCAAGCCGCTTTGGGTGCCTGGCTGCACGCCTCCCCTGGACATGGAATCCGGCCACGCCTCAGCCCTCGCCCAACAGCTTCGAGCCGAAGAACATCGGCGACAGCGAGCGGACAAGGGCCAGCGAGTCCTCCGCCGCAAAGTCCTCGAGCCGAAGTTGCGGGTTGAGCGGCCGGATGCGCTCGAACATCGATCGAGCCTCGGCGTCGGCCGGCGGCGGAATGGTCGCGTCGATCAGCATCTTCGAGCCGAACCGTTGCCATAGCGGCGTTCCCGGCGCGCCAAGCTCCTGCAGGCTCGCATCCATCGCATGATTATGGGTGCCGGGGATGATCACCACGTCCTTGTGCGGATCGACGCGGGTCGACAACGCCCATAGCAATTCGGCCGGGTTGAAAATATCGACGTCGGCATCGACCGCCATCGCGACTTTCGGATGCTGATACTCGGAGGACAGGGCCGCCAACAGCAGGTTCTTGGCTTCGCCATAGGCGCGCGGCGTCATCTGCACCACCAGTCCGAATATGCCGGGCGTTATCATCACGTTGTGCAGGTTCGGGCCGCCCCCGACGTCCTTCAACCGCCGGAAGATGGCGGCGCTCATCGGCACTTTGTGGAAGACGCATCCTTCCATCTCCGAGCCGTTCTGCAAATTCTTGAAGATCGCGTCGTGGCGGCGCGTCATGAATTGGTATTCGACGACGGGGTTCTTGCCGGTGCCCGTCACGTAGTAATCCTGGAATTCGGAGAACGGCCCCTCCTCCTCGCGGTAATGCGGAGGAATGTGACCTTCGAGCACGATTTCCGCGTCGGCAGGGACCTCCAGATCGACGGTCTCGCATTTCACGAGGCGCACCGCTTCGCCCAGATAGCCGCCGGCGATTTCGAACTCGTCGAGACCATACGCGGCCGTGGTCGCGGCCGCCGCATAGTACAGGGGGTAATGACCGATGAAGATCGCGACCGGCATCGGCTCATTGCGAGCCTGATATTTCGTGTAGTTCTTCCAGCTGTGGCGCGGGTAAAGCAAAATGCCGGATTTGTTCGGGCCCTTGATCTGCAGCCGATGGAAGCTGACGTTGCGCTGCCCGGTGTCGGGATCCTTGGTTACCACCAATCCCGAACCGATGACCGGTCCGCCGTCGCGCTGGCCGGCGACATGAACCGGAAACTGGGTCAGGTCGAATTCGCCCTTCTTCAGCTTGACCTCTTTGACCGGCCCATCGTCGACCATGACCGGCGGGATGAGCCGGCCCATGCGTTCGGCAACCGAAGGCACCAGATTCTCCTGGGTGGTGCCGAAGGCGATGGCCGCATGACGGGTATTCGCCGGCGCCTGTCCGAGGGAACGCCAGCCGTGCGGCAGGTTCTCGAAAAAAAGCGCCTTTTCCCGCGACTGATAGAGCAGCGCGCCCATTTGCGTGAGCGGGTCGACACGCTTGGAAATGCGGATGAGTTCGCCCGCCTTGTCCAGCTCGTCGATCCAGGTCCGCATGTCTTTCGGACGGACATTGGGAATCATGATCAAGCTCCTCCACGTTCGAAAAGGGGGCGGGTGAGAGAACGTGGGGGCGGGTCCGCTCAGTCGATCATCATCGTGCCGGCACGACTCAGGGTCAAGGTCGGGAAACCGCAACCCAGCGCCGCGCCGGCGTCGTGCTTCCGGCCGCCGGACAGCTTGCACAAGCCGCCGCTCGGCGACATTGTGCGACATACCGCAACGCCCCCGAATGCGCCACAGGACAGGATCGAGTTTAGAGGGAGGCGGGAATGTCGCGACGCGGGCTTTGCGTGATGACGCTCTTGTTGATCGGCGTCTCCAGCCAGATTTCGGCGCAGACCTGGCCGAACAAACCGGTCCACGCCCTCGTACCCTACAGCGCCGGCAGCGCCTCGGACATCATTCCACGGACCGTTTTTGCGTTGGTGGAAAGGCAGCTGGGACAAACCATCATCCTGGAAAATCGCGTCGGCGGCGGAAGCATCATCGGGACCGCGGCGGTCGCCAAGGCGGAGCCGGACGGATACACGATCCTGTCGACCGCTTCGGCCTTCACCACGGTGCCGGTCACCGTTGCCAATTTGAGCTACGATCCGCTGATCGATTTCGCCGCCGTCATCCCGCTGGCGAACATGGCCAACGTGCTGGTCGTCTCACCCTCAAAGGGCATCAAGACCGTCGGCGACCTCGTCGCCTACGCGCGCGCGCATGCGGGATCGATGAACTATGTGACCATCGGGACCGGAAGCGCCGCGCACCTCAATGCCGAACGGTTCCGAATGAGCGCCAATTTCGAGGCGCAGCCGATTCCCTACAAGGGATCGCCCGAAGGACTGACCGACGTCATGACCGGCCGGGTCGATTTCTATTTCAGCCCGCTGCTGCCCGCGCTTTCCATGATCCGCGAAGGCAAGCTCCTCGCGCTGGCGGTGAGCAGCAGCAAGCGCGATCCGCAGCTGCCCGACGTGCCGACGACGGTGGAAGCCGGATTTCCCAATTCCGAGTACAATTTCTGGTTCGGCGTATTCGCTCCGGCAAAGACCTCCCCGGAGATCATCAGGCGACTGCACGACGAGATCGCCAAGGCACTTGAAGACGCAGGCGTGCGGGACAAGCTGGCCAAGCTCGGCGTGCAGCCCATGCCGATGAGTTCCGCCGAATTCGACGCCTACGTCCGCAAAGAGCTCGAGCAGAACAGGGCGCTGGTGAAGGCCACCGGCATGAAGACCGAGTGATGGAAACTGACGGCCGGCGCGGGCCCCCGTCTCCTCCCACGATGAATTGCCCGGCGCGCGGACCGGCCGCCGTCGAACCGCAAGGCCAAATTAAGGATTAGCGCATCCGTCGCGGGCCGCTCGCCCTATCGTCGTCGCGGTCCGAGCGGCTGGTTTCCTTGATGTTGATCAAGTCGGGTCTGTGACGCCGCCCGTAGAATGACGCGTCGAAGAGAGAAAACGCGATGGATCTGGCTCAATTCCTGACCGCGGGCGTGTTCGTCGACAGCGACTCGCCGCAGGTCATCGCCTTTGCAAAGCACGCCAGTGCGGGTGCGAGCGACCCGCTCGACGCGGTCTTGCGTCTCTATGCGGGCATCCGCGACGGCATCGTCTATGATCCATATGTCGATTTCACCGACCCGGCGAACTATCGGGCGAGCGGTGTCCTTGCGGCCCGGCGGGGCTTTTGCATCGGCAAGGCCGCGCTGCTGGCCGCGACAGCGCGCTCGATCGGCGTTCCGGCGCGCGTCGGCTATGCCGACGTGCGCAATCACATGACATCACCACGGCTCTATGAACGCGTCGGAACGGACGTGTTCATTTGGCATTCGTATGCCGAGCTGTTTCTTTCCGGACAGTGGGTGAAGGCCACTCCCGCGTTCGATCGCGCGCTGTGCGACCGGCTCGGATTGAAGCCGCTCGAGTTCGACGGGCGCGCCGATTCGCTTTTTCATCCGTTCGACCGAACCGGCAGGCGCCACATGCAGTATCTCCGGGATCGGGGGACGTTCGCCGACGTCCCCTTCGAGACCGTTCGGGCCGAATTCCGCATCGCATATCCCGGCCTCATGAGCGGGGAGCGCATCGGCGGCGACTTCCAGGCGGAGGCCGTCGCCGACAGCGCCGAGGGTTGAGTCCGGGCGATCGGCGGGCTCACGACCTGCGGCCGTCGAGGCAACGACGCAAAGTGCCGGCGCTTCCTCGCATCGAGCAAGGCGAGACTTGGAGACTGTGGTTTCCGACGCGGGCGCCAGATCCTCGCCAGCTCAGTAAATCCCGATCAAAGGCCAGTAGAACGGAACGAGGATCAGCAGCATGAGAAACTCCGCCACGGTGAGCCACGCGCCGATGCGGACGAGGTCGCGGGCTTCGAAGTAGCCGTATGAATAGCCCAGCACCAGCACACCCGATTGATACGCGAACAGCTTGCCGCCGGCCGAAAAGGTCCACAACAGCCCCAGCATGAGCGCATTCATGCCATGCAGCTTGGCGAACTGCATCACCAGCGGCATCGAGGTGCCGAGCATCGAGATCTCGCTCGCAAGAAAGAAGTGATAGACGAAGCCCGTCCAATACATGATGACGGTCGTACTGAAGATATTGCCGAGGAAAGGCTCGATCCTGCTGAGAACCGTCGTCGTCAGCACGTCGAGGCCTTTGGTCGCTTCGAGCACGTTCCCCATGCTGATCGCCGCGGCGACGAAGAACACCGGCATGTAGTTCACCGTCCGCATGTCGTCCTCGTCGAGGATGCCGACGGGCGGCAGCAACGCGAACAGGCCGGCGCCGAGCGCGATCATTGCGGGCGGGAGATGATGCACGAAATCGGTGACCCACAGGAGGATGGCCGTGCCGATGAGCAGCGCCGCCTTTTTCTCCAACGCGGACCATGGTCCCATCTTCGCGAGCTCGTCGCGGAAGAAATCCGTGCCGCCCACAAGCGCCGCCTGCTCGGGCGGATAGAGCCACAGCGTCAGGCGCCACGCGACCAGCACCGTGACGAGGCTGCAAGGCAGAAAGGCGAACAGCCACTGACCCCACAACACCTCGACATTGCCGAATTTGGTCATTGCGCCGGCCGCCGTGATCGAGCCGGCGCCCGCAAGAATCATCTTGTCGAACAGGTTGCCGGTGTAGGTCATGATCAGGAACATGCCGCGCGCGATGTTGCTGCCCTTCTGGGCGTGAAACCCCTCGATCAATGCGAGCGCAATGGTGGCAAGAATCGCGACCCGCGCCAGCCCGGATGGAACGATGAAGGTCAAGACGAAATCGGTGATGATGAGCCCGAGCAGAATTCTGGAGTATGTCGAGCCGACGCGCAGCATGACCGAATAGGCGAGCCGGCGCGCGAGACCCGACTTGCTGGCGATACGTCCGAATAACAGGGCCGCAAACAGAAACCACGGGGTATCGTTGGCGAAGCCGCTGAATGCAACATTGAAACGCGTGACGCCCAGCGCCCAGAACAGGAAGCAGCCGACGAAGCCGGCGAGCGCGAACTCCATGGCCTGCGTCATCCATGCCAGCACCATGAAGCACACGATGGCCAGTCCGTGCTGGGTCTGCGGCTCAAGGCCGAGCGGCGCAAACCAGAGGGCGAGCGGAACCAGCACGCACGTCATGAAGCTGATCGACCCCAAGGGGCGGAATGCGGCCGCCGCGTGAGCAGGCTTGAGCCGCATCCCCGTGTCGTGTGAGCTCATGGCAAAGGCCTTTCAGCGATCGATGTAGGTCGTTCCTGCCTCGATATAGCGTCGACAATCCTCGCAGGGGAAGAGCTCCGGGGCGACTGCGGCCTGACCTCCGCGCCGCAGCCGAGACGCCGATCGACGCCGCGATCCAGCGGTTTGCCGTCCGCCCCAGGGTTGAACGCATGCATCCACGCAATCCGCCGCTGCGGATCGCGGGCGTTGCGGCGGAGGAGATATCTGCGCTGAAGAGTTGTTTGCACGGGCGCTTGTTTTGATGCCGCTTTGGTTCGGCTCAAATCTCCCCTTTGGTCGTCTCGATCTTCCGGGACTTGAATTGCCCTTCGCCGGAAAATGCATTGACGCTACTATCGTGCGTTTTCTTCCCGAACAAAAGGCTAGCACCGATCGGGCGGATCGGATTTGATGTTGGTCAAGGCCCCCCGGCAAAACGCGACACTAATTCGCATCCGGCCGCCGTCTTGGCTGGGCCGGAGGCAGGTATGGTATATCTGCGATCGGCAACGCCGCGGCGTCGGCCGGGAGAGGAAACCACGGAGGTGACAATGAGGGCGCCGAATCTCGCGCGAGCACTTGTGCTCGTCACATGCGTGCTCGCGCTGGGAGCCTTGCGGGCGCGCGCCGCCGACCCATACCGGATCAACGTCGTTCTGCCGCTGACGGGCGGCGCCTCGTTCCTCGGCAAGGGGGAACAGCAGGCGCTTCAATTGTTTCAAACGCTGACGAACAAGGACGGCGGGATCAACGGCCAGCCGCTCGAGTTCGTTTATCACGACGATCAGACGAGTCCGCAGACCACCGTCCAGATCACCAATGGCATCCTGGCCGAAAAGCCGGCGGTCATGATCGGCTCGAGCATCGTCGCCATGTGCAATGCCATGGCGCCGCTCCTGAAAGAGGGTCCGTTCGATTATTGCCTTTCTCCCGGCGTGCATCCGGCGGCCGGCAGCTATCAGTTTTCGACCAGTACCGACACGCATGCCCTCATCGAGGCGCTGGTGCGCTATTTTCGATCGAGCGGCATGACCAAGATCGCCTTCATGACCAGCACCGATGCATCGGGGCAGGACGCGGAACGCGGCTTTGACGAGGTGATCAAGCTGCCGGAGAATTCCGGCCTGCAGGTCGTGGAGCGCCAGCGTTTCAACCCCACCGATGTCAGCGTTTCGGCGCAGATCGAGCGCATCAAGGCCGCCAACCCGCAGGCGTTCATCGCCTGGTCGACCGGCGCCCCCATCGCGACCGTGTTCAAGGCCGTCCTGCAGGCCGGGCTCGACGTGCCGCTCGGCACGACGAACGGCAACCAGACCTATGCCCAGATGCGCGCCTACAAGGATTTCCTGCCGAAGGTTCTCTACATTCCCACCTCCGTTTTTCCCTCGCATGCGGGGATGTTCCAGCTCGATCCGCGGGTCGAGGAGCGGCAGAAAAAATTCTACGCCGCCTTTGCGGCCGCGAACGTCAAGCCCGACAACATGTCGGCCCTGGCCTGGGATCCCGCAAACCTGATCATCGACTCGCTCCGCAAGCTCGGGGCCAAAGCCACCGCTCAACAGGTGAAGGACGACCTCGCCAACCTGACGGGCTCGGCCGGAATCAATGGAATCTACGACTTCAAGGCCGTGCCCCAGCGCGGGCTCACGGTGAAGAACGCCCTCGTCACACGGTGGGATCCGGCCGCCGATACCTGGACCGTCGTCAGCGAGCCGACCGGCGCGCCCCTGCACAAGTAACGACGGCTTGTCGGGCGTTCTTCAGATCGTCATCGGCGGGCTGCTGCAGGGCGGCGTCTTTGCGGTCGTCGCGCTCGGTTTCTCGCTCGTCTTCCGGGTGACCAATGTCGTCAATCTGTCCCAGGGCGCGTTCTGCGTCCTGGGTGCGATGGGCATGTATTACTTCCAGGTCGCGTTCGGCTGGCCGACGCTCCCCGCCGCCGTTGCGGCGGTCGTCTGCGCCACGCTCTTCAGCCTGCTGGTCGGCGCATCGAGCTTCGTGCCCGCGGTTCTTCGCCTGCCCAACAGCAGCACCCTGGTCCTGACTGCCGGGCTGCTGACGTTTTTCGTCGGGATCACGCTCGTGGTCTGGGGCAACGAGCCATACGCACTGCCGCCGTTCTCCGGCGAGGCACCGCTGGTCCTCGGCCCGCTGCGCATTCCGACCCAGGGCGTCTGGCTCGCCGGAATATCGGCCGCGATCATCGGCGGATTGTGGTTTCTGCTGCTACAGGACGACGCTCGGCTCGGCGCTGCGCGCCTGCGCCGAAAACCCCGCCGCCGCGCGACTGATGGGCATCAACCTGCCTCGCATGATGCTCCTGAGCTTCGGGCTCGCGGCATTGATCGGTTCGGCCAGCGGCATACTGGTGGCGCCGATCATGTCGTTGCAGTTCGATTCCGGCCAGTTTTTCACCATATCCGGGTTTGTCGCCGTCGCGATTGGCGGCATGGGAAGCTTCGCCGGATCGATCGTCGGCGGTCTTCTGCTCGGCGTCACCGAGCAATTCGCCGCGTTCTACGTCTCGTCACTCTTCGCCAATACGCTCGCTCTGCTGCTGCTCATCGTCGTGCTGATCGTGCGGCCGGCTGGACTTTTTCCAGCGGACCGCCAGCGGCGCAGCGATGTGCGCGAAGAGGCTCGCATCCATCGCGCGCTCGTGCGTTTGTCCGGCCGCCGCGCCCTGCTCGTCGGTCTCGGACTGGTTGCGGTCCTCGCCGTGCTTCCCGTCTTGCCGCTACCGAGCGGCGTGCTGTCTTCCCTGGTCATATCGCTCATCCTGTTCATCGCGATTCTCGGGCTCGACGTGCTGATGGGATATGCCGGCCAGGTCAGTCTCGGCCAAGCGGGCTTCATGGCGGTCGGCGGGTATACGGCCGCGATCCTCTCGACCTCCTATGACTGGTCTCCCTTGCTCGGCACTCTCGCCGCGCTGGTGCTCAGCGTCGTATGCGCCTTCATCCTGGCAATGGCGACGGGCCGACTGCGCGGCCATTACCTCGCCCTGGCGACGCTCGCTTTCGGACTCCTGGTCGATTCGCTCGCGGTCAATTTGATCGATCTCACCGGCGGCCCTTCCGGCCTTGTCGGCATTCCGTCCTTCGCGGTGGGAAGCTTCGAGTTCAGGACGCCGGTGCACATGTATTATTTCGTGCTCGCGCTTTCGGTCGCACTGGTTCTGCTCCTCGAAGGCGGCATGCGGCTCGGGTTCGGCCGCGCCCTGAAGGCGGTGCGGACAGATCAGCTCGCGGCCGCTGCACTGGGCATCAATGTCGGCCGGATGAAGATCGTCACGTTGTGCATGTCTGCGGCGCTCGCTTCCCTGTCGGGAAGCCTCTATGCGTTCAACTTTCACTTCCTCTCGCCCGAGATGGTCTCGACGACGCGCTCCTTCGAAATGATCGCCATGCTCGTCCTCGGCGGCGAAGGCACGCTCATCGGCGGGCTGTTCGGATCGATCTTCATCACGATGCTGCCGACGCTGTTGCAGGAACTCGCCATGTTCAAGACAGCCGCCGAAGGCGCGCTGCTCGTCGCGACCTTCCTGGCCATGCCGGAGGGCTTGTTCGGCCGATTGGCTCTCGGGCTGAACCGACTCGCCTTGGCGCCGGCGCGACGCCAGCGCTCGGAGGAATAAGATCGATGAATACGCCTGCGCTCCAGGGCATCCACCGTCGCAAGAGTTTCGGCGGCGTGAAGGCGGTCGACGACGTCGAGCTTCGCGGTCGCGTCGGGAAGCCTCAGCGCGCTGATCGGACCGAACGGCGCAGGCAAGACCACCCTGTTCAACATGGTCGACCAATCTTTTCCCGCCGACCGCGGGCGAGGTCCGCTTTTTCGGCGCCGATCTCGCGAGACGGCCGCCCGCATCGCATCGCGGCGCTCGGCCTCGTCCGCACGTTCCAGGCCGCGCGCGTCTTCCCCGGAATGACGGCGCTGGAAAACGTGCTCGCCGGCGCGCATATGCATCTTCGCTGCGGCATCGTGTCGCAGATGACGTGGAGCTCGCGCGCCAGAACCGAGGAGCGGCGGCTCGTCGCCAAGGCGGAGGCTTTGCTCGACGCGGTCGGGCTCTTGCCGCTGCGCGACGCGACCGCAACCGAGCTCGCCGATGGGCAGTCAGAAGTTGCTCGAGGTCATCCGCGCCCTGATGGCGCGTCCGCGCATGCTGCTGCTGGACGAGCCGGCGGCCGGGCTCAACGACAGCGAAACGGCCGAATTGGCGGCGCTCCTGATCGCGATCCGCGACAGCGGCGTGACGATCCTGGTGGTCGAGCACAACATGTCGTTGGTCATGGGCATCGCCGACGACGTGATCGTGCTCGACGCCGGGACTATCGTCGCCACCGGCACGCCGGCCGATATCCAGCGCAACCCGCGCGTCATCGAGGCCTATATCGGCGCCCAAGCCGGAGCCGGAAAATGCTTGAGGTCCGAGGTCTGACCGCCGGCTACGGCAACGCCACCATTCTGCATCGGATCGATCTGACGGTCGGCGCCGGCACCGTCGTCGCGCTGATAGGCGCCAACGGCGCCGGCAAATCGACCCTGGTGAAGACCCTCGCGGGCCTTCTGCCGCCGCGCTCCGGGTCGATTTCACTTCGATGGCACGCGCATCGACGGCACTCAATCCGGCGTCGCGGGTGCGGCGGGGGCTTTCCCTGGTGCCGGAGGGACGCCAGGTCTTCGGCGGGTTGTCGGTCGAGGAGAATCTGCGGCTCGGCGCCTATGCCCGCGGCGGCCTCGACGAGACAGGCATTGCGCGGCCTGATCGAAGAAGCGTGCGAGCCGTTTCCCATGTTGCTCGCCCGCCTCGGCGATGCCGGCGGCGAATCTCTCCGGCGGCCAGCAGCAGATGCTGGCGATCGCCCGCGGGCTGATGTCCCGCCCGCGTCTCCTGATGCTGGACGAACCTTCGCTCGGCCTGTCGCCGACGCTGGTTACCGAGATTTTCCGGCTGGTGACGAACTTGCGCCAGCCGCGGCATCACCTTGCTGCTGTCGGAGCAGAACGCGCGCCAAAGCCTGGCGATCGCGGACTATGCCTATGTGCTGGAAAACGGCGGCATCATCATCGAAGGCCGATCGAAAGAAATTCTGGACGCCCGCGCCATCGCTGAAAAATATCTTGGCGTCGGCAAAGCCGTCGGCGACGGTACGAGCACGCGACAACGTGAGATGAACGAGCAGTTGGCGAAGGTTCTGCGCGATTAGTCCTAGTGCGTCATTGTCCGCTATGTTGCTCCGTCATCGCCCGCGCAAGCGGGCGATCCAGTACTCCTTGATTTCGCCGTGGCAACGTAGCGCGTATTTTCGGAGGGCGGTGTCTACTGGATTGCCCGCTTGCGCGGGCAATGACGCAGTAAGGTTAGAGCAGTTTCGACCTGTTCATGTTATTGAGGCTCCGGCGCACGCCGCGCGACTGACCAATACATTGGTGCCTCATGCGTTCCGACAAGCCCGACTACCCGCCGATCCGCCGCATCGTCACCGGCCACGACCGCCAGGAAGTCGCCAAGGTGATCACGGACGGCCCGGCGACCAACTGGAAATCCGGTTCGCCCGGGACCGTGTCGACCCTGATCTGGTCGACGGATTCGACGCCGGCCGACATCGCGATCGGCGAGACGATCGAGGATCTGGGCGCCCGCATGCTCGGCACCGCGCCGCCCCCCAACGGCACGCGCTTTGCCGTGATCGACTTTCCGCCCCACAACAGCGGCCGCATGCACCGCACCGAGACGATCGACTACGTGATCGTGATCTCGGGCGAGATCGACATGGACATGGACGGTTCCACGGTCTAGCCTCAAGGCCGGCGACGTGATGGTCCAGCGCGGCACCAATCACGCCTGGGTCAATCGCGGGACGGAGCGCGCGCGGCTTGCTTTCGTGCTGATCGACGCCGTGCCGCTCGGCATCGGCCACCCGGTGGTGGGCGGCGCAAGCCCGCGTTGATCATTCGACGTCGATGGGGGGACGGCGCGGCATCGAGGCGAGGCCGCGCCGGGCGCCTCGCGAGCCGCCGCCGGCATAAGCCGATGGGCTGCATTGCAAATACCCGATTGCTCGGCGCGGCGCCGAAGTTGTACCTAAAGGGCCGTCCCAAGCTTCCCTCCATGCCCTATCGCGCCGGTGCAGCGAATGCAACTCATGATCGAACGCGTGCTCAAGGGACTGCGGTCCGCCGCAAGTCCGGGCGGCGCGGGCGGCATCGTGGCGGCACTGGGCCTCGTGACGGCGGTCACGCTGATTTTGGAAATCATCAAGAGCTTCATCGAGTTGCCGCCGATCGCGATCACTTATCTGATTCCGGTACTGGTCGTGGCGATCCGCTGGGGCTTTCTGTCCGCGATGGTCACGACCATCGCCGGCGGCTTCTGCTCGGCGTTTTTCTTCTACAAGCCGACGCATACGCTTTACGTCGAAGATCCCGCCCGACGTCTCAGCTTGTTGATCTTCGCCATCGTCGCGGTGGGAGCGGCGCACCTCGCGGTGCGCATGCGCCGCGAATCGGAAATCGTCAGAAAGCGCGAAAAGGAAATCAGCGACCTTTACGCGTTTTCGCGCCGGCTGGCCGCCGGCCATTCGACCTCGGACATATTCGACGCGATCCAGAAGCATCTGTCGACCGTCGTCGGGCGCAAGGTCGCGCTGTTCGAGCCTCGCCGTCCCGCTGAGGGCAAGTCGGAACCGATCGGCGAAAGCGACGTTCCGCAAAACGTCCGCGACGCCGTCACCGCGGTGATCGCGGGCCGCGGCGAGTCCGCGACGGCGATCGCCGATGATCAGGGCGATCTGTGGCTGGTGCGCGCAGTATCGCGCAAGGCTCCGGATCTGGGCGTGATCGCCATCGATCTTGGGCGACAAAGCCCCGAATCGGAGGCGGAAATTCGCGCCCGCATCGAAGCGGTTCTTCACGACGCGGCATCGACCCTGGAGCAGCTCGGGCTTGCGCACGCCATCACGGAGGGACGGATGCGTGCGGAGTCGGAGCGATTCCGTGACGCGCTGATCGGGTCCGTGTCGCACGAGCTGCGCACGCCCCTGTCGTCGATCCTCGGCGCAGCGACCGTACTGCGCAACGCGCCGGCGGTCGCCGGCGAACCGCGCCTCGTGGCTCTCGCGAACGTGATTCGCGACGAATCGGAACGGCTCAACAACGAGATCCAGAATTTGCTCGACGCCACGCGCATCACCGGCGAGGCGCTGCAGCCCAAGCTCGAATGGGCCGAGGTGACCGATGTCGTCAATGCGGCGCTGGAGCGCCGCCGCGGTCCCTTCGCGGCGCATGCCGTCGAAGTCGAGCTGCCGAGCGAGATCCCGCTCGTTCAGGTCGACGCCGTCCTGATCGAGAAGGCACTGGGACAGATTTTGGCCAACGCCGTCAAATATTCCCCGCCCGGCTCACAGATCAAGATTCGCGGATGGCAGGAGGGCGGCGTGTTTGCGCTCGCGGTGAGCGACCAGGGCGCCGGCCTGTCGCCGGAGGACAGCGCGCACCTGGGCGAGCGATTTTTTCGTGGCCGCCGGCATGTCCAGGCGACGCCGGGCTCCGGTCTCGGATTTTGGATCGCCAATGCATTCGTCGCCGCGAACGGCGGCACGATCGAGGCGGCCAGCTTCGGTGAGAACAAGGGGACGACGGTGACGATGCGTTTGCCGATACCGGCCAACGCTGAACAACTGGAGAGCATCTCGAGTGACTGACACCGCCACAGCCCCCAACGTGCTCGTCGTGGACGACGAGGTGCAGATTCGCCGCTTCCTGCGCAGCGGATTCGAGCTCGACGGCTATTCGGTCAGCGAGGCGGAAAACGGCCGCGAGGCGATCCGGGCCGCCACCTTGCGGCCGACCGATCTCATCATCCTCGATCTGGCGCTGCCGGACCTCGACGGGTCGCAGGTGCTGGAGCGCATCCGCTCATGGTCGAGCGTTCCCATCATCATCCTGTCGGTGAAGTCGAGCGAAATGGAAAAGGTGCGCCTGTTGGAGCTCGGCGCCGACGATTACGTCACCAAGCCGTTCGGCATGGCCGAGCTGCTGGCGCGATCCAAGGTCTTGCTTCGCCGCAAGACGCGCGCCTCGACCGGCGACAGCGTGGTGAGGATCGATCACCTGAAAATCGATCTCGCGGCCCGCAACGTCTTTGTCGGCGACGTACGTCTGACGCTGACGCCGAAGGAATACCGTTTGCTGCAGGTCCTCGCCCAGCACCCGGGCAATGTGCTCACCCATCAGGAATTGCTGAAGGAGATCTGGGGTCTGCCGCACATCAACGACACGCACTATTTGCGCATCGTGGTTCGCAAGCTGCGTCAGAAGATCGAGTCCGAGCCGAACCGGCCGCACATTCTGTTGACCGAGCTCGGCGTCGGGTATCGCCTGGCGCCACCGAACGAGCCGGCCGACACCGACCCGCATTGAGCCGATCGGCGGGCCGCTCGTTCGGTCGGCGCCGCCGTCGAGCGCGCCGCTATCGGGCGCCGCCCGGATAGGCGTGCCGCCGGCCGGTCGGATCCACGACCTCGTAGGCGGAATTGTTCCGATCGGGCGCCGAAATGTAGTTCGGTCCGATCGGCACCTTTCCGGCGCCGCCCGGGATGTCGAGCATGTAGGCCGGCTGGCACAGGCCCGAATATCGTCCGCGCAGCGCACGCATCAGGTCCTGACCTTCCGCGATGCCCGCGCGCAGATGAGCGGTGCCGGGCGCGAGATCGCCCTGGTGCAGGTAATATGGCTTGATCCGGTTCTCGACCAGCGCGCGCATGAGCGCGCCCAGCGTCGCCGCGTCGTCATTGACGCCTCGCAGCAGAACCGACTGGCTCAGCATCGGAATGCCGGCATCGATGAAGCGCGCGCAGGCGGCGCGCGCGGCCGGCGTGAGCTCGCGCGGATGATTGACATGCAGCACCACGTAGCTCGCCTTGCCGGGCGCCCGGAGGGCGCGCACGACGTCGCGCGTCACCCGCCCGGGGGTGGCGACCGGGACGCGCGTGTGCACGCGGATGATCTTGACGTGATCGATCGACGCAAGGTCGCGCACGACCCCGCGCAACCGGCGCGCCGACAGTACCAGCGGATCGCCGCCGGTCAGGATGACCTCCCAGATGTCCGGACGCGAACCGATATAGGCCAGCGCTCCGGCAAGCTCGGCCGGCGAGAGCGCCGGTCGGCCGCGCGGACCGACCACTTCCCGCCGGAAGCAGAACCGGCAGTAGACCGGGCACACATGCACGAGCTTCAACAGAACCCGGTCCGGATAGCGATGCACGATGCCGGCGACCGGACTCATCGCGTCGTCGCCGATCGGATCGGAGCGTTCCTCGGCGGCGACGCGGAGCTCCGCCGGGTCGGGAACGAATTGACGGGCGATCGGATCGTGCGGATCCGACGGTTCGATGAGCTCCGCGATCGCGGGGCTGATCGCGACCGCATATTGGGCCGCCACACGGTGGAGTTCGCCCAGCCGCTCGGGCGGCACCAGTCCGGCGTCGGCAAGCTCGGTCGGATGTCGCAAGGTCCTTGCGGGGGATCGCATGGCCATCGCCTTCTCGGGTTCGGGGAACGCGGACCAAACCGTACTTTCCGGGGAGGCGCAACCCGCATGACGCAATCGTGGCCGCCGGGCTCGCCCGGCGTTATGAAGGGCGCATGGATTTCGATGACGACTTTCGCGCCCAGCTGCACGACCTGCTGGTCTGGCGCCGTGATGTCCGACGGTTCCGCGCCGAGCCGCTGCCCTCGGGCACGCTGGATCGGCTGATCGCGGTCGCCTGCCTCGCCCCCTCCGTGGGGCTGAGCCAACCCTGGCGGTTCGTGATCGTGGAGAGCCCGGATCGTCGCCGGGCCGTGCTCGACGACTTCACGGCCTGCAACGCCGCGGCGCTGGCCTCCCAGACCGGCGACCAGGCGGCTCGCTACGCGAGCTTGAAGCTCGCCGGGCTCGCGGAGGCGCCCGGCCACCTCGCGGTGTTCGCCGACCGCGGCACCGCGACCGGCCATGGGCTCGGGCGGCACACGATGCCCGAAATGGCCGAATATTCGGTGGTCGCGGCCGTGACCGCGATGTGGCTCGCGGCGCGCGCCGAGGGCATCGGGATGGGATGGGTTTCCATCCTCGATCCGGCCCGCGTCAAGACGATCCTCGATGTGCCGCAGGCTTGGCGATTCATCGGCTATTTCTGTCTCGGTTTTCCCGAGGAGGAGCATGTCCGGCCGGAGCTCGAACGGGCCGGATGGGAGCGACGCCGGCCGGCCGCCAGCATGGTGTTACGCCGGTGATTGTTCTTGCGCATGATCTTGTCCGAAAAGTCTGTCAGCCCCGGATCATAGGCGAGCGAAGCGACGCCGTTCTTCGAACGGCTATGTCCGGGGCGGGCTTTTTCGGGATCATGCGCCCGGATCCTGCGGGAGCCCGAGCGGGGTCCACAGCACCTGCTCGATGCGGGTCGCGCCGGTGACCAGCATGACCAGCCGGTCGAAGCCGAGCGCGCTGCCGCAAGCCGGCGGCATGCGGTCCAGCGCGGCCAGGAAATCCTCGTCGACAGGGTAGCGCTCGCCGTAGCGAAGCTGCTTTTCGGCCATTTCGGCTTCGAACCGCCGACGCTGCTCGGCCGCGTCGGTCAATTCGCCGAACGCATTGGCGAGCTCGACCCCGCAGACATAGAGCTCGAACCGCTCGGCGACGCGCGGATCGCTCCGCTTCGGTCGCGCCAGCGCGGCCTCCACCGCGGGATATTCGTCGAGAATCGTGGCGCGGCCGATCCCGAGATTGGGCTCGATCCGTTCGACCAGGACGCGGCTGAAAATATCGCTCCAGCTGTCATCCTCGGCGCACCGCACGCCGGCGGACGCCGCTTGGGCGGCCAGCGCGTCACGGTCGCCCTGCTGGATGCCGAGCGTCGCGAGGAGATCGACCCCGGCATAGCGTGCGAAGGCGTCCGCAACGGTGAGCCGCTCCGGCGGCGCGAAGGGATCGGCCGTGCGCCCGCGGAACGCGATCTGCTCGACGCCGGCCGTGCGCGCCGCAACCGCCAGAAGGGACGCACAATCGTCCATCACGGCCTCATAGGGTTCGTCCGCCCGGTACCATTCCAGCAGGGTGAATTCGGGATGGTGCAACGCGCCGCGCTCGCGGTTGCGAAACACGCGGGCAAACTCGAAAATTCGCCGCTCGCCGGCCGCGAGCAGCTTCTTGGCGGCGAATTCGGGCGAGGTATGGAGATAGAGGCGTGAACGCTGCGCGGCGGGCGTCACCAGTTCGGTCGCGAAGGCGTGGAGATGGGCCTCGTTGCCGGGCGAGACCTGCAGGATAGCGGCCTCGACCTCGATGAAGTCGCGCGCCGCGAAGAACGCCCGCAGCGCCGCCGTGACCCGGGCGCGCGCCGAGCGAGGAACGGCCGACGGTCGGCATGGACATGGGGGGCCCACCAGGGCGAGGCAGCCGGCATTCAGGGCATCCGGGGCGGACCGACAAGGTCGCGAAAAATACTGGCAAAGCGGCGCACAATCAGTATGTTGCCGGCCACGTATGAGGCCAGCATGCGCTTCGCGCAACCGTGACGAGGACCGCTCGGCCGTATCTCAATCAAGGAAGATCCAGTGAAAGTCATCGCCAGCTCGCTTCGCAAGGGTAATATCGTCGACATCGACGGCAAGCTCTACGTCGTTCTCAACGCGGAAAACTTTCACCCGGGCAAGGGCACGCCGACCACGCAGGTCGACATGCGCCGGATCAGCGACGGCGTGAAGACCGCCCAGCGCTACAAGACCACCGAGCAGGTCGAGCGCGCCCATGTGGAGGACCGCGAGTTCCAGTTCCTCTACCAGGATGGCGACGGCTTCCATTTCATGAACATGGAGAACTACGACCAGGTCACGTTGCCGGCGGATCTCATCGGCGATCAGTCCGTCTATCTGCAGCCCGAGATGAAGGTGATGCTGGCGATCCACGACGGAATGCCGGTCTCGATCGATCTGCCGCAAAAGGCGATCCTGGAAGTGGTCGAGACCGAGCCGGCCATGAAGGGCCAGACCGCCGCCTCCTCGTATAAGCCGGCGGTGCTGTCGAACGGCGTGCGGACCAACGTGCCGCCCCACATCGTCGACCGGAACCCGTATCGTGGTGATGACCGCCGACGGCTCCTATGTGGAGCGGGCGAAGGATTGAGAACGGGCGAAGGGCGAATTGTGAATCGCCACTCGTGGCTCAGCGGTTCGCTGCTCCCTCGTGGCTCTTCGCGGGCTTAAGTTCCCACCCGCAGCGGCGCGTGGAGCTTGCGCAACGCCGCGAGCACCGACAGCGCGGTGATCCGGCCGGTCTTCGGGTTTTCCGACGGGATGTTCTCGATCGAGAGCGAGAAACGGGCGGAATCCGCATCGACCTCGATGCTGTGGCAGTTGCGGCTGACCGCCGGGTCGGCCCAGATCTCGATGGTGGTGCGGTCCGGCCCGATGCCGGCGAGCGAGAGCGCCGCGACCACGTTGACGTTCGCCGGAAAGCCGGCCGCGGCCTCGCGCGCCGTGCCGGCGAAGACGCACTTCGCGGTATTCAGACCCTCGACCGAGATGTTGTTCTTCACCAGATAGGGCGCGCCCGACGAGGCCGTCCGGCGGCTTGCGCGTGATCATGCGCACCGAATGAATGGTCCCTTCGGCGGCGGCCGACACCGCGTCGAGCCCGAGAAGCGCGCCGGTCGGCACGATGATCTGTCCGCCATTGAGTTTGGCGAGCTCGATCAGATGCGGGCCGCGGCAGCAGCGCGCCCGCGCTCAGCACCATGACGCGCTTGCCGGCCGTGAGCATCGGCCGGCAGATATCCTCGAGAGCGGCCGCCGGCGCGCATTCGACCGCGAGATCGGCGTATTGCGGGAATGTCGTCGAGCTCGACCAGCGGGCAGGACGATGCCCTTCTCGTCGAGCCAGGCCTGCGCCTTCGCCCGGTCGCGCGCCGCCACGCAGGCGAGGGTCAGCCCGGCACGCCTTCGGCGAGCCGGCGCGCCAGCGCGCGGCCGATGGCGCCGAGACCGGCAATGGCGACGCGGGTCGAGGACATGGCGGATCTCTCCGTGGGCACAAGCCGCTCATACGCGGCTGCCGCAGCGCGGCAAGCCGCGGCTTGACCGCCCTCCCGGCATGGCCCAATGGTTCGGGCAAAAGCCAGGAAACGGGAGAAGTTCATGCGAAGATTGCTGTTGGGCGCGGCGTTGGCCGCTTTCGTGACTGTCGTGGCGCCGGCAGCCGCGCAGGACTTATCCCAATCGACCGATCACCATGATCATCCCGTTCGCGGCCGGCGGCCCGACCGACGTGCTCGGCCGCGTCGTCGGCGCCGCGCATGAGCGAAATGCTCGGCCAGCAGGTCGTGATCGAGAACGTCGGCGGCGCCGGCGGCATGACCGGCTCGGCCCGCGTCGCCCAATCGCCGCCCGACGGCTACACCTTCGTGCTCGGCACCGTCGGCACCCATGCCCAGGGCCAGACGCTCTACAAGAAGCCGCTCTACAACGCGGCGACGGACTTCACGCCGGTCGCGCTGATCGCCGAGGTGCCGATCGTGCTGATCGCGCGCAAGGATCTGCCGGCCAGCAACCTCAAGGAATTCGTCGACTACACCAAGAAGAACCAGGACAAGATGACGTTCGGCTCGGCCGGCACCGGCTCGGCGACGCATCTCGGCTGCGTGGTGCTCAATACGGCCATCGGCGTACCAACATCACGCATGTGCCCTATCGCGGCACCGGCCCGGCGATGCAGGACCTGCAGGGCGGACGCATCGACTATCCTGTGCGAGATCATCACCACCGCCAAGCCGCAGATCGACGGCGGCACCGTCAAGGCGATCGCGATCCTGACCAAGCAGCGCTCGCCGGCGCTGCCCAATCTGCCGACCGCGGCCGAGCAGGGCGTGCCCAACGTCGAGGCCTATACGTGGAACGCGATCTTCCTGCCGAAGGGCACGCCCGACGCGATCGTCAAGAAGCTGCACGACGCCGCGCTCGCAGGCGATGAAGACGCCGGCCGTCAAGGAGCGTCTGGAGGGGCTCGGCGCCACGATCGTGTCGGACGACCGCGCCACGCCGCAATATCTCGGCAAGTTCGTCAAGAGCGAGATCGAGAAGTGGGCGGCGCCGATCAAGGCGAGCGGCGCGACCGCGGATTGAGCGGATCCTTTTGACACTTAAGCGGCACGCGACGTTCCCGGCCGAGCCTGCGCCCATCGCGTGAGCTCGGCGCAGTGCGGGTGTTCATCGTGCGGCCCGGGAGGATGTTCCAATGATGGAAGGCTTCACCCGCACCGAGATCAAGACCTCCGGGGCGCGCATCGTCACGGTGCATGGCGGCAGCGGCCCGCCGCGTGCTGCTGATGCACGGCAATCCGTTCACGCATCTGTCGTGGCACAAGTTCGCGCCGCGGCTCGCGCAGGAGTTCACCGTGGTGGCGACCGACCTGCGCGGCTACGGCAACTCGGAGAAGCCGCCCGGCGGCGACGACCACGCGGGCTATTCGTTCCGCGCCATGGCGCAGGACCAGGTCGAGGTGATGGCAGCGCTCGGCTTCGAGCGCTTCATGGCGGCCGGCCACGACCGCGGCGCGCGCGTGCTGCATCGCATGTGCCTCGATCATCCCGACAAGGTCGAGCGCGCCGCGATCCTCGACATCATCCCGCAGCATCATCTGCTCAACAACGTGACGCGCGAGTGGGGAACGTTCTCCTGGCACTGGTTCTTCATGATCCAGCCTTACGACCTGCCGGAGCGGCTGATGGGCGCCGATCCCGACTTCTATCATCCAGAAGAAGCTCGCCAAGACCAAGCAGGGCCTGAGCTTCTTCGGCAAGGATGCGCTCGCCGAATATATGCGCTGCTTCCGCAATCCCGCGACCATCCACGCCATGTGCGAGGACTACCGCGCGACCTTCGGGGTCGATCTCGACATGGACACGCGCGGATTTCGCCGCCGGCCGCAAGATCGCCTGCCCGGTGCTGCTCTTGTGGGGCGCGACCGGCGGGGTCGGGCGCAACCACAAGCCGGCCGAGATCTGGACGCGCTACGCGGCCGACATCCGCGGCGCCAAGGCGCTGCCCTGCGGCCATTACCTCTCGCGAGGAGGCGCCCGAGGAAACCTACCGCGAGCTGCGCGAATTCTTCGCGGCGACGGGATGAGCCTCAGCCCCGGCCCGAAACCGACATTGGACCGGGACGGCAGACTGTGATGAAGTCGATCGACACCGAAGCGGCCGCAACGACGGCATGCTGTCCCGAACCAAAGAGAGCCCGTCCGCCGGGCACAAGGGAGACGCAGATGGAAGGTCTCGCTCGCCGTCCGGTTTTGGCACGCCCTGCCCGTCATCCCTGGTACACGGTCCTCTACGTCCAGGTGCTGATCGCGATCGCGCTCGGCATCCTCGTCGGGTATCTCGATCCGAACCTCGGCAGGCAGCTCAAGCCGCTCGGCGACGGCTTCATCGCGCTGATCAAGATGATGATCGCGCCGGTGATCTTCTGCACCGTCGTGCACGGCATCGCCTCGATGGGCGATCTCAAGAAGGTCGGCCGCGTCGGCATCAAGACGCTGTTCTATTTCGAGGCGGTGTCGACGCTCGCGCTCGCGATCGGCCTCCTGGTCGGCGAGATACTGCAGCCCGGCAACGGCTTCAACATCGATCCCGCGACGCTCGATCCCAAGGCGGTCGCGACCTACGTCACGCAGGCCAAGGAGGAGGGCATCGTCGCCCACCTGCTCGGCGATCATTCCCGATTCCTATCTTCGGCGCGCTCGCGCGCGGCGATCTGCTGCAGGTGCTGCTGGTCTCGATCCTGTCCGGCTTCGCGATCGCGCTCATGGGCGAGCGTCGGCCAGAAGGTGACGCGCGGCGATCGACGCGGCGGCGCGGGTGTTCTTCGGCATCATCCGCATCGTCGTGCAGGCCGCGCCGATCGGCGCGTTCGGCGCCATGGCATTCACGATCGGGGCGCTATGGCCTCGACGCGCTGTGGAACCTCAGGGCCCTGGTCGCGACCTTCTATCTCACCAGCATCGCTGTTCGTGCTCTTGGTGCTCGGCGACGATCGCCTACCTGGCCGGCTTCTCGATCTTGCGCTTCATCGCCTACATCAAGGACGAGCTCCTGATCGTGCTCGGCACCAGCTCGTCGGAAACCGTGCTGCCGCACCTGATGCAGAAGATGGAGCATCTCGGCGCATCGAAATCGGTCGTCGGCCTGGTGGTGCCGACCGGCTACAGCTTCAATCTCGACGGCACCAACATCTACATGACGCTGGCGACATTGTTTCTGGCGCAGGCCACCAACACGCCGCTCACCTTCACCCAGGAGCTCGGCATCCTGGCGATCGCGATGCTCACCTCGAAGGGCGCCTCCGGCGTCACCGGCGCCGGCTTCGTGACGCTCGCGGCGACGCTCTCCATCATCCCGGACATTCCGATCCAGTCGCTCGCGATCCTGCTCGGCATCGACAAGTTCATGAGCGAATGCCGGGCGCTGACCAACCTGATCGGCAACGGCGTCGCCACCATCGTGATCAGCCGGTGGGAGGGCGAGCTCGACACGCAGGCCCTGCACGACACCATGGCGCATCCGATCACGGTCGGCGAGGAAATGGAGCGACAACCGGCTTAGCCCTACTGCGTCATTGCCCGCGCATCCGCCTTCGCTCGTAGAGCTACGGCGGATTGCGCGGGCGATGACGCAGCAAGAATGGCGGGACTTTTCGGACAAGATCACGTCCGAAGTCATCAAGATTGCGGCGCCCCGCCCGCCGGCGGAGAGAAGGTCTTACGTCGCGGCGGAGGTCGGGAGCGCGAGGAAGCTGCGCATGACGTGCCAGAGCATCTCGCGGGTATTGCTGAACACGATGCTGTGCGCGGTGTTCGGCAGGATGATGAACTGGCGGTCGCCGGTCGGCAGCTGGCGGTAGAAGTCGAGCAGGTCGTCGGTCGACGCGATGCCGTCGTGATCGCCGCGCACCAGCATGACCGGGCAGGTCACCTTCTTGGGATCGACCAGCGGCAGGTTCGCGGTCATGTCGAGGTAGGTGCCGGTCGGCACCTGGTCGCCGTATTTGAGCTCCTCGTCGGCAAGCGCGTCGGCGACCGCCGGATCATAGCTCGAGGCGAGGGCATCGCGCGTGAAGATCGAGTGAATCATGGCGCGGTCGCGCAACCGCGTGTTGTGGGTGCGATAGTATTCGAGCCTCTCGGCGCGCTTGGCCAGCGTTGGCGAATCCTTGCCCTTGTAGGTGAAGGCCGACAGCACCAGGCGATCGACCCGGTCCGGCCGCGCCGCCGCGAAGGCGCCGGCGCGGATCGCGCCCGAAGAGGTGCCGAAGAAATGCATCTTCTGGCGGCCGGTCTCGCGCGCCACGACGTCGGTCGCCGCCTTCAGGTCCTCGACTCCGCTTGCGATGTCGGAGTTGCCGGCCGTGCGCGAGGATTTTCCGTAGCCCTCGTGGTCCATGGTCCAGACGTCGAACCCGTAGCCCGCGAACACGTTCATCAGCGAATATTCGCCCTTGCCCGGCACCGCGAGGTCGTAGCTGGTGCGCGCCGAGTTGGACGAGCCGTGGACCAGGAACAGCACCGGACGCGGCGCCTCGCCGGGCTGCGGGGACCCGAGCCGCTTGCGGAACAGGTTGAGGTCGACCGCGCCCTTCTTGGCCCAGTATTCGCTGCTCCAGACGCCTGCCGTGGCGGCGCCGGTGGTCTGCGCGCGGGCGGCCGCCGGCAGGAGGCTGGCGACAAGGCCGGCCCCAAATCCGATACCCGCGGTCTTGATCACGTCGCGCCGTGCCGGCGAATGGTCCTGCTCCGTCATGCTGTCCTCCGTGGCGCGGCAGCCCCGTGGGCGGCCGCCGATGTTCGACGCAATCTAGCATATGCGGGCCGGCCGGGCAGCCTCCACGACCAGGCGGCGGGGCGCACGCCACCCGCACAGCTGCGACTTTTCCGGCTCACGGCCGGCTGATCCGACGGCCCGCCGGCAGGTCGCGGCGCCTCCAAGGCACGCGTCTCGCGTTGGCTCGGAAGTTCTGTTACTCCACGACGGGCGTCCGGCGGGCCGATGGCGCCCGGACCTGCGATTATGCGATTTGCGGCCTCGAGCATGAGGACCTGGAGCCAGCGATGTATGCCCGTGTTGCCGCGGCGGTGCGGCGTTTCGATGAGAGGTTCGGGTGGGGTTGGCTCGGCGCCTGCCTCAGCGTCGCCATCATCACGGCGGCCGCCTTCGTGCTCTACCACAATCTGCGCGGCATCGATTTCAACGAGGTCCTCGACGCGATCACGTCGACCGAGCCGCGCGACGTTGCAATCGCCGCGGGCTTCGTGGCTGCCGCCTATTTCACGCTGACCTTCTATGACCTGTTCGCGTTGCGTACCATCGGCCGCAAGGATGTACCCTATCGGGTCGCGGCGCTCGCCGCCTTCACCAGCTATGCGATAGGCCACAATGTCGGGGCGAGCGTCTTCACCGGAGGGGCGGTGCGCTACCGCATCTACTCGGCCCACGGCTTGCCGGCGATCGAGGTCGCGAAGCTCTGCTTCATCGCCGGATTGACGTTCTGGCTCGGCAATGCGGCCGTGCTCGGCCTCGGCATATGCTACGCGCCCGCGGCCGGCTCCGCGATCGACCAGCTGCCGCCATGGTTCAACCGCACGGCCGCGCTCGTCGTGCTCGCCGTGCTGGTCGCCTATGTGGGGTGGGTGTGGCGAACGCCGCGCGTGATCGGCCGGCAGAACTGGGAAGTGGCGCTGCCGAACGGGCCGCTCACGCTGCTGCAGATCGTCATCGGCATCGTCGATCTCGCCTGCTGCGCCGCCGCCATGTACATGCTGGTGCCGGACGAGCCCTATATCGGCTTCATCGTGCTAGCGGTGATCTTCGTCGCCGCCACCTTGCTCGGCTTCGCCAGCCACTCGCCCGGCGGCCTCGGGGTGTTCGACGCCGCGATGCTGGTCGCGCTTGTGGCAATACGACAAGGAGGATCTGCTGGCCGGGCTGCTGCTGTTCCGCGTGCTCTACTACATCACGCCGTTCGCGCTCTCGCTCGCGATCCTGGGCGGGCGCGAAATATGGTTGAGCGTACGGGCGCGCCGCGCCCTGACGGCCCCTGCCCCCGTGGCGCCGCCGACCGGAGAGCCAGCCGGCAGCCGCCGAACGCGCGACACGGTCGATACCCTGTGAGCACGTGCCGGCCGGACTGCGTATTGGCGCCGGGCCCGCGCGCGGGTTAAGTGGGCGAACGAGATGCCGGCGGACCGCATTCATGACGCTCGAAGACCAGCGGCGAACATATGACGGGCCGGTTTCCTGGCCCGATCGGCTCAAGCGTGCGCGATACGTCCTGGCGGCGACCGCGCTCGTCTTTCTGGCGCTCGACGTCATGGACATCTTGTCGTGGGTGCAGGCTTCGATCGGATTCCTGATCGTCGCGGCCGCATCGCTGATCGACTTCACCACCGCGGAGGACCACGTCGCCGCCCTGCCGTCGCATGAAGGCAAGCCGCTCGCCGCCGACTGGTTGGTGGAAGCGGTCGTTTCCGGCCTTCCCGATGCGGTCATCGCGCTCGACCGCCGCGGAATCGTGGTCGGATCGAACGCGTCGGCGCGCGCGATCGCGCCGGCGCTTACGCGCGGCGCCCCGCTGTCGTTCGCCTTGCGTATTCCGGACATCATCGAAGCCGTGCGCCACGCGGCGGAGACCGGCGAAACCCACCGCGTCGAGTTTTTCGAGAAGGTGCCGGCCGAACGCTGGTCGGAGGCCTTCATCGTGCCGGTCGCGCTCGCGGAGGCCATCGCCGGCCGGCGCGAGCTGGTGCTAGTGACGTTGCACGATCTCACCCCGCTCAAGCGCGTTGAGGAAATGCGCGCCGATTTCGTCGCCAATGCGAGCCACGAGCTGCGCACGCCGCTCGCATCGCTCTCCGGCTTCATCGAGACGCTGCAGGGCCCCGCGCGCAACGATCCGGAAGCGCGCGAGCGTTTCCTCGACATCATGAAGGCGCAGGCGAACCGCATGGCGCGCCTGATCGACGACCTGCTGTCGCTGTCACGCATCGAGCTCAAGGCGCATGTGCGGCCCGAGCAGCAGGTCGATCTCGCCGCGCTCGTGCGGCAGGTCGCGGACGGGCTGCAGACGCTCGCGCGCGACCGCGGCGTCGAGGTCGGGATCGACATGCCGCCGGAGCCGCTCGCCGTGCGCGCCGACCGCGACGAGCTGATCCGGGTGTTCGAGAACCTGATCGAGAATGCGTTGAAATACGGCGCCGCGGGCAAGACGGGTGGACATCTCGATCGCACGCGAACCGGCCGGCGACGGCGAGGCCGTGGTCGCGGTGCGCGACTATGGACCGGGCATCGCGCCCGAGCATCTGCCGCGGCTGACCGAACGGTTCTATCGGGTCGACGTGACCGAAAGCCGGGCGCAGGGCGGCACCGGCCTCGGGCTGTCGCTCGTCAAGCATATCCTTCACCGCCATCGCGGCCGGCTCGACGATCGAAAGCGCGCCCGGCAAGGGCGCGACCTTCACGGTGCGGCTCCCGCTCGATCAGCGTGGATAGCGGGTGTCGCGGGGTCCAAAGAACAAAACCAGCCCGTTGAGAAAGCCATGGGAGCGGCCGAACGGATGGGCTAGACAGTCGGCCCGCGCTCATGCGATCAATTCCAAGGAGTGATAATATGCGAGCTTTCCCACGTGCCAGGGTCAGGATGGCATTCGCGTTCGTCATGGCGTCGGCGATCGGGTTCGCCGCCGCTCCACCCGCAACGGCGCAGGCCCCAGGAAAAGTCGTGACCACACCCTCAGGCTTGCAGATCACGGACAGCAAGGTCGGCACCGGCGCCACGCCCAGGCCGGGGCAGATCTGCGTCGTGCACTACACGGGCTGGCTCTATCAGGACGGCGCCAAGGGCAAGAAGTTCGACAGCTCGGTCGACCGCGGCCAGCCGTTCGAGTTTCCGGTCGGCCAGCACAGGGTCATCGGCGGCTGGGACGAGGGTGTCGCCTCGATGAAGGTCGGCGGCAAACGCACGCTCATCATCCCGCCCGAGCTCGGCTATGGGGCGCGCGGCGCCGGCGGCGTCATACCGCCCAATGCCACGTTGATCTTCGATGTCGAATTGCTCGACGTGAAGGGCTAGCGGCTCGCGCCGCAAGGCTGCCGCCATCGGCAGCCTTGCGGCGCAAATGTTCGTTTCAGTGGATATATCGGGTCAGGACCGACGATGCGGTGTCGGCGCGATCGGCGCCCGCTTGGTTTTGTTTGAAGCCCAGCGCGGCGCACCTGTTCGATCGCCTCGGCGCGGGCGGTATCGCCTTCCCAGAACGGTCAAAACCATCGTGATGGCAATGCGTTACGCTGTCATCCAACTGTCATCGAAATCACATAAAACCGCGACATGGATGGCGTAGGACTGCCCTCGTCTTCGAGACAGCGACGCGAAACGACCCGCTGCTCGAAGGGCGTCAGTGCCAAAACCCCGATCGCACGCCAACACAGCCGGGAAGCTTGCCGTGGGTCTTCGACTCGCATGGCCTCGCATTCGCGGCCGCTCAACATGGAGAGATCCCTTGAAACTTCTCAAGATTGCTGCCGCCGTCGGCACGCTCGCCGCGGCCTCGACGATTGCCGCCGTCGCCGCCGATATCTCGGGCGCCGGCGCCACCTTCCCGTACCCGATCTACGCCAAGTGGGCGGACACCTATAAGAAGGATACCGGCGTGGGCCTGAACTATCAGTCGATCGGCTCGGGCGGCGGCATCAAGCAGATCCAGGCCAAGACCGTCACCTTCGGCGCTTCCGACATGCCGCTCAAGGCGGAGGAGCTCAAGAAGGGCGGCCTGATCCAGTTCCCGACGGTGATCGGCGGCGACATTCCGGTCGTGAACCTCGACGGCATCAAACCGGGCGATCTCAAGCTCGACGGAACGACGCTTGCAAAAATCTTCCTTGGCGAGATCAAGACCTGGAATGACCCGGCGATCCAAAAGCTCAATCCGTCGGCCAAGCTACCGTCGCAGGCCATCGTCGTCGTCCACCGCTCGGACGGATCGGGCACGACCTTCATCTGGACGGACTATCTGACCAAGGTAAGCGCCGACTGGAAGTCGAAGGTGGGCGCAAACACGTCGGTCGAATGGCCGGTCGGCATCGGCGCCAAAGGCAACGAAGGCGTTGCCCAAAACGTCTCCCAGACCAAGGGCGCGATCGGTTACGTCGAGTACGCCTATGCCAAGCAGAACAAGCTCACGTCCGTCAACATGATCAACAAGGACGGCAAGACCGTCGCGCCGAACGCTGCGGCATTCCAGGCCGCCGCCGCCCACGCGGATTGGGAGAAGGCCGAGGGCTTCTATGTCATCCTGACGGACCAGACCGGCGCCGGAATCATGGCCGATCGCCGGCGCGACCTTCATCCTCATCCACAAGCAGCCGCCGGAACCGGCAGCTGCCGGCGAAGCCCTGAAGTTTTTCGACTGGGCTTATGCCAAAGGCGGGAAGATGGCCGAAGACCTCGACTATGTGCCGATGCCGGCCAAAGTGGTGACCGCGATCAAGAAGGTATGGGCGAGCGAGATCAAGGACGCCGCTGGCAAGCCGATCTACGCGCTTTCCAACTGACCTCCGGTTCGAACGAAAAGGCGTCGCAAGGCGCCTTTTCGGTTCTCCTGCGCCAAATAAAATCACGCCCTGATGCCGCAAAAACGGCTTGTTCTGCGGCCGCGAGGCCGGTCTAGTCGGCTCACTGACTCGTTCCCAGGACGGAGAGCCGGCATGCAATCACCCGGGAGGCGATCCGTGGTCGACGTCGCGTTTCAAGGTGCCCTGTTGGCGGAACCCGCCGCCGCGTCGCGTGCGAAAACTTTGGTCAGGCTGCGACTCACCGACGCCACCTTCCATCACGTCACCCGTGCGGCCGCGATCGGCGTCCTCGTGATCCTCAGCGGTGTCATCTTTTCGCTGTTCGAAGGCGCCCTGCCGGCGTTTCGTACCTTCGGTTGGAACTTCCTGATCCAGGAAAGCTGGAACCCGGTCACCGAGAAATTCGGCGCGCTCGCCCCGATCTACGGCACCATCGTCACCTCGTTCATCGCGATGGCGATCGCGGTGCCGCTCGGCCTCCTGATCACGCTTTTTCTCACCGAGCTGTGCCCGCTGTGGCTGCGTCGGCCGATCGGCATCGCGATCGAGCTGCTCGCCGGCATCCCGAGCATCATCTACGGCATCTGGGGGCTGTTCGTGTTCGCGCCATTCCTGCAGCAACACGTGCAGCCCGCCCTGATCAGTGTGTTCGCGGACGTCCCCATCCTCTCCAACCTGTTCGCCGGCCCCCCCTACGGCATCGGCGTCCTCACGGCCGGCCTGATCCTCGCCATCATGGTGCTCCCCTTCATCACCTCGGTGTCGCGCGACGTGTTCGAGGCGGTGCCGCCGGTGCTCAAGGAGGCGGCCTATGGGCTCGGCTGCACGACGTGGGAAGTGGTCCGCTACGTGGTGCTGCCCTATACCCGGGTCGGCGTGATCGGCGGGGTGATGCTCGGCCTCGGTCGTGCGCTCGGCGAGACCATGGCGGTGACCTTCGTGATCGGAAATGCGCACCGGGTGTCCTCCTCGCTGATTGCGCCCGGCACCACCATCTCGGCCACCATTGCCAACGAATTCACCGAAGCGGTCGGCGATCTCTACACGTCCTCGCTGATCGCACTCGGGTTTCTCCTGTTCGTGATTACCTTCATCGTCCTCGCCGCCGCCCGCTACCTGCTGGCGCGGATCGAGCGGCGGATCGGGTGAGCCCCATGATGGATCTCTATGCGCGCCGGCGGCTGCGCAATCGTATCGTCATGGTGCTGTCGTTCGCCGCGACCGGCATCGGGCTGGGCTGGCTCGCACTCATCCTCGGTACGCTGTTGTTCGAAGGCGCAAGCGGGCTCTCCCTCAAGGTGTTCACCGAAATGACGCCGCCACCGGGAGCCGACGGCGGCCTGCTCAATCCCATTATGGGCAGCCTGATCATGACGGCGATCGCCGTGGCGATCGGCACGCCGGTCGGCATTCTGGCCGGCACCTACATGGCCGAGTACGGCCGCTACTCGCAACCTCGCCCATGTGGTCCGCTTCATCAACGACATCCTGCTGAGCGCGCCGTCGATCGTCGTCGGACTGTTCATCTACGAGGTGATGGTCGCGCCGATGGGCCACTTTTCCGGCATCGCGGGCGCGGTCGCGCTCGCCGTCCTGGTGATACCGGTCGTGGTGCGCACCACCGAGGACATGCTGTCGCTGGTTCCCAAGGAGCTGCGCGAGGCCGCGACCGCGCTCGGCATGCCGCTCGCCTATGTGATCGGCAAGGTCTCCTACCGCGCGGCGCGCGCCGGCATCATCACCGGCATCCTGCTCGCGGTCGCCCGCATCAGCGGCGAGACCGCCCCGATCCTGTTCACCGCGCTCAATAACCAGTTCTTCAGCACCAACCTCAATGCCCCCATGGCGAGCCTGCCGGCGGTCATCTTCCAGTTCGCGCTCAGCCCCTATCACGACTGGCAGAAGCTCGCCTGGACCGGCGCGCTGATTATCACCATGGCGGTGCTCACACTCAGCATCATCGCGCGTATGCTTGCGGCCTCGAGGAAAATGTCATGAGCATGAGCATGGCCACGGTTGAAGGCCCGAGCCCGGTTCCCGTCGTCACCCATGCGGCGAGCCAGACGGGCGCGATGGAAGAAAAGGTCACTTTACGCAATCTCAATTTCTATTACGGCGGCAACCGCGCCCTGAAGGACATCAACGTTTCGCTTTACGCCAAAAGGGTCACCGCTTTTATCGGGCCCTCCGGTTGCGGGAAGTCGACGCTGCTGCGCATCCTCAACCGCGTGTACGATCTCTACCCGAACCAGCGCGCCGAGGGCGAGGTCCTGCTGGACGGCAAGAACATCCTGGCGCCCGGGCAGGATCTCAATCTCCTGCGCGCGCGCGTCGGCATGGTGTTCCAGAAGCCGACCCCGTTTCCGATGTCGATCTACGAGAACATCGCCTTCGGGGTGCGGCTCTACGAACGCGCCGGCAAGGCGGATCTCGACACGCGGGTCGAGCAGGCGCTGCGCCGCGCCGCGCTGTGGGACGAGGTCAAAGACAAGCTCGGCGCCAACGGCCTGAGCCTGTCGGGCGGCCAGCAGCAGCGCCTGTGCATCGCACGCACCGTTGCGGTCAAGCCCGAGGTGATCCTGCTCGACGAGCCATGCTCGGCGCTCGATCCGATCTCTACGGCCAAGATCGAGGAGCTGATCGACGAGCTCAAGGACGACTACACGATCGCGATCGTGACCCACAACATGCAGCAGGCCGCGCGCTGCTCCGACTTCACCGCGTTCATGTATCTCGGCGAGCTGGTGGAATACGGCAACACCAGCAAGATGTTCACCACCCCGACCGACCGGCGCACCCAGGACTACATCACCGGCCGCTTCGGATGACATCGATCCGACCTGCGCGGATCGACTTAGGCGGAACGGACCGCCGGCGCAGGGATGCGAGGACCTCGAGATGACGATGACGGAACACACGATCAAGGCCTTCGACGCCGACCTGCAGGATCTCGTCCGGGTCGTCACCGAGATGGGCGGCCTGGCGGAAAAGCAGATCGGGGACGCGTTCGAGGCGCTCGACAGGCGCGACCTCGCGCTCGCCGAGCGCGTCGTCGCCGACGACGCCAAGATCGATGCCCTGCAGCGCGAAATCGAGGAAAAGGCGATCCTCACCATCGCGCGGCGTCAGCCGATGGCGGTCGACCTGCGCGAGATCGTCGGCGCGCTCCGCGTGTCGAACGATCTCGAGCGCATCGGCGATCTCGCCAAGAACATCGCCAAACGCGTGGGCGCGCTCGAAGGCGACTTCCGGCCGCAGCAGGTGTTGCGCGGCGTCGAGCACATGACCGACCTCGTGCTCACCCAGATCAAGGACGTCCTCGACAGCTTCGCGCGCCGCGACGCGACGGAAGCCATGGCGGTGTGGCGCAGCGACGAGGAGGTGGACGCGGTCAACAATTCGCTGTTCCGCGAGCTCCTGACCTACATGATGGAAGACCCGCGCGACATCAGCTACTGCATCCATCTGCTGTTCTGCGCCAAGAACATCGAGCGCATGGGTGATCACGCCACCAACATCGCCGAGACGGTCTATTACATGGTCGAAGGACACACGATCGCGGAGGAGCGCCCCAAGGGCGACACCACCGCCGTGACCAACGTTCCGTTCCGGAATTAAGGAAAGAAGGTCGCACCGCATGTCCGCCCGCATCCTGATCGTCGAGGACGAGGAGCCGCTAACGCTTCTCCTGCGCTACAATCTCGAATCCGAGGGCTATGCGGTCGATGCCTCCGGCCGCGGAGACGAGGCCGAGCTGCGCCTCAAGGAAACCCCGCCGGACCTCGCGGTGATCGACTGGATGCTGCCCGGGCTCTCCGGCATCGAGCTCGTCCGGCGCCTGCGGGCGAAGCCGGAGACGCGCCGGCTGCCCATCATCATGCTCACCGCGCGCGGCGAGGAGGGCGAGCGCATCCGCGGGCTAGCGACCGGCGCCGACGACTACATCGTCAAGCCGTTCTCGGTACCGGAGCTGCTCGCCCGCATCCGCGCGCTGCTGCGCCGATCGAAGCCCGAGCGGGTCGCGGCCACGCTCGCGGCCGGCGACATCGAGCTCGACCGCGACACCAAGCGCGTGTCGCGCTCGGGCCACGAGGTGCCGCTCGGACCGACCGAGTTCCGTCTGCTCGAATTCCTGCTGGAAAATCCCGGCCGCGTGTTCTCGCGCGAACAGCTCCTCGACCAGGTCTGGGGCCGCGAGGTCTACATCGACGAGCGCACCGTCGACGTCCATGTCGGCCGCCTGCGCAAGGCGCTCAACCGCGGCCGCCTGCCCGACCCGATCCGCACCGTACGCGGCGCCGGCTACGCGCTCAACGACCGGTTCGGCAAGTCGGCTTGAATACCAACCGTCAACGATTTCGAGGGAAAGGTATCAGCCCCGCACGTTGCGCCGGTCGCGGCGGGCCGCGGGCGGCTGGTAGGCGACCCGCGAATGATACGCGCAATAGGGCGCGCCATCGAGCGGCGCGCCGCCGCAGAAGAAGAACTCCGCCGTCCCGGGGTCGCCGATCGGCCAGCGGCACTTGCTCTCGTTCAGCTCGAGCAATGTGCAGCGCTGCCCGAGCGGGATGATGTTTTCGATCAGCTCGGGCTCGGAATCGACATCGGCCTCATACATCGGCGCGAGCGCCGTATTGCCCCGCATCGCGGGACGCGCCAGCCGCATCATATGCCCGGAAGCCCGCGGCTTGCGCGGTCGCGGCGCGGTGGAGGACGGACTCTTCGCCCGCCCGGAAAGCCCCAGCCGATGCACCTTGCCGATCACGGCGTTGCGGGTGATGCCGCCGAGCTCGGCCGCGATCTGGCTGGCGGAAAGCCCGTCGGTCCACAGCTTCTTCAGGAGCTCCACCCGTTCGTCGGTCCACATCATTGTTTTTGTCCCTGTTCCGACCGTGCCGGGGGGCAGACAACCCCGACAGAATCCGTCTCTCTCCTCCGGCAACGCAAAGTCGCCGTTGGTTACGCTCCGACCACAGACAAAACTCAGGAAACAGTCCGCCGCACGAGATATCGTGCCTCACGACTATTAACCTACTATATGGCGCGACTCCCGCGCAAGAGTCGGCACCATCGGCTTCCACATGTTCCTCAGTTGGATTGCCGCAGCGGCATCCCGTGGCGCCGATCGATCGCAACCGCTCATGAATGCGATCAAAATCACCGTGTTGACAGTCCGCGGGGCCGCAATAGAATGTTGCGATGTGCCGCCCCGGGAAGGCGGCACATTTCATTTCGGCACCATTGCGGCACGAAATAGGGGCCAGACCGTGACGTCGCACCTCATGCCGACCTTCGCGCGCGTCGACCTCGCCTTCGAGCGGGGCGAAGGCGCCTGGCTGATCGCGACCACGGGCGAACGCTATCTCGACTTCACGTCGGGAGTCGCCGTGAACGCGCTCGGCCACGCGCATCCGCGCCTCGTGGAGGCGGTGGCCGCACAGGCCGCCAAGGTGCTGCACGTCTCCAACCTGTTCCGCATTCCGGAAAGCGAGCGGCTGGCCGACCGGCTGTGCGCGGCGAGCTTCGCCGATTACGTGTTCTTCGCGAATTCGGGCGCCGAGGCGATGGAGTGCGCGATCAAGACCGCACGCAAGTTCCATGCGGTCAACGGCGCACCCGAGCGCGTCCGCATCGTCACGTTCGAGGGCGCTTTCCATGGCCGCACGCTCGCGACGCTCGCGGCCGGCGGCCAGAAGAAGTATCTCGACGGCTTCGGCCCGGTGGTCGAAGGCTTCGACCAGGTACCGTTCGGCGACCTCGCGGCGGTCAAGCGCGCCATCGGCCCGACCACCGCCGCAATCCTGATCGAGCCGATCCAGGGCGAGGGCGGCGTGCGCGTCGCATCGAACCAGTTCCTGCGCGAGCTGCGCGAGCTCGCCGACGCGAACGGCCTGCTGCTCGTCTTCGACGAAGTGCAGACCGGGATGGGGCGCACCGGCGATCTGTTCGCCTATCAGCACACCGGGGTGACGCCCGACATCATGGCGCTCGCCAAGGCGCTCGGCGGCGGCTTCCCGACCGGGGCTTGCCTGACCACCGCGGAGGCCGGCAAGGGCATGACCGCCGGCACGCATGGCTCTACGTTCGGCGGCAATCCGCTCGCCATGGCGGCCGGCAATGCCGTGCTCGACGTCATGCTGGCGCCCGGCTTCTTCGAGCGCCTGCGCGGAATCGCGCTGTTGCTCAAGCAGCGGCTGGCGGAGATGAGGGACCGGCATCCCGGCGTGATCGCCGAGGTGCGCGGCGAAGGCCTGCTCATCGGCATGCGCTCGGTCGTTCCCAACGGCCAATTCGTCGACGCCTTGCGGGCCGAGAAGCTTCTGACCGTCGCGGCCGGCGACAATGTGGTGCGGCTGCTGCCGCCCCTCATCGTCGAGGAGGCCGAGATCGCCGAGGCGGTCAACCGGATCGACCGGGCCGCGACCGCGATCGAGCGCGCTGCCGGGCGCCGCCAAGTCGAACAGGAGAAGGCAGGGTGAGCGGTCCCACGATCCGCCACTTCCTCGATCTGACCGACATTCCGCCACGCGAGCTGCGCGGAATTATCGAGGCGAGCCGCGCCATGAAGAAGCGCGGCCGCGGCGCGCGCTCCGTCAAGGCTTCCACCGCCAAGCCGCTCGCCGGCCGCATGCTGGCGATGATCTTCGACAAGCCGTCGACCCGCACGCGGGTCTCGTTCGACGTCGCGATGCGCCAGCTCGGCGGCGACGTCATCCTGCTGACCGGACAGGAAATGCAGCTCGGCCGCGGCGAGACCATCGCCGATACCGCGCAGGTGCTGTCACGCTATGTCGACGCCATCATGATCCGCACGCTCGACCACACGACATTGACCGAGCTCGCACGGTACGCCAGCGTGCCGGTGATCAACGGGCTGACCCGGCGCTCGCATCCCTGCCAGGTGATGGCCGACGTCCTGACGTTCGAGGAGCATCGCGGACCCATCAAGGGCAAGACGGTGGCCTGGACGGGCGACGCCAACAATGTGCTGGCCTCGTGGATGCACGCGGCGCAGCGGTTCGCTTTCGCGCTGCGGGTCGCGACGCCGCCCGAGCTCGCGCCGAAGCAGTGGCTGCTCGATTGGGTCAAGTCATCGGCCGCCGACATCCGGCTCAGCTATGATCCCGAGGTCGCCGTCAAGGGCGCGCATTGCGTCGTGACCGATACCTGGGTGTCGATGGGCGACAAGGAAGGGACGCGCCGTCACAACCTGCTCAAGCCCTTTCAGGTGAACGCGCGCCTGATGGCGAAAGCGCGGCCCGACGCGCTGTTCATGCACTGCCTGCCCGCCCACCGCGGCGAGGAGGTCACCGACGAGGTGATCGACGGACCGCAGTCCGTGGTGTTCGACGAGGCGGAAAATCGTCTTCACGCGCAAAAAGGCATTCTCGCCTGGTGCTTCCACAGGATAACCCATGGAAAACTCAGGGGTGCATGTGGCGCTAGCCGGATCGGCCCGTGTGTTTACCGGCCTACTCGCATAGTTTGATCACCGTGACGTACCCTACTCCGGGAGCCGACCTGTCGATGCCCGATAGCGATCCCTTGGAGCACCCCAGAGTTACACTTCCGAAGAACCTCTCGGAGACTTTGAAAGGCCTAGAAGATGCCGAGCTTGTGACGCTCCTGCGCGAGGTCACGACGGAGGCTCAACGACGTGGCGTGATGAAGCCCGTGAATGCAGTCGCAGCGCCGCAAACTGTAACAGCCGCCAAGTTTCAGGCGCGCCAGAGCAAGAGTTCGGGTGTGTCGGCCGACCTTCCAGCGGGGAAGGCAAACCTTATCAAGGCGTCTTACTCGGCCGGCATGAAGCCTTCACCCATTGCCCGCATGTTTCGGCTCTCACAGTCGGTCGTGAACGGGTCCTGGACCTGCCTGCGAAGTCAAAAAGGTAATTGGCCTACGACATGATTGGCCGTTTGGACCCAACCATACTCGCGGCTGATGGGCCGGGATGAGAACGGCACCCTGGCGCGGCTGAAGGCCCATCGGACGGAGCGGCTGGAGCCAGTTAGCTCGCCATGGCGGGCGGCTGGTCAAGTTGATGGTCCACGGCACGGCTTCTGATTACCTGAGTGACAATAGGAACCGCGCGTTCCATCGTCAGGTGAGCGCGTCCTGCGCCAACTATCGGCTGCCGTAACGGTCGGCGTCCCGGTTCTCCAGGAGGTATGTGCCCATGATGCGCATCGTCGGCAAACCGCGCGCCCATCGCTGGCTCATCCTGGTAGTGGTCGCGTTCGTCTCGTTTGCGCGTAACGAAGCGGCGATAGCGCAGGCTTGGCCGACGCGAACCGTGACCCTGGTCGTCCCATATTCCGCCGGGGGGTCGCAGGACGCCGTGGCGCGGCTGCTCGGCCCCGGCCTCGCGGCGGCGCTGGGCCAGCAGGTTGTGATCGACAATGTCAGTGGCGGCGGTGGCATGCTGGGCGTTGTGCGGGTCGCAAAGGCGCCGCCCGACGGCTACCAGTTCCTGCTCGGCAACGTCGGCACCCACGCCCAGAGCCAGTCTCTGTACGACAAGCCCGCCTACGACGCGGCCGCCGATTTCGTGCCGGTTGTCCTGTTGGTCGACCAGTCGATGTTGCTGGCGGTGCGCAAAGACCTGCCCGCCGGCACCCTCCAGGAGTTCATCGCCTACGCTCGGGTCAACCAGGAAAAGATGCAGTACGGCTCGGCCGGCATCGGCTCACCCACACATCTCGCCTGTGCATTGCTCAATGCTGCGATCGGGGCGGAAAAGGCGACGCACGTGCCTTACCGCGGCGGCGGCCCGGCGATGCAGGACCTGATGGCCGGCCGCATCGACTACTTCTGCTTCAACGTGGCGAGCATCAAGCCGCAGATCGACGCCGGCACTGTGAAGACGCTGGCCATCCTGTCGGCCAACCGCGTGTCGAGCCTGCCGGACGTTCCGACCGCCCAGGAGCAGGGCCTGAAGGATTTCGAGGTCGCCAACTGGATGGCGTTCTTCTTGCCGAAGGGCACGCCGGCGGCGGTCGTGGGCAAGCTGCGCGAGGCTTCTTTGGCGGCGCTCACGGCCGGGCCTACCGCGGACAAATTGCGGGTGCTGGGGGCGGAACCGGTGGCGGGCGATCGGATGCCGAGCGATCGCCTGCCTGCGTTCATTTCAAGCGAGATCGCCAAATGGCGAACGATCATCAAGGAGGCCGGGATCCGCCTCGACTGATTGCGCGGTGGATCGGATCAGGCTCAGCGCCTGGAAGACGGCCTTGGGTTGTCGAGGCGGTCTAGCGTGCCTACGATCGTTGTGCGCGGAGCAGCAAGTCGTAAACCTTCAGGTTGGTGGTGACCTTGCTGCGGGCCCTTCCCGCCTCGGCCGGGAATGCACGTTGCTCGCCTGCTGAACTTAAACGAAGGGGCGGCCTCAGCCGCCCATCCAACGTATGTCAGACCTTGAGATTGACGGCTGCTTCCCTGCCGCGTTCCGTTTGCACTTCGTAGCTGATCTTTTGGCCTTCATTGAGGCCCTGCAGTCCCGCACGCTCAACTGCACTGATGTGGACGAACACGTCCTTGCCGCCACTGTCGGGCTGAATGAAGCCAAAACCCTTCGTGGCGTTAAACCACTTGACCGTTCCTGAAGCCATTGGTCTCGTCTCCTAGTAGGTGAGCGCGAGTGTGCGCCTCCACCAGTTAACGGACGTCCCGATCAACGTCGCAAGGTGCGCCAGTGGGAGAGGCTGGCTCCAGCAGGCCTCGTCGGCGATCCGGCAGGGCATCGCTCTATCGGCTCAACCGCCGCGTTCCAATCGCCAGTGTTTGCTGAAGGGTACAGGCCCGGTCGGCACAGCCATGGCCAGACCGGTTCAGAAACTCTGTGCAATCAATTGCACGACGTCAGCCAACGTTGGTCGGTTGAACTGCTCCGCCTGTACCAGGCCAGGTAATTCCATGGCAGTTGCCTTGGCATGCTGCTGAAGATCTATGTCTATTCCTAGCAAGCGACATCGCCGCTAAGGCGGTTTTTTCGCCCGCAAGATTGATTTACGCCAGCGGGTAGGTAGGTGGCCCGGACCCCAGAAATCGCCCTCGTGAGTTAGATTTTGACTTTGGCAGGCATGGGGTTACCGTCCTCGGTAGGGAGGAGCGGCGTATGTACAGAGTTTGGTACTGGGCAATGATCGATCGCGAGAGCGATGGCCGCTTTGTCGCGAGCATTCCAGATCTTGGAGATCTTGCCGCCTATGGAAACACCGACAAGGATGCCGTGGCCCACGTCACAGTGCTGGCCTGCGAACGTGTGCGGGCGGCGGTCGACGATGGCCAACTGGTTCCTCAGCGCCGTCCCTTCAAGGAAATGCCGATTTACACCCGAGCCAAGGAGGTTGCCCGCGCTATCATCCCAGTCGAGGTTGACCGCCGAGCAGCGTGGCCAACGCCGCCCTACCATCTCTCTGCTTGAGCTTCTCTTCTGCCATGGCGAAGCCATCCCCTGAAATGCTCAATCCAGCCCATGACGCGGCAGTTAGGCGGATGCTCGCGACTCCGCCTCAGCCGAGGAAAGCAAAGTCTAGTTCGGCTTTGAAGATGAAGCGTCCCAAACAGGGCCCGGCGGCAGCAAAAACGCCAAGAAATCGAACGCTCGATAGCCAATGCTCGGCGGCGGAGTTTGTCTCCAGTCTCCATGGGGGTCTTCTTCTTCAGTGATCGTGGCCTTAAGCTGCTTTGTCCGTGCTCAGTGTTGGCCGTAGAGCGTGCTGTGGGGAGGCACTTCTTCACTGCACATTAGGTTGAGCGCGCGAGAAGCCTCGAGAAAGGTACAGCCACATGGAATTCGGCGCCGCGATCTTCTTCACTGACTACTCGATCTCGCCTGGACAACTGGCGGTCGCGCTGGAAGAGCGGGGCTTCGAGTTGCTGTGGGCAGCCGAGCACTCCCACATCCCCGTGCCGCGCCGCACGCCGCCGCCCAGCGGCGGCGAGCTGGAGAGGCGGTACTACGATGTCATGGACCCCTTCGTCACCCTCACCGCGGCCGCCGCCGCCAC
>CAWBRI010000003.1:0-154177 GCA_963791155.1 uncultured Pseudomonadota bacterium
GCGCTCGCCGCGCGCTACGGCGAGGACGCGCTCTTTCGCAGCCGCGTCGTGATGGCGCGCCATGGCTATGGTCGCGGCGAATACAAATATTTCGCCTACCCTCTGCCGGACGAGGTCGCGGCGCTGCGAGGCGCGCTCTATCCACTCCTTGCGGCGATCGCGAACCGCTGGAACGCCCAAATGGGCGTCGCGAGCCGCTATCCGGACGCGCACGCGGCATTTCTGGCGCGCTGCCACCAAGCCGGCCAGACCAGGCCGACACCGCTGCTGCTGCAATATGGCGCGGGCGACTACAATTGCCTGCACCAGGACCTCTATGGCGAGCACGTCTTTCCGCTCCAGGCCGCGTTCCTGCTGTCACGGCCGGGCCACGACTTCACGGGCGGCGAATTCGTGCTCACCGAGCAGCGCCCGCGCATGCAGTCGCGCGCCGAGGTCGTTCCCCTGCTCCAAGGCGAAGGCGTGATCTTTCCGGTCCATCACCGTCCGCTGCAGGGCACGCGCGGGATTTATCGGGTGAACATGCGGCACGGCGTGAGCCGGCTGCGGACGGGACGCAGGCACACGCTCGGGGTGATTTTTCACGATGCGCGGTGAGGCTTGCACGCGATGGTTTGATTCAATGCCCGCATCCGGATACGCACCGAATGTGTCAAAAAGATCATATCCCGGATTATGAAAACGAAAGATCCAACTGAATAAGCATTGGAAAGCGTCGCCGATCCAACCTCGGCGACGATTCGACGATCAAGTCGCGCGGCCGGCTCGCCGCCGTCAGCTCTGCGGCGGACTCGTTTCGGGCGCGGGCGGCGCCGGAAGCGCCGGCTCCTGCTTGAGCACGCGTGGCGCCTCGCCCTTGCGTAGCGGCACCAAGTTGAGCATCACCGGATTGGGATAGTGCTCGAGCGTCGCGCCGCTCGCCGCATCGACGGCCATGCCGATGACCCCGCCCACCAGGATATTGCCAGCGAAGCCGGCCGCGCCGCCGCCCGCGACCCGGGTGACGACGGGCATCTCGGCCGTGTGAAAGCCGCGCTGGGACGCCGTCACGACGAATTCATCCTTGCGGTTGAATTGCAGCGTGCACGGCGTGGTGCAGACATGTCCCATCGACGTGTGCGCCTCCGCGCCCGGCGGCTCCGACAGGATCTGCACCTGCTCGGTCGTCCCACGTGTCACCGACGCGCAACCGCCGCACATGGCGGCGAGCGCCAAAACAGCCATCCAACGCATAAAAACACCCCCCTGAATGCCCAATGGATTTTCCTACAACTTTCAAGTGTGCGTCAAGTATGTGGAATAAATTACCTCTCGTCGGCGCCGGCGGTCGAAATCGGGGCCCCGCCGCCCGCTTTGCCCCGAATTTATCCGCAATCTCGGTTCACCTTTCGGACCGTCGGTCATTGGCCGGACGGTCCGGTTCGGCTAAGACCGGACCGACCGGTTCGCGCCCGTGCGGAGCGGGCCGCACGACGTTCGGCAAAGGAAATCCCGGTTGAACCAGCTTTATCCCGGTGAAGGACCACGCAGCGGCTGGAAGTCGCGGTTCAAGCGCTTCCTGCTCGATCTCGATTCGCGCCTCGACTTCGGCCTGTTCCAGAGCGCGATCTGGGGCCGCGAGCTGTTCGAGCGCTTCACCGTCTTCATGGACCGCTTCCATGTCGCCGGCTGGCGGCGCTGGCTGCTGGTCGAGCCGATCTCGGAAGCTCGGCACGCTCGGCCTCGGCGGGCTCATGCTGATGCTCGCGCTCGCGATCCCGGCCTTCCGCGAGACCTCGGACGAGGACTGGCTGAAGAAGTCCGAGCTCGCCGTCATCTTCCTCGACCGCTACGGCAACGAGGTCGGCAGCCGCGGCATCAAGCACAACGACTCGATCCCGCTCGAGGAATTCCCGGATCATCTGATCAAGGCGGTGCTCGCCACCGAGGACCGGCGCTTCTACGAGCATTTCGGCATCGACATCCCCGGCACGATGCGCGCGCTCCTGACCAATGCCCGCGCCGGCGGCGTCGTGCAGGGCGGCTCCTCGATCACCCAGCAGCTCGCCAAGAACCTGTTTCTGTCAGCAACGAGCGCACGATCGAGCGCAAGGTGAAGGAAGCCTTCCTCGCGATGTGGCTGGAGACGCGGCTGACCAAGAACGAGATCCTCAAGCTCTATCTCGACCGCGCCTACATGGGCGGCGGCACATTCGGGGTGGACGCCGCCGCGCAGTATTATTTCGGCAAGTCGGCGCGCGACGTGAACCTGGCCGAAGCCGCGATGCTCGCCGGCCTGTTCAAGGCGCCGACGCGGTTCGCGCCGCACATCAACCTGCCGGCCGCCCGCGCCCGCGCCAACGTCGTGCTCGACAATCTGGTCGAGGCCGGCTTCATGACCGAGGGCCAGGTGTTCGGCGCCCGCCGCAATCCGGCGACCGCCGATCGACCGGCGCGACGAGGGCGCGCCCAACTACTATCTCGACTGGGCGTTCGACGAGATGCGCAAGCTCGTCGACACGTTCCCGAAATCGATCACCGAGCGCGCCTTCGTGGTGCGCACCGCGCTCGATCTCGACCTGCAGCGCACGGCCGAGAACGCGGTCGAGAACTCGCTGCGCCAATACGGCCGCGACTACCACGCCAAGCAGGCCGCGGCGGTGGTCGCCGATCTCGACGGCGGCGTGCGCGCCATGGTCGGCGGCCGCGACTACGGCGCGAGCCAGTTCAACCGCGCGACCGACGCGATGCGCCAGCCCGGCTCCTCGTTCAAGCCCTATGTCTACTCCACCGCGCTGATGAACGGCTTCAAGCCGACCTCGATCGTGGTCGACGGACCGATCTGCATCGGCAACTGGTGCCCGCACAACTACGGCGGCGGCTATTCGGGCTCGATGACGCTGACGCAGGCGCTCACGCACTCGATCAACACCATCGCGGTGAAGCTCTCGATCGCGATCGGCAACGGCAATCCCAAGGTCGGCCGCGCCAAGATCGTTGCGACCGCACGCAAGATGGGCATTCGCACGCCGCTGCCCGACACGCCGTCGCTGCCGATCGGCGCCGACGAGGTGACCGTGCTCGAGCACACGGTCGCCTACGCGACCTTCCCCAACCTCGGCAAGGCGGTGACGCCGCACGCCATCCTCGAGGTGCGCACCGGCGCCGGCGAGACGATCTGGCGCTTCGACCGCGACGGCAAGAAGCCCGAGCAGGCGTTGCCGCCGCAGGTCGCGACCGACATGATCTTCATGATGAACAAGGTGGTCGAGGAAGGCACCGCCCGGCGCGCCATCCTCAACGGCATCAAGGCGGCCGGCAAGACCGGCACCACCAACGCGTATCGCGACGCCTGGTTCGTCGGCTATACCGGCAATTTCGTGTGCGGCGTCTGGTTCGGCAACGACGACTACAGCGCCGCTCAACCGCATGACCGGCGGCTCGCTGCCGGCGATGACCTGGCACGAGATCATGGAATACGCGCACCAGGGCATCGAGCTCAAGAACCTGCCCGGGCTGCCGCCCAATCCGGCGCCGACCGCGCCGGTCGCCGCAGAACACGGCCAAGGGCGAAGTCGCCGCGCCCCGCCATGCTGACCAACCGGGGCGCCCAGGTGCTGCTGCGGATCGAGCGCATGATGGAAGAGGCGAGCCACGCGCTTGCGGCGGTGCCCGGCTCGGCGGCGGCGACCGGCCTGCGTCCGGCGCCGGACACCGGATCCGTCGCCGACGCCAACGACCGGCAGCGCACGCCGCGCGGCAATTGACCGCTGCGGTCATGCCGCGTATGTCGGGCGTATCCACTCCTTGTCGTTGCGAGGCGTGCACCGAGCCCGGGGTTACCCGATTTCGGCCATCGAGATGCGCGATGCGGGCAAGCTCGCCTTGCGCGCACGCCGAGACGTCGTCGCGCCGATGACGTCGGAATTGATCAGGATCGATCCGTGCGGCTGCTGCTCGGCTCATTGTTCACCTTCATGGTCGCCGCGGCGATCGGCCTCGGCTCGACCTGGTTCGCGCTCACGCGCGGCGCCGCCTTCGGCGCGCTGCAGATCGGCGCCTGGACGGCGCGGCCCAAGACCGGCACCGCCGATATCGATCCCTATGCGCGCGCCGCGATCGCGCGCACCGGCGCGCTGCCGGTCGGGCTCGGCGACGGCGTCGCCTTCGTGGCCACGACCGACGACCAGCGGCCGCCCGCTCGACGGCCGCTGCGACACCGTGATCAGCGGCACCACGCCGCAGGCGCGCTACTTCACGCTGACGCTGTACGATCCGGACGGACAAGCTGGTGGCCAATTCGCTCGGCCGCCACGGCTTCACCAGCCAGGAGCTGATCCGCAACCAGGACGGCAGCTTCGAGATCACGATCGCGCCGCGCGCGCGCGCCGGCAACTGGCTGCCGACCGGCGGCGTCGAGCGCTATATCCTGGTGCTGCGCTTCTACGACACGCCGGTCGGCATCGCGACCCGCGCCGGACGCGAGGCGCCGATGCCGTCGATCAAATCCGCGGGGGCTTGCCCATGATCCGCTGGCTGCTGTGGCGTTCTGGCCGGCGTCCTGCTCGGCGGCATCGTCCATCTGGCGACGATCCTGGCGCTGCCGCGCACCGCGACCCAGGACGCCTATGCGCGGCTCGCGCCGATCACGCCGGTCAACGCCATCGACGCCGGTCGCCGCGCCGACGCCGACGAGCGCCGTCATGCCGTTCATGGATCCGGCCTTCGCGGCCGCGGTCTGCCGCTACGATCTCGGCGACGGGCCGATGAAGCTCACCGCGCCGGTCAGCCAGGCCTACACGTCGGTCACGTTCTATACGCGCTACGGCGTCGCCTATTACGCCATCAACGACCGCGCCGCCGGCCGCCGGCACCATCGAGCTCGATCTGATGACCGACGCCGCAGCGCGAGCGACATTGCCGGAGGAAGAGGACGTGACGGCGGCCGACCGGCTGATCGTCGAGTCGCCGACCGCCACCGGCCTGATCGTGGTGCGCGCGCTGAGCCCCGAGCCCGGCCTGATGCCGATGGCGCAGGCCTCGCTCGCGGGCCGCGCGGTGCCGCACGCAGTAAGGGGAAGCGCACGGAATCTCCATTCCCCTCCCCCACGCAAATCGGGCTTGCCCGACTTGCGCATTATTGATGCCGAACTCGGGCAAGCCCGAGTTCGGTCGCGAAGCGAGTAGCGGCGAGAGCTTAGAAGTGGGGGCGCCGCAGGCACGGAGCAAGTGTAGCCCCCCACCCCGTCCGCGTTCGCTACGCTCACGCGGCCGACCCTCCCCGCCACGAAACCCGGGCTTGCCCGGGTTTCGCATGAATAGTGCGCAAGTCGGGCGAGCCCGACTTGCGTGGGCGGGAGGGTAGAAGCAGCATTTATTGCTTCGGGATTTTTGCGTCCGCGATCACCATCGTGAATTTGGCGATCTCCTGCCTGTAATGCACGGCGAATTCCGCCGGCGTGCTGCCAATTCCTTCGTAAGCCATCGCGGCGAGCCGCGCCTGCACGTCGGGCATGGCCAAGACCTTGGCGGTCTCCTGCTGGATGCGCTCGACGATGGGCGCGGGCGTCTTCGCCGGCATGAACCAGCCCTGCCAGCTTGCGGACGCAAAGCCCGGAACCGCGGCTTCGGCGATCGTCGGCACGTTCGGGACCGTCGGCGAGCGCTTGGCGCCGGTGATCGCCAGACCGCGGATGCGGCCGTCCTCGATCAGCGGGACCGCGGTCGCAAGCGGCACCACCGCGACCTCCACCTCGCCCGCGATCAGCGCCGCGTTGATCTGCGCATCGCCGCGAAACGGCACCGCGAGAATGTCGGTGCCGGTGGCGTGCTTGAACATTTCCATGGTCAGATGCAGCGGATTTCCGACGCCGCTCGAGCCGTAGTTGAGCTTGCCGGGACTGGCCTTGGCCAGCGCGATCAGTTGGCCGACCGAGGTGATGCCCGACTTGGGGCTGGCCACCAGAATCAGGTTGGAGGCGACGATCTGCGTCACCGGCGAGAAGTCGTTGACGGCGTCGAACGGCAGGCTGTTGTAGAGCGCCGGCGCGATGGCGGCGCCATTGGTATTCTGCAGGATCGTGTAGCCGTCGGGCGGCGATTTCGCGACGCTGTCGGCCGCGAGCGTCCCGCCGGCGCCCGGCCGGTTCTCGATGACGACCGGCTGGCCGATCTGGTCGGAGAGCTTGCTGCCGAGGAGCCTCGCCAGGACATCGACCGCGCCGCCGGCCGCAAACGGCACGATCAGGCGGATCGGGCGGCTGGGGTAGGTCTGGGCTTGGGCCGAGGACGCCGCGAGCGCCAGAACGAACGCGAGGGCGATAGCGAGCCGCATTGGCAAGGTCACGCGCAACGGCGGGCCCTCGTGTGCCAAGGTCGATCTGCCGTCGGAAGTTGCGTTCCTCATGACCCCGCCTTCATGCGCCCTCGTTGGGATCGTGGTAGAGCTCGCCCGACGATGGCCGTCACGCCGGGTTGCGACGCCACCAGATGATAGCGGCCGTCGCGGTCGCGGCCGAGGCGGCCGCCCTGCCGCAGCGCATCGAGTGCGCAGGCGACCTCGCGCCCGTCGTCGCTGCCGAGCGACTCGACGACGTCGGCATAGAACATCGGCGCCGACGCGAGCGCCTGCTCCACGGTCTGGAAGCGCGGCGGCCCGGCGAAGATCTTGGCGGCGCACCGCGTGTACGGGATCTCGCCGTCGCGGCCGAACGGCCGGGTGCAGTCGAAACCGGCCTTGGCGCCGGTCTTGCGGCCGTTGAGCGAGGGATCCATGGTCTGGCCTTGCAGCCCCTGCAGGACGACCAGATCCTCGTCGGCCTGGAATCGGGTGCCGAGCGCCCATTCGACCTGGCCGTCGTCGTGGATGTCGATGTCGTCGTCGAACACGTAGACCGGCTTCAGCCGCGTGATCCCCTTGAATATCGCCGCGATGGCGGCGCGCGCCTCGCCGGCGGCGCGCTGGCGGATCGACGACCCGCAATGTCGTCGCCGCCGCCGGAGAGCGAGCGCAGATAGACCGCGACCGGCGCAGCGACGGTCGCGCGCAGGATCTTCATGGCCTCGGCCTCGGTGCGCATCGCCGTGATGTTGGCGCTGTCGGTCTGGTCGAGCACGAAGGCCGAGCCGTGCAGCAGCGTGTGGTGCAGCGCGTCGCGCCGCATCGTGATGGCGGTGCAATGGAAGACCGGGTCCATGTGGATCGCCCCGTAGTAGCCCATGTACTCGCCGTACGGCCCTTCCGGCTCCGCATAGCCGCGCTCGTCCAGATAGCCTTCGAGCGTGATCTCGGCGTCGGCCGGCACCAGGATGTCGTTGGTGAGGCTCTTGACGACCGGCGCCGGCTCGCCGCGGAAATTGGCGACCAGCGACAGCTCGTCGCCGGGCTGGCGCGTCGTCGCGGCGACGAAATCGAGCGGATGCGCGCCGACCGTGAAGGTGACCGGCAGCCGCTCGCCGCGCGCCGCGCAGGCGGTGTAGATGCGCTTGAGGTCGGACGGCGCGGTCACGTTGGTCCCGGCCTCGTACCGGTTGCGCAGGCTCAGGCGGCGGCAGCCGACGTTCCGCCGCCCGGTCGCGGGATCGATCGTGTAGTCGATGGCCGAGCTCAGATGTAGCAGCTGCCGTCATAGGCGTGCTGCGGATGGAACGGGAGCTTGCGTCAGATCGACGTCCTTGCCGGTGATCTTGACCGCATGCACCGGCGCGTCGTCGGACGGCACCTCGACCAGCGGCTGCAGGCTGCCGAGCCGCTTGAAATATTCGTCGTAGAGCTTGTCCTCGCTGGTGTCGAACGCGGCGGCGAGCCGCTTGCGGTTGCCGGCCGTCTTGGCGACGATCTCGAGCCGCTCGGGGCCCGCCTGCGTGAACAGCAGCGCCTTGTCGGTGCCTTCGATGATCGCGCTCAGCCTGGTCAGCGGCACCGGCTCGTCGTGGACCTCCACTTCGCCGAGGTCGATCAGCCGCTTCACGAACCGGCGCAGCCGGTATTTGTCCAGGTCCACCTTTGCGGCGGCGGTTTTCGCAGTCATCGCACTCCCCTCGCCTCTCGGACGCTCGGGCGATCCATTCACTCCATTCCTCAGGGAGCAATAGTCCGATCAGGCGCCGGTGTTCACAATAGCAAAAACACGGCGCTCTGCGATGCACGGGCGACCCGGCCTGCGGAACTGCCGAACGCGGCTCAAGTTTCGCGGTAGCCGCGGCGAAGCGACCCTCGAAGCGCGACGGCCTGGGCCGTTCATTCTTCGAAACGCGCTTCGCTCGCACCTCAGATGACGGATCGCATGGAGCGATTCCGTTCCAACCGTTCCACGCTACGGCTGCTTGGAATCCATCAGTACGAAGACAACGCGGCAGGGTTCCTTGCCGTGATTAAGCCAAGCGTGGTTGGTCGCCTGCTGAACCACGATGTCGCCCGCTTTGACGTGGACAGTCTTGTCGTCGAGCATCATGTCGATCTCGCCTGACATGATGATGGCGTAGTCGACCGTGCGCGTGCGGTGCATCAGCGGATTGGTCACTGGAGCACCGCGCGCCGGCGCGTTATCGCCGACCACCTTCATCATGAAATTCGGATCCATTTTGGCCAAAGCCGTGTCATCGACCGGCGGAAATTCGACGACGCGGATCACCGTCCCGTTAGCCGGCGGCGCTATGCCGATCGGCCGCTTGGCGGTGTCGTCCTGCGAGAATCCAAGCGGATACGAGTCCGTAATCCACAAAACCGCCCCGGGATTGCCGGATTTACCGACGTCAAGCGTTACGCGGCTGTCGAACAGCGCGATGGATTTGTTGTTGGCGTCGAGGCCGGTCACGACGCGGTGAATGTCGCTCGCACTGCTTACAGAGCACATCACGAGAATGGCAGTGAGCGACCAGACTATCCTGCGGATCATGGCTTCCTCCCTGTATGATGAGATTGATTTGCGCAACCTGACAATTTTCTCGGTATTCCTCAGATGACTCCCGACCTGTGATGAAAGTTTGCAGTTTTCTGGCCTTCCCGCAATACGGACGCGAGGTTCGGACGGCTACCAGCGCCTTGGGCAGCCCGAACGGTGGTCGAGAGGCTGGCCGATTATTCGCCAGGGTGCTCGAACGGACACCGTCCGTCTGCATGCGTGAATGCGTGATCGTTATCGTGTGGTGGTGGTAAGCCAGGATGGCTCCTCGTCCTCGCTCCCCGCAGAAATCAACAGCGTTTCGACTACTGTGATGCAAACGGCACGGCTATCGCCATCGCCGGTGTAGCCATAGCCATTGCTCGGGATGTTCGCGCACCCATCCCTCCACCACCGACGTAATCACCTGCATCGTACCCGCAATGTCGATACCGCCCGCGGCATCGCGCACGGGTTCGACCGCCTCGGTCAACTCGCCGCGGAAACGGCCATTCGGGAGCCTGATGATGCGAGTGCCATGAATCGGGCAATCGACCTGTCGGGCGAGCATGGCGATGAGTGGGTTTGCCTTGCAGGTTCTTCCGAAGAACGTGACCTCCACACCTTTGACGAAATGCTGGTCGACCACCATCGCGACATGTCGGCCCTCGACCAGCGCTCGCCCAAGCTTGATCGGCGCGTCGAGACCCGTGGGCACCAATGTGCCCATGCTGTTCTTTCGGATCGCGAGCACTGCATCGGCGACCGCTGCCATGTTTGGTCGGCGATAAAGCAGGACCGTGTCGAGCCCCCAGGTCGTCGCGACTTGGGCAGGCAGTTCCCAGTTCGCCAGATGGGCGGTGAAGATCAGAGCGGGCTTGCCATCCGTGCGCAGTCGATGAAGTCGTTCGAATGTGCCAGGCGTAAATTCGATCTCCGACGGGTTCGGATTCCCAGGCGCTACGCTGCGTATTCGGTCGAGATGCGCAAACTCGACGAACACGCGGCCAAGATTATCCCAAACGCCGGCGAGGATCGCTTCGATCTCTGCGGGCGATTTTTCCGGGAAGGCAGCCGCAAGATTCGCACGCCCGATGCGGTGCTCTGGAAACCAGGGCCCGAGGAGACGCAGGAGCCACGCCACGATGTTGCTCGTTTGCTGGCGGTCGAGCCGTCGCATGGCACCGACCGCTATCGCGGCGACATAACCGCAAGCGGCGTTCGCGGCTGCTGCGATGCCTAAGCCGTGCCGGCGTTTGGAGCTTCTAATCTCTTCGCTCTTCGCCAATCGTATCGTTCCCGTTCGAACAGCGAATGAGCCGAGATTGCCCATATGACCCGCGTACTGGCGCGTATGTCATCAAATTTCCGATGTTTTGCCAACACGGTTTCGCGGCTCGGACAACTGCCGCGAACCCTGGCACCTCAAATGGATGCACAGGGGCTGATCTGGCCATTTTCCCATGCATTTGAACGCACTCCGCCCGTCGTTCGCTTATGAACGCATGACCGTCAAGCGTCTCATGCTGGCGCAGGCGGAGGCTCCGGCCGCAGTTCCGCGATCAGGCGCAAATTCTCCTCGAACACTGGGACGGCGACCTCGGCCACGTCGCTTGTGGGTCTTGGACCGCTCTCATGGCCCGGTCCACTCAGAGCCCGCTCGTGCTTCGCTAGCTGAAACGTCGCTGCGCCGCCGCGAGCTTACGGGTTGGGCCGGAACGAGACCTGGGCCGAACCGATACGGCCGTAAGTCCGACAGTATGATCAATGATCATACGGCCGCGACCGAGAGCTTTGGTTTGGTGGGCTTTCGGCAACGACGCATCAAGCCTGAGGACAACCGCGAAGGTGTCAATCAGCGGCGTCGCGCGATCAACGACCGTGCGGCGTGCAGGCTGAATGCAGTCGTTTCGTTCGCGGGTACGGCAGCAGACGCTTGCAGGTCAGAACGCGTCGGACGATTGCTCGCGAAGATCTCGCGCATCCGCCGTGATCTGCTCGATCGGCATCGCAATCTGAGAGTATCCTTCGGCGTGGGCCAGCGCGTCGGCTACAGAGTCGTTGGAAAGGGTCGCAAAGGCCGCGACCCCGAGCGCGAACAAGAACGCTGCTGCTATCGTTAGTTTTCTCATGGTTTGCCCACCTGTCCTAATCCGCAATCCAGCCCAAGCCGCGACCGAGGATGCCCAACGTATAGGCTCGTGTTTTAGGCCGGCGACCGCTGATAAAATGTAAATCGATTGCACTTCAATTGCCGAATGTCGGGAACTAGTTAATTTTCCACTTCTCGATTGGAGCAGATTTTATGTATTTCAAACGTTTCTGCCGCTGCATGGCGATGAAAGACGCGAGCGTGCTGGCCGAAAGCCCGGGCAGTGGCACTCCGACGGTCATGCTCTGTTCGAGCGGAACATTTCCGCTTGGCCCCCAAGACCCGACGTCTGCGCGTTAACGAGCACGCGCCCTAAAAGACGTCCACGGAGCCCGCCACGAATTCATCGACCAGCGTTGGAATCCGCGCGATTCGATCCGCCGCCATCTCCGCGACGCGTGTTTCCACTTGGGCCGTCGGAGGGCCGTCGCGCATGGCGAGCTTGATGTGCACGACCGCGGGCGAGGTCACGGGGGTCCCGATCCGGCTCATCACCAGGCACTGGACCTTCGCGATATCCGCCATGCTGGCGACCAGCGCCCGCGCGATATCTTGCGCAACGATGTTGTAGATCTTCCCGATATGCGTGACCGGATTCTTCCCGGCGGCTGCTTCGAGGCTCATCGGCTGATACGGCGTGATCAAGCCGTTGACCCGGTTGCCGCGTCCGACCTGGCCGTCGTCGCCGGATTCCGCCGACGTCCCGGTGACCGTCAGATAGACGCTGCCGGACGCCACATCGTCCGCCTGATTGACTCCCACGTCGCAGTCCGGGAAACCGTGCTCGGCCGCGAGCTTGCGCGCGATCTCAGCCACGGCGGCCTTCTCGGCGCAATACGCGTCAACGTCTGCCAGATGGCGCCCGATCATGGCGCACGCCACCGTCAGTTGGACGGACGTCCCGCATCGAACGCCCATCACCTTGACGTCTTCTCCCCAGGCGGGGTGTTCCCGGTTGCGATCCCGCCCATTGAGGCGTCTCTCCACGCCCAGCACCAACCGCTCGAGCGGCGTCAGCGGCGCGTGGGCCACGCCGAACGAGGTGTCATTGGCCCGCAGGACGCCGCGGCGGGAGAACAGCGTCTGCAAGTCCTGCGAGCCGGGATGAATGACGACCTGAACCCGCACGTCCCGGTCGGCGTCGAGGGCGTGCAGAGTGTCCCTGAGCCACGCCCGCGAACCTTCGACCGCGATCTCCCTGACGGGCACGGCCTCGCGGCCGACCTCTGAAACCGCGCGGCCACCGAGGTAGATGTCGATCGGCGCCATGACGTGTCCGCCGCCGAACGCCGCGGCGGCGCGGCCGCCGCACAGCAGCGCCTTGTCGACATTGTGGTGCAGGATTTCGCCGAAGCGACGCCGATATTCGCGACACAGGTTGCGCGACAGCGTCTCCGTCAAGGCATCGCAGATCGTGTCCGGATGGCCCAGACCCTTGCGCTCGACGACCTCCACCTCCTCCCCTGCGCCTGCGAGCGGGGATATGACAAGACCGTTCATGGCGACGCCTTTCGCCTATTGTGGGCGCCGACGGCAAGCCACCGCCGAACCGACGGTCGGCCTACCATCGATAGCGGTAATGCCGCCGGTTGTAGCGCGGGTAATATCCGTAAGCGGGATAGCCGTAATAATAGGGTCTGTAGACGGGATAGGCGGGATAGCCGTAGTAGCCGTAGTACGGATAGGGATAGTAGTACGGGCGTGCGATCGCGCCGCCGAGCAAGCCGCCGAGCACCAATCCCCCGAAGAACGCGCCGCCGTACCCGTACCGAACATCGACGACATCGCTGGTGACGGCGTCGCGGACAGCCGCGGTATTCGACAGAACCGGCGCGGCCGACGACGAATGGCCCTGACCCATCGTGATGGCGCCGACCAGGACGCCAGCGCCCGCGAGATGTCTCCAGTTGACCTGTTTCATACGACTTTCCCGTCGTTCCCTCCCCGATGAACCCTGATCGGATTAATTTCGCATCGCGCAAGCCGGGGCCGCCTTGATGCAGGTCAAAACCTCGCCTCCATCGCCGGCGTGCTCAAAATCGGTCGAATAACGGCGATTCCCAGCTCTGCCGGCTTATGAGGAGCAGCCGAGATCGACCGTCAGCGAGCCCCTGCCTCCCGTATGGCGCGCCACACGCGCTCCGCCGTGATCGGCAATTCGACATGCGTCACGCCGTAGCCGGCGAGCGCGTCAACCACGGCATTGGCCACCACGCCGAGCGCCGGGGTGGTGCCGCCTTCGCCGCCGGCGCGCACGCCGAGCGGATTGCTGGGCGCCGGCGTCTCGCTCAATTCGGTCGTGAAGCTCGGAAGCATCTGCGCGCGCGGCATCGCATAGTCCATGAACGATCCGGACAACAGCTGCCCGGTCGTCGGATCATAGTGACATCGTTCCCACAGCGCCTGCCCCACGCCCTGCACGATGGCGCCGTGGGTCTGGCCGTGCAAAATCAGCGGATTGATGGCGCGGCCCACGTCGTCGACCGCCGCGTAGCGCACGATGTCGGTAAAACCGGTCTCCGGATCGATCTCGACCTCGCAGACGTGGCAGCCGAACGGGAAGGCGGCGATCCGAATCGTCTCGTCGCATTCGGCTTGCAGCGGGCCGCGCAGGTCGTCGGGCAGGTCGTTGCGCTCTTGCGCCGCGCGCGCGACCTCGAACAGGCCGATCGTGCGGTCGGTGCCCGTCACAGTGAAACGTCCCTCGGCAAATGCGATGTCGGCGCTGTCGGCCTCCAGCACATGCGCCGCGATCCTGCCGGCCTTTGCGACGATGAGCTCCGAGGCCTTGCCCATGACCACGCCGGCCATGCGCATGGAGCGGCCGGAATGCGAGCCGCCGCCGATCGGAACAAGGTCGGTGTCGCCCTGGATCAGACGGATGCGCTCGACCGGCGCGCCGAGCCATTCGCCGACGCATTGCGCGAAGCTGGTCTCGTGCCCCTGGCCGCTCGACAACGTGCCGACCGCGACGTCGATGCGGCCCTCCGGTTGCACCGTGATTCTGGAGTATTCGCGCGGGGCGCCGCTCGTTGCCTCGATGTAGTTGGCGAGGCCGATGCCGCGCAGCCGGCCGCGCCGCCTGGAGTCGCGGCGCCGCTTGCCAAACCCCTTCCAGTCGGCGAGCACGAGCGCGCGATCCATCGCGCGCCGGTAGTCGCCGCTGTCGTAGGTCATGCCGAGCGCATTGGCGTAGGGTTGCGCGGAGGGCGGGATGAGGTTGCGCCTGCGCAGCGCGATACGGTCGTGGCCGAGCCGGCGCGCCGCCAGATCCACCAGGCGCTCGATCGCGAACATCGCCTCCGGCCGGCCCGCGCTGCGATAGGGAGTGGTCGGCGGGGTGTTGCTGAGCACCGCGCGGGCGCGGATGTGCGCGGCCGGAACGCGATAGACCGAGGTGAGCAGCTCGGTGCACTTCACCAGCGGCACATACATCACGCTGTGCGCCCCGACGTTGCAGATGACCGAGCCGCGCAACGCGAGAAAGCGGCCTTGCGCGTCGAGCGCAAGCTCAGCCGCGATGACCTGATCGCGGCCCTGATAGTCGCTCGCAAATGCCTCGCTTCGATCGCACGTCCACTTGACCGGCCGGCCCACGCGTTTCGCCGCCCACGCCACCAGGGCGAACTCGGGATAGAAGGCGTTACGGGTGCCGAAATTGCCGCCGACGTCGCCCGACACCACCCGCACCGCCGTCTCCGGCACGCCGAGCACGCCGGCCAGCTCGCGCTTCTGCCGCACCACGCCGCCGCTGCCGGCGTACAGCGTGGTGCGCCCGCTCACCGCGTCGTAGGCGCCGACCGCCGCGCGGGCGTCGAGCGGAACTCCGGTCACGCGCTGCACCCAGGTATCCAGCTTCACCACGTGAACCGCGCGCGCGAACGCCGCGGCGGTCGCGGCGGCATCGCCGACATCGGCATCGATGCAGACATTGGCGACGTGCTCGTAGAGGCGCGTGGCCCCGGGTTCAGCGGCCGTCGCGGTCGCCACCACCGGGACGAGCGGCTGGTAGCGGACCTCCACGCGCTCGGCGGCATCACACGCTGCCGCGACCGTATCCGCCACCACCATCGCGACCAGCGCGCCGACGTGGCGCACGCGATCGGTGGCGAACAGGGGATGCGGCGCGTAGCCGTGTTCCGATCCGTCGCGGTTGATCAGCGCGATGTCGGTGGGCGGTCGCGTCGCGAGCGGCGTGTGGGGGATGGGTTTCAGCCCGTCGGCGTCCGCGTCAGTGCCGGCCAACACCGCGAGGACGCCCGGCATTGACCGCGCCGCCACGGTGTCGATGGCGCGGATGCGCGCATGCGCGTGCGGCGAGCGCACGAAAACCGCATAGGCCTGGCCCGGCAGGCTGACGTCGTCGCTGAAGCGTCCCGCGCCGGTCAACAGGCGCAGGTCCTCCTTGCGGGTCAGCGGTCGTCCGATGGTGGCGGGCATGGCGCGGGGATCGGATCTCGGAGGGTCATCAGCGCGCAAAGCATAGCGCCTTGTGGCGATGGGGCGCTAGGGTGGCACCACGCGCACCGAACACCTCTACCTGCGTGCGGGGAGAGGGAGAAGGCGGCGCACGCCGTTGCGGGACCCCCGCCGCCGCCCTAAGCTGGGATACCGACACCCTGCGGAGGGACCGATGCACAGCGCCGCAAGCTTGCGCCTTCTCGGGCAGGCCATTGCTGTTTTTGCGCTGCTGTCCGGCGACGCCGGGACCGCCGCGGCGCAGGACCGGCCGTGGCGGCACGGCATCATCGAAGCCAAGAGCGACGCCGGCTTCCAGGTCATGGCCGTGCGCGCCGGTTTTGCGCAAAAGCTCGGCCTCGACCTGAAGCATTCCTATTTCCAGAACGACGTCATCATGATGCGCGCCCTGCTGGCGGGCGAGCTCGACAGCTACGAGGGCACCCCTACCGCGGTCCTCCTCGCGGGCTCTCGCAATGCCAACGTCAAGATCATCGGCTGCCATTGGCAGGCGGTGGTGCACAGCGTGTTCGCGCGCGCCGAACTGAAGGGGCCGGCCGACATGAGGGGCGCCACCATGGCGATCTCCTCGCCGAACGCGGCGCCTGACATGATCGCCAAGGCATGGCTGGCGCAGAACAACATTCCGCTCGCGGAGGTGAAGTTCGCCTCGCTCGGCAACGATCCGGATCGCTACAAGGCGGTCGCGAGCGGAGTGGCGCTCGCCACGGTGATCTCCATCGAGTTTTCGCTGATCGGCCCCAAGGACGGCCTCAAGCTGGTGGCGCGCGGCAGCGACGTGATGCCGAAGTACCAGCGGCTGTGCGCGGTCACGACCGACAAGCTGATCGAGACGCGACGCGACGACATCGTGCGATTCCTCGCCGCGCAGATGCAGGGCTATCGCCACGCGCTGGCCAACCGCGACGAGGAGCTGCGTATCACGCGCGAGATTACCGGCATCAAGCCGGCGGACAAGCGGCCGGAGTTCATCTTCGAAGAGGCGTCCAACCCGAAGACCGGCATCGATCCCACGATGCCGATCCCCATGGACAAGCTCGCATGGCTGCAGGACCAGCTCATCGCGGCCGGCAACCTGTCGCAGAGGTACGATCTGAGCCGCGTGGTCGACACGGAAATACGAGCCGAGGCGCTCAAGCGCGCGGGCTCGCAGAACTGACCGGGCGCTCGCGCGCCAAATATACGGTATTACTTCGACACGACCGGAACCGGCGGCGACGCCGCGGCCACCTGCGGGCCACAACCTATCGGTTCCGGCCCGAATTCCGGCGCCGTGAGCAGCCGGTTTTCCATCATCCGGGTATTGAGAAGCGTGAGCGAGCGCTCCACCTCGACCGCCATGGGGGCGGGCGTGGCGACCACCAGACGCTGGAGCGCGTAGCAGTAGGCGAGCGAGCGTTCGACCAGCGCACGCTGCACCCACCCGACCACGAGCTCGTTCTCGGCGATGCGCGTCGCCGCGTTGAACTCCGCCTTCGGCCCGAGCGCCGACACATAGGCGAGGCTCTGCCCGCGCTTGTGATCGAGATCGAGGACGCGGCGCGCCGTGACGAAGAAATCCGGGATGCGCAGGACGTCGTTGCGGATGTCGGTATTGAGCTGGGAATAGCGTGCCGTCGCCGAACGGTAGTGCATGTGCATGAGCCGCCCGCCGTAGCCCGCAACCTCGAAGGCCGGCCAACCGAAGGCATGCGAGACGCCGTACTCGTTCACCACCGCATACCAGCGGTGCCGGTCGAACGGAGGCTCGATCAGCGGATAGGCGAGGTCGCGCAGGAGCCGCTCCTCGTCGGTCAGCGGAAAGTGCGAGACCGGTACGCCGGCCTCGCGCGCCGCGTCGCGACCGACCCAGCCATGCATATCGTCGCTGACGAGGCCGGGCTTCAGGCGCCCGAAGTCGCCGTTGGCGGCGCAGGCGCCGAGCCACAGCGGCAGCGCCAGCGCACACACCAAGCGCGGCGAAACATGCAGCGCACGCCGGTCCGGGGTGATCGATTTTTTTGCGCCGCTCACGTTCGCGAGGCGGGCCGGCGTCGCTTGCGGCCGGGCGATGAACTCGGAGGCTCGACGTCGCTCGACGGCGCATCGTCGTAACGCTCGATGCGAACAACGGGGAGAATGATCACGATCGCTGATCCGGAATACGAATCGTCGCCGTCGCGCGCGGCCGCTCGTGCTTCCGGAAATGTAACCACTGTCCCCATATGGAGCCCTCCGCCCCGACCGTGAGGCGAGCCCGCATTGTCCAATGGTCGGTCCGCCCTCGCATGCATTAGGACGCTAGTTGGTTAACGCCCCGCTAACGCGGGCGCGCCAAAAAACCGGTCTCGTGAGGCGACGCCGCGCGGTGTCTGGATGCGCTCAGCACACCACGTGGTCGAGGAAATGGCGGCCGGCGCGATCCTCGGTCTCCACGATCCACACATCGGGATCGAAGCGCATTTCGCGCGCCAGATAGGCCTCGACGTCGGCCTCCGGCGCAGGCCGCAGCTTGAGACACGCGTTGAACGCCCGATCAGCCGGCTGGGCATCGTCGAACGTCGCCTGCGGGGCCGGCCCGTAGAGATCGGCGGTGCCGTCGAGACGGTTGATTTTGACGAAGATCGCTCCGGCTTCGTCGGCGCCGTGCCGGCGTACCGCCGCGAAGAGACCTTCGACCTGGCAGCGGCGGATATAGGCCGCGACCCAGATTGAGGATTTCAGGCGCATGGAACACTTCGCCGCTGTATCGAATCGTCGGTCGCGCGCATGCGACCGCCTACGCTGTCATTGCGGGCGCCATGACGCAATCCCGTCACCGGCGGCATGCGATAATTTCGGCGCGGACGCCGGTTCGCCGCAAGGAACGCAACCAAACATACGCGTGGGTCTGGCGATCAATCCAGCCCGTGGCCGGTCAGGTTGGCGAGTTCGCGCGTCACCCGTTCGGATATCTCGCCGGTGATCGGAAGCTTGCGGTCGCGCTCGAAGCGCTGGATCGCGAGACGGGTTTCCGGATCGTGGACTCCCGTGGGCTTGAGCTGGCCGTAGCCAAAATCGTTGAGCGCGCGCTGGACAGCGAGCACTAGGCGCGATGCCGGCGCCGACGGGTGCTGCGGCGAGGCGACTATGGGTTGCGCTTGCGGTTGCGCCGCCGGCTGCACGGAGCGCGTCGTGAGAAGCTCGGCGATCGCATCCTTGCGGGGTCCCGCGATGGTCAGCGGCGCCCCCGGCCTTGTTCGCGCATTGTCGATGCCGTCCGTGTGCGTGCGCGCCGGCGCGGAATCGCGTTTTGCCGTCTCCAGCTCGGGCGGGCGTGGACGCGGAACCACCGCGACTTTATCGACCGGCCTGCTCGCGGCGATCGGCAGCGGCTTCACGGCGAAGATCGGCGCCGGATGCGAGCCGTGCTGGAGGTAGAGGCCGTTGACGATGATTGCGACACGCGGCCGCGACGCCACCACGAATGCGAAGGAGTCGCGCGGGCGGCGCAGCAGCATACGCCACCACCACGGACGCGGGGCGCGCCGATCGACCTCGTCGTCGTCGTCATCAGCCGCCCGTCGGCTACGCAGGGACGCGTTACGCACTTTTCTTCACCGCCGTTGCAACCTCGCGCGTCGCCGGACCGGCTGCGATCGGCGGACGCGGCATGATCGTCATGGTGTCGTCGGGGCCCCGCGCTTGCTCGCAATCGATCGGCAGGCGCACCGTGATGCGGGTGCCTTCGCCGACTCGGCTGCGGATCGCGATCTCGCCGCCGTGCAGCGCCGACCAGGCCTTTGACGATCGAGAGGCCGAGACCGGTGCCGTCATGGCGCCGGTCGTAGGATCCGCGCGCCTGGAAGAACGGCTTGCCGAGGCGCGGCAGATCCTCCTCGCCGATGCCGATGCCGTTGTCTTCGACGGCGATCGCGATCATCGGTACCTTCGAGGGCGGCGCTCATCTTGACGTGGCCGCCGCGGTCGGTGAACTTGATCGCGTTGGACAGCAGATTGATCAGGATCTGCTTGAGGGCGCGCTTGTCGGCGACGATCTCCGGCAGGTCGGGCGGCACGTCGACGACCAGATCGAGGCCGGCCTCGCGCGCCTTCAACGCCAGCAGGTCGCAGCAGCCGCCGATCACGCCGGCGAGCCGGAACGGCTCCGGCCTGATCTCGAAATCGCCGGTGTCGAGCTTCGACATGTCGAGAATGCCGTTGACCACCGACAGCAGGTGATGGCCGGATTCGTTGATCAGCTGCGCGTATTCGCGGCGGCGGTCGACGTCGAGCCGCATCTGCGTCTCGTTGGTCAGCATTTCGGAAAAGCCGATGATGGCGTTGAGCGGCGTGCGCAGCTCGTGGCTCATGGTGGCGAGGAAGCGGCTCTTGGCGGTGTTGGCCTGCTCGGCCTCGCTGCGCGCACTCCTCGAGCGCCTGCTCCTGCGGCTTTGCGCTCGGTGACGTCGCGCATCACCGCGACGACCTCGCGCTCATGTGGCTTGACGCTCTCGCCGGAGCGCGGTCGAGCGGCCGGCAGCGCATCTCGATCCAGATGAAGCGGCTCGGCTCCATTGCGGCCGCCTTCCGTGCGGTCGCGCCGCACGCGGAATTCGACCGACTGGGCCTCGTCGCGCGCGATCCGCGAGCGCGGTCAGATAGGCGGGCCGGTCCGCGACGTGAACGCGATCGAACAGGCCATGGCCGAGCAAGCTCGGCGACCGGGTCGCCGAACAGCGGCTCGGCCGCCGGCGAGGCGAACAGCACCGAGCCGTTGCGGTCCGTGCCGCGTGATGACGTCGGTCATGTTGCGCGCGAGCAGCCGATAGCGATCCTCCTCCGCATAGAGCAGCCAGAAGCTGGTGCGCGCCAGCGATTCGGCGCCGAGCGCGAGCCCGGTCGCGTAGAGCGCGGCGGAGATGATGCCGAGCGCCGCCAGGGCGCCCTGTCCTTGTTCGGGCGTAGCCGGCGCCGGCAGCAGATGCGCGGCGTTGCAGAGCATCAGCAGGCCGGCGGCGACGAGCGCGAGCGTCGATGCGGTCGCGACCACGCGGCGCGAGGCGGACAGCGCCGCCTCGAGCGGCACGATGACCAGCCAGATGGCGGCGAAGGACGTCGATGCCGCCGGTCTTCGCCGCGACCATCGTGACGAGACCGGTGAGCGCCAGCGACGAGAGCATGTGCGCACTTTCGTAGCGGCCGGTGCGCGAAAGGAAATAGGCGGTGAGAATCGGCGCGATCAGCCAGGCGAACACGACGACCTCGAGCGCGCTCGGCACGCCGCGCATGGCGAGATAGACCGGAAAGGAGGCGAGCGCCGCCGAGCTGCCGAGCAGCCGCGGCGCGATGAAGGCGCGATGGCGCGCCGCCGTCAGCGCGTCGCGCTGCACGGACGGATGCACCAGCGTGTCGACATAGTCGCGAAGCGGCTTGAGAAAGTTCACGTGCAACCCAATGCACGCCCGTGCGTCGGACGCGCTCCCCTTGATCCCTTTGGTCGTCCCGGATCGTCTCAGACGCCACTTAAGCGAACGCTAAGGCAGGCCGGAGCGGCGAGATTTTGGCGCGCTGAACCGCGGGATTCCCGCTCTCGGAACGGTCCATTCTGCGCGGAATGGTGAACAACGAGTTGCATGGTGAACGATGTGTTGCATGGTGAACGGACCGTTGACGGACCGGTCGCCTGCCGCTGCGTGCGTCGATGATCCGTCGACTCACCGCATGACCGCGGCGTCGAGCACCCGAAATTCGTGGAAAACGCGGCCTTTCGAATTTGCATAAAATACGCGACGAGTTTGCTGCAAGCTTTCGTAAAAGTCGCGCGGCGCGGCGAACCGCGTTTTCAAAGGTCGCGTGTATGGTCACGCGTCGGGGAATAAAAAACTCACGGGGATGCGGGAGTGGAAAGTATGTGAAAGGGCAGGACCATGTTCTTCCTCATCCGAATGGCATTCTGGCTGAGCGTCGTGCTCGTCCTGTTGCCGAGCGGCGGGTCGAAGCAGGACCGCCTCGACGCCGGGTGCCGAGATCGGCGCGCTCGAAGCCGTATCGGCCGCCTCGGCGACCGTCTCCGACATGCGGCAGTTCTGCACGCGCCAGCCCGATGCGTGCGCGCTCGGATCGCAAGCGGCGGTCGCGTTCGGCCAACGAGCGCAGGCCGGCGCCAAGATGGTCTACGAGTTCATCAACGAGCACGCGGCACCGCGCGAGACCGGCTCGATCGCCACCAGGCGAACGAAACCCGCGGTCGTGCTGGCCGCCAAGCCGTCGCAGAACACGCTGACGCCGGCCGACCTCGCGCCCGCCTGGCGCGGCCCGCAGCGGGACGTCCATATCCAAAACGGCGCCTAAGCGTCCGACTACCGCATCTTCCGGGAAACCCCGATTTTCCGTTGAAAATGCGACCAGGCGTCGAAACGCAAGCTCGGCTCCCATGGCCCGGCGACGTCCTCCAGCGTCGCCTGAGCTGAACTGCGGCCGTCATGGCCGAGGCCGCGAGCGGTCGCCTGCCCGATCCGCTCGCGGCCTTTTTCTTTTGATGCCGATGACGTGACGCGCCAAAAGCCCTATATCCAGGGCGGCCGCTTGGCGGGCTCCGCGGCGAACCGGCGTGCATTCAGGAACTGGGCGTGCCCGAGTTCCGCGATATCGTGAGAAGCCCGGACGGGCGTTCGCCGGAAAATGCTCGAAATGGTCGTTTGACGTCATGACGATCGACGAAATCATCGAGAATTTCGCGCTCCTCGACGACTGGGATGACCGCTATCGCTACGTCATCGAGCTCGGCCGCACGCCTGACGCCGCTGCCCGACGCGGCCCGCATCGAGGCCAACAAGGTGCAGGGCTGCGCCAGCCAGGTCTGGCTCGACCACCGAGGTGCGACCCGACGGCGCAGGCCGGTCCGGTGCTGACCTTCGTCGGCGACAGCGACGCGCATATCGTGCGCGGGCTGATCGCGATCCTGTTCGCGCTCTATTCGGGCAAGCCCGCACGCGAAATTCTGGCGACCGACGCCGTGGCGCTTTTCGAACGACTCGGCCTGCGCGAGCATCTCACGCCGCAGCGCTCGAACGGCTTTCGCTCGATGGTCGAACGCATCCGCAGCCGATGCGCGCGCGGCGCTTGCCGAGGCGGCGTAGCCGACATCCACGCGACACGCGACGATTGCATGCGAAGCGGCGCCGGAGCGCATCGGCCGGCGCGACCGGCCGCCCGCGCATCCGATGACAGGCGGTTACTTGCGCCGGCGGCGCTGCTGGCCGAGTCCCATCTGCTTGGCGAGCTGCGAACGGGCGGCCGCGTAGTTCGGCGCCACCATCGGATAGTCGGGCGGCAAGTCCCACTTCTCGCGGTACTGCTCCGGCGTCATGTTGTACTGCGTGCGCAGATGGCGCTTGAGCGATTTGAACTTCTTGCCGTCCTCGAGACAGACGATGTAGTCGGGCGTGATCGACTTCTTGACCGAGATGGCCGGCTTCAGCGGCTCGGACGGCGCCTCGCTCTGGCCGCTCGACACCCGCATCAGGGCCGAGTGGACCTGATTGATCAGGGCCGGGAGATCGCTCGGCCGAAACCGTATTGTTGCTGACATAGGCCGAGACGATTTCGGCGGTCAGCCCGATGAAACTACTGCCTGACGTATTGTCGCTCATCGCCCGTTCCCATCCTGGCTGGTTGGACGGCCTCTCCGGCCATCCGGTGCCGCGAGATGTCATCCCTGCGAGGCTGCCCGTCGCGGCCCGCCCTTTTTCGCCTCAGCCGCGACTCGAAAACAGCAACTTTTGCCATTATTACTATCGAAACCTGTTCCACGCAAGAAGAGTTTGAGGGAATTTGCAATGGAGCCGGCGCGAAAACCCACGGATTTTCTTGAGCCCGCCAAGGGAAGTCTGATGTTCGGGTGCCGCCGGCCTTCGGCGCCGGTGGGCCCCGATCGATCAAACGTGACTTGAGCTGCGCCGGCCTAATGCTTAGGTGAAACACCGACAGGCCATCCCAATCCAAGGCCCGCCATGACGTCCTCGACCACCAACTCCCGCCCGAAAATCGAAAAGCCCGACGCCGAGTGGCGCCAGCTGCTCACGCCGGAGCAGTATCACGTCACCCGCCAGCACGGCACCGAGCGGGCGTTCACCGGACCGTATTGGAACGAGAAGCGCGCCGGCACCTATGCGTGCGTGTGCTGCGGCACGCCATTGTTCTCCTCCGAGACGAAATTCGATTCCGGCACCGGCTGGCCGAGCTTCTGGGCGCCGCTCGCCCGCGACGCGGTCGACGAGCACGAGGACCGCTCGTGGTTCATGCGCCGCACCGAGGTGCGCTGCGCGGCCTGCGACGCCCATCTCGGGCACGTCTTTCCGGATGGACCGAAACCGACCGGACTGCGCTATTGCATGAACGGCACCGCGCTCGCCTTTGCGCCGAAGCCCGACAAGTAAGACGACGATTGCGCCGCGACCCCGTGTTCAAGCCGGTCGATGACGATAGCCTACCGCGCGCCGATCGGCGGCCGGTCACGACGACCCATCACGGGATCACGCTGGTCGACGACTACGCCTGGCTGAAGGCGCCGAACTGGCAGGCCGTGATGCGCGATCCGGCCGTGCTCGATCCGGAGATCCGCGCCTATCTCGAGGCCGAGAACGCCTATGCGGACGGCGCGCTCGCCGACACGCGCGACCTGCAGCAGACGCTGTTCGCCGAAATGAAGGGCCGCATCAAGGAGGACGACTCCTCCGTGCCGGCGCCGGACGGCCCTTATGCCTATTTCAGCCGCTACCGCGAGGGCGGCCAGCATCCGCTGATCTGCCGCGAGCCGCGCGACGGCGGGGCGGAGCAGGTGCTGCTCGACGGCGACGCACTGGCGGCCGGCAAGGCGTTCTTTCACTCGGCGGCAGCGCGCCATTCGCCCGACCACCGCAGGCTGGCCTGGTCGTGCGACGAGGCCGGCTCGGAGTTCTACACCGCGCGCGTGCGCGATCTCGCCACCGGCGCCGACCTCGCCGACGTGGTGCCGGAAGTGTCCGGCGCAGCGGTGTGGACCGCCGACGCATCGGCGTTCTACTACGTGCGGCTCGATGCGCAGCATCGTCCGACGCGCGTGTTCCGCCATCGCCTCGGCACGCACGGCAGCCGACGACGCGCTCGTCTTCGAAGCGACCGATCCCGGAGTATTTCGTCGGCATCTCCGAGCTGCAGTCCGGCCAATTCGCGGAGATTTCGATGCACGATCACGAGACCTCGGAATGCTGGCTGATCGACCTGCGCGCGCCCGACGCGACCCCGACGCTGGTCGCCGCCCGCGAGACCTCGGTGCACTACGACGTCGAGCATCATCCGTCATTCGGCGGCGCGCCGGCGCTGATCATTCGCACCAACGCCGACGGGGCCGAGGATTTCAAGATCGCTGGTCGCCGCTCGCGACGCCCCGGGCGCGACCATTGGCGCGACCTCGTGCCGCACCGGCCCGGCGTCTACATCCTGTCGGTCGCGGTCTTCGCCGACTGGCTGATCCGGCTCGAGCGCGAGGACGGGCTGCCGCGCATCGTCGTGCGCCACCTCGCGAGCGGCGATGAGCACGCCATCGCGTTTCCCGAGGAAGCCTACTCGCTCGGCATCGACGCCGGACTACGAGTTCGCGACCGACACTCTGCGCTTCACCTATTCGTCGATGACGACGCCGTCCGAGGTGTGGGACTACGATCTTGCGGCAGCGCACGCGCGTGCTGCGCAAGCGCCAGGAAATCCCGAGCGGCCACGATCCGTCCGACTACGTGACGCGCCGCGCTGCTGGCCCCGAGCGCCGGACGGCGAGACGGTGCCGATCTCGCTCCTCTGCATCGCAAGGACACTGACGCTCGACGGCACCGCGCCCGGCCTCGTCTACGGCTACGGCGCCTACGGCATCTCGATTCCCGCCGGCGTTCAACGCGAACCGGCTGTCGCTGGTCGATCGCGGCTTCGTCTATGCCATCGCCCATGTGCGCGGCGGCACCGAGAAGGGCTGGCGCTGGTACCGCGACGGCAAGCTCGCCGACAAGCCCAACACTTTCGGCGATTTCATCGCCGCGACCGAATATCTGGTGACGCAACGCTTCATCGCGCCGGACAAGATCGTCGCGCACGGCGGCTCGGCCGGCGGCATGCTGATCGGCGCGGTCGCCAACATGCGGCCCGACCTTTATGCCGGCATGATCGCCGAAGTGCCGTTCGTCGACGTGCTCAACACCATGCTCGACGACACGCTGCCGCTGACGCCGCCCGAATGGCCGGAATGGGGCAACCCGATCACCGATGCGGCGGCGTTCCGCACGATCCTGCTCCTACACTCCCTACGACAACGTGCGCGCGCAGGACTATCCGGCGATGCTGGTGCTGGCCGGGCTGACCGATCCGCGCGTGACCTATTGGGAGCCGGCGAAATGGGTGGCGCGGCTGCGGGCCACCAAGACGGACCGCCGGCGTGCTGGCGTTCCGCACCAACCTCGACGCCGGTCATGCCGGCGCGGCCGGACGCTTCGACCGGCTCAAGGAAGTGGCCCTCGCCTACGCGTTCGCACTGACGGCGATCGCGCGCCCGATCGAATAGCGTCGGAGCGCGTCGGTCACTCCGACCGCTCGGCTTTTTCGAGATGCGCGCGCAGCTCGTCGATCGATGCGAAGCGCATGGTGCCCTGCGGCAGCTCCGCCTCGATCGATCCGTCGGTGTAGAGCGTGTAGGCCATGCCGTCGATCACACCGGACTTGAGAATCGCGATGGGTCGCGGCTCGCTGGCCGGCGGCGCCAGGCTCGCGCGCGGCGCAAGATTCACGGCCGGCTCCACCCGTTCGCGCGGCATCGGTGCGTCGAGTCGCGGTTCGGGCTTCATTTCCGGTTTGAGTTCGGGCTTGGGCTGCGGTTTGGGCTCCAGCTTCGGCTCCATCCGAAAGTCTGGCCTCGGTTCGGGCGGACGTTCCGGCTTCGGCTCGGGCTTGAGATCGGGCCTCGGGGCGCGCGCGATGGTTTCCGGCTGCGATTGACGCCCCGCGCGCCCGCCCGCGGGCCACAAGGCGTCGAACATGTTGGGGCGCTGCCGCTGCTCGGCCGGACCCTCCGCCGCAGGCTCGGCGCGCGGCGGCTCCTGGCGCGCGGCGGGACGCTGTGGCGGTGCCGCCAGATTGCTCAACCGGGACATGATGTCTGACGGGGTCAGCTTCGCTTCGCCGGCCGGCTCGCCCGCGGGCGGACGACCGATCGACGGGGACGGCGTGCGGTTCGGCGCGAGCGGGACGTCGGGCTCCTCCATCATCGGCGGCTCGCCGGGGCCGCGCGCCGTTCCCGAGACGTGCGGACGCGGTCGCTCCGCGAAGGATCCCTCGATCGACTCCGCCGACGGCGCGCTCATCGCGCGCGCCTCGGGGGCACGCCCATCGCGGCCGGGGACATCCGAGCCCGGCCGGGCAGGATAGGAAACACGCGGGCCGGGCGCCGGGCGGGGAGCACCGGACGCATCGGCGCCCTCCGGGACAGGCTGGCGGCGGACCGGGCGCGGCGCCCATCCGTCGGCGATGCGGCGCAGTTGACGCACGGCGGCCGCGAGACCGAACAGCACCATCCCCCCGACCACCGCCACGGTGCCGGCAACGATCAGCGTGTCTCCAAGGCTGAAATCGCGGTTCGAAATACCGAACCCAATCGCGAATGCGCCGATCGCCGTCGCGATCAAACTAAGAGAAAACAAGACCGCAGACATAACCGTTTCGTCCCCTACTCGAGCACCCTGCGCGGCACCGCCGTCATCGTTATCATTTGCGGAATTGGACCGCGCCAGCACTCGAAGCTGCCAGACATTCTGGTCCCACTATGTCTAAACTTGATTAACGCAGTTAACAAATGCTCACAAGGACTTAGGATCGAATTATACTGGGAATTTCTGTGAAAGCATAGCCTCGCATGGCTGCCAACCGCGCCGGCCGCACGCGAATTTGAACCGATCGGCCACCCAGCCATTATTCCTGGTGTCGGTCATTCCTATTTTGCCGGCATGGACGGCTTCGCATCCCTTCGGGTCGCGAACATCCACCAAAACCCGGCTCTGATTGCCGCATGCGAGGAGAAAGCTGATGTCGCTCACCCTTCCAGACCTGCCCTACTCCCACGATGCGCTCGCCCCCTACATGTCGCGCGAGACCCTCGAATATCACCACGACAAGCATCATCTCGCTTACGTCAACAATGCCAACAACCTGCTCAAGGGTCCCGAATGGACGGACAAATCGATCGAGCAGATCGTCACCGGATCGTTCGGCAAGAACGCCGCGCTGTTCAACAACGCCAGCCAGCACTACAACCACATGCATTTCTGGAAGTGGATGAAGCCGAACGGGGGCGGCAACAAACTTCCCGGCAGTCTCGCAAAGAAGATCGAGACCGATCTCGGCTCGCTCGCCAAGATGAACGAGGACTTCATCCAGGCGGGCGTGACCCAATTCGGTTCGGGTTGGTGCTGGCTCGCGGTGAAAGACGGCAAGATCACCATCATGAAGACCGCCAACGGCGAAAATCCGCTGGTCATGGGGGCGAAGCCCATTCTCGGCTGCGACGTATGGGAGCACTCCTACTATATCGACTATCGCAACCGCCGGCCCGACTACCTCAAGGCATTCGTCGACCACCTGATCAACTGGGACTACGTCGCGGAATTGTTCGAGGCCGCGACCAAATAGCGTCTTGAGAGCAAGACTGCTTCAGATTGGAGCGGCCTGGCTCTCCAACTTCCTGTCGTTGCGCACGACCCCGTCCGAAAAAGCTCTCAATCCCGGCTCAAGCCCGGTGGCGGGCGCTTCAGGATCATGCGAGCGACGCCCGCTCCGTCCTGCTTTCATCGGCCGCGCGCGGGTGATAACGTTGCGCCGTCACGGCAGCCAGCGCGGCTTTCATCCCCGAATCTTCGCAGATCGCGCCGGCGTACTCGCTTTGACAGGTCCGCAACGGCGAACAGGATGATGTTTCGCCCGAAAACACGCTAAGCCACGGGGCAAGCCGGTGCGCGCTGCATTGCCGGCTCAGGGGAGGAAATTATCCATGAAAAATCCGCTCGAAAATCTACACCAGACACTGGGGATCGGCGCCGTGGTCGCGCTGATCATCCTGTTCATCGGCAAGCCCACCTTCGATCAGGCATTCTGGGCGGGCTTCTTTCGCTGGGCGCACGTGATCTCGGGCGTGCTCTGGATCGGTATCCTGTACTATTTCAACTTTGTCCAAATGCCTTCGATGCCAAAAATCCCCGACGAGCAGAAGCCGGCGATCACCAAGGTGATCGCGCCGGAGGCGCTGTTCTGGTTCCGCTGGGCGGCGGCCGCGACCGTGCTGTTCGGCCTCATCACGGCTCACCTGTCGGGCTACCTATCGGCGCTCTGGACGTTCGGCCCCGGCAACCGGGGAATGCTGATCGGAATCGGCATGTGGATGGCGCTGATCATGGCATTCAATGTCTGGTTCGTGATCTGGCCGGCCCAGCAGAAGGCTCTCGGCCTGGTCGCGGCCGATGCCGACGCCAAGAAGAAAGCCGGGCGGCAGGCGATGCTGTTCAGCCGCTTCAACACCATGTTCTCGATCGGCATGCTGGTTTGCATGGTGATGGCCAAGACGGCCGGCTGAGCGTTCGCGCCAGCAAGCGCGCATTCGACACCAGCCGACTCCATGGCGGCCTCGCGACCGAGCGATCGCGAGGCCGCGACAGGAAGACATGCTTGGTGCAGCAAACCGTCGCGGTCCGGGCATCCGGGATTCGTGGGACAATATTCGCGTCGCAAATCAATCGCAGGGATGACCCTCGCGACTCATAGGTCGCGTCACCATTGACGGCCCGCCGGAGTGGTCGTCCGTCGCCGCGAGGACTCCGCACCGCAACAAAGGCAGCCGGGACATTCATGCCCATATCGTCGCCGTGGGGACGGCCGACGGAGCGGATCGCCGACGGCCTCGCCGTCGCGCTGCTCGTCGTGATCGCGGTCATCGCCGCCGTGACGTTCCGGGACTATGGGCTCGGCTGGGACGACTACACCCACTCCCAATACGGCGCGTTGCTGCTCGACCTCTTCGGTTCAGGATTCATCGATCGACGAGCGCTGTCCTTCGTCAATCTCTATGCGTATGGGGGCGGCTTCGACATGGCGGCGGCGCTGCTCGCGAAGATTCTGCCCTTCGATCTGTTCGAGACGCGCCGTCTCGCAGGTGCGATGGTCGGCATCATCGGACTCGCGGTAACGTGGCGGCTCGCGCGCCGGACCGGCGGTCCGCTCGCCGGATTGCTCGCGCTCGTGCTGCTCGCCACCTGCCCGCTTTACTACGGTCAGATGTACATGAATGCCAAGGATGCGCCTTTCGCAGTCGCGATGGCGATCCTGATGCTCAGCCTCGTGCGCGCCTTCCAGGAATACCCGACGCCGACCGCAGGGACCGCCGCCCTGGTGGGAATCGGCATCGGCCTGTCGATCGGCACGCGCATCCTCGGCGGATTCGGGGCGGTCTACGCGATCGGCGCTTTGTTGCTGGTCATCGCCATCGAGGCCCGCCAGGACGGTGTGCGGCGGGCGGCGTCGCGTGCGGGCGCGTTCGTCCTGGCCCTGCTGCCGGCGCTCATCCTGGCTTACGCCGTGATGGCGCTGGTGTGGCCGTGGTCGGTGGTCGAACCGCTCAATCCCGTGAGAGCGCTCGTCTATTTTTCCAGTTTCTTCGAAAAGCCTTGGCGCGAGCTGTTCGACGGCAGCCTTATTTCCGTCCCCGACATGCCGCGCCGCTATGTGCCCCAGCTTTTCGCGCTCGAATTGCCGGAGATCATGCTTGCGCTCGGGCTTGGCGGGGTCGTGGGCGCGTGCGCCGCGACCATCAACCGGACGCTGTCGGCGCAGCGGCGGGCCGTCTTGTTCATGCTCGCGCTTGCGGCGATCTTTCCGATCGCCCTGACGGTGGCGACAAGACCGGCGATGTACAACGGCATCCGCCATTTCGTCTTTGTGGCGCCACCGATCGCGGTGCTCGGAGGACTTGCGGGCGCCTGGCTCATCGAGCGGCTCACGGCGTGGAAGCCGGCCACGGCTGCGGGTGCGGCCGCCCTGATGGCGTCCGGCTGCCTCGCGGTCGTGGTCGAGTTGGCGAAGCTGCATCCCTACGAATACACGTATTTCAATACGATCGCGGGCGGCGTGCGCGGCGCCGACGGGCGCTACATGCTCGACTACTGGGGACTGTCATTCAGGCAGGCCGGCCAGGCATTGCGCCTCAAGCTCGGCGAAATTCATGCGACGCCGGTGGGGCGCGACTACTGGAAAGTCGCGGTATGCGGACCGCACCCGCCCGCCCAGGTCGTGCTGGGTCCGGATTTCCAGCTCTCCTGGGACCCGCGCGGCGCCGATTTCGCGCTGATGCTCGCCGAATACTACTGCGCCAAGCTCGACGCGCCGATTCTCGCCGAGATCAAGCGCGACGGCGTCGTCTATGCGCGGGTCTACGACATTCGTGGGCGATCGATCTCCGATCTCCTGACCGTGCCCGGCCTCTGAGGCCCGGCGCGCGCTCAGCGCACGCGCCTTTTTCTTTGCCCAATGGGCTCGGCTTTGTCACCATGGCGGCAGGCCGCCGGAAGCACATGCTCATGACCTCGCTCCCATGACCTCGCCCATATTCGTCTTCGACGCGTACGGCACCCTGTTCGACGTCCACGCCGCGATCGGCCGCCACCGTGCGGCCGCCGGGCCCGATGCCGACCGCCTGTCCGAGCTGTGGCGAACCAAGCAGCTCGAGTATACCTGGACGCTGACGCTGGCCGGACGCTACGAGGATTTCTGGACGTTGACCGAGCGGGCGCTCGATTTCGCGCTTGCCCGCTTTCCCTCGGTCGACCGCGCGCTCAAGCCCGCCCTCATGGATGCCTACAGGACCCTCGATGCGTTCCCCGACGCACGGACGGTTCTGCACGCCCTCAAGGGGCGCGGCCGCGCGACCGCGATCCTGTCGAACGGCTCGCCCGCCATGCTGTCGGCCGCCGTCGACGGCGCGAAGCTCGGCCCCGACCTCGATGCGATCCTGTCGGTCGATACGATCCGCATGTACAAACCGCGCCCCGAGGTCTACCGGCTGGTGACCGGCCATTTCGGCATCGCGGCTGCCGACGTGACCTTCGTGTCCTCGAACCGCTGGGACGTGATGGGGGCACACGCCTTCGGGTTTCGCGCCGCCTGGGTCAATCGCGCAAATTTGCCGGACGAGTATGCGGATCTTGCGCCGGAGTGCGTGCTCACGGACCTCGGCGGGTTGATGGCGCTGGCGTGAACCGCACCCGGCGCGCCATGCACGATCAAGCCGCCAGTGCCGCCAGGATGCGGGCCCAGCTGCGCGTGCCCTTGTGAAAGCTGGTGAGGTCGTACTTTTCGTTGGGCGAATGGATGCGGTCATCGTCGAGCCCAAAGCCGATCAGGAGCGTATCCATGCCGAGCAGGCGCTTGAAATCGGCGCAGATCGGGATCGAGGCGCCCGAGCCGATCAGCAAAGCGTCCTTGCCCCACTCCGCGGTGAGCGCGCGGCGCACGGCGGCGAGCTGCGGCATTCCCCAGTCGAGCGCGATCGCCGGCGCGCCGGCATGGCTGATGAATTCGGCCTTGCAATCGGCCGGCAGCCGCGCGCGCACGAAAGTGCGGAACGCCGCGCGGATCTTCTCGGGCTCCTGGCCGCTCACGAGGCGGAACGATATCTTTGCGGACGCTTCCGACGGGATCACGGTCTTCGACCCCTCGCCGGTGTAGCCGCCCCAGATGCCGTTGATGTCGCAGGTCGGCCGCGACGACAGCTGCTCGATGAGGGTGCGGTCCCTTTCGCCCGCGGGCACGCTCAGGCCCACGGGTCCGAGAAAACTCTGAGGGGTGAGGTCGAGCGCGGCCCATTGCGCCATCACGTCGGCGGGCAATTCGCGTATGCCGTCATAGAATCCCGGGATCGTGACCCGGCCATTGTCGTCGTGGATACCGCCGAGGATTTTCGTCAATACCCGGATCGGGTTCTGCGCCGCGCCGCCGAACATGCCGGAATGCAGATCGCGGTCGGCGGCCTTGATCTTGACCTCATCATAGACGAGGCCGCGTAGCGCGGTGGTGATTGCCGGCGTCGTGGGGTCCCACATGCCGGTGTCGCATACCAGTGCGACTTCGGCCGCCAGCTCCGCCTTGGCGGCCTCGACGAAGGGCGGCAAATTCTTCGATCCGCACTCCTCCTCGCCTTCGACCAAAACAGTGATCGGCAGCGGCAGGGAGCCGGTGACCGCCTTCCAGGCGCGACACGCCTCGACGAAGGTCATCACCTGGCCTTTATCGTCGGCTGCTCCACGCGCGACAATGACCTTGCGCCCGTCCGGCAAGGTCGCGATGCGCGGCTCGAACGGCGGCGTGTGCCATAGATCGAGCGGATCGACCGGCTGGACGTCATAATGGCCGTAAAACAGGACGCGCCGGCCGGCGCCGTTGCTTTTGGCCAGCACGACCGGGTGGCCGGCGGTCGGACGGACCTCCGCCGCGAACCCGACGGAACGCAGATCGCCGGCCAGATGCTCCGCCGCCGCCCGGCAGTCGTCCTTGTATGCAGGGTCGGTCGAAATCGATTTGATCCGCAGGTAGTTGAACAGCCGATCAAGACTTTGGTCGAGATCGGCATCGATGCGGGCGAGGACACGGTCGAGTTCTGACATGACGGTCAGCCTTTTCGGCCGACGGCATGTGACCGCACTGCCGCAAACCGAGCCGCGAGCGGCCCCGCGGTGGCGCCGGGAGGAGTTTTTCCGAGTTTGTCGGGGCTTGCCATCACGGCTCCTGTCATTTCGCATCGAAACTCGGCGCCGACCACCCTCGGCCTGCTCCGTTCGCTTTATAATCCGCGCAAGCGGCCGGCGCGAGGGAGCATCCGCGGAAATTCGCCAGCGATTTCATTCCCCGCGCGACCATCCGTCGTCGAACTGTTGCGCGCCGGCCACGGCCGTCGACGATCGTTCGGCATGGTCTTGTGTTTTCAATTTGGCGATGTTCAATTGGATCGAGAACCTGCCGTGAGTGCAGTGGGGGCCTGAGCCACATGGACGAACTCGTCGACCGCATCGTCGCCAAGGTCGGCGTCGACCGAACGGTCGCCGAAAAATCCGTTGGCATCATTTTCGATTTTCTCTCCAAGGAAGGTCCGGCCGAGAAGGTGCACACCTTGCTCGATCAGTTGCCCGGCGCCAATGCGGCGATCGCTGTGGCGCGCGCGGAAGACGGCGGCGGAATGTTCGGCAGCATGGGCGGGATCATGGGTGTGGGCAGCCGCCTGATGGGAGCGGGGCTCGGCATGGGCGAAATTCAGGGTGTCACCCGCGAACTCATCGCTTATGCGCGCGAAAAGGCCGGAGACGAAGCGGTCGGCAGCATTGTCGACGCCATCCCGGGCCTGGGCCAATTCATTTAAGGCGCTGCCCTATGTCGTATCCGATCGCAGATCTCGAAAATATCGCTCCTGGCGTGGCCGCCATGTTGAAGTCGGTCGGGATCCGCACCACCGGCAGGCTGCTCGAGGCCGCAAAGGACCCCAAAGGTCGCAAACGCCTCGCCACCAAGACCGGCATCGACGAGAAGCGCCTCCTGCGCTGGGCCAACATGGCGGACCGCATGCGCATCAAGGGTGTGGGCGAGGACTATGCCGAGCTGCTCGAGGCGGCGGGGGTCGATACGGTCAAGGAGCTCAAGTATCGCAACCCTGCCAACCTCGCCAAGGCCATGGCCGATGCCAACGCCAAGCGCAAGCTGGTGCGGCTGATGCCCTCCGAGAAGGCGGTATTGCGTTGGATCGACCACGCCAAAAGGCTGCCGCTCAAGATCTCCTACTGAGGGCTGCGCGACCCTCCTGGTGGCTTGACACCGCATGACCTCACGCGCAAATCCAGCGCATGGTCACTGTCAAAGACCCTCGATCGGCGGATCACCAGACGGGCGACACGCCCTCCTCGTGGCTGGCCAGGCTCTTGGCCGACCGCCAGCCGTTGGTGATGGGCATTCTCAACCTCACGCCGGATTCGTTTTCCGACGGCGGCCAGTTCCTCGATCCCGACAAAGCCATTGCGCATGCGCGCCGCATGATCGCGGAAGGCGCGGACATCATCGATGTCGGCGCCGAGTTCGACGCGGCCCTATGGCGGTGCCGTAAGGGTGACCGCGGCGGAGGAGCTCCGGCGTCTCGCGCCCGTCCTGGCCCCGATCCGTGCGCTGGGCATTCCGGTCTCCATCGATACCATGAAGGCGGAGGTCGCGAGCTGGGCATTCGATCAGGGCGCCGCCATGGTCAATGACGTGTGGGGCCTGCAGCGCGACCCGGACATGGCCGCGGTGGTGTCCGAGAACGACATGCCGGTCGTCCTCATGCATAACCGCGAGACGGCCGATCCCGCGCTCGACATCATGGCCGACATCGAGGCCTTCTTTGCGCGATCGCTGGCGATCGCCGAGCAAGCCGGCATCGCGCGCGACTGTATCGTGCTCGACCCCGGCATCGGCTTCGGCAAGACGGCGGAGCAGAGCATCGAAGCCATCGGCAAGCTGGGCCGGCTGAAGGCCTTCGGCCTGCCGCTCCTGGTGGGCGCCTCGCGCAAGCGCTTCATCGACAAGCTCTCGCCCGCGCCGCCCGACCGGCGGCTCGGCGGCTCGATTGCGGCGCACGTCGTGTCCGTGCTCAATGGGGCGGCGATCATCCGCGTGCATGACGTCGCCGAGACCGTGCAGGCGCTCAAGGTCGCGGCGGCGATCCGGGGACACTCATGAGCGACGCGATCTTCATCACCGGACTTCTCATTCATGCCCATCACGGGGTGATGCCGCATGAGGAGAAGGTCGGCCAGCGCTTCGTCATCGATCTCGAGCTTGCGACCGACCTCGCCCAGGCGGCCGTCAGCGACAAGGTCGTCGACACGGTGTCCTATGCGAGCATCGTCGAAGCCGTCACGCGCGCCTTCACGGCCAGGAGCTACCGCCTGGTCGAGGCCGCCGCCGGCGCGGTCGCCGAGGAGGTGCTTTCGAGCTTTCCCCGCATCGCCTCGGTGCGGGTGACCGTTCACAAGCCGCATGCGCCGATCGCAGCGATTTTCAACGACGTCGGCGTGACCATCCTGCGCAAGCGCCGTGGCTGAAGCGCTGATCGCGCTCGGCGGAAATGTGGGCGATGCGCGCGCGACGCTCGACCGTGCGGTGGCGATGTTCTGCGACGGCGATGCGGTGACGTTGCGGGCCCGCTCGGCCGACTACCGCACGCCGCCATGGGGGGTGGAGAGCCAACCGCCGTTCGTCAATCTATGCCTTGTGGTCGCGACCGCGTTGTCGCCACGCGACCTGCTCGGGCGGGCGCAGCGCGTCGAGCAGGCGCTGGGCCGCAACCGGGCCGAGGAGCAGCGCTGGGGGCCGCGCCCGGTCGATATCGACCTCCTCGCCTATGACGATGTGGCGCTGCGCGAGCCCGACCTGGTGCTTCCCCACCCGCGCCTGTTCGAGCGGGCTTTTGTGCTGGTTCCGCTCGCCGAAATCGCGGCGGACCGCCTGATTGCCGGAATCCGGGTGCGGGACGCGCTCGCACGTCTCGATACGGCTGGAATCGAGCCTCTGCCCGCCCGGAAAATCCAGCCGCCGCCAGGCTAATTGCGCATTGGTTCGACCGGCGTCCCGTGGCATTTTGCACGCATGTCCGACGACCTGACGCTGGGCGGTGAATTTCCCGCCGCCACCCGCACGCAATGGCTCGAGCTGGTCGACGGCGTGCTCAAGGGCGCGCCATTCGACAAGAAGCTGATCAGCCGGACCTATGACGGGCTTGCGATCGCCCCGCTCTACGAGCGCGCATCCGCGGCCCGCGTGATCCCTGGCCGGCCGCTGGGTGCGCCCTGGCAGGTGATGCAGCGGGCCGACCATCCCGACCCCGCCGCCGCCAACGCACAGGCCCGCCACGACCTCGCAGAGGGCGCCACCGGCCTCACGCTGGTTTTCGCGGGCGCGATCGGATCCTACGGGTTCGGCCTGTCCGCCTCCGCGGATGCGCTCGACCGGCTGCTCGACGGGGTCTGCCTCGATGCCGGCATCGCGATCGAGCTCGATCTCTGCCCGCAGGCCAAGGAGGCGCCCGGCCACCTGGCGGCCCTCGTGCGGCGCCGCGGCGTGGCGCCCGCGGCGACGAACATCCGCTTCGGCTTCGACCCGCTCGGCGCCATGGCGGCCGCCGGCGCAAGCCCGCTCGACTGGCCCACGCTTGCCCCGTTATTCAGCCGGCTGGTTCGTGAACTCGCGTTGCAGGGCTTCGCAGGCCCGTTCGCCGCCGCGGACGGCCGGGTCGTGCACGCGGCCGGGGGATCGGAGGCGCAGGAACTGGCCTATGCGCTCGCCGTCGCGGTCGCCTATCTACGCGCCCTCGAGGCCGGCGGCGTCGCGCTCGACGACGCGCGCGCGATGATCTTCTTCCGGCTGGCGACCGATGCCGACCAGTTTCTGACCATGGCCAAGTTCCGGGCCTTGCGAAAATTGTGGGCGCGGGTCGAGGCGGCCTGCGGTTTGACGCCGAAACCGGCTTTCGTCTCCGCCGAGACCGCCTGGCGCATGATGACGCGGCGCGATCCCTGGGTGAACGTGCTGCGGACCACCATGGCGGTCGTGGCAGCCGGCCTCGGCGGCGCAAGCAGCATCACGGCGTTGCCCCATACGGCGGCGATCGGCCTGCCCGACGAGCTGGCGCGGCGCATCGCCCGCAATTCCCAGCTCATCCTCTTGGAGGAGTCGAACCTCGCCAAAGTGGCCGACCCGGCGGCGGGCTCCGGCGGCATCGAAGACATCACCCAGCAGCTTTGCGGCGCCGCATGGTCGCTGTTCCAGGAATACGAGAAGGCCGGCGGTGCCTGGGGGGCGCTCGCGCAGGGACTGATCCAAAGGCAAGTCGCGACCGTGCGCGCCGAACGGGCGGCCGCGCTGGCTCGGCGCCAGGATGCGCTGACCGGATCGACCGAGTTTCCCGATATCCACGATGCACCGGCGTCCGTTCTCGACGTCGAACCGGTCGCCGTCGCGCCTTACGGCGCGGCTGCCGTGCGGCTCGACGCGCTGCCGCGCTACCGCCTCGCCGAGCCGTTCGAGAAGCTGCGGGACGCCTCCGACCGCATGCTGGCCGCGACTGGATCGCGGCCGAAGGTCTTTCTCGCCAATCTCGGAGCGCCGTCGGACTTCATCGCGCGCGCCGGCTTTGCGAAGAACTTTTTCGAAGCCGGCGGCATCGAAGCGGTGACGAATGACGGATTCGCAAGCCGCGACGAGATGGCGGCGGCGTTCAAGGCCTCGGGCGCCAAGCTTGCTTGCCTGTGCGCCACCGACGAGGTCTATGCGAAGAATGCCGTCGATGCCGCGAAGGCGCTGGCGGGCGCCGCCCACATCTATCTGGCGGGACGGCCGCGCGGGCTCGAGAGCGCGCTCAAGGCAGCCGGCGTCGGCACGTTCGTGTTTGCGGGATGCGACGCGCTGGCGACGCTCGAAGCGGCGTACGAAATCTTAAGCACGCGGCCGTAACGATGGTTCACGCGGCCCCGCCGCGACGGATGGACCGAGCCGATGAACCGGGCTTCCGAGATCGCCCAGATCGAGCATGAGCTGGAGAACCTGCGTGCCAGCTACGCCGCGATGCAGCGCGGCGCGGTCTATATGAGAAATTTCTTCGTCGTCGTGCTGGTCGGCGCTCTGCTCGCCGCGATCTATTCGCTGGTCACCATGAACATTCCCGGAATCGCCCTCGGCGCCGTCATCGCGGGCATGGCCGGCGCGATCACCATCGGCTTCAAGATGAATTGGATCGGCTTGGTCGGCTGGGGCATGAGGGGCGTAAGGGTGGGTTATGTCGAGGCCACGGAGATCATGATCCGCGACCGCGAAATGCGCCTTGCCGAACTCAAGGGGACGCAACGGTGATTGCCTGCCGAGCCCCGTGGCCATGCGGCTACCGACGCACGGCATAGACCTTTTGTGCGCGTGCAAACTCGCAAGAGAAGGCCTAAATTGAGCCGACCGAAAGGCATATGGGCCTCATGACGCGCGTCCCGGATTTCACGACCACCGATTTCGCCGAGGTGGCGGCCCCAGGCGGTTCCGGCATCGCCTCCCCCTGGCTCACGCCCGAAGGCATTCCCGTGAAGCCGGCCTATGGCCCCGCCGACCTCGCGGGTCTCGACTTCCTCGATACCTACCCCGGCATCGCGCCCAATCTGCGCGGCCCCTACCCCACCATGTACGTCACCCAGCCGTGGACCGTGCGCCAATATGCCGGCTTCTCGACCGCGGAAGATTCCAACGCCTTCTATCGGCGCAATCTCGCCGCCGGGCAGAAGGGCCTGTCGGTCGCCTTCGATCTTCCGACCCATCGAGGATACGACTCGGACCATCCGCGCGTGGCCGGCGACGTCGGCATGGCGGGCGTCGCGATCGATTCGATCTACGACATGCGCACCCTGTTCTCCGGCATTCCGCTCGACCGGATGTCGGTGTCGATGACCATGAACGGCGCGGTGCTGCCGGTGCTGGCGCTCTACATCGTGGCCGCAGAGGAGCAAGGCGTCGCGCCGCAAAAGCTGTCGGGCACCATCCAGAACGACATCCTCAAGGAATTCATGGTGCGCAACACCTACATCTATCCGCCAGCCGCCTCGATGCGCATCATTTCCGACATCTTCGCATTCACGTCGGCCCACATGCCGAAATTCAATTCGATCTCGATCTCCGGCTATCACATGCAGGAGGCGGGCGCGACGCAGGATCTCGAGCTCGCCTATACGCTGGCGGACGGCGCGGAGTATGTGCGCGCGGGTCTCAAGGCCGGGCTCACCATCGACCAGTTCGCGCCGCGCCTCTCCTTCTTCTGGGCGATCGGCATGAACTACTTCATGGAGATCGCCAAGCTGCGCGCCGCCCGTCTGCTGTGGGCGAAGCTGATGAAGCCGCACGGGCCGAAGGACCCGCGCTCGCTCTCCTTGCGCACGCACTGCCAGACCTCCGGCTGGTCGCTCACCGCGCAGGACGTGTTCAACAACGTGGCGCGTACCGCGATCGAGGCGATGGCGGCGACGCAGGGCCATACGCAATCGCTTCACACCAACGCGCTCGACGAGGCCCTGGCGCTGCCGACCGATTTTTCCGCCCGCATCGCGCGCAATACCCAGCTGTTCCTTCAGCAGGAATCCGGAACCACGCGCATCGTCGATCCGTGGGGCGGCTCCTTCTACGTCGAGCGCCTCACCTACGAACTCGCCAAGTCGGCCTGGGGCCACATCACGGAAGTCGAGCAGATGGGCGGCATGGCCAAGGCGATCGAGGCCGGCCTGCCCAAGCTGCGCATCGAGGAGGCGGCGGCGAAGACCCAGGCGCGGATCGACGCCGGCACGCAGGCGGTCATCGGCGTCAACAAGTATCGCCCCGAGAACGAAGCGCCGATCGACGTCCTCAAGGTCGACAATTCGGCCGTCCGCGCGCTCCAGCTCGACAAGCTCGCGCGCCTCAAGCGCGAGCGCGACGAGCGCGCCGTCACCGAGGCGCTCGACGCCCTCGCCCGCACGGCTGCGGGCGGCAACGGCAATCTGCTTGCGCTCGCCATCGACGCCGCGCGCGCCAAGGCGACGGTCGGCGAAATCTCGATGGCGCTGGAAAAGGTTTTCGGCCGCCACGTCGCCTCCATCAAGGCGATATCGGGCGTCTACAAACGGGAGGCCGGCGCCATGTCGGAATCGGTCGATCGGGTGCTCAAGCAGGTCGCGAAATTCGAAACCGACGAAGGGCGGCGGCCGCGCATCCTGGTCGCCAAGATCGGCCAGGACGGGCACGATCGCGGCCAGAAGGTGATCGCATCCGCCTTCGCGGATCTCGGCTTCGACGTCGACATCGGTCCGCTGTTCGCGACCCCGGGTGAGGCCGCGCGCCAGGCGATCGAGAACGACGTGCACATCGTCGGCGTCTCCTCGCTCGCCGCCGGCCATCTGACGCTGGTGCCCGAGCTCAAGGCGGCGCTCACGCGCGAAGGCCGCGACGACATCATGATCGTGGTCGGCGGCGTGGTGCCGCCGCAGGACTACGCGGCTTTGCGGGCGGCCGGCGCCGAGGCAATCTTTCCGCCGGGCACGGTGATTGCCGACGCGGCCGAGGAGCTGGTGCGCAAGCTCAACCAGCGGCTCGGGCATGGACGGGCGGCGGCGGAGTAAGCGCGTTTCGCCGGCTGCCCGCAGTCGATCTGATCCCGCTTCATTGCGACCTCCACGTCCCTCGGGCAGGCCAAACCGGCGCCGCCGGGTGCCGAAAGGGGAACGCGAGGATTTGGGCGCGGTGTCCGGATCGCAGGACGTCACCCGGCGCAACGCTCACGGCCGCAAGGCGCCGCGGGATCGCGAAAAGATCATGGCCGGACGGTGGTCCGGCCATGACGTGTCGTGACGCAGAGGCGACTTCGCGCTTCGCTTTTTGGCGCGGCGCTTTATTGCTGCAAGGCTTGCCGCTGCGGGCCTCCGCCCTTGCCGTCGACGATCTCGCGCACGTGCTTGATCACGTGGTCCGCCACGATCGCGTGCCCTTCCGCGGTCGGGTGGAACGCCCCGCTGTAGAGCGCCGCATAGGCCGGCTGCAGGATGTCGAACAGCGAGATGCCTTCGCGATGCGTATTGGCGGCCAGGAACGAGTCGTTCGGGTTGCGGATCAGCCGCCATTTGTGCGCATAGGGCAGCGTATAGGCCGGCGAGTACGGCTCGAACTCCTGCGTGGCGCGCGACATGCGCGGCATGCCCATCGCGATCTGGTCCGCGAAGGCGCGGGACGGATCGCGCGCGCACAGGCCGCGCTTGGCGAATTCCGCCAGGTGGTCGCTCACGAAGCGGAAGCCCGTGCCGGCGCCGGTGGCGAGCCCGGCCGGGCAGCCCGGCTTGCGCGCGTCGGCGATGCACTCGAGCCGCACCTGCAGGTCGCGGGCGAAGTTCGAGACCTCGGTCACGCGGTCGCGGTGGAACGCGAGCTTGGGATGGACGTCGAGGCCGAGCGTCGGCTGCAACCCGCAGGGGCCGCCGGTCTCGTCGAACTGGATCTGCTCGTAGGCGTTCTGCACCACGCGACCGGGCTCGATGCCGAAACCGTCGGCAAGCGCCTGCTTGACCGCCTTGAACCGCTGGTCGAGCACGTTCATGTAGACCCGCGACACCTGCGGGCTGAAGCGGATCTGCGAGCCGATCCAGCCGGCGATCGGCGCGAGGTCATCGGCGCTATTCGTCGTGGCGTACATGGCGAGCGCCGAGAAGCTGACGTCGTTGCCGCCGATCGACAGCAGCACCAGATCGACCGGCCGCTTGCGGTTCGCCGGCGGACACCAGCGCTTGGCGACCGTTTGGCTGCCGACCGACGTGCTGCCGGCGGAGTAGACCGGCAGCGTATAGGAGCCGCTCGCCGTCCGCCCGGCGGCGCCGTTGCGGCAGATCAGGTCGCTGAGCTGGTCAAGCTGCGACACCACCTTGGCGCCGCCCGGCTCGCTGAACTTCTCGCGCGCGGTCATCTCGGTGAACAGGCCTTCGACGATGTCCGCGCCCGAGCAGGCGACGCTCACCAGCGTGACGGCGCGATGGCGGTTCTCGAGCGCGAGTTCGAGGCTCACGCGGAACGGATATCCGTACTGCGAGCGGTGACAGTCGGTCGACAGCCACTGCGCGCCGCTCTTGTCGAAAGCCTCCTGGAACTCGCGCGAGTTGGGACGGTAGATCAGCGACTTCTGCTCGTCCTCCATGCGCCGCTTGGGCAGCGCCTTCGGATCGGTCGCGTCGCCGGCCGACGCCACCCCATAGGACGGGTTCACGATCGAGCGCGTCGCGACGTCGCGCGAGTCGGAATTGGTCGGATCGTAGACCATCTCGCGGCTGGGGCTGAACACGACGGGCTTGTCCGGATTGCCTTCGCCGGACATGAAGCTGTCGCCCATCGCGACGACGAACAGATCCTCGACGATAACGGCCGGATCGGCGAGCTCGCGGCCGTCCGGCAGCGTCACCTTGACGGAAGCGCCCGATGCATTGCGGTCGTGCGAATACGGCACGCGCTTGATGACGAGCCTGTCCTTGCACGCCTGCTTGCGGGTCTCGCCCGCGAGGCCGGCCCGGCGCGGCGCCCAGACCCAGGTGCAGTCGCCAGCGGGAATTCCGGCCAGGACGTCGGGCGCGATCGATACGATGACCGTATGGGCGTCGGGAAGCACGTAGTCTTCCTTCGCGGTGCCCCAGGAATATTGCCGGTCGCAGGTCGTCATGTAGCGGCGCGGCCGGGCGTTGCGGTCGTAGCAGGTGAAGTCGACCGTCTGCGAGGCCCAGCCCTGCCGGCTCGTCTCATAATGCGTCCGCGCCGTGCTGGCGCACGCCTGTGGGCTCGATGAGTCCCTGCAGTCCGGATCGTTGAGGCGCCGCTCGGTTTTCCAGATGATCTTGTCGGGCAACGGCGCGTTCACGTCGCCGCGCACCGCGGCGAACGCTCTTTCTTGTGCGTCGAAGGACGCCGACCGCTTGAAGAAGCGAAACGGGTTCTCGACCTGCCAGACCAGGTCGGCAGATTTTGAAGGCGTGATACCGAATCCAGTAGAAAGGACGACAATCAGCGACGTCGTCGCGAGCGCAACGTGACGCATGTGACCTTCTCCCGCGCACCCCATTCGGGGGAATGATAGACTGTTAGTCGCACGACACGAGAGGAAAGTTCACCTTTCGTTAAGCAAAATCATAACGCATTGAAATAAAAGGGTTTTTAGGCAATGCCGGTGCCGGTGGAAAATGATCGCGACGCCACCCCCCGGCCGGCGACTCTGCCACGAGCGCAATCCGGGCTGAGTTGTACGGTTCTGGACGCCCCCGTCCCGGGCGGCGTCCGGTCCGCCCCGCTCCTGACCGACGCGTGCACGGGCGCTGGCGCATGACGGCGCACCGCCACCCCGACGTCGCCCGTCTGCTGCACGGGATCCGCGCGGGCGAACGCGCGGTGCTGGCACGCGCCATCACGCTGATCGAATTGAAACGCGCCGACGACCAGAAGACGGCGCGCCAGCTGGTGCAGGACCTGCTGGCGCTCACCGGACGCGCGGTCCGGGTCGGCATCACCGGGGTGCCGGGGGTCGGCAAGTCGGCCACCATCGATGCGCTCGGGACCCATCTCACGGGGCTCGGCCACAAAGTCGCGGTGCTGGCGGTCGATCCCTCCTCGGCGCGCACCGGCGGCTCGATCCTCGCCGACAAGACCCGGATGACGCGGCTGGCGGCGGACGAGAACGCCTTCATCCGACCCTCGCCTGCCGCCGGCACGCTCGGCGGAGTGGCCGCGAAGACACGCGAGTGCATGCTGCTCTGCGAAGCCGCGGGCTTCGACGTGATACTGGTCGAGACCGTCGGCACCGGCCAGTCGGAGACCGCCGTCGCCGACATGACCGACTTCTTTCTCGCCTTGATGCTGCCGGGCGCCGGCGACGAGCTGCAGGGTCTCAAGAAGGGCATGGTCGAGCTCGCCGACATGATCGCCGTCAACAAGGCCGACGGCGATAATCTGGCGCGCGCCCAGGCGGCGGCCGCCGAATATCGCGCCGCGCTTCATATTCTGAGCCCGCGGTCGCGCGCCTGGGCGCCGCCGGTCGTGACCTATTCGGCGCTCACCGGCGAAGGCATCGCCGGATTGTGGGCGCAGGTGATCGCCCATCGCGACAAGCTCACGGCGTCTTCCGAATTGACGGCGCGCCGGCGCGAACAGCAGGTCAAATGGATGTGGACGATGCTCGACGATGTCTGGCGCGCCCGGATCGCCTCGGACGCAAAACTCAAGGCCATGCTGCCGCGGATCGAGGCCGCGGTCGCAGCCGGACGATTGTCACCCGCGCGCGCGGTCGACGAGCTCGTGGCGGCGCTGGGCATGTGATGACGACGATCCTCGTCACCGGTTTCGGCGGCTTTCCTGGCGCGCCCGTCAATCCGACCACCGTGCTGGTCGCACGCCTCGCGCGGGCGGCGCAGCGGCGTGGCGCGCGTTGCGTCGCGCACGTGTTTGCGACCCGCTATGATGCGGTCGATCGCGAGCTGCCGGCGCTGATCGCGGCACACCGCCCCGATGCGATCGTGATGTTCGGCCTGGCGGGACGCCGCAAGCGCGTGAGCATCGAAACCCGCGCCCGCAACCGGACCTCGACCTTGTTTCCGGATGCGGGCGGCGCCGTGCCGCGCCGTGCCGCCATCACGCCCGGCGCGCCCGCCATCCTGCGCGGACGCGCGCCGTTTGCGAGGCTGCTGGCGGCGGCGCGACAGACCCGCGTCAAGACCGCCTTGTCGCGCGATGCCGGAACCTATCTGTGCAACTACGTCTATTGGCGCGCGCTCGAGGCGGCGGCGAGGCCGGGCGGCCCGCGCCTCGCCGTGTTCATTCACGTGCCGCGCGTCGGGCAGAAGTTCCGCCCGCGCGCGCGCGTCCGGCGCCGGGCATTCACCTTCGACGAGCTGATCCGCGTCGGTGCGGCGATGGTGGCCGCCGTCAGGGCATGATCCCGAAAGAGCCCGCACCGGGCTTGGTCCGGGGTGGGAACCGGCTTTCGGGGAAGATCATGCGCATTAACCGCGAACCAATGAAATCGGCCCGGGGTTGTGCTCCGGACCTATGATCGGGCCGGGTTTCGGCAAACCCCGGAGAGCCCCCATGAGCATCGACCGCCGGATGTTTGTCGCCGGCCTCGCGGCGGCCGCCACGCCGTCATTCGCAGGCGCGCCAGCCGCCCACGCGGCCGCCCCGATGTCGGCATTCGGAATCGACGCCGCCACGTTCGGCGTGCGCCCCGGCAGCCCGGACGACCAGACCAACGTGTTGCAGCGCGCGATCGACCAGGCGGCGGCCGCCCGCGCACCGCTGGCGCTCGCGCCCGGCGTGTATCGCGCCGGCGATCTTGCGCTGCCGGCAGGCGCGCACATCACCGGTATCCGCGGCGCGACCCGGCTGGTCTCGACCCGCGCGCGGCCGCTGTTCGTCGCGCCGCAAGCCGACCAGGTGACTCTGGCGGGACTTGTGCTCGACGGCGCCGGCGCGCGGCTGCCCGAACGGCTCGGGCTGGTCTCCCTGCTGAACGGACGCGGCGTGAAGATCGTCGACTGCACCATCATCGGGTCCGGTCGCCACGGCATCCACCTGGAAGGCGTGGCGGGCGAGATCACCGGCACCACGGTGAGCGGCGCTGCCGATGTCGCCATCATCTCCTATGACGCCAAGGGGCTCACGATCGCCCGCAACATCGTGCGCGAGGCCGGCAACAACGGGATCCAGATCCTGCGCGAAGTCGCGGGCGACGACGGCACCATGATCCTCGACAATCGCATCGAGGACATCCGCAACGACTCGGGCGGCTCCGGCCAGTTCGGCAACGCCGTCAACGCCCACCGCGCCGGCCGCGTCACCGTGCGCGGCAACCTGATCCGCAATTGCGCCTTCTCGGCCGTGCGGGGCAATTCGGCCTCGTATATCGAGATCACCGGCAATGCGTGCAGCGAGCTCGGCGAGGTCGCGCTCTATTCCGAGTTCAGCTTCCAGGGCGCGGTGATCGCCAACAATACGGTCGACGGCGCCGAGGTCGGCGTCTCGCTCGCCAATTTCAACGAAGGCGGCCGCATCGCGGTGGTGCAAGGCAACATCTTCCGCAACCTCTCGCCCCGTCGCGGCAAGGGCGAGCCCGCGAGCACGCGCGGCATCGGCATCTATGTCGAGGCCGACACCGCCGTCACCGGCAACGTGGTCGAGAACGCGTCGTTCGCCGGCGTCATGGCGGGATGGGGCCGTTATCTGCGCGACGTCACGGTCGTCGGCAATGTGGTGCGGGCGGCCGATATCGGCGTCGCCGTGTCGGTGGTGCCGGGCGCCGGCGGCGCGGTCATCGCGAACAACATGATCTCCGGATCGCGCCGCGGCGCCATCCTCGGCATGGACCATCTCGAGACCGTGACCGACGACCTCACCAAGGACGGGACCGCGCGTCACGCGCAGCTCGCCATCAGCGGCAACCGGGTGAATTGACCGGCGCCTGCCACCGCATGGACGCATAGGCGCAAACGCATGGCCGTCCTGAAAGCTCGCGCGACGGCTTCGCACCCGCGCGGCCGGCCTATATAGTGGCGCCTGGAGCATTTCCCCGCGAAGCGGACGCCGGTACGCCGTAGAAAATGCGACCAAGTATCGAATCTAGAGCATGTTCCGATCCCGCTTGATCGGAACACGCTCTGGAAAAACCAGGGACGGAACCCCATGCAGGTCAGCGCGAGCCAGGAGGGTCACACGGCTCTCCGCGGCGCCAGCATCATTCGCGAGATCAAGGCGAGCAATGTCGAGTTCGTCGTCTCGGTACCCGACATCACCACCAGCGAGGGCCTGCTGCGCCCGCTCGCGCGCGCGACGCATCCGCGCCTCATCCGCGTCTGCAAGGAGGACGAAGGGGTCGGCATTTGCGCCGGCCTCGCCTATACGGGGCCGGCGCTCGCTGCTGCTGATCCAGCAGACCGGCATGCTCGACTCGATCAACGCGATCCGCGGCGTCGCGGTCGAATACGCGCTGCCGATCTGCATGATGGTCGGCCTGCTCGAGAAGGAGCCGGGCGTGCGCCCCGCGCAATCCAAGCGCTACGGCGTGCGCATCGTCGAGCCGATCCTCGACGCCATGGGCGATCGCGTATCACGAGATCGAGGAGGAAGCCGACGTCGCGCAAGATCAAGCCGGCGATCGACAAGGCCTATGCGGGTTCCCAGCCGGTCGTGCTGCTGATCGGGCGGAGGCCGTCATGATGAAGCGCGACGAATGCCTCAAGGCGCTGGCGCGCCACGTGACCGATGCCGACATCGTGCTGCCGGTCTACAGCGACCGCATTCGACTGGATCGACATCCGGCCGAACCCGCTCAACTATCTGTCGCACGGCGCCATGGGGCTCGCCTCCTCGCACGCGCTCGGCCTTGGCGCTCGGGCGGCCGGACAAGCGGATCATCGTGCTCGACGGCGACGGCAGCCTGCTGATGAATCTCGGCAGCCTGGTGACGATCGGCGAGGCGGCGCCGCCGAATCTCTACCACTTCGTGTGCGAGAACGGGACCTACGAGGCGAACGGCGGCCATCCCGATCCCGGGCCGCGGCGAACGTGGATTTCGCCGGCTTCGCGCGCTCGGCGGGCTATCGCACGGTGCATGAATTTTCCGACCTGAAGATCTTCGAGCAGCAGATCGGCGCCGCTGCTGGCCGAGCCGGGGCCGGTGTTCGCCGATCTCAAGATCGTGTCGAGCGGACCGCAGGAGCGCGACTACAGCCGCATCCACGGGCCGCAGGTGCGCAAGGCGTTCCGCGACGCGCTCGCGGCGGGCTGAGGACACCGCCCGTTCGGGGAGGAGAACGATGTCGCGATTTCCCCGTCGCTCGGCTCGCGGTCGCCGGTTGTTGCGATCACGCTGCTGGCGGCGGCGTTGCCCACGCCCAGCGCAGGCGCAGCCGTCGGATTATCCCGACCGCAAGATCACCTTCGTGGTCGGCTTCGCGCCGGGCGGCGGCATCGACACCTTCGCGCGCGTGATCGCGCAGGCGCTCACCGAGCAGCTCGGCTGGCAGATCGTGATCGAGAACCGCGCCGGCGCGGCCTCCAACATCGCCGCCAAGCTGGTCGCGACGGCGCGGCGCCCGACGGCTACACGCTGCTGTTCACCGGCAACAGCTACGCCATCAACCAGACGCTCTACAAGAATCCCGGCTACGCCACCGAGGACCTGCGTGCCGGTCGCGTTCGTGGCGATCGACAGCCAGGCGCTCGCCGTCAATGCGGACAATCCGGCGCGCACCCTGGCGGAATTCCTCGCGGCCGCGCAAATCCAAGCCGTTCAGTTACGGCTACGGCGGCTCGTCGGCGCGCATCGCGGCCGAATATGTGTTCCATGTGTTGGCGAAGGCGAACGCCACCGGCGTGCCGTTCCAGAGCGGCGCGCCGGCGCTCAACGCACTGCTCGGCCATCACGTCGACATCAATGTCGGCCCGGTCGCCGAGGTGCACCCGATGATCCGGCAGGGCACGGTGCGGGCGCTCGCGGTCACCGGCCCGCGGCGGGCCGAGGCGCTGCCCGACGTGCCGACGCTCGAGGAGCTCGGCTATGCCGGGCATCGGCATCAACGGCTGGATCGGACTGCTCGCGCCGGCAAAGACGCCGCCCGAAATCTGCGCCAAGTTGAACGCCGCCGTCGAACGACGTCATCGCCCAGCCGAACGTCGACCAGCGCCTGCGCGTGCTCGGCTACGAGCCCTATCGGGGCTCCGTTCGCGGAGGCGCCCGCCTTCCTCAAGAAGCAGATCGACACCTGGGGACAATTGATCCGCGCGACCGGGATCACGGCGGAGTAATCGCCCTGATCAATCCCTTGCTGCAACGCGAGCGACGCACATCGACCGGTTGGTTCATTTGCGCTTGAACTCCGCGATCACCTCGATCACACCTACGAGGTGCGCGTTGAATTCCGCCAACTCCTCCGACGGAATCCAATATTCCTGGCTGCCTTGGCCGCCTGCGCTGTGAACCTGGTAACGCGACAGATATGTGCGCGACACCTGGAAGCGCGTGACATAACCAGCACCCGACGCGGGCACGTTCCAGTCGCGCGCGATCCTTGTCGCGTAATCTTCCGTCAGCACCGGATAGAATATCGGCTGCTCGGGCAGTCGCGGCGGAAAAGCACGGAAGTCCGCCCCCTCGATCAGCCTGAGCTCGTTCGGCCCCACCGGACGAAAAAGCGTAACCACCTCGTCTTCGTTCATTACCGCAGTCTCCGCGCCACAAGCCGCCGCCGACGCGGTCGGGCCTCCGGGAAATGACCGCGGTCTCCGAAAATAAAGGCCCCGCCCGACAGCGCCGGGCGGGGCCACCTACATCGCAAGCTTATCGGCGGCCTCAATGCGCGAGCGGATCCGGCCTCAGCTGGAAGTGCACCACCATGGGCTTCATGCCCTTGCCGCCTTCCTGCATCCACGGCACGCGGTCGCCGCTGCTCGTCCACAAGTCCCCGCCCCTTCCAGCCGGCATTGGGGTCATCGATGCGCCCATCCAGCCCCTTGGCGTAGAAGCCCGTCGGGTACGGCACCTTCATGGTGATCATCTTGCCGTCCTTGAGCGCGATCAGGCCGTCATTGAGATTGCCGGTCGAGATCGGCACGTCGTCGCCGAGCCCGAACGTGTTGTGCTGGTCGACCCAGGAGTAGTAGCTCGACTCGGCGCTGTTCTCGCCGATGCCGTCGAAGCCCGGGCCCGGGTACCGATAGAACGACCAGCCTTCGGGGCAATGATCGCCGGTCGCGGTCGGGCCGTTGAGCACCTTGCACTTGCGGCGGTCGAAGCTGCCGATGTGCCCGCTCGCGAGCGACACCCACACGACGCCCTTGCTGTCGATGTCGCCGCCGCGCGGGCCGAAGCCCGGCAGCGGCACGTTGTAGATTTCGGAGAGCGCGGTCGCCGGCGGATTGGCGCCGGGATCGATGCGCACGACCGAGCCGGGATTGCTGCGCAGCGTGCCCCAGATCGAGTTGTCGGCCGGGCTCGCCATCACGGCGTAGAACACCTGGGCGATGCGCTTGTCCTTGGCGGGATCGACCGGCTGGTTGGGCTCGACATAACCCTCGTCGCGTTTGCCGTTGCCGTTGGTGTCGAGGATGAGCGCGGTCCAGCCCTGCGACTTCGCCGCGTCGCCGGTCTCGTCGAACATCTTGGTGTTGAGCCAGCCCACCACCCCGCCTCCGCCGCCGCTGCTGGTCCACAGCGTGTCGTTGGCGTCGTAGGCGAAATTCAGGTGATGGGTCTGGAAGCAGGTGTCGACGAAGGTGTACTTCATCGTCTTGGGGTCGAGCATCGCGAGCGCCCGGTGGGTTTCCTTGAGCGGAAACAGCTTGGCCGAGGGATGATCCGAGCCCTTCTTGCAGAAGTCCGGGTTCTCGGGTCCGCGCACCGCCGCCGCCAGCCAGACGCGGCCGTTCCGGTCGATCATCGAATTGTGGTTGTTGACCTTGGTGTCCCAGATCTTCTCCTTGCCCCAATAGGCCGACGGCTCGAGCGGTGTCGCCATCGCGGCGTGTCCGGGGCCGAGCGCCTCCGGCGTATCCGCGTCGCGCACCGGCGCCTTGAAGGTGGTGACGGTGTTGGTCTTCGGATCGAGGATCGGAAGCAAGTCGGTGGAGTATTCGGGCGAGCCGTACAACGGCCCATAGGCATTGACCGTCGGATTGCGCCGGTCGGTCGAGATCAGGTCGTGGAGGTAATGCTTCTCGTCGCCCCAGTCCCAGGTGGTGACCACGATGTTGCGCTCGACGCCCTGCGGCCGCGGCGGCTTGGCGTGGGGCAGCTCGCCCTTGGCGACGCGGTCGGTCCAGTCGGCGAAATACTTGAACGGCGCGCCGCCGAGCTGGCCGCCCGCGAGGTTCATCATGAGCTCGCCGGCCTGCCCGGACTGGATGCGGCGCATCCACGCCTCTTCGGACGATTTCATGTCGCCGAACGCCGACGGGATGGTGCGCGTCGCCTGCTGTCCGAGCTGATGGCAGCCGATGCAGCCGTTGTTCTTGATCAGGTTGAGCCAGTCGGTCTGCTTGACCTTGGGCGGCAGATCGCCATGGCCGAACTGATCAGCGGGAGGGATCTTCAGCATCGAATACCAGTAGATCGCCGGATAGTATTGCGCCGCCGCCGCCTCGTTCGGCGCCGGCACGGCGCGCAGGTCGAGTGCCTTGCCGGGCTCGCCGTCGACCTTGGGCGAATCGACGAGCCCGTAGCCGCGCACCCACATCTTGTATTTGGCCTTGGGCAGGTCGGGCACCACGTAGCGGCCCTGGTCGTCGGTGACCACCATGCGGGCAAACCGGGTGGGAAGGTCGTTTGTTTCCGCGATCACCCACACGCCGGCCTCAGGGCCATTGGGCCCCGTGACCACGCCGCCGATGTCGTCGCCGTCGATGGCGACCGCCGTCTGGGCGCGCGCCGGCAGGGGCGCCAGCAGCAGCGCCGCAAATCCGACAACCGCCACGCTGCTCAAATAGAACCGTCGCGTCGTGCTCATTTGCGGCCCTCCCGATTGTTCCATGGGTTCGCCGATCCGTCCCCGACCTTGGTCCCGTGGGCGCGGCTTGCGCGCAGCTTGACAGGCTCTCGCGGCGAAATCCATGCGTGCGAAAGCTGAATTTTCGGGGCGTCGACTACGGCGCGCCCAGCAGCTCGGTCGGCCTGATGCCGCCGACCACGGTGAGGTTCCAATTGCGCAGCTGCGGCCGCACGAAGCGCGCGAGGAATTCCCGATCCGCATCGCGCAGCGGCAGCAGGCGCGCCACCAGGGCGGCGGTCACGACCTCGGCGGCGCGGCCGTGGCCGTCGTCGCATTTGACCGCCATGCCGAGACCCAGCTCCGGCAGCGCGCCGCAGAACACGCCTTCGGCGCCGGTCTTGACGAACACGCGTTCGCCGAAATGTCCCATCAGCTCGGTGCAGAACCGTCCGCTGCCCGCAACGAACCAGGGTTTGGCGGCGCAAGCCGCACGCAGGCGCCGCGCCGCAGCGGCGCGCCCGGCTGCGAGCCCGCGGCCGGTGGCAAAGCGCGCGAAAGCGCGGGCGAGACCGGCGAGCGGGATGGCCCAGGTGGGCACCGAGCATCCATCGGTGGCGCGGCACTCGTCGGGGATCGCGGCCCCGGTCAGGTTTTCGAGCGCCGCCTTGACGGCGCGCTGCACCGGATGCTCCGGCGACGCATAGGCGCGCGGATCGGCCGCCATCGCACAGGCGGCGCACAGAAAGCCGGCATGCTTGCCCGAGCAGTTGTTGTGCAGCGCCGAGGCCGTGCCGCCCGCGCGCGCCAGCGCCTGGGCCGAGGGTTGGTGCAGCGGCCAATGCGCCCCGCAGGCGAGCGCCGAGGCATCGAGCCCGGCCGCCCGCAGCATGCGCTCGACGGTCGCGACGTGACCGGGCTCGCCGCCGTGGGACGCGCAGGCGAGCGCGAGCTCCTCGTCGCCGAGCCCGAATCGCTCGGCGCCGCCCGACTCGACCAGGACGAGCGCCTGCAGCGCCTTGACGGCGGAGCGCGGAAACACCGGCGCCGTAACGTCGCCGAGCGCCAGCAGGGTCGCGCCGTCGGCATCGACCACCGCGACGGCGCCGCGATGGCGGCTTTCCACCAGATTGCCGCGCGTCACTTCGACCAGGACCGGATTGGACATCGGATGTTGCGTCGCAGGGCGGTTCGCGCCACATTTCGGCTTGACTGATGCCATCACTTCGCACGCCATGGCCACCCGCCTCAAGACGCTTCGACTGACGATGCTCGTCGTGTTCGCGCTGCCGATCGCGGCGCGCGCCGGGCTCTATGCGGTCGCCGACCACCCGCGCAGCTGGCGCGACGCCAACTGGTCGACCACCGGCCTGCTGCCGCCGGCAGCCGATGATCCGCCGGCGCGCGTGCTGGTGTTCGCGGCCCGCGCCGGCGGCTGGCGCGGCATTTTCGCGGTCCATACCTGGATCGTGGTCAAGCCGGCGAATGCCCCCGCCTACACGCGTTACGACGTGATGGGCTTCGGCCAGCCGGTCCGCGTCAACCTGCACGCGCCGGATGCCTATTGGTTCGGCGGCGCTCCGCAGCTGGTCGCTGATATCCGCGGCGCGCGTGCCGCGCAGGCGATCCCCGCGATCGAGGCGGCGGTGAAGGGCTACCAATATTCGGATGACGGCTCCTACCGGGTGTGGCCTGGGCCCAACAGCAACACGTTCACCGCGACCATCCTGCGCGCCGCGCCGGAGCTCGCGATCGCGATGCCGCCGGAGGCCGTCGGCCGCGATTTTCGCGCCGATGGATCGTTCTTCGGCACCACCGCCAGCCAGACCGGCTTCGAGGTGAACGTCTACGGACTGATCGGGGCGAAGCTCGGCTGGGTCGAGGGCGTCGAGGTCGATGTCCTCGGCCTCGTCGCCGGGCTCGATCTGCGCCATCCGGCCCTCAAGATCCCGTGCTTCGGCCGGTTCGGCATCGAGGGCGTCGCGTTCGCCGGCGCGCCATAGTCACGCGCCATAGACATATGAGCCTGTCGATCATCGTGCCGGTGCTCAACGAGGAAGCCGGTATCGCCACGACCCTGCGTGCGCTGTCGGCTTTGCGCGCGCGCGGCGCCGAGGTCATCGTCGTCGACGGCGCAAGCCATGACCGCACGGCCGAGTTCGCGCGCCCGCTGTGCGACCGGCTGATCGTGGCGACCGCGCGGGCGCGCCACGCAGATGAATGCCGGCGCGAGCGCGGCGCGCGGCGACGTGCTGCTGTTCCTGCACGCCGATACGCGCCTGCCGGAGAACGCGGATCGGCTGGTCATGGACGGCCTCGAACGCAGCGGCCGGGCGTGGGGCCGGTTCGACGTGCGCATCGAAGGCCGCCATCCGCTCTTTCCGGCTGATCGCCGCGATGATGAACCTGCGCTCCCGCCTCACCGGCATCGCGACCGGCGACCAGGCGATTTTCGTGGCGACGGCCGCCTTTGCGGCGATCGGCGGCTATCCCGACATCCCGCTGATGGAGGACATCGTGCTGTCGCGCCGGCTCAAACGGCTCGGTCGGCCATTGTGCGTCTCCGCCCGGGCATTGACCTCCGGACGGCGCTGGGAGAAGTACGGCGTGATGCGAACCATTCTGACGATGTGGGGCCTGCGGCTGGCCTTCTTTCTCGGCGCGCCGCCGGCGAAACTCGCAGCGAGGTATGGCGATGTTCCCCGCCAGCCGTGAGGCGGTCGCGGTCGCGATTCTCGCCAAGGCGCCGCTGCCCGGCTTTGCCAAGACGCGGCTCGCGGGCGCGCTCGGCACCGAGGGCGCGGCCGCGCTGCAGGCGCGGCTCATCGCGCGCGCGACCGAGACGGCGCGCGCCGCGCGATGTCGGCCCGGTGACGCTGTGGGCCGCGCCCGACCACGACCACCCGGCGTTCCAGACGCTTGCGGCGCTGTTCGGCGTGGCGCTCGCGCGCCAGCCCGACGGCGACCTCGGCATCCGGATGCTGGCGGCGCTCGAGGCCGCGCGCGGCCCCGCTCTGGTGATCGGCACCGACTGCCCGGCCCTGCGGCCCGAGCATCTGCGCGCCGCCGCGGATGCGCTGGTGGGCGGCATCGACGTCGTGGTGGTGCCGGTCGTCGACGGCGGCTATGCGTTGATCGGCATGCGCGCGCCCGAGCCGCGGCTGTTCGCCGACATGCCGTGGAGCACCGCCGGCGTGATGGCGGAGACCCGCCGCCGGCTCACCCGCCTGTCGCTGTCCTGGCGCGAGCCCGCGCGGCTGTGGGACGTCGACGTGCCGGAAGACCTCGATCGCCTCAAGCGCGAGGGTCTGGCGAGCCTGATGGGGTGATGTTGCGTCGCCACGAAAACTGCACGCTCAGTGCGACCCGGATCATCACCAGCCCGGCCACGATCAGCAGCGCGGCGAGCGACGCGGATGGCGCGCAGCGGCTCCTTCAGGATGACGACGGCGATCAGCGCGCCGAACAGCACGCTGGTCTCGCGCAGCGCCGCCACGACGGCGATCGGCGCGACCGTCATCGCCCAGATCGCGACCCAGTAGGAACCGAGCTGGCAGCGCCGCCGCCGGCCAGGCCCTTGCGTCCAGACCGCCGGCATGTCGCCGAACAGCTTCGGCCCGCGCCGCACCAGCCCATACAGCGCCATGATGACGGCATTGCCGATGAACAGCGCGGCCGTGTAGGCGGAGGCATCGCCCGCCGCGCGCGCGCCGACGCCGTCGACGACCGAATAGGCGCAGATCGTGAGCGCGGTGAACAGCGCGAAGCCGAGCGCGCGGCGATCGAGCCGCGCAAGGTCGCGGCCGCCGCGCAGCGAGAGCATGAACACGCCGCCGACGAGGCACAGGAGGCCGGCCCAGCCGAAGCAGACCGAGCCGTTCGCCGAGCCAGCTGGTGCTGACGACGGCGGTGAGCAGCGGCGCCGTCCCGCGCGCGATCGGATAGACCTGACTCATGTCGCCGGTCCGGTAGGCCTCGATCAGGCCGGCGAAATAGCCGAGATGAATGAGCACCGAGGCGATCACCCAGGGCCGCGCCGGCGCGGACGGCAGGCCCGACGAAGGGCAGCATCGGCAAGCGCGACCACGCCCGCCCCGATCGCGATCAACACCGTGGTGGGGAGCGGATCGAGCCCGCGCTTGATGGTCGCGTTCCAGCCCGCATGGGCGGCGGCGGCGAACAGGACGGCGGCAAAGACCAGGGAATCCATCGGGGAGCTTTCAATCAGTGCTTTATAGTGTATCGGGTCACGGTGGAATCGGGTCCGTCAAAAAAGCCTTCCGGAAGCCCGACGATCCGGGCCGGCCGCCTGTGGGGCGGACCCGTGAGGCGAAATCGAGGATGCCCGGCCGGGCGACTCGTTCTAACAATGCGTCGCCCCGACATGCGTCCTTTTGGGGCGGGAGAGCGCGAATGTTCACGACGCCTCGGCTGATCGTCATTGGGCTCGGCGCAGCGCTCAACGTCTCGATCGGCACGATCGTCTATCTGATCAAGCTGCCGGTCTATCTCGATTCGATCGGAACCATCCTGGTGGCCCTGCTGCTCGCGCCCGACCGGACGGCGGCCTTTCTGTGCTCCTGGGCGGCGGGATGGATCGGCCTTGCGGTCAGCGGCTTGGTCAACCCGTTCCTGCCGTGGTTCGCGATGACCGACGTCGCGATCTCGCTCGTGAGCGCGCTCCTCACCGTCGGGGCGGCCGCGACTTTCCGGGCGCGCCCGCTGCGCAGCATCCCGTTCACCGCCCAAGTCCTGCTGTGCGGCGTGGTGACCGGCATCGTGTCCGGCGTCGTGTCGGCGCCGGTGGTGGCCTACCTGTTCGGCGGCGTCACCGGCTCCGGGTCGGCCTTCGTGGTCGCGGTGTTCCTCAAGGCCGGCAAGGATCTGATGAGCGCCGCGATGTTCTCCGGCCTTGCGGCGGATCCGCCCGACAAGATCCTCCAGGTCCTGTTCGCGGCCCTGCTCTATCGCGCCACGCCGGGCGACTTCATCGCCATGCTGCGCCCCGCGCAGCTGCGGCCCATCCGATGACTCCCAACGGAGCCATTGCGGTCGCTTTCATTCTGATCGCGCTGAGCATGAGCCGCCTGGGACCGCGCGGATTGGCGATTCTGCTCGTGCTCACCCTCGCCTTCGCGATCATCGAAGTGCGCGGCGCGACCCTGATCGCGTTGCGGCGGGCGGCCGTGGTGGTGCTGCCGCTCGCCGTCTTCATGGGGCTGGTCTGGATCGGAATCGTCGGCCGGGCGCCGGCGGAGATCGCCGCGGATACGATCGGCACGCGGGCGGCCGCCCTCGTCTACGTGGCCGGCATCTGCAGCCGGCTGTTCTTCGTCGTGGCGGTGATCCAGCTCGTGTTCCTGCGCTTCGCGCAGCTCACGCCGCTGCAGTTCGTCCGCGCGCTGGCGCTGCCGGCGACCGTGAAACGCTTGCTGGTCATCACCCTCTCGCTGATCGCGACGCTGCGCCACGCCATCGATCGCGCTCATACGGCCTTGATCGCGGCCGGAACGCTCACACGGGCGCCCTCGTGGCGCAATCTCGTCCACGCGTGGCGGCTGATCCAGGCAGTGTGGCTCAGCGCGGTCACGATCGCGCTCGGCCGCATGCGCGACAAATGGCCGGTCGAGAATACGCTCGCGCTGCTCGACCGCACGCTCGAAGGCGGCAATCCGCAATGGCTCGGCGGCGACGACAAGATCTGGCTGCCCATCACGCTCGGCGCCGGGATCGTGATCCTGCTCGCCGACATGATCCCGGGGGCGGCCTGAATGGCGCGCCGCGAGCTCATTTCGGGTCCGAACTTTTCCGGCCGCAGCGGCGCCCTGATGGGACTGTTGAGCGACGGCAAGTTCGCGACCGAAAGCTTCTACATCGGCCCCTATTCCGAGGCGGCGCTGTCCGGCCTCTCCAGCACCATCGCGGATGAGATCGACATCTACCGCGCCAAGCCCGCGCGGCTGGGCCGCGCCGCGTTCTTCCCGCTCGGTTTTGCGGCGCTCGGACGACGCGAGCCACAGACCCTGTCGGGCGGCGAGCAGGTCTTGCTGGCGCTGCACTGCTTCTCGCTCAGCCACTATGAGGCGCTCGCGATCGACAGCGCGCTGGAGCAGCTCGATTCCGCCAACCGGGATGCGGCGCTCGACTATCTCGCTCCGCGCAACGGGGCGGTCGGCAACGTCGCCTTGATCGACAATCGCCTGCCGCCCCCGCTGGCCGGCTGGACCTGCAGCGAGCGCACGGCCGACACCACCGCATTCGACTGCGACCCCCGACACCTCGTCGCCGATCTGCCGCCCCAAAGGGCGCCGGCGATCGCGGTCACCGGCCTTCATTTCGGTTACCGCAGCGGAAAGAGCATTTTCCGCGCCGTCGACCTCACGCTCGAGGGCGGGCAGGCCTACCGGGTCGCCGGACCGAACGGCGCCGGCAAGACCACGCTGCTCAAGCTTCTGGTCGGTGTGCTGGCGCCGAGCGCGGGCGCGCTCACGCTCGGCGGCGAGCCCTACCGGCCGTGGCGGCAGGGCAACCGCGCGATCGCGCTCGCGACCCAGAACCCCGATCATCAGTGGTGCGGCGCGACGCTGCGCGACGACCTGGCGCGCCGTCGCTCCGCTTTTGCGCGCCATGTGGACCGCGAATATCTGTCGGACGGCCGGATGGCAAAACTCGCCGCAGCGCTCGGCGTGCATTCGCTCGACGCGCATCTCTACGAACTGCCGCTGACGGCGCGCAAGCGGCTGAGCTGGCTGTGGCCGCTGTCGGGCGCGCTGCCCTGGGTCATGCTCGACGAGCCCTCGATCGGCCAGGACACGAACACCCGATTGCGGCTCGCGGCCGCCATCGCGCGCCTCGCCACCCTGGGCTACGGCGTGCTGTTCGTCACCCATGACGACAATTTCGCGGCCCGCATCCCGCATCGCGTGCTGGCGATCGGAGACACGCAGATCAAGGCGGGGTGAGGTTCCGTGCCCCGGACGCGGTGCAGCACGCAGTGATGCACCGCGTCCGGGGCCCATCCCAGTCGCGGTTCCGCCCGGGACACGACTCCGATCTAGTCGTGCATCGCCGCGCCCGGCCAGAGCTTTTCGGCCGAGCGCGCGTACTGCGGCGGCCGCTTGACCTCGGCGCCGAGCGCGCGCGCGGCGTGCCACCCCCAATGTGGATCGTCCAGCACGGCGCGGGCGAGCGCCACCATGTCGGCCTTGCCTTCGGCGACGATCGCCTCGGCCTGCTTGGGCGTCACGATCATGCCGACCGTTCGGGTCGCGATTCCCGCGTCGCGCCGCACGCTCGCCGCGATATCGGCATTGTAGCCGGGCGCCGGCGGGTTGCGCGCCTCGGCCGAAACCCCGCCGGAGGACACGTCGACATAGTCGCAGCCCGCCTGTTTGAGCATCCGGGCGCACGCGACCGCGTCCGCCGGGCTCAGGCCGCCGTCCATCCAGTCGCTGCCGGTGATGCGCGCACCGAGCGGCAGACCCTTGGGCACCGCGGCGCGCACGGCCCGCGCGACGTCGAGGGGGAAGCGCATGCGGTTCTCGAACGAGCCGCCGTAGCGGTCGGTGCGCTTGTTCGAGATCGGCGACATGAAGCTGTGAACCAGATAGCCATGGGCCATATGCAGCTCGATCGCATCGAAGCCGATCCGCACCGCGCGCCGGGCGGCGGCGACGAACGACTCGCGCACGCGCGCGAGGTCCTCCTCGGTGGCTTCGCGCGGCGTGTGCCAGTTCGGACCGAACGGGATGGCGGACGGCGCGATCGTCTCCCACGGATCGGCGCCCGGCGCCAGTGCGACGCCGCCCTCCCACGGACGCTGGGCCGAGCCCTTGCGGCCCGAATGGGCGAGCTGGATGCCGAATTTCGCCGTCCCGATGCGCTGGCAATGATCGATCACGCGCGCGAGCGCCGCCTCGCAGTGATCCGAATAAAGACCCAGACAGCCGTGGGTGATGCGGCCGTGGCGCTCCACATGGGTCGCCTCGATGATCACCAGGCCGGCGCCGGAATTTGCCAGCATGCCGAGATGGGTCACGTGCCAGTCATTGGCGACGCCGTCGTCGGCGCTGTACTGGCACATGGGCGAGATCACGATGCGGTTGTCGAGCGCGAGATCGGCGAGCCTGAACGGCGAAAACAGGATGGAGGTCATGGATTTTCCGGGTTGCTGGGGAAAGACGCAGGAGGCTGCGTGGATCATACGGAACGGCGCCGCCGGCCCGCAAGCGACGTCCGCGGCCGGCCGCGCGCCCGCGCCGAAGCGTCCGTGCACCGTCAGGCCAGCCGCATCACCGCCAGCGCCAAGGCCTGTGCACGCGGCACGATCGATTCCACATCGAGATACTCGCCCGGCGAATGGGCGCGGCCGCCGATCGGACCGACGCCGCAGATGGTCGGCGCCCCGACGCTGGACGCGAAGCCGGAATCGGCGCAGCCGCCGGCGAATTCGCCCGTCACTTTGTGGCCGAGCGCATCCGCGCATGCGGCATAGTGCCCGAACAGCCGTTTTGCAATCCGCGCTGGCGACCAGCGGCTTGAATTCGCCGGTGATCTCCAGCCGGGTGCTCGCGCCCGCAAGATGGCGATGCGCAACGATGCGCTCGATCGCCGCCATCGCGCCGTCGCGATCTTCCGGGTGGATGAAGCGCAGATCAAGGCCGGCCGTCGCGCTCGGCGCCACCATGTTGACGACCTCTCCGCCCGCCAGCGTGCCGACATTGCAACTGATCCCGCGCTCGAGATCGGTGAGCCGGTGAAGATCGATGATCTTGCGGGCGATCTCCTCGATGGCGCTCACCCCGTCGGCGAGATTATTGCCGGCATGCGCGGCCTTGCCGGTCACCTCGATCTTCAAAAACACGCCGCCCTTGCGGCCGGTGACGACGCCGCCGTTGGGCCGCCCCGGCTCCGCGTTGAACACCGCGCGGGCCCGCCGCGCCTCCTGCTCGATGAGGGGACGCGAGGACGGCGAGCCGATCTCCTCGTCGGCGGTGAACAGCGCCACCACCGGTCCAGGCGCCCCGAAGGTCTTGAGAGCCGAAAGCACAATGGCGTTCATCGCAAGCCCGGCCTTCATATCGCAGCAGCCGGGGCCCGAGCCGCGGCCCTCGGTGACCCGGAATGGCCGCCGCGCCGCCTCTCCGCGCGCATATACGGTGTCACGGTGGCCCATGAGCAGAATGGTGCGTCCGGTGCCCTCACCGACCGTCGCGCGAATGCCGTCGCCGTAACGCGCGTTGGGGACGATGTCGCACCCGATGCCACGGGCGTGCAGAAAAACGCGGATACGCTCGCCAGCGGCGTCGACTCCGGCCTTGTCGAAGCTGCCGCTGTCGGTGTTCACCAGCGCTTCGATGAGGCCGAGCGTCGCAGCGCGCTCGCCCGCGATCCAGTCGACCACCTTGCGTTCGGCTTCCGTCAGCGCCGCCATGATGCCCTCCGGCATGCAAAATCCACGACACGCATCATGGCGGGGTGAGGGCGCGGCGACAACACATTCGCGGCTCGATCAGGCGCGTTGAGGCATCCCGAAAAAGCCCGCCCGGGAGTCGTGTTTGACGGACCTTTTTGGACGAGATCATGCGCAAGGATAGCCATAAGTATACGCCTAAGAACAAGTATAAGCTTGGAGAACGAGCGCGCTTCAATCCGCAGCAATCTCGCGCGGTTACGCGGCGGCCAGCGCTTTGGGGACGCCCGGTGGCGTGGACAGCTGGTCCCAGGCCTCGCTGAGACGGACCGCTTCGCGCGTGCGCGCCAGCAACTCTTCCTCGGTGTAGTAGTGCTTCCAGCGGCCGCTGTCATAGAGCTCGGCGAAATGCGCTCGACGCTGCTCGGCGAGCGCGCGCCATTTCTGCATGATCTCGACCGACATACAGCGGGGTAGCCGCGCGGGCATAGCCAAGCGCCATCCTGGCAGGTTGTTTTGATCGTGGCGCGCGTACGCGACGCAAGCACTACGTGCAAATACGGTCGCGGGCCCGTGACTTATGAAGATTGTGGATAAGTGATTCGAGGTAATATGGGAAGCGGGTTCGCGCGAAAAAATCAGAGAGGTCAAGGGTCGACCCGCCGCGATGGCGTCGATCTCCACCGAAATATGCAAGGTCCTTGACCGGCGGAGCGCTTCGCGGACCGTTAGCGCGACGGGCACGCCTTTGACGACCGTCGAAATACCTTTGAGGCGCAGGAAAGGCGCCGACCCTCAAAGCCTGATGCGCAGCAGGTGCGCAATCTCGCCGACGACGCCGCGGCGAAACAGCAGGACGCAAAACACGAAGATCACGCCCTGGATCACGGTCACCCATTCGCCGAAGCTCGCCAGGTAGTTCTGCATACCGACGATGACCATCGCGCCGGCGACCGGCCCGAATACGGTACCGAGGCCGCCGACCAGCGTCATCAGCACGACCTCGCCCGACATCGACCAATGCACGTCGGTGAGCGAGGCGAGCTGGAAGACGATCGCCTTGGTGGCGCCGGCGAGCCCGGCGAGCGCCGCCGAGAGCACGAAGGCGAGAAGCTTGTATTGATCGGTCTTGTAGCCGAGCGAGATCGCGCGCGCCTCGTTCTCGCGGATCGCCTTGAGGACCTCGCCGAACGGCGAATGGATGATGCGATAGATCAGCAGGAAGCCGGCCAGAAACACGACCGCCACGAACGCGTACATCGCGATCTGGTCGTTGAGATCGATGAAGCCGAGCAGACGCCCGCGCGGAATGGCCTGGATCCCGTCCTCGCCGCCGGTGAATTTCGCCTGCAGGGCGAAGAAGAACATCATCTGGGCGAGCGCGAGCGTGATCATCGCAAAATAGATGCCTTGCCGGCGGATGGCGAGCCATCCGGCGACCAGCCCGAGCAGCGCCGCCACCGCGGTTCCGAACAGGATGGCGAGCTCCGGCGTCAGCGGCGGCAACGGAATGACCAGCCAACCCCACAGGCGCCAGCCCGCCGGATACGGCAGGCTGATGACGCCGACCTTGGCCATGTGGGCCGCGACATACGACGCCCAGCCGAAAAACAGCGCATGGCCGAAACTCAACAGGCCGCCATAGCCGATCAGCAGGTTGAACGCGCAGGCGAACAGCGCGAAGCACAGCACCTTCATCAGGAACACCGGATAGACGAAAAACGGCGCGACGACGATCACCGCAAGCATCAGGAGAAAGGCGATCGTCTCGCTGCGCGCGCTGCCGGTGCGCGCCGTCAGAGCCATCGGGTCGGCGATGCGTTCCATCACGCCCTCCGTCCGAACAGGCCGGCCGGGCGAATGAACAGCACGATCGCCATGATGACGAAGATCACGGTGTTCGACGCCTCGGGATAGAACACCTTGGTCAGGCCCTCGATGATGCCGAGGCCGAAACCGGTGACGATGGCGCCCATGATCGAGCCCATGCCGCCGATCACCACGACGGCGAACACGACGATGATGAGATCACCGCCCATCTGCGGGCTGACATTGTAGATCGGTGCCGCCAGCACGCCGGCGAGCGCCGCGAGGCCGACGCCGAAGCCGTAGGTGAGCGTGATCATGCGGGGCACGTTGATGCCGAAGGCGCGCACGAGAGTCGGGTTCTCGGTCGCGGCGCGCAAGTATGAGCCGAGCTTGGTGCGCTCGATCACGAACCAGGTCCCGATGCAGACGACCAGCGATACGCCGACCACCCAGGCGCGGTAGTTGGGCAGGAACATGAAGCCGAGGTTTTGGCCGCCGGTGAGCGCATCGGGCACCCGATAGGGAAGCCCGGATGCTCCGTAAAGGTCGCGGAACACGCCCTCGATGATGAGCGCGAGCCCGAAGGTCAGAAGCAACCCGTAGAGATGGTCGAGCTTATAGAGCCATTGCAGGAACAGCCGCTCGACGATGATGCCGGTGATGCCGACGATGACCGGCGCCAGGACGAGCGCCACGAAATAATTGACGTTGAGATACTGCAGCAGCAGGAACGCCGCGAAGGCGCCCATCATGTATTGGGCCCCGTGGCTGAAATTGATGATGTTCAGCATGCCGAAGATGACGGCCAGCCCGAGGCTCAGCAGCGCATAGAACGAGCCGTTGATCAGCCCGAGCAGGAGCTGCCCGAACAGGGCGGTCGAGGGAATGCCGAAGATCTCGATCATATTGGCTGGAGCCCCTCAGCTCCCTCTTCCCGCCTGCGGGGAGAGGGCCGTTTTCGTAGGGTGGGTTGAGCGCAGCGAAACCCACCGTTTCGCACCTTGCGGCCGTTGGTGGGTTACGGCGCACCGAGCTCGGGATCGCCCGAGATCGGTGCGCCTGAGCCCGCCCTTCGGTCGACGGATGCGCCCCCTCGGTCACAAGAGCAGCGATCAGCCGCTCACCAACGGACAGCCGCCGTCCTTGAGAGGCCGGAAGGCTTCGGCCGCCGGAATGGTGGCACGCAGCTTGTAGAAGTCGCCCGGATGCTTCAACTCCGCGGGCTTCTTGACCTCGAACAGATAGGCGTCGTGGATCTTGCGGCCGTCGGCGCGGATCGTCCCCTTGCCGAACAGCGGATCGTCGGTCGGCATCTCCTTCATCTTGGCGACCACCACCTTGCCGTCCTGCGCGCTCTTGAGCGCCGCGACCGCCTTGAGATAGTGCGTGATGCCCGCATAGACGCCGGCTTGGATCATGGTCGGAAATTTGCCCGGCCGCTCGCCCTGCCAGCGCTTGGTCCAGGCGCGGTTGGTGTCGTTCATGTCCCAATACCAGGTCTCGGTCAGCACCAGACCTTGCGCCGTCGCGAGACCGAGCGGCGTTCACGTCGCTCGCGAACACCAGCAGTCCGGCGAGGCTCTGCCCGCCCTTGACGATGCCGAATTCCGCCGCCTGCTTGATCGAGTTGATGGTGTCGCCGCCCGCATTGGCGAGTCCGATCACCTTGGCCTTGGAGGCCTGCGCCTGCAGCAGGAACGACGAGAAGTCGTTGGTGTTGAGCGGATGACGGACCTGGCCCAGCACCTTGCCGCCATTGGCGGTCACGACCGCCGATGGTGTCGCGCTCGAGCGCATGGCCGAACGCGTAGTCGGCGGTGAGAAAGAACCAGGTATCGCCGCCGGTCTTGACCATCGCCTTGCCGGTGCCGTTGGCGAGCATCCAGGTGTCGTAGGTCCAATGGATCGTGTTGGCGTTGCACTTCGGACCGGTGAGGTCCGACGCGGCCGCGCCCGACACGATGAAGATCTTGTTCTTCTGCTTGGCGACTTCGCTGACCGCGAGCGCGACGCCGGAATTCGGCGTGTCGATGATCATGTCGACCTTGTCGACATCGTACCATTGGCTCGCGACGCTCGAGCCGATGTCGGGCTTGTTCTGATGATCGGCGCTGACGAGCTCGACCTTGATGTCCTTGTGCGCGGCGGTGAAATCCGCGATCGCCATCTTGGCGGCCGCGACCGAGCCCGGTCCGCCGATGTCGGAATACAGGCTCGACATGTCGCTCAGCACGCCGATCTTCACCGTCACCTGCGCATGCGCCGTGCCGCAGGCAAGCGCGGCGCTCAATGCCGCAAGACCCAACATACGTTTCATCGCGTTCCTCCTTCGTTGTTCGCCGGAGCCCGGCGTCGACGTACAGTTTTCGCCGGATACCGGCGCCTATTCACAGTTGCCGCCGGAGACCGGCGTCCGTTTGCAGCTTGCGCCGAAGACCGGCGTCCTGTTCACACTCCCAGATAGTCGTGCAGCTTTTCGACGTTGGCGTCCAGTTCCGAATTGACGAAACCTTCGACGATCCGGCCGTGTTCCATGATGAAATAGCGGTCCGCCACGGTCGAGGCGAAGCGGAAATTCTGCTCGACCAGCAGAATGGTGAAGCCCTCCTCCTTGAGGGCGCGGATGGTGCGGCCGATCTGCTGGATGATGACCGGGGCGAGGCCCTCGGTCGGCTCGTCGAGCAGGAGGAGCCGCGCGCCGGTGCGCAGGATGCGGCCGATGGCGAGCATCTGCTGCTCGCCGCCCGACAGCTTGGTGCCCTGGCTCGACGCCAGGCGCTCCTTGAGATTGGGAAACAGCGTGAAGATGCGATCGAGCGCGAGGCCCCCCGGCTTCACCACCGGCGGCAGCAGCAGGTTCTCCTCGACGCTGAGCGAGGCGAAGATGCCGCGCTCCTCCGGGCAGAGCGCGATGCCGTTGCGGGCGATCTCGTTCGACGCGCTGCCGATGAGCTCGCGCCCCTCGAAGCGCACCGAGCCGGTGCGATGGCCCACGATCCCCATGATCGACTTGAGGGTGGTGGTCTTGCCGGCGCCGTTGCGGCCGAGCAGCGTCACCACCTCGCCGGCGCGCACGTCGAAGCTCACGCCGTGCAGCACGTGCGACTCGCCGTACCACGCCTGCAGACCGTCGACGGCGAGCAGCACGGGCTCACGCATGACCCACTCCCAGATAGGCTTCGCGCACTTCGGGATTTGCCGAGACCGTGTCGTAGTCGCCTTCGGCGAGAATGCGTCCGCGCGTGAGCACTGTGATGCGGTCGCACAGATCGGCGACGACGCTCAGATTGTGCTCGACCATCAGCACGGTGCGATCGACCGCGACCGACTTGATCAGCGCGGCGATGCGGCCGATGTCCTCGTGGCCCATGCCGGCGGTCGGCTCGTCGAGCAGCAGCATTTCGGGATCGAGCGCCAGCGTGGTCGCGATCTCGAGCGCGCGCTTGCGGCCGTAGGGCAGCTCGACCGCGGTCAGCTGCGCGAACTGGGCGAGCCCGACATCGGTGATCAGGCCATCGCGCGTTCGTTGAACTGGTCGAGCACGCGCGTCGAGCGCCAGAAGTCGAACGAGCCGCCGCGCGCGCGCTGCAGCGCGATGCGGACGTTCTCCAGCACCGTGAGATGGGGAAAGACCGCGGAAATCTGGAACGAGCGCACGAGGCCGAGGCGCGCGACGTCGGCCGGCGCGAGCGCCGTGATGTCGCGGCCCTTGTAGACGATGCGGCCGCGCGTCGGCTGCAGGAACTTGGTGAGCAGGTTGAAGCAGGTGGTCTTGCCGGCGCCGTTCGGCCCGATGAGGGCGTGAATGGTGCCGCGCTCGACGCGCAGTGCGACGCCGTTCACGGCCACGAAGCCGGCGAACTCCTTGGTGAGATCCTCGGTTTCGAGGATCGCTTCGGCACTCACTGACAATGACGTCCCCTCGACCCCGTTATTGTTGAAGCACACGGGGTTTGCGTAAAGACCCACGGCCGGGGACCGGACGGCTCCCGCACCGGTACCATCGCGGCGGAACCCTCACAATACGACGTAGGGCGGACGGTAGCGCGCGATTGTCGCGGCCCGGACCGCAAAGACGCGATTGGTCGTGGCAGGGGGACAAAAAGGGGACCCGCCCGGCGGTGGGGGGAACCGGCCGGGCGGGCGGGTCGGATCGACGCGTGGGGTGGAAGGGGGGGGACGCGCGCCGATCTGAGCTATGGGTCAGCCATCTGCTGACAACCGTTGGTCAGGAGGAAGGGCCGAAAGGTTCAAGCCCGTTAAACGAAATTTTAACTATTTTGCAGAACCAAAAAATTACGTACTATCAATGACTTATAGAAAGGTGGGCGCCCTGCCGCGCGGCCGGGAGGATGCGCCTACCGGCGGTCGCTCGCCGGCGAGGCCGGCGACGCCGGGCGAACCGGACCCGCTCAACGGGCCGGCACCCGCAGGGCCGCGTCGGCCGGCTTGTCCACCGCGCTGACCGCCTGGAAGGCGTCCATGAGGCCGGCCCCGAACTGGTCGTCGCGTCCCTTCGGGCCGAGGTCGCGCGCGGTCGACAGCAGCACCTTCTTCACGGCGTCCGGCGTGAGCTGCGGCTTGCGCTCGAGCACGAGCGCCGCGACCCCGCTCACGAAGGCCGCCGAGAAGGACGTGCCGGACTCCATCTTGTAGCTCTCGCCCGGGGTGGCGACCAGGATGTCGACGCCGGGCGCGGCGATCGCCACGTGGCTGCCGCGGTTCGCCATCGCGAACAGATGATCGTCGTAGTCGGTCGCCGTCACCGCGATGACGTTCGGATCGGCCGCCGGCCACAACGGGGGTGACTTCGGCCCCGCATTGCCGGCCGCCGCGACCAGGACCACGCCCTTCTGCCGCGCCGCCGCGAGCGAGCGCTCGAGCGCCGGATCGGACGGGCCGGCGAAGCTCATATTGACGACGCGCGCGCCCTGCGCGACCGCCCAATCGAGCGACGTGATGATGCTGATGGTCGAGCCCTGGGCCGAACTGAAGGCGCGCGCCGCCAGAATGTGCACCGCGGGCGCCGCGCCGGTCAGGCGCGCATGCCCGGCGATGATTCCCGCGATGGCGGTGCCGTGGCTGTGCGGACCTTCGGCTCGAGCCGAGCGCGTCGAAGCTCTTCTCGACCACGCCGGCGAGCGCCGGATGGTTCTGGTCGACGCCGGAATCGATGACCGCGACCAGCACCTTGTCGCCGCGCGCCACGCCGTGGGCTTCGTCGAGCCTGAGCTTGGCGAGCGCATACTGGGCCGCATCCGCGCCTTGTGGTGCGGCCGGCGCTGCCGGCGCGGCCTCGGCGGACTGCACCAGCGTGAACACATAGTTCGGCTGCACGAAGCGCACCGCGCCGACGGCCTCGAGCGCGCGGATCTTGGCGGGCACCGAGGTGCCGTCGAGGATGCGCACCCGGTAGAAGGTCGTATCGAGGAGCGCGATCCGCCGTGTTTCGAGCAGGGCCAGGCGGAAACGGTTGAGAAGACCGATGAGCAGCTGGTCCGACCGCGCATTGAGCTCCATCACCATCTCGTCCGGGATATGGCGCCGCTCGTTGGCGGGCGGCACGCCGCTGCGTGCCCGGCGCGTCGTGACATGGCGCTTCGTTCCGCCGCCGCCGCCGTTGGAGGCATTCCCGCCGCCGCCGTCACCCGTCCCATAAAGTGCGCCGCCGCCCGGCATGGTCCGGAAGGTCGGATCGAAGCGCGGCGCGACCGTGTTGAGGGTGGGGCCGCGCGGGCCGATATTCGTGGGCAGCCGCGGGCCGGCGTTGACGCATGGCCGATTGCGCCGCATCACCCATCAGCAGGGCCGGAACGAGCGCAAGCCAGGCGAGCCGGCGCCCGAACAGCCTGGCGCGCCCGTCGAACGACGTGGCGGGACGGCCGAAATCAGTGACCATCGCCTCGCCTCCGATCCTTCGCGCCCGATGTGTCGCCGCCCTGCTGCCTGGTTTCAAGCGTCGCGCAAGCGGAGCATCCAGTACGCCGTGGCGGTGCGGTGGAGGCGTAGCACCTTCTAGGAGACGGCGGTGACGGCCGGGACATGCCCGACCGCACCGAACGGGCAATGACACCAGCCGCAATGCCCTGCCGGCATCGCTCGATGCATCACTTCGTGGCCGGGGCCTCGAACTCGGAGCCCACGATATTGCGGTTCTGCTGCAGCTCCTTGACGAGACGGGCGAGCTCTTCCTTGGGCGTGCCCGTCACGGCGAACCGCACCCGGTAGGTCCCCGCCCCTTCGGCCCCTCGACGATCGAGGCCTGGTGGGCGCGCAGGAACTTGGTGACATCGTCGGCGCTCGCCTGCGGCGACGAAGTTGACATAGAGGTCGAGGCTGTCGACCTTCACGTCGGGCGCCGAAGCGGTGTCGTAGCTCGAGCCGCTCTTGAGCACCATGCTGCCGATCACGCCCGCCTGCAGCATGATCACCAGCGCGGCCGCGGCGCCCGCAAAGGCCAGCGTGCGGGGCGCGAAGGCCGAGAAGAATTCCGACACGCGCGTGCGCAGATCGAAACGAAGCTCGGCTTGCGCTTGTAGCGCGCCTTCGGCGTCGATCGCGGCGAACAGCTTTTCCATCGCGCGCGCCGACGGGGCGCCCAGGCTCTCGTTGAGGTGGATGGTCTCGGTGAGCTCCTCGCGCACCAGGTCGAACCGACGGGCGAGTTCCTGATCGTTCGCGAGCGCACGCTCGACGCGTTCGGCGTCGCGGCGGCTCAGCGTCCCGGCCGCATGCCACGGCAGGAGACTCTCGATCTCCTCGCGGTCGTTCGCCTTTTCGCTCGTCGTATTCATGGCCAACCTCGTTCAACTCCGGCTGCCTTGCAGCAGCTCCGCCAATTTCTTGCGCGCGTAGAACATGCGCGTCTTCACGGTGTTCTCGGGGATTCCAACGATCTCGGCCACTTCCTCGACTGACTTCTCGTGGTAGTAGACCAGATCGATGATCTCCTTGTGTTCCGGCGACAGCTTCTCAAGGCACTGCCGCAACACCGCACTCTTGTCCTTCTTCTCCAGCGCGACCTCGGGATTGTCCGAGACGTCCTCGATCGCCGCCGCAGTCTCGTCGTCCAGTTCCTCGTCCGGCTTCTTGCGTAACGCAGACAACGCCTTGAAGCGGGCGATGGCGAGCATCCAGGTCGACACCGCACTGCGTCCCTCGAACCGATCGGCCTGGCGCCACACGTCCAGAAACACCTCGCTGATCAGGTCCTCGGCGGCCGACGGGTTGCCGACGAGACGCAACACGAACCGGTACACCCGCACATGATGCCGTGCGAACAGCACCTGCATCGCGAGCCGATCGCCTTTGGCGATCCTGCCGATCAGGACTTCATCCGAGGTCGCCTGGTTCGCGCTCAACGGTCGGCTCACTAGGTTAGTCGCAACGGGATGGACGGAGGTTCAAACAGGAGGGCAGTTCTTTCAGCCGGCGAATATTCCCTACCCAGATACCGGCACAGCCCCCTCCCCTGGGCTGCGGGTCGCTGGCGGGGTTTGGCGCGCGGGCGCGCGCCACAGCTCGCTAAAATGCCCTTGAAAGCCTTTGTTCCGCAAGCAATTCCGCGCCGGGCCTGCCATTCCCCAAAGTGTTGGCCATCTAACCCCCTCAACCGCTTGATGGAAATGCCGCCGACCGACCCCGCCATAAGGCCCGACAGCTCCATTCCCTGGACGCCGGTAACGTCCAGGCGGTCAGGCCTGCGGCCGTGAGTGACCCGCAGGTCCCGCAGCCAAACCCGGCGGCAAGGTCGCCCGCAACGCCGCGGGCCGACCTCACCGACGCTTCCAGGGCCCGACCGGCAACCTGGGGCTTGAGGGTTTGTCGGCTGCCGAGCTCGCTTGGTTCGAAGGATTCCAGCCCCACCTCCGTCATTGTGGCGCAAGCGGACAATCCAGTACTCCGGGGAGTTGATGATGTCTGGGACGGCCTCTCCCTTCCATTTCCGGCGCTTGAGTGTACTGGATCGTCCGCTTGCGCGGACGATGACGAAGAAGCGGCGATCCGGGTGCACACGATGACGTCGCGACAACACACAAGGACGCAAAGATGGGTGAATACGGGGTTGGGCAATCGGTGCCGCGCGAGGAGGATCCCTACCTCTTGCGCGGCGCGGGGCGCTATGTCGACGACGTGGCGCAGGTCGGGCTGCTGCGCGCCTATGTGCTGCGCTCGCCCCATGCCCATGCGCGCATCCGCGCGATCGACACGGCCGCCGCCAAGAAAATGCCCGGCGTGGTGCTGGCGCTCGCCGGCAACGACCCCGCCGTCCTCGCGCTCGGCACCCAGAAGCCCAACACGCCGCGCAAGCGCCGCGACGGCTCGCCCGCCTTCGCGTGCCCGCAGCTCGCGCTCGCGCGCGACACCGTGCGCTATATCGGCGAGCCGGTCGCCTTCGTGGTCGCCGAGACCCTGCACCAGGCCAAGGACGCCGCCGAGGCGATTCTCGTCGACTACGACATGCTGCCCGCGGTGGCGACCCTCGCGGACGCCATCAGGCCCGGGGCGCACGCCGTCCACCCCGCATGTGCGGACAACCTCGCCTTCGCGCACGAGGCCGGCAACAAGGCGGCGGCCGACGCCGCGTTCGCCGCCGCCGCCCACGTGGTCAGGCACCGCATGGTGATCAGCCGGCTCACCACCAACGCCATGGAGCCGCGCGGCGCGATCGCCGACTACGACCCGCGCGACCAGCGCCTGACCTTGCGCTGCACCGCCCAGGGCCCGCACCAGTTCCGGCGCTTTTTGGCGGCCGACGTCTTCAAGGTGCCGGAGACCAAGATCCGCGTGATCGCGGAGAATGTCGGCGGCGGTTTCGGCATGAAGGGCGGACTCTATCCCGAATACATTCTGTGCTGCCTCGCCGCCAAACTCTTGGGCGCGCCGGTGAAATGGATCGGCGAGCGCGGCGAGAGCCTGCTGTCCGACGAGCATTGCCGCGACAACATCACCGAGGCCGAGCTCGCGCTCGACGAAGACGGCAAGTTCGTCGGCTTCCGCGCCCGCACCTTCGCCAATATCGGCGCCTATTACCATTCCGACCGCAGCGCCGGCCCGCCCACCAACAATATCGGCGTGCTGGCCGGCACCTACGTGATCCCGGCCGCGCATGTCGAGGTCAACGGCGTCTTGACCAACACCATGCTGACCGGCCCCTATCGCGGCGCCGGCCGTCCCGAGGCCGCCTACGTGCTCGAGACGCTGGTGGATTTCGCGGCCCGCAAGTTGAATATCGATCCGCGCCGAGCTGCGCCGCCGCAACATGATCCCGGCCGCCGCCATGCCGTACAAGACCGCGCTGGTCTACACCTATGACTGCGGCGACTTCGGCAAGAATCTCGAGGACTGCCTCGAGCTCGCCGACTATGCGGGCTTCGCCAGGCGCCGCGCCGAGTCGGACAAGCGCGGCATGCTGCGCGGGCTCGGCATCGCGAGCACGGTCGAGGCCTCGAACGCCGGACTGATCGAGCATGCCGAGACTGCGCTTCGATCCCGACCGGCACGCATCACGGTGCTGGTCGGCACCCACGACCACGGCCAGGGCCATCAGACCACGTTCCGCCAGATCATATCGTCCAAGCTCGGCGTCGATCCGTCCCGCATCGCCTTCAAGTTCGGCGACACCGACCAGATCATGATCGGCACCGGCACGTTCGGGTCGCGTTCGACCGCCTGCGCCGGCACCGCCATGCTGATGGCGGCCGACAAGATCATCGCCAAGGGCACAAAGATCGCGGCCCACATGCTGGAGGCCGGCGAGCACGACATCGTCTTCGAAAACGGCAGGTTCGCCGTGGCCGGCACCGACAAGGCGGTCGATCTCGCCCAGGTGGCGCGCGACGCCTTCGTGCCGGCGAAGCTGCCGAAAGGCGTCGAGCCCGGCCTTTTACGAGACCGGCACCTTCGACGGCGGCCAGCGCACCTATCCCAACGGCTGCCATATCAGCGAGGTCGAGATCGACCCGGCGACCGGCGAGGTGACGCTGGCGCGCTACGCCGCGGTCGACGACGTCGGCCACATGATCAATCCGCTGCTGGTCGAGGGCCAGCTCCATGGCGGCGTCGCCATGGGGGTCGGCCAGGCGCTGATGGAGCACATGGTCTACGATTCGTCCGGCCAGGTCGTGTCCGGCTCGTTCATGGATTACTGCATGCCGCGCGCGAAGGATTTCTGCGACTTCGTGCTGGGCGAGAACGAGGTGCCGACCAAGACCAATCCGCTCGGCGTCAAGGGCGCGGGCGAATCCGGCACGGTCGGCGCGCTCGCCTCGCTCATGAACGCGATCAACGACGCGCATGGCGCATATCGGCGCCGACTACGTGCAGATGCCGGCGACGCCGGAGAAGGCTGTGGCGCGCGATCGCGGAGGCAAAAAAGGCCTGACGATGCATGTGCGTTGGTCATTCGGCGGTGTCATCGCCCGCTTGCGCGGGGCATGACGAGGCATGCGTGGGCTACCCTCCCGCCCACGCAAGTCGGGCTTGCCCGACTTGCGCACTATTAGATGCGAAACCCGGGCAGGCCCGGGTTTCGTGGCGGGGAGGGTCGGCCGGCGCAGCGAAGCTGCGACGGACGGGGTGGGGGGACTACGCTTGCTCGAGTGCTCGCGGCGCCCCCCACCCCTGACCCCTCCCCGCCACTCGCTTCGCTCGCGGGGGGAGGGGAACGGAGAGGTGAGCCGCGAAGCGCTTTCGCGGGGGTCAACCTACCCGCTATACTGCGCCAAACAGGAGCCCCTCATGCCCCGTCACCCGACCTACATCCCGCACGGCGTCATTCCGGCGGTGCTGCTGCCGTTCAACGACGACCTGTCGATCGACGAGAAGAGCTTCCGCCGCCACCTGCGCGACGTGACGGCCGACCAAGGGGCTCTCGGCCATCACCATCAACGCGCATTCGACCGAGGTCGCGTCCTGCAGCTTCGAGGAGCAGCGCCGCGTGCTCGACGTCGCGCAGGACGAGATCGGCGACAGGCTGCCGATCGTCAACGGCATCTGGGCCGACGGCAGCCTCGAGGCGGCGCGCATCGCCCGCATGGCGAGCGAGGGCGGCGCCTCGGCGCTGCTGGTGTTTCCGCCCGCCCCCTTCACCATGCGGCCAGTCGCCCGAGATGGCGCTCGCGCATTTCAAGCGCATCGCCGACGCCAGCGACCTGCCGATCATCGTGTTCCAGTACCCGCTGGCGACCGGCCAGGGCTATCCGCGCGACACGCTGCTCGACCATGGCCGAGCAGGTGCCGACCATCCGCGCCATCAAGGACTGGGCCGGCAACGTGCCGCAGCACGAGATGCATATCCGCACGCTGCAGAGCCTGCCGCGGCCGGTGAACGTGCTCACCACCCACAGCGCCTGGCTGTTCTCTTCGCTCGTGCTCGGCTGCAACGGGCTCCTGTCGGGCAGCGGCAGCGTGATCGCGGACCTGCAGGCGCGCTGTTCGAGGCGGTGCGGCGCAACGATCTCGCGGCGCGCGCGCGCGCTCAACGACCGCATCTATCCGCTGGCGCGGGTGTTCTATGCCGAGCCGTGGGTCGACATGCACAACCGGATGAAGGAAGCGCTGGTGCTGCTCGGCCGCCTGCCGCGCGCCATCGTGCGGCCGCCGCTGGTCAAGCTGGCGCGCCCCGAGATCGAGCGCATCCGCGACGCGCTGGTGGAGTCCGGCCTCCTCGAGCGCCAAAGCCGGCCGCGACGCCGCGTAGCGCCGGCCGTCATTCATTCGTCATTGCGAGCGAATTCGTCATTGCGAGCCCCCGGGTCTTGCCTTCGGCAAGCCCGAGGACAGGCTCCGCGAAGCAATCTCGCTTCGCTTGCTCATGCGTGCGCGGCGGAGATTGCTTCGTCGCGCTGCGCGCTCCTCGCAATGACGTTCTAGCTAGTACCCCGGCGACTGCAGCGTGATCACGCGCGCGGCCGGCTCGGCGCGGTAGAGCTGGGCGCCGTAGGGCGCGAACCCGTTGGGACGATAGAAGTGCGGCCGCACCACGCCGTAGGTGCCGCAGTTCCCGTATCCGCCGCGGCAGCGCCAGCCCCCGTAGGTCTGCACATAGGGATACTGCATGGCGACCGGATAATAGGGCTGCACGAACGCGTAGCCGCCGATCGAGACGATCGGGCGCGGCAGGGTCGGATAATAGATGCTGTTGTCGGCGATGATGCCGGGCCCGGAATACACCGGCCCCTGATTGACCAGGTAGAACGGATTGACCGGCACCGGATACACGACCGGGCCGCCCCCATAGTATCCACCCCACCCGCAGCAGTGGCCGGCAGCCGCCGGCGCCGCCGAAAATGTCAACGCCGCCGTGAACGCAGCGGCCGTCGCGGCCGCAACCCACAGAATACGCATGATACGCCTCACTCGCCTCTCGCCGCAGCGCGAGGGTGCCACGGATCGCGCCGCCGCGCCAATCGGATTCGGCCGTCAAGGTTACGGCGCGGCCGCGGCGGCAGGGGGTTAACGCGCGGCTCCGGCGAAGCCCGCCCGCCTCAAGGGGGACGGAGATCGCTTGCTTCGCGCGCAATGACGATTGCCCCGTCTTCCGGGGCGCGGCGAAGGACGCGAACGAATCCAGCCCGAGATCGATTCCGGATAGCCCGCTGCGCGGGCTTCCGGAATGACGAATTGCAAGAGTTACAAGAGTTAATCGAGCGGGCGGCAGCGGCTGCGGCAGCGTCGGCATCGGGCTCGGCTTGGCACGCGCCGCACCGCGCGCGCGCGGCGCGACGATCACCTGCGGCGGGTCGTAGGGCACCGGCGTCGACGCCGGACCGGGGGCGAACTCGATTCCCCAGTCGCGGTAGAACGGCTCGGCCGGCGTCGGCAGGCGGCGGTCCGGCGGCGGAATGACCTCGCGCCGGCCGTAGCGCGGCCGCTGGCCGGTGGCGGGAAAATAGGCGCTGGGCGTTCCGTAGGACGGCATCGGCCAGTACCGCATGATGACGGTGGGGGCGACCTGGCCCGGACGGTTGAGGCCGAACTCGCCTTCGATCACCGCGCCCGACACGTCCACGCCGTACATCATCACCGGCACGCCGGGGCGGCCCGGCACCACGATCACCGGCTCGTTCTGCGCCGCCGCCGGCTCGGCCGCCAAGACGGTGGCGATCAGGCTGCCGGCCAGCACGGCGAACATCATCCGCGGGCGCGCGCGCATCGGCCTCTCCGAAACTGATTCGGGCAGTTTAGTCCAAACCCGGCCCGCGCGCGCGTGGCGCGGCAGCAAAATTGCGCAACAGCATTAACCGCGCGAAATCGCGGGTCATCGACGCCGCCGCGCGTTCGGCGCGCTCCCTCTCCCCGCGCGCGACCTTTCCCCTCCCCCCGCGAGCGAAGCGAGTGGCGGGGAGGGGCTTGCCCCGCCGTAGCCTCTTGCGAAGGCGGGTCAGGGGTGGGGGGCGCCGCGAGCACTGAGCAAGCGTAGTCCCCCATCCGGCTACGCTAAAGCTTCGGCGGACAAGCCCCGCCGTAGCTTTAGCGAAGGCGGGCCGACCCTCCCCGCCACGAAACCCGGGCCTGCCCGGGTTTCGCATCTAAAAGTGCGCAAGTCGGGCAAGCCCGACTTGCGTGGGCGGGAGGGTAGAACCTGTCTCAAATCGTCATTGCGAGGCGCGCGTAGCGCGACGACCTGTCCGCCGTAGCTCGTAGAGCGAAGGCGGAAGCAATCTCGGCCAGGCGCGCATGAGCAAGTGAAGCGAGATTGCTTCGCTTCGCTCGCAATGACAGTTGGCGGCGCGGCCCGTCGCGCCGGCGGACGCGGAAAGTTTTTGTGCGGCGCGGAATTTGCGCGTCGCCATTGTGCGCTGCACTTATCGCCGCCAGCGCTCGGCGCCCCCGCGCTCTGCGCGCCCCACCGCAGCGCAGCGCCCGCGCGCTCTGCGCGCCCCGATGCTACTTTAGACTTAAGACCAGTTGCGCAAAGACGCGCCGGGACGCGCCGCCTACTCTCGCGCTCCGAGCCGGTTGCGCGCCGCCGAGGGGGTTGCGCGCGGAGCGGCTCCGCAACGAAACCGCACAGGGACGAAACGCCCATGGCTACCATGACCGCGAATGCGGGGAGGGCCGGAGGACTCGCGTACAACGAAAAGTTCGTCATCTTCGCTTCCTCGCTCGGCACCGTCTTCGAGTGGTACGACTTCTATCTCTACGCAATGCTGGCGCCGTTCTTCGCCGCGCTGTTCTTCCCGCCCGGCAACGACACCGCCGCGCTGCTCTCGGCCTTCGCGACCTACGCGGCCGGCTTCCTGGTGCGCCCGTTCGGCGCCATCATCTTCGGCCGCATCGGCGACCTCGTCGGCCGCAAATACACCTTCCTGGTCACCATCATGGTGATGGGCGCCTCCACCTTCGCGGTCGGCCTGCTGCCGACCTATGCCAAGTGATCTGCCGGCTCGGCCGTCGGCGGCATCGGCTGGCCGCGCCGGTCCTGCTGGTGACGCTGCGCCTGCTGCAGGGCCTCGCGCTCGGCGGCGAATATGGCGGCGCCGCGACCTATGTCGCCGAGCATCGCGCCGGCCGAACGCGCGGCTACACGACGAGCTGGATCCAGACCACCGCGACGCTCGGCCTGTTCCTCGCGCTGGTCATCATCGGGCTCTGCCGCGACGATACATGGACGCCAAGGCGTTCTCGCAATGGGGCTGGCGCATCCCGTTCCTGGTCTCGGCGATCCTGCTGGTCTTCTCGGTCTACATCCGGCTCAAGCTCAACGAGACGCCGATCTTCCAGAAGATGAAGGAAGAGGGCAAAGGCTCGAAGGCGCCGCTCACCGAGAGCTTCCTGCACTATCCCAACAACAAATACGTGCTGCTCGCGCTGCTCGGCGCCACCGCCGGCCAGGGCGTGGTCTGGTACACGGGCCAGTTCTACGCCCTGTTCTTCCTGATCATCACGCTGAAGCTGGACTATCTCACCGCCTACACAGCTGATCGGCCTGTCGCTCGTCATCGGCACGCCGTTCTTCATCGTCTTCGGCTGGCTCTCCGACCGGATCGGCCGGCTGAAGATCATCCTGGCGGGCTGCCTGATCGCGGCGCGTCACCTACTTCCCGCTGTTCGACGGCGCTCACCCACTACGTCAACCCGGACCTCGAGACGTTCGCGGCGAAGAATCCGATCACGGTCACGACCGACGACTCGACCTGCCAGTTCCACATCTTCGTGGGACCGTGGTCGAAGTTCTCCGACTGCGACCGCGCGCAGGACTTCCTGACCAAGCGCGGCCTGTCGTTCAAGACCGAGCACGCGCCCGGCAAGCCGGTGGCCGTCTGACGGTCGGCACCGACCAAGGTGGCACAGGGCTGGGACGCGGCGAAGTGGACCGCGGCGCTGACCGCGGCCGGCTATCCCCAAGTCGGCCGATCCCGCCAAGATCAACTGGTTCATGGCCGAGCTGATCCTGGTCATCATGGTGATCTACGTCACCATGGTGTACGGGCCGATCGCGGCGTTCCTGGTGGAGCTGTTCCCGACCAAGATCCGCTACACCTCGATGTCGCTGCCCTACCACATCGGCAACGGCTGGTTCGGCGGCATGCTGCCGCTGCTCGCCACCGCGCTGGTCGCCGCCTACGGCGACATCTACTACGGCCTCTGGTACCCGATCATCGTGGCGGTGATGACCTTCGTCGTCGGCTCGATCTTCCTGCGCGAGACCAAGGACATCGACATCGTGACGGGCGCCGCTTCGTCCGACGCGAGGTCGTAAGGTTCGCAAAACCGCGGGGCGGCCCCGCCGCCCCGCCCTCCAGCGCCCCGCCTCACGGCGGGGCGTTTTGTTTTTGGCTAGTCCTACGGCGTCATTGCGAGGAGCCCGAAGGGCGACGAAGCAATCCGCCAGGCGCATGAGCAAGCGAAACGAGATTGCTTCGCTTCGCTCGCAATGACAATCATCGGTCGTCATTGCGAGGAGCCGAGGCGACGAAGCAATCCGCCAGGCACGCATGAGCAAGCGAAACGAGATTGCTTCGCTTCGCTCGCAATGACAATCATCGGTCGTCATTGCGAGGAGCGCGCAGCGCGACGAAGCAATCTCGGCCAAGTACGCATGAGCAAGCGAAACGAGATTGCTTCGCTTCGCTCGCAATGACAATCATCGGTCGTCATTGCGAGGAGCGCGCAGCGCGACGAAGCAATCTCGGCCAAGTACGCATGAGCAAGCGAAACGAGATTGCTTCGCTTCGCTCGCAATGACGACTACCCGTCGGCACATTCCCTCGTCATTGCGAGGAGCCCGAAGGGCGACGAAGCAATCCCGGTCAGGCATGCGCAAGCGAAACGTGGTTCATGCTGGTGATAAGGTCGATCTTCTTCGTGCGGGAGCCGCCTTTGATCTGCTTCTCTCGGGAGATAGCGGCATGCGGGTTGTCCGCAACCTCGTAGAACACGAGCTTGCCGACATTGTACCGGCTGGTAAAGCCGGCAACCAACTTCATCCGATGTTGATAGACTCTCTTTTGCAAATCGCTGGTGACGCCCGTATAGAAAACGGTGTGGCGCTTGTTGGTCAGGATATAGACGAAGTACTGCTTTTCCATGTCGATGAGATTGCTTCGCCGCGCTCGCAATGACAAGTATCCGTCGTCATTGCGAGGAGCGCGCAGCGCGCCCCTCGTCATTGCGAGGAGCCCGAAGGGCGACGAAGCAATCCCGGTCAGGCACGCATGAGCAAGCGAAACGAGATTGCTTCGCTTCGCTCGCAATGACGGCGGTTGGCGCTACGGCGCGACCCTGGCCGGCGCCAGCCCGTGCGCGGCGTAGCGCTCGCGCAGGAGGGCGGCCTGGACCGCCACGGCGGGGAGCGCCAGCAGGATCACCACCTGCAGCGAGATCCCGAGCGCGCAGGCCGCCGCGGCGGCGAGGCAGGCGAGCGCGCTGCCGATGTCCCAGCACGCCTCGGCGGCGAACTGGAACCGCATGGGGCAGGCCGAGCGCTTGGCGTCGTTGTAGACCGCGGTCATGAGCGAGGGCGAGTAGAGCGCCGCCATCATGGCGGCGAGGCTCGCCGTGATGACGACGGCGGCCGGATCCTCGCCGCAGGCGGCCTTGAGCACGATCGCGCCGGCGCACACCGCCGCGTTGATCGACGCCGCGTAGCGGGCGCGGCTGATGTCGATGAAGCGGCCGAGCACCAGGCCGCCGAGCGCCCCGACCAGCGCCGCGGCGGCGAGCGCCCCGCCGAACGCGTCGTAGCGCCCGCCGAGCGCGCGGAACATGATGATGTCCCACGCCACATAGGCGCAGGTCATGATCCATCCGTCGGTGAGAAACAAGAAGACGCCCGGCTGCGCCGACGCGAAGACGTCGCGCGTCGTCGCGCGCTCGACGGCCAAGTCGGGCAGGTCGCGCAGCGGCAGCACGGCCAAAATCTCGACCAGCGCCGCCACCCCGAACGCCGCCCACGGCCCGAAGCCCGTCAGCGCCATGCCGCCCGCGACCGGCCCCACCACGCTGGCGAGCGCGGCGAGGCCCTGGCGCACGCCGAGCTGGCTGCCGCGGTGCTCGGCGTCGCCGAGCGTGGCGAACAGCGCGTGGTAGCAGGTGAAATAGAAGCCCTCGCCCAGCGCCGTGACGGCGCAGCACACGAGGAGCGCCGCGCCCGGCCCGTCGACGAAGGCGAGCGCCGGGTATTGCGCGGCGAACAGGACGGTCGCGAGCATCATGGTGCGGCGCAGGCCGATCGCCGGCAGGACGAGCAGGACCAGCGGGCGGAGCGCGAAGCGCACCACCCGGATGCCGGCGATCGACAAAAAGATCACGGCGGGCGCGATGCCGGCCTTGAGCAGGAAGACGCCGAAGAACACGCCGGAGATGCACCACGCCAGCGCATGCAGCGTGCGAATGCGCCGCCAGCCGGTTGATATGCGGATTGGTGAGGAACGTCACGTGCGCCGCCGTTGAGCCGCCGTTGTGGCGATGGTGGCCGAGCCTGACGGGTCGCGGTGTCGAATCCGTAAACGACACAAGAGATGTGCGGGGCGAGGCACGGCTCCGGGCGCGGCTCCATCGTTCCCTCCCCCGCTTGCGGGGGAGGGGACAGGGAGGGGGTGCCGCTTGCGCATGCGTCCGTGGCACCCCCTCCCGGCGAGCTTCGCTCGCGCCCCTCCCCCGCGTGCGGGGGAGGGAGCCCGCATGCATGCACGGCGCGCCCGCCCCCCGCCTTGCCGCCCCGCGGCCCGGCTGATAGCTCTCAGGGCGCGGGCCGGCTTAGCTCAGCTGGTAGAGCACGTGATTTGTAATCACGGGGTCAGGGGTTCGAATCCCTTAGCCGGCACCAATCGAAACGTGTCCAGCCCGGGCCTCAAGACGTGGATGCCCGGCAGGTTTACACGCGGGCCGGCCGAAGGCCGGACCCGGGTGCCGGGCATGACAAGTCAGCGTTTTTGAGTACGGGTGCGCGCCGAACAGGAGCGCCACGCCTGCAGATCGACCACGCGGGCCGGATTATCAGGCGAAACATCGTCGAAAGAACAGGCGTCCGGAGGCTCGGAACAGGGATTCTGTCTGCTTCTGCAGGGAGTCAGCAGGCGATCTGCAGGCACGGCGTCGCGAGCACTCGCCTCGAGCGCCTCAAGTCTTCGTACGAACGAGCGCTTCATTTTTTCATCCTCCGTTCCAGATCGGTGACGCGCTTGTCGAGGTCGGCGGCCGTGAGCGCCTGGGTGAAACCCTGGATCGACTTGGCCAGGCCCGCGGCTTCCGGCGCCGACAGATCGCCGGCCGCGATCCCCTCCACGAGCGTGCTCATCGCCCCGACGGCATCCGCCGCCATTGCGAGCTGCGGCAGATCGAACGGAACGGGGCGATGGCGCTGGGGCGCGCAGATGCGCTCCAGGCACAATCGAAGCGCCGCGATGTCGCCGGCCTTGGCGAGATCGATCGCGATCCTGACCAGCGCTTCGGAATCCTCGGCGAACAGCTTCTCGGCGGCGATCGTCTGCTTGTTGCGCGCGCCGCGCGGGCGGCCGGCCGGATTGCCGCTCTGGCCTTTCTGGAATTGCATGTCGGGACCCTTTGTGTGTGGGAATGCGCGCGAGCGCGCCGAAGCCTCAGTCAGCCTTGCGCGGCTCGGATGCCGGCGCCGCAGGCTCCGCCTGACCCGCTCCTGTGGGCGCGGCGGGGAAAGGCGCGGATTGCATTGCGGCCGGCGGCCGGCTTTGCGCCTGCACCCACTGCAACGCGAGGGCCGTTTGCGCGAGCCAGGCCATCAGGTCGTTTTGCCGCTTGGCGTCCGCCAGCGTCTGGTGGTCGAACTCGGCAGCCGGATGCGGGAGCTCATGCGCGCCGAGCGGCGGGCTCTCTGCGCCGAAAGCCTGCGGCCCGGCCCAGTGCCGCAACACCTCGTCCGCCCCGGGCGTCGTATCGTCCAAGACGAGCGACGGCCATTCGGGCGCGGCCGCGGGCGCCGGTGGCGGAAACGTGCCCTGCCCCGGATTGAAAGGCGGAATGAGCGACCCGGCGGGCCAAAGGCTGGCGGGCAACGAAACAAAAGGGTTCGACATAGGTTCCTCGCAGCTCGGTTTGGGGTTTCAAACAGGCGCAGTCGCGCGCGCCGGCGGAACGCGCGGGCGTTCACCGCATGAGCGGCGAAGCGAGATTGCTTCGCTTGCGCTCGCAATGACGAGTTGAAATATGCGTGGACCGGCCTAAGGCCTTCGCGTGGTTCTCGGCTTGCGCCGGGTTTGCGCCGGGACGGCCCGCCGCGCGGGCTTTTGCTTCGGCTCGCCCTTCGGCCTGTGCTCCGCGACGCGGGCCTTCACGCCGGCCTCGCGGCGGGCCTCGTCGGCCGCCGTTCGCGCGGCCAGCGCCTGGGCGATGGCGGAGGCCTCGTCCACCCGGCGCGCCCCGTCGTCCGCCCGTCGCCGGGCATCCGCTGCCGCCGCCGCAAAGGCTTCCTCCACGGCGCGATATCCCGCCTCCTCGGCCCGATCCCGCGGCTCCGGCTGCGGCGCGACGGGCGCGTTCTCTTGCGCCGGCACGGCGGCCGCGGGAACGGCCGGCACGGGCGCAGCCTGCGTCGCAAGCGCATCGTCCTCCGCCGCACGGCGTGCGGCTTCTTCGGCCAGGGCCTGGTGCTCCGCCGCACGGCGTGCGGCCGCTTCGGCCCGGGCCCGGTGCTGCGCGGCGAACCGGGCGTTATCGGCTTCGCGCAGCGCCGCCGCCAGGCGCGCGGCCTCGCGGCGCCATGCGGCTTCGTTGCGGCGATCGCGCCGGACCGTTCCGATCGCCATGACGAGCGCGGTGGCGCACAGGATCACGACGCCGAACCCGGCGAGCGCGAGCAGCAGGTCGATGATCGAAGGCGACAAACCCATGCGGGAGCCCGAAGACGCCGGTGATTGCGCCTCTCGGTTTAGTCCCGGCGCCATCGGCGGGCCACACAGGCCGCGCGTTAGTCCTAATGGTTAGGCAGGCTTTTTCACCAAAAGGGTGAGGCCCATGGGGTTAACGGGCGGGTTTATCGATCAAACGCACCGCGTCATTGCGAGCGAAGCGAAGCAATCCTCGCCACGTTCGCATGAGCAAGCGAAACGAGATTGCTTCGCTGCGCTCGCAATGACGGCTACTGGCGCCGCGCCATTCCCAGTCGTCATGCCCGCGCGGCTCCTGCGTTCCCTCCCCCACGAAACCCGGGCTTGCCCGGGTTTCGCATCATTTGTGCGCAAGTCGGGCAAGCCCGACTTGCGGTGGGGGAGGGGCGCGAGCGAAGCTCGCCGGGAGGGGGTCGCCGCTTGCTCATGCGTGTGTGGCCACCCCCCTCCCCCAACCCTCCCCCGCAAGGGGGGAGGGAGCACGCTCGCATGAGCAAGCGAAGCAATCTCCGCCAAGCGCGCATGAGCAAGCGAAGCGAGATTGCTTCGCTTGCGCTCGCAATGACGGCTACTGGCGCGCCGGTGACGTATAGGATGGCTTGCTATAGCTCATTTTTGAAGTTATTATGAGCTATAGAAAGGGCGCCTATCGCTCATGCGGTGGAACTGGGAACAGCCGGACTGGCCGGATTTCACCTACGATTCAGGGGCCTTGGAGCCTCTCGAGAAGCAATTCCTGCTTCGTTCCGGCGAATTCATCGGCGCCTTCAGGCATGTCGGCCCGGATGACCAGGATACGCTCAGGATCGAGCTCATCGGTGACGAAGCGCTGAAGACTTCGGAAATCGAGGGCGAGATCCTCGACCGCGACAGTGTCCAGTCCTCGCTGCGCCACCAGCTCGGACTCGCAACCGAACAGCCGGGCGTGACGCCGGCCGAGCGCGGCATCTCCGAGATGATGGTGGATTTGTATCGCGGCTTCGCGACGCCGCTCACCCACAAGACGATGTTCGCCTGGCACACCATGCTGCTGGGCGCAGACCGCTCGATCAAGGCGATCGGGGGATACCGGACACATGCGGAGCCCATGCGGGTCGTCTCCGGCCCCATTCACAAGCAAACGGTCCATTTCGAGGCCCCGCCATCGAGTCGCGTGCCGGACGAAATGAAGCGTTTCGTCGCGTGGTTCAACGCGACGGCTCCCGGCGGCAAGCGTCCGTTGTCCGCGCTGGCGCGCGCGGGGATCGCGCATCTCTATTTCGTGTGCGTTCATCCGTTCGAGGACGGCAATGGCCGCATCGGCCGCGCGCTCGCGGAAAAATCGCTGGCGCAAAATCTCGGGCAACCCAGCCTGATCGCCTTCGCCTGCAATATAGCGCGCAAACCCAAGGACTACTATGCGGCGCTGGAACGCAACAACAAGCAAACCGAGATCACCGGCTGGCTCGGGTATTTCGCCGACACGGTCCTCGAAGCGCAACGCAACACGATCAGGCGCGTGGATTTCTATATCGCGAAAACGAAACTCTACGAACGGCTGCGCGGGCAGCTGAACGAACGCCAGGGCAAGGTGATCGCCCGGATGTTCGGCGAAGGCATCGACGGCTTCAAGGGCGGGCTGAGCGCGGAAAACTATATCAGCATCAGCAAGACCTCGCGCGCAACGGCGACAAGGGACTTGCAGGACCTGGTCGAGAAAGGCGCGTTGACGAAGACCGGAGAGCTTCGACATACGCGCTATCACTTGAACATCTCTCGCAGCAAGGCGTGAGGCGGTGTTGTGAGATCGATCGTTGCTCGCAATGACAAACGCACCTCGTCATTGCGAGCGAAGCGAAGCAATCTCCGCCAGGCGCGCATGAGCAAGTGAAACGAGATTGCTTCGCTTCGCTCGCAATGACCGCGGTTGGCGCCGTGCCACTCTCAGTCGTCATGCCCCGCGCACGCGGGGCACATCCTGCGAGGGCCGCGCAGGGCGGCGGCGCCCGTAGCGTGTTGAACATGAACGGACATTCAGCCGGAGGGGGCGCGTCACGGCGGGAATCGCCCGTCCGAAATGCTGTTCACGGCGCGCGAAAAGTGGTACCAAATGCCGGGGGGAACGTCGTCGAACATCTGTTCGACCAAAAGTAGAAAGAGGAGCCCTGCTATGTCGCAAGCGAAGCGCGCTTCGAAGGGAAAACGTCGAAGCAAGGCTGTGCCCGCGTTGGGAATCGCCGGAATGTCATTGGCGGTGGCGGGCAGCGGAGCCTCCGCGGCGGTCGCCGATCTGCCGCCGCAGACGACGGTATCGCCCCAGGTCATCACGCTCGGTGACGAAGAAATCTCCGACGTCAGCCTGTCGAAGTTCTATGTGTTCGACAAGGAAGGCGCCGGCACACGCCTGCTCGGCGACAAAGTGGCCTGGAGAGGCTGCGGCGGATGTCGTGGCTGCCGAGGCTGCCGTGGCTGCGCCAGGGCCTGCCGAGGCTGCGGCGGCTGCAGTTGCGGCTGCTGCATCTCGTGGGGCGGAGCTTGCCGCCTCTGCTAGGTTCGGGCACTTTCCGCTTACGTTGACACACGCAGGGCGTCATGGCCGGGTTGGACCAGGTCCGACCCGGCTTTCGTCGTGTTGTCGGCGCAACCCATCCACGTCGTCATGGCCGGGTAACCGCTGTCATTGCGAGCGACAGCGAAGCAATCTCGCTTCGCTTGCTCATGCGAGCGCGGCGGAGATTGCTTCGTCGCGCTGCGCGCTCCTCGCAATGACATTTTGCTCGGGCCGGCCAACCGCTGTCATTGCGAGGAGCCCGAAGGGCGACGAAGCAATCCCGGCGACGCACGCATGAGCAAGAGAAGTGAGATTGCTTCGCTTGCGCTCGCAATGACGAACATCCATCGTCATTGCGAGGCGCGCGCAGCACGGCCGGCCGAAGGCCGGACCGGGGTGCCGGCATGACGAATCAGCTTTTGCGAGTACCGAAACACAATGGCGATCCGCACCGGCGATAAGCGCAAGGGCCCGCATGCGGGCCGCATGACGCATGACGGCGGCGGCGAGGCGGCGCGGCTCGACCCCGACGAGGTCGTGCGGTTCGCGCCGAGCTTCACCGTCTATGTGCTGCCGCCGGACGCGGTGTGCCTCTATTCGGAGCACCGAAAATTCTTTCTGCACGGCGAGCTCTACGTCGCACTCGCCGCCGCGATCGGCACAGGCCAGAAGAGCGTGCGCACGCTGGTGCGCGCGCTGGAGAAGAAGTTTCCCGCCGACAAGATCCAGGAAGCGCTCGCCCGCCTGCGCGAGCGCCGCTACGTGCTGCCGGCATCGCGCTCCTCGGCCGGCGCCGCCGCCGCCTATTGGGCGAGCCTCGGCCTGTCGCCGCAGGACGCCGAGCAGAACCTGCGGAACTGCCGGGTGCGCATCGAGGCGATCGACGTGCAGGGCGCCAAGGAGCTCGGCGCCGCCCTGAGCCGGCTGGGCGTCCGGGTCGTGACGCGCGCCGCCGACCTCACCGTCACGCTGGTGAGCGACTATCTCGAACGGCAGCTGGCCGAATTGAACCGGCGGCACGTGTCCGACGGCACGCCCTGGCTGCTGGTGCAGCCCTCCGGCGTCTTCCCCCTGGTGGGGCCGCTGTTCAGCCCGGGCACGGGCGCGTGCTGGAACTGCCTGTTCGATCGCATGATCCGCAACCGCGAGGTCAGGGGTTTTCTGGACCGCGCGCCGGCGCGCGCCGTCGCGGTCTCGCCGCTCGCCCGCAACACGCTCGGACAAAGCGCCATCGGGCTCGCGGCCGTCGAGATCGCGAAAGCGATCGCCTCCGGGTTCCGCACGGAACTGCGCGACCACATCGTCAGCCTCGACCTCATGGGCTCGGCCATTGCGAAGCATTACGTGGCGGCGCGTCCGCAATGCCCGACCTGCGGCGCAAAAAAGCTGCGCGATCCGCGCCGCGCGCCGGTGCGGATCGAGCCGGGCCCGGGCGAAAAGCTGATCATGACCAGCGGCGGGTACCGGACCGTGGCGTCGCGCACCACGGTCGAACGTTTCCGCAAGCATGTGAGCCCCCTCACCGGCGTGGTCACGCGGCTCGAGCGCATCGAAGCCGATGTGCCGATGAACACCAACTACTATGCGGCGCATAATTTTTCCGGGCCGGCCCAGACCGTCGACGAGCTGCGGGCGGGACTGAGCGGCGGCAGCTTCGGCAAGGGCAGCACCTCCGAGCAGGGCGAAGCCAGCGCCCTGATGGAGGCGATCGAGCGCTATTGCGGAATTTTTCAGGGCGACGAGATCCGGACGGCGCGGCGGTTCACCGATTTTCCGGCGGGCGACGCCATTGCGCCGAACGACGTCCAGCTGTTCAGCGACGCGCAGTACCAGCGCCACGAGCCGGCGCCCGACTCCGAACATTCGCATATGGTCCCAGTGCGGTTCGATCGCGCGGAGAAGGTCGACTGGTCGCCGGTGTGGTCGCTGCGCGACCAGCGCTTCAAATATCTTCCCACCAGCCTGCTGTATTTCTTCTACAAGGGTCCGGGCGCGATCGCAGCGGATTCCAACGGCTGCGCGGCCGGCAACACGCTCGCCGAAGCGATCGTGCAGGGTTTCCTCGAGCTGGTGGAACGCGACGCCTATGCGATCTGGTGGTACAACCGCGTGCAGCGGGCCGCCGTGGACCTCGCCCGGTTCGACGATCCCTATGTGCGCGACCTGCAGACCCAGCTGGCCGACACCGGACGCAAGCTCTGGGTGCTCGACGTCACCAGCGATCTCGGGATTCCGACCTACATTGCGATCACGGTGTGGCTCGACAACGGGCAGGAGAACATCGAGTTCGGCTCGGGCGCGCATTTCGATGCGCGCATCGCCGTGCTCCGCGCGCTCACCGAGCTCAACCAGTTCCTGTCCATCGGCCTGATGGGCGGCGGGAAGTCGGACAAATCGAGCCTCGACGGCGTCACGCCGTTGCGGATGACGGACCATCCCTTCCTGACGCCGGCCGCCAACGAAAGCCGCCAGCCCGCCACCGGCACGACGTTCGGGCCGCTCGCCACCACGCGCGAGCAGGTGAACGCCTGCGTCGCCATCGCCAGGCGCGCGGGCCTCGATTTCCTGGTGCTCGACCAGACGCGGCCCGACATCGAGGTCCCGGTCGTGCGGGTGCTGGTGCCGGGACTGCGGCATTTCTATCGCCGCTTCGCGCCCGGCCGGCTGTACGACGTTCCGGTCCGGCTCGGCTTGCGCGACCGGCCGCTCGAGGAAACCGAGCTCAATCCCGCCCACCCCCACAGCTGAGGCTCATCCCGGCTTGCGCGCTCCCGCAACCAAGAAAGGGCGAGCCACCACGCCGCCGACGGTAGCGGCCCGGCTCAGCGGTCACGTCACGCTCGACGCGCGCCCGGACGGAAAGCTCGCCGCCCGCTTCGACGGCTATGCGGTCGGGCTGGGGGTGCTCAGTGCGGGCGCGGCGGCGCGCGCCGAGGGGCTGCGCACGGGGCTGCGGCTCGCCGCGTTCGCGTCCGGGCGGAGCGCCGACAAGGAGATCGATGCGCTGGTGCGGCGACTGGCCCGCCACGGCCTCATCGAGTACCGCCTCGCGGGCTCGCCCGACACCAAGGACCGGGTCGTCATCGAGCCGCAGGTCGCCGACTATTGGCCGCGCGTGCGGCGGCTCCGCGATTTCGACACGCTCGTGCTGTCGCGCTTCGCCTATCTGCGGCGGCGCGGCCTCGAGATGGTGCTGGAATCGCCGCGCGCCGCCGCGCTGTTCCGGATCTGCGATCCGAAACTCGCGGCCGTCATCGCGATGCTGGCGACGCCGCAACCGGTCAAGCGGCTGCGCCGGCAGGCGGGCTTTCCGGGGATCGAGCTGTTGGGGCTGCTGGTGGATTGCGAGATCCTGTTCACGCTCGACGCCGCCCGCGACGCCGGGTTGCGGCCGACCGAGGGCGACCCCGACCTGGTCCTGTGGGACTTCCACGATCTTCTGTTCCATGCGCGCAGCACGGCGGGCCGGCACGCCAATCCGCTGGGCGGGCTTTATCCGAATGTCGGCGTCATGAAGCCGCTGCCGGCGGTGCGGCCGCGCTGGCCCGGAAAGAAGATCGACCTGGGAAAATTCTCGGCCGCGCCGTCGGAGGAAATTTTGCCGGTCGCCAGGCTGTTGCGCGACCGTCATTCGGTCCGCGCGTTCGACGACCCACAAGCCGATCACGCTCGCCGAGCTGGCGCGGTTTCTCGACGGCAGCGCGCGCGTGCTGTCGCGTTGGAAAATCCGCGCCGGCGACGACGAGGACGGCCCGCCGGTCGGCTACACGGCGCGGCCCTATCCGTCGGCGGGCGCGAGCTACGAGCTCGAGCTCTATGTGGCGGTCGATCGATGCGAAGGGCTCGCCCGCGGCTTCTACCATTACGACGCCGGCGCGCACGCGCTGGCGCCGATCGCCACCCGAGCGCCCGAGCTCGCCGCGCTGCTGGCGGGGGCCGAGCACGCCATGGGGGCGGCCGCGCCCCAGGTCCTGATCACCATCGCGGCGCGCTTCGGCCGGGTGTCGTGGAAGTACAGCTCGATCGCCTATGCGCTGATCCTGAAGGACGTCGGCGTCGTCATGCAGACGCTCTACCTGATGGCGACCGGCATGGGGCTCGGCGGATGCGCGATCGGCAGCGCCAATATCGACCTGTTCGCCAGGACGACGGGCCTCGCGTTCCACGTCGAAGGCCCGGTCGGCCAGTTCGCGCTCGGCCGCCCCGCGGAGGCAGAGGCGTCGGACTGATGATCCGACGCCTGCTGGTATTCCTCGTCATTGCGAGGCGCGCGCAGCGCGCCGAAGCAATCTCCGCCAAGCATACACAAGTGAAGTGAGATTGCTTCGCTTCGCTCGCAATGACGGATAGAACCCGTCGTCATTGCGAGGCGCGCAGCAGCGATCGTACGGAAGCAATCCCCGGCCAAAGGGCGACGCATGAGCAAGCGCAAGTCGAGCAATTGCTTCGCTTCGCTCGCAATGACGAAGATCTCGTCGTCATTGCGAGGCAGCGCAAGCGCGACGAAGCAATCTCCGCCACGCACGCATGAGCAAGCCGAATGGCGGAGCCTGTCCTCGGGCTTGCCGAGGAAGGGGCTCGCAATGACGGCAACCGCCCCTACCAATGCCAGCGGCGGCCGCGCGCATCGGGGGGGCCGCGCGCGGCGACGCTTTCGAAATATCCGATGGCGGTGCGGCGCCTGCCCTCCAGCGCGAACATGGCGCCCTGCGGGTCCGTGCACTGGACGATCCAGGTGCCGCCCGGCAGCTCGGCCGGCCCGTAGATGATGCCGCCGCCGCCGGCCGTCACGCGCTTCGTCGCCGCGTCGATGTCGCCGACGTTGAAGTAGTAGAGCCAGAACGGGACCGGCACCACCGCGGGCTTGGTGAGCATGCCGCCGATCGCCCGCTCGCCGGCCGAGAACACCTGATAGGTCCCCGATGCGTCGACGTCGGCGTCGGCCTTGCGCCAGCCGAACAGCGCGCCGTAGAACGCCATCGCGGTCTCGCCGTCGGCGGCGAGCAGCTCGTGCCAGCCGACGCGGCCCTCGCGTCGCTCGGCCGGCTGCGCGGGGCCGGGACTCTCCGGCTTGACCAGCCCGAGCGTCGTGGTCTGCGGATCGCCGAACACCGAAAAGCGGCTGATGCCGGGAATGAGGGTCGGCGGGATGTAGACGGTGCCGCCCAGGCGCCTGACCCGGTCGGCGGCCGCGTCCACGTCGTCGACGCCGACATAGCCGATCCAGCACGGCTTTGCGCCGCCGTGGCGCTCGCTTTCCGGCAGCTCCATCACGCCGCAGACCGGCGCCGGCCCGGCGCTCAACAACACGTAGGCTCCGCCGGGCCCCGACAAGTCCTGCGCGTTCCAGCCCATGACCGAGACGTAGAAGTCCCGCGCCGCCGCCACGTCCGTCGTGATCAGCTCGTACCAGGCGAAATGGCCATGCGCATCGACCACGTCGGTGTCTCCCGTTCGCGCCCGCCAGGACGCGGCGGCGCCAGCCGCTCGCGCTGGATATCGGCGGGACGGCGAAAGCGCAAGATGCGCAAGTCGAGCAAGCCCGACTTGCGTGCGACGACCTGTCCGCCGAAGCTCGTAGAGCGAAGGCGGAAGCAATCCCGGCCACGCACGCATGAGCAAGCGAAACGAGATTGCTTCGCTTCGCTCGCAATGACGAATACCCCTCGTCATTGCGAGGCGCGCGCAGCGCGCCGACCTGTCCGCCGTAGCTCGTAGAGCGAAGGCGGAAGCTATCTCCGCCACGCACGCTTGAGCAAGCGAAACGAGATTGCTTCGCTTCGCTCGCAATGACAACTACTCCGCGTCATTGCGAGGAGCCCAAAGGGCGACGAAGCAATCCCGGCCACGCATACACACGTCGACATTGAGATTGCTTCGCTTCGCCTCAATGACAGCGCCCTTGCCCGCAGATACGGCCGCGCGGTAGCCTTATCGGCGCGCTCTTGCTTCATTCATGGCATGTCACGCGCGGGCGCGCCGACCGTGGGGGCACCATGAGATTTCCCCGCCGCAAATTCCTGCGACTGGCGGCCGGTGTCGTGGCGCTGCCGGCGGTCCATGGTTTCGCGCGGGCGCAAGCCGCCCGCCCGCTCGCCGAAAGGCTCGCCGACTACGCGGACCGGCTGCGCTTCGACGATCTCGACGCCGCGACCATCGAACGGATCAAATCGCATGTCGTCGACACGATCGGGTGCGGGATCGCGGCATTCGACGAGACGCCGGTGCGCATCTGCCGCGACGTCGCGCTCGCGCCCGCGGACGGCGCCTCGACCGTCATCGGCACCGACCGGCGCAGCACGCCCGACCTCGCGTCGTTCGCCAATGGGGCCGCCTTCCGCTACTACGACTTGAACGACTCCTATGTGGGCGGCCTTTCGGGTCATCCGAGCGACAATATCGCGGCATGCCTGAGCGTCGCCGAGGCCGAGCGCGCGAGCGCGACGGACCTCATCGTCGCGATCGCGCTCGCCTACGAGGTCAACTGCCGGCTGATCGACGCCTTCGACGTGGCGAGCCGCGGCTGGGACTCGCCGGTGTTCAGCCTGCCGGCCGTCGCGCTGGCGGCCGGCAAGCTGATGCGGCTGCCGGTCGACCGGCTCGCGCAGGCCGTCAATCTCGCCCTCAACGACCATATTCCGATGGGGCAGACGCGGACGCAGACGAATTCCGACTGGAAGGGTTTTGCCGACGCCGAAGCGGGGCGCAATGCGGTCTTTGCCGCCATGCTGGCGCGCGGCGGCATGACGGGCCCGGCGCCCGGTCTTCGAAGGACGAAAGGGCTTTTTCGCGCTGGTGTCGGGGCCGGCCGACGTGGATGTCGACGCGTTCGGCCGCCGCGGCGTCGCGTTCAAGATCCACCAATGCGGCATGAAGACCTACCCGGCCGTCGTGTATTCCCAGACCGCGATCGTGGCCGGCATCGCGCTCGCCAAGGCAAGTGGGCGATCTCGAACGCATTGCGGCGATCGACATCGCCACCACCCGCCGCGGCTACGAGCAGGCCGGTCGCGACGCTGAGAAATGGGCCCCCGCCAACCGAGACACCGCGGACCACAGCCTGCCCTACATCGTGGCGCGCGCCATGTTCGACGGCGACATCGACAACGACAGCTATGCGCCGGAAAAGCTGCGCGATCCGCGCGTCCTCGCCTTCATGCGCAAGACCACCGTGAAGGAGGATCCCGCCTTCGCGACACCTAAGGGCAACGCGCCGTCGACGCGCATCACCGCGACCCTCGACGACGGGCGCCAGATCACGCGCCAGGTCGACGACATGCCGGGCTTTCCCGGACAGCCGATGAGCCGGGCCGACGTCGAGCACAAGTTCCGCCGCAATGTCGGCAAGCGCTGGCCGCAGGACCGGACGGACGCCATCCTGCGCGCGCTCTGGGGGCTCGATCGGACGGACGATCTGCGCGGGCTGCTCGGCAAGCTGTCATTGCAGACGTGAAGCCCCAGCCGCGCCAGCGGACCCAGAGTGTCATTGCGAGGCGCGCGCAGCGCGACGAAGCAATCTCCGCCACGCACGCATGAGCAAGTGAAACGAGATTGCTTCGCTTTCGCTCGCAATGACAAACATCCCTCGTCATTGCGAGGAGCCCAAAGGGCGACGAAGCAATCTCCGCCACGCACGCATGAGCAAGTGAAACGGGATTGCTTCGCTTTCGCTCGCAATGACAAATACCCGCTCGTCATTGCGAGGAGCGCACAGCGCGACGAAGCAATCTCCGCCACGCACGCATGTGCAAGCCAAGCGAGATTGCTTCGCTTCGCTCGCAATGACAGCGGCTGGCGCCACGCCGCGGCCGGCTTTGTGCCCGCCATCCGGCGGCCCTTTGTTCGGGCTGGCCAGCCCTACCGATTTCCGGGTAGAAAGAGAGCGAACCGTTTCCCGATCGGAGGCTTGTGCATGCGCGCGAAAGTGATTGTGCTCGTCGGGGCGCTTGCGGCTGTTGCGACATCCGCCGAGGCCCAGCCCGCCCCGCAGGTCGTCGACGTCCCGCCCCCGATCAGCGCGGTCGACATGGCAAACTACTGCGTGTTCGCCAACCGGGTCTATTCGCTGGGCGCCGGACTGTGCCTGGGCCGAACCGGATATATCTGCCTGCCGCCCACCGGGCCGGCGACCGGGAACCGGGCGTATTGGGCGAGCAAGGACGACCAGGTGTTTTCGCGCCCGATCTGCAACTAAAGGGCCCGGCGCGCCAGGCTACGTCGACTGAATGACGAATGCCGCGGTCAGCAAGTTGCCGAGCGCGACGTTGCGCGTCGACGGCTCACGGGCGGCTCGACGTTCAAGCCCGAAGCCGGGCCGGCAGGATTTTTTCGAGCGCGGCGAACAATTCGGCGCGCGTGAACGGTTTTTCCAGAAAAGGCGCCGCGCAGTCGACCCCCTCGGGCAGCACCGTATGGGCGGTCATGAAGACGAACGGGATGCGTCGCTGCGTCAAAAGGAAAATGGCGTCGTGCGGAAACTCGCCGCGCAGGTTGAGATCGACGAGCGCCGCGTCGAGCGCCGCAATTCCGGCAAAGGACGCGGCTTGCGCGACGCTGCTGGCCGGCCCTACGACGTCATAACCGTACTCCGCCAATTCCTCCGACACGTTCGATGAAATGAACCAGTCGTCCTCGATCAGGAGCACGCGGGCGCGTGACGCCGCGTGTTCGGCAGGAGGCTGATCCTCGCCCGAGATAGTTCGGGGATCGGCAAAAGAACTCCGCGCATGGGCCCTCGGAGGAAGCGAAGTCGCTTACGGCGCCATACATCGCTCCCGTTCCGGAGATCGAAACCGTCGATTCCGCCGATGACCATCGCGTCTCTTCCCGTGCGCGCTCGGAAGAACTCATGATACGCCCCTTCAACGCTACATGTCGGCCATCTTCGGTTGTGGAAGGACACGGCCGCATACGGACAGTATCCGGTCCGGTCGAGCGGAGAGATTGTCCTTTGGTATAATGGACTTCGAAAACCTCCGACTCCGCGGCTGATCCGGCCGCCTCGAGCATGTTCCGATGACGTGGAATCGGCGCACGCTCTGGATTCGATGCGTGGCCGCGTTTTCTACGGCGAACCGGGGTCCCCTTCGCCGGAAAATGCTCCGGAAGCTCATGGGAGTGGGGTCAAAGGTCCACGCCCGTCCGCGTATCCGCGCAACTTGACACGGACTCGCGTGATCGCGCGCAACATGAGACAGTCCAGGCTTGGGAGAATGCGCGGCATGCCGCAGTACCTACGAGAGCAAATCCAACATCAGCTGTCCGGCGCCGCCGGGTCGACGCGGCGGTGGCTTGGCGCCGGCATGCTGGCTGTCGCGGTCGGGGTCGCGTATTTCCTGGCGGCGCGACTGAGCCTTGTCCTGCTGACCAAACCCGATGGCGTGGCGGTGTTCTGGCCGGCCTCGGGTGTTGCCGCCGGCGTCCTGATCGCTCTCGGGTCGCGCGCGCGATGGCCGGTGATGGCCGGCGCAATGGTCGCAACCATCGTGGCCAATCTGCTGGGCGACCGGACGTTCCTCGGCGCGATCACTTTCGCCCTGTGCAATGCCGGCGAAGCCGTGCTCACGGCGGGCCTCATCGAGCACTATTTCGGCCCGCGTTTCAGCCTCAGCGATCTGCGCCACGTCCTGGGACTGCTGGTGGCGGCGATCGTCGGAACCGCCGTCTCGGGGGTCGGCGGGACCATAGGGTTCGTATTTTTCCACAGTTCGACGGCGCCGGCCCTGACCATCTGGGAGCACTGGTTCGCATCCGACGCCCTCGGCATCATCACGGTCGCGCCGGTGTTGATCGGGCTCGCCTCGGCGGTGCGCGATCCGCCGCCGCGAGGCGAGCTCATCGAGGGCGGCATCGCGCTCATGGCGACAACCGTGATGTGCGGAATTATCATTTCCCTGCCGCAGGAGCCTTGGGCAGACGTCGCGCCTATCGCCCTGCTGTTCCCGCTGCTGCTGTGGCTTGCGGCCCGTTGCCGGCCGGTCTTCGACGCGGCGGCGGCGTTCATCGTTTCTCTCACGATCGTTTGGACGACGACATTCGGCATCGGTCTTTTCGGCGAGCCAAATTTTCCGATTGACAACCGCATCCTGGGCGCCCAAGCCGGCATCCTGGCCGTGTCGCTCTGCGCATTCGTTCTTGCTGCGCTGTTTGCCGAGCGGCGTCAGCACGAGGCCGTGCTCACGGAGAGCGAGGCGCGGTTGCAGGAGGCGCTGACCGCCGGGGCGGTGACGGCCTTCGATTGGGATGTCCGCACCGGTTTGTCGCGGCGCAGCGAGAACGCCGCGCAGATCCTCGGGCTCGATCCGCACGAGACTTTTACCGCGACCCGCTTCCTCGCGCGGGTCCATCCGGACGACCGCGCGCGCTTCAAGGCGCTCGTGCGCGGCGTCCGCCCCGACAACCCTTCCTACGCGGTCACCTTCCGCTTCATTCGCCCCGACGGCCGGGAAGTGTGGCTCGAGGAAACCTCGAAGGCCGAGTTCGACGCGACGGGGCGGTTCGTACGCCTCAAGGGCCTGACCCTCGACATTACGGCGCGCAAGCGGGCCGAGGAGCGCCAGGACCTGCTGATCGCCGAGCTCGACCACCGCGTCAAGAACGTGCTCGCGCGCGTCGCCGTGGTCGCCATGTATACGCGCCAGGGCAGCAGCTCGATGGACGAGTTCGTCAAGACGCTCGATGGACGCATCCAATCCATGGCGACAGCCCACTCGCTGCTGAGCCAAAGCCGCTGGCACGGAGTCGGTCTCACCGATCTTGTCCGCCACCAGCTGGCACCCTACGCGACGGACGCGAACATGACGACCGACGGCCCGGACGTCATGCTCACCGCCGCGGCCACCCAGGCGGTGGCGATGGTGCTTCACGAGCTGGTGACGAACGCCGCGAAAATACGGCGCATTGTCGACCTCGAAGGGTCGGGTATCGATCACCTGGGACCGTCCGCCCAACGGGAATGCGGCGGCGAAGCTGACGATCACGTGGCGTGAGGTCGCCGGTCCGCCGATAACGGCTCCGGTTCAATCCGGGTTCGGCACCAGCCTCATACGCGATCTCATACCCCACGAGCTCGGCGGCACGGTCGACCTCGCGTTCGTGGCCGACGGCGCGAGCTGCAAAATCGAGTTTCCACTTGCGCCCGCATGAGCGAGGTCGCGAGGGCCAACGCTCATTGTGTCGCCTTCTTCGCCGCCACCGGACGCAAGGCCGCGATAAGCCGTGACTCGCCGATGGGCTTCTGCAGGAAGACAGCGACCTTATCCGACACGCCCGGAAGAACGGCGTAGCCCGAGGTCACGATGACGCGCACGCCTTGATCAGTCAGACGATCGATCAGACCGTTGGCCCGCTCGCCATCGCGCAGATTGAAGTCGACGAGAGCAACGTCGGGAGCGCGCTCGGCAATCAGGCGCTCGGCCTCCGCGGTGGTCGCGACGGGTCCGGCCACGTCCGCTCCCAGGACCTGAAGCAGATTCTTCATGGCAACGCCGAGATGCCAGGAATCCTCGACCAGGAGGACACGTACGCCCTTCAGATCCGATGTGTCCGCTTCGGACGGGTCGTGAACATTCGATGAGGTCATCGGTCAATCCGACCCATGGGTTTGCGCGGCGTCTTCGAGGCGACAGTGTCGCATTGCGGTTTTGGGCGCGCAATCCCCGGATTGCCGATCCGTCAGGGCGCTCCGCGCCGCCAGGTCAGCGATACACGGTGCCGACCGGCTGGGCCCGGTCGTAGCCGCGGTCGTAGCCATCGTTGAGGCGGCGCTCGCGATCGTGCTTCTTGGCTTCGTGACGTCCGATAATGCAGCCCGCCGCTGCGCCGAGCACGCCGTGATGCGCCACATAATGCCCCGCCACGCCGCCCATGAAGGCGCCTCGCAGGCAGCCTTTGGCAGCCGCCGGTTCGGCCGTCGCCGCGAGCGCGAGCGCGAAAGCCGCCACGTACATCAAGCTTCTCATGGTCGTCCCTTTCTCTACCGTTCCTGACACAAGTGGAGGACGGCCGGAATTGTTCCCGATATCGGGTCCGATCGGTGGACCGCGCGAGCACGGGCAATCCAGTAAACACCCATATCGGCGGCATCTGCCCTTACGGCGCCGAAACGGCGTACTGGGTGCCCGCTTTCGCGGGCACGACGAGCCGGCGTATAACCTCGCGTCCCGTTCTCTCCTCGCCGGCCGTCAAAAAATCCGGAGCCTCGCCACATGTCCCCTGCCCCGCCTGCGACTGTGAACGACGTGCGGGTGATCGCGGCCGGCGCCTTCGAGCACGTGCTGCATGATCTCGTGGCGCCGTTCCGCGAGGCGACCGGACACGGGCTCGCGGTGAGCATCACCAATGCGGGCGGCGTGATCAAAAAGCTCGAGGCGGACGAGCCGGCGGACGTCGTCATGACGTCGGCGGCGGGCATCGACGCGCTCGCGGCCGCGGGACGGGTCGACGCCGCCAGCAAGGTCGAGGTCGGCCGGATGCGCCTGGGTGTCGCGGTGCGGCCGGACGCCGGCGACCTCGATCTGGCGACGGCCGACGCCGTTCGCGCCGCACTGCTGGCCGCGCCCGGCGTCGCCTATATCGATCCCAAAGGCGGCGGAACGTCGGGGCCGTTCTTCGTGACGCTGTTCGGGCGCCTCGGCGTTGCGGCCGATATCGACCAAAAAGCCGTTCTGTGCGCCACCGGCAAGGAGGTCGTGCGGGCCGTCGTTTCGGGCCGCGCCGCCGTCGGGCTGACGCAGGCGAGCGAGCTGATCGGCGTCGCGGGCGTGCGGTTTGCGGGTTTTCTTCCCGCCGACCTGCAATTGACCAGCCATTACGGCGCCGCCGTCGCCACAAATGCCCGCTCGCCCCGCGGGGCCGAAAATTTCATTCGCTTCGTGACCGGTCCCCGGGGCGCGAAAAGATTCCGCGACTCGGGTTGGGAAGTCGGCCCGGAAGCCTCATGATCCAGGCTCCGGCGCACGCGCGGCGGCGCCGGGGGCACGGGAGAGCGAGCATGGCCACATCGAACGCAAGCGGCCCGGTGATCTGGGGTGTCGACCCCCGCGGGGTTGCGAACCTCGTCCTCAACCGGCCCGAGGTCAACAATGCGTATGACGGCGATCTGATCGAGGGGCTGCTGGCGGCGAGCGATGCGCTCGCGCGCGTCGACGGATTGCGGGTCATCGTCGTCAAGGGCAATGGCCGGCATTTTCAGGCCGGCGCCGATCTCAAATGGATCGATGCGGTGCGGACCGCGTCGCCGCAGGAGAATATCCGGGTCTCGCGCGCCACCGCGACCGCGGTGCGGCGGCTCGCGGAGGCGCCGGTGCCCACGGTCGCCCTGGTGCAGGGCGGCTGCTTCGGCGGCGGCACCGGCATCGTGGCGGCGTGCGACATCGTGATCGCGGCCGACAATGCGGTCTTTTCGATTTCCGAAGCCCGCTGGGGACTGACGGCCGCCATCATCATCCCGCAGCTCAATGACGCCATCGGGGTGCGGCAGGTCCGGCGCTATGCGCTCACCGGCGAACGCTTCGGCGTCGAGGAGGCGCGGCGCATCGGCCTCGTGCACGAGATCGTGCCGCTGGCCGAGCTCGAATCCGCGGGCGCGCGGTTCGTCGGCCACCTGCTCGAGAACGGCCCCGACGCGATCAGCCAGACCAAGGCGATCGCCATGCGCTCGGGTTGGAGCAATTTTGACGAAGCGACGTTCGACCAATTGGTCGAATCCCACGCCGCCAAGCGGCAATCGGCGGAAGCCGCCGAAGGACTGGCGTCGTTCGCGCAGAAGCGCCCGGCCCGTTGGGGAAAATCCCAGATCTGATATGATTTGGCGACGGCGAGCCGCGCGCGGCGCGCGCCGTCGGAGACAAAATCATGAAAACCTATCAGCACTTCATCGACGGCCAATCGATCGCACCGGCGTCGGGCGAATATTTCGATACGGTCAATCCCTATACGGGCGAGGTGTGGGCGCGCATCGCCAAGGGATCGCCCCCGACGTCGACCGCGCCGTTGCGGCGGCCAAGGCCGCGTTCGAGGGCTGGAGCGCGACCAAGCCCTCGGCGCGCGGAAAACTCCTGATGCGGCTCGCCGACCTGATCGAGGAGAACGCCGCGCACCTCGCCGAGATCGAGGTGCGCGACAACGGCAAGCTCTATGCCGAGATGTCGGCCCAGACCAGGTACATGGCCGAGTGGTATCGCTATTACGGCGGGCTCGCCGACAAGATCGAAGGCGCGGTGATTCCGACCGACAAGGCCAATGTCTTCAATTTCACGCGCTACGAGCCGCTCGGCGTGGTCGGCATGATCACGCCCTGGAACTCGCCGCTGCTGCTGCTGGCCTGGAAGCTTCCGGCCGCGCTCGCTGCCGGCAACACGGCGGTCATCAAGCCGTCGGAATATCACGTCGGCCTCGACGCTCGAATTCATGGCGCTGTTCGCGCAGGCGGGCTTTCCCAAAGGCGTGGTCAACGCCGTCACCGGCTTCGGCGCGGATGTCGGGGCGGCGCTGGTCGAGCATCGCGACGTGCCGAAGATCGCCTTCACGGGCTCGGACGTCTCGGGTCAGAAGATCTACGAAGCCGCGCGCCAGGCGCATCAAGCACGTGTCGCTCGAGCTCGGCGGCAAGTCGCCCAACATCGTGTTCGACGACGCCGACATCGACGCGGCGGTGATGGGGGCGATCTCGGGAATCTTCGCCGCCACCGGCCAGACCTGCATCGCGGGGTCGCGCCTGCTGCTCCAGCGCTCGATCCACGATCGGTTCGTCGCCCGGCTCGTCGAGGTCGCGAAATCGGCGCGCGTCGGCGACCCGATGTCGCCCGACACCCACGTCGGTCCGGTGACGACGCCCGCCGCAATACAAGAAGATCATCGATTACATCGCGATCGCCAAACGCGAAGGCGCGCACTGCGTGCTCGGCGGCGGTCCCTATACGGGGCCGGGCGCGAAAGGCAGCCAGTTCGTCGAGCCGACGATCTTCACCGGCGTGCGCAACGACATGCGGATCGCCCAGGAGGAGGTGTTCGGTCCGGTGCTGTCCGTCATTCCGTTCGACGACGAGGCGGAAGCGACCGCGATCGCCAACGACATCGCGTTCGGTCTCGCCGCCGGTGTGTGGACCAAGGACATGGGCCGCGCGCTGCGGATGTCCGAGCGGCTGCGGGCCGGCACCATCTGGGTCAACACCTACCGGGCGGTGAGCTTCACCTCGCCGTTCGGCGGCTACAAGCGCAGCGGGCTCGGCCGCGAAAGCGGGCTCGACGCCATCAAGGAATATCTCCAGGTCAAGTCGGTCTGGATCGCGACGGAGTCGAGCGTGGCGAACCCGTTCATCATCCGGTAGGCGGGACGCGTGGACCGTCCGATTACGGCGCCAGGCAGCTGGTTCATCCATGTCACAAGGCCGAAAATCAGGTGTCCGGGCCGTAAGGAAGAGACATCGGAGACCACCCTAAGGGCGGGCGGAAGCCGCCAGAGCCAAGATCCCGAAGCGACCAACCGCAGCCTCGATACCGACTGCGCAACGCGTTCGCTTGATCCATATCAAAACCGGATTCCTTCGATGGTTTTATAAAGCTCAGATTTAAAGACCACCCTCGCGACATCGGCCCGTCCGCCATGAAACGCCCCAAGGACATCGCCATGACGCCGGCCGCAAAATCGAGGTCTATCCGGAAACCTAGCCAAGCCAAAGCGCTTCAATCTCGCGGCGCCCGGACCTGAAGGATGAGCACCGATATGGGACGCCTGTCCGCCTTCGAAGCGACCGTCAGCAACTGGATTCATCTCGTCGGCGTTGGCATCGAAATCTTCGGCGTCTTCGTTATCGTCGCAGGTATCGTCTGGTCCACATATATCTATGTCCATCGGCGCGAAGAGGCGCGGCACTACGATCAATACAAAATACGAATCGGGCGTTCGTTGCTGCTCGGCCTCGAAGTGCTGGTCGCCGCCGATATCGTCAAGACGATTGCGATCGAGCTCACGTTCACGAGCCTCGGCCTTTTGGCCGGACTGGTTCTGGTACGAACTTTCCTGAGCTGGACGCTTGTGTTGGAAATCGACGGTCGCTGGCCGTGGGCGCGTGAACTCCTACCCATGAGTGTCGCGCAGGAAGCAAACCATGTGGCGTCATGAAGCAGTTGCGGCCGGCATGCGACCATGGGCGAGCCCGATGATCAATTGGAACCGGTTCTACGGCCTCAAGAGCTATATCAGATCGTCGCTTTGGGTCGTCCCATTCATTGCCATCCCGTTCGAATTGGCGGCCACGCGTATTCTGCACGGGCTTGATGCTTGGCTCGGATGGTCACTTCTGGGCTACGCCGTACCGGGCGCACAAGCGCTGCTCCAGGCCATCGTCACGGCGACGCTTTCGTTCGTGGTCTTCACGTTCGGTTCCATGCTCGTGGCGCTTCAAGTCGCCAGCGCGCAGCTCACTCCTCAAATCATCGCAACGACGTTGTTGCGAAACAACGTCGTCAGATACACCGTAGGACTATTCATCTTCACGCTGCTGTTCGCGCTGAGTGCGCAAAACCGGATGGAGAAGGACGTCTACCAGCTGGTCATGTTCCTGGCCGCACTGCTCGGCGTCTTCTCGCTTCGCGGCGTTCTTCTATCTGATCGACTACGCATCGCGATTGCTGCGCCCCATCAGTATTCTGGCGCACGTCGGCGACGACGGGCTCGCGGTCATCGAACATGTATATCCCGAACCAAGCGTCGGGCCTAACATGCCGGCAGCCGAATGCCTCAAGCTCGGTCCGCCGGATCGCATCATTCGGCATCAGGGGACATGCGGCATTGTTCTTGCGGTCAATCTCGAGCTGCTCATGGCGGAGGCCGAGAGATCGAACGGCGTCATCGAATTCGTCCCCCAGGTGGGCGATTTCGTTGCCGTGGACGAGCCCCTGTTCAATCTGTACGGCGGCGCCCGCTCGATCGACGACGCGACGCTGCGTGCGTCGGTCGCGTTGGGGTCTGAGCGCACGATGGAGCAGGATCCGACGTTTGCATTTCGCATTGTCGTCGACATCGCGCATCAGGGCGTTGTCGCCGGCGATCAACGATCCGACCACCGCCGTGCTCGCGATAGACCAGCTCCATCGGATGCTGCGGACTGGTCGGCAAGCGTCACCTGCGCACGGACGAGATTTTCGGACGGGTCCGGGCAGTTGCGGGTGATCTTCCGGACACCCAACTGGGAAGATTTCGTGCATCTCGCATTCAGCGAGATACGCTCCTGCGGTTCGAACAATCTGCAGATCGTACGGCGCCTGCGGGCAATGATCGAAAACCTGGTCCAGACGCTCCCGGCGCATCGCCATCCGGCACTGCAGCAGGAACTAAGCCTGCTCGATCGCGAAATCGCGAGGAATTTCGCTTATCCGGAGGAGTTGGCGCTGGCCCGTATGGCGGATGCTCAGGGCTTGGGCGGGCACTCTGGAAAAAACGGGCGCTGAAAGGACCCTGCGCACTCCGCCTGGGGCATCAACGGCCCACCGCACCGAAGCAAAAAGGACCGATGGCGATGCTGAAGAACGGCACCCTCACGCGCGCACACCTCAAGACGCCGAGAGCCGCCGCGATCGCGGGCATCGCTTTTTCTCTTCTTATGGTCACGGTTTTCTGGCTGCTTCGGCGATCCATTCCGTCCGATCCGCTGGAGTCTGGAGGCATGGCTTGCCAGCGACACGAAAACGGTTGCGCTCGCGTTGAACCTGATCCCGTTTGCCGGCGTCGCGTTCCTGTGGTTCATCGGCGTGCTGCGAGATCGGCTCGGTCAGCAGGAAGATCGGTTCTTTGCCACGGTATTTTTCGGCAGCGCCTTATTGTTCCTGGCCATGCTGTTTGACAGCGCGCGGTGGGAGGCGCTATCATCCTGGTCGCCTCCTCGGCCCAGCCGAATGAACTGATCAATTCCGCCACTTTCCGCTTCGCGCGTGCGGCCGCCTACGTCCTCATGAATGTGTACGCGATCAAGATGGCCGGCGTATTCATGATCTCGACGTCGACCGTCGTGATTTTCACCGCGATCGCACCGCGCTGGATTGCGTTCGTCGGATACCTGTTGGCGTTGCATTCTATTGTTCGGCAGCAACTATATCGGCTGGAGTTTCGCCGTATTGCCGGTTTGGGTGCTTCTTGATCAGCATTCATATACTGATCGACAATCTCGGTCGGCCGGAGCCGGAAAGCGGGGGTTGATCGCCGGCGCGAAAACGTTTTGTTATCGGGCAGAAAGAAACATTTCACTTCCTTTCGCACGCGTGTATCCTGGTTGCGCTGATCGTTCGGCTTGTTGCCATGGGCGCTTCAATGCCGCACCGACCCCTCGGGGAAACGCTCTCACATCCAATTCAAGGGAGGGAAACAATAAATCGGATACTGACCATTCTCGCCGCCGGCGCGTGCGCCGGTGCATTCGCGGCTCTCGCGGCGTCCGCGCAAGCGGCGCCGGACGTGTCGCTCACGCGCTTCGAATGCGGCACGCCCCAGGCGCCCATCGCCGTCAACCAGCGTTTCTCGGACACCTATGCTTATGGCGATCTGAAGCTTCAGTTCGTCTTCAGTTGCTATCTCATCAAGCATGGCGACGAATATCTGCTGTGGGATACCGGCCACGCCATGACGACGCCCAATGTCGCGCCGAAGGTGAGCCTGGTCGATCTCCTGGCGAAGATCGATCGTCAAGCCCGAGCAGATCAAATATGTCGGCATCAGCCACTATCACGCCGATCACACCGGCCAGGTGGCCTCGTTTCCGAAGGCGACGCTGCTGATCGGCAAAGGCGACTGGGATGCGATCACCAGCCCGAAGCCGGCCCAAGGCGTGAACTTCAAGCCGTTCGAGAGTTGGATCAAAGGCGAGAGCAAGGTCGAACCGCTCGCGCTCGACAAGGATGTGTTCGGCGACGGCACGCGTGATCGTGCTGTGTACGCCGGGGCACACGCCGGGCCATCACAGCCTGCTCGTCAAGCTGCCGCAGATGGGCAACGTGGTGATCAGTCGGCGATGCGATGCACTTCCGCGAGAATTACGATGCCGACGGCGTGCCCGCGTTCAACTGTCGATCGCGCCCAGACAGTCGCGTCGGTCGAACGCATCAAGAAGATCGCATCGAATCTCAAGGCGACCGTCATCATCCAGCACGATGCGCGCGACATCGACAAATTGCCGGTGTTTCCGGCGTCCGCGAAGTAATCGCCCCAGCAATACCGTAGCGCGGGTCGCGCCTTCGGCCGACCCGCCGTGATGCCCGACCTTGTGCCGGGCATCCACGTCTTAAGTCGCGAGTCGCATCAAAGACGTGGATGCGCGGGACATAGGCGAGCGAAGCGCCGCGGTCCTTTGAACCGCTGTGCCCGCGCATGACATTGTGGTTCGACCTGATCGGAACCCGCTCTAGGCTGCGGTTCAAGGCGGTGGTACGCTTGCGCAAAACATGCGTAGCCCACGGTCGCGCGGGCGAGAAAATCGGGGAGGGTCACGATGAACGGGCGCATCCTATTTGCGGCGCTGACCAGCATGGCGGCGCTCGCGTCCGGCGCCGCCGCGCAGGCGCCAGGCGATTATCCGACCCGCCCGATCCGCATCATCGTGCCGCAAGCGGCCGGTTCCGGGGTGGACCTCCAGGTGCGCGTCCTCGGACAGAAGCTGGGCGAAATGTGGGGCCAGCAGATCGTGGTGGAGAACCGGCCGGGCGCCAATGCCATCATCGGAATGGAAGCGGCCGCCAAGGCGGCGCCCGACGGCTACACGCTGGTCTATGCGCCGATCACCGCGGTGACCACGAACCGGTTCATCTATAAGCACCTGCCCTACGATCCGCTGCGCGATTTCGCCCCGATCACCGAGACGGCCGCCAACCCGATGGGTGCGCTGGCGAGCCCCGCGTCCGGAATCAAGTCAATCAAGGACCTGGTCGCGCGGGCGAAGCAGAATCCCGGCAAGCTCGACTTCGGTACGTTCGGCATCGGCAACCTCACGCATCTGATGGGCGTGCTGTTGTCGGGCGCCGCCGATATCAAGATGACGCACGTGCCCTACAAAGGACAGACGCCGGAGATGACCGACTTGCTGTCCGGGCAGATTCCGGTCGGGTTCACGACCATGGCCGGCGCGTCGCCTTACGTGCAGTCGGGACAGCTCAATCTGCTCGCCACGTTCGGCGAACAGCGCGACGCGCAGTTTCCCGATACGCCGACCGTCGTCGAGTCCGGCTATCCGAGCGTGGTCGTGGTCGGCTGGAGCGGAATGCTGGCGCCGGCCGGCGTATCGCCCCAGATCATCGCCAAGCTGCACGCGGGCCTGGTGAAGGTGCTGGCCATGCCGGACGTGAGGGACGCGATATTGCGCCAGGGGTCGAACCCGGTGAGCAGCAAAAGCCCGGAAGACTTCAGGCGCTTCATCGAATTCGAAGTCGGAGAAATTCCACGCCGTCATCAAGGCCGCCGGCCTCGAAGGGCTGCAATGAGCGGGACCGTGACGGGATTGGCGAAAACGCATCGCTTCGGCTTGTTGACGCCCTCGTCCAACACGACCCAGGAGCCGGCGTTCTCGGCGGCATTGCCGCCGAGCGTCTCGCTGCACACCGGACGCGTCGCCTACCGCGACATCACCCCGGAAGAACAGATGCGCTGTGTCCTGGAGCTCGAAGCGGAGAGCCGCAAGCTCGCCGACGCCGAGGTCGATGTCATCGTGTTTGCGGCGACCGCTCCCACGCTCGCCAAGGGCAAGGGCTACGACCGCGAGCTGATCCGGCGCATGGAGGATGCCTCCGGCAAGCCCGCCACGACGGCGGCGACCGCCTTTGTGGACGCCCTGACGAGGCTCGGCGCCAAGAAGATCGCCATCGGGGCGCCGTGGAGCCGTACGATGGACAAGCCCATGGTTGACTTCATGGAGACCAACGGTTTCGAGGTGGTCCACAGCGAGGTGGTGGGGTACGTGGCTTCGATCGAGCTCGGCCGGGTCGGTCCGGACAAAGCCTACGAGCTCGGCCGCCGAACCGACCGGCCGGACGCGGACGCCATCGTCATGCCGGGCGGCAACTGGCCTTCGATGGACGTCGTCGAGCGGCTGGAGCGCGAGCTCGGCAAGCCGGTCCTCGCCAACAATGCGGTCAGCCTTTGGGCCGGGCTTCGCCTGCTCCGCAGACGCGACAGCATTCCCGGCTACGGTCAGCTGCTGCGCGATCACCTGCGGCAGGAATTGGCGTAGCGGCTCGGGATACCCTGCCGGCTGCGATCGAGCAGGCGAACGCCGAGCATGTGCTCCAACTCGGAAATCGCCTTCGACACGGCCGGCTGCGTCACGTTGAGCTGAACGGCGGCTCTGGCCATGCTTTTCGACCGCACGACGGCGTCGAGGAGACGCAGGTCCCGCAGCTTGAGCCGGTGCGCAACCCGATCGATCAATGCCATGGGCGACCCATCTATGAGAGAAAGTTATAGAAATATAAGGAATAAGAACTTTATTTTCTAGTGCATCCGGGCATGATCTGCCGGCTAACGGTTTTCAACGGCAGCGGAGAAGGACATGCCACTGCAATCGATCGTCTTGCTGGCGCGTACGGCATCGATGTTTTGCGGGTTTGCGAAGCTGAGGCCGGTCGTCCTCGGGGTCGCCGCCGGCCTGTTCGCAGCCGGCAGCGTGGCCACCCAGCCGTATCCCTCAAGGCCGATCAAGGTCATTTCGCCAATCGGCGCCGGCGGGGCGCCTGATGCGCTGTTTCGGCCTGTCGCACAAGACTTGGCAACCCGTCTCGGCCAGAGCGTCGTCATCGAAAACCGACCGGGTGGCGGCCTGACGATCGCCACGAAGGCCGCGGCGACATCCGATCCCGATGGCTACACATTGCTGCAAACGGTTTCGGCACTTGCGTACTTGACGGTGCTTTATCCGAATGCCGGCTACGACCCGATCGAGAGCTTTGCTCCGGTCGCGACGCTCGCCAGCTGGTCGCACTTTCTGGTCGTGCCGGCAAATCTGCCGGCCAATAGCGTCCAGGAACTGATTGCATATGCCAAGGCCAATCCGGGCCAGGTCAATATCGGCTTTTCGCTCGGGGGCTCCACGCAGGTCCTGGGCGAAATGTTCAAGACCGAGTTCGGCGCGCCATTCAACAGCATTCCCTATCGCCAACCCCCGCAAATCATGGCGGACCTGCTGGCGGGCAGGATTCACATATTCTTCGGGTCCGGCGCAGGACTGATCTCCCTTGTCCAGCAAGGAAAGCTGAAAGCGCTCGCCTATACGGGGACGACGCGTTCAGCCGCATTGCCGGGCGTCCCGACCATCATCGAAAGCGGGTTGCCGGCGTTGGCATTGAATCCGGGCGATTGGACCGGAATTCTGGCTCCGGCTGGAACGCCCGCCGACGTGATCGGCAAGCTCAATGCGGCGATCAACGGCAGTCTCAGTTCGCCGGAGATACAAGCCAGCATCGCGCTGCAAGGCGGCGAGGCGAAAATCACGTCGCCGCAGGAATTCGCGGTGTTCCTCGCTGCCGAGGCGAGAAAATGGCCCCCACTGGTGAAAGCGGCCGGCATGAAGCCCGAGTGAACGTACCGCTTTCGAGCGAAGCCCTGGTGATCCGGGGAATGTCGAACCAAAAGTGCGAAAGTCCAGATGACCGAACATCAAATCCGCTTCGACGACGGGGCCGCCTACGAGCGGATGATGGGAACCTGGAGTCGACTCGTGGGCGAGATCTTCCTCGACTGGCTGGCGCCGCGCCCGGGCTTGCGTTGGATCGACGTCGGATGCGGCAACGGCGCCTTCACCGAGCTGCTGGCCGAGCGCTGCGCGCCAAGAGAAGTCCAGGGGATCGATCCGTCGGAGGGGCAACTCGCCTTTGCGCGCGCACGGCCCGCGACACGCGTGGCGGAGTTCCGCCAAGGCGACGCCATGGCGCTTTCCTTCGCCGAACACAGGTTCGATGCCGCCGTCATGGCGCTGGTGATCTTCTTCGTTCCCGATCCGGCCAAATGCGTCGCCGAGATGGTGCGGGTCGTTTGCCAGGGCGGCACGGTCGCGAGTTACGGGTGGGACGAGCCGGGCGGCGGACTTCCTCAAGAACCATCCAGGCTGAGATGCGCGCCATGGGCCTTACGACCCTGCGCCCGCCGAGCTCCGACGCATCGCGGATGGAATCCCTGCGGGACTTGTGGACTGGCTCGGCCCTCGAGGAGGTCGAGACGCGTGAGATCGTGGTGCAACGGACGTTCGCCGATTTCGGCCACTTCTGGACGACCAGCCTGATGGGATCGGGTATCGGCCAGGCCATTGCGGCCATGGCTCCCGGCGACGCAAAGCTGCTCGCGGCGAGGGTACGCGCGCGCCTGCCGGCGGATGAAGCGGGGCGCATCACCTATGGTGCACGCGCCAATGCAATAAAGGGTCGAGTGCCAGGTAATCGCGCAAAAGGAATTCTCCACGCTCCTCGCTACCGAGAAAATAGTCCCCGCTGGTAAAAGCCGCCGGCATGAAGCCCGAATGATCGTCCCTGCATTCGTCGCGGAAGCAGGCGCGCACGCGCTGACGCAATGCGATTGTTGCGGCGGAAACCGGGTGAAGCAGGAGTCAAATCTTTGACGCAACTCGACGAAACGGTGGATCAAGACCACCTCGGACCGGCGCCGGCTCTCATCACGCTGATCCAGCGCGGCGCCATGGCCCAGATGGCATGCGTCGCCGCGGAGCTGCGCATCGCGGATCTTCTGGCGGGCGGCCCCAAACATGCAAGCGAGCTCGCGCAAGCGACCAAATCGCATGCGCCGTCGCTGCATCGTCTGCTGCGGGCGCTCGCAAGTCTCGAACTTTGCAGCGAGCGCGCAGACGGATCGTTCGCGCTGAGCCCGATGGGCTCGCTGCTGCGCTCGGACGTGTCGAATTCGCTGCGGGCCTGGGCTCTCTGGTTCGGCAGGCACCACTGGCCGGTCTGGGGAAATCTCCTCCATAGCGTGAAGACCGGCGAGAGCGCGCGCAAGCTCGTCACCGGTACCGACGGATTCGTCGGGCTTCTCGAGCGTGATGCAGAGACGGCGGCGCTGTTCAATGACACCATGCTGCAGTTGACACGGCTCGCCGCAAGCGAAGTGGCGCGGATCTACGATTTCGCCGGATTGCGGCGAATCGTCGACGTGGGCGGGGGATACGGCGCACTGTTGGCGGCCATTCTCGAAGCCCATCCGCACCTGCACGGGGTCCTCCTCGACCTGCCTCACGCCATCGAAGGGGCGAGGACGCAGATGCAGGAGCGAGGATTGACGTGCCGCTGTGAGTTCATCGCCGGCAGTTTTTTCGAGACGGTGCCCGCTGGCGCGGACGCCTACCTGCTCAAGGACATCATCCATGATTGGAACGACGAGCGAGGCACCCTCATTCTTGGCAACTGCCGTCGCGCGATTCCGAGCGGTGGAAGGCTGCTGCTGATCGAGCAGGTCATGCCAGCGCGCATTGAGGCATCCTCAGCACACAACTCTATCGTTTTTTCCGATCTCGCCATGCTGGTCGGACCGGGCGGCCGACAAAGGACCGAAGTCGAATTCCGCGCTCTGTTCGACGCTTGCGGGTTCCGGCTGGACAAAGTCTTGGTGACCGCACTGGGATACAGTATTCTCGAGGCGGTCCCCTGCTAAACCGACTGCTCGTCACGCAGATGCTAATCGCATCGCAACTCTGCAGCGCTTAGCCAAGAAAGTCGGCTCTGGCACAGCTGCGCTCCGAGGCCCCTCATCCGCATGATGTCGGGCACTGTCCGGACGGGCGGACATCCGTCGCCACGCAGGCGATAGCGCGGAAGCGTCAGGACCCGCCCGCCCAGGCCATCGGTCTATACCGCGCGCGACGCCGCCGGCAGCGGACCGAAGTCCGGCGGCGGGATGCGGCGCTTCGACGCCGCCTCATAGGCCGAGGCGATCCGCAGAAGCACGTCCTCCTGGCCCGGCTCGGCGCGAAACACCAGCGAGAACGGCAAGCCCGGCTGCGGAATTCGCGTCGGCGTGCTGGATGGCGCCGACACGTAGCGCGTCCCGTCCGGGCTGAGCCTGAATACCGGATCGTACACGGTCGTCACGTAGCCGGCCGGGATCAGCACCTCGGTGAGGCCGGCGTTCGGGCCGCTCAGCGATTCCGGGCGCAGATTGCTCACGATGTCGTACTGGTAGGCTCCGCCGATCAGTCCCGGCGGCCACGGCGTGTGCAGGCGCACCAGCGCATCGAGCTTGTTTTCCAGGATCACCATCATGTCGACGCGGCGCAGCAGTTCGCGCAGCATGATGCGTTCGTCGACGCCCTGGCGCCCGCCGAGCGGATTGCGCGGATCGGCGACCTCCTCCCAGTTCTTGAAGGCCGCGCGCTGATCGTCGCCCCAGAATTTCGAGCGCGCGTTGAGCGCCGGAAAATCGACCAGGGTTTCGGTGAAGCCCCGCGCCTTCCAGTCGGCGGCGCGGCGCGTCAGGTACTGCGGAATATGGAACCGGAACGCCATCGCCAGCTCCTGCTGCTGGATGGTGGCGAGGTCCAGGTTCGACGGCGGCGCGATCCGCCCCTCCGCCATCTCGACGCAATAGTCGATCGGCTGCATCGTTCCGGCGCCGAAGACTTTTCCCGGCATGAACTCGGTCGGCACGATCGCGGCGGCGAATTCCTTGAACACCGGCTGCCCGTCGCGCCCCAGCCTGAACAGCAGGTCGGGCATGAACACCGGCACGAGCCGCGCCAGCGCGCGCCGGAAGTCGGTCGTCATGCGCTCGACCTCGGGATCCGGCTTCCACAGCGGATCGGAGGATTCGACGAGCCTCGCACCCAGCCGCTCGCCCAGCATCGTCTTGATTTCCTGCGCCGCCGCCGTGACGATCGGCTCCTCGGTCTTCGAGCCCGGCGGGATCAGACCATCGATTCCCGGATGATGCCGAGGCGCATGCCTTTGAGGGCGCCCGGCGTGCCCGGCGCCGTCGCGTGGCTCGCATAGGGGGTGCTCAGACACCGAGGAGCGCGGCACCGTCGTGTAGGGATCGCGCGGATCGTAGTAGCCTTCGACCGGATCCTTGAGGGCGTCGAGCACCTTTGCGCAGTCGGCGATCGTGCGGCAGTGAATGCCGCTGCGATCGCAATATATGTCCGCGCCGATCGCGCCGCCGTCGAACCCCAGCATCGACTTGTGCGGCAGGATGAGCGCCACCGCGTTGTGATTGGACGGGCCGCGGCACGAGGCCCTGGTTTCCTCGCCGAGGCTCGCCATCACCAGATTGGTGCTCACCGAGAGCGCCGACCCCGCACTCGAGCCGAGCGAGGCCGCGCGCGTCGTGTCGTAGGGGTTGGAGGGATTGCCGCCCCACGTGCTGCGCTGATAGCCCAGCGTCGAGGGCAGCACCTTCTCCGGGTCTGTGGCGGCCGCCCGGATCGCCCGCCCGCCCGTTGTATTCGGTGTTGACGGCCTTGGCGAAGATGATCGCCCCTTTATGACGGAGCTGCTCGACCAGCACATGATCGCGCGCCGGAAAATCGATGTCGTAGCGCGCGTCGCCGCCGCCGGTCGATCGCATGTCCTTGGTGTCGAACGGGTCCTTGAACGAGAACACGACGCCATACATCGGCATCGCGGCGAGATCGGGCTCGCGCCCGTAAGCGGCGTCGAGCTCGGCCGCGCGCTCGAGCGCGTCGGGCAATTGGCGAAAGAATTCGCACACCGCAGGCGCGCCGGGCGGCAGCGGGCCGAGCGAAGGGTGGCGGTCGAAGTCGCCCCGGCATGTCACCGAACGCTCGCCCCGTATGTTGAGGGTGGCGAGCGCGTTGACCTGGCCGGCATTCGGAATGCCGACGATCATGCCGAATTGCTGCTGCACGGCGGGATCGGAAGCCGTCGGCTCCATGCGGCCGAATTCGAGCGGCGGCCCCTTGTACTTGGCGAGATCGGGCAGGATCGTGGACGCCTTGACGGTCTGGGTTGGAAAGCGCAACGGCGCCATGGCGCGCACCGCGCCCGTCGCCGGCGCAACCGGCAGGCCGCCTTCGGTCACGAGCGCGCTCGCAACGCCATTGAAGGCGCGAACGCGGTCCAGGTAGTGCCGGACGACGGCCACGCATGTCGTTCGTCCGTCTCTGATGGCCTGGTGCAACTGATCGATCGTCGCCTCTTCGAGGCGAAACGGCTGGGCAGCGCGTGGGTCCGTCATTGCGTCACGCCTTCGAACTCGACGAGGATCTTTCCAACTCCGGGCGGATCAGAATGCGGCGTCAGCTCGACGGCGCCGCCTGCTCGGCCCGCCGCAGGAACGCGCTGAAGATTTCCGCGATCCGGCCTTCCTTGGCCTTCCAGTCCTTCTGATCCCATTCCTCGAGCAGATCGTTGTCGGGTCGCTTTTCCACGACGTCGTCATGGAATTCACTGCGCGCGATCAGGGAGGCCGCCTTGCGGGCGGCGGCCGGCATATGCACCTGGTCATTGCCGGCGATGATGCAGGCAGGGACTTTCAATCCGCGAAGCTGCTCTTCGGTCGCCCCCACCACCGGCAGGTCGGCCGCGGCCAGGAAGTTCTTGCGCCAGATGTCCATCACGGCGATGAAATCGTCGGGTCTCATGCCCATGAGCCGCTCGCGATTCGACGGCCGCGCCTTGATGCAGTCGGCAAAATGCTCCGACGCGCAGACCGCCGCCATGCCGCCGGCCTTCGCCAACTCGGCGTATGCGCCGTAATACTGGTGGGCGAGCTTCTGCACGGCGTGCTGACCGCCGGTGACGCGCCAGAGCAGCAGGCCTTTGACGGCTGCCGGGTGGCGCAGAGCGAACAGCAGGGCCAGGCGCGCGCCCGCCGACGAGCCGCCGGCGTAAACCGGACCCGCGCCGAGTTGGCCACAAAGTGCGTCGAGATCATCGGCCCAGATCTCATGCTCGGATCCGTGGGCCTCGATGCCGACCTCGGAGCGGCCGCAATTGCGCCGATCGTGCAGCAGCACACGGTAGCCGTACCGAGCCAGCATCTGAGAAAGCGGCACCAGTTCATCGCCCGACCGCCGGCTTCCGGGCGTCAGCGCGATCCAGGGACCCGAATTGCCGACGATCTCGTAATAGAGCGTGACGCCGCGAACTTTTGCTTCTGCCATGACGTGTCTCTCATGTACCGGTCAGCCGAGGATCCCAGGCCGCGATCCTGAGCGCTAGAGCGGGATGACTTCTCTTCGAATCGTCATCCCGCTCTAGCTTATTGTTGGAGCATGATCTTTTCCGAAAACCGGCGCCCACCCCGGATCAAGTCCGGGGCAGGCTTTTTCGGGATCATGCTCTAGCATAGGCCAGCCGACTGCCGCCTGCCGGAAATTGCATCGGAACATTGTGACGATCTCGCCCGCCGAATATTGGCGTCGGCAAGAATGTGCTTCAAGCCGAGCAGCCAGCACCGGCGCATCATTGCTCGAAGCTGAATGCGTTCGCGCCCTGTCGGTTGTGAAGACTTCTTTTCTTCGCGCATGATCTTGTCCGAAAAGTCTATCAGCCCCGCATCAAGTCCGGGGCAGGCCTTTTTCAGGATCACGCGCCAAAGACGTGGGTTTGCACGCTGCGTTCGCGGAAGCGCATCATTGCGTCAGCACGACATCCTGACGCTCGATCTGATCGGAACGGAAGCGCACCAGCGCATTGCAATTGGGGCAACGTATGGAAAGCTTGCCCGCGGCTTCGATTCGCAGATTTGGGTCCTGACCCGGAAAACGGGTCTTTTGAAATGCGATCAGCCGCGCGCAAGAGGCATTGTTGCACCGAACCGTCAGATACCATTCGGACGGCCCGGCTATGTTGTCATTTGCGGGCTCGCGAACTTTTGCGATCACGCTCTCCGATTCAATTCACGACGAGACAATCGCCGGATGACCGGCTCACTTCACCTTGAGATTCTCGGCAGAGCTCTTGCCGCGATTGCTCACGATCTCAAACTCCACGTCCTGATTTTCGTTGAGCGTGCTGAGCCCTGCCCTCTCAACGGCCGAGATATGCACGAACACGTCCTGTCCGCCCCCCGAAGGCTGGATGAAGCCATAGCCCTTGGTGGGGTTGAACCATTTCACTTTACCGGTCGCCATCTTGATCTCCAGAATCTGGTCACAGTCGGTGCCCAGCCGCAGCCGAGCCCTTGACGCGTGACAGCAATTGCGGGGGAAAGCAAGCTAAAATGAGGAATCCCGGGGGACACCCGGCGCGGCCCACGGGGACGCTTGGGGCCTTGCCCGACCGGTCGGCCGCCGTCGCCGGCATGCCGCGGAGCCATGCAAAATCCGTGACGCTCGGCATCCGACCGGGCGAACGCGGCAACTTTTCCATGCCCGCCCCCGCGGGGTGTCGTCGCGATTCCGGGTCCACGCGAACCGACCGCGTACGCCGTATGGGCCGGATGAACCCCCCATGCTCTTTGTCCATCTGGCACGCCCAGCCCTTCCTGGCCGATGGCGAAGCATCGATGCGGACTACCTTTCTACCGTCGAACAGCGCCCGGAGCGCCGCCATACTGAAGGGCCCGCCCGTTGGTCCGAACCGTTCCCGACCTGTCGACTGCCGCCGCCAGAAAGGCCATGCCCATGACCGCATTGCACCAGATCGATACCGGACCGGGCCTCGTGTTCGATGCTTGGGTCGCCGGGGCCGCGGACGCGCCGCTGGTGCTGCTGCTGCATGGGTTTGCGGAATCGTTCCACATGTGGCGCGCGCAGGTCCCCGCCTTGGCGGCGGCGGGATATCGGGCAGTGGCCCCGAGCCAGCGCGGCTACTCGCCGGGTGCGCGGCCCGACCCGGCCGACGCCGCGAACTATCGCTTCGACCTGTTGATGGCCGACGCCATGAACGTGGCCGCAGCCTGTGGGCATGCGCAGCGTCGCTTCCACCTCGTGGGCCACGACTGGGGCGGCAGCATCGCGTGGGGAATTGCCGACCGTCATGCGGACCGGCTCGCCTCGCTCACCGTGCTGTCGCGCCCCCATCCCAACGCCTTCATTCGTGCGCTCGCGATGCCAGATGGCGACCAGGCGCACCGCTCGCGCCATCACAAGGCGTTTCTTGCGCCCGAGGCGGGGCCGCTTTTGCTGACGGACGACGCCCGGCGCCTGCGCGAACGCCTTGCCGGGTCCGGCGTTCCGGCCGCGGCGATCGCGGAGCATCTCTCGGTCATCGGCAGCGCGAGCGCGATGGAAGCGGCTCTGGCCTGGTACCGGGCACGCGGCGCCATCCGCGCGCCGCTCGGATCCATCAAGACGCCGGTGCTCTACATGTGGGGGGACGCCGACGACACGGTCGGACGGGCTGCCGCCGAAGGAACGCGCGATTTCGTATCCGGCCCGTACCGATTTGAGATCCTGCCGGGCGTCGGCCATTTCGTCGCCGACCAGGCGCCGGAACGGCTCAACGAGCTGCTGCTCGCCCACCTCGCCGCCCACCCGGCGTAGCGCCTCGCGGCCGTCAGCCATGCCCGGGGTCGAAATACGGCAGGGCTCGCGATTGGCGCGCCTGACAAAATTTCACCAACCGCGATTCGACCCGGCCTGCTCGCACCGCGTCGCGGAAGCCCTCGGGGACCGGACTGATTCGCGGCAGCTCGCCGACCCTGACCAAGACGGATGGCCGTCCGATCAATGTTTTCGAGGGTCGGATTTTCCCATTGAGGCGCAGCGGAATTATAATGAGCGCCGGTGAGTCGGCCGATCGAGTTGGCGTGTCTGGCGGCATCGATGCGGCGCAAAGCGATTCGCGTGGGCGTGTATGGCTTGAAAAACAGGACCTGAGCTTGGGGCGTCGAACCATCACCATCAACCGTGCACCGGTCCTCACCCTGTGGGCTTCGGTGGTCGCCAGGCGACTGGGCTTCGGGCGCGACGAGGCCTTGACGCTCGGCCGCGCCGTCGCCGGGCTCAACACATATTCCAGGGGCGTGTCGATCGGCCTCCTCACGCCGACGCCCAAGGCGATCAAGGATCGCCAGCGCAACCTGAAGCCCGGCAAGCGGCTCCAGGTGGATCTGCTTCATCGTGCCGTGCCGGTCGTACGCACCCGCGACGGACTGCGCGCGTTGAGCAAGGACCGCCTGATCACCCCGGACGGCGTCGAGCAGTATCTGGAAATCAAGTTCGGCGACGCCCTCAAGATGGTGCGCAGCTCGATGAAGCGGCTGGCGCGCTCGATGTCGGCGCCGGAAATCGCGCAACAGGCCGATGCGCTGTACGAAAAATTCCGCCCCAGGGTTAAGGCCGGTGTCCCCGGCTGGAGCGCGGAAGGAAAACTCGATCTCGCGCGCATCGAACGGCTCGGAAAGGCGAAGTCGGCGCGACGACGGGCGTGAGGATGCGCCGGTTCACGAAACGGGGCGATCAGTCCTTTCCGATCGGCTTGAACTTGAACGACAGCGCTCCGACGAACGTGGCGCCGCACAGCCGCGAGCGCAATCCGTCCGGGTTGGTGACGAGGTTCACCGTGCCGCCCGGCGTCGCCATGGGATCTCCGGTAAAGACGAAGCAGTCTTCCTTGGACAGGCTGGTGTCGTAGTAGCTCAGGTCGAGGCTCACATTGTCTTTGAGCGAGAACACGAGACCAGCATGCCAGTTCGCGAAGGCCGGCAACGGAAAGCCGCCCTGGGCGGGTGACATGTTGCCGAAGCGCCAATAGCCGGCGCTCCCGTTGAACTGCCAGCCGATGCCCTTCAGCACATCGAGCGGCGGGAGATCGATCGTGAGCCCCGCCTCCGCATAGGCGCCCCAGGCGCCGGTGCTGGAGACGTCCGGCGCATAGGCGAGTTGAGCACTGACATTGACCCCCTTCACCAGGTCGCGGTCGACGTTCAGCGCGTACTCCCAATAGTTGGTCTTGGTGGCCGTGTCGGTCGGGATCTCGCCCGGGTAGTAGAAATAGCTCGCGCCGAGATCGAAATTGAACCCGGCGATCGACCAACGGTAGCCACCGGCGAGCGTGATCTCCGCGGCCGGATTGGTCGGCAATTTGACGCTTTGGAAGTTGGTGGTGAAGTAGAGCCCGCGCCATTCCGCGTCGATCGACATGGCCGCGGTGGGCCGGCGCGCCGACAGGCTGACGCCGCGGTAGATGTAATCGGACGCCACTTGGCTCTCGATCTCGATCGCGAGACCGTCTGCCCACGAATTGGCAACGACGCTATTAGGTGTCGCGTTGGTCGCCGCCGGCTCGGCGGCGTTCGCGCACGGGAGCAGCGCAATCCAGGCCGCGCACCCCAACAACGCCAAACGGACCCCACGCTCCGCCATGACCCGCCCCGGGATCGCGCACGCAAATCCAGGACCGATTGAGTGCACGGGGAGCGCCATCGGCGCAAGAGCATTTCGGCAACACTCGCATAAATTGCTCTCACGCCCATCCGCGGCGTCCACTACCATTCGGACCCGCAAGAGCGAGCCCAGAGACGAAACCACGGAGGAAACCATGAAGATCGATCGCCGGCATTTTCTGCAATCCGCGACCTTTGCGGCGGCCGCCGGGGCGTCGTCCGCGGCCCGCGCCGAGGAGCCGAGCATGAAGCGCTGGACCGAACAGCGCTGGCTGCTCGACAACGTCATCGCGGCGAACGGGCTCGATTGGGATCAGCCGCGCACCGGCGGGCTGATCGCCGCGATGGGGCCGGAATCGCAGGCGGATGTCGCCGCGATCCGCGCGCGCGTGAAGAAATATGCCGACATCGCACCGGCCTTCGAGGCGGTGGCGCGGCGGCGCGAGGCCAAGGCGCGCGAAGCGGAAGCCGCGCAGGCCTTCGTCACGGCGCGCGAGAACTACTATATGGCGGCGCAGCACTGGGCGTCGGCGCAGTGGCCGATCCACGAGAACAACGCGCAGAACCAATTTTACAACGACAAGAAGCGCGAGATCTTCATGGCCTATGTCCGGCACGCCGACCGACACATCGAGCCGGTATGGGTGCCGTTCCGAGGAAAGCAGCTGCCGGCGTGGTTTCACCTCCCGCCAGGCTATCAGGGCGGCCGCATTCCGGCGGTGCTAGCGATCCCCGGGATGGACAGCTTCAAGGAACGCACCGTCGCGCTCTACGGCGACCGCTGGCTCAACCGCGGCGTCGCGGTGCTCGCGGTCGAAGGGCCCGGGCAATACGAGTGCCCGCTGCTCGGCATCTACGTGACCAACGAGGGCTGGGCCGAAGCGGGTCGCGCCTTGTTCGACTGGATGGCGGCGCGGCCGGAGATCGATCCGCAAAAAATCGGCATCACCGGCGTGAGCTTCGGCTCCTATACGGGAACGATCGTGGCCGGCGCCGAGCCGCGCTTTCGCGCCTGCGCCCTCTCGGGGACGCATCACGAGCCGGGCGGCTTCGTGCACGACGAGGAAGCCTCGCCGACTTTCAAACGCCGGTTCATGTACATGTCGGGCTATACCGACGAGGCGAAGTACGACGAATTCGCCAAATCGCTCACGCTCGATGCCTATGCGGAGCAGATCCGCATGCCGTATCTCTGCCTCGCCGGGGAGTTCGACGAGCTCTCGCCGATGCAATACACCGAGGATCTGTTCCGGCGGCTGAAAGGTCCCAAGCGCCTGGTGGTCTACCAGGACTCGCGCCATTCGGTCGGCGGCGTGCCGTCGGCGAATCTCGGACCTTTTCCGTCGACGCTGGTCGCCGACTGGATGGTATCGCAATTCGCCGGCACGGCGTTTCCCAACGAGCGCTGGTTCGTCGAGGCGAGCGGACGGGTGGTCAAGACGGCGATGTGACCACGGCGTCGCAAGCCCGCTCAGGGGGCGCGATGAAGATCAGCCCTCCGCCTCGCGATTGACGGTGAAATCCGCCGGCGGCTCCGGTCCCCAGAGGTAGAACGAATCCTCGGGACGGTGGCTGCCAGCCGCCCAGCGCTGGCTCGCCGGGATGTAATCGATATCGCAGGTATATTCGGTGAAGCTGCCCCATGGGTCCTGCACGTAGTGGAAATAATTCGACCCGAGCACATGGCGGCCCAGGCCCCAGCCCTTGATGTATCCGTGGTCGGCCATGTTCATCGCGCCCAGCCCGATGTCGTCGATGCCGGCGACGTCCCAGCTCGAATGATGGATGCCGGCGGCGCTCGATTTGGCGAAGGCCAGAACATGATGGTCGCTGCCGTGAATTGCGTACATGAACGCGACGATATCCGACCGGTCGGACAGCCGAAGGCCGAGATTGCGCGCATAAAAGTCGATCGCCTGATCGATGTCGGGGGTGAACACCAGCATGTGCGATAGCCGGCGTGGACGCACGACCGGCGCGTCACGGCGCATCGGCGCGCCGGCCACGCCTTCCGGCGAGGAGGCCCAGGCGCCCGACGTCTTGTGGGCGGGCGAAACTTTTGGACCGACCTTGAGCTCGATCAAGACGCCGGCCGGATCGCGGAACCACGCGCCGTTGCTCGCAAACCCGGGGGACGGATCGACGAGTGCGACGCCGTTCTGTTCCAGGCGCGTCTTGAGCCGCGCGAAATCTTCCGCATAGCAGCCGAACGAAATATGGTGCAGCCGCTTGCGTTCGCCTTCCACCACGCTCGCCCAGCGCTGGTCGTGCCCGAAGGTCTTGAGCGCGAGCGCGTTGCCGTCCTCCCGAACGTCGAGGCCGAAGCTTTCGTAAAAGCGCCGGGCCGGTGCGAGATCGGGAACCGCCAACACGAAATGATCAAGCGAGTGGACACCGAGCGTGTCGTTGTCGGTCCTGGGCGGCAGGTAGCCACGATTTGCGGTCATTCCGGATGCTCCCGCAGGCGGACGCGCGCCGGCCCAATCACACCGCGACCGAGTGCCGCTTTGCGCTGCCGGCCAGATATGAGTTGAACGCGGCGGCCACCAGGCGCACGAACGGGCGCCCCATCTCGGTCACGACGACACGGCCGCCGAGCGTGCTCACGATTCCCTGCGCGGCGAGCGGAGCCAGCGATTCGATTTCCGCCACGAAGGGCTCTTTCACGCCGAACTGCGCCGCGATCGATCGCGGATCGGCCGCGAAATCGCACATCAGCGTCTCGATGACCCGGCCGCGCACGCGATCCTCGCTCGACAGCGCGAGGCCCCTCACGGCCGCGAGCCGACCCGACGACACGGCCCGCTGATAGCCCGCGACGTCCGGGGCATTCTGCACGAACCCCTGCGGCAGCCGACCGATCGCGGACGCCCCGAACCCGATCAGGATGCCGGCATCGTCGCTCGTATAACCCTGGAAATTCCGGTGCAGGCGGTGGTTCTGCGCCGCCAGCGCGAGGTCGTCGGTCGGCAGCGCAAAATGATCGAAGCCGATCGCACGATAGCCGACCGCGAGAAAGACGTCGCGTGCTGCGTTCATCTGTGCCAGCCGCTCAGCGGGACCGGCGAGCGAGGCCGTATCGATCAAGCGCTGCTGGGCGCGGAACCACGGCACGTGCGCATAGCCGAACAACGCGATGCGCTGCGGGGAAAGCGTCACCGCCTGCGCGGCGCTGCGGCGAACGTCGTCGACGGTCTGTCGCGGCAAGCCGTACATCAGATCGAAATTGAGATTCGCGATGCCGGCATCGCGCAGCGTGGCCACGGCCCGTCCGACATCCTCGTAGGTCTGGATACGGCCGATGGCCTGTTGCACGTGCGGCGAAAAATCCTGGACGCCGAGACTCGCGCGGTTCACGCCCAGGCTCGCGAGCACCCGCACGAGCGACCGGTCGAGGTGGCGTGGGTCGAGCTCGATCGCGTGCTCGCGCAGGCCGCCGAGGTCGAATGCCTCGTCGAGGGAGGAGACGATGTCCGTCAGGTTCCTGCCGTTGAGGATCGACGGCGTTCCGCCGCCCCAGTGCAGATGCGAGATTTTCCGGTAGCCGATGCGGTCGGCGACGAGCGCGACCTCGCCGATCAGGCTGGCCGCGTAGGCATCGAGCGGGGCCTGCTGGCGGATGGCCTTGGTATGGCAGCCGCAATAGAGGCAAAGATCGCGGCAGAACGGCACATGAAGATACAGCGACAGCGGCTCGCGCTCCGGCACCTGGGCGAGCCAGGTCCCATAGGTATCGGCCCCGATGTCCTTGTTGAAATGCGGTGCCGTCGGATAGGACGTGTAACGGGGCACGTTCTGCTCGGCCAGCGCGTGCGTCTCGAGGCTCAATTGGGCCGGAGTCATGGGCCGATTTCCCGAATTCAAGCTGCGGGCCATGGCATCAGGTCTCGTCCGCGCCGTCGTGATCCGAGGCGTCGGCCACGATCCGCCGGATGGCGGGTGCGCAGCGGCCGCATTCCGGGCCACAACCCAGGCATCCATAGACTTCCGCGGTCGTGAGCCGCGAACCCGACGTCGCAACGACGCCGCGGACGTCGTGGTCGCTGAGCACGTTGCATGAGCAGATGATCATAGCGGCAGGTCCTCGCGACGGCTTTTCGCCAACTAAGTTCCGTCCACTATCCTTGCCCGGGGCTCTCACGGCCTTGATCGAAATCAAAGACCGGCCGGTATGTCGGTGTCGGACGTGGCGGAGCTACCCTTGATATTTCAGGCGGTCAGCGGGCGCGTCCACGCATGGCTTGGGTGGTCGAGCGCACATGCGGCACGATTATCGTGGCCGAAAGCGCCCGATCCGACCGCTGTGCGGCCGGGCTTTCGGTAGCCTCCAGGCGGTGTGGCTGGTTGATCTGTCGCATTGTGCAGAGCAGCGAGGACATCCGGGACCGTTACGTCCGCTCCTCTAACTGGCGCACATACGCTGATGCCGCACTGCAACGCGGCGACCCCGGTACCAGCTCGGCGAGCCAGATATTCGCATCCGCTCGTCGCAGCCCGCGCCCACCGCAACACACGCGCGCGACTCTCGCCGACACGCGCCCCGATGTAGCTGCGCCATTGGTAATGTCAGCACGCCTGTCTTGTGCGCGATTGCAATGCATTTTACAAAAAATTCATGGACGCGCCATGCTGTCGCCAAAGACGCTGCGCATCCTGAGCGCGGAAACGGGGAACGGCACGACGGGGGAAACACGGAGGAGGTTTCCATGAAAGGTCAAGCCACGATGCAATCTGGTGTCGATGCGCCCCGACGTTTCGCATTGCCCTCCTGTCCGCGATGTCATGATCTGCTGTTCGCGCCGGCGGCCTCCGCATATGTGAGCAGGAGCCGTGTGCACCATGTGTGGTCATGTGACGAGTGCGGCCACGAATTTTCGACGTCAGTGCGGTTGTGCTTCCGCCGCGCCTCCGAGCTGTCCTGAGGCAATGCCTCATCGCGTCGAGGGACTATCGCATTGGGGGTGTGGTGGGCGCTCCCGACGGCGGGCCGGCTGCGATAGCGGCCAGGGCGCGCGTCAAACCTCGATCATGACATTCTCGCCCTCGACCCGGCAGGGGAAGATTTTCACTGCCTGATAGGCCGGAGGGGAAACGGCTGCGCCGGTCTTGACGTTGAAAAGCGCCTGATGAACCGGGCACTCGATGCAATCGCCATCGAGATATCCTTCCGACAGCCGGGCGAACGCATGGGTGCAGATATTCTCGGTCGCATATGGCGCACCATCGACCCAATAAAGAGCAATTTCGTCGCCATTGAGTTCGGCATCCATGACGCCGCGTTCCTTCAGCTCCGCCAACGCGGCGACGCGAGTCCAAGCCATCTCCACCCCTCCTGACCTGCACCGACCGGGCCTGAACGGTGCCGGCCGCAAAATCTGGTCCATTCTCTACGGCGAACCGGTATCCATCCCGGACGAAGTCCGGCTTTCGCCGCAAATGCTACTTTGGCGGCGCGGACCATAGACGAGGCGGGCGCCCGAGAAAACCGGGTTGGGGGATTTTCTGCAAGCCACAAGAGAGGTTAAGCTGGGCCTGGCGGTCGGCCGCGCGGTCGCGGCGCGCCCTGAAGAGGGTTCCGGTGGGCCGAAACCCAAGTGCCGATTTCTCGTGGCGGCCGCCGTTGCGGCCGCTTCGCCGATGGTTGAAGCAACTCTCGCAAGCCTTTAAAGGACCCCGATGTTCTCGAGTCTCATGACCACCCGGCGCTTCGCACCGCTTTTCTGGTGCCAATTTTTCAGCGCCTTCAATGACAACTTCCTCAAGAACTCACTGGTGTTCTTGATCCTGTTCACGCCGTCGGTTACCGATTCCGGCTCGCTCATCACGCTCACCGCCGCCGTCTTCATCGGCCCGTTCTTCTTCCTCTCCGGCATCGGAGGCGAGATGGCGGACCGCTTCGACAAGTCGATCGTGGCGCAACGCATCAAGCTCGTGGAGATCGCGGTCGCGGCCGTCGCGGTCACCGGCTATTGGATGCAGTCGATACCGATCCTGTTCGTCGCGCTCTTTTTCTTTGGCGTGATCGCCACGCTGTTCGGCCCGATCAAATACGGGATCCTCCCCGACCATCTCGCCTCCGAAGAACTGCCGGCCGGCAACGCGCTGGTCGAAGGCGCGACCTTCATGGCGATCCTGCTCGGCACGATCGTGGGCGGCCTCGCCGCCAAGGAGGGCCATCACCCCGCGATCTTCGGCGGCCTGATCATGGCGTTCGCGCTCATGTGCTGGGGGTCGAGCCTGCTCATCCCCCGCACCGGCGAGGGCGCACCCAATCTGCGGATCGACCCCAATATCGCGCGCTCGACCGGCGGCCTCCTCAAGGAGCTTTGGTACGATCGGCGGCTGCGCTGGGGCGCCATGGCGACGAGCTGGTTCTGGCTGGTCGGCGCGGTCGCGCTGTCGCTGATGCCGGTGCTCGTCAAGACCGTGGTCGGCGCCAACGAGGACGTCGTGATCGTCTTCCTCGCCGTGTTCTCGATCTCGATCGCCATCGGCTCCGGTCTCGCGGCGTGGCTCGCGCACGGACGCATCGTCCTGTTCCCGACGCTGATCGGTGCGTTGGTGCTCGGGCTGTTCGCGCTCGATCTCGGGTGGACTACCTACGGCCTTCCGCAGGCCGCGTCAGCCGGCGTCGCCGAGGTGTTTACCTCCGCCCGCGGGCTGCGCGTCGCCGTCGACCTTGCGGGCCTCGCGATCGGCGGCGGGCTCTTCATCGTGCCGGCTTTCGCGGCCGTTCAGACCTGGGCGGGCGCCGATCGGCGTGCCCGCGTGATCGCAGCCGTCAACGTTCTCAATGCTGCGTTCATCGTGGCCGGAACGCTCGCCGTCGCACAACTGCAAGCCTTCGGCGTGTCGATCCCGGTTTTGTTCCTCGCGATCGGCGCCGCCAACGTCGCCGCCATGTTGCTGATGGCCTACACGCTGCCGACCAATCTTCTGCGCGATTTTCTCACCGTCCTGTTCCGCTCGCTGTTCCGGCTCGAGGTCACCGGGATCGAGAACGTCGCCAAGGGAGGATCGAACGCGATCATCGCGCTCAACCATGTGAGCTTCCTCGACGCCGCGCTCGCGCTGTCGTTCCTCGAGACCGACCCGGTGTTCGCCATTGACAGCGGGATCGCGCAGCACTGGTGGGCAAAGCCGTTCCTCAAGTTTACCCGCGCCATGCCGCTCGATCCCACGAAGCCGATGGCGACGCGCACGCTGATCCATGCGGTGCAGGGCGGCGAGTCGCTGATCATCTTCCCCGAGGGGCGCATCACCGTGACCGGCAGCCTGATGAAGGTCTATGACGGCGCCGGCCTGATCGCCGAGAAATCGGGCGCCATGGTGGTGCCGATCCGCATCAAGGGCTTCGAAGCGACCTACTTCTCGCGCCTCGGCCGCACCCAGGTGCGCCGGCGCCTGTTTCCGAAGGTCAAGGTGACCATTCTGCCGCCGGTGAAACTCGCCGTCGACCCCGAGCTGAGGGGCAAGAAACGCCGCATCGCGGCGGGCGCCGCGCTCTACCAGGTGATGTCGGACCTCGTGTTCCGCACCACATCCACCGACCGCACCGTTGTGGAGGCCGTGATCGAGGCCGCGCAGGAGCACGGCTCCGGACGCGTCGCGATCGAGGACCCGGTGACCGGCGCCCTCTCCTACCGCAAGCTCCTGATCGGAGCGGCCGTGCTCGGCCGCAAGCTGATGCCGCTGGCGGAGCCTGGCGAGGCCGTCGGCGTGATGCTGCCGAACGCGAACGGCGCGGTCGCGACGATCCTCGCCCTGATGTCGACCGGCCGCATTCCGGCCATGATCAACTTCACGTCCGGCGCGAGCAATGTGCGGGCTGCCTGCCGCGCCGCGAAGATCAGGACGGTGGTGACCGCGCGCGCCTTCATCGACAAGGGCCGGCTTGCGCCGCTCGTGGCCCAGATCGAAACCGACGTCCGGCTCGTCTATCTCGAGGACGTTCGCGCGACCGTGAGTTTCGGTGACCGGATGCGCGGGCTGCTGGCGGCCCGCCGTCCCCTGGTGGCGCGCAAGGCCGACGATGCGGCCGCGATTCTGTTCACGTCCGGTTCGGAGGGCACTCCGAAGGGCGTCGTCCTGTCCCACCGCAACATTCTGGCCAATGCGGCCCAGGCCGAGGCGCGCATCGATTTCGGCCGCTGCGACAAGGTGTTCAACGTTCTCCCGGTTTTCCATTCGTTCGGACTGACGATCGGCCTGATCCTGCCGCTGGTCTCGGGCGTGCGCATCTATCTCTACCCCTCCCCGCTGCATTACCGGATCGTTCCCGAGCTCATTTACGGCGTAAACGCCACCATCCTGTTCGGCACCGACACGTTCCTGGCTGGCTATGCCCGCTCGGCGCATGCCTATGACTTCCGCTCGCTGCGCTACATCCTGGCCGGCGCCGAGCCCGTGAAAGTGTCGACCCGCCGCGTTTACATGGAGAAATTCGGGCTGCGCATCTTGGAAGGCTACGGCGTCACCGAGACGGCGCCGGCGCTTGCGCTCAACACGCCGATGTTCAACAAATTCGGCACGGTCGGCCGGCTCCTGCCGGGCATGGACGCGCGGCTCGAACCGGTGGAAGGCGTCGAGATCGGCGGCCGGCTCTTTGTCCGCGGTCCGAACGTGATGCTGGGCTATCTGCGGGTGGAAAATCCCGGCGTGCTGGAACGCCCGGCCGAAGGGTGGCACGACACCGGCGACATCGTCAGCGTCGACCAGGAAGGATTCATCACCATCCGCGGCCGCGCCAAGCGCTTCGCCAAGATCGGCGGCGAGATGGTCTCGCTCGCCGCGGTCGAGATGCTCGCCGCCGAGCTGTGGCCCGACGCGCTGTCGGGCGTCGCCACCGTGCCGGATCCGCGCAAGGGCGAGCGCATCATCCTGGTCACCACCAAGAAGGATCCGGTGCGCTCGGACCTGATCATGTTCGCGCGCTCGCGCGGCGCATCCGAGATGATGGTGCCGTCCGAGGTGCTGATCGTCGAGAAGCTGCCGCTGCTCGGTTCCGGCAAGATCGACCACGTGGCGCTGCAACAGCTCGTGAGCGAGCGCGTCAAGCTCGAAGGCGCGGCGTAAACCGGCGAGCTGCGCCGTAACGCAGACTCGGCATCCCCCGGACGTAAGAGGCCGGCCCACTGGCCGGCCTCCAGCGACGAGAGATGGATGGGCTTTTAGTTCGTGCCCGACCGCGGCTTCGCCGAGGTCATCGCACCGCCGCGCGCATCGGTCGTCGCGTTGCTGCGGACGACGTGACGCACATGCTTTGCGCCGTGCGCCGACTTCGCCGTCGTGACGTGCTTCACGTGCTTCATATGCTTGACGTGCGCGACGTGGCGCCCGGCATACCGCTTGCCGTGCTTGACCTTCGCGACCTTGAGGGTCGGCTTGGCGGTGACCACCTTGGGAGCGCCCGAGGTCGCGGCCGGCGCGACGGTGCCGGTCTTGGCGGGCGGGGTGGCGGGCGAAGTGCCCTGCGCGAACGCCGGCGCGGTAAACACGCTGGCGGCAAGAAGCGCAACGGCAAATTTCCTCAACATGGGGTATTCCTTTGTTGTTTCGCGGGCTCGGAGTCCCGAGCCCCGGGGGAGCGATCGATCGGCTCAAGGCCGACCTTGGGGCGACTATGCGTCAGCCGCGCTGAACTCGTTCTGAAGCGCGCTGTTATCCAATCTTCAGCTAGATGAAGCGGATATGTCCGGCCTCAATGGCGCCCGTTCATGCGGGTGTCGGCGCCGCAGCCAATTCGCGTCAATTCGAGGGCGCGGCACGTCCCACGATCACGGCAGCGTGACAAAATCCATATTCGCCAAATTCGGTCGGCGGTCAGGGCTTCCCGCCTTCCGTCTCCCCCAATATCCAGGCCAGATAGGTCTGGTCGACGCTCTCGATCGGAATCACCAGAATCGCCGGTACCGAATAGGAATGCATTTTCTTCACGGCCGCGCATACCGCCTCGGCGAGCGAGGCCCGCGTCTTGATGATCATGACGGCCTCCTCGCCGCGCTCGACCGCACCCTGCCAGCGGTACAACGAGACCATGCCAGGCAGAATGTTGACGCAGGCGGCCAGTTCGTCCTCGAGCAGGGCGCGCCCCGCCTTCTCCGCCTCGACAACGGAGGGGTACGTCGTATAGACGAAGACCACGCGTTCCATGTGTTTTCCCCCGTCCGGTGCCGGCGCGCAGGCGCAAGATTTCCATGTTTGGTCGCATATTCTACGGCGAACCGGCGTCCATCCCGGATCAAGTCCGGGGCAGGCTTTCGCCGGAAAATACTCTATTGTTCCGAATTCGGCGGCTCACCCGAGCCACCGGCCCGGTACGCCAGTGAGCTTACCTTTCGCGTGGCGTCCCCCACGATAGTGATCGGAAACCAAACATTGGCGACACCACACTTGCGCGAGCGTCGAGACCCATGAGCCCAACCCCCGACCGCTTCGATCGGATCGCCTTCGTGGCCAGCCGAGCACCCGAGGCCGAGAAGGCTCGCGAGGCGCTCGTCCGGCGCTATGGCGATACCGATCCGCAGACCGCCGACGTCATCGTCCCGCTCGGCGGAGATCGGATTCATGCTGCAGACGCTGCACCGGTTCATGAATGCCGGCAAGCCGATCTACGGCATGCATCGCGGCACGGTCGGGTTTCTGATGAACGAATTCCATGAGGAGGGCCTGCGCGAAAGGCTCGCGGCGGCCGCGGCCACGATCATCCATCCCTTGGTCATGCGGGCGCTCGACGCCAACGGGCAGACCCACGAGGCGCGCGCGATCAACGAGGTGTCGCTGTTCCGGCAGATCTACCAGGCGGCACGCCTGCGCATCCTGATCGACGGCAAGGAGCGGCTGGCCGACCTGGCGGCCGACGGCATCCTGGTGGCAACGCCCGCCGGCTCGACCGCCTACAATTTGTCGGCGCAAGGACCGATCATTCCGATCGGCGCCCCCCTGCTCGCGCTCACGCCGATCAGCCCGTTTCGGCCGCGGCGCTGGCGCGGCGCGCTCCTGCCCGACACCGCCACCGTGACCATCGAAGTTCTCGACGCCGAGCGGCGGCCGGTGGCCGCGGTCGCGGATCACGACGAGGTCCGTTTCGTCCGCACGGTCGAGATCCGCATGGACCGGAACATCTCCATGCACATGATGTTCGATCCCGGTCACAGCCTGGACGAACGGATTCTGCGCGAACAATTCGGCTATTGAGTGGATTGGCGAATAGCGAATGGCGAATAGAGATTGTGACTACTCGCTACTCGCTACTCGCTACTCGCGCGATCAGTTCGACGCCATGATGGTGTCGAGCGCCGACTGTTTGGCATTGCTGCCGTGCCCGCCCGCGAAGATCGCATCCGTGATGCCGAGCTTCTTCACCGCCTCGTTCACCGCCACCACGCCGGCGGTCTTGTTGGCGTCGCGTCCGGGCGACCAGATATCGGTGACCCACACCACGTTGGGCTGAACCACGTGGCCGATCAGCATGCCATCGACATGGGGGTTGGCGATCTTGACCAGTCGGATTTCCACGCTGTCGTCCTTGATCGACATCCGGTCCGCCACGCCGACGACCTGCACCGGCTTCGCCTGCGTCTGTTGCGCGTCCGCCACGACCGTGCGCGGCAGCGCTAGGTTCTTGGCGAAATAGGCTTGTCCCGTGTCGGGCACGACGACGGTCGCGCCTTCTGCCACATAGGCACGGGCGCCGCCGGTATGGTCCATATGATGATGCGTCAGGACCAGGTACTTGATCGGCTTGCCGGGATACTTGGCTTTCGCCGCGTCGATGACCCAGCGCGATTGCGTCTCGCAACAGGGCGCATCGAAGATCACCAGCCCGTCCGTCATGGCCACGATCAGGTTATTGGCGGTGCCGCCCACGACCTGTTGGACGTTGGGCGCCAGCTCGACCAGTTTGAGGCTCCCGCCGGCCGGAGTGACGATCTTGTCGCTGTCGAGGAAGCGTCCGAGGAACAGGCGCCGCATCACCCACTGATACGGAACGTCGGCGGGCGTCGTGCCGGCGGCGAGCTTGAACTGGTCGCCGATCGCGAATGTGTCGGCCGCGATGGTCGGATTGGCCGCCACCTCGTCATAGGCGAGCCTTTGGACCTCCACCCCGTTGACCTGATAGGACAGCGCGTGCGCGATCTTGACGCCGCCGACGTTGCGCCAGTCGTCCATGACCATGTCGTAGTTGGAATCGCCGTGGACGTTGTCGTCGTCGCGCGTGCGGATCGCCGTGGGCAGGTGCGTCACGCGGTCGAACAGAATTATGTATTTCGTGCCGCGGTCCGCGAAGGCGACGGCCGGGAGCGAGATTTCCCCGAAACTCTGATCAGGCAGGGCGGCCACGCTCTGCGGGGCGTCCAACGCCCGCAGCAGCAACACGGGCGACGCGCGTTCGAGTTCGCGTAGCGATGCCGCGACGCGGATGCCCGACATCGGATGGGTGCCTTTTTGGTCGCTGACCGCGCCGAGATTGGGCATCACCACCTCGGTGTATTTGAGCTGTTCGACCGCCGGATATTTCATGGCGCGGTCCCACGCCGTACGCGCGGCGTCCTTGGCGAGATCCCAGGTGATTGCGATGCGCGCGTCGCCCAGGAATCGCGGCGCGCCGTCCGGCGTGTAGGACTGGCCGGGCTCCCAATGCTGGCCCTGGGCCTTGATGGCGACGGCCTTGAGGCCGCGCAGGGTCTCGGCGCCGCCTTGCGCCGCAACCGCCTGCTTGACCAGATCCAGCCCTTGCTGGGCCGCGCCGGCCCGATTCCAAGCGCAGTTCCCAGCACGCCGACCAGCAGCGTGGCCGACAAGCACGACAAAGCAAATTTCATGGCAATTCCTCCCATTTTTTTCCGAATTGGTTTGATCGGAACCCGCTCGAGACCCATTTGTTGGGGGCATTTCTGCAGGAAACCGGGGTCCACCCCGGACCAAGTCCGGAGCGGGCTGTTTCCCGAAATGCGCTTGCGGGCATCCTAGGATTGGAAGTTTGGCGGGTTCAAGAAGAAGTGGCACGCGGCCCTCCCCCCGGCCATCACTTAGGCGTGATTCTACGGCCGACGTTCCGCCTTCACCTCCGCCCCAAGCGCCGCCGAGCCGCCTCCGGCGGCGGGTCGCTTTTATCCTAAACCCTTCCTTAACGCCCGCTCTCTAACGTAACCCGCAACCCCGGCATGACGCCTGCGGGTGCGCCCGCTATCACCATGATCCGCATCGATTTCAACCGTCTGCGCTTTCTGGTGATCGACGACAACGCGCATATGCGGCGCATCCTGCGGACGTTGCTGCACAGTTTCGGCACGCGCGAGGTCTACGAGGCCGAGGACGGCGCGTCAGGCCTCGAAGCTTTCATGCACTTCATTCCCGACATCGTCATCACCGACTGGGCAATGCCGATCTTCGACGGGCTCGAGCTCACCCAGATGATCCGCCAGCCGGGCGCCAACGCCAACCCGTACGTGCCGATCATCATGCTCACCGGTCATTCGGAGAAGAAGCGCGTGGTCGCGGCGCGCGACGCCGGCGTCACCGAGTTCCTGGCGAAGCCGATCTCCGCCAAGGCGCTCTATCAGCGCATCCTCAACATCGTCGTCAACCCGCGGTCGTTCATCAAGACCCGAACGTATTTCGGGCCCGACCGGCGACGCAACGTCAATCTCAACTACGTCGGCCCCGAGCGTCGCAAGGGCGGCAAGGCCGACATCATCAAGCAGCAGGCCCTGTTCGACAAAGTCAGAATGCCGGGCTGAGGCGGGAATTGCACGCCATGAGGAAGACCGATGGGCGAAAACCCGACGTCGCGAGCTTCGCCGACCACGAGGTGATCACGCCGCCCGAACAGGCTCAAGGACGCCTGGACGCGCACAGCCGACGGCGACGATCCGGTGGCGCGCGCCGAAGCCGCGCTGGCGGAGCTGTCCTCGGAATTCTCCGGCTGGATGAACGACGAGTGCGAGCAGCTCGACAAGGCACGCGCGCGACATCCGGCGGAACGGCATGGCGCTGCAGCAGCGCGAGGCGTTGTTTCGCGCCGCCCACGACATCAAGGGCCAGGCCGCGACGCTCGGCTTCCCGCTGGCCGCCGCCGTCGCCGACAGCCTGTGCCGACTGATCGAGCGACACCGCACGATCCGCGGCGCATTCCGCTCGCGCTGATCGACCAGCACGTCGACGCGGTGCGCGCCATCATCCGCGAGCACGCACCGCCCGCATGGCCGAGACGATGGCGGCAAGCTCGACCGCACGCTGCGCCACGTGACCGACGATTTTCTGCGCGCGCAGCAAGGCGCCGACGTCGATGCGGGCCGTCGAACGCGCGTGCCGAGCCCGCCGCTCGCATCGGACGCCGCATGCACCTCGCGTTGTCGAGCGCGAATCGGCTTGCGATTGCACATTCTATGGCCGCCGACGCCGCATCGTGCGCGTCGAACGTGACGCCGTCCTCGGCGACCAGCTCGTCGCAATAGCGCCGCGCCTCCTCGCGCGCGGCCTCGGTGGCGAAGCGGCGCAGCAGCGTGAGCAGCGGCTCGATCTCGCCGATCTCCGCGTTCTCGCAGCCGGTCAGCACGCGCTCGATCATGCGGCGCTTGAGCCGGCTCGCGCCGCCCGGCTCGGCGAACGAGCTCGCCTCGCGCATCGCCTCGATGGCCGCGCGGAACGCCGGCCAGGTCGACGCCGGCAGGCCCGGCCTTGTCGTAGACGGCGCGGAAGCCGGCGCCGCCGTTGTCGTGCGACGAGGCCGCGCACGCGCGCGAGCGGCAGGCCGGACAGCTCGGCCAGCGCCTCCTCGAACAGCACGACGTTGCCGGACAGAAGCGCGCGCAGGATCAGGCCGGCGGTGAGCTGGCCGCTCTCGCGCAGATGACGGATCAGCGGCCGCGCCTCGCTCGGCGGGGAATTCGGCGGCGAGCGCGACGGTCGCCTTCTCGCACGCTTCCTTGGCGATCGCGGTGGGCGTGGTCGGTCTCGAGCCAGGCGCGCGCGGCGACGAAATCGGCGAGCGTCGCCGACAGCTTCGACACCAGCGCCTGGCGGGTCGACGCCGGCAGGTCGGTGCGCTCGAACAGCGCCTCGCGGATCGCCGCGACGTGGCCGAAGCGCTCGACGATGCGGTCGATCGAGAACTGCGCGATCTCGGCGTCCGGGATTCTCGATCAGCATCAGGCAGGCTTCGGGCGAGCCGACCTCGGCGATCGCGGCCGCGACCGCGCATTGCAGCGGGGCGCGGCGCGCGATCGCGGCCTGCACGGCGGGCGCGCCGGTCGCGACCAGGTCGACGAGGTCGGCGTCGATGAAGAGCGGCGAGCGCTCGATCACGATCGACCGCGATATCGGGCTGGTCGGCGGCGAGCGCCTGGATGACGGCGGGCGGCGCCTTCGGGCTCGTCGCCAGTGCCTCGGCGAGCGCCTGCCGCACCAGCGGCGACGCATCGTCGAGCAGCATGATCATGGCGCCTTCGGCGGCGCTGCGATCGTCCGGGCCGAGATCGGAAAACAGATAGGCGCGCGCCAGCGCGCTGGTCGCTTCGGCCCGCTCGCCGGGAGGCGCGGTGCGGACCCAGTGGAGAAATTGACGAACAATCATGATCGACCGACGCTACAGATGCTGATCGACAGCCGCCGGGAACTGGCGGCACCGGCACAACGCGTCCGGCTGATCGCTATGCTAGCCCGCGACGCTTAATAAAAGGTTCACCATAAATCTTTGGAAAGATGACCGAATTCTTAACGGCGCGCGAACGCCTGGCGAGCTCAGGAGCTCACGCCGAACGAGCCCCTTACGTCGGTCGGCCGATCGGAGAACAGATCGAGCGGGGCACCCGGCGCGCCGGCCGGTGGCGACGCGGGCGATGGCGGGCCAAGTTCGGCCCGGCGTACGGCTCGATCTGCGACTTGACGTTCGACTTGATTGTCGACCTGAGCGGTCAGCGCCGCCGCCACGACAGGACGGTCGTCCACAGATCCCGCACGAATCGCGACACCGGCCCGCGCGTCGGTCGCCGCTGAACAGGCTGTGGAAGATCGGTCGCGCATGATCTGCGATCCGGCGCGCTCGGCGCGGCGGCCGGCGTTGACACGGCGCCGGGCATCGACCGCGACAGCGGCGACGCACCAGCGGCGGCCCGACCGGGACGTTGGCGGCAACCGCGCTGCTCGCCGGCGCCGGACGGCGCGGCGCGGCGCGACGTCGTAGCGGCCGACCAGCACGTGGTAGACCTCGGCGACGCTGCGCGCGCTGGCCCTGGCGGTCGTAGAAGATCGAGCGATTGGCCTTGGCGGCGTTCGGAAAGACGCTCGCCGCGGTCGCGCCCGGATCTGCGTTCGGCGAGATTGATCAGCGCGGCGGCGCCGGACGGCGCCGAGGAAATGCGCGACGTAGAGTTCGCCCTCGGTCGGCGCGCGGCCGATCCGGTCGGCTAAGCACGTGCGGCGTTCTGCTGGGTGAAGGCGCCCGCCATCACGGCATTGGCGGTCGGATCGTCGCGCAGCGCCATGATCTTGCGGCGCATCGCCGGATCGGGCACCTCGTAGCGGCCGGACGGCGTCTGATGATCGCGTCGGCGTAGCGGCCGTAGCCGAGCGCCGGCCCGGATTCCTTGAGCGTGGTGAGCCAGGTCTGATCGATGAACTGAAACAGGCCCTTGGCCGAGGAGCTCGACACCGCGGCAGTCGGGTTGAAGCCCGAATTCGACCTGGGCGGTCGCCAGCAGGTATTCGAAATTCGCGCCGGTCGCGCGCGCGGCACTGCGGATCGCGCCGATCACCGCCGGCCCGCGCCTTGCGTTCACGGTGCTGTCGACGAACCATTGGATCTGTCTCAGAGCATTTCCCGCGACAGCGGCTGATCCGGACGCAGACCGGTTCGTCGCAGAAAATGCGACCAAATGGGCATCTGGAGTGATTCGACCGGTCGTTACGCGCACTAACGCCTGTCCGGCAGGCCGGGCCGCTACGCGTTCATCGCTGCTTCGCATCATTAACAGTTATGGTAAACGAACCGTTAAGATCGGCGAGCCGGCGGACCCCAGCACCGTCACCATGACGGCACCTGCCGGCCGCAGGAGGATGAGATGTCGCAGGCAACCGCGGTCCGCCACAAGCGCGGCGGGCTCTATTTCGAGGATTTCACCGTCGGCGAGCTGGTCGAGCACCGTTACACCCGCACGGTGACCCAGATGGACAACATGCTGTTCTCCAACATGACGCTCAACCCGCAGCCGCTGCACATCGACCGGCACTTCTGCGAGCAGGAGACCGAGTGGGGCCAGCCGCTGATGAACTCGCTGTTCACGCTCGGCCTGATGATCGGCATTTCGGTGTCCGACCTGACGGTCGGCACCACCATCGCCAATCTCGGCATGACCGAGGTGAAGTTTCCCCATCCGCTGTTCGAGGGCGACACCGTGCACTGCACCACCGAGATCATCGGCAAGCGCGAATCGAAGTCGCGGCCGGGCGCCGGCATCGTCGAGTTCCACCACCGCGCCTACAACCAGGACAACAAGCTGGTGGCCGAGTGCCGCCGCCAGGCGTTCATGCGCATGCGGCCGAAGTGACCCGAGCGATGAGCCAGCGATGCGCTCCTTCCTGTTCGTGCCCGCCGACGGCGGCAAGAAGCTCGACAAGGCGATGGCGAGCGGCGCCGACGCCGTGATCGTCGATCTCGAGGATTCGATCGCGCCGGAGCGCAAGGCGGACGCGCGCGAGCCTGGCGGCCGCGTTCGTGAGGGAGGCGGTGAGCGCAGACCGCGCGCCCGCGCCTGCTGGTGCGCATCAACGGCCTGCAGACCGGGCTGACCGACGCCGACCTCGACGCCGTGGTGCCGGCGCGGCCCGACGCCATCATGCTGCCGAAGGCGGAAGGCGGCGCCGCCATCATCCATGCCGACGCCAAGCTCGCGGCGCGCGAGGCGATCGCCGGGCTTGCCGGACGGCCACGTCAAGATCGTCGCGATCGCGACCGAGACCGCGCAGGCGCTGTTCCTCGCCGGCACCTATCGGGCGCTCGAGCCCGCGGCTCACCGGGCTGACCTGGGGCGCCGAGGATCTTTCGGCCGAACTCGGCGCCGAGGCCAACCGCGACGCCGACGGGCGTTTTCTCGATCCCTACCGGCTCGCCCGCGTGCTCTGCCTCGCCGGCGCCGCCGCCGCGCTAGGTCCCGGCGATCGACACGGTCTATGTCGATTTCCGCAACGAGGCCGGGCTGCGGCGCGAATGCGAGGAGGCGCGGCGCGACGGATTCACCGGCAAGATGGCGATCCATCCGGCGCAGGTCGCCGTCATCAACGAGGTGTTCACGCCCACGCCCCGAGGCGATCGCGCGCGCGCAGGCGATCGTCGCGGCGTTCGCGGCGGCGCCGGGCGCCGGCGACCGTCGGCATCGGCGGCGTGATGTATGACCGCCCACACCTCGCTCGTGCCACACAGGTGTTGGCGCGCGCCGGAGAGGATGGCGGGATATAGATCTGCTTTTCCGAAACATGCGCGCCCGAACGCGAGCCGCGAGGGAAGCCGTCGCGTCGGATGCGCCGTCAACGCTCCATTTTGCGGCCAAGCAATGTCGTGAGCGTCCGCCGCAGGCTCTCGATGTCATAAGGCTTCGCGAGCGTCGGCACGTCCCTGAAACGTTCCTCGATCAGGTCGGCGCGATGCCCGGTCGCGAACGCAAACGGAATCCCCCGCTCCTGAAGCATGGCCGCGACCGCATAGCTGTCGTGATCGCCCAGACGGAGATCCAGGATGGCGCCGTCGAGTTCCGCGCCATCGATCAAGGCCAGCGCGGCAGGCACCGAACTGGCCGGCCCGACGGTTTCGCACGCCATTTCGTTCAGCCAATCATCCACCAGCATGGCGATCAGCGGCTCGTCGTCCAGGACCAGGATCCGGGGCATTTGCAACACGCATCCACCTAGGAGGGAAGTCCTCGGGTTTCTCGCATGGGCCGCATCGGCCAGGGATCTGACCGGCGATGCCCGACGCTTCAGGCGTCCGGCGGCTGTTTCTTCCCGCCGTAGACCTGGGCCGGATCGAACACCTTTTTGGCGTCGCGGAAGTCGAGGGTCAGGCGGCGAGAAATCGGTCTGCTTGAGCGGCACCGCGCGGTAGAAGCAGCTCGCCCGTCCGGTGTGGCAGGCGCCGGCGCCGATCTGCTCGACGCTGCAGCCATATGCGCGTCCTGGTCGCAGTCGACGCGCATCTCGACGACGCGCTGGGTATGGCCGGAGGTCTCGCCCTTCTTCCACAGCTTCTGGCGCGAGCGGCTGTAGAAGCCACGCCTCGCCGGTCGCGATGGTCTTGGCCAGCGCCTCGGGGTTCATGTGCGCGACCATCAGCACCTCTGCCGTCCAGGCGTCGGTGACGACGCAGGTGATGAGGCCGTCGGCGTCGAATTTCGGCGCGAATACGCGGCCTTCCTCGACCTGCTCGGTCGTGGTCGCGGGAAGCGAAGAGCGATGTCGCGGACACGGCACTCCCGGGGCTGGCATCCCGCGCGGCGCTCAGCGCGAGGGCCCGCGCACCAGCGTGATGAACCGCACCTGCTCGCCGGGATCGTCGCGGAACAGGCCGGTGAACTGGCTCGTCATCGTCTTGGCGCCCGGCTTTTCGACGCCGCGCAGCGACATGCAGGTGTGCTCGGCCTCGAGCATGACGGCGACGCCGCGCGGCTTGAGCACCTCGTCGATCGCGGTGATGATCTGCGAGTTGAGATGCTCCTGCGTCTGCATGCGCCGCGCATAGACGTCGATCAGGCGCGCGATCTTCGAGAGGCCCACCACCCGCTCGACCGGCAGATAGGCGACATGCGCCCGGCCGACGAACGGCATGATGTGATGCTCGCAATGCGAATAGAACGGGATGTCGCGCACCAGCACCAGGTCGTCATAGGTGCCGATCTCCGAGAAGGTGCGGTCGAGCACGTCGACCGGCGAGGCGTGATAGCCGCCGAAGAGCTCGTCATAGGCCGCGACGACGCGCTGCGGCGTGTCGAGCAGGCCTTCGCGCGCCGGGTCGTCGCCCGCATAGGCGAGCAGGATGCGCACCGCGGCTTCCGCCTCCGCGCGTGACGGCCGCGTCTCCGGCCGGTTGCGCCTCGGCACGGATGTCGGCCGGCAAGGATGTGGTGTCGAGCTTCTTGGTAACGGCGTCCATGACGGTCGCTCCGTTCGACCGGGGCCACGGCAGAGCCGGGTTCCGGGGGTGTCACCGGGCGCGTCCTAGCGCCTCATCCATTAAGAACACCATACGGCGGGCGAGATCGTCAAATTCGCGGGGTGCCGTATGTCGGGATTGCATAGCTCGTCCGGGGGACGGGGCCATCGGGCGGTGTCAGGCCCTTCCCGCCCCCGCCGCCGGCCCCCTATATAGTTGTCCAGCGCGCGCGAACAATCAACTCCCCGCAGGCCGGGCCGGAACTCCTCGATCAATATGCTGAACGACGTCTACAACGTCGAATCCTCGAGCTGGCCGGCAATATTCCCCGGCTGGGCCGGCTTGCCGACCCGGACGCCACCGCGACCGCCCATTCCAAGCTGTGCGGCTCGACCGTCACTGTCGATCTCAAGATGGATGGCGACACGGTCACAGACTTCGCACACGACGTGAAGGCCTGTGCGCTCGGCCAGGCATCGTCCTCGATCATGGCCCGTCATGTGGTCGGCGCGAGCGCCGAGGAATTGCGCCGCCTGCGCGAGAACGTACGCCGCATGCTCAAGGAGAACGGCAGCCCCCCCGCCGAAGGGCGTTGGGCGGATATCGCGGTGCTCGAGCCGGTGCGCGATTACAAGGCGCGGCACGCCTCGACGCTGCTCACGTTCGACGCGGTGGTCGCCGCCATCGATGAGATCGAGCAAAAGCGCGGCGTCACATCCGCCGAGCCCGAGCGCGTGAGTCCGAAAAGTTGAGAGACTTTTCGGACAAATCACCCGCAACGACAAGATGACGGAACGCATGAGCGCTTCGATTTAAGCGACCTTGCTCTCCGACGAGTTCCCGAAGACAAATCCCGGTCCGGACGTGATCCGGGGCTGCGAGGTTCTTCGGCCAGGTTCATTCGCAAAGGCAAGAACATAGAGAGCGTTATTCAGAAAATACCTGCGCCGGACCTTAGGCGTGGACTTGCCTGGATTTCCGCGGACGATGCAAAAGAAAAAAGACGATGTCCCGATTTACGGGCTGTTGCCGCGTGGCGGATTGAGCTCGACGTGGGTATCGGCCCGTCCCGGCAAGGCATCGCAAGCCGCTACGAGCCTGGAGAAGAGGCGCGAGAAGCCGGTATTGCCGATCCGGATCAGGGTTCCCGGAGTCGCCGACGTCAAGGTCCGTACCGTCATCGAATCGGTGACCGCGTCCGCGAAGGATTTCACAAGGTCAGCCGCGACCGTACCGCTCGCCAGCGTCTCCAGCTCGCGCGGGGTCGTGTTGAACCGCGACGAGACGATATCGAGCGTCGCCGTCTTGCCTTCAAGCCACAGGTCGACCTGCTTGATCGGAGCCGCATCGCGGGCCGCATCTTGGTCGTCCACACCGCGGCGCGTCTCCGCATAGGTCACCACATAGGTGCCGAGCGATCGGCCGCAGCCCAACGCGACCTCGAAGGTCCCGATCTTCTCGCCCTCGACGGTCAGTGGATGCCGGCGTACCAGCGTGGCGCGGCCCGCGCGCTCCGCCATCGCCCAGCCGCGCTCGCGGTTCTCGGTGCGCGCGCCGTCGCTCGCCGGGAGCACGACGGCGGGCGCATTGGCGCCCGAAGAGGCCGGCGCATTGGCGCCCGGGGAGGCGGGGGCGACCGCTGCCTGGCCGACGCGATCCATGCTGGTGTCGAGCCGGGTGCGTCGCAGCTCGTCGCGCGAGAGCATCCGCATCGGTTCCCACGGCGGAATGCGCAGCGCGACCTCCAAAAGCTCGGCGCCGCCGCCCATCTCCACCGTATATTGCACCAGCTTACCGATATCCCGCTGTACCAGCACGAGATCCTCGGCCGAATAGCTGGCCGCCGCCGCATCGTCGCGGCGGTCTCCCAGCCAGATCTGATGGACCAGCACGCGGGCCTCAGGCGGAACGTAACGCCGCACCCCGCCGAGCAACACGAACGGGCACATCGACTGGCATTCCGCCCGGGTCAGCACGGCGGTGCGTCGGCTGGCCGCGTCGCGCCCGGTCTGCTCCCTGATCCGGCCGACCGTGGCGGTCAGACCGAGAGCGCGAATCGCCCGGCCGAGCCCGAGCGCGCCGAGCACGGAACCGCCTTTGGAGTCGAACACGATGGTGGCGCCGCGCATATCGCGCTCGCGCGTGAAAGCGTCGAAATCGCGCGGCGTATCCGCCGTGATCATCCCGCTCGCCGCGATCAACAGGCGGCAATTCGATCCGCAGCCGTCCGCCGGACCCTCCTGATGTACGGCAAACCGCATCGGCAGCGTCGACAGGTCATCCTGCTGTCGCGGTGCCCCGGACAGGACAGACAAGCTGCACACGGCGAGTATGATCCCGCCGCAAATGGAACGGAACATTCTAAGACCCCGTGCTGCCGCAACGCCCCGCACCGCTTAATCCCGGGCATGCAACCCGGGTGCGGTGCATTGTTTCGCGCAAAGACGTCGCAACCCAACTCACCAAATGTAACTCAGCCGATCTCTCGACGACTAGTGCAATCCCGCAACACGGCGCAGTTGTTCGCACCGCGGGTGGGGAATTTCCGCAAAAAACTCGCTAACTTGCGTTGGAACCCAAGGAACGTGCCCCCTTGGTTGGGAAACCTATCGTGCGCCATTCCGGCCAAAACATGACGCGTTGCAGCAATGCGATTCGGCTCGGGCCGCGCCGGGCGGCCCGAGCCGCTGTAAAACTCTACCGGTTCACGCTATCGCCCATCATCGGGTTCCATTGCCGGCATCTGCCGACCTGCTCGCAATATGCCGACGAGGCTTTGGAGCGGTTCGGATTTTGGGCGGGGGGCTGGATGACGCTGGCGCGACTCCTGCGCTGCCACCCTTGGGGTACCTCCGGCCTCGACTATGTGCCGGCCGGGCCGCCGCAGCGGGCGCGCTGGTACCTGCCCTGGCGGTATGGGCGGTGGCGAGGCGTGAACCAGGTTCCCGCCTCGCCGCCCGCGCCCTCCCCGTAGAGCGCCTTCTTGGTCGCAGCATCTGCGGCGAACGGCCCGGATCGGGGTCCGGACCGGCATTCGCCGGAAAATCCTCTCGTTCAGGGCTCCAAATTCGGTAGCTCCGCGAGCCGGCGCGACGCTTCGCCCGAGCCGTAGGCGGCGGCCTTCGCGTACCAAGCGCGCGCCTGCCCGATATCCGGCTTGGAGCCGACCACGCGCAATTGTTTGTGCACGGCCGGGTCATAGGTGGCGCCCAGCGAAAAGGCGGCGCGCGGATCGCGCGCCTCGGCGGCGCGTGCCAGAATCAGGCGGGCGGCCGCGAGGTCGCCCTGCGCCAGATAGTCCTCGCCCCGCTTGGTCATGCGCTCGACCTCGCCGGGATCGAGGACAGACTGCGGCGCGTCGACCTGCGGCGCGCGGACCGACACGGTCGCCACGTGCCCCGGCGCCGCCACCGCCACATTGTTGGCGATGGCGGGATCGCTGACGCGTTCGGCGGACTTCACGGCCCGCTCGGAAACGGCCGCGTCCGACGGCGGCCATGCCTTCTTGGGAGCAGCCGGGGTGGTGTCGCTCATGGTCGGCGTCCCGAACCCGAACGGCAACGGGATTGCGCCGATCAGGAGCATGGCGACCGCGGCGGCCGCGCAGCCTGCCACGATCAAGCGCGCCACCATGCCGAGCGCGAGCCCGACCGGATCTGCCGCCGCTTGGACACCGGCGGGTTGCAGGTCGGGCGGGTGGCGTTGCATCAGTCTTCTCAGGGCGGCATCGTCGTCCGGCAGATCGAGGTTGCGCGGAAACGACGCCGCCGGCGGAGCGCCCGGCGGGGCGGTGAGCTGCGGCGGATGCGGCATCCGCAGCGTCACCACCTTGCCGAGGTGCGCATGGGCCTCGCGAAACCATTTCGGCGCATAGGGCGACGGCTCGTCGTCCAGAGCGGCCCGCCACGGATCGCCGGCATGTTCAGCAGGACCGGTCGAGAGACTCATGACGTCCTCCTCTTCACGGATGTTCTCGCGGAAAATGTTCCGATCCGGGGGATCTCCACCTCAACGGCGCTCCTGCGCCTGTTGCCACTGCAGGAATTCTCGAAACAGCCGCTCGCGTTCCTCGGGCGCTCCCCCTCCGGCCTGACGCGTGCTCACGAAACGATCGAACTGCTCGCGCGCGGCCTCGCTCGGTTCGCGGTTTTGGCGGAGCCAATCCTCCGCGGCGGCGAACCGCGTCCAGCCTGGCAGCGTCGCGGCGATATTGAGCTCACGCCACTTCGGATGGTGCGGCGGCATCTGCAGCTTGGCGAGCTGAGGGAAGAACGCGGCGACGAACTTTTCGATCTTTTTGTAATGGTCGCTGTCTTTCGGCCAGTTATAGGCGATCAGGACGGTGCCGACCGCAAGCGTCTCCACCCGCCGTCCCGGGTCGACCAGCCCTGGATAGTCCTCGCTCGAGAGCGTGGCCGGCAAGAAATCGTCGCGCAGCTGTTTGGCGAACGGCATAGGCAACAGGCGGAACCCGGCCGCCATCCTCTCCACCGCGGGGACCGGTTTGCCGCCGATCACGATGGTGGCGTCGATGTCGCCGGTCCGGAGCCCCTCGATCGCGGCGCGCTCGGTCATATTGACCTCGCGTACCGCGATGCGGAGACGATCAAATACGTCGCGGGCGATGCTCTGCGTGCCGCTGCCGGCCTCGCCGAGATTGACCTTCCGCCCGGCGAGTTGCTCGATCGAGGTCACGCCGGCTTCCGCGCGAGCCACGAGATGCATCTCTTCGTTGAACAGCTTGGTGATGTAGACGATCTTGTCGTCGATCGGACCGATATCGCCGCTCTGACGCATGCGGGCGAGCAGGTTCGATTGGGTGATGGCGAGATCGACGCCCTTCATGAAGCGGACGTCGCGGATGTTGCGGTCGCCGCCAGCGCCCACCACCGGCAGGATGCGCAGATTGTCGCCGTCGTCGAGCGCGATGGAGAAGTCGTGCGCGATCGCCAGATCGGTGGAATCGAGCTCGCCCGCAATGATCGAGACCGTATTGTTGTTGATGCGCTCGGTCAGATTTGCGAGCACGCGATTGTCGAGCGCTCCATTGTCGGCCGCGGGCCTGTCCCCGCCCGCCCGCGCCCGCTTGCGCGCGGCCCTGGTGGGACGCGTGGAGCGCGCGAGCTTTTTCGGCCGCACCAATTCGGCGGCTTGGGGTGTCTGGCGTTTGGTCGCCGTTGAGGGCTTGGCGGGCAGCGCCTGCCGTTTGATGACTGGGACGGGCCGCTTAGTCGCCGATGCGGGCGGCTTGGTCGCCGGAGCGGGTTGGGCGCGCAACTCGGCCGCACCGAGTCCGAGCATCAGGGTGGCGCACAGCACCCAACAGCAGCGATGAAGCAAATCGGAACCCAGCGCTGGCCGCGCGCCAAAACCCATGACTTTCCCCGCAAACGCGATCGCCGGCTGCCACGCCCAAGCGGGCATTCATGTGGAACTTCCGGCACGCGCAACAACCACCACCCAGTTCTTGGCACGGAGCGCCGGGCGCACCCCTCTCGCACGTAGCGAATCTGACGCGTAGCGAGCGTTAATTGTCGGCAGCCAATTTGACGTCAGTGCGGCTACGGTGAGGCATTTTTGCCCAGATTGCGCAAATCAGGCCGGGATTTGGGCCGCCTCATACCCCTGGTGGAACTCAAAACCGTTGGGTTCGGCGCAGACACGATTTGCGCGGCCTCGACGCCGAATCGCCAGCACCGCCACGCGAGTCGGTCACCGAATGCGAGGCTGCGAAATTCCGGTCTCGGCTTGCGGAGCCCCCAGGATAGAAGTTCCATCCAGCCCTGCCCCAGCGCCGCCATCGGGACGGCGGTTGGGTTCGCCGATAAGGGACCCCAAGGGCGCCTCCCGGTCGGCAGCTAACGCCGCATGAGAAATCGCAGGCTCGTTACCACATCGCCGCAACAGCGCGTCAAACGATGGTCCCGACGGTTGCGGCGCCAGCTTGGCGAACCGCGGCGCCGCCGGAGCGGACGATTCGGCGGTCTCGACGATGAAGGCTGCGTCCGCGAACGCCGACAGCGGCAGGTCGGCGCTGCGGACCTCGACCGGCGGCTTGTCGGCGCTTTGCGTCACCGCCACACCGGGCGGGAGCGGGAAATTCTTTCCGCTCGCCTTCACGCGCAGGGGAATCGACAGGCTCGCCTTGTCGGTGCCGAGCTCGCGCATCAATTGGAACCGGATCGTTGTCGAGTTCCCGCAGGCCAGCCGCAGGACCATCTTGCGAAACACGCCGGCACCCGGGTCCTTGGCCTCGATCACCTTGACGGCGGATCCACCCGAAGGCTGGTCGACGAACCACCACGCGCTTTCCACGAGTTCGCGCCGATCGATACCGAATGCCGCGAGTTCGTCGCGCGACAAGAAGCGAAGGCGATCGTTCCTGATTTCTCGTGCAGCGGCGAGAAGGCCGGCGGAAATTCCCATCTCGCGCAGATACGCCGCGACCCGGTCATAACCCGCCTGCATTGCGGTGTGCATGACCGCCGGCGATACATTTGCGGGCACCCGCGTCACGTGCCCCGCCCCGTCGGTGCGCTTGAGCGAGAATGAAATCGAGGACGAGTGGATGCCGAGCTTGACGCCGGGCCCGACCTCGCGCACCGCCGCGCCGACCAGAGCATAGACGCAGGAGGAATTGCACATGGTCCGCGCGGTATCGAGCTGCGCCGGAAGATCGTGGCCGGAACGTTTCAACCTATCGCAAGCCTCTTCGCGCGCCTGCCGCGGATCGCAGCCCTGCGGCACCGTCCAGCCGACGCCCGCGGTCAGTCCGCGCTCGCGCATCAGACGGCCGATCCCGAGACCCGCCGCGATCGAACCGCCGGGCGAATGGAAAAACACCGGCAGCTTGCGGGTGCCGAGCTTCTTCAACAACGCCCGCAGACGCCCGTCGGCGGCGGGATCGAAAGTGCCGTCGGCGGCGATCCATTCCCGGCAGCCGGGACCGCATGCATTCGGTTCGCCCCTGGCGACGAAGAACACGACGGGCGGCGGCAGCGGCGCGGGCCTGGTGTCGGTCGGCTTGATCTCGGTCGGCTCGGGTTTGCCCGGGGCCGGAGCCTGCAACGGCGCCGCCGACGCGCCGGCCGACAGGCCCAGCACGGTCACCAGAAGAGCGAGACGGCGGAACGCCATGGGGAGGATCGCAGCCCAATCGGAATGACCACCCCAGGCTAGCAGGCTGCAACTGGGGGTTTCAATACCGCAGTTGAAGGCGGCAGGAGGCGCGCCATCTCCGGACCTGCAAATCTCGCCGGCGACCCGTTGCCTGGCGCAGATCGCTGCGTTATCTCCTGCGCCACGCTTACCTGCGTTCGTAGGCAGCGAGTGAGCCCCAGGAGTGCATGATGGTCGCGCTGACCTTTCCCGACGGCGCCCGCCGGGAGTATCCCGATAACATTACCGGCCTCGATATCGCGAAGGGCATTTCCCCCTCGCTCGCCAAGCGCACGGTCGCGATGGCGCTCGACGGCGCGCTCGCCGACCTCGCCGATCCGATCAAGGCGGACGCGAAGATCGAGTTCGTCGCGCGCGAGGACCCGCGCGCGCTCGAGCTGATCCGGCATGACTGCGCGCACGTGCTCGCCGAAGCCGTGCAGACGCTGTGGCCCGGCACCCAGGTCACCATCGGGCCGGTGATCGAGAACGGATTCTATTACGATTTCTTCCGCAACCAGCCCTTCACGCCGGAGGATTTCGCGGCGATCGAGAAGAAGATGCGCGAGATCATCGCGCGCGACAAACCGTTCACCAAGGAGGTTTGGTCGCGCGACGAGACCAAGAAAGTCTTCCGCGACAAGGGCGAGCTATTCAAGGTCGAACTGGTCGACGCGATCCCGGACGACCAGGAGATCAAGATCTACAAGCAGGGCGACTGGTTCGACCTCTGCCGCGGACCGCACATGACCTCGACGGCCAAGATCGGGAGCGCCTTCAAGCTCATGAAGGTGGCGGGCGCGTATTGGCGCGGCGATTCGCGCAATCCCATGCTCACCCGCATCTACGGCACCGCCTTCGCAAGGCAAGAGGAACTCGACGCCTATCTCAAGCAGCTCGAGGAAGCCGAGAAGCGCGACCACCGGCGGCTCGGGCGCGAGATGGACCTCTTTCACTTCCAGGAGGAGGCGCCGGGCTCGGTGTTCTGGCACGCCAAGGGCTGGACGCTTTTTCAGGCGCTCGAAAACTACATCCGCCGCCGCCAGCAGGATTTCGGCTTCGTCGAGGTCAACTCGCCGCAACTCATGGACAAGGAGCTGTGGGTCACAACCGGCCACATCCCGACCTACAACGACATGATGTTCCTGACCGCCAAGCGGGAAGAGGACGAGCGCGTCTATGCCATCAAGCCGATGAACTGTCCCGGCCACGTGCAGATCTTCAAGAACGGCCTCAAGTCCTATCGCGACCTGCCGCTGAAGATCGCCGAGTTCGGCAAGGTGCACCGCTTCGAGCCCTCGGGCGCGCTGCACGGGCTGTTGCGCGTGCGCGCCTTCACGCAGGACGACGCGCACATCTTCATCACCGAAAGCCAGATCGCGGAGGAAGCCCTCAAGGTCAACGACCAGATCCTGTCGATCTACGGCGACTTCGGCTTCGACGACGTGCGCATCAAGTTTTCCGACCGGCCCGAGAAACGAATCGGAGACGATGCGGTGTGGGACAAGGCCGAGGCCGCGCTGATGGCCGCCCTCAAGGCGTCGGGCCGGCCATGGACGCTGAACAAGGGCGAAGGGGCCTTCTACGGACCCAAGCTCGAATACGTGCTGCGTGACGCGATCGGCAGGGATTGGCAATGCGGCACGGTGCAAGTCGATCTCAACCTGCCGGGTCGTCTCGGCGCCTTCTATATCGACGAGCATTCCAACAAGGTCACGCCGGTGATGCTTCACCGCGCCATGTTTGGATCGCTGGAACGCTTCACCGGCATCCTGATCGAACATTATGCCGGCCATCTGCCGCTATGGCTGTCGCCGGTGCAGGCGGTGGTCGCGACGATCACGTCGGACGCCGATGACTACGCGCGCGAGGTGATCGCGGCGGCGCGCCGCAGCGGCCTGCGGGTGGAGGGCGACCTGCGCAACGAGAAGATCAACTACAAGGTCCGCGAGCACTCGCTCGCCAAGGTGCCGGCGCTGCTGGTGGTCGGCAAGAACGAGGCGGCCGGGCGCAGCGTGTCGATCCGCCGGCTTGGGCGGGAGGGCCAGCAGGTCACAGGGCTCGAAGCGGCGCTCGCGGCGCTCGTCGAGGAGGCGGTGGCGCCGGACGTGCGGCGGGAGACGGCGGCCGTTTGAGGACGATCGACGGGAGCATGTTACGACGAAGCCCGTCGACGCGCCGGCGCGCGGTTCCGCCAGATCAGCGCGCCAGCACCTCGATCTCGCCGTCGACGCCGGTGATCACCTTGAACTCGCGCTCATAGGTCTTGCCGTTGTTGCGCGCGATCGCCCGGTAGTCGCCTTCCGCCAGGACGACCTTGGGGAACGCGCCGATCGATTCCTTGATCACGTCGCCGCCGGGGGTCAGCACCGACCAGTTGGTATTGGCGAGCGCCTCGCCGCCGCGTTCGCTCACCAGCTTGAGCATGATGACGGCCGCGCGATGGGTCACCGTCACGTCGCTGAGCTTGCCGGCCTGTACGCGGATGTCGGAGCGCACGACCGAGTTGCTGTCGCCGTAGTTGGAGACGATGTGGTAGGTCCCCTCCGGCAGCACCACGACGTCGCCGGTCACGATGGCGGGCGCGAGCGGCCGCTTCTCGCCCGGCTCGAACTGGCTGCCGCGGAAGATATCGAATGAAATCTGGCCGGGCGGGATGCGCACGTCGCCGACCCGGCCTTCCAGACGCAACCCGCCGGCCGGGATCTCGAATACCTCGCGCGTCACGTCGGACTTGAGATGCACCGTCCTGGCGGCGCTCGCCAGCCCGAACGTGACGTGAACCACGTAGTCGCCGGGCGCCAGCACGAAGGTCGGCGTCGCGGACTTCTCCTCCTTGAGCGGCCGGAATGCGCCGCCTTGATCCGGCCGCACCGGATAGATCCGCCACACCAGGTTGGAATTGATCGGCTGCGGGAAGTCGCGGCCATAGCGCGCACTCACCACCAGCCCGACCTGGCCGGCCGGGATGGCGGCCGATGGCGCGGCGAGCGGCGGACCGTTCTGCACGATCGCCGGCGCATTCCCGGGCTGGACGAGGGTCTGGCCGGGCGCGATCGCCCCGGCGCCACCCGACGGGGCGAATTGCTGGGCTCCCGGCACAATGGAGCGCGGCTGCTGCGCCGACGCCGCGCCCGACATCAACGCCACCAGCATCGCCGCGGCCGCCGCCAGTTCGCGCAGCCAGACGCCATTCCCCTCGGCCCACTTCATGAAGGGGCTTTTCGACTGGAATCAGGGCAATTTCAAGCCGCCCCTTTCTCGCCCCGCCGCCCCGTGGTAGGCGCTCGGGCCGTCCCGGAGTGAGACATGCAGGATGCCCTGAACCTTTTGAAGACCCGGCGATCGGTCAAACCGGTCGAACTCGGAGGGCCCGGCCTGTCGGTCTCCGAGGTGGAAACGCTGCTGACCGTCGCGTCGCGCGTGCCCGACCATGGCAAGCTCGTACCGTGGCGCTTCATCGTGTTCGATGGCGACGCCCGGCTCGAGGCCGGCGAGGAGATTGCCCGGGCCTTCCGCGCCAGGTATCCCGACGCCAAGCCGGAGCAGATCGACTACGAGCGCAAGCGCCTGGCGCGCGCCCCCCTGGTGGTCGCGGTCGTGAGCCGTGCCGCCCCGCACGTCAAGATCCCGGAATGGGAGCAGGTGCTTTCTGCGGGCGCCGCCGCCATGAGCCTGGTGTTCGCCGCCCACGCGCTCGGATTTGCGGCCAGTTGGATCACCGAGTGGTACGCCTATGACCGCCCGGCGCTCGAAGCGCTCGGGCTGGCGCCGCACGAGAAAATCGCGGGCTTCATCCATATCGGCAGGGCGGCGGCGCGGGCGGAAGACCGGCCGCGCCCGCCGCTGTCCGACATCGTGACACGCTACAGCAGGTGAGACGACCATGTTCTACGAGACCGCCCGGAACGACCATGGCCTGCCGTACAACCCCTTCAAGGCGATCGTGGCGCCCCGCCCGATCGGCTGGATCAGCTCGATGAGCCAAAAGGGCGAGATCAACCTCGCGCCCTACTCCTTCTTCAACGGATTGACCGACCATCCGCCGACCGTGATGTTTGCGAGCGAAGGACGCAAGGATTCGGTCGTCTTCGCCGAGGAGACCAGGGAGTTCGTCTGCAATCTCGCGACCTACGACCTGCGCGACCAGATGAACGAGACCTCGGCGCCGTTCGCGCGCGGCGTCAACGAGATGGAAAAGACGGGCTTGGCATCCGCGCCCTCGCGCCTGGTTCGGCCGCCGCGCGTCAAGGATTCGCCGTGCGCGCTCGAATGCAAATGGCTGCAGACCGTGCGCCTGTCCGACCTCGCAGGGAACCTGACCGAGCGCTACGTCGTGTTCGGGCAGGTGGTCGGCGTCTATATCGACGATCGTTTCATCAAGGACGGCAAGCTCGATACCGCCGCGATGCGGCCGATCGCGCGCGCCGGTTATCACGATTATTTCGTCGGCACGCCGGAAACGAGATTCTCGCTCACACGGCCGAAGGGCGGCGGATAAGAGTGACACCGGCGGTACGCAGAGTTCGAGCCCGAGCCGCTGAGACAGAATTGGCGGTTCCTCATGTTCCGGCAGCTGCTTTTCGGTCACGATCGACCGGCCACCGATTTACCAAGGTCGCATCCACCGCTCGCGCGGGATCGGCAGAGGGCCGATCTTATCCGCGAGCTGGATATTTGCCGTGCTGGAATTATTGAGACGCGACGTGCGCAACGGTGACGACCGCTCTACCGATGTCGCCGACCTTGACCGCGCCGAGGGCGGCAAGCCGCTATCGGTCGGGCTTGCGCTCTCGGGCGGCGCCGCCCGCGGCTTCGCCCACATCGGCGTCATCCGCACGCTGGTCAAGAACGGCATCAAGCCCGACGTCATCACCGGCACCTCGATCGGCGCCATTGCGGCTGCGTGTTATGCGGCCGGCCATCTCGACGAATTCGAAGGCCTACCAGTGGCTCACTCCGCCTTCGTTATATCAGTAATTATCGATTGGACGGGAGAAGACGCCTCGATTCGAGCTTCAGGTTTGACTGTCGTAGATTTCAGTATGATGAAAACGATTCGTCCTTGGTGTCAACTTCCTCTTCTCATCTACAATCTCACCAACAAAGAATACTACGAAACTCAAAACTATTTTCGAGTTCCGCGTGGCGCCAGGAGATCCCATCATTGCACGAATTCATGCAACACCGGGATATCCCATCGGGGTCATGGTCGGGTTGACTTTTTACCTTGGCAAGAAATGAGAAGCTGAAGTGGATCCCGATCCTGCAGTGCGCTAAGCGGTCGCACCCTCGCCGGAATCCCTGTTCGATATGGATCGCTCTCTAAGTTCAGTTACTTGGGAGAGGGTTACTCAGCCCATGCCGATTGTGAATCATTTGTCGCATAAAGGGCTTCGCTATTGATTCGGATCCCAAAGCGTTTCTCAATTTTCTATTATTTTGTGGGCGCATCGGCTCCAGACAAAAAAAGCATCACTCAACCGATTTAGTATTGGATCGTTACGGACGGGATCTTGTCCCGACGAGCCAGCGCCACGCAGAGCCGTTCGGCCCGTCGGCTGATGGTACCACAAATATGCAATTCAACATTCAAGCGAGATCCACCGGGAAGGACAAAGGAGTGCAGCTCCGGCAACTCGCTGTTCCATTCATCGATTTCTCTTTCCAATTGGCTGACGTCAGAGGGCGTCACACCGGGCTGTTTGGGTTGAAGGCTCAAAGCGGGTAGCAAGCGTGGAACCAAGATTGAACAGCTCGTGCTGGATGCGATTTAGGATGGAGATGAGTGCATTCAGTTTGATGAGATTCAATCAACTCATTAGCCGTCTGAACCGCAAGCCCAACGAAGGCATTCAATTCATCAACCGTCCCGTAGGCGTCAATTCGAACGTCATCTTTGGGAAGACGTTGCCCACCGACGAGGCTTGTCTCGCCTTTATCTCCGCCCCTGCGTGTATACGCGGTTGATCGTGACTCGTGGTTCATTGAATTTTGGATTGTCCAAGAAACGTCTCCACAAGAAATGGCTTCAAGCTATGAATGTTAACATGGACCGGAAAGCACGGGGTCACTCCCTGGCCATGAGATCCCAACGTGGCTTAAACCTGCTTGTTCACATGTGACCGTGGCCACTGCCCCCGGAGAGATCGATCAAAGTTTCTACAGACAGGTCCCAGCGGGCCTCTGAAGCGCCTTCTCCTGAGCCGGCAATGTGCGGCGTGAACACCACATTCTCAAGTTTCAGCAACGGATTATCAGGACTGCTGGGCTCTGGATCGAACACATCGAGCCCTGCCCCCCGGAACCACCTTTCCTCCAAAGCACGAATTAAAGCCGATTCATCAATGACGGATCTCGTGCGGCGTTAATCAGGATGGCCGTTGATTTCATGAGGCGCAATTCACGCTCTTTGATCAAGTGGTAGGTCTCCCGCGTCGCGGGGCAATGAAGGGATACATAATCAGACCTAGACATTAGATCGTCAAGGTTGGCATATCGAACTTTAGATCTGGAAGGTGCCACCACGTCTGGAGTGACGTAAGGATCAAAGGCTAAGAGATTCATTTCATATCCACTGATTCTCGCAGATGGTCCGGGGGAACTTGACCGAACCCCACCAAGCCCAGTGTCTTGCCATACATCGGCCCGTAGGGGGCGAAGCGGGCACGCTCCCATGTGCCAGTCCGCATGAGGCGATCATTATTTCACTTCGGGATTTGTCGAACCACAGAAAATAACAATGCCAACGTATGATCCGTGACTCGCTCGTGTTGAGCTTCCGGAGTATTCGCGACAATCATCCCGAGCCGAGTCGCTTCATTCACAGGAACATTATCCGTACCACTCCCGCTGCGGAGAATTGCGCCACAACGAGGTAGCAGCCTGAGGTTTTTCAGGGCTGAGAATACGCCTCCCCCAGAAGCCAAACGACGTCGGCATCTTGAGCCACTTGGACGAGCTCTTCGGGGGTCTGGCATTCCTGGATGAAAAGATCTACTCCCTCTCGCTTGAGCTTCTCTGAAACTCAGTTGGAACAGAAACTTCGTCCAGATGGACAAGCGACACTTTGAATGGTTTCATTTTGTTCCCTTTCTCCTTCATTCCAATTCGTGGATCTCTACCCCCCACACCTTCGTGTCCTCAATTTGAAATGCTCGGATCTGAGGTGATAAGGGGTCTTTCAAAGAAACTACAAAATAAGTGCAATCCGGATAAAGATTCCTCAATGTTGGTCGCCGAAGGATAGGCTTCAGTAGAGGGATGAGAATGATAAATACCCAAGTGATATCCCCTACTGCCCGAAGGCTCTTGAAGAATAGGAATAATTCAAGCGGATCCATTTCAAAACGAACAGGGCTTTTGACGTGGTTGCTCATCGTGTGCAGATCGATGATCACTTCGTCTTGTCCAGAAAGCAATCCACAGCATTCCAAGGGGGCCTCCGCTTGCGTGTTGTAATCATCTGATTCAACACATTTTTCTTAATCTGGACGACGTGAATCACAAGAAAAGCCAACCGTGTCGGCTTGGCTCGACTCCATTTTGCTCGGGAAGTCAATTTAGGATTCTGCAAGCTTGCGTCTCATGAAGGCAGGAACATCCAGATCATTCTTGTCAAACGCTTTCTGAGTGGGTGGAAGGTTTCTTGCGATGGAAACTTTCTTCCAAACTGGCTGCGGCAGCGGCAGCTTGAACCATCGGAGGCTTCGGTCATTCAAGGGTTCCGGCTGGTTGGCATGGCGAGCATTTGAAGCCAACATCGCCACGGATTCTCTATCTCTTGACTATCGAACCCGGTCGCAATGACTGTGATCTTGATTTCGATCTGTCATCCTCTCATCCAATACGGCTCCAAAAATAATGTTCGCGTGTTCTTCGGCAGCCTGTTGGATGATTGATGCGGCTTCACTGACTTCGTGAAGCAACAGATTTTCTGAGCCGGTAACGTCAACGACAATCCTCGAGCACCCTGGATCGAGGCTTCTTCAAGCAAGGGGGAAGAGATGGCTCTCTGCGCTGCTTCGGTAGCGCGATGCTCACCACGCGCAGTCCCCGTTCCCATAAGCGCCATTCCCATGCCCTGCATGATCGTCTTCACATCTGCAAAATCCACATTGATGACACCTGGAACTTGGATGATGTCCTAATAACCGCACCCCTCGTCTCAAAATGTCATCTGCTGTCCGAAAAGCGTCTTGAAGCGTCGTTCCGCGTTGGACGGTCTGCAACAACCGCTCGTTGGGGATGGTAATCATGGGATCCACGCACTCACGAAGTTCTGAATCTAAGCTCAGCTCGTTGCCCCCTCCTTTTGCCCTCGAAGGCAAAGGGCTTCGTCACGATCGCGACCGTCAAAGCACCAAGTTCAGAGGCAAGACTGGCTATGATCGGAGCCGCACCAGTCCCTGTTCCTCCACCCAAGCCGGCAGTCACAAAAACCATGTCTGCTCCTTCAAGGGTTTCGATCATTCGTTCCGTATCCTCAAGAGCCGCTTTTCGCCCGATATCCGGATTCGCGCCGGCTCCCAGACCACTCGTGAGTTTTTGCCCGATCTGGATTTTGATCGGAGCATTTGACATTTTCAATGCCTGAAGATCCGTATTGACGACAATAAATTCAACACCCTTCACTTGAGCCGCAATCATCCGATTCATCGTATTGCTCCTCCGCCGCCAACTCCAATTACCTTGATGACCGCACCGATGGAAGCATTCTTGAGCAAGACTTTTACGGGTTGATTCGCAGCCAGCTGTTTCATTGAGGGCTCCTGTTGTCTTTCAAACCGGTTTATAGTCTCTACGGAACGGGTGGGATGCAAATGAGAAAAGTCAAAATTGTTCAGGCTTGTCAGCGCTTCAGCACAAAAATGAGACAAAATTGTTCACGAAGGTCAACAAGCACAAGATAATGTGTCATATTTCAATTTTCAAGTGAAAAATGCACTATATTTTGTATT
>CAWBRI010000004.1:0-391750 GCA_963791155.1 uncultured Pseudomonadota bacterium
CAATCAAGCTAGGGAATAAGCACTCGGCGACAGTTTCCACGACAGCGAAGGGCCCGGCACGGCTGGGCGCGGACGACCGCGCGGCGCTCCTCGGCCTGCAGCGCGGCCGCGACTGGATCTGGATCGCCGGCAATCACGATCCCGATCCGGCCAAGATATCGGCGGCGTGTTCGCCCGCAGCGTCGCGCTCGGCCCCCTCACCTTCCGCCACGAGCCGACTGGCGGCGCGGCGGACGGCGAGATCGCCGGCCACTTGCACTCCGGCGCCCGCGTCAGCCAACGCGGCCGCACGGTGACGCGCAAATGTTTCGCCGCGGATGGCCGCCGGATGATCATGCCGGCGTTCGGCGCCTATACGGGCGGGCTGAACATCCGCGACCGCGCCTTCGTGAAGGTGTTCGGCGCGCTCGCCTTCACGGCGCACCTGCTCGGCGAGCGGCGGCTTTACGCTTTCGCGGCGGCGCGCTGCCTGGGCTAGCGCATGATCCCGAAAAAGCCCGCCCCGGGTTGATCCGGGGTTGACAGACTTTTCGGACAAGATCATGCGCCAATGAAGAGTCCTCAATCCTTTCGGAACACCACCGAGGCGAGCCAGCCGGTCAGCAGCGCCATCACGGCGGTGGCGAGGCCGTAGAGCAGGCCGTGGTTGACCGCGGATCCGGCGACGAACTGCTCGAAGCCGAACTTGACGATCTCGAACGCGTCGGCGCCGCGCGCGATCAGGGCGCCGTCGGCGAACAGCTTGAGGTCGACCTCGTAGTTGCCGACCGGCACCCCGGCCGGCAGCGGAATGCTGGCGCGGAACAGGATCGGGGTGAGGAACGTGACCGCGTTGGGTTCGTCGACGTAGAGATCGCGGGACAGCTTCGAGCCGCAGGAACGCGCTGCGGAACGGATCGTCGCGCACCACGTCGGCGGTGTCGGGACCGATCTGCTGCGGCAGCAGGGTGCGGCGCAGGCCGATCTGCAGCCGTCGCAGCACGTCGAGCGCGGCGATCTGCCTCGATCGGCCGGGTCGACAGCACCGCCAGATAGGACGGCACCTGCACGAAGGTGCGCGAGTCGGCATTGACCCAGATGCCGACCACCCGCTCCTTGCGGCGCATCACCAGGGTCTCGCGCGGACCGGTCACGGTCGCGACGATGTCGTAGCCGCCGCGCCGCGGCACGCTCGCGGCGTCGCGCTCGACCGTGCCGAACAGGACCAGCTCGGTCGCCGGTGAAGTTCGAGGTGATCAGGACGCGATGGGTCGAGAGCGAGGAGACCAGCCGCTCGGCCGCGCGCCGGACTCGGCGTCCCCGCCATGGCCAGCGCCGCCGCCAGCGATCGCAAGCGGCGGCGCGCGCTCATTGCGTGCCCTCCAGCAGGCGGATCGAGTAGAGGTCGTCCGGCGCCAGCACCAGGTCGACGGCGAAGCGCACGCCGACCGCGAGCACCAGGACGCCGAGCATCAGGCGCAGGCGCTCGCCCCGCATCTTCTGGCCGGCGCGCGCGCCGAACTGCGCGCCCATCACGCCGCCGACCATCAGGATCAGCGCCAGCACGGCGTCGACCAGATGGTTGGTGGTCGGAGTGCAGCACGGTCGCGGTCGCCATGGTGACCAGGGTCAGCACCATCGAGGTGCCGATCACGACGTTGGTGGGCACGCGCAGGAAGTAGATCAGCATCGGCACCAGCAGGAAGCCGCCGCCGATGCCCATGATGGCGCCGATGAAGCCCATCAGGAAGCCGATCGTCCACGACCGGGATCGCCGACACGTAGATGCGCGACTGCTTGAACCGCAGCTTGATGGGCAGGCCGTGAAACCAGGTGTGGCTGCCGGGCCGGCGCAGCTCGACCGGCTTGCCGCTGCCGGCTGCGGATGATCGCGCGCACGCCTTCGGTCACCATCAGGCCGCCGACCGAGCCGAGCAGCAGCACGTAGGAGAGGGAGATGGTGAGGTCGAGCTGGCCGAGCGCGCGCAGATAGGTGAACAGCCAGACGCCGGCCGCGGTGCCGACGATGCCGCCGAGCAGCAGCATCGCGGCCAGCGACAGATCGAGCGCCTTGCGGCGCCAATAGGTGATCGCGCCCGAGAACGACGACGCCGCGATGTGGCTCGACACCGTGGCCACCGCGACGGCCGGCGAGATGCCGATGAAGATCAGCAGCGGCGTCATCAGAAAGCCGCCGCCGATGCCGAACATGCCGGAGATGAATCCGACCGCGATCCCCATCGCGAAGACGACGAAGACGTTGACCGGCAGATCGGCGATCGGAAGGTAGATTTGCACGGGCGTCATCCGCCGGCACGAAGATCCCTCCGGGCCGACCCGAGGAGCATTTTCCGGCGAAGTGGATACCGGTTCGCCCTAGACAATGCGACCGAACATGCGACACCGCGAGCGCATTCCGATTCAACCCGATCGGGACGCGCTCCGGAAACCTGGAATGTCCGGATCGCCGTCAACGCGGCGACCGCGTCAAGCCGTACATCGCTCGCGTCGCGATACGCAAGGCGATTTTACCGCCAGGCGGGATCGGAGACTCAGAGCGGTCGGCGGTCGGCGCGCGCCTGCGGCGCGCGGGCGCGGCTTCGGCTTGCGCCGGGCAGGCTGCGGCCTGATCCCAGCCGCCGGCCGGCGCCTTGACGGTGAGTGGCCTCCTCGGGCTGCCGGTCCGCGACCCAGGTCTCGGCCGCGCGGCGCGCCGCGGCGAGCGTCTGCGGGTCGAGCCGGGCCGCGATCTCGTCGCGCTTCTTGCCGGCGTCTGGGTCGCCGCCCTTGGCGGCGAGCGCGAACCATTTGTAGGACTCGCCCAGATTGCGCTCGACGCCGATGCCGCGCGCATAGAGGACCGCGAGATTGTACTGGCTGTCGGCGACGCCGTAGGTGGCGGACTTGCGGAACCATTGCGCCGCGGTCTTGAAGTCGGGCTTGCCGTCGATGCCTTCGGCGTAGAGCACGCCGAGATTGTGCATGGCGTTGGCGTTGCCCTTCTCGGCGGCCGCCAGATAGAGCCGGCGCGCTTCGTTGCAGGTCCTTGTTCACGCCCTGGCCTTTTTCGTACAGCGCGCCGAGCCGGAAGACCGCGCGGCGCGAGGCCGCCCTTGGCGGCGCGCTCGTACCAGACGGCGGCCTCCGGGAAGTTCTGCGGCACGCCGCGGCCTTCGGCGTAGCGGGTCGCGATCTCGAAGGCGGCGGCGGGATCGCCTGCGGCGCCGGCCGCGATCAGTGCCTTGCCGCCGATCGCGGCCGGAAGCTGATCGGAGCCCGGGACGGCGGGCGCGGTCGCCGGCAAGGCGTGCGCCAGGGCCGCGGGCGCCGTGGGCGCGTTGCGCGGCGTCGGGCGCGCCGGAACCGCGCCCGTCACATCGCGCGCCGTGTCGGCGCTCGCCGGCAGCGCCGACGGCGCGGGCGGCACGAGCGGTTGGGACGGCGACTTGTCGATGTCGGGCACGCCCGAGAACGGCAAGGCCGCTTGCGATGGGCTCGCCGCCGCCAGCGGCGGCAGGCCCGGATCGGCCGGCCGCTCCACCGACACAGCCAGCGGGGATCGGGTGCGCGGCAGGGCGGCGCGCGGCGCGGCGCTGGGCGGCGCCGCAACGACGACCGGCTCCGGTGCGCTTCGCTCGGCCAGCACCGATGCGCCCGGCAGCGCAAGCTCCGCGGACTCCAGGTAGCTCGCCGCATAGCGCAGCGCGACCACGATGAGCACGGCCACGCTGATGCCGACGAAGACGGCCTTCAGCCGTTGCGAGAGCTTGCTTCCGAGCGCCTCCGGATCGGTCGCGCCCGCGAGTTCGCGGCGTCCCGCGTTCTGCGACGCGAGTTGGGCGGCCCGGCGGGCGGCCTGCAGATAGCCCGATTTCGACTCTGGCTCGGCGACCGCGCCCTTGGCGGCGCGCAGCGGCTCTTCCGAGGCGGCGACGCGATCGGCCGCGCTGGCCGCAGGGTTCGCCGGGCTGCTCGCAACTCCGCTCCCCGCCGGGCGGACACGCGGCGGCCCCGAGCCGGGCTCCAGCGGATGATCGTGCGGAAGGCTCTGATTGATCGCCGGCCGTGCGCCGGCCGCGCGTTGCGCGGCGGGGACGGAGGGCGGGGATGCGGCTGCTGACGGCCGGACCGGCGGCGGCTGTACCGCGGGCGGCGGCGCGGGCGGCGGCGCCGGAAGCGACGCCGACGGAGCCGGAGCATCGCCGCGCTGGTCTTTCCGGATATCGGTCTCGATCGTGGCGAGACGGTCGACCACGGTTTCGATCGCGCCATGCACGACTTCGAGCAACTCCTGGGTGCGCCGCTCGACCGTCGCCTGGGCGTGCTTCAATTCGGCGACGTCGTGGCCGAGTTCCTCCACCGGGACGGCGGCCCCGGCGGGAGCCGCGAGCGGCGGCTCGGCCCGCCCGGCTTGCGATGCCGCGGCGGGCGGACTGGCGCGCAGCCCTTCGAGGTGGACCAGGAGCTCGCCCATGCCGCGCTCGATCGCCGCGAGGTGACCGAGCCTGCCTTCCGAGGCGTCGAGCTTTTCCACCAGCTTGGCGATGCGGTCTTCGAGGCCGCCGAGCACGAGCTGATCGCCACGCGACAGCTGGTCGCCGGCCGAGGATTGGATGCGCTCGAGCTTGTCGTTGAGCGATTCGACCAGCTGATCGAGACGGGGCGACACGGCGCGACCGCTTTGGGCGCGAACCGACTCGATGGCGTCCGCGATGGTCCCAATCCGCATTTCAAGCGTTCTGAGAATATCCGGACTTCCCGACGCCGATACGCCTTGTTCGATCTTGAGGGCGAGCGCGCGCACCTCCTGGGCGAGCGCCCCGAGCGCATCGCCGGACGCGACTTGACCCACAATGCCGCGCAGGGACGAGATCGCGGCCTCCAGCTTCCGCAGGCCGGCGGGGTCGTCCCGACCGGCCGCAATCGTGTCGATCTTGCCCGACAGCGCCTTCACCGCCTGTTCGAAGCCGACCAGGCTTTCGGCGGGCGCCAGGCCCCGCAAGGCATCGCGGACTTCGCGCAATCCCTGCTCGAGGCCGGCGAGCGCCGCCGCGTCGACGCCCGCCTGGCGTCCGGCGTCGAGCCGGCCCGCAAGCGCACGCACCTCTGTTTCGAGCGCCTCGACGGCGTGGCGCGGCATCGCCGCGGACAGCGACCGGCCGATATCGGCCAGATCCTTGCGCAGACCGTCGACCGCATCATCGGCGCGGCACCCCACGGGCGCGCGAGCGGCGTGCTGAAAGGCGGCGGACGGCGGCGCCGCGAATTCGCCGTCGAGCGCGCGTTGCCGCGCCGCGATCTCGGCCACCGCCTGATCCATGCCAGCCGGTTCGCCGCCCACAGGGGCCGGGGCTTCGCGGCCCGCATTGGCGGCGGCTTCGCCGCCCATATGGGGGCCGCGCAGGCGTTCCTGGCTCAGGCCGGCGAGCACACGGTCGACGCCGTTGACCCGCTGTTCGAGCGTGCGCGAGGCGGTGCGGCCCTCGGCGATGATCTGGTCGAGCCGGCCATTGAGCCGCAGGATCGCCGCCGCGATCCGGTGCGAGGTGTCTTCGTCGGCGGGCCGGCCCGGGCCGAGGTGATGTTCCGCCAGCTGCGCGAGCTGGCGCCTGAGATCATCCAGCCGTTCGTTGATCGCAGCCAGATCCTCGCCAGGATATCCCCGCCTCGCGGCCTCGTCGGGGGGGAAACCTTCATCGGCGGCCTGCTCGAGGATGACCGAATTGAGCCACTGGCCGACCGAGACACCGGACCGGCGAGCGGCCTCACGGGCCGTGTACCGTGCCTCGGGGTCGATGCCCTTCACCTGCCACGGCGCCGATCTCATTCTTCCACCTGTATTCCCGGCCGCGGACACGGCGGACCGGATCCCGTGGATCGGGGCCGATAGTCGTCAACCGGCCATTGGAGGCGCGCCAACCCGCTGTCCTGGAGCAGACTTTTTGCGATTTGCGGTAAACAGGCGGTTAATAATACCTGCCGCGACCCTATCAGGGTCCCGCGCCGGTAGCCTGCTAGGGCGCCGCCGGGCGCGAGCCTCAATCGGCCTTTAATCTAGGTGTAAACCGCCTGCGCCATGCTCATGCGATTCGCGGGTGGGGGAGCACCGCGAATGACCCGCTGCGCTCCATTCTGTCTGACAGTCGAGGAAGCAGGCCATGCCGGTCTACAAGGCCCCCGTCGATGACGTCGTGTTCCTGCTGAGCGACGTCTTCCATATCGAGCGCTACGCCAACCTGCCCGGCTTTGCCGACGCCTCGCCCGACCTGATCGCGGCAATTCTCGGCGAAGCAGCCAAGTTTTGCGAGGACGCGCTGACCCCGCTCAATGCGGTCGGCGATACGCAAGGTTGCAAGCGCCATGCCGACGGCCGCGTGACCACGCCGGACGGCTTCAAGGACGCCTTCCGCACGCTCGTCGCGGGAGGCTGGATCGGCATCTCGGTGCCGACCGAGTTCGGCGGCCAGGGCCTGCCGACCGTGCTGACCCAGACGGTCAACGAATTCCTCGCCTCCGCCAACATGGCGTTCTCGATGTATCCGGGCCTGACCCAGGGCGCGATCGCGGCCCTCATCGTCCACGGGACGCCGGAACTGCACGCGCTCTATCTGCCGAAGATGATCACCGGCGAGTGGACCGGCACCATGAATCTGACCGAGCCGCAGTGCGGGACCGATCTTGGCCTGGTCCGCACCAAGGCGGTCAAGCAACCCGACGGCAGCTACCGGATCACGGGCACAAAAATATTCATCTCCGCCGGCGAGCACGATCTCGCCCCCAATATCGTGCATCTCGTGCTGGCGCGCATCGAAGGCGCGCCCGCCGGCACCAAGGGTCTTTCGCTGTTCGTGGTGCCGAAATTCGTGCCCAACCCGGACGGCTCGCTCGGCGCGCCCAACGGCGTGAGCTGCGGCTCGATCGAAGAGAAGATGGGCATTCACGGCAATTCGACCTGCGTCATGAACTATGACGGCGCGGCCGGCTGGCTGGTCGCCCATGAAAACGAGGGCCTGCACGCCATGTTCACGATGATGAACGAGGCGCGGCTCGGCGTCGGCGTGCAGGGACTGGCGCTGTCGGAGGTCGCCTATCAGAACGCGGTCGCCTACGCGAAGGACCGCCTGCAGGGGCGCGCGATCACCGGCGCGAAGTTCAAGGACAAGCCGGCCGATCCCATCATCGTGCATCCGGACGTGCGCCGTGCCCTGATGGGGATGCGCGCGTTCAACGAGGCGGCGCGCGCGCTGGTGATGTGGACGGCGCTCAAGAGCGACGTCGCGCACCGCTCCAACGACGCCAAGGAACGGCAGGCCGCCGACGACCATATGAGCCTGCTCACGCCGGTCATCAAAGGCGTGCTGACCGACCAGGGCTTCGCCAACACCGTGGCGGCGCAACAGGTTTTCGGCGGCCACGGCTACATCAAGGAATCGGGCATGGAGCAGTTCGTGCGCGACGCCCGCATACCGATGATCTATGAGGGCGCCAACGGCATCCAGGCGCTCGACCTAGTGGGGCGCAAGCTCGCCAAGGACGGAGGGCGCGCCATCACGGCGTTCTTCGCCGAGGTGCAAGGCTACATGAAGGAGCACGCCGGCGACGCGGCGCTCAAGGTCTATGTCGAGCCGCTCGGCAAGGCGCTCGGGCATTTGGAGCAGGCCACCATGTGGTTCGCCCAGAATGCGCTCGCCAAGCCCGACAATGCGGGCGCCGGCGCGACCGACTACATGCATCTCTTCGGTCTGGTGGCGCTCGGCTATATGTGGGCCCGCATGGCGGAAGCCGCGAAACAGAAGCTCGCCTCGGGCCCCGACGGGGCGGGCGATCGCATGAACGCCAAGCTGGTCACCGGCCGCTTCTTCGTCGAGCGCCTGCTGCCGGAGACCGGCGCGCACCTCGCCCGCATCCGGGCGGGCGCGACGAGCACCATGGAACTGCCGGCGGAGGCGTTCTAGCTTTTGCGCATGAACTTGTCTGAACCGTCGGTCAACCCGGGATCAAGTCCGGGGCAGGCTTTTTCGGGATCATGCGCTAGTCTTGCTGCGTCATTTGCCGCTATTGTTGCTCCGTCATCGCCCGCACCCGGATCGCCGCTTCGCGCCGTCCGAGTGCCGGCTCCAGCGGGCGATCCAGTACTCCGTGATTTCGCCGCGGCAACGTAGCGCGTATTTACGGAGGGCGGTGTCTACCGGATTGCCCGCTTGCGCGGGCAATGACGCAGTAAGGCTAGGCTCGCCCCATGGTTGATTTCTCGCATCTGCCGGTCGGACGCCAAGGCACCGCGGAGCTCATCGTCGCAGACGCCCATACGGCGCCGCGGATCGGGAGCGGACGGGTGCGCGTGCTCGCCACCCCGGTGATGATCAATCTGATGGAAGCCGCCGCGCTCGACGCGGTCGAGGCGATGCTGCCGGAAGGGTTTCAAAGCCTCGGGATCAGGCTCGACGTCACCCACCACGCGGCCACGCCCGTCGGCATGCGCATCGTCGCCAGCGCACGGCTCGTCGGCGTCGAGGGCCGGCGGCTGCGCTTCGAGGTCGAGGCGCGCGACGAGAAGGAGACGATCGGCGGAGGCTTCCACGAACGCGTGGTGGTCAATGTCGAGCGGTTCGACGAACGGGTGCAGAAGAAGCTGGGCGCCGTCAAGACGTGACGGCGGCGACGTTGTCGCGGCAACTTTTCGACAGCCTGATGGAAGCCCCATGAGTGTCCTCAATCTCCCCCGCCCCGCCTGGATGACCGAGGACGTCGTGCTGCTGGAGGAGCAGGCACGCCGTCTCATGCGGGCCGAATTCACGCCCCATCTCGACCGCTGGCACGAGCAGCGCATGTATGAGCGCGAGGTGTGGACGAAGGCGGGCGCCGCCGGCCTCCTGTGCGCCTCGATGCCGGAAGAGTACGGCGGCGCGGGCGGCACGTTCGCGCACGAGGCGGTGATCAACCGCGAGCTCAGCCTGTGCGGCTTCGACTCCTTCGGGGCGCCGCTCCATTCGGGCATCGTGGCGCCCTACATTCTGCATTACGGCACCGAGGAGCAGAAGCAGCGCTGGCTGCCGCGGCTCGCCACCGGGGAGCTCGTCGGCGCGATCGCGATGACCGAGCCCGGCACCGGCTCCGATCTGCAGGGCGTGCGCACCACCGCCAAGAGGAGCGGAAACGGCTACGTGCTCAACGGCGCCAAGACCTTCATCACCAACGGCCAGCATGCCAACCTGATCATCGTGGTCGCCAAGACCGATCCGAACGAGAAGGCGAAGGGCGTCTCGCTCATGGTGGTCGAGACCGCGGACGCGGCCGGCTTCCGGCGCGGGCGCAAGCTCAAGAAGCTCGGCCTCGACGCCGCCGACACCTCGGAGCTGTTCTTCGAGGACGTCGCGCTGCCGGCGTCGAGCCTGCTCGGAACCGAGGAAGGCCAGGGCTTCGCCCAACTCATGCACGAGCTGCCGCAAGAACGCCTGATCGTCGCGATCCACGCCATGGCGATGATGGAGCGCGCGCTCGACCTTACGATCGCCTACACCAAGGAGCGCCAGGCGTTCGGCCGCAAGATCATCGAATTCCAGAACTCCCAGTTCGTGCTCGCCGAATGCAAGACCGAGGCGACCGTCGCCCAGGTGTTCCTCGACCACTGCATCGCGCAGCATCTCGAGGGCAAGCTCGACACGTCGACCGCCTCGATGGCCAAATACTGGCTCACCGACCTGTTGGGCAAGATCACCGATCGCTGCCTGCAGCTGTTCGGCGGGTATGGCTATATGGACGAATATCCGATCTCGCGCCTCTACCGCGACGCCCGCGTGATGCGCATCTATGCGGGGACGAACGAGATCATGAAGCTGCTGATCGCAAGGGGATTGTGAGGCGCGCGCAATAGGCCTATCGAGTCGTCATGGCCGGGCCGGCGCGAGTCGCCGAGTACCGGCATTCCCCGTCTGGCTTCGGCAAAGCAGGACGCGGACGCCGGGGGCAGGCTTACCCTCGGACCGGCCTAAAGCCGGATCCCGGTGCCCGGTGTGACGCCGCAAATTTTGGAGAGTTTCATGCCCGACGCCTTCATCTTCGACCACGTGCGCACGCCGCGCGGCCGCGGCAAGGCGGACGGAGCCCTCCATGAGGTGACGGCGCTCAACCTGGCGACCCAGACGCTGGCGGCGATCAAGGACCGCAACAAGCTTGATCCCACACTCGTCGACGATGTGATTCTGGGCTGCGTCGATCCGGTCGGCGAGGCGGGCGGCGACATCGCGCGCGCCGCCGCGCTTTGCGCCGACTACGGCAACGGCGTGCCGGGCGTGCAGATCAACCGCTTCTGCGCCTCCGGCCTCGACGCGGTGAATTTCGCGGCCGCGCAGGTCATGTCCGGCCAGCACGACATGACGGTCGGCGGCGGGGTCGAATCGATGAGCCGGGTCGGCATCGGGGCCTCGGGCGGCGCCTGGCCGGTCGACCCCGCGATCGCGCTGAAGTCCTATTTCATGCCGCAGGGCATCTCGGCGGACCTGATCGCCACGAAGTACGGCTTTTCGCGCGACGACGTCGACGCCTATGCGGTGGAGAGTCAGAAACGCGCGGCCAGCGCCTGGGACGACCGGCGCTTCGACAATTCCGTGATGCCGGTCAAGGACGTGAACGGCATCACGCTCCTGGCCAAGGACGAGCACATGCGGCCCACCACCACGATGCAGTCGCTCGCCGCCCTGCAGCCGGCCTTCGTGCAGATGGGCGAGCTCGCCGGCTTCGACGCGGTCGCCATCGAGGCCCATCCGGAAATCGAGTCGGTCAATCATGTGCATCACGCCGGCAATTCGTCCGGCATCGTCGACGGCGCCGCCGCGGTGCTGATCGGGAACAAGGCGATCGGCGAGCGCGCCGGCCTCACGGCACGCGCCCGGATCAGGGCCTTTGCCAATATCGGCTCGGAGCCGGCGATCATGCTCACCGGCCCGGTCGACGTGACCGCCAAGGTGCTCAAGCGTGCCGGGATGAGCCTCAAGGATATCGACCTGGTCGAGGTCAACGAGGCGTTCGCGTCGGTGGTACTGCGCTATCTCCAGGCCTTCGACCTCGACCCCGCCAAGGTCAACGTCAACGGCGGCGCCATCGCGCTGGGCCATCCGCTCGGCGCGACCGGCGCGATGATTCTCGGCACCGCGCTCGACGAACTGGAGCGGCGCAATCTTTCGACCGCGCTGATCACGCTGTGCATCGGCGCCGGCATGGGCACCGCAACCATCATCGAGCGAGTGTGAGAGCGATGCCGAAGATCGACATCGGCAAGATTCAACCGACACCCACACCGGCTACCCCGAGCCGTTTCGCCGCGCCGTCGCCGGCCGCGAGCGCAAGCGGCTCGGCAATGCGGTCGGGCTTGATCAGTTCGGCGTCAACCTGGCCCGCCTCAAGCCGGGCGCGGCCTCCTCGCAGCGCCATTGGCATCAGGCGGAGGACGAATTCGTCTACGTGCTCGAAGGCGAGCTGGTGCTCGTCGAGGACGAGGGCGAGACTCTGCTGCGTCCGGGCGACGCGGCCGGCTGGAAAGCCGGGGTCGCCAATGGCCATTGCCTGATCAACCGCACCAGCCGCGACGCGGTCTATCTCGAAGTGGGAAGTCGCGCGACGCGCGAGGTCGCCACCTATCCCGACATCGACATGCGGGCGGAGCGCGACGGCAAGAATCAGCGCTATGTGCACAAATCCGGCGCGCCTTACCCGGGCTCGGAAAGATGAGCGGTAGACTTTTTTGCGTCATTCCGGTGCGCGGGTAAAGCCCGCGAGCCCGGAAGGACAAGGAAGAAAATGTGAGGATTCTGCGATGACCTTCCAGCATTTCAAGCTCGAGATCGACGGCGACGGCATCGCGCTCGTCACCTGGGACAGTCCCGGGCGATCGATGAACGTCATCGACCTCAAGGTGATCGAGGAGCTGTCCGCGATCGTCGAGCAGGTCGCCAAGGACGCCGCCATCAAGGGCGCGGTCATCACGTCGGGCAAGGACACGTTCTCGGCCGGCGCCGACCTCACTTTGCTCGAAGGGCTCGGCCGCGTGTTCGCGGACCTGGGCCGGACCAAGGGCCCGGAGGCGGCCGCGACCGCGCTGTTCGAGGAAAGCCGCAAGCTCTCGCAGCTTTATCGTCGGCTGGAGGCGTCCGGAAAGCCGTGGGCCGCCGCGGTCAACGGCACCGCGCTCGGCGGCGCCTTCGAGCTCATGCTGGCCTGTCACCACCGTGTCGCCGCGCAGAATCCGAAGACGCGGCTCGGCCTGCCCGAAGTCAAGATCGGGCTCTTCCCCGGCGCCGGCGGCACCACGCGGATCGCGCGCATGCTCGCGCCGGCGGACGCGCTGCAATTCCTGCTCAAGGGCGACCAGCTGCGCATCGAGCGCGCCAAGGCGCTGAAGCTGATCGACGCGATCGTGCCCGCGGCCGATCTCGTCAAGGCCGCCAAGGACTGGGTCAAGCAGAATCCGAAAGCCAAGGCGCCGTGGGACACCGACGGGTTCCGGCTGCCGGGCGGGCCGGTCTATTCCAAAGCCGGCATGATGACGTTCCCGGCCGCGAACGCGATCTATCGGCGCGAGACCCACGACAACTATCCGGCCGCGCGCGCGATCCTGCAGGTGGTGTACGAAGGCCTGCAATTGCCCTTCGATCTCGCTCTGCGGGTCGAGTCGCGCTGGTTCGCGAAGATCCTGCGCTCGCCCGAAGCCGCCCACATGATGCGCACCCTGTTCGTCTCCCTGCAGGACATCAACAAGGGCGCCCGCCGGCCCGCCGCGGCAGCGCCGACCAAACTCAAGCGCATCGGCATCATCGGTGCCGGCTTCATGGGCGCGAGCATCGGCTACGTCACCGCCAATGCGGGGCTCGACGTCGTGCTGATCGACCGCGACCAGGAGAGCGCCGACAAAGGCAAGGCGCTGTCGTTGCGACTCGTCAGCGATCAGGTCAACAAGGGCCGCGCCAGCGCGGCCGATCGCGACGCCTTGATGGCCCGAATCACCGCGAGCGCCGACTACGGCTCCCTCAAGGATTGCGATCTCGTGATCGAGGCGGTGTTCGAGGATCGCAAAGTGAAGATCGAGGCGATCAAGAAGGCCGAGGCCGCGATGGGCCGCGACGTGATCTTCGGCTCGAATACCTCGACGCTGCCGATCACCACGCTCGCCGCCGAGTTCCACGACCCGAGCCGCTTTGTCGGCATCCATTTCTTCTCGCCGGTCGAGCGGATGATGCTCGTCGAGATCATCCTCGGCCGGAACACAGGCGACGCCGCGCTCGCGACCGCGCTCGATTACGTGCGCGCGATCCGCAAGACGCCGATCGTGGTCAACGACTCGCGCGGCTTCTACACGTCGCGCGTGGTCGGCACCTATATCCGCGAAGGGCATCTGATGCTCGCCGAGGGCATACCGGCCGCCATGATCGAAAATGTCGGCCGCATGGCGGGGATGCCGGTCGGGCCGCTTGCGCTCAACGACGAGGTCGCGGTCGATCTCGCCTGGAAGATCCTGAAGGCCACCGAAGCCGACCTCGGGCCGGACGCGATCGACCCGCGCCAGAAAGCGCTGCTCGCCGACCTGGTCGAGACGCGCGGGCGCCTCGGCCGCAAGAACGGCAAGGGCTTTTACGACTACCCCGACAAGGGCCCGAAGAAACTCTGGCCCGGGCTCGCCGACCTGCAGCCGAAGAAGCGCGATCCCGACACGATCGACATTGTGGAGCTGAAACACCGCCTGCTCGCCATCCAGGCGCTGGAGACCGCGCGCTGCTTCGAGGAAAAAGTGCTGACCGACGTGCGCGAGGCCGACGTCGGCTCGATCCTCGGCTTCGGGTTTGCGCCGTTTTCCGGCGGCACGCTCTCCTATATCGACATGATGGGGACGAAAAACTTCGCCGATCTGTGCGCGGAGCTCGCGAAACGCTACGGGCCGCGCTTTGCGCCCTCTCCGCTCATCTTGGAGATGGCAAAGAAGGGCGAGACGTTTTACGGGCGTTTCGCGCCGGCGCGGCGCGCGGCGGCGTGACGCGGGCCTGCGACTGACGGGCCGGCTCCCTGCCATGCTCTCACGTTTCCAGCCACGCGTTACATCGACACGGCGAGCCTGCTGGTCGCGGCGCCCTTGATCTACTGGGCGGCGCTTCTGGTCGCTCCGGGTCTCGCGACGTCGGCTTCGAAGCCGTCGCCATGAAAAACGGCGGCCTCGCGGCCGCCGTTTTGCTTCATGTCCGTGTCATCATGGCGGCGCCGGGCGCCGCCACGACGAAAATCACTCCGCCGCGATCCGCACTTCCGGAGCCGCCGCGCGCACGTCGGCGTCCACGTGTTCCTCGAACTGGACGAAGTTCTTCTGGAACATGGCGACCAGCTTGCGGGCGGTCTGGTCGAACTCCAGCTTGTTCTGCCAGGTCTTCTGCGGATAGAGCAGATGCGGCTCGACGCCGGCGAGCTGGGTCGGGACCGAGAAGCCGAAATACGGATCGGTGCGGAACTTGGCGTTGCGCAACGAACCGTCGAGCGCCGCGGTGAGCAGCGTGCGCGTCACCTTGATCGGCATGCGCCGGCCGACGCCGTAGATTGCCGCCGGTCCAGCCGGTGTTGACCAGCCAGCAGTCGACGCCATGGACGCCGATCAGCTCGCGCAGCAGGTTGCCGTAGACCGACGGATGGCGCGGCAGAAACGGCGCGCCGAAGCAGGTCGAGAATTCGGGCTCGACGCCGACCAGGCCCTTCTCGGTGCCGGCGACCTTGGCGGTGTAGCCGGACAGGAAGTGATACATCGCCTGCGCCGGCGTGAGCTTGGCGATCGGCGGCATCACGCCGTAGGCGTCGGCCGTCAGGAACACGACGTTCTTCGGCATTCCGGCGCGGCCGGTGCGCGACGCGTTCGGGATGTAGTCGAGCGGATAGGCCGAACGGGTGTTCTCGGTCTTCGAGTCGTCGTCGAAGTCGCAGATGCGGGTCTCGGGATCGAACACCACGTTCTCCAGGACGGAGCCGAACCGCAGCGTGGCGGCGTAGATCTCGGGCTCCGCCTCGGCCGACAGCTTGATGCATTTGGCGTAGCAGCCGCCCTCGAAATTGAACACGCCCTGCGGGCCCCAGCCGTGCTCGTCGTCGCCGATCAGCGTGCGGTTGGGATCGGCCGACAGCGTGGTCTTGCCGGTGCCCGAGAGACCGAAGAACAGCGCGACGTCGTCCGCGTTGCCGACATTGGCCGAACAGTGCATCGGCATCACGCTTTCGGCCGGCAGATAGTAATTGAGCGTGGTGAAGACCGATTTCTTCATCTCGCCCGCATAGTAGCTGCCGCCGATCAGGATGATGCGCTTGGAGAAGTTGATCGCGATGATGGTCTCGGAACGCACGCCGTGGCGCTTGGGATCGGCCTTGAACGAGGGCAGGCACAGGATGGTGAAATCCGGCACGTAGTGCTGCAGCTCGGATCGCTCGGGGCGGATCAGAAGCGTGCGGATGAAAAGCGAGTGCCAGGCGAGCTCGGTATAGACCCGCGCCTTGATGCGGTATTTCGGATCGGCGCCGCCGTAGAGGTCCTGCGCATAGATCTGCTTGCCCTTCGCATGGGCGATGAAGTCCTGGTGCAGGACGTCGAACTGGGCCGGCGTGAGCTTGCCGTTCTTGGCCCACCAGATGGTCTTCTCGGTCGAACTCGTCGCAGACGACGAACTTGTCCTTGGGGCTGCGGCCCGTATGGACGCCGGTCTCGGCGCAGAACGCGCCGCCCTCGACGACGGAGCCCTCCCGGTTGGTGATGGCGTGCTCGTAGAGCGGCGCCTCCAGCAGGTTCCAGTGGACCGCCGCGAGCCCCGTGAAGCCGAATTTATCAGCGCCGTGAGCGCTGTTCCTCAGACCTGTTTCCTGCACGATGACCTCCAAAAAGTCGCCCGGCCGCCGCTAAACCGCCGGGCCCCCTCACAGGCCGCCGATGGCTGCCTGACTGCCATTATAACGCCCGCCGCGCGGGCGCGCGACCTATAGTCGGCGCCAGCGCGCCTGCCAAGACGAGTCTGAGGGTACGGTTACCTCGTTCGCGGGGGCGGTCGCGGCGCTGCAAAATATCCGCAAGTTCACCGAATCAGTCCGCCATCCCCTTCCCGGCCAGCCGCTTTCGGCATGTGCGAATTGCCCGAGATGCCGATCTCGGGGAGACCGACGTCGTGGGCCACGGCCCGCGGCACCAGCCAGCCCTGGTAGCGCACGATCAACCCGATCAGCCGCAGCCTGATTTCGACATCGAAGCGAAAGCGGCCGTCCTCGACGCGCTCATGCGCGGCGCCGACGGGGGCGAGGCGGAGCGGCAACGGAATTCCGAACAGGCTCCAGCCGCGCAGCACGAGATCGAGCCGGGCGGGACTGCACACCAGCGCGATGCCGAAACAAAACGGCCCGAAGCGCTCGCACAGTAAGCGGTCGAAACGTCCCCGCCCCTCCTGCTGGGTGCTCGAAAACCGATGGCCGGCGAAATCCCGCCGCCAGATCTCGCGGCCGTCGCGCCGCGCGAAATCCACCTTGACCGGGATGTCGCGGGCGGCGGGCGGAAAACGGAACGCGGCCGCGATGGCGCGCGCCACGAGGTTCGTCCCGCGCTCGACCGTCGCGCGGCCTTCGGCGGCGAGCGTGTGGTTGAGATCGTGCATCGTCTGGATCGGCACCGGCAGCACCGCATAGGCATCGCCCAGGAGCCGCCGGTAGAGCGGCGCTTGCGCATCCGCCGGCTCCCGGGTGCCGCTGAAAATTTTCCGCCGCGCAAACAGCGTCTCGTAGTCGGACAATTCCAGATCGCGCAACGCCGCGCGGGCCCCGGCGGCCGGCCGCCGGCCGTCGAGCCGTCGCCGGATGATCACCTCGGCCGCCATCGAGGGAATGAGCGGACCATCGTCGCCCTCGGCGATCATATGCCATGACCGCTCGATCCCGCGTCCCTCCGCGTCCACGCCCTCGACCGCGACGAACATGCCGCCGCGATGCTCGCCCCAGCGCAGCACGTTGATGGCGGCATGCATGAGCGGCGCGAACGGCGCGAGCGAGCGCAGAATCCCGGCCCGCACCGCCCATGCGAACGCGTTCAGCAGCCGATGCAGGATCTCGGGAACCGGACCCGCGCCCATCCAGACAGATCTGCAGCTGCGGCCAGAGTTCGGGCAACGCCTGCAGATCGGGAACGTCGACCAGCGAAAAGAGCACCGGGCGCAGCGGCAGCCGGCCCGGCGGCGCGATGGTGAAGCGCCGCGTCTCGATCAAGCCGAGGCCGACGTCCGCGCGGCCGTCGCGGACGAGCCGCACGGGCCGGCCCGCATAGCTCGCGATCGCGCGGATCACGTTGAGCCCGACGCCCGCATAGGGCGACGGCGCGATTCCGCCCGTCACGCTATCGAGCCGCGCCATGCCGCGCGCGAGCCGCCGCACCACCGCGGCAGTGAGCACCGGAAAGCTGCTGACCCCCGACAGGAGGCGAACGCCGCGCGCCTTGGCGGCATCGTCGAACTGCGCGATGCCCGCGACGAAGGCGGAGCCGTCGGCGAGATCGAGATAGTCGACGCCGAGCGCGAGGCACGCCTTCACGAGCCGGTAGGGATCGCCCGCGTAGAATTGAAACGGCCCGGACGCATCGACCACGATGTCGGGTTTGGCCGCGCCGCAACGCACGCCCGACGTCGCCGTCGCGGTCGAAGGCGAGCGTTTCGAGCGTCGCGTCGGCACGAAGGCCGGCGCAGAATGCGTCCGCCTTGTCGCGCGCGCGCCCCGCGATGATCAGCGTGATCCGCGCCTCGTCGGCCAGCAGTTGCGCCAGACGGCCGCCGAAGGTGCCGTAGCCGCCCAGGATGAGGACGCGCAGCCGGCTCATGCGCACGGTCAGTCGGCGCGCGCCTGGCCGGCGAGCATGACAAGCACTTCGCGCAGCTGCCCGGGCTCGGTCACGCGCTGCGGGAAAGCGAGCCGCGCGGTGCGTTCATTGAGCGCGAGGTCCACGCCATCGGGGTCGATGCCGGTGATGCGCCAGCTCCCGTCCGGTTCGCCGAGCAGCCTGGTCGCGTAGAGCCGGCAGGCTTCGGCATGGTCGGCATTCATGTGCGCGACCGCGTCCGCCTCGGCGGCGACCAGATCGGCCGCATCCGCGAGGTCGGTGCAGACGTCGCCGGCCGCGAGATCGGCGGCGCGCGCAAACCCGCCATTGAGGTGCGCCGACGCGACGTTCATCCGCCAGAACGAAAAATCGACGAAGCCCGCGTAGAGCTCCGACTTCGGATGACGCGCGAGGAAACGCCGGCGCACGCGCGCATCGTCGGGGCCGTCGCGGCGAATCTGCGTCAGGCGGCCGAGAACCGTGAGACGGGGATGGGCGAGCGGGTCGCCCTTGCCGGTCTGGGCAAGCAGGATGGAGGCGCGGCCGTCGATCTCGATGTTGGCCGTATGGGTCGACAGACGCGACACCAGGATCAGGGGCGATCCGTCGGCATCGGTTGCCACATTGACCAGCGACGCGAACGGATGGCCGGTATTGCGGTCGAGCGTTGCCAGCGTGCCGGCGCGGGTGCCGCGCAGCAGGGTCTTGGCAAGCACTTTCGGCTCGAAGTCGGCCGGCGGGGTTGCGTTTTCCGGGAGGCGGCCCGGCATCGCACCGGGCAAAGGGCGTTCGACGCTGGTCATGGCGTGGTTAACTCCCGTTTGGGGGCGATCCGGCCTATTGCGGCCCCGGAACCGGTTCTTATGGCGAAGTCGCCGCGCAGTGACTACATTCAGCCATAATTGGTGATTGGCACCTTCGGGTAAAGCCGCAACCGTCACATTTCGGCCGCGCTTGAAGGGCTTAGACACCAAGGGGAACCGTCACGGGACAGGCACTCAATGCCAACAATCGCTTTGGTGGATGACGACCGCAACATCCTGACTTCGGTTTCGATCGCGCTCGAAGCCGAGGGCTACCGGATCATGACGTACACCGACGGCGCCTCGGCTCTTGACGGCTTCAAGACTTCGCCGCCGGACCTCGCCATCCTGGACATCAAGATGCCGCGCATGGACGGCATGGAGACGCTCCGCCGCCTGCGCCAGAAATCCGACATGCCGGTGATCTTCCTCACCTCGAAGGACGAGGAGATCGACGAATTGTTCGGCCTCAAGATGGGCGCCGACGACTTCATCCGCAAGCCGTTCTCGCAGCGGCTCCTGGTCGAGCGCGTCAAGGCGGTGCTGCGCCGCGCCGCGCCGAAGGACGCGACCCTGCCGAAGGAACCCGATTCGACGAAGGTCCTCGAGCGCGGCCTGTTGCGCATGGACCCCGAACGCCACACCTGCACCTGGAAGGCCGAACCGGTGACGCTGACGGTCACCGAGTTCCTCATTCTGCAGGCGCTCGCCACGCGGCCCGGCGTCGTCAAGAGCCGTAACGCCCTCATGGACGCCGCGTATGACGACCAGGTCTATGTCGACGATCGCACGATCGACAGTCACATCAAGCGCTTGCGTAAAAAATTCAAGCAGAGCGACGACGACTTCGATATGATCGAGACGCTCTACGGCGTCGGCTATCGCTTCAAGGAAATGTAGCTCTCCGGAGCGGGCGGTTCTCGCCTGTCAGGGAGACGGCCAGCCGACATTGCCGGGCGGAGCGAAGCGAACGAGACCGGGACGGTACGGGTGCTCGATCGAACTGCCCAAGCCTTGAGCTCCGCTGCCGAGACGGTACGTCCCGGCAAAGCGTTGCGCCGTGCGCGACGCTGGCTGAGCCTGCGGCGCCCGGCCCGCCTGATCCGCGCCTGGGGCACGCAGTCCTCGGCCGCGGCGATCCGCGTGGCGGAGCGCACCGGCCAATTTTTTCGCACGACGTGGCGCGTGCTGCGCACCGAGGGACTCCTGGGCCTCGGCCGCCATTCCTGGCAGATCTTCGTCACCCAGAGCTTTTCCAGCCTCACCCGCCGCATCGTCTTCCTCAACATCTTCGGCCTGCTCGCGCTCGTGCTGAGCATTCTCCAGTTCAGCCAGTTGCGCGCCGGGCTGATCGATGCGAGCGTCCGCAGCCTGCAGGTGCAGGGCGAGATGATCGCCGGCGCCATCGCGGGCGCCGCGACGGTCGAAAACGACTCGTCGATCACCGTCGATCCCAATCGCCTGCTCGAACTTCAGGCCGGTGAAACCTACGGACCGCCCGACGACTACGGATTCGAGTTCTCGATCAATCCCGAGCGGGTCGGACCGCTGCTGCGGCGCCTCGTATCGCCGACCAATACGCGCGCGCGCATCTATGGCCCGGACGGTTCGCTCATCATCGACAGCCGCAGCGTCAGCGGGCGCGGCGACGTGCTGGGTTTCGACCTGCCCTCGCCGAACGCGGAAAAGCCCGGCCTGGTGGAGCGCACCTTCATCGAGATCCGCAAATGGTTCAGCCGCGGCGACCTGCCGCGCTATCGCGAGCTCGGCGCGGAAAACGGCAAGGGCTATCCGGAAGTCGTCCAAGCCCTCGCCGGGCGGAACGCGCGCATGGTGCGCCTCGACGACCAGGGCCGCGTGATCGTAAGTGTCGCGGTGCCGGTGCAGCGCTTCCGCGCGGTCCGCGGCGCGCTCCTGCTGTCGACCCAGGGCGGCGACATCGATCAGAGGGTCGAGGCGGAACGGCTCAAGGTCCTCAAGATGTTCCTGATCGCCGCCGGCATCATGGTTTTGCTGTCGGTGCTGCTCGCGAGCACCATCGCGGGACCGGTGCGGCGGCTGTCGGAAGCCGCCGAGCTCGTGCGCAGGCGCACGACCGGACGCGTCGATATTCCGGATTTCACCCGGCGGCGCGACGAGATCGGCCACCTGTCGGGCGCGCTTCGCGACATGACGGGCGCGCTTTATAGCCGCATCGCCGCGATCGAGAGTTTTGCCGCCGACGTCGCGCACGAACTGAAGAATCCGCTGACCTCGCTGCGCTCGGCCGTCGAGACGTTTCCGCTGGCCAAGACCGAGGAGAGCCGGGGCCGCCTGCTGGCGGTGATCCAGCACGACGTTCGCAGGCTCGACCGATTGCTCTCCGACATCGCCGACGCGAGCCGACTCGACGCCGAGATGCAGCGGCAGGTGGTGGGACCGGTCGACCTGACCAAGCTGCTCAAGACCGTCACGGCGGTCGTCAACGAGGTCAAGCAGGAGGACTCGGTCAAGGTCACGCTCGCCTTCGAGGGCGGCGGACTCAACGCCTTCGTGGTGCCGGGTCACGATTCGCGCCTCGGCCAGGTGGTCAACAATCTGATCGACAATGCCCGCTCATTCTCCGCGCCCGGCGGCACCGTGCGGATCACGTGCCGCCGGCTCAAGAACGAGGTCGAGATCGCGGTCGACGACGACGGCCCCGGCATCAACCCGGACGCCATGGAGAAGATTTTCGAGCGCTTCTACACCGATCGGCCGCATCAGGGTTTCGGGCAGAATTCCGGCCTCGGACTGTCGATTTCGCTTCAGATCGTCGAGGCCCATGGCGGACGGCTGTGGGCCGTGAACCGCACCGAACCGGCGCGCGCCGGCGAGCCAGCCCGCGTGCTCGGCGCCCGCTTCATCGTGCGCTTGCCGGCAACGTGATGAATAGCGCGGCCATTTTTTCCGCATCCTCTTCGCCATGACGCGCGCGCCGACCGTCCACGCCTCCGCGGTGCTCGTCGGCGCGCGCGCAGTGCTCATTCGTGGCCCTTCGGGCGCCGGAAAATCGGCGCTCGCGCTCGCGCTGCTGCGGGCGGCGGTCAGCGGCCAAGCGGTCTTTGCCCGGCTGGTCTCCGACGACCGCAGCCACCTCGAAGCCCACCATGGGCGCCTGCTGGTGCGGGCGCCAGCGACCCTCGCGGGCCTGGTCGAGGTCCGCGGCCTCGGCATACAGCGTCTGCCATGCGAGCCGGTCGCTGTGGTCGGCCTGGTGGTGGACCTCGCCGCCCCGGATGGCGGCCGGCTGCCGGCGACCGCGTCCCAGCAGACCGCCATTGAGGGTATTCAAGTGCCCCGGGTCGCCGTCGCACCGGGTGTCGACCCGCTTCCCATCGTGCTCGCCGCGCTTTCGACGACAGCGGTGCGCTGAGGCCGCCAACGCGGCGGTTTGCGTGCCTGAGGCGGGGAAAATTAACCATGTCCGGGGTAGCGTCGATCTCCCCCAGCCGGCCAGCCAGCGGGCCACGAGCCTAGTGTTGCCGCAATGCAGCATTGTACCTAGATAGACCGGAGGGGCCCTTGCGCTTTGGGGCTCGGATGGTCATGAATGTGGCCCTTTCGTGCGGCGCATCCCGGCATAATGGCGCCCGCGGGGAGTTTCGATGATCGGTCTTGTGATCGTTACCCACGGGCGGCTCGCCGTCGAGTTCCGCGCGGCCCTGGAGCATGTGGTTGGACCGCAATCGCAGATCGAGGCGGTGACCATCGGACCAGACGACAACGGCGAGCAGTGTCGCAAGGACATTATCGAGGCGGTCAAGCGCGTCGACAGCGGCGATGGCGTCGCCATCCTGACCGATATGTTCGGAGGCACCCCGTCCAATCTGGCGATTTCGGTGATGAGCCGGCCAAAGGTCGAGGTGCTGGCCGGCATCAATCTGCCCATGCTGGTCAAACTCGCCAAGGTCCGCGCCGAATGCCCGCTGTCCGAGGCGGTCACCGCAGCGCAGGAATCCGGGCGCAAATACATCACGATCGCAAGCCGGGTGCTTGCCGGGAAATGACCGAATCGCGCGCCCTCGAGGAGGAATGCCCCGACGCACCGGCGTCGGCGGCCGACGCGATCGTGCGCGTGATGCGCATCGTCAACGAGAAGGGGCTGCACGCCCGCGCGTCGGTCAAATTCGTGCAGACCGTGGAGAAATTCGACGCCAAGGTCCGCGTCACCCGCTGCGGCGAGACCGTGGGCGGGACCTCGATCATGGGGCTGATGTTCCTGGCCGCCGCGCCCGGCACCGACATTACGGTCGAGGCCACCGGCAAGGATGCGGAGGCGGTCATCGCGGCCCTCGATGCGCTGATTTCCAGCCGATTCGGCGAGGACGAATAACCTCGTCGCCACGTCGGCTTGCGGCCGGGACATAAAGAAATCTTTATATGTCGTTGCAGGCCGCCCCGGGCCCTGCTATAGGGGCGCCCAACCGGCGCCGGCCCAATGCGGGCGCGCGCCCTTTCCTCCCGCCAGCCAAGGACCGCCATGACCCCGCAAGCGACCGTCAAGAAAGCCGCCCCTAAGGACCAGGACTATGTCGTCAAGGACATCGGGCTCGCCGAGTGGGGCCGCAAGGAGATCGCCATCGCCGAGATCGAGATGCCGGGCCTGATGGCGACGCGCGAGGAGTTCGGCGCCGAAGCAGCCGCTCAAGGGCGCCCGCATCTGCGGCTCGCTGCACATGACCATCCAGACCGCGGTGCTGATCGAGACGCTGACGGCGCTCGGCGCCGACGTGCGCTGGGCCTCGTGCAACATCTACTCGACGCAGGATCACGCTGCCGCGGCGATCGCGGCCGCCGGAACGCCGGTGTTCGCCGTCAAGGGCGAGAGCCTGGTCGAGTACTGGGACTACACCCACCGGATCTTCGAGTGGGCGGATGGCGGCACGCCCAACATGATCCTCGACGACGGCGGCGACGCCACCCTGTTGGTGCACCTCGGATTGCGCGCCGAAAAGGGCGACACCGCCTTCCTCGAGAAGGCGAGCAACGAAGAGGAAGAGGTGCTGTTCGCGGCGATCAAGAAGCGCCTCAAGGACAAGCCGGGCTGGTACACGGAGGTCGCGAAGAACATCAAGGGCGTCACCGAGGAGACGACCACCGGCGTCCACCGGCTCTACGTCATGGAGCGGGAAGGCAAGCTTCTGTTCCCGGCCATCAACGTCAACGACTCGGTCACCAAATCGAAATTCGACAATCTCTACGGCTGCCGCGAATCGCTGGTCGACGGCATCCGCCGCGGCACCGACGTGATGATGGCCGGCAAGGTCGCGATGGTGGCTGGTTTCGGCGACGTCGGCAAAGGCTCGGCCGCGTCATTGCGCCAGGCCGGCTGCCGCGTGCTGGTCTCGGAGGTCGATCCGATCTGCGCGCTGCAGGCCGCCATGGAGGGCTACGAGGTCACCACCATGGAGGACGCCGCGCCGCGCGCCGACATCTTCGTCACCGCCACCGGCAATATCGACGTCATCACGATCGAGCACATGCGCGCCATGAAGGACCGCGCCATCGTATGCAATATCGGCCATTTCGACTCGGAGATTCAGGTAGGAGCGCTGAAGAACTTCAAGTGGCACAACGTCAAGCCGCAGGTCGACGAGATCGAGTTCGCGGACGGCAAGCGCATCATCCTGCTGTCCGAGGGCCGGCTGGTGAATCTCGGCAACGCCATGGGACACCCGAGCTTCGTGATGTCGTCCTCCTTCACCAACCAGACGATCGCGCAGCTCGAGCTGTGGACCAATCCGGGCAAGTACGACAAGAAGGTCTACACGCTGCCCAAGCATCTCGACGAGAAGGTCGCGCGGCTGCATCTCGGCAAGATCGGCGTCAAGCTCACGAAGCTTTCGGACAAGCAGTCGACCTATATCGGCGTGCCGGCCGCGGGCCCCTTCAAGCCGGATCATTATCGTTATTGATAGTTCGTCATTGCGAGCCCCCGGGGACTTGCCTCCGGCAAGCCCGAGGACAGGCTCCGCGAAGCAATCTTCGGCCGGCACCGCTGGACGGCCGAGATTGCTTGTTCGCGCTTCTCGCAGCGAGGCAAAGCTCTACTCCGGCGGCGGCACTGTCACGATGACGAACCGGTCCGGCTTGTCGGCACCGCCCAGATAGCGGCGCGATATCTCCACCTCGACCCGGCGGCCCGTCGGAGCGCGGGCCGCGCGTTGCGCGAGCGCTTCCATGCAGGGGCTTTCCTCCGCCGGGCACACCAGCGCGATGCCGGCGCGGGCGACCCGGGCCTCATCGGTCCATGGCGTGAGATACGGATTGACGATCTCGAAGGTCGAGGGGCGATCCTGGAAGTAGAAAGTCGTGCCGTTGAGCAGGTTGTTGTAGCTGCCGACCAGCCGCAACGGCCGGTCGGTCGTATCGCGCCAGGCTTTTTCCACCGCTTGCGCGAGCAGCCGGTAGTGCGATGCGTAATTCGGCACGCCCTGCCGGTGGATCACGATCGCGATCAGGGGCGACGCCGCAAGCGCGATCAGCGGCAGCGCGAGCGCGAAGGCGACAATGCGTCGGGCGCCGAGCGCCGGCACCGTGATGCGCGGCGACGACAGCAGCACCACCGGCAGCAAGGTCATGCTGCCCATCGACCACAATGAGATGATCAGCTCCTGGGCCGCGACCGCGAACCCGATCGGCAGCCCCAGGGGCAGCCAGAACGCCAGAGCGACCAGCCGGCGGTCCGGCGTTCGCGGCCACAGGGTGTCGCGGATCGCGGCGGCCGACGGCCGCGCCGCCATCATGGCGAGCCCCACCGGCAACACCACATAGGCGGCCGCGCCCGCCACATAGGCAAGTCCCGACCGCACGCTCTCGAGCAGCGTGCCGGGATGCGACTCCATCGCGTAGGCGAACGGCGTAAAATCATGCGCGTAGAGCCATGCGGCGTGCGGGGCGAGCGCCACGGCGCCGACCGCGATCGTCACCCAGGGCGCGGGGGAACGGAAATACGCGGCGCGGCGCGGATCGGCGAGCGCCGCAAGCCCGAGCCCGAGCAGCAGGACGATCGACCAGTATTTGCCCAGCATCGCGGCCGCCGCCGCCAATCCGGCGAGCGCCGCGATGCCGGCGCGGCGCGTCTCGTAGGAGCGCAGGAACAACGCCGTCGTGGCCGCCCACAACGGGATCATCACCGTGTTGGCGTTGAACTTCAGGGCATGAAAGTTGAAGAACGGCACCATCGTGAGCAAAGCGAGGCCCACGACCCGCTTCTCGCCGTCGAGATAACGCGCGAAAATCGTCCAGGCGATCCACAGCGCGAGCGAGGCGAGCGCCATCGCGAGCAGGTAATAGGCCCAGTCGGCAAGCGGAAAGACGCTGAACCAGGCCCGCACCACCCAAGCCCCGAGCGGCGGATGCTTGGGGGTCCCCCACGCGATCTCGCGCGACCACGCGACCATTTCGCCCATGTCGAAATGGATGTCCTGGCTGCCCTTGGCGATCGTCCCGTAGAGGGTCCACAGCCCGCAATAGGCGGCGAGCACCACGACGACGGTGCGTTCCCGGCGGCCGGGATCGGCGAGCGCCGCCATGAGGGATTTGACCGGACGGTCGAGCGCCGCGTTGACGCCGACGCAAGGAGACGAAGCCATCGAAAGCCGGAACCAGAGCCGCATTGAATGTCGCGCGACCCCGGGATATCACCTATTCGGGCGTTTGCGAAACGTCCCCCTCGAGCATGTTCTTTTCGGCGGATCGGCGGCCGGCTCGCCGGAACCCGCGCCAGGCATGCGACGGCGACGAAACGGCGGGTTGAGATGGACAGCGTATTGGCCGAGGCCCACACCGCGCCGCCCGCGCGCGCGCCGGCCCGCCCGGCCCCCGAGCTCAGCGTCATCGTACCAACCTTCAACGAGCGGGCGAACATTCCGCTGCTGGTGGCCCGCCTTCAGCACACGCTCGAAGGGGTCGACTGGGAGGTCATTTTCGTCGACGACAATTCGCCCGACGGCAGCGCGGCCGCGGCGCGCGCGATCGGCGAAGCCGACCTCCGGGTGCGCTGCATCCGCCGCATCGGCCGGCGCGGTCTCGCGGGCGCGTGCCTCGAGGGCATGCTGGCGAGCCAGGCGCGCTACGTCGCGGTCATGGACGCCGACCTCCAGCACGATGAGACGCTGCTCGCCGGCATGCTGGCGCGCCTGCGCCAGGGCGAAGTCGATCTCGCGGTGGCGAGCCGCTATGTGAGGGCGGGCTCGGCCGAGGGCCTGGCGGGCCGGCGCGCGGCCTACAGCCGCTGGTCGACCGGGCTCGCCCGCCGTCTGCTCAAAATCGATCTGACGGATCCGATGAGCGGATTTTTCATGGTCCGGCGTGTCGCCGTCGAGGAGCTCGCGCCCGCGCTGTCGAGCCAGGGTTTCAAGATTCTGCTCGATATCGTCGCAACGTCGCGTGGGTCGTTGCGCATCGCCGAGCTGCCCTACGTGTTTCGCGAGCGTCAGCACGGCGAAAGCAAGCTCGATGCCCGCATCGTGCTCGACTTCTTCGCTTTGGTGGTGGCCAAGCTCACCAGCGACGCGGTGTCGTTTCGCTTCCTGATGTTCTGCTTCGTCGGGCTGACCGGCGTCTTCATCCACATGGCGGCGCTGGCCGCCGCTCTCGACCTGGGCGCTGTCGCGTTCGGTCCCGCGCAGGCGATCGCCACCGTGGCGGCGATCACCTGGAACTTCGTGCTCAACAATGCGCTCACGTACCGCGACCAGCGCCTCGCCGGATGGCCATTCGTCACCGGCCTGCTGCGGTTCGAGGTCATCTGTGCGGTCGGCGCCGTCTCCAATGTGGGCGTGGCGACCTGGATCTACGACTATGACCCCGAATGGTGGATCGCCGGGCTCGGCGGGGCGCTGATGGGGGCCGTGTGGAACTACGTGGTGAGTGCCGCGTTCGTGTGGCGGGCGCGATAGAAACGCCGTTTGGACCCTTCCGGTGCCCGAAAACCAACAAGATTCCGGGGCAAACGGAGCCCCAAACAACAAAAGTCCTGCCGGTAACGCGCTTTTAGCCTCTCGGGACCATGATTTTGGACTAAGCTTCGGACCGAGATTCGGATGCGCGCGTCAAGCGCCGCATTGACGGCAGACGGAAGACAACATGTGCCGTTGGATTGCCTATCGGGGTGAAACGATCCCGCTCGAGCATTACGTCACCGCGCCGGCCCACTCGCTGGTCGAGCAAAGCATCCGCGCGCTCGAGTTCGACCGCCGCCACCAATGGCGATGGATTCGGGCTCGGCTGGTACGGCGAGCATGCCGAACCCGGCCTCTACCGCGAGGTCCGCCCGGCCTGGTCGGACGAGAACCTGCGCTATCTGTGCCGTCATATCCGTTCGCATCTGTTCTTCGGCCATGTGCGGGCCGCCACCTCGACCCCGACCACGCGGCCGAACTGCCACCCGTTCGTGTGCGGCCGCTGGATGTTCATGCACAACGGTGAAGTCGGCAACTGGTCGCGGGTGCGCCGCAAGGTCGAGGCGCTGATCCCCGACGCGCTGTATGCTTCGCGCATCGGCACCACGGATTCGGAGGCGGTGTTTCTCGCCATCCTGGGGGCGGGCGTCGAGCGCGACCCGATCGGCGCGACGCTGCGCACGCTCGCGACGCTCGCCGAGATGGGGCGATCGAACAAGGAGCCCCTGCGGTTCACCTCCGCGCTGACCGACGGCCGCAATCTTTATGCGTTTCGTTTCTCGGCCAACGACAAGGCCAACACGCTGTATTACCGGTCGTCGGGAAGCGACCTGCTGATCGCGTCCGAGCCGCTCGACGACGACCGCGAAGTCTGGAACCCGGTGCCGACCAACCACATGCTGGTGGCGCGCGCCGGCGAGCAGATCGAGCTGTCGCCGATCGACCTCGCGATGCGCGTCGCGGCGGAGTGATACGTTTCCGCGGTCCCTGCTCCCACTGTCTGCGAGCAAAGCCGAGCCATCTGCCGCGTTACGGCATGCGATTGCTTCGGCATCCTGCGGACGCCGCGCAACGACATCCGGCAAGCTACACCTGGCATACCGTCCGGAACCGCTCCATCGCCAGCGCGAGAACTTCGTCGCCCGGGCGGCTCCACCAGTGGTCGGAAAAGATCTCGACCTCCTGGATGCCGCGATAGCCGGCGGCTTCGATCATGCGGCGGATCGCGGGAAAATCGATGACGCCGTCGCCCATCATGCCGCGGTCGGTCAGCAGATGGCGGGTCGGCACCAGCCAGTCGCAGATATGGTGGCTGATGATGCGCTTGCCGGCGCGCGCGATCTCGCGCGCGAGATCGGGGTCCCACCAAACGTGGTAGGTGTCGATCGCAACCCCGAGACCTTCGCCCAGCTGATCGCACAGATCGTTCATCTCGCCGAGCGTCGAGACGCAGCCGCGATCGGCCGCATACATCGGATGCATCGGCTCGAGCGCGAGCGCGATCCCGGCGGCGCGCGCGTGCGGCAGGACGGCGGCAAGCCCCTCGCGGAACATGCGCCGCGCGCCCGGCAGATCGCGCGAACCCTTCGGCAGCCCGCCGCCGATCATCACGATGCATTCGGCGCCGATTTCCGCCGCTTCGTCGATCATGCGCTTGTTGTCGTCGATCGCGGCTCGCCGCCCGGCCGCGTCGGCGGCCGGAAACAGGCCGCCGCGGCAATAGCCGGTGACGCGCAGTCCGCTCCCCTTGAAGACGCGGGCGGCCTCGGCCGTCCCGGCCTCGGACACCATGTCGCGCCATGGCGCGACCCCCGCAAAGCCGTGCCGCGCCGCCGCCGCTACGGCTTCGCGCAGCTTCCATTGCCGGCTCACGGTGGCGAGGTTGAGCGACAGGTCGGCAATCGGCTTCACGGTAGCCTCGCGTTCTCGGTCCAGTAAGTTCAGCGGGAGGATTTTTCCTGCAGGGCCTGCGCGGCCAGCCGCACCGAAGCATTGGCGGCGCCGAAGCCATCATAGTTCCGCCGTTCGACGAATTCGAAGAAGAAGCGATGGTCGAAGGCTCGCGTATAGGCGTGAAAGAACTCGCCGCCGGCGCCGCGGTCGTAGAGGATCGAGAGGCGTCGCATCTGCGCGATCCGCTCGGCCGGCAGATCGTGGACGGCGGTGAGATTGTCGTAATAGTTGCCCGGAATGTCGAGCAGCGGCACCTTGTTGTGCGCGCATGCGTTCGATGGTTGCGAACAGGTCGTCGGTCGCGATCGCGATATGATGGACGCCCGCGCCGCGGTAGTCCGCCACGAAGCGCGCGGTCGTCGTATTGGGAGCCTGCGAGGCGTTGAGCGGCAGACGGATCGTGCGCTCGCGGCTTTCGACCACGCGGCTCTGGATCAGCCCATAGGGATCGATCAGCTCGAACGCCGGCTCGGCGTCGAAGCCGAACACCGAGCGATAGAACAGCATCGCGCCGTCGAACTGGCTGCGCGGCATGACCTGCGCGACGTGGTCGATCCCGACGAGACCGCAGGCCGCCGACGGCGCCTGATCGCCCGGCTCGGGCACGAAGTCGACGTCGTAGATGCTGCCGCCCTCGCCGAAGCGGTCGACCAGATAGATCAGGCTTCCTTCGAGGCCGCGGATCGCCGGAATCATCAGCTCGTTCGGACCGACGCGCCCGCGAAAGATCTGCGCCTTGTAGCGCAATGCGCGCTCGACGGTGCGCTGGGCGTCGTCGACCCGGAACGCGAGCGCGCAGACCGAGGGTCCGTGCTGCTCGACGAAGGATCGGGCGAAGGATTCCTTCTCGGCGTTGAGAATGAGGTGCACGTCGCCCTGGCTGTGCAGGCTCACGTCCTTGGATTTGTGATGCCCGGCGCGACGGAACCCCATGGCGTCGAACAGCTCGGCGAGCCGCGGCCGGGTCGCGTCGTCGACCGCGAACTCGACGAACTCGATGCCGCTGCAGACCGGCGGCGCGGGCGGCGCCAGCGTTCCGGCCGCGACACCGGCAGGCTTGAGTCCGGCAGGTCCCGCGCCGGAAACCGCGAGCAGCTCCTCTTCCAGGAGGATGAGCGAGCGCATGGCGTCGATCGCGATCGGACGCGGGGGAGCGGCGCGGAACTCGTCGTTGAAGATCTCGAGCGAGATCGGCCCCGCGTAGCCCGATTGCCAGCACGTTGCGCACGAAGCGCGTCACCGGCATGCCGCCCTGGCCCGGAAACAGCCGGAAGTGGCGGCTCCACGACAGCGGGTCGAGCTGGATCATCGGAGCGTCGGCGATCTGCACGAAGAATATCCGCTCGCTCGGAATCCGGGCGATGGCCGAATCGTCGTCGCCGATGCAAAACGTGTGGAAGCTGTCGAGCACGAGACCGACCGCCGGATGATCGGCGCGCTCCACGATCTTCAGCGCATGGCCGTAGGTGCTCACGTGGCGGCCCCAGCCGAGCGCCTCGTAGCCGATGCGCAATCCGCGCCGCGCCGCGCGCTCGCCGAGCAGGTGCAGATCGGCCGCGGCGAGCTCGTCGTCGTCGGCCGAATCGGGCGCGATGCTGCTGCACACCAGCATCAGGTCGGTCTCGAGCTCGGCCATGAGGTCGAACTTGCGCTCGGCGCGGTCGAGATTGCGTTGCAGTTTTTCGCGCGGCCCCGCCTCGAAGTCACGGAACGGCTGGAACATCATGATGCGCAGGCCGCGGTCGTCCGCGATGCGTTTCACGTCGGCGGGCGTGCCTTCGAAATAGAACAGGTCGTTCTCGAAAATCTCCACGCCGTCGAAGCCGGCCGCCGAGATCGCGGTCAGCTTGTCGACCAGCGTCCCGCCGAGTGAGACCGTGGCAATCGATCGGAACAAGCCGCCCTCCGAAGATCAGGTCCCCGCCAAGAAGTCGAAATCGCAGCCTTTGTCGGCCTGGGTCACGCGCTCGACATAGAGCCGGCCGTAGCCGCGCGCGGGCTTTGCGGGCGGCTTCCAGGTGGCGCGGCGGCGGCGCGAGCTCGGCGTCGTCGACCAGGAGATCGATGCGCCGCGCCGTCGGCGTCGAGCGGATGCGGTCGCCGTCGCGCACCAGCGCGAGCGGGCCGCCGGCCGAGGCTTCCGGCGTCACGTGCAGCACCACGGTGCCGAACGCGGTGCCGCTCATGCGGGCGTCGGAAATGCGCACCATGTCGGTGACGCCCTTGTGGCCGAGCTTCTTCGGGATCGGCAGCGCGCCCGCCTCCGGCATGCCGGGCGCGCCGATCGGGCCGGCATTGCGCAGCACCATGGCAGTGCTCCGGCGTCACGGCGAGATCGGGATCGTCGATGCGCCTGGCCAGATCCTCGAGCGAGTTCGAACACCAGCGCCGGGCCTTCGATGGTGCACAGCTCCGGCGTCGCGGCCGCGAGCTTGATGGCGGCGCCGTTGCGGCGCGAGGCTGCCGCTGAGGATCGCGATCGCCTCGCTCGGCCAGACCGGCCGGTCGAGCGGGCGGATCACCGTCGTCGTCGACATAGGCCGGCCAGCGCGCCACGATCTCGCCGATGGTCTCGCCGTTCGACGGTCGGCGCCGAGAGGTCGAGGTGATCGCGCAAGCCGCCGCCACAGCGCCGGCATGCCGCCGCCGGCGTGGAAGTCCTCCATGAAGAAACTGCCGGCCGGCTTGAGGTCGAGCAGCACCGGCGTGTCGCGGCCGACCGCGGTCGAGTTCGGCGAGATCGTAGCGCGAGGCCGGCGCGGCCCGCGATGGCGGCGAGATGCACCAGCGCGTTGGTCGAGCCGCTGGTCGCCTGCAGGACGACCGAGGCGTTGCGCAGCGCCGCCCGGCTGATGATCTGGCGCGGCGTCGGCCCGCCCGCGATCGCCATCTCGACGGCGCGCTTGCCGGTCGCCTCGGCGATGCGGATGCGGTCGGACGAGACCGCGGGCGCGGTCGCGGCGCCCGGCAGCGTGAAGCCGAGCGTCTCGGCGAGCGACGCCATGGTCGAGGCGGTGCCCATCACCATGCAGGTGCCGGAGGTCGGCATCAGCTGGTCATGGGCGCGGTCGAGCTCGACGCCCGTCGAGCGTGCCGGCCCGATACGCGGCCCACAGCCGGCGGCAATCCGTGCAGGCGCCGAGCCGGGTGCCTTCGTGGCGGCCGGCCAGCATGGAGCCGACCGGCAGCACGATCGCCGGCATGTCGGCCGAGACCGCGCCCATCAGCTCGGCCGGAATGGTCTTGTCGCAGCCGCCGATCAGCACCACGGCGTCGAGCGGCAGCGCCCTGCACCATCTCCTCGACGTCCATCGCCATCAGGTTGCGCAGCAGCATCGAGGTCGGAAACGAGAACGCCTCGTGCAGCGAAATGGTCGGGAACACGAACGGCAGGGCGCCGGCGAGCCGCACGCCGCGCGCGACCGCCTCGGCGAGCTGCGGCCGGCGGTGGCGTGGCAGGGATTGAAATCGGACGCGGTCGACAGCACGCCGACGATCGGGCGATCGAGCGCCTCGTCGGTGAAGCCCGCCCCCTTGAGAAAGCCGCGGCGCAGGAACAGCGCGAACTCCTCGTCGCCATATTGGGCGAGACGCGACCGCAGACCCGCTTCATTTATATCCCCGAGCACAAATTCCGATTGTCGTCATCGTCCGCGAAGCCCGCATGCGCCTCAACGACGGCGGGGGCTATTGCTCGGTCAGGGGGTCGGTTCTGTCAACTGCGAAAGCGCAAGAAATGGGCGGCGAAAGACCGGCCCGAAAGGCGGCCGCAAAAGATACGACCCGCCCGGCGGGGGGACCGTCCGGGCGGGTCGATCGAAACGGCGCGGGGTGGATGGGGGCGCACGCGCCGTTCGACTGGGCTGAGGTCGCAAGACCTCAGTAGTTGCAGACCTTCACGCGGCCGACGTAGTTGCCGAACCGGTCGTAACTGGCGGACCCAGTGGCAGGGCGAGTCGTAGACGTAGGTGGAGGCGGCAGCCGCGCCGAGGGCAAGTCCGAGGCCGACGCCACCCCAGCCCCAACCACCACCATGCCAGTGATGGGCCTGCGCCTGGCTGGAGCCAGCCGCGACGGTCGCGCCGATGGTGAGGGCAGCGACGAGCGCCGCAGCGATCTTGGTCTTCATGGGGGTCTTCCTTCCGTGCATATTGCGTTGGGGCCGTATCGGCCGGGATGCAGATTGGTCGCCCCGCAAGGCCGGCAGGTTCAAAGCGCGTCGGTGCGAATCTTCGGGCGCGTCTCCGGGGGCCGCGATGGCCCCGGCCGTGCCGAGACCATTAACCTGGGCAAAAGGGTGAAATGCGCGACCGCCATCGCGCCACCGGCCAGACGCGAGGCGCGCAACGCGGGGTAGTCGTCACCGGTCCGACCCTAGGATGGCGCCGTCACAACGAGTAATGCCCAACGGGGACTGAGCACAACATGGCGAAGAACAAGGTCATCATCACCTGCGCGATCACGGGCGCGATCCACACGCCGACGCATGTCGCCGCACCTGCCGATCACGCCGGAGCAGATCGCCGACGCGGCGATCGGCGCCGCCGAGGCGGGCGCCGCGATCGTCCACCTGCACGCGCGCAATCCCGAGACCGGCCGGCCGGACCAGTCGCCGGAGGCCTTCGGCCGCTTCCTGCCGCGCATCAAGCAGCGCACCAACGCGGTCATCAACCTCACCTCGGGCGGCTCGCCCACGATGCGGGTGGAGGAGCGCGTGATGCCGGCCGCGACGTTCAAGCCGGAGGTCGCGAGCCTCAACATGGGCTCGATGAACTTCGCGCTCTTTCCGATGCTCAACCGCTACAAGGAGTTCAAGCACGACTGGGAAAAGCCCTATCTCGAAGGCACGCGCGATCTCATCTTCCGCAACACGTTCAAGGATATCGAGTTCGTCCTGAAGACCTGCCAGGACAACGGCACGCGCTTCGAGTTCGAGTGCTACGACATCGGCCACCTCTACAACCTCGCGCATTTCCTCGAGCGCGGGCTGGTGAAGCCGCCGCTGTTCGTGCAGTCGGTGTTCGGCATTCTGGGCGGCATCGGCACGCATCCGGAGGACGTGATCCACATGCGGCGCACCGCCGATCGGCTGCTCGGGCGCGACAACTATCGCTGGTCGGTGCTCGGCGCCGGGCGCGCCCAGATGCCGATCGCCGCGATGGCGGCCGCGATGGGCGGCAATGTCCGGGTCGGGCTCGAGGACTCGCTGTGGATCGGGCCCGGCAAGCTCGCCGCAATCAAACGCCCAGCAGGTCACCATGGCGCGACAGATCATCGAAGGCCTCGGCCTCGAGATCGCGACCCCGGACGATGCGCGCGAGATCCTGGCGCTCAAGGGCGCCGACAAGGTCGCGTTTTGAGATTGGCGAATGGCGGCGGAGTAGCGACAGGTCTATTCGCTACTCCCTATTCGCCACTCGCTCTCTTCAGAACCTGAGTCTGAAATTGAACCAGGGACTCTTGCCGACGTGGCGGATCGGGCGTCCGGGGCTGACGAACGAATAGCTGGTATTGTCCTGCGATCCGATCATCACGGCTTCGACCAACGGCTCGGCGATCGGGCCGTTTCCCGCCCATTCCACGATAAAGTTCGCCGCCACCCCGCCGCGGTCGTCCTCGGCCGGAATGACGATCTCGATCGTGCCGAATGGCTTCAGGGCCATCGGTTCACTGAGGTAGCTCTGGACGGATTTACCCGCGGTATCGAAGTATTCGATCCGTTCGAGCACGAGCGACTTGGTCGACGAGGTGTTGTCGATCCGCAGCGTGGTCGACAATTCGATCAGCTTGCGATCGGTCGGCGTCGCCCCATAGACGCGCGAATAGGCCGGCACATAGATCGTGCCTCTGGCCGAGATCGCGCTCGGCGGTGGCATCTCGCCCAGCGAATCCTTGAATTGCGTACGAAAATCGGCGCTGGCCTGGCTCAGCGCGCCTGTCGTCTCCGCATGGGCGAACCCGCAGGCGATCCCGAGAATGACCGCCGGCAAGCAGAACCGCATCACATGTGTCGCCGTTCGCATCGCGCTCCCCCGCCGCGTCTCGGGCGGAGGCAGGGGGCCCTCGCGCCACCGGGCACCTGCCGAATTCCGGCCAGTATGACACCCGGTCGGCCCCACGCGTCAACATGGCGCAGGGAAAAGAATCGTGGAGATGAGGCACGCGGACGCGCCGTCATGGTCGGGCGCCTTATTGAACGCGCTAACATGTTTGAATTTCCATTGCCGATCTGAGCCTCTCACCCTCCAATGGGCGAAAGAACCGCAGGAACCCCATGGCTTCGCTCGACACCATCAGTCTCGGCATCCTGTTCGGCGCGCTGCTGGTGCTCGCCGGCATTCTGTCGAGCCTGGTCGCGTTGCGCTTCGGCGCGCCGCTGCTGCTCGTCTTTCTGGTCGTCGGCATGCTGGCCGGCGAGGAGGGGCCGGGCGGCGTCAAGTTCGACGACGTGCGGACGGCCTACATCGTGGGCTCCGTCGCGCTCGCGCTGATCCTGTTCGACGGCGGGCTGCGCACCCGCTTCGCCACGTTCCGCAGCGTGCTCGCGCCTTCGCTCATGCTCGCGACCGTCGGCGTAGTGCTGACCTTGGCGCTGACCGCGCCGGTCGCGCGCTACACGCTCGGCCTCGGCTGGACCGAGTCGCTGCTGGTCGGTTCGGTGGTCGCCTCCACCGACGCGGCCGCGGTCTTCTTCCTCATCCACGCGCGCGGCCTGCGGCTGCGCCCGCGCGTCGGAGTGACGCTCGAGATCGAATCGGGCACCAATGATCCGTTCGCGATCTTTCTCACCCTGCTGCTGATCGAGACGCTGCTGTACGGTCAACAGCCGTGGTGCGGGCATCGCGATCGGGCTCGTCGCGAAGGCTTTCGGCGGCGCCCTCGTCGGGATCCTGGGCGGCCGCGGCATCGTGCTGGTGCTCAATCGGCTCGCGCTGCCGCAGGGCCTGCATGCGCCGTTCGTGACCACCGGAGCGCTGGTGGTCTTCGGCCTTGCCGAGGCGATCCACTCGTCCGGCTTTCTCGCCGCGTATGTGGCGGGTCTCGCGGTCGGCAACCGTCCGACCCGCGCGCACAACACCGTGGTGGCCTTCCTCGACGCCGCGACCTGGCTGGCGCAGATCGGCATGTTCCTGCTGCTCGGCCTGCTGGCCTGGCCGTCACGGCTGCCGCAACACGCGCTCGCCGCCTTCGCGGTCGTGCTGGCGCTCATGCTGGTCGCGCGCCCGGCCGCGGTGTTCATCTGCCTGGCGCCGTTCCGCTTCTCATGGCGCGAGAAGCTGTTCATGTCGTGGGTCGGTTTGCGCGGCGCGGTCGGAATCTTTCTCGCCTCCATCCCGCTGCTGGTCGGATTGCCGGACGCGCTGCTCTATTTCGACGTCGGATTCGTGGTCGTGCTGGTCTCGCTGCTGGTGCAGGGCTGGACCGTCGCGGCGGCGGCGCACCGGCTGCACATCGCCTTGCCGCGCCCCGCTCCGGCGCTGCCGCGGGTCGAGCTGGACCTGCCCGGCCAGCTCAGCCAGGAGCTGGTCGGCTACGCGGTCCATGCCAACAATCCCTATCTGCGCCGGCGCATTACGCCGTCCTGGGCCAAGCTGATGCTGGTGGTGCGCCGCGAGCGCGTGCTCACCGCCGGTGAGGCGGCGGACATCCGGGAAGGCGATCACGTCTACTTCCTCGCCCCGCCCGAAAAGGCGCAGGCGCTCGACCGCTTCTTCGTCGACATGCCGCCCCCGGCCTCCCCCGATCCGCGCCTGCTCGGCGATTTTTTCGTCGGCGGCAACGTGACGCTGGGCGCGCTCGCCGAGATCTACGGCATCGCGGTCGCGCCGCAGGATGCGGCGACGACCCTCGCCGACCACCTTGTCGACGCGCTCGGCCATCCGCCGCGACCCAACGACGTGCTGGCGCTCGGCGCCATCACGCTGGTGGTGCAGAAGGTCGTGGACGGCCGGGCGGTCAGTATCGGGTTGCAGCTCGCGGAGCCCGATCCGGTCGCGGCCGCGCCAAGGACGATGCTCGCCAGGCTCAAGCTCCGCGCGCGTGCCGCGCTTGCGGCGATCCGGCGCTGAAGGCGCGCTCACGCATCATGCCTGCGCGTTTGCCCAGTCCGCCATGATGTTTGCCAGGGCGTCGAGCCCGTCGGTCAGGGCGGCCGGCCCCGGCTGCAGGATCAGCGGCGACTTGATCTCGCGCAGCCAGCCCTGGCGCACGGCCGGAATGTCGGCAAAGCCGGGCCGCGCCGCGACCCGGGCGGACACGAATTTCTTGCCGCACCACGAGCCGACGATGATGTCGGGCGCGGCCGCGATCACGTCGGATACCGACACGATGCGATCCCGCGCGCTCTTGCGGCCCGCCAGGCTCGCGAACACGTCGTCGCCGCCCGCCGCCGCGATCAGCTCCGACACCCAACCGATGCCGGCGATCATCGGCTCGTCCCATTCCTCGAAATAGACGCGCGGCCGGCGCGCCGCCGCGCGGGCGCGCGCATGGGTTTCCGCCAGCCGCCGCTCCAGCGCGCCGGCCAGCGCCTCGGCCTTTTCGGACACTCCCACCAGCGCTCCGAGGGTGCGGATCATGGCGAAGATGCCGGCGAGATCGCGCTGATTGAAGGCATGCACCGCGACGCCCCGGCGGATGAGCGTGGCCGCGATGTCGGCCTGCAGGTCCGAGAACGTGAGCACGAGGTCGGGCGCCAGCGCGAGAATCTTGTCGATATCGGCCGAGACGAACGCCGAGACGCGCGGCTTCTCGCGCCGCACGCGGGCGGGCCGCACCGCATAGCCGGAGACGCCGACGATGCGCGCCTCCTCGCCGAGCAGATAGAGCGTCTCGACGGTCTCCTCGGTCAGGCAGACGATGCGCTGCGGCGGGAACATGAGGTTGGGTTCCAACGCCGACCCAGGCGCCGTCATCTCGAGAGTCCGTTCTCGGCGCCCGGTAGGTCAAGAGCAATCGCAACTCGCATGTTTGCCGGTGCGGCCAGCAAGTCCCTCGGCAGCCCTGTTTGCAGCGTTTCGCCGCCGTCGAGCACGCACATGCGATCGGCTAACGCCACGACTTCGTCGATGTCATGGGTCACGAGGACGATCGGAACACGCACGGATTTTCGTAACTCGGCTAGTTCGGCATGAAGTTTGCGGCGCGTGGGGCGATCGACGGCCGAAAATGGCTCATCTAGCAGCAGGACCGCGGGCTCGCGGGCGAGCGCGCGTGCGACCGCCACCCGCTGCTGTTGACCGCCGGACAGGGCAACCGGCCGCCGATCCTCAAAACCGTCCAAGTGAACTTGGGAAAGCAGCGTTCTGGCACGCGTCTCTCGCTCTGCCGCCGGACGATGGCCGAGTGCTGTGATGACGTTGCCGAGCGCCGTCATGTGCGGAAACAAGGCGTAGCTTTGAAACACCAGACCCACTCGCCGCAGATACGGCGGTACGTCGAGTCCTTTTGCCGTGTCGAGCCACTGCATCCCGTCGCATGCAACCTCGCCCTGGTGCGGGCGGTAGAGCCCAGCGATGACACGCAAGATGGTGGTTTTCCCGCTGCCTGAGGGACCAACCAGGGCCAGCATCTCGCCTTCGCCGCACGACAGCTCGACATCGAGCGGAATCGGTCCACGTTGGTGGAGCCGGACATGGAGGCCATTGCACTTATCCATGACGGCGGCCGATCCGGTTCGAGAGGATATAAGTGATGCCGAGTGCGGTGAGCGAGAATGCCAGGAGGAGCGCCGACATCAGTCCGGCCGCATTGTTGTCAAACGATTGCACGCGGTCATAGATCGAGATCGAGATCGTTCGTGTCTCGCCTGGGATGTTGCCGCCGACCATCAGTACCACGCCAAATTCGCCAAGCGTGTGTGCGAAGGCAAGCACGAGGCCGGTCACGATGCCCGGCCATGCCAATGGCAAGTCGATTTTGCAGAGTACACGCCAGGGCGAAAGGCCGGCACAAGCGCCGGCTTCCCGTATGTCCGACGGGATGGACTCGAAGGCTCGCTGCATGGGTTGAATGGCGAAAGGTAAATTCGCAATAATGGATGCGATCAATAATCCTTCGAAGCTGAATGCGAGCGTGTGCCCTGCCAGGGATTGCCAACCGCGGCCGATCGGTGAATTGCCGCCAAACGCCACCAGCAGATAGAATCCGAGGACCGTGGGCGGCAGCACCAGCGGCAGGGCCAGAAAGGCTTCGGCAAAGCCCTTACCGCGAAATTGGTGGAACGCCAGCATCCGGCCAAGCGCAATCCCGACCGGCAGGAGAATGAGGATCGTGAGGGCGCCAAGTCGAAGCGAGAGCGCGAGTGCCGACCAGTCCACGGTTCACACCGCCTCGCCCGGCAGCACAAATCCATAGCGGCGGAAAATGACCCGCGCCGCAGGAGTCTGGACATAGCCGTAGAAGGCTCGCGCCGTCTCACCTGCGCTCTTCATCAGCACCATGCGCTGGCGGAGCGGCGCGTACCACTCGGCCGGAAGAAGCGCGTAAGTCCCAAGTGCGCCGACTGCTGGTGACAGCGCGAGCGAATAGGCGAAGATGCCGCCTTGCGCGGAACCTGAGGCGGCGAACTGCGCCGCCTGGGAAACATTCTCGCCGAGCACAAGCTTGGGCTTGATGGCGTCCCACAATCCCTGACTCTTCAGCGCCTGTTCGGCGGCGCGCCCGTAAGGCGCATGTTCGGGATTGGCGATAGCGAACCGCTGTATGCGTCCATCCGCCAGCGCGGCGCGCAGATCGTCGAAGTTTGCATCGGGCTTGAGTGTCGACCCTTTGGGCGCAAACAGCACGATGCGTCCTTCCGCGTAGAGAGCGCCGCGATCGACGGTTTTGCCGGCGTCCGCGAGCTGAAACACAAAGCCCTCGTCGGCCGAAAGGAATATCTCGAACGGAGCGCCCTGTTGCAGCTGCGTTGCGAAGTTACCGGAGGAGCCAAAGCTGAGCTTGACCTCCTGTCCAGTCTTGGTCTTGAATTTGACCGCAATTTCCTCCAACGCAAATTTGAGATCGGCGGCAGCGGCGACAGTGGGCGCATTTTGCGCGCGCGCCGCATCGAGTTCCGTGATGGCAGTGGCGAGCAGCACGAAAGCCGAGAAAAAGAGACCGATCAGACGAGTGAACATGGCGGCGCTCCATGGCGTTCGGCGGCACGCCTGCGCGTGCCGCGCCTTGACGGCGAGCTGTGCGGAAAACGACCATCCCGGAAGCGCCGTCCCGGGTTCAACGCGCGCTTACGGCGCGCGGCGGATCGCTTGCACGATCCTAGCAAGCCTCGGCGGGGGGAGCAAAGGCGTTTTGCGGCTCGTCAGCGCAGCACCCGCCATAGTAGAATGGATTTGATTTCCAAGAACCTCAAAAGAGCCCACGATGGCGCACGCGAAGCTGATCGAAGGGGACTACGACTACATCGTGGTCGGCGCGGGCTCCGCCGGCTGCGTGCTGGCGAACCGGCTGTCCGCCGATCCCAAGACGCGCGTGCTGCTGCTGGAGGCGGGCGGACCCGACAACTGGATCTGGTTCCACATTCCGGTCGGCTACCTGTTCGCGATCGGCAACCCGCGTTCCGACTGGATGTACAAGACCGAGCCGGAAGCCGGCCTCAACGGCCGCAGCCTCAATTATCCGCGCGGCAAGGTGATCGGCGGCTCGTCGTCGATCAATGCGATGATCTACATGCGCGGACAGGCGGCCGATTACGACCATTGGCGCCAGCTCGGCCTGGCGGGCTGGAGCTGGGACGACGTGCTGCCCTATTTCAAGCAGCACGAGCATCACTTTCTCGGGGACGGCGCCGCACATGCGACCGGCGGCGAATGGCGGGTCGAACGGCAGCGGGTGCGCTGGGACCTGCTGGAAACCTTCCGCGTCGCGGCCGAGCAGGCCGGCATCAAGCCGATCGACGATTTCAACGCCGGCGACAACGAAGGCTCGTGTTATTTCCACGTCAACCAGAAGCGCGGCCGGCGCTGGTCGGCGGCGCGCGGGTTCTTGAAGCCGGTGCTCGGCCGTCCCAATCTGCGGCTGGAAACCGGATGCCTGGTCGAGAGCGTCGAGCTCGAGGGCCGGCGCGCGACCGGCGTGCGTTGGCGGCAGGAGGGAATCGCGCGGCGCGCGCATTGCCGCGGCGAGGTGATCCTGTCGGCCGGCAGCATCGGCTCGACCCAGATCCTGCTGCTGTCCGGAATCGGACCGGGCGCCCGCTCGCAAGCGCTCGGAATTCCGGTGGCGCTCGACAAGCCGGGCGTCGGCGAGAATCTGCAGGATCACTTGCAGCTTCGCCTGATCTATAAGATCACCGGCGCCAAGACGCTCAACGAGATCTATCACTCGCGGTTCGGCAAGATCGGCATGGCGCTCGACTACGCGCTGCGCCGGCGCGGGCCGCTCACCATGGCGCCCTCGCAGCTCGGCATGTTCACCCGCTCCGACCCCTCGCGCGAGCGCGCCAATATCCAGTTCCACATCCAGCCGCTGTCGCTCGACCGCTTCGGCGAGCCGCTGCACACGTTCCCGGCCTTCACGGCAAGCGTGTGCAACGTGCAGCCGACCAGCCGCGGGCATATTCGCCTCAAGAGCGCAAATCCCGCCGATCCTCCCGCCATTGCGCCGAACTATCTGTCGACCGACGAGGACCGCCGGGTGGCGGCGGACTCGTTGCGCGTGGCGCGGCGGATCGTGGCGCAGCCGGCGCTCGCCAGATACCGGCCGATCGAATTCCTTCCAGGGCCGACGGTGGGCGATGACGACGCCAGCCTGGTGAAGGCGGCGGGCGACATCGGCACCACCATCTTCCATCCCGTGGGCACCGCCAAGATGGGTCTTCGTTCCGATCCGCTCGCCGTGGTCGACGAGCGGCTGCGGGTGATGGGCATCGAGCGGCTGCGCGTGATCGACGCCTCGGTGATGCCGACGATCACGTCCGGCAACACCAATTCGCCCACCATCATGATCGCCGAGAGGGGCGCGGCGCTGATCCTGCAGAAGTAGCGAGCGTTTGGGCGCCGTGAACGCTTCATATTCGCGCGTCCGCATACCGTAAATTGGACGTGCCGGAGCCGTTGATCACCGCCGGCCGATGCGCCAACATGCCGGGTCAATTCTCAAAATTCACGGTGGGAAGACGGGAAACTTTCGGCGGCGGAGAAGCGGTCGGACATAGTGTCGGCCGCGGGCGGGGGGAAAGCATGGATGTGTTCAAGCGCGTCAAAGGGATCATGCTGGCGCCCGAAACGGAATGGCCGCAGATCGAGCAGGAACCGGGGACACCCGCCTACCTGTTCGCCGGCTACGTGGTCTATCTCGCCGCGATTCCGCCGATCGCCGGATTCATCGGCGGCTCCATCGTCGGGGTCTCGGTCGCGCCGATGGGGACGTTCCGGGTGCCGCTGTTCGCCGGCCTGCTCGGCGCGGTGATCGCGTATCTCTTGAGCTTCGTGGTCGTCTACATGGTCGCGATCATCATCGATCAGCTCGCGCCCAGGTTCGACGCACAAAAGGATTTCGCCAACGCGCTCAAGCTGACGGTCTATTGCTTCACGCCCTATTGGGCGGCCGGCATCTTCGGGCTCATGGCGGGCGCGCGATTCCTGGCCTATGTGATGGCGCTGTTCGGCGTCTATCTGTTGTCGATCGGCCTGCCGCGCCTGATGAAGCCGTCGCCCGAGAAGAACGTCGGCTACGTGGCGGCCGCCGCCGCATGCGCGATCGCGATCGTGGGCGTGATCACGCTGATCGAAGTGGCGTTCGTCACCTGATTTTGCTCGCCGCTCCCTCACGGCAGCGCCGTGAGGTGCCGGATCGGCCGGCCCGGCGTGAGCGCGGCGGCCGCCGCCACGATGGCGTCGGCGTCGATGCCGTAATGGCGGTAGAGGTCCGCGATCGTCCCGGTCTGGCCGAAATGCTCGACCCCGAGCGGCCGCACCCGATGGCCGTGGACGGCGCCGAGCCAGGCGAGCGTCGCCGGATGGCCGTCGAGCACGGTGACGATTCCGCAATGGGGCGGCACGCCGGCGAGCAGCCGCTCGATATGCGAACGCGCATGGACCAGGCCGCGCTCGCGCGCGCGCTGCGCCGCGGTCCAGCCCGCATTGAGCCGGTCGGCCGAGGTGACGGCGAGCAGGCCGACGTCGCGGCGATCCTCGGCGATCCGCCACACCGCCTCGTTCGCCTCCGGCGCGACCGCGCCCGTATAGGCGATCACGACCTCGCAATTCGGGCCCGGGCGCGCGCAGCCAGTAGGCGCCGTCGACGATCTCCTGGCGCAGCTCCGGCGTCATCGTTCGCCTGATCTGCTCGATCGGCCGGGTGGAGAGGCGCAGATAGACCGAGCCGCCGGTCTCGTCGCGCAGCCAGTTGCGCTCGGTCGACGTCCGCCCGCCGTCCTTCTGGATGTAGCCGAGCGCGAAGCACAAGATCACCGCGAGCTCGTCGACGAAAGCCGGCTCGAACGCGGCGAGCCCGTCCTGCGCCATGCCGATCAGCGGCGTCGCGATCGACTGGTGCGCGCCGCCCTCGGGCGCGAGCGTGACGCCGGACGGCGTCGCCGCCAGGATGAAGCGCGCGTCCTGATAGCAGGCGTAGTTGAGCGCATCGAGGCCGCGCTGGATGAACGGATCGTACAGCGTGCCGATCGGCAGCAGGCGTTCGCCGTTGATCGCGTGCGACAGCCCGAGCGCGGACAGCAGGATGAACAGGTTGTTCTCGGCGATGCCGAGCTCGATGTGCTGGCCGGTGGGCGAGAAATCCCAGTTGAAGGTCGACGGGATGCGTTCGCTCTTGAAGGTGTCGGCCATCTTCTCGTGCGCGAACAGCCCGCGACGGTTGACCCAGGGGCCGAGATTGGTCGAGACCGTGACGTCGGGCGAGGTCGTGACGATGCGCGCCGCGAGCTCCGAGGTCTGCCGCGCCGAGCTCGTTGAGCAGCGCACCGAAGCCGGTCTGCGTCGACATCTCGGGCGCGATCGTGACCGCCAGCTCGGCAGGCACCGCGAACTGGCGTGCGCGCGCCGGCTGCTGGGCGCGCGCCCCGAACGGCACCCGGTCGAGAAAAGCCTGCAGGTCCGCCGCCGGCACGTCGAGCCCTTCGAACTTGTCCCATTCGCGGCCCGGACGGACGCGCATCGCGGCGCGGAATATTTCCATCTGGGCCGGCGTCATGAGGCCCGCATGGTTGTCCTTGTGGCCCGCAAACGGCAGGCCGTAGCCCTTGATGGTGTAGCAGATGAAGCAGATCGGCCGGTCATGGTCGACCTTGCCGAAGGCCTCGAGCAGCCCGGGGAGATCGTGCCCCGCCAGATTGGTCATGAGCCGCGCGAGCGCGTCGTCGCTGCGCGCCTCGATCAGCCGGGTGACGTCGCCCTGGTCGCCGATGTCGTCGAGCAGCCGCTTGCGCCACGCCGGCCCGCCCTGGAACACCAGCGCCGAATAGAGCTGGTTGGGGCAGCCGTCGATCCATTCGCGCAGGCGCGCGCCGCCCGGCTCCGCGAACGCGGCCTGCAGCAGCGAGCCGTACTTCAGGATGACGACGTCCCAGCCGAAGGCGCGAAACAGCTTTTCGTAGCGCTCCCACAGGCCCTCGCGCACCACCGCGTCGAGGCTCTGCCGATTGTAGTCGATGATCCACCAGCAATTGCGCAGGCCCTGCTTCCAGCCCTCGAGCATCGCCTCGAAGATGTTGCCCTCGTCGAGCTCGGCGTCGCCCACCAGCGCCACCATGCGGCCCTGCGGACGGTCGAGCCCCCAGCCGTGCGCCCGCACATAGTCCTGCAGTCAGCGACGAGAAGAGAGTCTGCGCCACGCCGAGGCCGACCGAGCCGGTGGAGAAATCGACGTCGTCGACGTCCTTGGTGCGCGACGGATAGCTCTGCGCGCCCTTGTAGCCGCGAAACCCTTCGAGCTTTTCGCGGGTCTGCCGGCCGAGCAGATACTGGATGGCATGAAAGATCGGACTCGCATGCGGCTTCACCGCGACGCGGTCCTGCGGCCTGAGCACGGCGAAATAGAGCGCCGTCATGATGGTGGCGAGCGAGGCCGACGAAGCCTGATGCCCGCCGACCTTCAGGCCGTCGCGATTCTCGCGCACGTGGTTGGCGTGGTGGATGGTCCAGCTCGCCAGCCACAGAACCTTCTGCTCGAGCGCGCGCAGGCGCGCGAGCGCGTCGGATGCGCCGCGTGGCGGGCTCTCGCCTGGTCGGGTGGGTGCCTTGGTCATGCGGCCATCATGGCATCAAGGGCTTGGCAGGGATCGCCAATTTCGATCACAATCGAGTGCCAGTTTGGCATATTCGGCCAAAATTGAGCGAAAAGGATGATTCTTCATGCCGCATCGACTGGACGCCGTCGACCGCAAGATTCTCGGCCTGCTGCAGACGGATGGCCGCATGAGCCTGGCGGATCTCGCCGCCAAGGTGGGCCTCTCGCCGTCGCCCTGCCTGCGGCGGGTCCGCATGCTGGAGCGTGCCGGCGTCATCGCGCGCTACGTCGCGGTGCTCGACCAGCAGGCCGTCGGCCTGCCGGTGAGCGTGTTCGTCTCGGTCAAGCTGGAGCGGCAGCGCGAGCAGGCGCTCGAACGCTTCGCCAAGGCGATCGCGCGCTGGCCCGAGGTGCTCGAGTGCTACCTGATGACCGGCCCGCGCGACTATTGGCTGCGGGTGGTGGTGCCGGACCTCGCCGCCTATGAGCAGTTCCTCAAGCAGAAGCTCACGCGCCTGGAGGGCGTCGCCTCGATCGAATCGAGCTTCGCGCTCGAGCAGGTGAAATACACCAACGTGCTGCCGGTTGCATGATTGTGCCGTGGCGTCATTGCGAGCCCCCGGGTCTTGCCTTCGGCAAGCCCGAGGACAGGCTCCGCGACGCAATCTCGGCCACCAGCGCATGCGCAAGCGAAGCGGGATTGCTTCGCTCCGCTCGCAATGACGTTAGGGCCTCTACGGCGCCTTGAGCACCGCTTTGCAGGCGGGCGGCAAGCGCCGCCATGGTCGGACCCGGTCGCGGAGTCGTGGGCTCCACCCAATGGATGACCGCGTCGCGGAACCACCAGTCCAGCGCCTGGCCGCAGCCGTCGCCGGTCGGCGCCGGGTCCTGCGGCTTGCAGTCCGGGCTGCCGCTCGGACAGGCGAGGCGGATGTGGAAATGGTAGTCGTGGCCGTACCAAGGCCGCACCTTGGCGAGCCAGGCGCGGTCGTTGCCGGTTTCGCGGCACAGCGACTTCTTGATCGCCGCGTTGACGAAGACGCGCTCGACCTCCGGATCCTCGGCCGCCGCCTTGATCACGGCGGCATGCGCCGGCGTCCACACTTGAGGATCGACGTCGGTCCGGCTCGGCGCCACCACCATGGTGGCTGACATCTCCTCGCGCTCCTCGCGCGTGAGGGTGCGATCGGGCATCGGGGTGAGCCAGATGTCGGCGTCGAGCCCGATCTGGTGGCTGGTATGGCCGGTGACCATCGGCCCGCCGCGCGGCTGTGACATGTCGCCGACCAGGAGGCCAGGCCAACCCTGCTTGGCTGCCTTCGCGGACAGCCGCTCGAGGAGCTTGATCAGCTGCGGGTGGCCCCAGTTGCGATTGCGCGAGAGCCGCATCACCTGCCAGGTCGGGCCGTCGATCGGCAGCGCCTCGGCGCCCGCGACACAGCCGTGAGAGTAGAAACCGTACACGCGCGGCTCGCCCTTGCTGGGCTTCGTCTTGCGGCCGAACAGCTGCTTGGCCGGAGTCTTCGGGATCGTCCGGATTGGCGAGCGGCGGCAGCGGCTGCGGATCGAGCGTGCCCTTGTCCTGCGCCATCACGGGGCCGGCCGCGAGCGTCATAAGAATCAGGCAGCGGGCGAACGACTTGACGATCATCGGCCAGCTTGTAGCCGATCCGCTTTCGAAATTGAACGACTAAGGGCGCAAGGCTGGGATGTGGTCGCCGTGAAGCGGCGGCCCGAGGGTCTCTAATGGTGCGCCTGGCGGGTGCGAGCAGCCTTCCTGGCGGAAGCCGATTTGGCCGCCGCCGGCCGCCTGGCGGAGGCGGCGCCACCGAGCCGGCCGCCCTTGCGCGCGGGCGAATGATCTTCCGGCTTGCCGCGGCCCGAACCGCTCTTCTTGCCGCCGTGGGTTTCCTTGTTGACGGTCGCCCAGGCCCGGCGGGCCGCCTCCTTGGCGGAGACGCCGCGCGCCTCGTAGCCTTCCTCGATGTGCTCGGCTTGGCGCTTCTGCTTGCCGGTGTAGCTCGATTTGTCGCCGCGGGGCATAGTTAAGTCTCCTTCGTGGGTGGCGGCTCGAATGGCCGGTTCTGCGGGAACAAACCCCGACGGCACCGGCCAGTTCCCGAGCCGCGCAGCCCCGATTTCACCCGACCAGGAGTCGCACGATGGCCGCCTACATGGAGAAGACCGAATTCCAGAAGTCGCGCGCGTTCTCGCCCGCCGTCATCACGCAGGGCGGGCGCATCGTCTGGCTGGCCGGCCAGACCGCGACACGCGACGCCGAGGGCCGCGACATCTCGGGCGATTTCGACGCGCAGACGAAAGCGATCTTCGGCCTGATCGACGCCACGCTGCGCAGGGCCGGCGGCGGCCTCGCCGACATGGTGACCATGACGGTCTTCATCAACGACCCGCGCCACGGCGACCGCTTCACCGAGATGCGCAAAGGATTTTTTCCCGACGGCAACTACCCGGCGAGCGCGCTGATCACCGTGTCGCATTTCGCGCGGCCCGGCATGCTGATCGAGATCCAGGGCGTCGCGGTGATCGGGGGGTGAGCGGTCCGTAATTCCGCCCATCGGGATCCCCGTTGAATGTCGCGATCAGGACCCGTCCGCTGGCTGCATTCGCGCGGGCGCTGTATAGTCGCCAAATGACAATCAACGAGAGGGGAATCAGTCATGGCCCTGAGTTCGCGCGATCGTTGACGTCGTCACGGGCATCACACCCCCGGTCCAGAAACCGACCGAACGGGCATTCGACGCGAGCCCGGCGGGCTTCCTCATCGAATTCCGCGGCGGCCAAACCGCGCGCCTTCTGCGCGGCGCGCTCGCGGCTGCCATGCTCGACATGCTGGAGGACCTCCGCCGCGACAAAGCGCACGTCTATGTCGAGCTCGAGCCCGACGGCCAGGCCATCCAGCGCCTGCGGATTCCGGAGATCATGCAGGTCACGGAAGTGCGCGAAATGCCCGGCGGCGACGTCGACGTAGCCCTCTTCCCATCGCATGCACGCCATAGGCTCAACCGAAAGAACGAGGACTTTGGCGCGCTTCTTGACGTGCTGCTCGGGCATCACGACACCGACGACTGGCTGCTGATCACCGAAACGGATCGACACGAGATCATCGACGCCCGGCCCTTTCGCCGAGACGGCGAGCCCGCGGCTCCCCGAACGATCGAGCGTGTTCGCGCGGCTGAAGTCGTTCGTCGTCGACACGTGGCTGCACCGGCTCGCGCGCTGGCTCAATTACCGCCTTTGCTACTGGCTTTGCTGCCGGTGGCCCTTGCGCTGCTGCGTCTCCATGAGATCGGCGTGGGACATGTTCAATCTCGTCGCGCCGGCCTCGTGCAATCCGACGAACCCGCTCGCGCCCTGCATCCCGTTTCTCTATCCGGACGACGGCTGCTGGGCGCGCGCGCACGAAATGTGCCGCCTGATGATTGCGGCCGGCGTCAAACCGGCGAAAGTCTGGATCGATGGAATGCTGGTGGCGGCGACAAAGAACAATCCGTATTGCGCGGTGCATTGGGGCTGGCACGTCGCGCCGACGCTATGCGTCCGCACTTATTGGTGCGCGAAGGCGACTTATGTGATCGACCCGTCCTTGTTCACCGGGCCGGTGACCGAAGCGACCTGGAAATCCGTGCAGGGCAACCCGAACGCCACGCTGACCCACACCTCGGCGTCGGTCTACTGGCGCAACGCGATACCGACCGACCCGAACTACGTCGACACCAATTTTCGCCTCGCGAAGTACCGTAACCTGCTCAAATTGCGTTCGACCGTGGACACCGATCCGAATACCGGCCTGCCCTGGGGGCCGCCGCCTTACGCGCATTGCTGATGGCCGCGGCGCGACCCGCTCGCGCGGGCGCGTCCTCCCTCAGACATCCATCTTCAGCGCCGCGATGAAGGCTTCCTGCGGGATGTCGACCTTGCCGAACTGGCGCATGCGCTTCTTGCCCTCCTTCTGCTTGTCGAGCAGCTTGCGCTTGCGGGTGGCGTCGCCGCCGTAGCATTTGGCGGTCACGTCCTTGCGCAAGCGCGCGCGATGGTCTCGCGCGCGATGATCTGGCCGCCGATCGCCGCCTGGATCGGGATCTGGAACATGTGCGGCGGGATCAGCTCCTTCAGCTTCTCCGCCATGGCGCGGCCGCGCGTCTCGGCGCGGTCGCGGTGCACCAGCATCGACGAGCGCATCGACCGGCTCGTCGTTCACCAGGATCTGCATCTTCACCAGGTCTGCCGGCTCGGTAGTCGGTGAGGTGATAGTCGAACGACGCGTAGCCGCGCGAGACGATCTTCAGCCGATCGTAGAAATCGAACACCACCTCGTTGAGCGGCAGGTCGTAGATCACCATGGCGCGGGTGCCGACGTAGGTCAGCTCCTTCTGCACGCCGCGGCGGTCCTGGCAGAGCTTGATCACGGAGCCGAGATATTCGTCGGGCGTCAGGATGGTCGCCTTGATCCACGGCTCGGCGATCTCGGCGATCTGCGTCACGTCGGGCATGTCGGCCGGATTGTGCAGCTCGATCTCGCCGCCGTTGCTCAGCGTCGATCTTGTAGATGACGCTGGGCGCGGTCGCGATCAGGTCGAGGTTGAACTCGCGCGTCAGCCGCTCCTGGATGATCTCGAGGTGCAGGAGGCCGAGGAAGCCGCAGCGGAAGCCGAAGCCGAGCGCCGCGCAGGTCTCCATCTCGTAGCTGAAGCTGGCGTCGTTGAGGCGCAGGCGGCCCATGGCGGCGCGCAGGTCCTCGAAGTTGGCGGCGTCGACCGGAAAGAGGCCGCAGAACACCACCGGCTGGACGGGCCGGAAGCCGGGCAGCGGCCTCGGCGGCGGGCGCTTGCGCTCGTCGGTGATGGTGTCGCCGACGCGGGCGTCGGCGACTTCCTTGATCTGGGCGGTGATGAAGCCGATCTCGCCGGGGCCGAGCTCGTCGACCTCGATGCGCTTCGGAGTGAAGACGCCGACGCGGTCGATCTCGTAGGTCGGCGCCGTGCTGCATCATCTGGATGCGCTGGCCCTTCTTCAGCGACGCCGTCGATGACGCGGACCAGCACGACGACGCCCAGATAGGCGTCGTACCAGGCGTCGACCAGCAGCGCCTTCAGGGGCGCCGTCGACGTCGCCCTTGGGCGCCGGCAGGCGGGTGACGATGGCTTCCAGCACCTCGTGGATGCCGACGCCGGTCTTGGCCGAGGTGAGGATCGCGTCCGAGGCGTCGAGGCCGATGACGTCCTCGATCTGCTGGCGGACCCGCTCGGGCTCGGCCGCCGGCAGATCGATCTTGTTGAGGACCGGCACGATCTCGTGATTGTTGTCGATCGCCTGATAGACGTTGGCCAGCGTCTGCGCCTCGACGCCCTGGCTGGCGTCGACCACCAGGAGCGAGCCCTCGCAGGCCGCGAGCGAGCGGCTGACCTCGTAGGCGAAGTCGACGTGGCCGGGCGTGTCCATCAGGTTGAGGACGTAGTCGAGCCCGTCGTCGGCCGGTAGTTGAGGCGCACGGTCTGGGCCTTGATGGTGATGCCGCGCTCGCGCTCGATGTCCATGTTGTCGAGCACCTGCTCGGTCATCTCGCGCTCGGTCAGCCCGCCGGTCGTCTGGATCAGGCGGTCGGAGAGCGTCGATTTGCCGTGGTCGATATGCGCGACGATCGAGAAATTGCGGATATTCTTGATGGGGATGGACGTCATGGGCGGGAGATAGCACCGACCCGGCCTCCGTCCAAGGGTTTGCGTCCCGGGCTCGGCTCCGGGGCGCGGGACCCGCCCACGGCCGCCCCGGGGACTGGCCCTCGCCGCAAAAGGCACCGCAGCGGCGGGATTGGGAGGCTCGCAACCCGCAATGCGACCCGGATACGACGTTCCGCGCCGGAATCGCGCTGCCGCAACAGGGCCGTCGAACCGCCCTCAGGCCTGCCCGCGCGCCGGCAGCACCATTCCGACCGCCCGGCCGAGGACCTGCGAGATCACCGGCCAGAACAGCAGCACCAGCGCCAGCGTCGTGATCGAGCCGACCAGCCCGTTCGACCAGAACACCCGCAGATCGCCGCCGGCGCCGATCATCGACAGGCGGAACGCATCCTCGGTGCGGCTGCCGAGCACCAGCGCGAGCGTCAGCGGCGCGAGCGGATAGCCGAGCTTCTTGAACACGTAGCCGAGCACGCCGAAGCCCAGCATCAGCCAGATGTCGAACATCGCGTTCTGGATCGCGTAGGCGCCGATCGCGCACGACACCACGATCATCGGCGCGATCGCGGCGAACGGCACGCGCAGCACGGCGGCGAAGATCGGCACGGTGGAGAGCACCAGGACCAGGCCCGACGACATTGCCGAGATACATCGAGGCGATCGTGCCCCAGACGAACTCCTTGTGCTCGACGAACAGCAGCGGCCCCGGATTGAGCCCCCACACCATCAGGCCGCCGAGCAGGATCGCGGCGGTGCCGGAGCCCGGAATGCCGAGCGCCAGCATCGGCAGCAGCGCCGAGGTGCCGGCCGCATGCGCGGCGGTCTCGGGCGCGAACACGCCCTCGATGCGGCCCTTGCCGAAGCTGTCCTTGTCCTTGGCGAAGCGCTTGGCGAGGTTGTAGCCCATGAACGAGGCCGCGATCGCGCCGCCCGGCGTGATGCCGAGCCAGCAGCCGATCACCGCCGAGCGCAGCAGCGTCACCCAGTAGCGCGGCAGCGACTTCCAGACCTGCCAGCACCACCCTGAGGCTGATGTGGGCCGGCATGGCCGCGCAGCGCCAGCCGCTCCTCCATGGTGAGCAGGATCTCGCTGATGCCGAACAGGCCGATCACGGCGACCAGGAAGTTGACGCCGCGCAGCAGCTCGGTCGAGCCGAAGGTCATGCGCAGCTGGCCCGACACCGTGTCCATGCCGATGCCGGCGAGCAGCAGGCCGAGCGCCATCGAGATGACGATCTTGTGGCGCGCCTCGCGGCCGAGGCCGACGAACGAGCAGAAGGTGAGCAGATAGACCGCGAAGAATTCCGGCGGCCCGAACCGCAGCGCGAAGTCGGCGATGCGCGGCGCCAGGAACGTGATCAGCAGCACCGCGACCAGCGAGCCGATGAACGACGACGTGAAGGCCGCGGTCAGCGCCTCGGCGGCGCGGCCCTGCTGCGCCATCGGATAGCCGTCGAAGGTGGTGGCGACCGACCACGCCTCGCCCGGGATGTTGAACAGGATCGAGGTGATGGCGCCGCCGAACAGCGCGCCCCAGTAGATGCACGACAGCATCACGATGGCCGAGGTCGGGTCCATCGTGAAGGTGAGCGGCAGCAGGATCGCGACGCCGTTCGGCCCGCCGAGGCCCGGCAGCACGCCGACGAAGATGCCGAGCACGAGGCCGAGCATCATCAGGGCGAGCTTGTCTCCAGGTCATCAGGACCTGGAAGCCGTGGAGCAGCAGCCCGAACGCTTCCATCGCGGCTCTCTCAGAATTTGCGCGATCACGCGCTAGAACCCGAACGCCGCTTCGAGCGGCCCCTTCGGCATGATGACGTCGAAGGCGATCTCGAAGGTGACGAACATCGCGGCGGTGAACAGAAAGCGGTGAGCAGCGACTTCCAGAGCGCGATGCTGCCGATCCACCACATGAAGCCGGCGATCAGCAGGAAGCTCGCCACGTAGAGGCCGAGGAACTGCGTGGCGATGCAGAACAGCGAGGGTCGGCACGAACACCTGCATCACGCGGCCGAACTGGTCGCGGGTGACGAAGGCGCCGATCGGCCGCGGCGCGTGCGAGCAGCGCCGCACCAGGCCGTAGAGGCTGGCCGCGCCCATCATGACCGAGAGGTAGAACGGGAAATAGCCGGCCTGCGGGCCGTCGGCGGCCCACGACATGCCGGTGCGCCAGCTGTCCCAGCCGAGCAGCGCCGCGAGCGCGAGCAGCAGCAGCGAGACGACGATGTCGACGCTGCGGGTGCCGACGACGGCGGGCGGAGCCGGCGGGGGTGCGTTCCGGCTGTCGATCGCCATGGCGATTCCAGATCTCGTGACGTCATGCCCGCGAAGGCGGGCATCCAGTACTCGCCGTGGGCCTCAAGCACGTGCGTGACGCCGGCTGACGATGCCCGTGCGCATGCACTGGACGATGCCTACGCAGGCTCAGTTCAGTGCGCGACGAAGCCGGCCTCGGTCATCAGCTGCTTGTGCAGCGCCTCGTCCTTCTCGAGGAACTTCACCATGTCCTGGCCGGTGAGGAAGACCGGCTTGAGCGCCTGCTTCTCCATGTAGTCCTTGTATTCGGCCGTCTGCGCGATCTTCTTGAACAGGTCGACGATAGAACGCGATCTGCTCGGGCGTCACCTTGCCGGGCAGGAAGATGCCGCGCAGCATGGTGTACTCGACGTCGAGCCCCTGCTCCTTGCAGGTCGGAATGTCGTTCCACGACTGCGTGTCGGTGACCTTGGTCTTGTACTCGATGCGCTGCCTTGTCGAACACGCAGAGCGCGCGCACCTGGCCGGCGCGCCAGACTTCGAGGTTCTCGGACGGATTGTTGACGTTGGCCTGGGTGTGATTGCCGACCAGCTGGGTCGCGGCCTCGCCGCCCGACTTGTAGGGCAGATAGAGCGAACTTGGCGCCGGTCCGCTTCTCGATGAAGACGGTGAGGATCTGGTCCTCGCGCTTCGAGCCGGTGCCGCCCATCTTGAACGGCGGGTTGGCGGCCTTGGCGGCGTCGACGAATTCCTTGACGCGTCTTGTAGGGCAGCTGGACGTTGTCCCACAGCACGAACTGGTCGAACGCCATGATCGAGACCGGGGTGAGCTCGCGCCAGTCGAACGGGAGCTTGGCCGACAGCGGCAGCGTGTAGATCAGCGAATAGGCGATGATGAACTTGTTCGGGTCGCCCTCGCCCGACTTCATGTACATCAGCGCCTCGGCGCCCGACGCGCCGCCCTTGAGCGAGACCACCATCGGCTGCTTCATCAGATTGTTCTTCTGGACCGCGGCCTGCATCATGCGCGCCATCTGGTCGGAGGCGCCGCCGGCGCCCGCCGCCACCACGATCTCGACCGGCTTGGTCGGCTCCCAGGCCATGGCGGGCGCGGCCGCGAGGGCGGCGAAGAGCTGCCGGCACAGCAAATGGAAATTGGACAGTTTGGACATGGCGCTTCCTCTCCTTGGGTCGCGCATGCTGCCTAGATGGCGCGAGCGGCGACGCTTGCTTGACGGCGTTTCTATCGTTGGACGGCATCTTGCGGGTTTGTACCCGCCGTTCAAGCCAATTCGCAAGATCGCGGCCCGCGACAAAATGGATGCCGCGCCGACGGCGGATGGCGCTTCGAGAGGCCCCGCTAGCCGCCCAGCTCGCGCCGCACGATCCTCGCGCCCTCGACCATCGCGCACATCTTCCCGAAGGCGACGTCGCGCGGCAGATATTTCAGTCCGCAATCGGGCGCGACGACGATCCGTTCGGCCGGCAGCGTGCGGCAGCGCGCGGCGGATGCGGGCAGCGACCGTCTGCGGCGTCTCGATCGTCATGTCGGAGAGATCGAGCACGCCGAGGATGATGGTCTTGCTCGGGCAGCTGTTCGAGCACCGCGCAATCGAGGCCGGATTGGGCGGTCTCGATCGAGACCTGCCGGACCGCCGAGCCTTCGAGCTCCGGCAGGAACGAATAGCCCGACGGCCGCACATGGATGATGGCCGCATAGCCGAAGCAGATGTGCACCGCGGTCGTTCCCGCCACCCCGTCGAGCGCGCGGTTGAGCGCCTTGACCCCATAGCTGGCGCGCCTTTTCGGGGCGCGCCTGCATATAGGGCTCGTCGATCTGCACGATGTCGGCGCCGGCCGCGAACAGGTCCTTGATCTCGGCATTGACGGCGGCCGCATAGTCGAGCGCCATCTCTTCCTCGTCGTCGTAGAAATCGTTCTGCGCCTGCTGCGACATCGTGAACGGGCCGGGCACCGTCATCTTGATCATGCGGTCGGTGTTGGCGCGCAGGAATTGCACGTCGCGCACTTCGACCGCATGCCGGCGGCGCACCTTGCCGGCGACGCGCGGCACCGGATTGGGATGCCCGGAGCGGTCGAGCGCCGTGCCGGGATTGTCGATGTCGACGCCTTCGAGCGCGGTGGCGAAGCGGTTGGAGTAGCTCTCGCGCCGCATCTCGCCGTCGGTGATGATGTCGAGGCCCGCGCGCTCCTGGTCGCGGATGGCGAGCAGCGTCGCGTCGTCCTGCGCCTTGTCGAGGAATTCCGGGGCGACCCGCCAGAGCTCCTTGGCGCGGACGCGCGGCGGAAAGCGCCCGGCAAGCTTTTGGCGATCGATCAGCCAGTCCGGCTGCGCATAGGAACCGACGAGCGAGGTGGGAAGCAGCGGCAAAGTCATGGGGTTCTCCCGGCTTGCGCTTGTTCCTGCGCGAGGCTCATCGCCAGCACGCGCGCCACATGCAAGCGCCTGCGCGTCCGGTGCCGTCGCGGATCTGGTGCCGGCACGAGGTGCCGTCGGCCACGATGATGGCATCGGCGGCCGCGCGCGCACGGCCGGCAGCAGCGACAGCTCGCCCATGGCGAGCGAGACGTCGATCGTCTCGGCCGCAATAGCCGAACGCTCCCGCCATGCCGCAGCAGCTCGACTCGATGGTCTCGACCGCAAGTCCCGGCACCAGCCGGAGCACCGTCTCGACCGCCGCAAAGGCGTCGAAGGCCTTCTGATGGCAATGGCCGTGCAGGAGCGCGCGCTGGGCCGATCGGCGCGAGCGGCAGAGCGAGCCGCCCGGCCTGCGGCCTCGCGCGCCAGGAATTCCTCGAACAGCAGCGCGTGCGCGGCGAGGCGCTTGCGCGCGCCGGTCCTTGACGATCGCCGGGATCTCGTCGCGGAAGCCGAGCAGGCAGCTCGGCTCCAGCCCGACCACCGGCACGCCGCGCGACACGAACGGAGCGAGCGCGGCGAGCACGCGCTCGGCTTCCTTCCTCGCCTCGTCGACCTGGCCGACCGACAGGAAGGTGCGGCCGCAGCAGAGCGGGCGCGACGAACCGTCGGCCGGCGCGCGACATGCACGCGATAACCGCGCGGCGGCCAGCACCGCGAGCGCGGCGTCGAGATTCTCGCGCTCGAAATAGCGGTTGAAGGTGTCGGCGAACAGGACGACCTCGCGCTCCTTCCACTCCCGCGCGGCGATGTCCGCGGCCTCCCCGCCCGTCCCGCAGCGCGGAAGGCCGGGGCAAGCCGAGCGCATGACTCCGGATCGTTGAACCAGTCGCGGCGCCAGCGCGGCAGGCTGCGGCGCGCGCTGAAGCCGGCGATCGCCTCCGACAGCACCGCGGCGCCCGGCACCACGTCGCGCAGATTGAGCAGCCACGGCAGCTTCGCCGCATAAGGCGCGTAGCGCGGCAGGTAGCCGACCAGGCGCTCGTGCAGCGACGAGCCCGTATTTGCGCGCGCGCGCCGCCAGCACCTCGATCTTCATGCGCGCCATGTCGACGCCGGTCGGGCATTCGCGCCGGCACGCCTTGCAGGAGACGCACAGCTTCAGCGTCTCCGCCATCTCGTCGGAGGTCAGCGCGTCCGGCCCGAGCTGGCCCGTGATGGCGAGCCGCAGCGTATTGGCGCGGCCGCGCGTGACGTCGCGCTCGTCGCGGGTGACGCGGTAGCACGGGCACATGACGCCGCCCGCCAGCGCCCGGCAGGCGCCGTTGTTGTTGCACATCTCGACCGCGCCCTGGAAACCGCCGCCGGCGCCCGGATAGGCCGACCAGTCGAGCGCGGTCGTCATCGCCTCGCCGCGATAGCCCGGCCCGTAGCGGAAATTGTCGCGGTCGTCGAATTTCGGCGCGCGCACGATCTTGCCGGGATTGAACAGGCCGTGCGGATCGAAGCGGTCCTTCACCTCCTCGAAGGCGCGCACGAGCCGCGCGCCGAACATCGGCTCGTGGAACTCGGAGCGCACGATGCCGTCGCCGTGCTCGCCCGAATGCGAGCCCTTGTAGTCGCGCACCATCGCGAAGGCCTCCTCGGCGATCGCGCGCATCGCCTGCCTGTCCTTGTCGAGCCGCAGGTTGAGCACCGGCCGCACGTGCAGGCAGCCGACCGAGGCGTGCGCGTACCAGGTGCCGCGCGTGCCGTGCTTCTCGAACACGTCGGTGAGCCGCGCCGTGTAGTCGGCGAGATGCTCGAGCGGCACCGCGCAGTCCTCGACGAAGGAGACGGGCTTTCCCTCCTCCTTCATCGACATCATGATGTTGAGGCCGGCGGTGCGCATCTCGGTGATCGCCGCCTGCAGCCTGGGATCGAGCACCTCGACCACGCCGCCCCAGTGCGGCGCCGCTCTTGTCCCAGGCGAAGCCGAGATCGCCCATCAGCGCGCGAGCTGCGTCGAGCCGGCGCAGGTTCTCGTCCCAGTCGTCCTCGGCGAACTCGACCAGCAGGACCGCCTCCGGGTCGCCGCGCACGAACTGCTCCAGCGTCGGGCGGAACATCGCGATGTCGCGCGCGAGCTCGATCATGGTGCGGTCGACCAGCTCGACCGCGATCGGCGCCGAGCCTGACGATGTGCTGGGCCGCGTCCATCGCCTCGTAGAAACGGCCGAAATGGCAGGCGCCGACGGCGCGCCGGCCGAGCAGCGGCGACAGCTTCAGCTCGATGCGGGTGGAGAAGGCGAGCGTGCCTTCCGAGCCGACCAGGATGTGGGCGAGATTGAGGTCGTTGCGGCCGGGCAGCAGCGCATCGAGATTGTAGCCGCCGACCCGGCGCTGCACCTTGGGGAAGCGCGCCGCGATCTCGTCCGCCTCGCGCGCGCCGAGCGCCGAGCAGGTCGGCGGCGAGCGGGCGCAGCGACCGCCGGCACGTCGGAGAGGTCCGCCGCCACCGGGCCGAAATGCGCCTGCGTGCCGTCGGCCAGCATGGCGTCGATCGACAGCACGTTGTCGCGCATCTTGCCGTAGCGCAGCGAGCGCGCGCCGCAGGAATTGTTGCCCGCCATGCCGCCGATGGTGGCGCGCGAGGCGGTCGAGATGTCGACCGGGAACCACAGGCCGTGCGGCTTGAGCCGCCGGTTGAGATCGTCGAGCACGATGCCGGGCTCGACCACGCAGCGGCGGCCCGCGCACGTCGAGCTCGAGAACGCGGTTGAGGTATTTCGAGCAGTCGATGACCAGCGAATCGTTGACGGTCTGCCCGCTCTGCGAGGTGCCGCCGCCGCGCGGCAGCACGCTCACGCCCTCCTGCGCGCGCGATCGCGATCGCCCGCTCGGCCTCGGCGATCGTGCGCGGCACCACGACGCCGAGCGGCATCATCTGGTAATGGGAGGCGTCGGTCGCGTAGCGGCCGCGGGTGAAGCGGTCGAACTCGACCTCGCCGGCGATCTCGGCCTTGAGCCGGCGTTCGAGGCCCGGCACCAGCGTGGCAGCCATACGTCTTCCCTTGGCTCATGGCGGATGGGACGCGGGCCCTCGCCAAAAGGCTTGCGGCAGGCTGCACTGGGCCGCAAGAGTCTTGACTGACTTCGCATTCGTCCTTCATGGCGACAAGCGCCGGGCGCCCGGGCTGAATACCCCCTCAGCAGCTTCCTTCCGGCGCCTTGCCGACATGCGAATTGCACGAACATTGAAGGAACGCCGATGTCCAAGAACTCCTCGCGCATCCCCGGCCGCCATTTCCTGCAGATTCCGGGGCCGACGCCGGTGCCGGACCGCATCCTGCGGGCCATGGACACGCCGATCATCGACCATCGCGGCCCGGAATTCGCCAAGCTCGCCCGGCGCTGCCTCGACGGCATCAAGACCATCTTCAAGACCACCAATCCGGTGATCATCTACACGGCGACCGGCACCGGCGCCTGGGAGGCCGCGCTGGTCAACACGCTGTCGCCCGGCGACAAGGTGCTGATGGTCGAGACCGGCCAGTTCGCCACGCAGTGGAAGAACATGGCGCAGAAGCTCGGCCTGGTGCCGGAGTTCATCACGACCGACTGGCGCATCGGCGCCGACCCGGCCGTGATCGAGGCGCGGCTCAAGGACGACAAGACGCACGAGATCAAGGCGGTGTGCGTGCTGCACAACGAGACCGCGACCGGCTGCCTGTCGCCGATCGCCGAGATCCGCAAGGCGATCGACCGCGCCGGCCATCCGGCGCTGTTCATGGTCGACACCATCTCGTCGCTCGCCTCGACCGACTACCGCCACGACGAATGGGGCGTCGACGTCACCGTCGGCGGCGCCCAGAAGGGCCTGATGCTGCCGCCCGGCATGTCGTTCAACGCGGTCAGCGACAAGGCGCTGGCGGCGTCGAAGACCTCGAAGCTGACCGAAGTCGTTCTGGTCCTGGGACGACATGATCACCATGAACAAGCACGGCTTCTTCCCCTACACGCCGGCGACCCAGATGCTGCAGGGCCTCGCGGTCGCGATCGACATGCTGCACGAGGAAGGGCTCGACAACGTGTTCGCCCGCCACGACCGGCTCGCCGAGGCGACGCGGCGCGCGGTCCGCGCCTGGGGCCTCGATATCGTGTGCCGCGATCCGAAATACTATTCGCCGACCATCACCGCGGTGCTGATGCCGGAGGGCCACGACGCCGACGCCTTCCGCGGCGCTCGCGCTCGAGCACTTCAACATCTCGTATGGGGCGAGCTTCGGCCCGTTCGCCGGCAAGATGTTCCGCATCGGCCATCTCGGCGACACCAACGAGCTGATGATGATCGGCGCGCTCGCCGGCACCGAGATGGCGCTGGCGCTCGCCGGCGTGCCGCACAAGAAGGGCGGCGTGCAGGCCGCGATGGACTATCTGGTCTCGGCCGCATCGCCCGCCCGCGCCGCGGCGGAGTAATTGTCATTGCGAGGAGCGCGAAGCGCGACGAAGCAATCTCCGCCACACGGACGAAGTCGCAAGTGAAGCGAGTTTGCTTCGCGGAGCCTGTCCTCCGGCTTGCCGAAGGCAAGACGCCGGGGGCTCGCAATGACCACAACTAGGAGGCCGCCATGGACAAACGTGCTCAGGAAATCCGCGCCGACGACATCAACCCGCGCTTCAACTGGGGCCGCGCCCTGCCGGCGCTCGGCACCATGGGGGTCGATTTCGAGGAGCGGGTCGACTACCGCCGCCTGCACCGCTACCGGCTCTCGCGCGTCAAGCAGGCGCTGGAGAAATCCGACCTCGGCGCGCTCCTGGTCTTCGACGTCAACAACATCCGCTACATCACGTCGACCAAGATCGGCGAATGGGAGCGCGACAAGCTCTGCCGCTGGGCGCTGCTCACCCGCACCGGCGAGCCGATCCTGTGGGATTTCGGCTCGGCCGCCGTCCACCACAAGCTCTATACGCCCTGGCTCGCGCCGGAGAACTGCAAGGCCGGGCTGATCGGCCTGCGCGGCACCGTCAATCCGTCGTTCGGCCTGATGAAGCGCCACGCCGAGGAGATCGCCTCGCTGATCCGCGAGGCCGGCGTCGCCGACATGCCGATCGGCGTCGACATCATCGAGCCGCCGATGATGTTCGAGCTGGAGAAGGCCGGCCTCAAGGTTCAGGACGGCCAGCAGGTCATGCTGGAGGCGCGCGAGATCAAATCCGTCGACGAGATCGCGCTGCTCAACCGCGCCGCCGCCATGGTGGACGGCGCCTATCACCTGATCCACGAGCAGCTCAAGCCGGGCGTGCGCGAGAACGACATCGTCGCCATGGTCAACGAGTTCCTCTACCGCCACGGCTCCGACGACGTCGAGGCGATCAACGCGATCTCGGGCGAGCGCTGCAATCCGCATCCGCACAATTTCACCGACCGCATGCTGCGGCCCGGCGACCAGGCGTTCTTCGACATCCTGCAGTCGTTCATGGGCTACCGCACCTGCTACTACCGCACCTTCAATGTCGGCCGCGCCACGCCGGTGCAGCACGACGCCTACAAGAAGGCGCGCGAATGGCTCGACAACGCGATCGCGCTGATCAAGCCGGGCGTGTCCACCGACAAGGTCTGCAGCGTGTGGCCGCAGCGCCGAGGAATTCGGCTTCCCCGACGAGATGTCGGCCTTCGGCCTGCAGTTCGGCCACGGCCTCGGCCTGGCGCTGCACGAGCGCCCGATCATCTCGCGCGTGGTCTCGCTGTCCCACCCGACCGAGATCAAGGAAGGCATGGTGTTCGCGCTCGAGACCTATTGCCCGGCGACGGACGGCTACTCGGCGGCGCGCATCGAGGAGGAGGTCGTGGTCACCGACAAGGGCTGCCGCGTGATCACGCTGTTCCCGGCCGAGGAGCTGCCGATCGCGAATCGGTATTGAGGGTCGGCGGGCGCGCCGGCACCTATAGGTGCTCCGTTACTGCGACCCATGGCGCAAGGCCGTCGTTCGGGCGCTCGAATTGTGGCGGGCCTGACTGGCTCCGAGTCAAATCGTCATGGTGACTTGCCGTGGTCCGGCGTATTGTTTTTTTGCAGTCAGGTCGCTTGGCCTGGGGCGTCCCGGCCGTGTTGCCGTCGAATGGGGGGAAACGATCGCATGCAGGCGAACCTGGTTTCGGCTCTCTGTCTCACGGCGGGGCTCTCATTGTGTGGCGGCTCCTTGCTCGCGCAGAACATGGATCCGGACCGGGTCCCGAGTTCCGTCGACGCACAACAGCGCGAGGCCTGCACGCCCGACGTCATGCGCCTGTGCAACGATTACGTCCCCGACATCCCCCAGATCGTGGCCTGTCTCAAGCGGGAGCGGCTGAACCTCAGCCCCGCCTGCGCGGTGGTATTCGCGGTGCCTGAGCCGGATCCTGCCCCAACCCCGGCGAAGACGGCCCCGTCCAAGAAAACCCCTGCAAAGAAGGCCGCGGCGAAGCCGAAGCCGCAATGAGGGCGCCGGCATCGGGCCGCGCGGCGGCCGATCAGGCCGAGCCATGAAGCCCTTGACGGCGAATCAATCGCACGGCCGGCGCAACTCATCGGGCGGGCGGCGGTTGTCTCTGGTGACGGACCCTGTGTAGGGTTACCACCGGCGCTGCTGGTTCGTGCGAAGCCTGAGGACCGGAAAGTCTTGCGACCACGGGTGGAATTAAACGCTTACCAAGAGGAAACCCGAGATGGGACCAAATCGATTGAACCGCCTTCCCACGACCCCGATCGCCGCCGCCGGCCTGCTGCTCGGCCTCGCGCTGGCGTGCTTCGCGCCGACGGGCGCGGCGGCCCAGCAGGGAACCATCAACCCCGAGCAGGCCTGCCGCGACGACGCGTTCCGCCTGTGCAACGATTTCATCCCGAACCGCGACAAGGTCGGCGCCTGCCTGCGGAGCAAGGCCCGCGCGCTGAGCCGCGATTGCCATACCGTGATTTTCGGTGCTGGCGGCGGCACGCACAGGACCACGCGCAAGGCCACGCACAGGCGGCACCATCACCACCATTGAGGTGCGCTTGCGGCGCGCACAACGTCCGGGCTCTCGTCATTACGCAAGACATCGGCCTGCGGCCCGTCCGGCTTCGGCCGGGCGGCAGCGCGCCGGCCCCGCCTACCCCTTGGCGAGCGGCCGCAACGGCGTCGCGCCGTCCGGGAGCGGCGTGCGGTTGGCGTTGAGGATGAGCGACACGAAGCTGTAATAGGCCGCGAGGCTCACGAGCTCGAGAACCGTGATCTCGCCAAAGCGCTTGACCGCGGCCTCGAAGGTCGCGTCGCTGACGTCGCGGCCATGCAGCAGCTCCGTGCAGAAGTCGTAGATCAGGGCCTGGTCCGGCGCGAGCTTCGTCGGGCCGCCTTCCCTGCGCGATCGCCTCGGGGATGCTTGGGTCGATGCCCGCCTTCACGGCGTGCTGGCTGTGCGCGTACCACTCGTACTGCGCGGTCCAGAATCGCGCCACCACCAGGATTGCGAGCTCGCTCAGCGGCGGCGGCAGCGAGCTTTCGAAGCGCACATAATCGCCGAGCGCGCGCACCCGATCGGCGAGTGCCGGGATCCGCAGCAGCGCCGGGAACGGGCCGCGCAGGCCGCCGCGCGGCCCCTGCGCGATCTCCTGCGCGACGCGTTTTTGCTCCGCGGTCATCTGTTCGGGCGGCAAAGGCTTGAAACGCGGTCCGGTCATCGAGTCTTCCTCGCTGTGAACGCCAAATTCGATGGAAAATGCTCTCGCGGGCCATCCAACAATGCCCTTGTGGCTCGCGCAAGATGCTGAAAATATCGCGCGCCTCATAGGGAAATCCGCCATGCGGTGCTGTCGCCGGGTCGTTTTCGCCGCTGTCGCGTTGGCGCTCGGCGCTCCTTGCGGCGCGCGCGCCGAGGAGTTTCCGAGCCGCTACATCAAGGTGATCGTCGGGCCCGGCCTCGATGCGCCGGCGCGCATTTTCGGCGCCAAGGTGGCGGACGTTCTCGGTCAGCAAGTGGTGGTCGAGCCGCGCCCGGGCGCGGGCGGCGCGATCGCCGCGCAGGCGGTCGCGGGCGCGGCGCCCGACGGCTATACGCTGCTGCTCGCGACCGCCGCCTACACGATCAACACGGCTTTGCAGCAGGCCCCGCTCGATCTGCGGCGCGATTTCGCGCCGGTCGCGCTGGTGACGACGGTGAAATACGTGCTCGTGCTGCACCCTTCGGTGCCCGCGCAGGATCTCGCGAGCCTGATCGCCTATGCGAAAGCCCATCCGGGCACGATCAATTTCGCCTCTCCCGGCAACGGCACGCCGCCGCACCTGGCGGGCGAGCTGTTCCGTTCGATGACCGGCATCGACATCGTGCATGTGCCGTTTCGCGACGCCAATTCGGCCATCAACGCGGTGGTGGGCGGCTCGGTGCAGATGATGTTCTCGCTCGCCGCGACTGCCCAGCCGCAGATCACGGCCGGCAACCTGCGCGGCATCGGGGTGACCTCGACGGAGCCCTCGCCCTTCGTTCCCGGGCTGAAGCCGCTTGCGCAGCTCGGGCTTCCCGGCTTCGACGTGCTCGGCTGGAACGGATTCGTGGCACCGCGCCAAACGCCCGAGCCGGTCATCGCGAAGCTCAGCGCCGCGCTTCAACAGGGCGCCGAGGACGCCGAGCTGCGCCAGCGCGTGCTGGCCTCGGGATACGAACCCGCCCGCCGCAACACACCGGCGGAGTTCGGCAAGTTCATCGCGGCCGACACCGCGAAATGGATCGATCTCGCCGCCAAGATCAACCCAAAGGGACAGTGAGGGGGCATCGCTGGATCAGGGATTGCCGTCATGCCCGCGCAAGCGGGCATCCAGTACTCCGTGGCGTCGAGTTGATACGTGCGCCCACCGGAAACCACTCTGAAGACTGGATTGCCCGCTTGCGCCGCAATGACGATCGATAGGCTTATCGAGAGGACGACGATGCCCGTGATGAAAACCGCCGACCGCGAGATCTATTACGAGGAGTTCGGACGGGGATTTCCGGTGCTGTGCTTCGCGCCGGGCTCGCTTTGCTCGCAGATCGATTACTGGCATCACAGTCCGCGCGATCCCGCCAAGCCGTCGCCCGCGATGGACCCGACCGCCGAGCTGGCGGACCACTTCCGCGTCATCGCGATGGACCAGCGCAATGCGGGGCGCTCGCGCGCGCCCGTGCGCGCGAGCGACGGCTGGGAAACCTATGCGGGCGACCACATCGCGCTGCTCGACCATCTCGGCATCGCGCGCTGCCACACGATCGGGGCCTGCATCGGGGCGAGCTTCTGCCTCAAGCTCGCCGAGATGATCCCGCAGCGGATCGCGAGCGCGGTGCTGATGCAGCCGATCGGCCGGGTGCCGCAGAACCTCGCCTACACCAAGCGGGAAACCGCCGAGAACTGGGGCCCCGGCATGTGCAAGAACAACCCGGCGCTCGACCTTGCCGACGTGATCGCGCTCGGCGAACGCATGTTCTCGCCCGAATTCGTGCACAGCGTCACGCGCGAGTTCGTTGCGGGCTGCCGGACCCCGATGCTGCTCATGCCCGGCAACGACACCGCCCATCCGGCCGCCATCTCGGACGAGGTGCTGCGGCTGGCGCCGAACATCGAATATCTCAAAGTCTGGAAGGGCGAGGGCCGCGCCTATTCGGTGCTGTGCACCAGGGATTTCTTCAGTAAGGAATACGCCTTGGTAATTACGCCGTCATTGCGAGCGAAGCGAAGCAATCTCCAGACGCATGAATGACTGGCGGAGATTGCTTCGGCGCGCTTCGCACGCCTCGCAATGACGGCAAGCCCCTTCAGAACGTCGACTTCAGCCGCAGGTGATCCAGCCGGTTCATGGACTTCACGTCGAAATGCCGCGGCTCGTCGTGACGCTGCACGTCGAGCCCGATGGTAATGCCGGCCGCCCCCTGGGCGTAGAGCTTGCGGTAGAAGTCCGCCATGTCCTTGGGAGCCGCGCCGCCCACACCCACGATGATGTCGCCACGCTGCAGGCCGGCCTTCTCGGCCGGACCGCCCGGCGCCACCGCGCCCACGATCAGGCTTCCATGCGCCTCCTGGGTGGTCACGCCGATCCACGGCCGGCCCGGGCCCGACGCGCGCCCGTCGGCGATCAGATCGGCGAGAATCGGCGCCACCAGGTCGATCGGCACGAACATGTTGCCCACGATGCCGTCGCCGCGGCCGCTGGCGTCGCCGACGATGAGCGAGCCGATGCCGACGAGCTTGCCGGCGTGGCTGATCAGCGCCGCGCCGCTCCAGTCCCGAAAGGGCGGCGAGGTGAAGATCGCCTCGTCGAGCAGATATTCCCAGCTGCCCGCGAACTCGCGCTTGGCGACCACGACGGCCGGCGCGACCCGTGCCGGTGCCGCCATAGGCGGCGATGACGACCGGTTCCTGCTCCTTGAGGTCGGCGGAGCGGCCGAGCGCCAGCGGGTGCACCTTGAGCGGCACGATCGCCCGCAGCAGGCCGATGCCGCTCTGGTGATCGTAGCCGACGACGTTCGCCGGCACCGCGCGACCCTCATTGGTGATGACCTCGGCGGCGTGCGCCTCGACCATCAGATAGCCGATCGTCAGGATCAGACCGTCATCGTCGATGACGATGCCGGAGCCTTCGCGGTTCTTCGGCCGAGCGGCTCGACCGTGCGACCGTCCGGATTGATGAAGGTCTTGATGTGCACCACCGCCGCCAGCAGCTCGTCGAGCGCGAGCGTGTCGGCGCGCGCCGCGCTGGGCACGGCGAGCGCGGCAATCAACAAAAGCCGAAGCAACCCGCGGACCATGATGGCGCCAAGACGACGAGCGTTGCGCATGGATGCTCCCGTTCGAACGGTCCGAGATTGATCGACCCGCACTGTAGCTTCCCTGCGGGCATCGGTCATGGCCCCGTGCGGTCACGATCGCGCGAAGCCGCGCGACGCGCAAGAGAGCCCGCAAGAGGCGCTACTGCGCGGCCACGCGCAACGGTGCCGGCGGCCGATTGACGGGCGCCTCGCTCAGCAGGTGCTCGGCCGGAATCTCCAGCGTCCAGCAAAATCCGTCCGGCAGGAACAGGCTCTCCACCCGGCCACCGAACGTCACCGCCACGAAGCGCTCGATCACCATGGCGCCGAAACCCTTGCGCAGCGGTTGGGCGACCGGCGGCCCGCCGCTTTCCCGCCAGGTGAAGCGGACATATTTGTCCGCCGCCGGTCTCGACCAGCTCCCAACGGACCGTGACCGTGCCGGCCGGCGCCGCCAGGGCGCCGTATTTCACCGCGTTGGTGCCGAGCTCGAACAGCGCAAAACCGAGATTCTGCACCGCGTCCGGCTTGAGCCTCAGGTCCTCGCCGTCGAGGTCGATGCTGGTGCCGTCTTCGCGCACGAACGGCGCAAGCTGCGCGCCGACGAGGTCGCGGATGGTCGCGCCGGTCCAATCCTGGCGCACCAGCACGTCGTGCGAGCGCGCGAGCCCATGCAGGCGGCCCATGAAACGGCCCTCGAAGTCCTCGTAGCTGGCGCTGTGCTGCATGGTCTGGCGCGCCATCGCCTGAACCACCGCCAACAGATTTTTCGAGCGGTGCGAGAGCTCGCGCATGACGAAATTGAGATGCCTTTCGTGCTCGACCTGCGCCGTGATGTCGGTATTGGAGCCGAACCAGCGCGCCACGCGGCCCTGGCTGTCGCGCAACGGCATCACGCGGGTGAGGAATGGACGGAACACGCCGTCGGCGCCCTTGAGCGGGAAGGTCATATCGAACGGCTCGCCGGTGCGCACCGACGCTTGCCAGCGCGCCACGACATCCGGCAGCACGGCGGGATCGTGCACGCGCTGCCAGCCGTCGCCTTCCATCTGTTCCGGCGTGGTGCCCGTGTATTCGTACCAGCGGTCGTTGTACCAGACGATCCAGCCGTCCGAATTGGCCATCCAGACCAGTTGCGGGATCGAATTGGCGAGCGTGCGGAACTGCGCCTCGCGTTCCTGCAGCGCCGCATCGGCGCGCCGGCGTTCCGAAATGTCGCGCGTGATCTTGGAGATGCCGATCACGGTGCCGTCGGCGGTGCGGATCGGCGCGGCGTCGACCGACACCTCGACCAGCGAGCCGTCCTTGCGGCGGCGCTCGGTTTCGAGCCACAGATTGTCGCCGGCGCGCACGGCCGCGACCGTGCGCGGGATTTCGTATTGCCGCTCGGGCGGAACGATCAGATCGATCGGCCCGCCGATCGCCTCGCCGGCCGCGTAGCCATAGAGCTTCTCGGCCGCCCGGTTCCACGTCAGCACGGTGCCATCGAGGGACAGGCTCTCGATCGCGTCGGCCGAAGAGGCGACCACCGCGGCCAGATGGGCATTCGCCATTTCGGCCTGCTTGCGTTCGTCGATGTCGAGGACGAGGCCGATCGCATATTGCGGCACGCCGCCCGAGTCGCGCACCGCGACGCTGCTCACCTGGACCCAGACGATCCTGCCGTCCCGGCGGATGAACCGCTTCTCGATCGTATAACTCGTGCCGGACTTCATCATGGCTTCGAGCAATTGGAGATTCTTCGGCCGGTCGTCCGGATGGGTAATATCGATCAACGACTTGGTGCGGAGCTCGGCCACCGAATAGCCGGTGATCTCGCAATGGCGCGGGTTGGCGAGCCGGAAGCGGCCGTCGAGATCGACGATCGATATGCCCGCGGTATTCTGGTCGACGATGGCGCGGAAGCGCGTGTCGCTCTCGCGCATGGCGGCTTCCGCGCGCTGGCGGTCGCGCGAGGCGCGGCTCAACGCCTCGCCCACGTCATTCACCTCGCGCAGGCTGGTCGCCACCGGCAAGGCAAACTCGCCGCTGCCGATCGTCCGCGCCGCCGCCGTGAGTTGCGCAATCGAGCGCGCGATCCATTCGCCGCCGGCAGCGGCGCCCACGATGGCGAGCGCCGCAAAGAAGATCAGGTTCAGGAGAACCTGCCGCTCCCACGCCCGCATCGGCCGGGTGAATACCTCGGGCGGCACCTGTATGGCGACCGTCCAGCCGTTGGCGAGATGCGTGAACGCGGCGAAACTCCCGGCATCCGCGAGCGTCGTGAGCGTCATCGATCCCTCGCCCGCCGCCGCGATATGCTGGCGCAGCTCCGGGCTCGCGAGCTTGCCGACATTGAGCTCCGGCTTTTGGCTGCGCGCGATCATCGTACCCTCTCGATCGAGGAGAGTGACGATCCGGTCGAGCGGGACCGCCGTACCCAGGACCTCGCTGAGATACTCGGCCGGCAGGGCGCCGCTCAGCACCAGGTCGCCGTATCCGACCGGAAAAAATATCGTGATCACGGAGCGCTTGCCGACGCGGGTCTTGAACAGGTCGGACTCTTCCGGCCGGCCGGTCTCTAATACCCGTTGCAACATTTCGGTCTGGCGCCCCGGGTCGAGCAGGGTCCCGGCCGGCGTGAGCGTATTGACCAGCTGCGTGCCGTCGCCACGCAACAGCACGACCCAGCCCTGGCTTTCCTTCAGCGCGGTCGTGGCTTGCGCGTGGAAGGCCGTGTAATCGCCGTCGCGCAGCGCCTGCGAGGTCGCGAGCGCGGCAAGCTGAGCGCGTTTGATCGCGATCTCGCGGCCGATGTCGGCCGCCACGTTGCGAGCGAGCTCGAGGCCTTCGCGTTCGACCTCCTGCTGCTTCTCGACCACCACGTTGCGGTACTGCAATCCGAAGAAAAGCACGGCCGGCAGGACGAGACTGAGCGCGAACAGGCCGAGCGCCGTCCGCAGCGGCCACGGCTTTCGCCAGAAGCGACGCGGCGGCGGATCGGAAGATGGCTGCTTGATCGCGGAGGAACTGGACACCAACCGACCCGATACCTTTCCCCACAAGAGGCTTGCCATGACGAGGCTTGCCATGACGCCGCGAACATTACCAAAATCGGAAAAGTCTACGTTGGCGGCGTGGTGGGCGCAATCATGCCGGTGCCGCACTGCGGCAACGAAATTTATGCGTGCGCGCGGAACCAAATCCGCTCACGCAAGTTGTCTTACATCGACTTGTCTCAAATCGACCCACGCCCACGCGTCATCCCGCGCGGGCGGCCGCATGCGAGCGCCGTCCCGCGCCGCCCGCGATAACGCCTGACGGGCTTTGCGGTTCCGGCGCGAATTCAGCCGGCGCCCGGTCCAGACGCCATCGCGGAGCCGATCGCGCCCTCAGCTCTCCAACCCGGAGGGCACATTCTTGTTCTCGCTGGCGAGCTTCATGCCGGCGGCAAGCGCCAGGGTCTCCATCAGGGCGGCGAAATCCTTCTGGAGATATTCCTCCGGATTCTTCTGCAGCGTGGCAGCGCCGAAATGGCCCTGCAGCACCTCGCGCGTGGCGGCCGTCACCGGCATCGGCACGTCCATCTCGCGGGCGAGCGCCAGCCCGAGGTCGAGATCCTTGCGCAGAAGCTCGGGCGTGAACGTCGTGGTCCAGTCGAGATTGACCAGCGCCGGCGACTTGTAGGCGGTGAACATCGAGCCCATCACGCCGTTGTTGAGAAACGACAGGAAGGCGTGGCGCGGCACGCCCATCTTGTTGGTGAGCAGCGTGATCTCGATCAGGTTTTCGATAACGACGCCGAGCATGACGTTGTGCGCGATCTTGCACACGCGCGCGAGCTCGCCCTCGCCCACATAGGACACGCCGCGCGGCGCGAAGGCCTTGATCATGGGCTCGACCGTACGAAAGGCCTGTTCCGGTCCGGAGGCAACCGACGAGAGCTTGCCCGATTTGATCACTTTGGCATTGCCGCTCACCGGCGCGCAGATGAAATCGCTGCCCCGCTCCTTGAGACGCGCGCGGATCGCGACCGATTCCTCGACCGCGATGGTGGAGCAATCGACGAAAATCTTCGGCAGCTTGTTGCCGCCGGTGGTGACGACGCCGGCCTTGCCGAAATAGACTTCGTCGAGATCGGGGCCGGCCGAAACGATCGAGAACAGCACGTCCACGCCGGCGAGGTCGGCGAGCTTGTCGACGATCTTGGCGCCGCTCTTGGCCAAGGGCTCGGCCTTGGATTTCGTCCGGTTCCAGACCGAAAGATCGTAGCCCGCCTTGACCAGCCTTTCGGCCATGGAAAACCCCATGCGGCCCATGCCGATCCAGCCGATCTTCAGGTTGTTCTGCGCCATTCCGGTCTCCTCAAAGCCCAAGGGAAGTCCAAGTGAAGTCCAAGCGAGGGTCCAACCGAAGGTGTAGGGGAAAGTCCGAGCGCTTGGCAACGAGGCGCGGCACTAACACGGCATGCCCGCCGCCACAACCGCGCCGGCGCCGCTTAGGGCCGCTGCCCTCAGGTCAGGCGGCCCATGAGGCGGTCGAACAGCTTGAACACCGGCACCACCAGGCTCATCACCATGATGATGCGGACGGCGTGGAAGCCGCTGATCAGGGCGGCGTCGAGCCCGAGCACCTTGCCGGTCAGCGTCATCTCGGCCATGCCGGCGGGCGCGAAGGCGAGCACCAGCGCCGGCAATCGGCAGCGTGAACACGTAGGCGCAACCGATCGCGGCCGCCGCCATGACGATCACGACCAGCACGATCGAGGCGGCCGAGGCCAGCATCATCCGGCAGCAGCCGGCTGACGAACTCGCGGCGGAATTGCGCGCCGAGCGAGCAGCCGATCACCACCTGCGCGATGTTCACCAGGATATCGGGCACGCGGCCGTCGAGCCAGGCCCGCGATGCCCATCACCGCGCCGGCGAGCGAGCGGGCCCATGAACCAGCAGTTGGGATAGGCCGGTGCGCGAGATCAGGAACCCGCCGACGGCCGCGCAGACCGCCAGCACGACAAGGCGCCGGCCACGCCATCACGGCCGCCTGGGCGACCTGATGGAACTGGCCGTCATTGGCGAAATGGATCACCAGGAACGGCGCCGCCGTGACGGTCAGCACCACCCGCATGGTCTGCGCCACCATGATGGGCTCCGGCTCGCCGCCGTAGCGCGCCGCGATATTGGCCATCTCGGCCGCGCCGGCCGGCGCGGTCGCGAAGAACGCGGTCTTGCGGTCGAGCCCGGCCGTGACGATCAGAAAGGCCGACGGCCGCGGCGCAGACCACGATCGACATCAGCGCCGAGCCGATGATCAGCGGCAGCAGCGTGACCAGCTTGAGCACCACCGCGCGGGTGAACTGGATGCCGATCGCCGAGCCGATGACGAACTGCGCGCCCGGCCGCAGCCGCCGCACCGCCGACACCGGCCAGCCCGGTGAGGCCGAGGCAGGCGGTGGCGACGAGCGGCCCGAGCACGAACGGCAGCGGCATGCGCACGAACTTCGCGCTCCAGCCCGCCACGACGCCGAGCGCTAGGATCGCCGATCAGCCGGCCGAGGCCAGATCGCGGTGCCCTCGCCCGCGACCGCCGAACAGCTCGTCGAAGCCGCGCCGATGCGGCGAAGCGTCGCGCGAGGTCTTGCGGTGGCGGCCGGATCGGGATCAGGATCGGGCATGAGCTTGTCGGATTGCGGAGTCGGCATTATCCTCGGCCGCACTGGAGCATCAATCCGAAATCGTCGCTTGCCGCGATGACCGGGATGGCGGGCGAAACGACAATTCGGGAGGAATTCATGCGAGACGCACGGCGATGGCCACGCCGGTCCCGCGCGGCTTGACGGGCGGCACCGCATGTACGACGCGATTCCCGTCTCCCCGGCCTCCACCGCGACCGTCCCGGCGACGTGGGCGCGCCCGAAGACACGCGCTGGCGCGTCATCGCGCGCACCGCGTTTCCGTTCGTGGTGGTGGGCGGCGCCTGGGAGATCGTGGCGCATCTCGGCCTGTTTCCGCCGCGGCTGTTTCCGCCGCTGGAGGACGGTGGCGGCCGCCTTCGTGCGTCTCACCGTCGCCGGCATCCTGCCGCATCACGCGCTCGACACGCTGGTGCGCCTGCTCGCCGGCTTCGCGCTCGCCGCCGCTCGCCGGCGTGGCGATCGGCATCGCCATGGGGCGCTCGCGCCGCGCCGAGGACATCTTCCTGCCGCTGGTCAGCATCGGGGCGCCGATCCCCGGCCTCGCCTATGCGCCGCTGTTCCTGCTGTGGTTCGGGCTCGGCAATTTCTCGGCCGTCCTGCTGGTCGGCTTCGTCTCCGCCTTCCCGATCATCTTCAACACCTGGACCGGCGTGAAGGCCGTCAAGGAAATCTGGGTGCGCTCGGCCCAGGCGATGGGCGCCGACCAGCGGCGGCTGTTCCGTCACGTGATCCTGCCGGGCGCGCTGCCCTACATCCTCACCGGCCTGCGGCTCGGCCTGGCGCAGGCCTGGCGCATCCTGGTCGGGCGTCGAGATGCTCGCGGCGGTGCCGTGGGGGCTCGGCTGGCTGATCTTCGGCGCGCGCGAGTTCCTCAACACCGACGTGATGCTGGCCGGCATCGCGGTGATCGCGCGTGATCGGGCTGGCGCTGGAGAAGCTGGTGTTCCAGCGGCTCGAGGAGTTCACGGTGGTGCGCTGGGGGATGATGACATGACGGCCTCCGCCGAACGCGCGCACATCGATCCTGCGCGGCGCCGCGTCACCCTGCTGGCGGCGCGCCGCGACTCTACGAGGCGGTCGCGCGCAGCGGGCATTTTCCGGCCGGCGCTGCTGCCGACGCTGCCGACGCGTCGCCCGCACGCTCGTCGCGGCTCTGGCCGACGGCACCATGCCGATGCACGCCGCCTACACGCTGTACCGCGTGCTGTTCGGCTGCGGCGCTCGCGGTCGCGGTCGGCGTGCCGCTCGGCATCCTGATGGCGCGCTTCCGCCCGGTGGAGAACTTCTTCCTGCCGCTCGTCAGCGCGCTGATGCCGATCCCCTCGCTCGCCTGGGTGCCGGTGTTCATTCTCTGGTTCGGGCTCGGCGACACGGTCGCGATCCTGATCGTGTTCTATGCCGCCATGTTCCCGATGCTGCTCAACACCTGGTCCGGCGTGCGCTCGGTCAATCCGCTGTGGCTGCGCGCCGCCGGCGCCATGGGGGCGAACGAGCGCGCGCTGTTCTGGAAGGTGATCATTCCGGGCGCCTCGCCGTTCATCATCACCGGCCTGCGCCAGGCCTTCCTGCGCGCCTGGATCGCGGTGGTCGGCGCCGAGATGCTGGCGGCGTCCGACTGGGGCCTCGGCTGGGTGATCTTCGACGCCAAGGAATTCCTCAACGCCGACGTGATGCTGGCCTCGCTGGCGGTGATCGGCGTCATCGGCTTCGCGTTCGAGCGGCTGGTGTTCGGCTCGCTCGAGCGCGCCACCGTGCTGCGCTGGGGCATGGTGCGGGCGGCGAAGAGCTGACCGGTACGGTGGCTGATCGTCCGCAAATGCGATAGAAATCCGGTCGCATTTTCTCCGCCGAACCATTATCCATCCCGCTCCTGTCCGCGCTGTCGCGGACGTGGCTGAACGTCTTATAAGTGGCCGCATGTCCCATATCGAAATCCGCGACGTCTCGCTCGTCTACGACACGCCCGCCGGCCGCGTGCCGGCCGTCGAGCAACGTGAGCTTCGACATCGAGGCGTCCGAATTCCTCTGCCTCGTCGGCCCGTCGCGGCTGCGGCAAGTCGACGCTGCTCAACATCATCGCGGGCTTCCTCGCCCCGACCGGCGGCGAGATCCGCATCGGCGGCAAGCCGGTCACCGGCCACGGCATGGACCGCGGCGTCGTGTTCCAGGATTTCGCCCAGCTGTTTCCCTGGCGCACCGCGCTCGGCAATGTGGCCTTCGGGCTGGAGATGAAGGGCGTGCCGCAAGGCACGAGCGCGAGGCGATCGCGCTCGAGCAGCTGCGCGCTGGTCAAGCTCGAGAAATTCGCCCACTCCTATCCGCATCATCTGTCCGGCGGCATGCAGCAGCGGGTCGCCATCGCGCGCGCGCTCGCCTACAATCCGGCGGTGCTGCTGATGGACGAGCCGTTCGCGGCGCTCGACGCGCTCACCCGCGACGACATGCAGCGGCTGCTGGCCGACGTCTGGCGCGAGACCCGCAAGACCGTGGTCTACGTGACCCACAACGTGGCCGAGGCGGTCTATCTGGCCGATCGCGTGATGGTCATGACGCCGCATCCCGGGACGCGTGAAGGCCGAGATCGACGATCGCGCTGCCGCGGCCGCGCGATCCGCTGAGCGTCGAGTTTCTCGACTACCAGAAGCAGCTGCTGCGCCAGCTCGGCCAGACGCGCTATCATGCAACGACAATGATCAGGGAGGAACCAGTGACGATGACATCCGCAACACGGATTGACCCGCCGGCAATATCTGGCGGCGAGCCGGCGCCGGCCGCGCTGGCCGCCGGCCTGCGCTCGCGTCCCGCGCTGCGCGCTGGAGACGGTCCGGCAGGGCTACCAGACCAACATCTGGGGCATGCCGACCTATTATCTGATGCGCTCCGGCCTGCTCGAGAAGCGCGGCATCAAGTTCGAGGAATTCGCCGTGCCGTCCGGCAATCTCACCATGCAGCAGATGGTGGCGCGCCAGGTCGACCTCGGCACCTATGCGGGCCAGTCGCTGATCCTCGGGCACGACAAGGGCGGCCTGGTCGCGATCGCGCAGATCGAGTATGTCGGCAAGACCGCGCCGCGTGATGGCGCGCAAGGATCTCAACATCACCAAGGTCGAGCAGCTCAAGGGCATGAAGATCGCCAACCAGATCGGCTCGTCGATCGGCAACGTGTTCATCGACACGATCGCGCCGCCGCACGGCCTGAAGAAGGGCGACTACCAGGAAGTCCGCATGGACGTCAACAACATGGTGGCGGCGCTGGCGGCCAAGACCGTCGACGCCATGGTCAATGTCGAGCCCTACAACGCGATCGCGGAGGCGGACGGCATCGCGACGACCATCATGGATTTCTCGGGCGTCGACAAGATGCCGGTGTTCATGGCGGCGACGCCGGACTTCGTCGCAGAAGAACCCGGAGACCGTGGTCGCCTATCTCAAGGCCTGGCTCGACGTCGGCGCGCGACTTCAAGGAGCAACCCCAAGAAGGTCGCCGACGTCGATCTATTCGTTCTACACCGACAAGGGCTACACGATGTCGCCCGACACCTTCCAGAAGGCGCTGGCGCGCGTCGAGGTCGATCCCGGCTTCCCGGCCGATCTCAAGCCCTACATGCAGGAGCAGGCCGAGATCCTGCTGCGCGAGAAGAAGATCTCCGCCATTCCGGACTGGAGCAAGGCGCTGCGGCCGGACTTCATGGAGAAGGCGCGCGCCGCGACGTGACGCGGGCGGACCGTCCGCGCATGCCCGCTCCCGCGACGCCGGGAGAGGGATCTTGCTTAGCCGATCCGCTAGCGCATGATCCCGAAAAGTTGACAGACTGTTCGGACAAGATCATGCGCAAAGTCGAGAGATCGAGAGCAAGATCGCTTCAATCTGAAGCGATCTTGCTCTAAAGCCTTCACCCGAACCCATGCAGCGGAGACCATGATGGCCAGGAAGCCGAACAAGAAGCCCGCCCGGAAGCCTGCGAAAAAGTCCGCGCGCAAACCCGCCAAGAAGCCTGCCAAGATGGCCGCCAAGAAGATCGCACGGCGACCGGCCAAGAATGCGGCCGCCAAGCCGATGTCGCGACCATCCGTGCCGCCCAAGGGCGGCGCCTCAGCTGGAACTTCAAGCTGCTCGGCCATCACGAGCTCGCGGGCTTCGGCGGCATGGGCGAAGGCATGTCGATCCAGATCGCCAAGGACGGCCGCCGCATCATCTGGCTCGCCCACGAGAGCGCGCCGAAGAATTTCACCGCCGTCGACGTCTCCGATCCGCGCAAGCCGAAGATCGTGGTGCAGACCGATCTGCCGCAGAGCTTCATGCGCTCGAACTCGCTCGAGGTCACCGGCGACATCATGGCGGTCGCCTACCAGACCCAGAAGGTCGGGCAGAAGCCGGCCGGTTTCGAGCTGTTCGACATCTCGGTGCCGGAGAAGCCGAAGTCGATCGCCTTCGTCGACGGCTCCGGCCCGCATTCGCGCGGCGTGCACCAGCTGTGGTTCTGCGACGGCGAATACGTGCACCTCGCGTCCGGCGCGCCCGACTTCAAGCCGACCCATCCAGCTCGACGACCAGTTCTACCGCATCTTCGACGTGCGCAATCCGTCGCAAGCCGATCGAGGTCGGCCGCTGGTGGCTGCCGGGCACGCGCGAGGGCGACAACGCGCCGCCGCCGGTGCGCCACCAGAAGCCGCAGCTCGACAAGGGCTTCCGCGCCCACAACACCAATGTCTATCCGCAGCGGCCGGACCGCTGCTATCTCGGCTATATCGACGCCGGCATGTTCGTGATGGACATTTCCGACAAGTCGCGCCCGAAGCCGATCTGCCGCTGGGACAACTCGCCGCCCTATACGGGCTTCACCCACACGGTGCTGCCGCTGTTCGATCGCGACCTGCTGGTCGTCACCGACGAATCGACCAACGACAATGCCGCCGACTGGCCGAAGCTGGTCTGGATCCTCGACGTCCGCGACGAGAAGCATCCGGTGCCGATCTCGACCTGTCCGATGCCGCCGTCGACGCCTTCACGAGCCGCGGCGGGCGCTTCGGCGCGCACAATATCCACGAGAACACGCCGTCGCCCTATGCCTGGCATTCCGACCAGATCGTCATCGGCACGTTCTTCAACGGCGGCCTGCGCGCCTACGACATCTCCAATCCGTATCCAGCCGAAGGAGGTCGGCGCTTTCGTGCCGCCGGCGCCCGCGCTCGTCGCCGGTCGGCACCATCCAGCTCAACGACGTGTTCGTCGACGAGCGCGAGATCGTCTACACGGTCGATCGCTTCACCGGCGGGCTGTACATCCTGGAGATGGATTTCTGATGGGTGCCACGGCCTCTCCGTACTTCACCTCCCCCGCTTGCGGGGGAGGTCGACGAGCGAAGCTCGTCGGGAGGGGGCCGCGACAAAAGCAAGCCCGCGTGGCTTCCCCCTCCCCGGCCCTCCCCCGCATGCGGGGGAGGGAGCGATAAGCCATGCAGGAACTCTTCCCCTCGCCGGCCGCGGGGCGCTTCGGCCGCCGGCTCAAGCGCGAGCGCGGCGCACGGATTCCGGTGACGGTCGTCACCGGATTTCTCGGCGCCGGCAAGACCACGCTGGTGAAGCATTTCCTGGAGACGCCGGAGGGTCGCGGCACCGCGGTGATCGTCAACGAGTTCGGCGAGGACGGGCATCGACGACGCGCTGCTGCGCGACAGCGCCGACGAGACCGGCTGCTCGGCAACGGCTGCCTGTGCTGCAATGTCCGCTCCGACCTGCAGGTGGCGCTGCACCGCCTGGTGGTCGACCGCGAGCGCGGCGTCATCCCGCATTTCGGCCGCATCGTGATCGAGACCAGCGGGCTCGCCGACCCGAGCCCGATCCTGACCACCTTCGCGACCGACCGCGCGCTCGGCGGCGAATTCTTCGTCGAGGCCGTCATCACGGTGATCGCGGCCGCACAACGGCCATCACGACGATCGACAAGTTCGCCGAGGCGCGCCGGCAGGTGATCCTGGCCGACCGCATCGTGATCTCGAAGACCGACATCGCCGACGAGGACGCGGTCGACCGGCTGACCCCGCGCCTGCGCGAGCTCAATCCGCGCGCCGCGCGTCGTCGCGGCCGACTACGGGCGGCTCGATCCGGGCTGGATCACCGACAGCGCGACGGCGCACGAAGGCGCCACGTTCCTGGCCGAGGCGGTCGAGACCGAGCACACCGACAGCATCAAGAGCTTCACGCTGACCGAAGGTCGCGCCGATCGCCTGGGAGCCGTTCGCCCGCGCGATGGAGACGCTGATCGCGCTGCGCGGCGCCGACCTGCTGCGCGTCAAAGGCTTTCTCAATGTCGCGGGCTGCAAGGGTCCGGTGGTGGTGCAGTTCGTGCAGCACCTCGCCCATCCGCCGGTCGAGCTCGCCGCCTGGCCGGAGGGAGAACGCAACAGTCGCGTGGTGTTCATCACGCGCGATATCGGCGAGCGCGAGGTGAGGGATTTGCTCGCGGCGGTGAGAAAGTTGGCAGGCGCAAAGGCCTGAGCAACTTTCTTCAGCGTCATGCCCGCGAAAGCGGGCATCCAGTATTCCCAGCGCATATTGGGCGACGGGCCGTCATCACTTGTAGTTTTCGTGAATACTGGATCATCCGCCTTCGCGGATGATGACGCCGAAAAATTGGCGCGCCAGTGCGCTTCAGCTCCCCGGCAGGTGGTAGATGTCCGGGAAGAACAGATCCTGCCACGCCTTCGGCTCGATGCCGATCGATCCGATATGGTGCATGAACTGCGCCATTTTCAGCAGGTTCTGCGGCGTGGTGCCGAAATTGAACCCGGGCTGGCCCATGATCGCCAGGATTTCGTCGACCGAGGTCTTCTCCTTGCTCATCTGGAGATAGGTTTCGGCCGCCTTGCGCCGATCCTGGTTGATCATGCCGATCGATTCGGTGAGCGCAGCCAGGAAGGCGGCGAACAGTTTTGGATTGTCGCGGCGGAACCTGGCCGACGCATAGGTGATGCCGATCGTCACCGGCCCGCCGAACACCCCGGTCGCGGTCAGCACCGAATGGAATCCCGGCTTTTTCAGTTCCAGATCGGAATAAGGCGGCGCCGCGAAGTGCGCCGTGATCTCGCTGCGCTCGGACAGCAACGCCGCCATGGCGTCGGGATGCGAGCGCGAGATCGTGAGATGATCGAGCCGCGCGTGCTGGCCGGCGCCGAACGCCTGCTCGGCGGCCATTTCCAGGATGATGGCCTGGGTCGAAGCCTTCACCGCCGGAACCGCGATGCGGTCGCTCTCGGTGAAATCCTTGACCGAACGGACCTTGGGATCGCGGCTCACCAGCGTGAGCGGCAGGGTGTTGTAGGCCGCAATCCCGCGCACGTCGAGCGAGGCGCGCGTCTTCGACCACAGCACCAGGAATGGCGGCGTTCCGGTCGCCGCGATGTCGACGCTGCCGGACAGGATGCCGTCGTTCATCACGTCGCCGCCCGCGACCTTGAACCAGGTCACCTTGACGTCGCCGAGACCGGCCGCGCGCGCGTACTTCTCGATCAGCGTGCCGTGCTCCATCAGGGTGAACGGCAGGTAGGTCAGGCCCGGCTGGATCGCGACGCGCAACTCGCCGGTCTCGGCCGCGGCCGGCGCCATCCGCATGACGGCCAGCGTCAACGCCGCAAGCGCGGCGCGGGTCAGCAATCGCATCGGCTCCTCCCTGCAAGCCGCCATCCTTCGAGGCTCGCTTCGGTCGCGCCTCGCGACGACGGGAAATGTTGATTCTGATCGGGTCAGTTCTGGTCGCGCCCGGCGATCTCCGCCTGCCAGGGCGCGACCAGACGCTCGACGAGGCCGATCAGGCTGTTGAGGCCGATCGCCATCACCATCAGCAGCACGATCGGCACGAACATGGTGGCGGTGTCGAAATTGTTGGCCGAGTTGATGATGATGGCGCCGAGGCCCGAGATGGTGGTGAAGAACTCCGCGATCACCATGGCGACCACGGCGCGGCCGACCGCAAGGCGGATGCCCGCCATGATGTAGGGCAGCGTCGCGGGCAGGATGATGCGGCGCAGGATGACGGAATTGGGCGCCACGAACGACTTGCCGACCTCGATCAGGCGTCTTCGGCACCGCGGTGACGCCGAGCCAGGTGTTGATGCAGATCGGGAACACCGACATCAGGAACACCACCGCGGCCTTCACCGCGAAGCCGAGGCCGAGCCACAGCACCAGCAGCGGCACCAGCGCCACCAGCGGCATCGCGTAGCCGGCCGTGACGTAGATGCCGAGCGCCGCCTCCATGATCCGGAAGCGGCCGATCAGCAGGCCGAGCGGCACGCCGATCAGGATGGCGAGCCCGTAGCCGGCGACGAACGGCTGCAGGCTTTCGAGCAGCGCCGCCATCAGCTTGCCCGACTGGGCGAGCTCGACGAAAGCGAGCGCGATCGCGCTCGGATAGGAGCCGAACACCGGATTGATGTCGCGGCCGAAATATTCCCAGAGCAGCAGCAGGCACGTGACCGATGCGATCGTGATGACCCATGTCGGCACGGGCGCGCCGCGGCGGCGCGGTCTCGTCGGCGTGGCGGCCTGCGGGCGGGTTCTGCCGGCGATCTCGGTCATCGGGGCTCGTCAGTGCACGGTCGGCGCATCGGCATGCAGCGCACGCCAGACGTGATAGCGGGTGTCGGCGAATTCCTTGGTGCCGCGCACGATGCCGAGGTCGCCGCGCGGCCGCGACAGCGGCACGCTCCATGATCTCCTGGATGCGCCCCTCGCGCATCACCACGATGCGGTCGGCGATCAGCGACAGCCTCGTCGAGGTCGTGGGTGACGAACAGGATCGTCTTCTTGGTGCGCTCGTGCAGACTGCAGCAGCTCTTCCTGCATGGTCTCGCGGGTCTGCGCGTCGAGCGCGCCGAACGGCTCGTCCATCAGCAGCACCTTGGGATCGATCGCGAGCGCGCGGGCGATGCCGACGCGCTGCTTCATGCCGCCCGAGAGCTGGTGCGGACGACGGTTGCGCGAGTCGCTGAGGCCCACGAGATCGAGGTAGCGCATCGCGGTGTCGCGCAGCTCGCCCCGCGCATGCCCTTCATCTCGAGGCCGAACATCACGTTCTGCATCGCGGTGAGCCAGGGCAGCAGCTCGGCGTGCTGGAACACCATGCCGCGGTCGTGGCCGCAGCCCTTGACCTCGCGGCCATCGACCGTGACGCGGCCGGCGCTCGCGGTCTCCAGCCCCATGGCGATGCGCAGCGCCGTGGTCTTGCCGCAGCCGGACGGGCCGATCAGCGACACGATCTCGCCGTCGCGCACCGTGAAGCTGACCTGCGATAGCGCCTGCACGGTCTGCGATCTCGTCGCCGACGCGCAGCGTGAACCGCTTCGACACGTCGATGAGGCTGACCTCACCCATTCCGGGCTTCCTTCCGTTTTGTCGTATTGCGGCGCATCGCGGGGCGGCGCCGGGCGCGCTCACATGCCGGCCACCGACAATGCCTTTTCGCGGATGCTGCCGTCGACCACCTTGGCGAGGTCGATCACGGCCGGCATGTTGCCGGCACTTGACCAGCTGCTTCTGCATGAAGTCGAGCTTGTCCATCGGGATCGGCAGGTCGGGCGCGACCACCTTGGTCTTCACGGCCCAGTCGAACACGAAGGCCGGGCGCGGATCGTCGGGCTTGGCGCCGGTGATCTCATGGGTGAGCCGGATGGTCTCGTCGCGATGGCTCATCGCGTAGCGCAGGCCCTCCATCTCGGCGGCCAGGAATTTCACCGCATCGTCGCGCCGCTCGCTCAGCGTCTTGCCGGTCGCCTGCAGGCAGACGCGCATGAAATTCGGCACCGCCTCGCTGCCCGGCACCAGCTCCTTGATGCCGCTCTTGGCGGCGATCGGCAGCGTATTCGTTGCTCACGATGGCGCCGTCGACCACGCCGGCGACCAGCGCCTTGTAGCGGTCGGTGTCCGACCCCATCGACGGCGAACTTCACGTCGCTGAACGCGAATGCCGGCTTTCTCGAGCGCGGACTTGGCGACCAGCTCGGGGAAGCTGCCGGGCGCCGAGACCGCGATCGACTTGCCCTTGAGATCCGCCATCGAGGCGATGCTGTCGCGCACGAAGACGCCGTGCGGCACCACCAGCCAGTTGCAGCCGATGATCTTGACGTCGGCGCCGCGCGAGGCCGCCACGATCGCGCCGCCCGGCCCGCCCTTCGTAGCGAGTCGAGCTCGCCGGCGAGCGCGCCTTGAGCCCGATGGCGTCGTTCTTGAGCGAACGAATTCGAGCTTGAGGCCGAGCTTCTGCGGCGAAGTCGCGCTTGCTCGCCATGTACAGGATGCCGGCGTCGCTCTTGGCCTCGATGATGCCGTGGCGCCAGACCTTGCCTTGCGCCAGCGCCGGAGCGGAGAGCAGCACGGCAACGCATACGCCGAGCGCGGCCCGTCCGAGTCTCACGTTCCATGGGGTTCTCCGTTCAAGGTTCCTGGCCGCGCGGCCGCTAATTTAGGTTCCAGATGCGGACCGCACAATTGTCGTCTTTGCCGCAATCGAGAGCCGTCGGCCACCATGAATTGTCATGCCACGCCCCAACTTGAGCGAAATGGATACCACGGTAACCATCTGGCGCCGGCTCGCCGCACCGCCAACGCGGATCGAATTTCACCAGTTCCCATCGCGGGCGGGCTGGCATAGTCTCCCGCTCCACGTTCCGCCGCTCGCGCGTCGCGAGCCCAACGCGGACACGCCAATGCCGCGTTCCCAGGTCGGCATCTCTTCGGGAGGGAGCGCCACCATGACCCAAAAATTCACGCTCAACGTCAACGGCAAGACCCATACGGTCGACGCCGATCCGGACATGCCGCTGCTCTACGCGCTGCGCAACGATCTCGGCCTCAACAATCCGCATTTCGGCTGCGGCCTCGCCCAGTGCGGCGCCTGCACGGTGCATCTCGACGGCCAGCCGATCCGCTCCTGCGTCACGCCGGTCTCGGCGGTCGGCGACGGCAAGGTGGTGACGCTCGCCGGCCTCGGCACGCCCGAGAAGCCGCATCCGCTGCAGACCGCCTATGTGGAGGAGCAGGTGCCGCAATGCGGCTACTGCATCAACGGCTGGATCATGACGGCCGCCGCGTTCCTGCGCGACAAGAAGAAGCCGACCGAAGCCGAGATCAAGCAGGCGCTCGAAGGCCTGAAATGCCGCTGCGGCACCCATATCGGCATCCTGCGCGCCGTCAAGCGCGCCGCCGAGATGATGGGTTGAGGGAGGCACACATGACCAAGATGGAAAAACCCGCCGCGTTCTCCCGCCGCTCGCTGCTCAAGACCGGCGGCGCGCTCGTCGTCTCGGTCGGCATGCCGATCGGCCTCGATACGCGTGCTCGGCGATGCAACGCCGCGCTGGCGCAGGGCGCCAAGCCGCCGCTCACGCCCGACCAGCTCTCCTCCTACATCGCGGTCAATGCCGACGGCACCGTCTCGGCCTTCTTCGGCAAGATGGACATGGGCCACGGCATCACGGTCGCCATCGGCCAGATCGTGGCGGAAGAGCTCGACGTGCCGTTCAAGGCCGTCAAGGTCTATCTGGGCGACACCGCCACCAGCGTGAACCAGGGCGGCGCCTCCGGCTCGACCGGCATCCAGCTCGGCGGCAAGCAGATGCGCATGGCGGCCGCCGAAGCGCGCCGCGTGCTGGTCGAGATGGCGGCCGCGAAGCTCGGCGTGCCGGCCGACCAGCTCACCGTCATCGACGGCGTGGTGCATGCCAAGGGCGACGCCGCCAAGAAGGCGAGCTATGCGCGAGCTGATCGGCGGGCGCTACTTCAACGTCCAGCTCGACTGGAACAAGCAGATCGGCAACGCGCTCTACGCGCCCGGCAAGGCGCAGCCGAAGAAGCCGAGCGAGCACAAGATCGTCGGCCAGCCGATCAAGCGCGAGGACATCGCGCCGAAGGTGTTCTGCCCAGGAGGACTTCTGCACCGACGTCAAGGTGCCCGGCATGCTGCATGGCCGCATGATCCGGCCCGCCGGTCGCCGGCGCGGTGCCGGTCAAGGTCGACGAAAGCTCGATCAAGGACATCCCGGGCGCCAAGGTGGTGTGGCAGAAGGGCTTCCTCGGCGTGGTCGCCGACAAGGAGTGGGACGCCATCCAGGCGATGCAGAAGCTCAAGGTCGAATGGTCGAACGTCAAGCCGCCGTTCCCGGACCAGGCCTCGCTCTACGACCACATCCGCAAGGCGCCGGTGCGCAAGCGCGAGGTCGAGGGCAAGGAGAACCGGCAATGTCGACGACGCCTTCAAGACCGCCGCGCGGGTGATCGAGGCCGAGTACGAATGGCCGTTCCAGTCGCACGCCTGCATGGGGCCGGCCTGCGCGCTGGTCGAGATCAAGGACGGCAAGGTGCACCTGCTGGAGCGGCACGCAGAAGTCGCACTTCGTGCAGACGGCATTGCGCGCCACGCTCGGGCTGCCGGTCGAGAAGGTGCACGTCGATCTGGACGACCGGGCCGGGCTCCTATGGCCGCAACGACGCCGACGACTGCGCGATGGACGCCGCCGTGCTGGCCAAGGCGATCGGCCGCCGGTGCGCCTGCAATACATGCGCGACCAGGGCACCGGCTGGGACCCGAAGGGCCCGGCCTCGATCCACCGCGCGCGCGCCGCGATCGACGCCGCCGGCAACGTCATCGCCTACGAGTTCACCAGCAAGGGGTTCTCGCGGGTCGACGTCAACACCAATGGCAGCACAGCCGATCGACACGCTGGCCGGCCAGTTGCGCGGCGTCGCGCTGAAGTCGGGCGACGGGTTCGGCGTGCCGGCCGAAGTCCTACGAGTTCGCCAACAAGCGCACTCGCCTGGGAGACGATCGCGCCGCTGCTCGACCGCGCCTCGCCGCTGCGCACCTCGCATCTGCGCGATCCGGTCGGACCGCAGATCCACTTCGCGAGCGAATCCTTCATGGACGAGGTGGCGGCGGCGCTCAATGCTCGATCCGATCGAGTTCCGGCTGCGGCACATCAAGGATCCGCGCGACATCGCGCTGATCAAGGCGGCGGCCGAGAAGGCCGGCTGGCAGACGCGGCCGTCGCCGCGCCGCGACCAGACCGGCAACAAGGTCGCGGGCCGCGGCATCGCCTATGCGCAGCGCAACGGCACCCGCGTCGCGGTCGTCGCGGAGGTCGACGTCGACCGCTCGCACCGGCAAGATCTGGGCGCGCAAGTTCACGGTCGCGCATGACTGCGGCCAGATCATCAATCCGGACGGCCTCGAGAAGTGCATCGAGGGCAATATCGTGCAGGGCATCAGCCGCACGCTGTGGGAGGAGGTCAAGTTCGACGACAAGAACGTGACCAGCGTGGATTGGATGACCTATCCGATCCTCGACATCACCGAGACGCCGGAGACGATCGACATCGTGCTGATCAACCATCCGGAGATCGCGCCGTCCGGCGCCGGCGAGCCGTCGATCCGGCCGGTCGCGGCCGCGATCGCCAATGCGATCTTCGACGCCACCGGCGTGCGCATCCGCCGCGTGCCGTTCTCGCCCGACCGGGTGAAGGCGGCGTTCGCCTGAGCGCGCTGGCGTGACGCAAGCATCGAGGGCCGGCCCGCAGGGCCGGCCCTTTTCTTGTACGCGGTCGATCGCTATACCGCTGCGCATCGGATCAACCGTCATGCCCGCGCTTGTCGCGGGCATTCCCTCCGCGTCATTGCGAGGCGTGCAAAGCACGCCGAAGCAATCTCCTGCCGGCGACATCGAGATTGCTTCGCTTCGCTCGCAATGACGACGGCTGGGAGAACTCAGGAGAGCCCCCAGTGCAAGCAGTCGAAGTCGCCGTGATCGGAACCGGCTGGTGCGGCGGCATCCGCGCCGAGACGCTGTCGCGTTCGGCGCTGTGCGAGAAGCTGCATATCTGCGAGATCCGTCCCGACCGGCTCGCCGAGGTGAAGGCGCTCACCAATCCGGCGACCGCGACGCTCGACTACCAGGACATCGTCAGGAACCCGGACATCACGCGTCGTCTACATCTGCACCACGCCGGAGCCCACGCATTTCCCGATCGCGCGCGACTGCCTGCGCGCCGGCAAGCACGTGCTGCTGGAAAAGCCGATCGCCATGGAGCTGTTCGAGGCCGACGAGCTGATCGCGACTCGCCAAGCGCAACGGCGTCAAGTTCACCATCGGCTATTCGCAGCGCTTCAACACCAAGATCGCCTACGCCAAGAAGAAGATCGCCGACGGCACGCTCGGCAGGCCGGTGTCCGTGATGGTGAGCCGGCATCTGTCGCGCAGCCTCGGCAAGAAGATCGCCGGCCGCGTGCGGCTGTCGCCGGCCGCGATGGAATCGACCCACGATCTCGATTTCGTGTTCTGGCTGCTCGAGCCGGCCAAGCCGGTGCGGGTCTATTCGCAGGGCGCCTACGGCTACATGCAGCCGGTCAACGGCTCCTACGACATCATGTGGACCACCGTGACCATGGACAACGGCGTGCTGGTGGCGATCGGCGGCGGCTGGAACCTGCCGCCGAGCTATCCGAACTACTGCGCCACCTGGATCGAGATCACCGGCACCGAGGGCTCGCTGTTCCTCGACGACACCCAGCGCGACAACTGGCTCAACACCGTCGCGGACGGCACGCGGTTTCCGATGTCGACCATGCCGGGCGAGCAGGTGGACCACGTGTTCGCCGGCCAGATGGGGCCGGAGACGCTGCACTTCCTCGAGTCGCGTGATCCTCGACCGCGCCGCCGATGGTGTCGCCGGAAAGCGCGCGCGCGCGTGATGGAGTGCTACCTGGCGGCCGACCTCTCGGCCGAGCGCGGCGAGCCGATCGACCTGCCGATGACCAACGAGGCGCTCGCCGGCGTGCAGGATCTGTACAAGAAGTTCAGGACGCCGGTGTAGCTCTGAGACACGGCGTCATGCGCGCAGCGACGTCAGAGCGCCGAAGGCCGAAACCGTGCACGCACGCGCGCAAGATCGCTGGATCGCCCGCTTGCGCGTTGCGCTGCGCTGCAATGCGGGCGGACGGATACGCGATCACAAGATAAAGCTCACCGAGCCGAGCGCGCCCAGCTCCTCGCGCATCGAGAATCGCGCGGCGCTCGGCGATCTTCAGCACGCCGCCGACGCGGCGCAGCTTGTGGCGATAGTGGCCGACGAATTCCTGCGTGCGGCTCGCCGCGGCGATAGCGGTAGATCGCGAAATTCGCCGCCACCGCGATGGTGTCGCCGTCGACGCCGGTGACCCGCACATTGGTGATCAGCCGCCGCGTGCGCGACGGCGGATATTCGGCGTGGCAGTTCGGGTCCTTGAGGCGGATGACGCGCTCGCGCAGCCGCACGATGTCGTCCGCGATGGTGAACAGCGTGAAGCGGTGATCGGCGTCCGGCTTGTCGTTGGGCGGCACGTAATAGGTCGCGTCGTCGGTCATCAGCGTCGAGCCAGTCGTCGAGCTTCCAGGCGTCGAGCAGATCGGCCTCGTGAAAGAGCAGGTCCTCGACCTCGGCGCGCGAGACCGCATCGGTCGATCGACGGCGTGTTCACGCGCGCGTCTCCATCAGCTCGCTCCAGCGCCGCCAGAACACGCGCAGATGGCCCTCGTCGGTGTCGAGCTGCTCGTCGTTGCTGCGCCATGCCGCGCGACAGGTCGTTCCACTGCACGTCGCGCCAGGCCGCGTAGCCCTGCTGGGCGCTCTCGAGCGCCGCGACGTCGTCGGGCGTCGCAAAGCCGCCGGGGCCGTAGAAGGTCAGGAACGCGTGCAGCCGGCGGGCGCGCTGCGCCTCGGTCTCCTCGACCGGGCCGAGCGCCCAGGCGGTGACGTGCATGCAGATCGGGCGCGACCGGATAGAAGTTGCGCACCGTCACCGACGAGCCGTCGTTGATGACGAGATTGGGGAAGATCACCAGATTGCGGTTGGTGTCGGCGACGCGGGCGGCGCGCGCCTCGCCGAGCCGCGTCGACCAGCTCGGCGCGGATCGCGTCGATGTCGGCCTTGGCGTCCTCGCCGTAGACCGAGATCCAGCGCGCCACCGGCCGGCCGCGATAGTTCGGATTGTCGGTGGTCAGGTGGCCGTTGCCGAGATCCTTGCCGAGGCCCTTGGTCGGCAGCAGCAGGCCGGAGCCCTTGGGCGGCGCGATGTTGACGCCGGAGTTGCGCATGTAGTTGAGCCAGGTCGCGTGCGTGGCGACCAGGTGATAGTCGTCGACGCTGTTCTCGACCAGGAGCTTCCAGTTCGCCTTGATGTCGTATTCCTGGGTGCCGGAAATGATCTCCATGCGGCCGGACGGCGACTGGTCGACCACGAGATCGATATAGTCCTTGGCGCCCGCCAGATAGGTGACGAGATCGACGGCATCGCGATCGAAATTGAGGAACCAGAAGTCGCGGTAGCTCTCGAGCCGCGGCACCGCGACGAGGCCCATCTTCGTCTTGTCGAAGCTCGGCGGATAGGCCTCCTCGCCCGGCACGTTGCGCAAGCGCGCCGTCGAGCGCCGTAGGTCCAGCCGTGATACATGCAGTAGAAATTGCGCGCATTGCCCTCGCGCTCGCGGCACACGATGGCGCCGCGATGGCGGCACGAGTTGATCAGGCAGCGGACCTTGCCGTCGCGGTCGCGGCAGAAGATGATCGGCCGGCCGGCCGCCCAGCGGGTGCGGAAATCGCCCGGGCTTTTGACCTCGGACGCGTGGCCGACATAGATCCAGCAGTGGTCGAACAGCGCGCGCTGCTCGCGCTCCAGGATGTCGCGCGAGACGAACACCTCGCGCTTGACCTGGAACGACATGTCGTCGCGGTTCTCGACCACCATGCGGTGGCCGTTGCCATGGCGGGTTCGATCATCCATCGGGCCTGCTCCTGAGGCGGCAAGCGCAGCGAAATTGGGGCGGTTCTTGCGCAGTTATACCGCAGCCCCCGGCGGCGTCCACTGTGCTACGGTTCGGCCATGTCGGGCGGCCGCCGCCCCGTCGCATGACCGATCGGGAGGCACCCAATGCCGCACGTCTTGAAAGCCGTCGCAACTGCCGCCGCGCTCGCAGCCGCGATCGCGCTGACCGGCCAAGCCGATGCCCAGGAATTCGTCCGTCGGCACGATCGGCGCGTCGAGCGACTCGCCGTTCTTCATCGCCGACAAGCGCGGCTACTTCAAGGAGGAGGGGCTGACGGTCAAGTTCATCCGCTTCAACTCGGCCGCCAAGGCGATGGCGCCGCTCGGCACCGGCGAGCTTGCAGTGGCGAGCGGCGCGACTTCGGCGGCGCTCTACAATGCGGTCAAGCGCGACGTCAAGCTGCGCATCGTCGCCGACAAGGCGAAGAACCCGCCGGGCTACGGCTTCGAGGCGCTGATGGTGCGCAAGGATCTGCGCGACGAAGGCAAGGTGAAGACGCTCGCCGACTTCAAGGGCCGCAAGATCGCGATCTCGGCCGCCGGCAACAGCGAGGATTTCCTGGTCGACTACGCGCTACGCAAGGCCAGGCATGACCATCAAGGACGTCGAGCCGATCTATCTCGGCTTTCCGCAGCACATCGTGGCGTTCACCAATGGCGGCATCGACGTGAGCCTTTCGGTCGAGCCGAGCATTTCACGTCGATCTGAGAAGTCCGGCAAGGCGGTGCGCTTCCTCGGCGTCGACGAGTTCTATCCGAACTTCCAGACCGCGGCGGTGTTCTACAGCGAGAAGTTCATCAAGGAGCGGCCGGAGGACGCCAAGAAGTTCATGCGCGCATACCTGCGCGGCGCGCGCGACTACAACGACGCGCTCGACAAGGATCGCCTCACCGCGCCGGCCGCCGCCGACGTGATCGCGATCCTCACCGAGTATTCGTTCATCAAGAACCCCGACGTGTACCGCACGATGAGATCGCACTACGTCGATCCGAACGGCGTACCGAACGTCGACGCGCTCAAGGACGCCTGGCAGTTCTTCAAGGACACCAAGCAGATCGACGGCTCGGTCACGGTCGACCAGGTGGTCGATCTCGAGCTTCGCCAAATGGGCCGCGGATGCGCTCGGACCCTACAAGAAGAAGACCGCCGCGAAATAGCGCCGCGGATTCCGTCATGGCCGGGCTACGTCCCGTCCATGAGGGGACGTCGCAGAGTCGCCTTCCGGCCGCTCACTTCCGCCCGAAATACGGATCGCGGGCGATCTCGAAACGGACGTTGGGATCGGGGTCGGTACCGAGATAGCGGCCCTGCCGATAGATCGGCCCCGATGAGTATACGCCGCCGGCATTGAACGGGCGTCCGTAATACCCGTAAGGATAGGCGCCGCCGTAATAGTGGCGCGCATGATGGCGGGGGGCCGAGAGCGCGGGCGAAGTCGCGAGCGCGAGCAGGGCTGCGGCCGAGAAGGCGATCGTCAGGGATTTCATGGGAGGCCTCGTTCAATCGGGCTGATGCATCACGCGCTTCTGCATGAATCCATGAATCAACGTGCGATGCACGTCAAAGTTTCCTTGCCCGATTGTCACAAATTGCAGAACCCTCCCGCCCTCCCCGCAGGCGGGGGTAGGCGCGTGGGCGCTGCGGCGCGCGGTCAGCTCCCGGCCGGCACCGCGACCTGATGCTGCAGCGTGATCTCCCGCCGCTCGCGCGCGGACTGCTGGATCGCGAGCGCGACCTCGAGCGTCGCCTTGCCCCAGCGGCCGTCGTGCACGGGCTTGCTGGCCGGTGCAGGATCGCGGCCGCGCAGTCGTCGAGCACGTTGTGGCGGCCCGGAATACGTTGCCGCCGCCGGCATGCGCGACCTCGCGCCGGCCGTTCTCGCCGTAGACGAGGACGCCGTCCGCGGAGGCGCGCAGCTCGCCGCGCGCGCAGGTCGCGACGGTGAGGCCGAAATGCGGCTGATGCGGCGGCTCGCCGCCGTCCGCGCGCCCCGTAGGCGAAGCTCGCGGTGCGCAGCTCGGTCTCGTCGTCGCTTGCGCGCCGGCAAGCGCGCGCCGCGCCGCGCCATGCGCCGGCTGCTTCGGCGTGCCGCGTTCGGAGATCCAGAAATGCAGCTCGTCGCTGTCGAAGAAATCGTAGCCGCCATAGACCAGCGACGCCGCGACGCCGCTCTGCGAACTCCAGGAACGCGGTCGCAGTTGCCTTCGGTGGGCCGCGCCGGATCGAGCACGCCGACCTGCGCGCGCACGCTTTTGACCAGGCCGCCGCCGAGCAGGCGCACGGTGTCGATCTGATGCGGCACCTGGTTGAACAGGATGCCGCCGCCCCGCGCGGTGTCGAGCTCCTCGGGCCGGCGCGGACGATAGAGGTAATTGGTGTAGTTCCACGACGCGATCATGCCGAGGCGCGCCGAGCTCACCCGACGCGATCAGGCCGCGCATCGCCCGCACCGCCGGGTCGAACGCGTGGGTGTGGCCGACCACCAGATGAACGCTCGCGCGCTCGACCGCCGCGATGATGCGGTCGCAGTCGGCGAGCGTGAGCGCCATCGGCTTTTCCAGGATGACGTGCTTGCCGTGCTCGGCCGCCAAGACTGGCGTGCTCGGCGTGGAACTGGTGCGGCGTCGCGATGTAGACCACGTCGACCGCCGGATCCTCGGCAGAGCGCGCGCACGTCCGCATAGATGTTGGCGTTGAAGTCGCGCGCCGAACGCCTCGCGCGGCGCCGGCCTGCGGGTCGGCCGCCGCGGCGAGCACGGACGCCCGGGTGGCGCGCCGCGGCCCGCACCATCACGGCGCCCGCCATGCCGAGGCCGACGACGCCGAGACCGAGCGCGCGCTCGGTCATCGTCGCGGCTCCGCTTGCGGCCGCGCGGATCGCGGTCCAGACGCCGCGCCGGCGTCGCCGGCATGTCGACGTGCTCGATGCCGTAGACCGACAGCGCGTCGACGATCGCGTTGCATGATGACGGCGAGCGCCGGCGTGATGCCGGCCTCGCCGCCGCCCTTGACCTTGAGCGGATTGCCCGAGGTCGGGTCCTCGGCGAGCTCGACCGCGAAGCTCGGCATCATGGCGGCGCGCGGCAGGCGTAGTCCATGAAGCTGCCGGCTCAGCACCTGGCCGGCGCCGTCATGCGCGATGCGTCTCCGATCAGCGCCTGGCCGGCGCCCTGCACGATGCCGCCATGCACCTGCCCGTGCAGGATCAGCGGGTTGATGGCGCGGCCGGCGTCGTCGACCGAGGCATAGCGCGTGAGCGCGACCTCGCCGGTGGCGGGATCGACCTCGACCTCGCAGACCGCGCAGCCGGTCGGATAGGCCGGGATGCGGCCGAGAAATTCTCCTCGCTGGTGAGCGGCGCGCGCAGTTCGGGCGCGAGCGCCGGCTCGCTCTCGATCGCGCGCGCGATGTCGAAGATGTCGAGCCGGCGATTGGATTGCGGCGCGTGGAAGAAGCCGTCCTCGAAGGCGACGTCGCTCGGGCTGCACGCCGACCAGCGCCGCGAAGACGGCGCGCGCCTGCGCGACGATCCGGTCCGACGTCTCGACCAGCAGCGTGCCGGCGAGCCGCATCGAGCGGTCCGAATGGGTGCCGCCGCCGGCCGGCACCACCGCGGTGTCGCCGGTGACGAGCCTCACCTGCTCGGGCGTGACGCCGAGCTGGTCGGCGAGCACCTGGGCGAACGTGGTCTCGTGCCCCTGGCCGGTCGATTGCGTGCCGGCCACCACCTCGACCACGCCGCCGGCCCGCACCGTGACGCGGACATATTCGGCCGGGCATGCCGACCGGCGACTCGACGTAGTTCGCAGATCCCGATGCCGGCGAGCAGCCCGCGCTTGCGGCGCCTCGCGGCGGCGCGCCGGGAAATCCCTTCCAGTCGCGCGAGCTCGAGCGCGCGCGCCATGTTGCCGCGGAAATCGCCGCTGTCGTAGGTGAGCCCGGTCGACGGAGCGGTAGGGCAGCTGCTTGCGGCGGATCAGATTGCGCCGGCGCAGCTCGGCGCGGTCGATGCCGAGCCGGCGCGCCGCGATGTCGAGCAGGCGCTCGATCACGAGGGTGGCCTCCGGCCGGCCGGCGCCGCGGAACGGCGCGGTCGGCACCGTGTTGGTGAGGACGCCGCGCAGGCTGCAGACGCGCGAGCGGCACGTCGTAGACGGTCGGCATCACCCGGTAGGCGTTGCACAGCCACACATAGGACACCGGATAGGCGCCGAGCCCGCCGGTATGCTCGACGCGTCATCGCCAGGATGCGGCCCTGCGCGATCGAGCGCGAGCCGCGCGTCGGTCACCAGGTCGCGTCCCTGGAAATCGGTCAGGAAGCACTCGGAGCGGTCGCCCAGCCACTTGACCGGGCGCTCGAGGGCGCGCGCCGCCACCGCCACCATGACCTGCTCCGGATAGACGTTCATGCGCAGCCCGAAACCGCCGCCCACGTCGGGCGTGATGGCGCGCACGTTTTCGCGCGCGACGTCCAGGCAATCGGCGAGCGTATGTCTTGAGCTTGCACGGCGCCCTGATTGCCCGACACCACCGTGGTGAGGCCGCTCGCCTCGTCATAGCAGGCCGATCGCGGCGCGCGGCTCCATCTGGGCGTTGACGATGCGCTGGCTGCGAAACCGGTGCGCCACGACGAGATGAGCCTGCGGCAAACGCGGCCTCGACCGCGGCCGCGATCGCCGATCGCGAGGTCGATCGCGAGATTGCGCGACACCGCGTCGTGCAGCGAGCGGCGCGCCCGGCGCGATCGCGTCGCGCACGTCGACCACGGCGGGCAGCGCATCGTACTCGACCGCGACGCGCTCGGCCGCCTCGCGCGCGAGCGCGGCGCTTTCGGCCACCACCATGGCGACCGGCTCGCCGACGAAGCGCACCTTGCCGGAGGCGAGCGGAAGCTGCCGCGTTTCGAACGGCGGCGGGCCGCTCCACTCGTGCGTGAACGGCTTCTTGACGTCATGCGCGTCGGCCGGCACCGCGAAATGCCCGATGCCGCGGCCGCCCGCGGCCGCATAGTCCTGCGCCGTGCAGCACCGCGAGCACGCCCGCCATCCGGCGCGCCGGCGCCGCATCGATCCCGACCAGCCGGGCATGCGGATGCGGCGAGCGCACGAAAGCGGCGTGGGCCTGTCCCGCGATAGGAGAAATCGTCGGTATAGCGCCCCTGGCCGGTGATCAGCCGGCGGTCCTCCAGGCGCGGCATCGGCCGGCCGATAAAGGGCTCGCGCCGTCCCTTGCGTACGTCGTCCATCGAACCTCGGATCTCCTTGCGCGCGACCGATGGCCTTGTTTAGTCGAAACAAATGCGATTGTCTCGATGCGCGCGAAGGACACCTCGTCCGTCATTGCGAGCGTAGCGAAGCAATCCCTGCAAATTGCCCCTGTGGCTGAGATTGCTTCGCTGCGCTTGCAATGACAAGGAGAATGCGACGAATGAGAAGCCGATGAAACGAAAACACAACCGCGTCATCGTGGCGGGCGGCGGACCGGTCGGATCGGTCGCTGCCCTCCTGCTGGCCCGCGCGGGCATTCCGGTGACCATGATCGAGCGCGCGACCGACGTCGTGCTCGACTATCGCGCCTCGACCTTCCATCCGCCCACCCTCGACCTGCTCGAGGCATCCGGGATCGCGGCGGCGCTGGTCGACATGGGGCTGATCTGCCCGACCGTGCAGATCCGCGACCGCGAGATCGGCAAGGTCGCGGAGTTCGACGTGACGCGGCTCAAGGCGGAGACCCGGCATCCCTACCGGCTGCAATGCGAGCAGTTCAAGCTGGTGGGATGGGTCTATCGCCAGCTCGCCGCCGTCCCGGGCATCGACCTGCGCTTCGGCCACGAGGTCACGGCCATCCGTCAGAGCGACGACGAGGTCGTGGTCGAGACCGATCATCACGGCGAGCGCGTGGTGGTGCGCGGCGACCTGGTGATCGGCTGCGACGGCGGACGCAGCACCGTGCGCAAGCTGATGGATGTCGGGTTCCCGGGCTTCACCTATCCGGAGCATTTTCTGGTGGCGGGAACCACCTTCGATTTCCGTGCCCACATGCCGGACATCGCCTCGGTCAACTACACGGCCGATCCGGTGCGCTGGTTCATGCTGCTGCAAATTCCCGACATGTGGCGCATCCTGCTGCCGGTCGCGCCCGAGGTCGCACCCGACGACGCGGTGTCCGAGCAGGGCCTGCAGTCGAGCCTGCAGTCGATTTATTCGCGTCCCTCCCCCTACGAGATTGTGGTGCGGGCGATCTACCGGGTGCATCAGCGCGTGGCCGACACCTACCGGCGCGGCCGTGTTTTCCTCGCCGGCGACGCCGCCCATCTCAACAATCCGCTCGGCGGCATGGGCCTCAATGGCGGGCTGCACGACGTGATCAGCCTCACCGACCGCCTGGCCGCCTGGTGGCAGGGCGAGGCCGACGCCGCCATTCTCGACGGCTACGAGCCGCAGCGCCGCCCGGAGGCGATCAACGCCATCCATGCGATCACGGAGCGCAACAAGAAGCTCTTAGAGGAGCGCGATCCGGAGGTCCGCCGGCGCAATCTCGACCAGATCCGCCGGACGGCCGCCGACCCCGAGCTCAGCTACAAATACTTGCTCGATTCCGCCATGATTTCGTCATTGCGGCGGTCCGGCATGATCCGCTAAATGCGTGCCTGTCTCCCTCTCCGCGCTTCCGCTTAGGCGCTACGCGCTTCGGCGGACAAGCGCGGGGGAGGATCTGCCCCGCCGTAGCCTCTTGGCGAAGGCGGGTCGGGGTGAGGGGCTCTAGGATTCTCGATAGTCCGAGCTCCCCTCACCCGACGCGCTTCGCGCGTCGACCTCTCCCCAACGGGGAGAGGTTAAGAACGCTCCTCGTACACGGAACCACCCCCTCATGACCGCGAACACAGCCCATCATCACCCGACCATCCGCGTCGAGGACGACCCGCTGGTGCGCGGCCGCGGCCGCTTCGTCGACGACGCCGAGCCGCAAGGCCGCGCCTACGGGTTCTTCGTGCGCTCGCCCCACGCCTTTGCGCGCATCGTCAAGATCGACACCGGCGCGGCCAGCAAGGAGCGCGGGGTCATCGCGGTGCTCACCGCGGCCGACATGAAGGCGGCCGGCGTCGGCAATGTGTCGTCGCATCCCCCGATGGCCGGGCGCGGCGGCGCCAAGCTCGTGCTCCCGTTGCGCCCGGCGCTCGCCGAGGACCGGGTCATGCATGTCGGCCAGGCCGTCGCTCTGGTGGTGGCGAATTCGCCGGCGGACGCGCAGGACGCCGGCGAGAAGGTCGTGGTCGATTACGAAGAGCTCGATCCCGTCGTCGATGCGGCCGCGGCCATCAAGCCGGGCGCGCCGCAGCTCTGGCCGGAAGCGGCCGGAAACATCGGGCTCGACTGGGTCGGGCTCGCCAAGGATCCGGACGCCAATGCGCGCGCGACCGACGAGGTCATCAAATCGGCCGCCCACGTGGCGCGGCTCACGCAGTTCAACCAGCGCATCTTCCCGGCCACCATGGAGACGCGCGGCGCGACCGCGAGCTACGACAAGGCGAACGACGCTTATACCTTGCGCACCTGCTCACAGAGCGCGAGCGTCATGCGCGACGGTCTCCTCCCCATCATGGGCCTCAAGCGCGAGCAGCTCCGCGTGATCTCCGAGGATGTCGGCGGCGCCTTCGGACTCAAGACCGGACCCTATCCCGAATATCCGGCGCTGCTGGTCGCCGCCAAGACGACCGGCCGGCCGGTGCATTGGATGTCGACCCGCGGCGAGGCGTGCCTGAGCGACAACCAGGCGCGCGACATGCTGACCGAAGGCGAACTGGCGATCGACCTCAAGGGAAAGTTCATCGCGTTGCGGGTCCGCAACCTGGTCAATCTCGGGGCGTTCGTGGGTGCGGTCGCGGCGCATCTGGCGACCAATAATTTCACCCGCTGTTTTCCCGCCATGTACCGCATCCCGCTGCTCGACATCCAGGTGCGCTGCGCGTTCACCAACACGATCCCGACGGCACCGTTCCGCGGCGCCGGCCGGCCGGAGGCGAATTACATTCTCGAGCGGCTGGTCGACGAGGCCGCGCGCATCACCGGCATCGGCCGCGACAAGATCCGCCGCCGCAACCTCATCCCGCCCGGCGCGATCCCGTTCAAGACCGCGGTCGGCACCACCTATGACAGCGGCGATTTTCCGGCGGTGTTCGACAAGGCGATCGCGCTTTCGGACTTTGCGGGCTTCGCCAAGCGCAAGCGCGAGACGGCCAAGCGCGGCAAGCGGCGCGGCATCGGCATCTCCTGCCTGCTCGAACATTCGGGCGGAACGCCGACCGAAAGCGCGGCGCTCAATTTCACCGGCGACAATTTGCTGATGGTGGCGCTCGGGGTGCATTCGACCGGCCAGGGACACGCCACCGTCTACCGGCGGCTCGCGGCCGAGCGACTCGGCATTCCGGCCGATCGGGTTTTCGTGCGCCAGGGCGATACGGCGCTCGGCGTCGGCAACGGCGCGTCGGTCGGCTCGCGCTCGACCATGACGGCCGGCGCCGCGCTGGTGCGCGCCGTCGACGTGCTGATCGAGAAGGGCAAGAAGGTCGCGGCGCAATTTCTCGAGGCGGGCGAGCAGGACATCGTCTATCGCGATGGCGCCTTCGTGGTGACCGGCACCGACCGCCGGGTCGGGCTGTTCGATCTCGCCCGCGAGGCGGCGGCGCGCGCCAAGCGCGGCGACCTTCCCGAAAACCTCGACACCAAGCAGACGGTCGACACGCCGCAGACCTTCCCGAACGGCTGCCACATCGCCGAAATCGAAGTCGACCCGGCGACCGGCCAAACCGAAGTGTTGACCTATACGGCGGTCGACGACGCCGGCAACATCATCGACCACACGCTGATCGAAGGGCAGATGCACGGCGCGGTCGCGCAGGGTCTCGGCCAGGCGCTGCTCGAGGCGGTGGTCTACGACAAGGGCAATGGCCAGCTGGTGAGCGGCTCGTTCGTGGACTACTGCATGCCGCGCGCAACCGACATGCCGGCGTTCCGGATCGGCGACGTGATCGTGCCGGCCACCACCAATCCGCTCGGCGTCAAGGGCGCCGGCGAAGCCGGCACCACGGCCGCGCTCGCCGCCGTGATGAACGCGATCGCGGACGCCATTCCGGGCGAAGCCGCCGCCCACATGGACATGCCGGCGACGCCCGAGAAGGTGTGGCAGGCCTGCCGGCAGGCCTGAGGCGCGCCCGGCCCGGCTGCGCGCGGGCAAGACGCCGCCCCTCGCACGACCGGCCATTGTTGTGGGAGTGAGAAATTCCCGGCAATATCGGCCCCGGGTCAAACTCAGGGTCGCGTATGCCGACAGGAGCCGTGAATCTCCGTCCGGTGGCGAGCGCCAGCGCGTCGGCGCGGCCGGCCATCCGTATCCGCGATCTCGTCAAGACGTTCGGCAGCCTCGTTGCGGTCGACCACGTGTCGCTCGATATCGCGCCCGGCGAGTTCTTCATGATCGTCGGTCCGTCCGGGTGCGGCAAGACGACGCTGCTGCGCATCCTCGCCGGGCTGGAAACCGCGACCTCCGGCACGATCGAGATCGACGTGCCGGCCGGCTCGAACCGCCCCGACAACTCGATGGTGTTTCAGGGGGATTCGATCTTCCCGTGGATGACGGTGTGGCAGAACGCGGCCTACGGGCTGCGCATGCGCAAGGTGGCGCCGAAAACCATCAAGGACGTGGTCGGCCATTATCTCGACCGCACCGGCCTCACGCGCTTCGCCGACTACTACCCCCACCAGCTCTCGGGCGGCATGCGCCAACGCGTGGCGATCGCCCGCGCCTTCGCCAACGACCCGCAGATCCTGCTGATGGACGAGCCGTTCAGCGCGCTCGATGCGCAGAACAAGCTTTTGTTGCAGGAAGAGCTCTTGCGTATCTGGGAAGAGCACAAGAAGACGGTGGTGTTCATCACCCATAGCGTCGACGAGGCGGTGCTGCTCGGCGACCGTGTGATGGTGATGACGGCCCAGCCCGGCCGGCTCAAGCAATTCGTCGCCGTCGGGCTGGCGCGGCCGCGCAACATCATGGATCTGCAGGGCGCGCCCGAATACGGCGAGCTGGTGCAACGCATCTGGTCGAATCTGCGCGACGAGGTGCAGCGCGCGCGCGAGATCGAGAACACGATCGGGGTCAAGAAATGACCGTAGAAACAACGGCCGCGGGGCCGGCGCGCCAGCCCCGCATGTTGTCCTTGCGCGGACGCGACCGCGTCCTCAGCATCGTGTCGCCGATCGGGCTGCTGCTCGTCTGGGAGGGGGCGGCCCGCGTCGGCCTGATCGATACGCGCTTCTTCCCGCCGCCGTCGAGCATCCTGTCGCTGCTGATCGACATGCTCAAATCCGGCGAGCTTCTCACCCACACGGCGGTCAGCCTCCGGCGGCTGTTCTGGGGCTCGGTGATCGGCGGTGTTCCGGCTCTCGTGCTCGGCATCGTGATGGGCCTCAACCGGACGATCCGTGCGCTGCTCGATCCCATCATCGCGGCCACCTATCCGATCCCGAAGAGCTCGATCCTGCCGCTCGCCCTCCTCATCTTCGGGCTGGGCGAGTCCTCGAAGATCTTCATGGTGGCGATCGGCGTGTTCTTTCCGGTCGCCATCAATGCGACCACCGGCGTGCTCGAGATCAACAAGATCTATCTCGACGTCGGCCGCAACTACAAAGCCGACCGCTGGAGCATGTTCTGGACCATCGCGTTGCCGGGGGCGTTGCCGGTCATCATGACCGGCTTCAAGCTCGGCATCGGCATCGGGTTGATCCTGATCGCCATCGCGGAGATGATCGGAGCGAAAAGCGGGCTCGGCTTCTTGATCTGGAGCGCCTGGGAGACGTTCGCGGTCGAGCAGATGTATGTCGGCCTGTTCATGATCGCGCTGATCGGCTTCGTGATCACGCTCGCGCTCAACGAGCTCGAACGTTTCATTATTCCATGGAAGGTGAATTGAGCGTGACGAAGTCGTGCGCACAGCGCACCTCTCCCCGCTTGCGGGCAATGAGTTCGCGCTCCCTCCCCCCTTGTGGGGGAGGGTTGGGGAGGGGGGTGGCCACACACGCATGCGCGAGCGGCGACCCCCCCTCCCTGTCCCTCCCCCACAAGGGGGAGGGAACGATGGAGCCGCCTCCACTGAGTTCGCGGTGAGCCCATGCCCGTGATCGCCGCCACCCTCGACGATGCTCTCGCTCCCATCACCGACGGCATCATGCTGGCGGTGCCGCGCGAGGTCGCGGGCGTGCCGATGGAGGCGACCCGGGCGCTGATCCGGCGCGGCGTCAAGCGGCTCCATCTGGTGGCGCTGCCGACCTCGAGCCTGCAGGCCGATCTCCTGATCGGGGCGGGCGCGATCGCGACGCTGGAGACTTCCGCGGTGAGCCTCGGCGAGCTCGGCGCCGCGCCGCGCTTCACCGCCGCGATCCTGGCCCGCGGCATCCGCATGCTGGACGCGACCTGCCCGGCGCTGCACGCCGCGTTCCAGGCGGCCGAGAAGGGCGTTCCGTTCATGCCGCTGCGCGGGATCCTCGGCTCCGACATCCTGCAGCACCGGCCGGACTGGCGGGTGATCGACAATCCGTTCGCCGACGGCGCTGACGCCAATGGCGACCCGATCGTGCTGCTGCCGGCGATCCGGCCGGACGTGGCGCTCATCCACGCCCCGATGGCAGACCGCGCCGGCAATGTCTGGATCGGCCGCCAGCGCGAGCTCGCCACCATGGCGCACGCGGCGACGAAAACCGTCGTCACCGTGGAGCGGATCCACGACGGCGATCTCCTGGCCGATCCGGTGCTGGCCGCCGGCACTCTGCCCGGCTTCTATGTAGAGAGCATCGCGGTGGCGCCGAACGGCTGCTGGCCGCTGGGATTGCCGGACCACTATGCGGCCGACCTCGCGCACCTCGCGGAGTACGCGCGGCTGGCGGCAAGCCCAGAAGGGTTCGAGCGTTATCTCGAACAGTACGTCCATGCACGCAAAGCGGCGTAATCATTCTTTGGCAGGCACAGCGCCCGCGCCCTCTCCCCCGCTTGCGGGGGAGAGTTGGAGAGGGGGAGCGGCTTGCGCCGTGCGCGCGACCACCCCCTCCCCGCCCTCCCCCGCAGGCGGGGGAGGGAGCGCAAGCGCCCTGCCCGGCCCGCCATGAGCACCGCCCCGTTCCGCGACGAGGAACTGCTCGCCGACGTGATCACCCGCCTGATCGGGGACGCGCGCCACGTCGCGGTCGGCAATGCGTCGCCGATCCCGGCGACCGCCGCCCTGCTGTGTCGCGCGCGCGGCGGCGGGCGGCCCTACGTGTCGCTGCTGCAGAGCCGCAAGCACAACTTCTTCACCGACGGCGGCCGCGAGCTGTTCGATTGCGCCGGCCAGGGCCGGATCGACGTGTTCTTCCTGTCGGGCGGCGAGATCGACGGCGAGGGCAATATCAACCTGGTGAGCATCGGCGACTACGACCAGCCGAAGGTGCGCTTTCCCGGCTCGTTCGGCTCCGCCCACCTCTATTACGTGGTGCCCAAGGTGATCCTGTTTCGCACCGAGCACTCGCGCCGCACGCTGGTGCCGAAAGTGGGCTTCATCAGCGCGCCGGGCCACAGCCCCGACAACGTCTACCGCCCGGGCGGCCCGATCGCACTGGTGACCAACCGATGCCTGTTTGGGTTCGACCGGGCGCGGCGGCGCTTTCGCCTCGACAGCGTGCACCCGGGCCATACGGTCGACGAGGTGATGGCGCACACCGGCTTCGATTTCGACCGGCCCGACACGGTGCCGCAGACCGCGCCGCCTTCCGACGAGACACTGCGGATCATGCGCGGCCCGGTCGCGCACGAGCTCGCCGAGGTCTATCCGCAGTTCGCGGCCGCGGTATTCGGGCAGGGGGCTGCCGAACTCGCCTGACCGGCTCGATTTCGCACGAAATCCCCAAAGCGGCGCCCGCCGGCATAATTTTGACGCGCTTGAGTCGAGTTATCATGAGGTTGCGACGCACGAGCGGGGAGCAGGATCGTGCCGGAGGTGAATCGCCGCACTTTCCTTGTCGAAGCCGCCGCGGTCGGCGGTGCGTTGACGCTCGGCTTCGACATCCCGTTCGGGGCGGCGCGCGCCGACGACGGCGCACCGGAAATCACCGCCTGGGTGGTCATCAGGCCCGACGACAGCGTGACGATTCGGGTGGCTCGATCCGAGATGGGCCAAGGCAGCCTCACGGCGCTGCCCATGCTGGTCGCCGAGGAGCTCGGATGCGACTGGGGCAAGGTGAAAGCGGAGTTCGCCGCGCCTGAGGAGAACCTGCGCCGCAACCGCGTGTGGGGCGACATGTCGACCGGCGGCAGCCGCTCGATCCGGGGCTCGCAGGATTATCTGCGCAAGGCCGGCGCGACCGCGCGCGAGATGCTGATCGCGGCGGCAGCCGCGCAATGGAGCGTCCCCGCCAGCGAATGCAGCGCGGAGAACGGCGTCATCACCCACGGGCCGAGCGGCCGCACGCTGCGGTTCGGCCAGGTCGCGCAAGCCGCCGCCGCAATCGCACCGCCCAAGGCCGTGAGGTTGAAGCAACCGCAGGACTGGAAACTGATCGGCACGCGCCGCAGGCGGCTCGACGTCGCCGACAAGGTCAACGGCCATACGATCTACGCCATCGACGTGCGGTTGCCCGGGATGCTGCGCGCGGCGCTCGCCCAATGCCCGGTGTTCGGAGGCACATTGAAGAGCGCAGACGAGACCGGAATCGCCGGACGGGCGGGCGTGCGTCGGGTCATCAAGTTCGACGACGCCGTCGCGGTGGTGGCCGACACCTGGTGGCAGGCCAAGAAGGCGCTCGACGCCTTGCCGATCGTCTGGGACGACGGCCAGCATGGCGCCGTCTCGAGCGCGTCGATCGCGGCGGATCTCGCGGCCGGGCTCGACGCCGCCGAGGCCGGCGTCGGACGCCAGCAAGGCGACGTCGCGGCGGGCCTGGCGCAGTCCGCGACCCGCATCGAGACCGAATACAACGTACCGTTTCTCGCCCATGCGACGCTCGAGCCGCAGAACTGCACCGCCCATGTGGTGGGCGACAAGGTGGAAATCTGGGTGCCGACGCAGCACGGCAAATCCGCGCTCAGCGTGGCGGCGACGGCCGCCGGCGTGCCGCCGCGCAATGTCGTGGTCCACAAGATGATGCTCGGCGGCGGCTTCGGCCGGCGCGGCATCGTGCAGGACTTCATCCCGCATGCGGTCAAGATCGCCAGGGAGATGGGACGGCCGGTGAAGACCATCTGGTCGCGCCAGGAGGACATGCGGCACGACTTCTACCGGCCGGCCGTCATGGCCCGGATGACGGCCGGTCTCGACGCCGCCGGCTTGCCGCATGCCTGGCAGGTGCGCCTGAGCGGCAATTCCATCATCCACACGCTGTTCGCCGGCAGCTTCATGGGCGGCGTCGACCGGCAGGCACAGGAAGGCTTCACCGACGACATGCCCTACGACGTGCCGAACTATCAAGCCGAGTTCGTCGAGCGCAACACCCATGTGCCGGTCGGGTTCTGGCGCGGCGTCAGCCACTCGCAGAACTGCTTCTTCAAGGAGAGCTTCGTCGACGAGATGGCGCATGCGGCGGGCCGCGATCCGTATGACTACCGCCGGCGTCTCATCGGCGCGCATCCGCAGGCGCCGAAATTCCTCGCCGTGCTCGATGCGGCCGCCAAGGGAGCCGGATGGGGCGATCCGCTGCCGGCCGGCAGGTTTCGCGGCATCGCGCTCGAGCAGGTCGACAATACGTTCATCGCCGGCGTGGCGGAGATCTCGATCGGCCGGGAAGGCACCCTCGCGGTGCACCGGATGGTGTGCGCGCTCGACCCCGGCCATGTGGTGAACCCGTTGACGGTCGAGATGCAGATCGAAGGCGGGATCGCGTTCGGGCTCACGGCGGCGCTCTACGGAGAGATCAGCATCCGGGACGGGCGCGTCCAGCAAAGCAATTTCCACGACTACGAGATGCTGCGCCTCGCTCGGATGCCCAAGGTCGAGACCATCATCGTGGCGTCGGGAGGATTCTGGGGCGGCATCGGCGAGCCGCCGGTCGCGATCGTGGCGCCCGCGATCTGCAACGCCATCTTCGCGGCGACGCGCAAGCGCATCCGCTCGCTGCCGCTGCGAAACCACGATTTGCGGACGATTTGAGCCCGCCGTGCCGGATTCGCGCGCCCGGGACATCGCACGCGAATGTGCGATGGGGGGCCTTTTTAGAGCCGATCAAAACAAGCTATGATCCTCGCAAGCGACCCAGATCGTAGGCCAAGACATCGCCATCAGGAGGAGTGAATGATCAAACTCACCATCAACGGTAAAGCGCACGATATCGACGTCGAACCCGATACCCCGCTGCTGTGGGCGATCCGTGACACGATCGGGCTCACCGGCACGAAATACGGCTGCGGCATCGCCCAATGCGGCGCCTGCACGGTCCACATCGACGGCGCAGCGGTACGATCGTGCTCCTTCCCGGTGAGCGAAGCGGCCGGCAAGCAGATCACCACCATCGAGGGACTGGCTGCGAACGGCAAACTGCACAAGGTGCAGCAGGCCTGGATCGACAACGACGTACCGCAATGCGGCTATTGCCAGAGCGGCATGATCATGGCGGTGGCAGCGCTCCTCAAGGAAAAGCCCAAGCCGACCGACGCCGATATCGACAAGGCGCTCACCAATATCTGCCGTTGCGGCACCTATCAGCAGGTGCGCGCCGGCATCCACGCCGCCGTGGCGAACGCGTGAGCCGGGAGGACACCATGAATCACATGCCCAAAATGAATCGCCGCTCCTTCGTGGTCAGCGCCGCCGCCGCCGGCGGCGGACTGGCGCTCGGCCTGGAAATCCCGTTCGGACCGCAGGCGGCCGACGCCGCCGAGAGCGGCCCGGAAGTCAGCGCCTGGGTGGTGATCCGGCCGGACGAGACCGTCGTCATCCGCATCGCCCGCTCCGAGATGGGCCAAGGCACGCTCACCGGCCTCGCCCAGCTGTTCGCCGAGGAACTCGAATGCGACTGGTCGAAGGTCACCTATGAGTTTCCGACGCCGGGTCAGAACGTCGCCCGCAAGCGCGTATGGGGCGACTTCTTCACCGCCGGCAGCCAGGGCATCCGCTCGTCGAACGAGCTGGTGCGCAAGGGCGGCGCCGCCGCCCGCATGATGCTGACCGAGGCGGCCGCCAACGAATGGAAGGTCCCCGTTTCGGAGTGCACGGCCGCCAACGGCGTGATCACGCATGCCGGATCCGGCCGCAAGGTCACGTTCGGCAAGGTCGCGGCGGCAGCCGGCAAGCTCGAGCCGCCGGCCGACATCAAGCTCAAGGATCCGAAGGATTGGAAAGTCATTGGCCAGGGCAAGAAGCGGCTCGATACACCGCTGAAGGTCACGGGCGAGGCCATCTATGGCATCGACATCAGGCTGCCCGACATGGCCTACGCGGCCATCAAGGCGTGCCCGGTGATCGGCGGCACGGTGAAGAGCTTCGACGAGGCTAAGATCGCGAGCCGCAAGGGCGTCAAGAAGGTCGTGAAGGTCGGCAACAATGCGGTCGCGGTCGTGGCCGACAGCTGGTGGCACGCCAAGACCGCCCTCGACGCGCTCCCGATCGTGTGGGACGAGGGCGAGAACGCCAAGGTGTCCAGCGCTTCGATCGCCGCATGGCTCAAGGAAGGCCTCGACGTCGACCAGGCGCTGGTCGGCAACAAGACCGGCGACGCCAAGGCCGCGCTCGCGGGCGCCGCCAAGAAAGTCGAAGCGGTCTACGCCTATCCGTACCAGCACCACGTCACCATGGAGCCGCAGAACGCCACCGCGCGCTATACGGCCGACAAGTGCGAGGTGTGGACGTCGACCCAGAACGGCGAAGCCGCGCTTGCGACCGTGTCGGAAGCCTGCGGACTGCCGATTCCCAAATGCGAGGTCTACAAGACGTTCCTCGGCGGCGGGTTCGGCCGCCGCTCGACCTCGCACGACTACGTGACCCAGGCCGTTCTCATCGCCAAGGAAATGCCGGGCACGCCCGTGAAGCTCCTGTGGTCGCGCGAGGAGGACATGACGCACGGCTGGTACCATCCGATCACGCAGGCCAAGCTCACGGCCGGGTTCGATGCCGACAAGAAGCTGACCGCGCTCCACATCCGCATCTCCGGCCAGTCGATCCTCGCGACCGTCGCGCCGGCGCGCATGCAGGAGGGCCGCGATCCCGCGACCTTCTCGGGCTTCTACCCGGGCGGGCCGGAAGCGGCGATCGGCTACGGGGTGCCCAACATCCTGGTCGATCATTCGATGCGCAACCCGCACATCCATCCCGGGTTCTGGCGCGGCGTGAACATCAACCACAACGCCATCTACCTCGAAAGCTTCATGGACGAGCTGGCGAAGGAGACCGGCATCGACGCGCTCGAGTTCCGGCGCAAGCTGATGGCGAACCATCCCAAGCACCTCGCGGTGCTCAATGCGGTCGCCGAGAAGATCGGCTGGGGCACGCCGGCGCCGCAGGGCGTGCATCGCGGCCTGGCCCAGTTCATGGGCTTCGGCAGCTATGTGGCTGGCGCCGCCGAGGTCTCGGTCACCGGCAACAAGGTCAAGGTCCACCGCCTCGTGGGCGCGACCGACCCCGGCTACGCGGTCAATCCGGCGCAGATCGAACGGCAGATCGCCGGGTCGTTCGTGTACGGACTGACCGGCCTGTTCTACGGCGGCTGCACCGTCAAGGACGGCCGCATCGAGCAGGAGAACTTCGACACCTACGACATGATGCGGATTTCGCAGATGCCGAAGGTGGAAGCGATCGTGATGCCGTCCGCGGGCGGCATCTGGGGCGGCGTCGGCGAGCCGACCATCTGCGTGGCGGCGCCGGCGGTGCTCAACGCCATCACGGCGGCGACCGGCACGCGCTACCGCACGTTCCCGCTGCGCGATCACGGACTGACGATCGCGTGAGCCGGGGGCGCAGCCGCCCGAGCCCGTCGGCGGACCTCGCTTGAATCCACTGTGGCGGCCGGTTTTCCGGCCGCCACATTTTTGCGCCCGACGCGTAACGCGAACGTGAGGCCGGAGCCTTATTGGAGCGGCCCGAAACCGGCTATCATGTGGCAACCGCACCTGCGCTTTTCAAGCGATTGCTGGCCCCGGGTTTCATCCGCGGGGCACCGGCGTGCCGAAGAAGATGCGAGCAAACATGAGACCAGGGTGACCAGGAGGAACGCATGGCCAAACTGACCGTCAATGGACAGACGCACGACATCAACATCGATCCCAACACGCCGCTGCTGTGGGCAATCCGGGAGAATGTCGGCTTGACCGGAACCAAATACGGCTGCGGCATTGCTCAGTGCGGCGCCTGCACGGTCCATCTCGACGGCGCGCCGGTCCGCTCCTGCTCGCTGCCCGTCAGCGCCGCCGAGGGCAAGCAGATCACCACCATCGAAGGGCTCGCGCAGAACGGCGTGCTGACCAAAGTCCAGCAGGCTTGGGTCGACAACGACGTCCCGCAGTGCGGGTACTGCCAGAGCGGCATGATCATGGCGGTCTCGGCGCTGCTCAAGGACAAGCCGAAGCCGACTGACGCCGACATCAATCGTGCGATCACCAATATCTGCCGCTGCGGCACCTTCCAGCAGGTGCGCGAGGCCATCCACGCCGCCGCCGCGAGCGCGTGAGGAGGAAGCCATGAATTACATCCCCAAGATGAATCGCCGTGTTCTTCATCGCCAGCTCCGCCGCCATCGGCGGCGGACTCGCGCTCGGCATCGACCTTCCGCTTGGCCCGCGCGTGGTGCGGGCCGCCGACGGCTCGCCGGAAATCGGCGTCTGGGTCGTGATCCGACCGGACGACACCGTCGTGATCCGCATCGCGCGCTCCGAGATGGGACAGGGAACGCTGACCGGCCTCGCCCAGCTCGTCGCCGAAGAATTGGAATGCGACTGGTCGAAGGTCGTCACCGAATACCCGACCCCCGGCCAGAACGTCGCGCGTAAGCGCGCCTGGGGCGACTTCGGAACCGGCGGCAGCCGCGGCATCCGCGAGTCGCAGGACTACGTGCGCAAGGGCGGCGCGACCGCCCGCCTGATGCTGGTGCAGGCCGCCGCCAATGAGTGGAAGGTGCCGGTCTCCGAATGCAGCGCCGCCAACAGCGTCGTCACGCACGCCCCGTCCGGCCGCAAGCTCGGCTACGGCAAGCTCGCAGAGGCGGCGGCGAAGATCGAGCCGCCGAAGGACGTGACGCTCAAGAATCCGAAGGACTGGAAGATCGCCGGCAAGGGCCTCAAGCGGCTCGACACCGCCGACAAGGTCAACGGCAAGATGGTCTACGGCATCGACGTCAAGCTCCCCGGCATGCTCAGTGCCGCCATCAAGGACTGCCCGGTGTTCGGCGGCAAGGTGAAAAGCTTCGACGCCGCCAAGATCATGGGCATGGACGGCGTCAAGAAGGTCGTACAGGTCGGCGATTCCGCGGTCGCGGTCGTGGCCGACACCTGGTGGCATGCCAAGAGCGCGCTCGATGCCCTGCCGGTCGTCTTCGACGGCGGCGACAACGCCAAGGTCACCAGCGCGTCGATCGCCGCCTGGCTCAAGGAAGGGCTCGACGCCGAGCAGGCCTTCGTCGGCAACCAGAACGGCGACGCCAAGAGCGCACTCGCGAAATCCGCCAAGACGTTCAGCGCCGAATACGCCTATCCGTACCAGAACCACGCCTGCATGGAGCCGATGAACGCCACCGCGCTCTACACGCCGGAAAAATGCGAAGTGTGGTGCGGCACGCAGAATGGCGAGGGCGCCTTCGCGGCCGCCATGGAGGCCTCCGGGCTGCCGGCCGACAAGGTCGATGTCTACAAGATCATGCTCGGCGGCGGCTTCGGCCGGCGCGGGCGCAGCGATTACGTCACGCAGGCGGTTCTGATCGCCAAGCAGATGCCGGGCACGCCCGTGAAGCTGCTGTGGTCGCGTGAAGAGGACATGCAGCACTGCACCTATCACCCGGTCACCCAGTGCCGCCTGAGCGCCGGCTTCGACGACAAGGGCAATCTCGACGCCCTGCACGTCCGCATCTCGGGTCAATCGATCCTCACCGCGATCTTCCCGGCGCGCCTGGTCAACGGCATGGACCCGGCGACCTTCCAGGGCCTGGCGAAAAGCGGCGAGGCGGCGATCGGTTACACCGTGCCGAATCTCTTGGTCGATCACGCCATGCGCAACCCGCACGTCCCGCCGGGATTCTGGCGCGGCGTGAACGTCAACCAGAACGCCATCTATCTCGAATGCTTCATGGACGAGCTGGCGAAGGAGGCCGGCGTCGATCCGCTCGAGTTCCGGCGCAAGCTGATGGCGAACCATCCCAAGCATCTGGGCGTGCTCAACGCGGTGGCGGAGCGGATCGGGTGGAGCAAGCCGGCGCCCGCCGGCGTGTTCCGCGGTCTCGCCCAGCACATGGGCTATGGCAGCTACGTGGCGGCCGCCGCCGAGGTCTCGGTCGACGGCAACAAGGTGAAGATCCACCGCATCGTCGGCGCCACCGATCCGGGCTACGCGGTCAACCCGGCGCAAATCGAGCGGCAGATCTCCGGCTCCTTCGTCTACGGTCTCTCGGCGCTGTTCTACGGCGAGTGCACCGTCAAGGATGGCCAGATCGAGCAGACCAACTTCGACACCTACAACTCGATGCGCATCGCCGAGATGCCGAAGGTCGAGGCGATCGTCATGCCGTCGGGCGGATTCTGGGGCGGCGTGGGCGAGCCCACCATCTGCGTGGCGCCGCCCGCCGTGCTCAATGCGATCTTCGCGGCGACCGGCAAGCGCTTCCGCAGCATCCCGCTGAAGAATCACGGGCTCACGATCGCATAGCAACTTCCCGGGCGACCCCTGTCGCCCGGGACGCACCCGCCAAAACCGAATGCCGAGAGCGACCGGATGCGGCCAAATCGGCGCAACTTCCTAAAGTCCACGATGGCGGCCGCCGCGTCGGCCGCCATTTTGTCTCCCGCCGTCCGCGCGCAGAGCGCGGGCGCGCGCGTGGTCGTGGTCGGCGGCGGGTTCGGCGGCGCGGCCTGCGCGCGCATGCTCCGCAAGGCCGAGCCGCGCATCGCGGTGACGCTGGTCGAACAGAGCCGCATCTACACGGCGAGCCCGATGAGCAATGCCGTGATCGCGGGCCTGCGCGAGCCCAAAGGGCAGAAATTCGGTTACGACAAGCTCGCCGCGGAGCGGCATCAGCCTGGCGCTGTCGGCCGCGATCGCGATCGATCCGCAGGCGCGCAAGGTGACGCTCGCGGCCGGCCAGAGCCTCGCCTATGACCGGCTGGTGCTCTCTCCCGGCATCGATTTCCGCTGGGACGCGATTGCGGGCTACGACGAGGCGGCGGCCGCGCTCGTGCCGCACGCCTTCAGGGGCGGCGAGCAGATCGCGCTGCTGCGCCGGCAGCTCGAGGCCATGGATGACGGCGGCCTGGTCGTGGTCTCGGCGCCGGTCAATCCGGCGCGCTGCCCGCCGGCGCCCTACGAACGCGCGAGCCTGATCGCGCATTATCTCAAGACCCGCAAGCCGCGCTCGAAGGTCGTCGTGCTCGACGCCAAGGACAGCTTCACCATGCAGCGGCTGTTCGAGAACGCCTGGGCGGAGCTCTACCCCGGCATGCTGGAATGGGTGTCGCTGTCCTCGGGCGGCGTGCTCGCTTCGGTCGACCCCAAGACCCGCACGCTGGCGACCGATTTCGACACCTACGAGGCCGCGGTCGCCAATGTGATTCCGCCGCAGAAGGCCGGCCAAATCGCCGTGCTCGCCGGCGTCGCCGACCGCACCGGCTGGTGTCCGGTCGATCCGGTGACGTTCGAATCCAAGCTGCAGCCCGCCATCCATGTCATCGGCGACGCCGCCATCGCGGGCGCCATGCCTCGCTCGGCTTCCGCCGCCAATTCGCAGGCCAGAATCTGCGCCGCCGCGATCATCGCGCTGATCGCCGGCCGGCCACCGGCCGCACCGACGCTGACCAGCTCGTGCTTCAGCCTGATCGCGCCCGACTACGCGATCTCGCAACGCGGCACCTACCGCCCGGTCGACGACCAATACAACGAGGCCGAACCCGGTATCATCGTGAGTCCGCTCTCGGCCGAGCGCGCCGCGCGGACCGCCGAGGCGAAGGAAGCCGCCGCCTGGTACGCCGATATTACGGCCGGGGTGTTCGGATGAGGCTGGGCGCAGGGTGGGCCGCGCTGGTGGCTGCGGCCTTGTGCGGCACGGCCGGGCGGGCCCAAGGGGTGCAAGAGGCGCTGCGCCCCGCCACGATCGTCGGCGATGCGGTTCCGGCTTCGCTGACCGGCGCCAAGGGCGATCCGGATCGCGGCCGGGCGATCGTGCTCAACCGGCAGGCCGGGCTTTGCCTGCTGTGTCATTCGGGGCCCTTTCCCGAGGAGCGTTTCCAGGGAAATATGGCGCCGGATCTCAAGGGCGCCGGTGCGCGTTGGTCGGAAGGGCAGTTGCGGCTGCGCATGGTCGACGCCCGCAGGCTGAACCCGCAGACCATCATGCCGCCGTATTATGTGGTCGAAGGCATGAACCGGGTGGCGCCGGCGTTTCGCCGCAAGCCCATATTGACGGCGGAACAAATCGAGGATGTGGTCGCGTTCCTGGCCACGCTGCGTGATTAGGGAGCGGTGGAAATCATGATGGACCATGACCCGAAGGGCGCGACCCGGCGCGATTTGCTGTTGACCGGCCTGGCCGGCCTGGGCGCCGCGTTGATCAAGATCGAGCCGGCCGCCGCCACGCCCGAATCGATGCGGCGGGCGATCCGCCAGGTGGTCGGCGAGGCCCCGGTCCACAAGGGCAAGGTCACGATCGACGTGCCGCCGCTGGTGGAGAACGGCAACACGGTGGCGCTCGCGATCGAGGTCGAGAGCCCGATGACGGCGCAGGACCACGTCAAGGCGATCCACGTCTTCAACGAGAAGAACCCGCAGCCCAACATCATCAGCGCCCATCTCGGCCCGCGCGCCGGCCGCGCCCGGGTGTCGACCCGCTTCCGCCTCGCCGACACGCAGACGATCGTGGCGATCGCCGAGCTGAGCGACGGCTCGTTCTGGTCGGCCTCGGCGGACGTGATCGTCACGCTGGCGGCCTGCCTGGAGGATCTGACATGACGCGCGTCCTCATCAATGTGCCCCCCAAGGCCAAGCGCGGGCAGACCATCGAGATCAAGACGCTGATCTCGCACATGATGGAAACCGGCTACCGCCACGACAACATGGGCAAGCCGATCCCGCGCGACATCGTCACGCAAATGACCTGCAGCTATAACGGCGAGGAGATTTTCCGCGCCGACCTCTTCCCGGCGATCGCCGCCAATCCGTTCGTCACCTTCCACACGGTGGCGACCGAGAGCGGCACGATCGCGTTCGAGTGGACCGGCGACAACGGCTTCCACGAGACCGCGTCGGCGAAGATCACCGTGGAATGAGATCAGCGTCATTGCGAGCGAAGCGAAGCAATCTCTGCCACGGATTCCGAGTCCTGGGCCGAGATTGCTTCGTCGCGCTGCGCGCTCCTCGCAATGACGAATACTTTGATGCCCCGTTTTCACGGGGCCTGACGGCGCGGAGATGGCGTCTCGCATTTATGGTCGCATGTCTTTGCGGCTCGGCGCCGCAGCTTTTCGCCGCCGACATCCCCCTCGACCAGCGCCGTTCCGGCTACGCCGACGTCGGCCGCGACACCAAGGCGATGCAGGACGACGACACCGCCAATCCGGCCATGCTGTGGGTGCTCGACGGCGAGGCGCTGTGGAACGCCAAGGCGGGCGCCGCCAACCGCTCCTGCGCCGACTGCCACGGCGACGCGGCCCAGAGCATGAAAGGCGTCGCGGCCCGCTACCCGGCCTATGACGCCGCGCGCGCGGGGCCGGTCGACCTCGAGGATCGCATCAATATCTGCCGCGGCGAGAAGCAGAACGCGACGCCGTTGCGGTTCGAGAGCCGGGAGCTGCTTGGGGCTGACGGCCTATATCGGCCGCCAGTCGCGCGGCATGCCGATCGCGACGGCGAGCGACCCGCGGCTCGCGCCATTCATCGCGGCCGGGCGCACGCTGTTCGAGCAGCGCCAGGGCCAGATCAACATGTCGTGCGCGCAATGCCACGACGACAACTGGGGCAAGCGGCTCGCCGGCAACGTCGTGCCGCAGGCACATCCGACCGGATATCCGATCTATCGTCTCGAATGGCAGAGCCTCGGCTCGCTGCAGCGCCGTCTGCGCAATTGCATCGATCGGCATGCGGGCGGAGCCATACGAGCTACGGATGCGCCCGAATACGTGGCGCTCGAGCTCTTTCTGATGCAACGCGCGCGCGGCATGCCGATCGAGACGCCCGCCGTGAGGCCGTGACTCGCCTGTTGTCATTGCGTGCGAAAGCGGGCAATCCAGTAACCATCCGCCGGTGAAATAGGCGCTGAGCCGCCACCGCGTCGACACGGCGTACTGGATGCCCGCGTGCGCGGGCATGACGACTGAGAGTTGCAGAGACTCATCCTTATGACGCCCGTCATCGACTGCCACGCCCATATGGTGCCGCCCGACATGTGGCGCGCCATGCTGACCGACGGCGCGCGCTACGGCGTCGAGATCGGCGGCACCGAGCAGCGGCGCACGATCCGTCTCGCCGGCAGCTCCTATGTGCGGCCGATGTACATGCCGCTCACCGCGACCTCCGAGCGCATCGCCGCCATGGACCGCCAGGGCGTCGACATGCAGGTGCTGTCCGGCTACATCGATTTCTCCGGCTACACCATGCCGCTCGACCTCGGCACCAAATTCGCCGAGCTGCAGAACGAAACCATTGCGGGCGTGGTCGCGGCCGATCCCGACCGTTACGTGGGCGCCGCCAACGTGCCGCTGCAGGATGCGGCGACGGCGGTCAAAGTGATGGAGCGCGCGCGGCGCCTCTACGGCTTTCGGGCCGTGCAGGTGGCGCCCTATTTCGGCGGCAAGACATTTCTCGACGATGCGGCGCTCGATCCGTTCTGGGCGGCCGCACAGGAGATGGAGACCCTGATCCTGTTCCACCCTTACGACGAGCAGCCGGCGGCGGGGCTGGGCGACTACTTCCTGCATAATTGCATCGGCTATCCGCTGCAGACCACGATCGCAGTGGTGCGCATGATGTTTTCCGGCGTGTTCACGCGCTTTCCCGATCTGCGCATGCGCGTGCCGCATGCGGGCGGCTTCCTGCCCTATCAGATCGAGCGCTTCCGCCACGCCGCCGACTTTCGGCCCGAGCCGCGCTCGAAAGGCTTTTTGGGCGACCCGCTCGACATCCTCCGTCGCCTCTACTACGACACCGTGACGTTCAGCCCGGCGCCGTTGCGCTACCTGATCGACCTGGTGGGCGCGGACCGCCTGCTGCTGGGCAGCGATTTTCCGTTCGAGATGGGCGACCCCGACCCGGTCACCACCGTCCGCGCCGCGGTCGCGCCCGAGCATCAGGCCAAGGTGCTGGGCGGCACGCTGCAGCGGCTGCTGTGCCTCAATCCGGCCTGCGGCTGCGGGGCGCCGCGCGAGCTGAAATCCGAGGAAACCTGATGGCTGCGCCCGACCGCCCGCCCGACGCCGCAACCCGCCTCACCGTGATGGCGGGCGACGGCATCGGCCCGGAAATCACCGCCGCGACGCTTCACGTGCTGGGTGCGGCCGACCGCGCCTTCGGGCTCAACCTCGCGTTCGAGGAAGTCCCGGTCGGATTCGCGGCGCTGCGCCAGCATGGCACCACGCTGCCCGACCTGTCGTTCGCGCGCGCCAAGGCGGCCGACGGCGTCATCCTGGGACCGGTGTCGCACAACGATTATCCCCCGGTCGCGCAAGGCGGCCTCAACCCGTCCGGCGAATTGCGCAAGCGCCTCGATCTCTACGCCAATATCCGCCCCGCGCGCTCGCGCGCCGGTTTTCCGCCGCGCTGCGGCAAGCCCGTCGACCTGGTGATCGTGCGCGAGAACACCGAAGGGCTTCTATGCCGACCGCTCGATGCATGTCGGGCATCGGCGAACTGATGCCGACGCCCGATCTCGCGATCTCGCATGCGCAAGATCACCCGCGAAGGCTCGACCCGCATCGCCGAGACGGCGTTCCGGCTGGCGGCGCGCCGGCCGCGCAAGCACGTCACCGCCGTGCACAAGGCCAACGTGCTGCGCGTCTCCGACGGACTCTTTCTCGACTGCGTGCGCGCGGTCGCGGCGCGCTATCCCGACGTCGCCTACGAGGAGCGCATCATCGACGCCATGGCGGCGCTGCTGGTGCGCGACGCCAGCCAGTTCGACGTGATCGTCACCACCAACATGTTCGGCGACATCCTGTCCGACGAGGCCGCCGGAGATTTCCGGCAGTCTCGGCCTCGCCGCCTCGCTCAATGCCGGCGCGACCCACGCGCTCGCGCAGGCCCAGCACGGCTCGGCGCCCGACATCGCCGGGCCAGGACATCGCCAATCCGGCTTCGCTGATCGGCTCGGCCGCCATGCTGCTGGGCTGGCTCGGCGAGCGGCGCGAGCGACCGGCGCCTCGCGCGCGCCGCCGACGCGATCGAGACGGCGCTCGATACGGTGATCGCAAAACCGGAATGGCGCACCGCCGATCTCGGCGGGCCGCTCGGCACGAAGGCGTTCGGCGAGCGGGTGGCGGCGGCCGTCAAAAGCAGATAGCCCTCAAGCCGGAAACTGCGCGCCCGGCGTCGAGCGGGAGATTTTCAGCTCCTCGTCATCCATGTCGGCGGGCACGTTGGCGAACAGCGGCGTGCTCAGGTAGCGCTCGCCGGTGTCGGGCAGCATGCAGAGGATGTGTTGCGCCCTTCGGTGCCGTCCGCGCGACCGCGCAGCGCGCCGGCAAACGTCGCGCCCGCGGTGATGCCGACGAAGATGCCTTCCTTCCGCGCGAGCTCGCGCGCGAGCGCATCGCCTCCGCGCCCGGGATCGGGATGATGCGATCGATGACCTTCATCAGCGACGACATCCGCGGTCAGCTTGGGGATGAAATCCGGCGTCCAGCCCTGCATCGGATGCGGCTTGAAGGCGGGGTGGCCGCGGCGGCGGAGCCGTCGGGATTGCGCGCTTGCTCGATGCCGCTGCCCAGGAGCTGCGCGTCGTCGGGCTCGCAGACGACGATCTTCGTGTCGGGCATCTCTTTCGCGAGCACGCGCGCGACGCCCTTCAGCGTGCCGCCGGTGCCGTAGCCCGTCACCCAGTAGTCGAGCCGCTCGCCCTCGAAGTCCTCGAGGATCTCGCGCGCGGTCGTGCGCGAATGCATGTCGGCGATTGGCTTCGTTCTCGAACTGGCGGGTCAGGAACCAGCCGTGCGTCTCGGCGAGCTCGACGGCCTTGGCCACCATGCCCGTGCCGCGTCTCCGCGGCGGGCGTCAGCACGACCTTCGCGCCGAGGAAGCGCATGAGCTTGCGGCGCTCGACGCTGAAGCTTCTCCGCCATCGTGACCACGAGCGGATAGCCCTTCTGCGCGCACACCATCGCGAGGCCGATGCCGGTGTTGCCGCTCGTCGCCTCGATGACGGTCTGTCCGGGCTTGAGCTGCGCCGGACCGCTCGGCCGCCTCGATCACGCCGAGCGCCAGGCGATCCTTGACCGAGCCCAGCGGGTTGAAGGCCTCGATCTTGACGAAGAGGTTGACGTCCGCCGGCGCGAGCCGGTTGATCCTGACGACCGGCGTGTTGCCGATGGTCTCCAGGATGTTCTGGAATTTGCTCATGCGTGTGCTCCGCTTGTGGCACCCCAGTGTTACCTCAAGCGGCATGTTGATCAAGGTACCCGGCACGCGTGGCGGGACGGTGCGGTCGCGGCGAAATCTGCGCCAAGACCGGCTCGCGCCGCGCGCGAGCGCAGCTATCTGGCGGCCATCAGAACGTCCGGCCCGCATCGCGAATAGGCCTGGGTGCCGCGCTCGCTCGTCCATATCAAGCGATTATCGTTGAGCTTCAATCGAACATGCGCCGTCCAGCTTTCGCGCGGGGTCGAGCATTTCGCGACGGCTTTCCAGCCTCTGTCCGTCTCGGTTCGTTTGCTGAAGATGCAGAAGGCCTCGCCCGCCCATGCGCCTTCGTTGGTTATGACGGTGGGCAGGACGCCGTCCCTGAAATCGCGCGCCGAGCAGGTGCCCGCGTCGGGCGCCCAGACGCCCACGATCGCGGCCCGCTCGGCATTCCCGCGATTTGGATCGGGTTGCGTGGCCGAAGCGGCCGGCGCGGCTGCGATCTCGTTGCGCGGAGCACGCAACGGTTCAAGCGATGTTGCGATCGGCTCGGAGACGCTGTTTTGGTCCGCCGCCAATTCAAACACCTGCGCCTCAGGTGCGGCAACTTTCCCTGACACAATGACCTTCGAGCCGTTCGCCTTTTGCACGGCTGACGGGACTGGTAGCCCCGCCAAGACGGTGGGTAAGCCCAAGTTTGGCCTCTTGGCAAACGGGCCGACATTCAGAACGATGGCGACGCAGATCGACATTGCACCTGCCGCAGCGAATCCATTTGCGGTCGACGGAAGAAGAACGGATCCCAACAGCTTGACTTTGTCCATAGAATGCACGCTGCACCTCCCCTTTCGGCTGATGGCAGCGGGTGACCGACTTGCCCACCCGCGACGTGATTCGTAAAAAGCGCGGCCGCAGATGCTCCAATCCGGATGGTCCGCGGCGGAAGAATTGACCCAACGATTGACGCCCACAGTTTCGTTTACTGCCGTGGCGCAAACGGGGCAGACGCCCGACTCTTTCATGACGAGCGCGCCGCGGTATCATGCGATTGGAATTGCGGCGCGTGACGGGTAGCCCGCAACCCGCATGGACACAATCGCGGTAGCCCGATAACCTCCTGTCCTCGCACTACGGCGCACCGATCTTCTGCTTCGAGCGAAACCGCGTTGTCGGGTGCGTCGACCGCCGAGGACGTGAGGCCGCAGTCCCGCCGGTGCCTGCAGGGATGAACGCCATGCGAAACAGATTTTCCCGCCGCGACCTGCTCAGGGCCTCGACCGCGCTGGCGGCCGCCACCGTGTTCGCCGCGCCGGCGCGCGCCGCCGCGCCCGCGCCGAGCCCGGTCACGCCGGCGCTGATCGAGGCCGCCAGGAACGAGGGCAAGGTCTCGTTCTACACCGCGCTCGAGCTGCCGGTGGCGGAACGTTTCGGCAAGGTGTTCGAGGCGAAATATCCCGGCGTCGCGGTGCGGGTCGAGCGTTCGGGCGCCGAGCGGATCTATCAGCGCATCGCCCAGGAGCAAGGCAGCCGCATCAACGCGGTGGACGTCGCCAACAGCACCGACCCGGCTCACTACCTCGACTGGAAGCGCAACGACTGGCTCGCGCCCTATGTGCCGGAGGACGTGGCGAAGCATTTTCCGGCCGAGCAGCGCGATCCCGACGGCATGTACGCGACCGTGTGCGCGTGGCTGAGCGTGATCGGCTACAACACCAGCCTGGTGAGGCCCGAGGACGCGCCCAAGAGCTTCGCGGATCTGCTCGATCCCAAGTGGAAGGGCAAGCTCGTCAAGGCTCACCCGGGCTACAGCGGCGCGATCCTCACGGTGACGTTTCTGCTGGTACGCGAGCTCGGCTGGGGATTCTTCGAGAAGCTCGCCGAGCAGAAGATCTTGCAGGTGCAATCGGCCGCCGAGCCGCCGAAGAAGATCCAGGCCGGCGAGCGCGCCATCATGGCCGACGGCAACGACTACAATCTGACGCTGCTCAAGGATCGGGGTCAGCCGGTCGAGGCGGTCCATCCGGCGGAGGGCACGCCGGTGATCATCGTGCCGTGCGGCATCTTCCGCAATGCGCCCAATCCCAATGCGGCGCGCCTGTTCGAGAGCTTTTTGTTCAGCGCCGAGGCCCAGCAGATGTTCGGCGACGCCTTCGCGCACCGCTCGTTCCATGCGCTCACGAAGGAGAAGCCCGGGCGCGCGCCGCTCTCCGCGTTCAAGCTGCTGAAAGCCGACCCGGCCGCCGTGCTGGCGCAGAGCGAGGACATCAAGGCGCGCTATACCAAGATTTTCGGGGTGTGAGATTGGCGCACCACACCGCGCGGAGCGCCCCCTCCCCCGCTTGCGGGGGAGGGTTGGGGTGGAGGCGCGGCTTGCGCATGCGCCCGCGGCGTCCCCCTCCCTGCCCTCCCCCGCAAGCGGGGGAGGGAAAGCAACACTGCGCCGGCCCTACGCCCCCATCCCGAACAGGCGCGCCGCGTTGCCGCCCAGGATCGCGGCCTTGTCCTGCTCGCTGAGCGTCGTGGTGGCGAAGACGTGGTCGACGGGATGCTCCTCCCACGGGATCGGATGGTCGGTGCCGAGCACGATCTGGCTGGCGCCGACCTGCGCCGCGAGGTGGCGGAGCGCCTCCGGGGTGAACACCAGGGCGTCGAAATAGAGCTGGTTGAGATATTCGGTCGGCTTCTTCTTGAGCTGGATGTCCGGGTTGCAGTTCTGCGGCGACACGAAGCACGCATGGTCGGAGCGCGGCGCGTAGGAGGGCAGATAGCCGCCGCCATGCGCCCCGATGATCTTGAGGGCGGGGAAACGGTCGAGCGTGCCTTCGAAGATCAGGTGCTGCAGCGCGATCGTGGTCTCGAGCGGGTTGCCGATGGTGTTCGACGAGCCAGCCATTGCCCTTGAAGCGCGCGCTCAATTCCGGCGTGCTCTGCGGGTGGATGAACAGCACGGCGCCGAGCTCTTCCGCCTTGGCCCAGACCGGATGGTACTTGGGATCGGAGAAGTTCTCGCCCAGCATGCTGCCGCCGATCGCGGCGCCGCGCAGGCCCTGCTTCTTCATCGCGGTCTCGAGCTGCTGGACGGCGAGGTCCGGAAACTGCAGGGCGAGCGACGCATAGGCGGCGAAACGATCCGGCTTCGACGCGCACAATTCCGCGAGCTTCTCGTTCTGCAGCTTGACGATCTGGGCCGCCGTGTCGCGATCCTTGCGGTACCAGAACGGATTGATCGAGAGCACCTCCATGTCGATCGCCATGGCGTCCATGGCCTTGAGGCGCTCCTCGACGGCGATGAACATCTCCTTGGCGCCCTTGACTGGCGGAGTCACGTTGGCGGACTGGTCGCCCATCAGGGCGACCGCATCGTGGAACAGGCAGTGCGCGTGCACGTCGATGGTCTTGACGCGCTTGCCGTCGACCATGACGGGCAGGCGGGGCCGTGCGGGCTGTTGCGCGCGGGCCGCGTCCAGCAGCCCGCAGCTGCAGAACGCCATGCCGCCCGCGGCCGCGCCTTTAAGGAAGTTTCTGCGTGTGGTCATGCGTGCCTCCCCCGATCGATGTGCTCCCCGGTCACCGGAAAGTCTTTTTCGCTGGCGCGTCGGCCGGCCCGGACAAATTGAAGGCCAGCGGCAGGAATTTATCAAGCGCCAGTTTGCGCCGAGCCGGGACGCCGCGCCGCGGGCTGGCGCGCCCTCAGCCCAGATAGGCGCCGCCGTTCACATGGATGGTCTGGCCGGTGATGTAGCGCGCGCCCGGCCCGCAGAGGAAGCGCACCATCGCGGCGACGTCGTCGGGCGTGCCGCGCTCGCCGGTCAGCGTGTGGTGCACGAGGTGGTGCTGCGGCTCGGGGCCCGCGCGCGGCGTGCCGATCAGGCCGGGCACCACCAGGTTGGCGGTGATCGCTGTGCTCGGCCGAGGTCCTGCGCGAGCGCGCGGGTGAAACCGACGAGGCCGGACTTGGCGGTGACGACGTGCAGGCGGTGCTTGGCGCCGGTGTGTCCGCTCATGCCGCCGAGATTGACGATGGCGCCGGCGCCGCTCCGCCGCAGATGCGGCAGGCAGGCCTTCACGCACAGGAACGGCCCGTCGAGGGTGACGCCCATGACCTCGCGCCACTCGGCGATCGTCATCTCGTCGATCGGCTTCTCGCGCCGCAGCGCCGCGTTGTTGACGAGATAATCGATGCGCCCGAAGCGCGCGACCGCGGCCGCCACCATGCGGTCGACCGCGGCGGGGTCGGCGATGTCGGCGATGACGGCGATCGCCTTGCCGCCCTTGCGCGGCGATCTCGCCCGCCACCGCGTCCGCCTCGGCCTGGTTGAGGCGCGCATTGACGACGACGGCGGCGCCGTCCTCGGCCAGCGCCAGCGCGATGGCGCGCCCGATATTGCGTCCGGCGCCGGTCACGAGGGCGACGCGGCCGGCGAGGGTTTGGTGGTCATGATTTGGCTGGCTCCGAGGACTCGTTTTTCGATGTCATTGCGAGGAGCCGAAGGCGACGAAGCAATCCCGATGGCGAGACATATCAGAATTCGGGATTGCTTCGGCATGCTTCGCCTGCCTCGCAATGACGGCAAGTGAAATGCCTCATTTCACCCCCGCAGCGCGCGGAGATCGATCCGTCCGTCGTAGAGCCCGCGCGCGAGCGCGAGCGCGGCGTCGATGCGGGGCGCTTCCAGCCGCCGTGGCGCGCGCACAGCGCGAACTTGTCCTCGATGTCCTGCGCGCGTCAGCGGCTCGTGCGCGCCGCCGCGCATATGCGGCTGGCGCTCCTCGATCACGCTGCCGTCGGCCAGCACGGCGCGGATGTGGCCGGTGAAATTGTTCGGATAGGGATTTTTCGGATCGACCACGTAGCGGACCTTCGCCGCGACAGCGCGCACCGCCGGGTCCTGCACGGCCGCGTCGGTGAAGGAGTCGAGCCCGACATTGCCGCGCACGAAGCCGGCCGCGATGCAGTAGGGCGTGGAGAATTTGGCGCCGTAGCCGTTGGGCGGCCGCTGCTTGTCGGCGAGCGGCTCCCACAGCCGGTGCACCGTGCCCTCGCCCACCTCGCAGACCATCTCCTTGATGTCGGCCGCCTTGACGCCGCGCGCCGCGAGCCGCCGCGCGCAGTCGATATAGGGATGCGTCATCGTCCCGCACGGATAGGGCTTGAAGGCGAGCGTCTCGGTCGACCCAGCGCGCGCCGAAATCGCCGACCAGCACGTCGTAGTCGCCCTCGGTGGTGTGGGCGAAGCCGTGAAAGAGGCCGTGCGTGCCCTCGAACACGGTGCGCGGGCCGTTGAATCCGTTGCGCGCCAGCAGCGCCGCGCGCAGGCCCGACTGCGCCGCCCAGCCCGCATGCATGCGCTTGGTCCAGGCGCCCTCGGCCAGATATTCGATGATGCCGGCCGCCATGCTGCCGGCGATGCCGAGCGCGTCGACCATCTGCCGGCGATCGAGCCCGAGCGCGGCCCCGACGCCGGCGGCGGCCGCCATGGCGCCGAACACCGCGGTCGGATGGAAGCCGGCCTTGTGCACCAGCTTGGGCGTCACCAGGCCGAGCCGGCACATCGTCTCGACGCCGACCGCGATGCCGAGCAGCGCCGACGCGCCGTCCGGACGGTGGCGCTCGCAGGCCGCGAGCACCGCCGGCACGATCACGGCGCCGGCATGCACCGGCCCGCCCTCGAAGGTGTCGTCGAAATCCTCGCCATGGGCCGCGGTGCCGTTGACGAAGGCGGCGCCGGCCGCGCTCAGCGTGCGGGCATGGCCGATCGCGGTGCACGGGCCGTCGTCGTCGCAGCCCGCGAGCGCGCTCTTGACGTAGTCCTCGTTGCGCGCCGTGAGGCACAGGCCGATCACGTCGACCGCCAGGTCCTCGCACTTCTGGCGCATCGCCGCCGGCAGGCGTTCGGGCTCGAGCGCGCAGGATGCGGTCGACCAGCTTCTCGGCGACGGAGACGTCCGGAACGTGGGCGGGCATGGGGTCTTTCGGGTTGGGTCGCTCAATTGTTGCGCAGGCGGACGGTGCCGCCGAAGCCGGGCATCCGGTTGATCAGGCACGACGACCGTGAAGGTGACGATCAGCATGATCAGGCCGAGCACCGCGATGGCGCCGAGATCGCCGCTCTCGTTGAGGTCGAAGATCAGCACCGAGATCACCTTGGTCTCCGAGGTGAACAGCATGATGGCGGCGGACAGTTCGCGGATGACGCCGACGAAGATGAAGCACCAGGTGGCGATCACGCTGGTGCGCAAGCAGCGGCGCGGTGATGCGCCAGAGCGTCGCGCAGCCGGGTCGCGCCGAGGATGCGGCTCGCCTCCTCGAGGTCGGGATGGACGACGCGGAACGCCGACTGGAGCTGCTGATAGGCGGCCGGCAGCGCGATGGTGACGAAGGCGATCAGCAGGATCCACAGCGTGCCGTACAGCACGAAGGGCGGGCGCGTGTAGCTCAGGAACAGGCCGACGCCGAGCACGATGCCGGGCACCGCGACCGGCGCGGTGGCGAGGAAGCCGAGCGCGCGGTAGCCGGTGATCGCCTTGCGCGTCGTCAGATAGGCGATCACCACCGCGATCACGGTGCCGATGGTGGCGGCGAGCGTGCACAGGATCAGCGTGTTCTTGAACGCGAGCGTGGTCGCCGACAGTTCGAAGAACACGAAATTGATGTTGTGCAGGGTGGCGGTCGCGAGCGTGACGAACTGCGACGCGACCGGCGAGAACGCGGCGTTGAGCAGCGCCCCGTAGGGCAGGAACACCGGGTTGAGCAGCACCACGAACACGATGCCGAGCGCGACCCATTTCCAGCCGCCGAGCCGCACCAGGCGCGGGTCGCCCTGGCGGCCGCCGACCACCGCATAGCCGCGCCGGCCGAGGATGAAGCTCTCGGCGCGCAGCAGCAGGACGGTGAGCATCAGCAGCGGCAGCGAGGCGGCGGCGGCGAGCTCCGGCTTGGGCGGATACTGGAACAGGCTCCAGATCTTGGTCGTCATGGTGTGGAAGCCGGCCGGCATCGCCAGGATCGCGGGCGAGCCGAACAGCGTCATCGCCTGCAGGAAGGCGACCAGCGCGCCGGCGAGCAGCGCCGGCATGGCGAGCGGGATGGTGACGCGCCGCGCCGTCGTCCAGGCGCTGCCGCCGAGGATCGAGGAGGCGTCCTCGAGGTCGCCCGGGATGCGGTCGAGCGCATTGGCGACCAGCACGAACACGTAGGGAAACGTGTAGCAGGAGATGACGAAGATCAGCCCCGGGAGCGTGTAGATGTTGAACAGGTACTCGTCCTGCGGCGCGCCGGTGACGGCGCGGAAGATCTTGTTGAGGAGCCCGCTGTTCGGCGCGGCCAGCAGCTCCCAGGCGATCGCGCCGAGGAACGGCGGGGTCACGAACGAGGCGGTCACCAGCGCGCGCACGGTGCGGCGCAGCGGCATGTCGGTGCGCGCCACCAGCCAGCCGATCGGCGCCGCGACCGCGCAGCAGATCACCGCCGAGCAGGTCGCCAGGATCACGGTGGTGATCGAGCGGATCGACGAACATCGGATTGGTGACGAGCTGGCGGAAATTGTCGAGCGTGAAGGCGCCGGCCTTGTCGGTGACGCTGTAATAGACCAGCCACGACATCGGCAGCACGATCAGCACGCACAGCACCGCCGCGAAGGCGAACAGGATCGGCCACGACAGGTCGAACGCGGACGGGCGGCGCACGGGCTGGGCCGGCAGCGCGATGGTCATGGGGAGGCTCCGCGGTCGTGGTCGAACTCGGGCGCGACCGTCGTCATCATCCGCCCGCAGGTCCGGCCTGTAGCCGGCCCGAGGACGAGCTCGAGCGCGATGCATCCAGTAGCCACAACGCGACGTATTGGGCGAGCGTCCTCCGACATGCGGGGGTCCGCGGTTACTGGATGCCCCGCTTTCGCCGGGGCATGACGCGCGGGAAACAGACAGGTTTCATCACACCTTGAACAGCTTGCTGATAGCGCGCCTTGATCTCGTCCGCCATCTTCTCGACGCCGGCCGGGTCGTCCTTCATCAGCTTGATCTCGGACAGCTTCTTGCGGCCCGGCTTGTCCGTGACCTGCGCATGCACCGAATGCTGGCCGGTGAAGTCGACCAGCAGCTGCTGGCCGTCGCGCGAATGCAGCCAGTTCTGGAACAGGCGCGCGGCGTTCGGATTGGGCGCGGACTTGAACACGCCGGTCGGGCCGGTGATGGTCGGCGTGCCCTCGGTCGGATAGATCGGCTCGACCGGCTGGCCCGCGTCCTTGAGCTGGATCAGATTGTAGTCGTTGCCGTCCGCCATCACGGCGCGCTCGCCGAGCGCGAGCTTCTTGGGCGGATCGGTCGACGACTGCACCTGCATGATCCGCTGGTTCGCCAGCTTCTCGAGATAGCCCCAGCCGAGCTCGCGCACGATCTGGAAGGTCGCCGTCATGATGGTGCCGCTGTAGGCCGGATGCGCCTTGACCATCTTGCCCGACCATTTCGGATCGAGCAGGTCGGCGAAGCTTTTCGGCGCGTCCTCGGCCTTGACCAGGTTGGTGTTGTAGCCGAGCGAGGAGAGCCAGACGCGCGTCGTGACGAACAGGCCGTCCGGGTCGCGATAGTGCGGCCGGGAAAGTGCCTGCGCGACCTCCTCGGGCAGATAGGGCGCGAGCCAGCCGTTGCGCTTCCAGACGATGAAGTGCGCCGCGTCGGCGCTGTTGACGACGTCGCCGGCATGGATGTTGCTGTCCATTTCCTGGCCGATGCGCTGGAACACGCGCTCGGCGCCGGAGCGCTCGACCCGCACCGCGATGCCGGAATATTTCGCCTCGAACGCCTTGGCGAGCTTCTCGGCCACCGGCAGGTCCATCGCGGTGTAGAACGCGACCTTGCCTTCCTTTTGCGCGGCCGCGATCAGCGCCGGCGTGATCGCCGAGGCGGCCGGCGCCTGCGCGCGCAACGGCGCGGCGAAGAGCGCAGCGCCGGCGCGCGGCCGAGGCCTTGAGGACGTCGCGTCTGGAGATCGTCTGTGTTGGCATTGAAACCTCCCGCCGTCATTGCGAGCGAAGCGAAGCAATCTCGATCCACATGTATCTGTCCATCGGGATTGCTTCGTCGCCTTCGGCTCCTCGCAATGACACCTGAAACCTACACCCCGAAAATCTTGGTGTAGCGCGCCTTGATCTCCTCGCTCATGCGTCTCGACCGCGGCCGGATCGTCCTTCATCGTCTTGATGTCGCGGAACGGCTTGCGGCCGGGCTTCTCCCGGGTGGCCGGGTGCATCGAGCGCAGGCCGCCGAGATCGATGATGAGCTGCTGGCATTCCGGCGTGAAGCTGAAGCTCTGGAACAGCCGCGCCGCATTCGGGTTGGGCGCGCTCTTGAAGATGCCGTTCGGCCCGATGATCAGCGGGGTGCCCTCGGTCGGATAGACGATCTCGACCGGCGCGCCCGGCTTCCTTGAGCTGGAACGCATTGTACTCGTTGCCGTCCGCCATCACGGCGCGCTCGCCGAGCGCGAGCTTCTTGGGCGGATCGGTCGACGACTGCACCTGCATGACCTTCTGCTTGGCGAGCTTCTCGAAATAGCCCCAGCCGAGTCGCGCGACATCTGGAAGGTCGCCGTCATGATGGTGCCGCTGTAGCCCGGATGCGCCTTGACGATCTTGCCGGTCCATTTCGGATCGAGCAGGTCGGCGAAGCTTTTCGGCGCCTCCTCGGGCTTCACCAGGTCGGTGTTGTAGCCGATGACGCAGAGCCAGACCCGGAAGCTCGCGAACAGGCCGTCCGGATCGCGATGCTCGGCCGGATAGAATTTGGCGACGTCCTCCGGCACATAGGGCGCGAGCACGCCGTCGCGCTTCCAGACGATGAAATGCGACGCGTCCGACGAGTTGACCACGTCGACCGCGTAGATGCGGCTCGCGATATTCCTGGCCGATGCGCTGGAAGACGCGCTCGGCGCCGGTGCGCTCGACCCGCACCGCGATGCCGGGATATTTCGCCTCGAACGATTTCGCGATCTTCTCGGCGAGCGGCAGGTCGATCGAGGTGTACCAGACGACCTTGCCTTCCTGCTGCGCCGCCTCGATCAGCGCCGGCGTGACGGCGCTCGCCGGCGGCGCCGCGGCGCGCAGCGGCTCGGCGCACAGGGCGACGCCCGGCGGCGGCCGAGGCTCTTGAGCATGGTTCGCCTGGAGACCGTTCGTGAAGGCATTCGACGTTTCCGGCTCGCTCTTCGTCATTGCGAGCGGAGCGAAGCAATCTCCACCATCGGCGCCTGATCGACTGGCAGAGATTGCTTCGGCCTGCTCGCTCGCAATGACGATCCGGATCGCCACGCGCCAATGGCGCGCGGCGCATGACGCGAGGCTAAACGTGGAAAATCTTGACGTAGCGCGCCTTGATCTCCTCGCTCAGCTTCTCGACCGCGGCCGCGTCGTCCTTCATGGTCTTGATCTCCTTGACCGGCTTGCGGCCGGGCTTCTCCTTGGCGAGCGGATGCATCGAGCGCAGGCCGCCCTCGTCGATGACGAGCTGCTGGCATTCGGGCGTGAAGCAGAAGCACTGGAACAGCCGCGCGGCATTCGGATTGGGCGCCGCCTTGAAGATCGCGTTCGGGCCGACCATCAGCGGCACGCCCTCGGTCGCATAGACCGGCTCGACCGGGCCGCCGCCCTCCTTGATCTGGAAGATGTTGTACTCGTTGCCGTCCGCCATCACGGCGCGCTCGCCGAGCGCGAGCTTCTTGGGCGGATCGGCCGACGACTGCACCTGCATGACGTTCTGCTTGGCGAGCTTCTCGAAATACTCCCAGCCGAGATCGCGCGACATCTCGTAGGTCGCCGTCATGATGGTGCCGCTGTAGCCGGGATGCGCCTTGACGATCTTGCCCTTCCATTTCGGATCGAGCAGGTCGGCGAAGCTCTTCGGCGCCTCCTCGGGCTTCACCAGATTGGTGTTGTAGGCGATGATGCACAGGCAGACGCGGAAGCTCGCGAACATGCCGTCGGCGTCCTTGTGCTCGGCCGGATAGTGCTTGGCCACGTCCTCGGGCACGAACGGCGCCAGCAGGCCGTCGCGCTTCCACACGATGAGGTGCGAGGCGTCCGACGAGTTCACCACGTCGACCGCGTGGATGTTGCTGCCGTATTCCTGGCCGATGCGCTGGAACACGCGCTCGGCGCCGGTGCGCTCGACCCGCACCGCGATGCCGGGATACTTCGCCTCGAACGCCTTGGCGATCTTCTCGGCGAGCGGCAGGTCGATCGAGGTGTAGTAGACGACCTTGCCTTCCTTCTTGGCCGCCTCGATCAGCGCCGGCGTGATGCGCGGTCGGCCGGCGGCGCGGCGGCGCGCAGCGGCGACGCGAAGACGGTCGGCGGCCGCCAGCGCGCCCGCGCCCTTGAGGACGTCGCGCCTCGAAAACCTGTTGCGTCGCATCGCTCGTTCCTCCTGGTCGCCGGTTTTTCGCTCTCGCTGACGCTTGGTCGAATCCTGCACGTATCCAGACCGCTATCCCAGCAGCGCCCGGCAGCGCTCGGGCGGCAGATGGAGCCAGACCTTCGCGCCCTGCGGAATGCTCTCCTGCGGCGACGTGACGACGCGCAGCTGCGTGCCGTCGGCGAGCTCGACCATATAGTCGCGGCTGTTGCCGAGAAAGACGTTCCGGGTCACGGTTGCCGGCAGCATATTGTCGCTGGCGCCGTCCGGGCGGCGCGGCCGTGAGCCGGATCTCGTGCTGGCGGATCGAGATCGCGGTCGTCGCGCGCCCGGCGTCGAGGTCGGCGCCGACGCAGCGCAGCGGCACGCCCGCCACCGCGACGTGAGTCGCGGTCGAGCGCCTTGCCCTTGACGATGTTGCTCGCCGCCGATGAAGCGGGCGACGAACTCCGAGCGCGGCCGGTCGTAGATGTCCTCGGGCGGGCCGAGCTGCTCGATCTTGCCGCGCGTTCATCACGGCGATCAGGTCGGCGGTGGTCATCGCCTCGGACTGGTCGTGGGTGACGTAGACGGTGGTGTAGCGATATTCGTCGTGCAGGCGGCGCACCTCGAAGCGCATCTCCTCGCGCAGATTGGCGTCGAGGTTGGACAGCGGCTCGTCGAGCAGCAGGGTCTCCGGCTCGACGATCAGCGCGCGGGCGAGCGCGACGCGCTGCTGCTGGCCGCCCGACAGCTCGCCCGGATAGCGGTCGGCCAGCGCGCTCGAGCTGGGTGGTGGCGAGGATGCCGGCGACCTTCCTGGCGATATCGGCGCGCGACGAGCTTGCGCAGCGTGAGCCCGTAGGCGACGTTGTCGGCGACCGTCATGTGCGGCCACAGCGCGTAGCTCTGGAAGATCATCGACATGTTGCGGCTCTCGGGCGGCAGCGTGCGGGCCGGCGAGGACACCACGCGGTCGCCGACCACGATCTCGCCGTCGCTCGGCTCGACGAAGCCGGCGATCAGCCGCAGCGTCGTGGTCTTGCCGCAGCCGGACGGACCGAGCAGGCACACCAGCAGGCCGTGCTCGATCTTGAGCGATATCGCGTCGACCACCGCGAGCGCGCCGTAGCGTTTGGTCAGACCGCGCAGTTCGACTGACGCCACCGTATGCCCCTCACGCTAGATCTTCTTATCCCCGCGCATGATGTGCCGAGCAGTCCGTCAACGAATTCGGATCGTGCGCTATCCATTCCGGCCCGCCGGTCTTTCGCCGCCAGGATACCAACCCCGCGGGCGACCGTGGCGTCCCACGATGCCGCAGGGCGATTTTCATGCGCGCGATCCCGGAAGCCGGCACTTGGCCCGGATCGCGTCCGGGACAGGCTTTTCGGGGTCACGCGCCGGTGAACGCCGGCTTGCGCTTCTCCATGAAGGCGCGGCGGCCCTCGATGTAGTCCTTGCTGTCGAAGCACCGCTTCGACCATCGTCGGCGCAGCGATCGAGGTCGCGCTTGCGACTCGTCCTCGCACGGTCTCGTTGGCGATGAACTTCACCGCGTTCACGGTGAGCGGCGCGTTGCCGCCGATCGTGTCGGCGTAGTCCTTCACGTAGGCCTCGAGCTTGTCGGCCGGCACCACGCGGTTGACCAGGCCCATGGTCTGCGCCTCGGCGGCGTCGAACTGGCGCGCCGTGAAGAAGATCTCCTTGGCGAAGGACGGCCCGACCAGGTCGGACGAGCCGCTTGATGCCCGGAAAGCCGTAGCCGAGGCCGAGCTTGGCGGCCGGAATGGCGAAGCGCGAATTGTCGGAGCGATGCGCAGGTCGCAGCACACCGCGAGACCGAGGCCGCCGCCGATGCAGTAGCCGCGGATCATCGCGATGGTCGGCTTGGGAAACTCGTACAGCGACGTCGTTGGCCTTCGCGACCATCGCGTTGTAGCGCGCGCTGCGCTTCCTCGTTCGAACGCTCGCTCTCGAACTTGGAGATGTCGGCGCCCGATACGAAGGCCTTGCCGCCGGCGCCGGTGATCACCACGACGCGGACGTCGTCGTCCTTGGCGAAGTCGTCCATGATCCCGCTCGCCGCCTCCCACATGTCGAGCGAGACCGCGTTGTGGCGCTCGGGATTGTTGAAGATCATGTATCCGACGCGCCCCTCCTTGCGGGACAGCATCTTGTCGGTCTGGGTCATGATGGGACTCCTCAATCATTGAAGCGTCAGCACCGTCATCCTGAGGCGCCCGAGCGAAGCGAGGGCCTCGAAGGATGATCGGCCGCCGCATACGCGGCCATCCTTCGAGGCGCGCCTGTCGGCGCGCACCTCAGGATGACGGTGTTCCGTGCGGCGAACATGGTTCAGATCGCGTTGGCCTTGCGCAACGCGGCGATCTGCCTTGGCGCTGTAGCCGAATTCGCTTGAGCACCGCGTCGGTGTGCTCGCCGAGCGCCGGCGGCGGCGCGACCAGCTTGCTCGGCGTGCGCGACAGCGTCATCGGCTGGCCGACCAGAGTGAGGTTGCTGCCTTCTTCACCGGCTGCGCGATGCCGAGATGCTTGACCTGCGGGTCGGCGAACATCTGGTCGATCGAATAGATCGGCCCGCACGGCACGCCGGCCGTCGTTGAAGCGGTCGATCCACTCGGCGCTGCCGCGCTTCGACCGGTATGGCGCGTCGATCTCGGCGTTGAGCGCGTCGCGGTTCTTCGAGCGCGCCGCGCCGGTCGCGTAGTCGGGATTGGCGATCAGCTCGGGCGCTCCGAGCGCCTGGCAGAAGCGCTCCCAGATCTTCTGGCCGGTCGCCGCGATGTTGATGTGGCCGTCGGCGGTCTTGAACACGCCGGTCGGGATGCTGGTCGGGTGATTGTTGCCGGCCTGCTTGGCGACCTCGCCCTTGACCAGCCAGCGCGCGGCCTGGAAATCGAGCATGAAGATCTGCGCCTGCAGCAGCGAGGTCTCGACATGCTGGCCCTTGCCCGACTTCTCGCGCTCGAGCAGCGCCATCAGGATGCCCATCGCGCAGAACAGCCCGGCGGTCAGATCGGCGATCGGGATGCCGACCCGCACCGGTCCCTGCCCGGGCAGGCCGGTGATCGACATCAGCCCGCCCATGCCCTGGGCGATCTGGTCGAAGCCCGGCCGCGTCGCGTAGGGCCCGTCCTGGCCGAAGCCCGAGATGCTGCCATAGACGATGCGCGGATTGATCTTGCGCAGGTCCTTGTAGTCGATGCCGAGCCGCTTCTTCACGTCGGGCCGGAAATTCTCGACCACCACGTCGGCCTTCTTCGACCAGGCGGCGGAAGACCGCGACGCCCTTCGGGCGCCTTCAGGTTGAGCGTGATGCTGCGCTTGTTGCGGTGCAGGTTCTGGAAGTCCGAGCCCTCGCGCGGCCCGCCCGGCGCCTCGCCCGTCTCGAGCTGCGGCGGCAACTCGATCTTGATGACGTTGGCGCCCCAGTCGGCGAGCTGGCGCACGCAGGTCGGCCCCGAGCGCACCCGGGTGAGGTCGAGGACGGTAAAACGAGAAAGGGCCTTCGAGGCCCTGGGAATCGGCATGTCGGGCGTCTCCCACGCGGCGTTTTCGGGTCAGCGCCTGCCCCGGACCCGGGTCCGGGCTGGATACCGGTTTGCCTTGGAAAATACCAGCCGACCAGGCGGCTGGGGCATGTGACGGTTTGGCCCGCGGGACGCGCGGGCGGGCGACATTCCCCGATATCGCCAGGCTTGTCCACCGGGACCGCCGTATGGCGCCGCAAACCGCCTTCCCGCCTGGCGCCTCCGTGGATCGCGTCGCTGCCGATCGCGCGGCGGTGCACCGGCCGGGTTGCGCCAGGGTGGCGTTGCGGGCCAGACTTCCGCTCCCGCATGGCGACCAGGAGCACCCTCAACAAGCTTTCGGCGCAATGCACATGCGTGCTGACCATGGCCGTGGCGATCGCGGCCCGCCCGGCCGCCCCAACGACGGGACCCGCATGACCAAAGAGCTGGCTTCATCCGGAAAGCTGCGGGTCGGCGTCGTCGTGGCGCCCGCCATGTCGGCCTTTTTCGTCACCCGGAATGCGGCCGGGCAGCCGCGCGGCGTCACGGTCGATCTCGGAGCGGCGCTCGCGGAAAGGCTCGGGGTGCCGGTCGAGTTCGTGGTGGCGCCCAATTCGGGCGAGGTGACCGACGCGATCAGCACGGGCGCGATCGACGTCACGTTTATGCCGGTCGACGAGGAGCGCAAGAAGCGGGTGGAATTCGGCCCGGCTTATTTCGTGGTCGAGAGCACCTATCTGGTCACCGCGGGCTCGGGAATCAAAACGCTCGCCGAGGTCGACCGGCCGGGCGTGCGGGTGGTCGGCATCGCCAACACGACGACCATCCGGAGCGCCGGCCGCGCGCTCAAGAATACGACCGTCGTGGCGGCGACCTCCGTCGACGAGGCGATCGACATGCTGCGCGCCGGCCAGTCGGACGCCTTGGCGCTCTCGCACGACTCGCTGCCGCCGCTCGCCGCCGGCCTGCCGGGCTCGCGCATTCTCGACGGCGGCTTCCAGCAGACCGTCATCGCGATCGCGGTGCCGAAGAACCGGCCGCAGGCGCTCGCCACCGTGACGGCGTTCATGGAGGACGCCAAGGCGTCGGGCCTGGTGCGGCGCGCGCTCGATGCTGCCGGCTTCAAGGACGCCGCGGTGGCGCCGCCCGCGCGGTAGCCGCATATTCGGGGGGTGGTTGCCGCTCGCCGACAAGCACATGCGGCACACTTCGCTCCCACGCGGCGTGCTAACATCCCGGCCTCCCGTGGAGACGCCCGCATGACCGATCGAAGCCCCCCGCCACGTCCCTCAACCTACGACAAGAAGGTCGGCCTCGTGCTGCAGGGCGGCGGCGCGCTCGGCAGCTACCAGGCGGGCGTCTACGAGGCGCTGGCGACCTCCGAATATCTGCCCGACTGGGTGGCGGGGATCTCGATCGGCGCGATCAACGCGGCGATCATCGCCGGCAATGCGCCCGAGCAGCCGCGTCGAACGCCTGCGCGATTTCTGGGAGGAGATCACGACCCCGACCAGCCTGTGGCCGGCGGCGCTCGACGGGCCGCTGGCGGCCTGGCAGCAGGGGGCGAGCGCGCTCACGTCGGTGCTGTTCGGCCAGCCCGGATTCTTCGCGCCGCGCGGGCCGCAGGACTGGTTTTCGCCCGACCAGCGCCGGTGAGCTACTACGACACCGCCGCGCTCAAGGGCACGCTGGAGCGGCTGGTCGATTTCGACCGCATCAACGACGCCCGGGAGATGCGGTTGAGCGTCGGCGCCGTCAACGTGCGGACCGGCCACTTCGCGTATTTCGACAGCGCAGAAGATCACCATCCGTCCCGAGCACGTGATGGCGAGCGGCGCGCTGCCGCCGGGATTTCCGCCGGTCGAGATCGACGGCGAGCTGTATTGGGACGGCGGGCTGTTCTCCAACACGCCGCTGCAATACATGGTCGACTTTACTCCGCGCCGCAGCCGCCTGATCTTTCAGGTCGACGTGTTCCAGGCGCACGGCCGCCTGCCGACCAATCTCGACGAGGTCAACGAGCGCGAGAAGGACATTCGCTTCTCCAGCCGGACACGGGTCGTCACCGATAATCCTGCGCGAACGGCACAACGTGCGCCACACGATCAACGAGCTGCACAAATTATTGCCGCCCGAGATCGCCAACACCGAGCAGGCAAAGCGGCTCTACGAGCACGGCTGCGTGACCGAGATGGACATCGCGCAACTGATCTACCGCCCGATGGCGCCGCAGGGCGCCGCGAAGGACTTCGAATTCAGCCGCCCCACCATGGAGGCGCGCTGGCAGCAGGGCCTGTCCGACGCGCGCACCACGTTGCAGGCCTCGCCGTGGCTCGCGCCGATGCCGAAGGAGCTCGGCGTGCGGGTGTTCGACGTGATGCACGACATCCTCGCCCGGCATCACGCGTCGGCGGCGGCGGAGTGAGGCGGGTGATGTCACTAATCTTTCACCCTCCCGCCCACGCAAGTCGGGCTTGTCCGACTTGCGCACTTTATGATGCGAAACCCGGGCAGGCCCGGGTTTCGTGGCGGGGAGGGTCGGCCGCGTGAGCGCAGCGAACGCGGACGGGGTGGGGGGACTACGCTTGCTCAGTGCTCGTGGCGCCCCCCACCCCGACCCCTCCCCGCCACGCGCAAGAGCGCGCGGGGGGAGGGGAGACAGAGCTACCCCGCCGCCGGCAGCCCGCGCACGACCAGCCGGTTGAGCCGCGCCGCGAACGCGGCCGGATCGTCCGGCACCTCGCCGTCGAGGATCTGCGCCTGCTCGAACAGCAGCGCCGCGAGATCGGCGACGTCGTCCTCGCGCGCGTCCGCCTTGGCGCTGCGCCAGCGCCTGCACCAGCGCGTGGCGCATGTTGAGCTCGAGGATCGGCTTGGCGCCGGCGCCGCGGCTCTGGCGCGCGAGCAGGCGCTCGAGCTCGCGGTCGGGCCCCTGCCCGCCCGCCACCAGGCAGGCGGCGCTGTCGGTCAGGCGCTGCGAGGCGCGCACGTCCGAGACGCGCTCGCCGAGCGCGGTCTTCACCGCGGCGATGACCGCCGCGTCGTCGACCGCCGGCGGCTTGGTCTCGGCCGCGCTCGCGGCCTGCTCGAGCAGCGGCACCAGGCCGAAATCGACCTCGCCCTGGCTCAGCGATTTGAGCGGCTTGCCCTCGAAGTCGAGCGGCATCGCGGTCCAGAACGCGTCGACCGGATCGGTCAGCAGCAGCACCTCGATGCCGCGCGCGCGCGCCGCCTCGAGCTTCGGGATTGGACTTGAGGCGCTCCGATGCTCTCGCCGACCAGATAGTAGATCTCGGTCTGGTTGGGCTTGAGATCGGCGACGTATTGCTTGAGCGAGCGCAGCGCTGCCGGCCGTGGTGGTGAAGCGCGCGAGCGCGAGCAGCTGCTCGCGCCGCTCGTGGTCCTCGTAGAGGCCTTCCTTGAGGACCGCGCCGAACGCCTCCCAGATCTTGCCGAAAGCCTCCGGCGTCTCTTGCTCGGCGAGGCTTTCCAGCTCGCGCGATGACGCGGCCGGTGAGCGCCTTGCGGATCTGCGCCACCTGCGGATTGTTCTGCAGCATCTCGCGCGAGATGTTGAGCGGCAGGTCCTCGCTGTCGACCACGCCGCGCATGAAGCGCAGATAGGACGGCAGCAGCGCCGCATCGTCGGTGATGTAGACGCGGCGCACATAGAGCTTCACGTGGCCCTTGCGCGCCGGATCGAACAGGTCGAACGGCGCGCGTCGACGGCGCGAACAGCAGCACCGCATAGGACTGGCGGCCCTCGGCCTTGTAGTGCAGCGTCATGGCGGGCTCGTCGAAGCGCGCCGGCGATCGACGCGATAGGCCTGCGTGTAGTCCTCGGGCTTGAGCTCGGATTTCGGGCGCTGCCAGAGCGCGCTCGCGGTGTTGATCTGGCGCGGCTCGCCCTCCGTCGCTCCACGAGCTCGATCGGAAACAGGATGTGGTCCGAATAGGTCCGCACGATCCGCTCGATCTCGTAGGGCTCGAGATAGCGCTTGGCGTCCGGCTTGAGGTGCAGCACGATCTCGGTGCCGCGCGGCACGCGCGCGGCCTGCTGCGGCGCTCGCCGGCGCGATCTCGAAGCCCTGCGCCGCCCGACGAGCGCCACACCCAGGCCTCGGTCGACGCCGGCGCGGCGGCTCGTCACCTCGATGCGGTCGGCCACCATGAAGGCCGAATAGAAGCCGACCCCGAACTGGCCGATCAGCCCGGTGCCGTCCTTGGCCTCGGCGAGCCGGCTCATGAAGGCGCGCGTGCCCGAGCGCGCCACGGTGCCGAGATTGTCGATCAGCTCCTGCCGGTCCATGCCGATGCCGGTGTCGGCGATCGGTCAGCGTGCCGGCCGCGGCGTCGGGCTTGATGCGGATCGCCAGCGCGCCGCCGTCGCGCCAGCAGGTCGGGCTTGCGCGATCGCCTCGTAGCGCAGCTTGTCGCAGGCGTCGGAGGCGTTGGAGATCAGCTCGCGCAGGAACATGTCGGTCTCGGAATAGACCGCATGCACCATCAGGCGCAGCAGCTCGGCCACCTCGGCCTGGAACGGGTGGGTCTGGGCGGTGGGTTCAGCGGTTTCGGTATCGGTGGTCATGCGGCACACTTGCTGGAAACGTGGATCGAGGATCGGGCGGAATATGTTGCGGGCGGCGCGCGCTTTCAAGCATGCCCGCCGCATCATCGCGCACGTCCCTTGACGGCGGCCTGCCGCGGATGTCATCGCGTCGCAGCCGGGCTCGCCGGCGGCGAGGAACCCCGATGGCCCCCCAGGACAGCAAACCCGACAGCAAACCCGGCAACGACCCCGCGCGCGTCTCCGCGGGAGCGCTGAAAGCCTACATCACCCGCGCCTTCACGGCGGTCGGCATTCCTGCCGGTGACGCCGCCGTGCTGGGCGACCTCATCACCGAGGCCGATCTGCGCGGCTCCGACACCCACGGGGTCTTCCGCATGCCGCAATACTGCAAGCGCATCAAGGCGGGCGGCGTCAATCCGCGCCCCGCCATGCGGGTGGTCGAGGAGCGGGCCTCGACGGCGCTGGTCGACGGCGACAACGGCATGGGCCACCTGGCCATGCGGCTCGCCGCCGAGACCGCGATCGCCAAGGCGCGGCAGACCGGCATCGGATGGGTCGGGGCGCGCATGAGCAATCACGCCGGGCCGGCGGCACTCTACGCCATGATGCCGCTTCGCCACGACATGATCGGGCTTTATTTCGCGGTCGGCAGCAACAATCATTTGCCGCCCTGGGGCGGCACCGAGTTGCTGCTCGGCACCAATCCGGTCGCGGTCGCGGTCCCCGCCATGGACGAGCCGCCGGTGGTCATGGACATGTCGCCGACGGTCGCGGCCTACGGCAAGGTGCGCCTGAAGGCCTCGCGCGGCGAGCAGATGCCGGTCGGCTGGATGATCGACCGGCAGGGCCAGCCGCTGACCGATCCCAAGCGCGCCGACGAGGGCTCGCTGCTGCCGATCGGCGCCTACAAGGGCTACGCGCTCTCCCTCATCATCGGACTGCTGGCCGGCCCGCTCAACCGCGCGGCGTTCGGTCGCGACATCGTCGACTTCGTGAAGCACCCGGAGGCCGCCACCAATACCGGACAGGCCGTGGTGGCGCTCTCGGTCGAGGCCTTCGCGCCGGTCGCCGAGTTCAAGCGCAGCGTCGACGCGATGGTGCGCGCGATCCGCGAGTTGCCGCGCCTGCCGGGCGTCGAGCGCATCTGGCTCCCGGGCGAGCAGAGCCACACCAAGCGGCTCGACCGCATCGCGAACGGCATCCCGATTCCGCCGCCGCTGCGCAAGAGTCTCGACGAGCTGGCGCGCGAGCTGAAGATCGATCCGGTGATTTGATCCTCACCGTCATCGCCCGCGCAAGCGGGCGATCCAGTATCACGGATGCCGGTGATTACTGGATGCCCGCTTGCGCGGGCATGACGCGTCCGGGGCGGAAAGTCAGGGATCCATCACCCGCTCGCGGCCGGCGGATCGACCCAGCCGACATTGCCGTCGCGGCGGCGGTAGACGATGTTCACGCGCCCGTTCACGCTGTGGCGGAACACCACCACGGGCGCGCCCGTCATGTCGAGCTCCATCACGGCTTCGCTCACCGACAACGGCTCCAGCGCGGTCGTCGATTTCGCGATGATGACGGGCGTGAAATCGCCCATCTCCTCCTCGGACTCGTGATCGGGCGCCGTGATGACGTAGCTCTGGGCGTCGGCGCCGCGCGTCCCGTCCGCCCCGTTTTCGCTGCGCGCGGTGGCGCGGCCCTTCAGCCGGCGTTTGTACCGGCGCAGCCGTTTCTCGATGCGCACGGCCGCCTGATCGGCGCTCGCATAGGCATCGGCCGCCATGCCGTCGGTGTGCAGCGTGATCCCGGAATCGAGATGGACGGCGCATTCGGTGCGGAAGCCGAACCCTTCCTTGCCGACCGTCACGTGCCCCGAATAGCCGCCGTCGAAATACTTCGCCATGGCCTCGGCGACGCGGGCACTCATGCGGTTGCGCAAGGCCTCGCCGATGTCGAGATTGCGACCCGATACGCGAAACGGCATTGGCGCCTCCTTGGCCGGTGCTGCCACCGGCGGGACAATCTCCACCCCAGCCGAGGAGCTATGGTCGGCCCGGGCCGCTGTCAACACGCGGCCGGCGGGGCCGCGCAAGAGTCTCTATTGGTGGCATTTTACGCGGCGAACCGGTGTCCCATTCGGATCACATCCGAGCCGTCATGTTGCGCGGGCATTGATGCCTCAGGTACCGAGCGCCGTCATCGTCCGCGAAAGCGGCGTCAGTCCGAGCTGTCACCGAGCGCGGCGCACTAAGGATTCGCCCGCTTGCGCGGGCAATGACGGGGAGGCTCGGGCATTGACGCAACAGATCTAGTCCAGACGCCGTCGCGCTAATCCGCCCCGATGCTGGTCTGCTTCTCGCGCCGGCGCTGGACCGAGGACGGGATGCGCATCGCCTCGCGATATTTCGCGACGGTGCGGCGCGCGATGTCGATGCCGGCCGTCGCGCAGCTTGTCGACGATGGTGTCGTCGGACAGCACGTCGCCCGGCGCCTCCGCGTCGATCAGCTGCTTGATGCGGTGGCGCACCGCCTCGGCCGAATGCGCCTCGCCGCCGTCCGCGGAGGCGATCGACGAGGTGAAGAAATATTTCAGCTCGAAGATGCCGCGGCTGGTCGCCATGTATTTGTTGGCGGTGACGCGCGAGACCGTCGACTCGTGCATGCCGATCGCGTCGGCGACGGTCTTGAGATTGAGCGGCCGCAGATGCTGCACGCCGTGGGCGAAGAAGGCGTCCTGCTGGCGCACGATCTCGGTCGAGACCTTGAGGATGGTCTTGGCGCGCTGATCGAGCGCGCGCACCAGCCAGGTCGCGGTCTGCAGGCACTCGGTGAGATAGGTCTTCTCGGTGTCGCTTCTTGGCGGTCTTCGACACCTCCGCGTAGTAGGTCTGGTTGACCAGCACCTTCGGCAGCGTGTCGGCATTGAGCTCGACCGCATAGGTGCCGTCCGGCGCCAGGCGCACGAACACGTCGGGCACGATCGGCTGCATCACGGTCGAGCCGAAGGCGAGGCCGGGCTTCGGATTGAGCGGCGCGGATCTCGGCGATCATGTCGGCGAGATCCTCGTCGTCGACGCCGCAGATGCTTCTGCAGCGCCGGCGAGATCGCGCCTGGCCAGCAGATCGAGATGGTCGACCAGCGCCTGCATGGCCGGATCGAAGCGGTCGCGCTCCTTGAGCTGGATGGCGAGGCATTCGGCGAGATTGCGCGCGCAGACGCCCGGACGGATCGAAGGTCTGCAGCGATCGCCAGCACGGCTCTCGACCTCGGCGAGCGGAGCGCCGAGCTTCTCGGCCACCGACGGCGAGATCGCCCGCGAGATAGCCGGCCTCGTCGACCAGATCGATCAGGTACTGGCCGATCATGCGGCGCACCGGATCGGCGATCGCCAGCGACGAGCTGCTCGGCGAGATGGTCGGCGAGCGTCGTCTCGGCGGAGACGAAGGCTTCGAGATTGTAGTCGCCGTCGTCGCGCCCGCCGGCGCCGACGCCCGACCATTCCGAATAGGCGGGCGGCTCGGCCGCGCGGCGGGCGCTCCTCGGGCCTCGGCGCGTCGTCCGGAAAGACGTTTTCGAGCTCGGTGTCGAGACGCTCCTCGATCGCGGCGCGGCTGGTCTCGAGCTCCTCGGCCGAGCCAGTCGCGGCCTCGCCGCCGGCGCGTCGGCGCCGCGACCGGACGTCGTCCCCGGCGCGCCTCGTGCGGCGCCGGGCTCCTCGCCCTCGCCGGCGCGCTCCAGCAGCGGATTGCGCTCGAGCTCGGCCTCCACATAGGCGGCAAGATCGAGATTGGAGAGCTGCAGCAGCTTGATGGCCTGCATCAGCTGCGGCGTCATCACGAGCGCCTGGCTCTGCCGGATCAGAAGTCTTTGGGAAAGTGCCATGGGCTCGGCGGATCGGCAGAAATTGGTCCGTTTCTTGCTTATCCGTTTCGGACCGCGCTGTACACCCGTCCTTTGGGAGGGCGTTGCGCTGAACGCCGGCATGGCGGGGCTTTCACGGCCTTGCGCTAATCGTCAGCCTGGCTCGGCTGAGATTGCTGCGTCGCGCTGCATCGGCTCCTCGCAACAACGCTGTCATTGCCCTTGGCCGGCCTCGCAATGACGGCGAAAACGGCCGTCACATGCGGAATTCTTCGCCCAGATAGAGCCGGCGGACGTCGGGATTGTTGACGATGTCGTCGGCGTGGCCCTCCATCAGCACCTCGCCCGAATAGATGATGTAGGCGCGGTCGGTCAGGCCGAGCGTCTCGCGCACATTGTGGTCGGTGATCAGCACGCCGATGCCGCGCTGGGTCAGGTGGCGCACCAGCGCCTGGATGTCGCCGACCGCGATCGGGTCGATGCCGGCGAACGGCTCGTCGAGCAGCATGTAGTTCGGCCGGGTCGCCAGCGCGCGCGCGATCTCGACGCGGCGGCGCTCGCCGCCCGACAGCGCGATCGACGGCGTCTTGCGCAGGCGCGTGATGTTGAACTCCTCGAGCAGCGCAGTCGAGATCGGCCTCGCGCCGGCGCCGGCTCGGCTCGACCACCTCGAGCACGGCGCGGATGTTGTCCTCGACGTTGAGGCCGCGGAAGATCGAGGCTTCCTGCGGCAGATAGCCGATGCCGAGGCGGGCGCGCTGATACATCGGCAGCGCCGTGACGTCGTGGCCGTCGAGCTCGATGCGGCCGCGATCGGCCGTGATCAGGCCGGTGATCATGTAGAACACGGTGGTCTTGCCGGCGCCGTTGGGCCCGAGCAGGCCGACCGCCTCGCCGCGCCGCACATAGAGGCTGACGCCCTTCACCACCTTGCGGCCGACGAAGCTCTTCTCGACGCCGTGCGCCGCGAGATAGCCATGGGTGGTGTGATGCCAGGCGTTGCCGTCGGCGTCGCGGCGCGGCCGCGATCGGGCGTGCTCGCAACCTGTCGCTTCGGGACCGGCCTCTCCTGCGGCTTCGGATCCTGCTGCCGGGATCCGGTTTTCTCGCTGCCGGTCTTTTGGCTTCCTGCTTCCTCGGATCCGGTCGGTTTTGATCCTGACGGTTCTGCGCCTGCCGGTTCGACGGCGGGGCGCGCCGGAGGTTCATGCGCTCGACCCAGCTCGAGAACATCGGGCCGGCGACCGGCGACACGATGGTGCGCCGCCGCGTCGGCGGACGTGGTCGCGCCGCGCTCCGCTCTTGCGCCGAAACAATGCGAATAGGTCGACCACACCTGCCTCGACGCCGAGAATCGCCGGGACATCGCCCGCGGGGCGGCCGATTCGATACCAGTGGCACGCGTCCGCCGGTGATAGTCGCCCGGCTGGCAGGCCCTGTCAATAAAGCCCCGACGGGGATTGGTCGCGCGCGGTTTGGGCGCGTCTTTCGGCGCCGCCTTGGGTTCCGGTCCCTTCGGGTCGGGCGCGGCCTTGCGGGTCGGTCTTCGGTTGCCCTGCGCGGCGCTCGGGATGATCAGGCCCGAGACGCCGCGGGCGCCGCCGGACGCGACCGCGACACGCCGGTGGTCAGGTCGACCACCAGGCGCTCGCCCGTCATCACGTTTTGGCCCTGGGTCACCGCGACGTTGCCGCCGGGCGGCGCGACCAGCGTCACGGTATTGGCCTTCATGTCGAAGATCGCCGCTGTCGCCGGTCGCGGTCTGGTCCTTCTGGGTGACGACGACCGCGCCCTTGGCCTCCATGCGTCGGATCTGCTGGCTGCCGGTCGGGCCGCGGCGCCGCCGATTTGACGGCGGGGCCGCCCGCGTCCGGTCCTGGTCGTAGAACACCACCAGGGTCTTGCAGCGCAGCACCGTGTCGCCCTGCACCAGGTGGACGTTGCCCGAGAAGGTCGCCATCTTGTTGCGGTCGCGCACCTCGAGGGTGGCGGACTCGATCTTCACCGGCTGGTCGCGGTTCTGCGAAAAGCCCTGCAGCGCATTGGGCGGACCGTTGCCGCCTGCGGCTGCGCGGCGCGGCGCCGCGCGAGCCGCCGGCGATCGCGATCGCGGCGGCCGAAGCCGGCGCAGCAGCTCATTCGCGGCGCTCGGCCTTGCGCATCGTCGACTGCATCCGCTGGCGCGCTCGCCGGCTGGCGACGCGAGGCGCGGCGCGCCGGCCGGCGTGCGGGGCGCTCCATGGTCAGCAGTCTCGACGCCCGCTGTCGAAGCGCATCAGCGTCGCCGTTCTCGCTCACCTCGAGCCGGTTGGCGTTGACGTGCCGTTCGACAGCTTCACCTCGCACGGGCTGTCCGACACGATCTTGCCCTTCTTGACGTCGACCACCGCCTCGCTCAGCCACACCGCGTAGCCGGTCGACGAGGTGACGGTGATGTCCTTCCGCAGCCTCAGCATGTCGGCCTTGGTGTCGTAGATGCCGCTCGCCGGCAGTCATCGTCGACCGTACCGCTTGTCCTGCATCTCGACCTGCGCATGCACGTCCTTGAGCTCGAGCACGCCCGGATTGGTGAGGTCCTGGGCGGCCGCGCGCGCGGTGAGCTCGTAGGGCCGGTCGTCGCGGTGAAGCCGCCGAGCCGCGGCGCCTCCATGGTGATCTTGGTGCCCGACGACCACCAGCCGGCCCGGATCGAGCGGCAGCTTGGCGAGCACCCGCAACGGCTTGAGGTAGGCGCCGCGACGACGATGACCGCGAAGATCACGATGAGGCTGATCGGGATGGCGACCCGCAGGAAGCGCACGAGACGGCTGTGACGGGCCGCGGCGCGGAACACGACGCTGCTGCGCGATCGGTCCCTTCGGCTCGAGAAGGCAGCGCGTCCGCCTGTCCGCATGGTCGACACGACGCTCAGTCGGCTCATCCCCCAGCTCGCATCAAGGCGGATTCGCCGGCCCCGATCAACTCACGCGCGTCCTGGCACCGGCATAATCGCCTGCGTACGGGATCGATCGCGCCGCGTACGCGGGCAATCGTCCGCAGCCTGTCATCAGCTGAAACCAAACGGTTCAGGCTCGACTTTCGGTCGCACCCCTTGGTCCACCCCGGGCGAACCGGCGCCCACTCCCCGCCAAATTATCCCGGCAATATGGCCGCGGCGCGGCGGCAGCCGGCCGGGGCCGGCGCCCTCAGGAATGGGCGAAAATGTCCTCGGCGGCCCAGCCGGCGAGGTCGAGCCGGACCGCGGTCGGGCAGGAACCGGAAGCAGGCCGCGGCGAGCTCCGTCGCGGCCCTCGCGCGCCAGCATGACGTCGAGCTTCTCCTTGAGGGCATGCAGGTGCAGCACGTCGGAGGCCGCGTAGGCGACCTGCGGCGTCGGTCAGCTCGCCGGCGCCCCAGTCGGACGACTGCTGCTGCTTGGACAGGTCGATGCCGAGCAGCTCGCGGGCCAGGTCCTTGAGCCCGTGCTTGTCGGTGTAGGTGCGGGTCAGCCGCGACGCGATCTTGGTGCAGTAGACCGGCTCCGGCATCACGCCGAAGGCCTTGAACAGCATCCCGAGGTCGAAGCGGGCGAAGTGGAAGATCTTCAGGCGCTTGCGGATCGCCCAGCAGCGCCTTGAGGTTGGGGGCGTCGCGCGCGCCCGGCGGGATCTGCACCACGTCGGCGCTGCCGTCGCCGGGCGAGAGCTGCACCACGCACAGCCGGTCGCGGCGCGGGTCGAGCCCCATGGTCTCGGTATCGATCGCGACCGCGCCGGGGTAGCGCGTGAGGTCGGGCAGGTCGCCGCGATGCAGGCGGATGGTCATGGGGCCTCCGGGGCGCCGTTCGTCACAAAGCTCTTCCGGCGCAGGGAATAGCGGTTCGCCGTTAAAAATGCGACCCATTGCGCAATCGGGGCCCGGGTTCGGTTACATGCCGGCCCAATAGTCCCGCCCCGAGGGCACCGGCGCCTGTCCCAGCCCTTTGTAATTATTTGATTTTTCGGCCAAGCCTCGTTTTGCCGAAAAGGCGTGGCAGGCAAGGAAACGTGTTTTTTGGGAATTATGCAATTTTGCAAGCACAGAGGTGAAACGAATCGTCATCACGGGAGTTGGCCCTGCGCCCACGGAACGTTGACCATCAGTCGCGGGGTTGCAGGGGCGCGGCGCCCCGTGCGACAAGGCCCGCCATACTTTCCTGAGGGTTGGGGACCCCCAATGATGCGGTTTTTGCTCGGCCTGAGCCTGGTTGCGGTCAGCGCTGCGGCGCAGGCGCGCGATCTCGACCGATCCTCGAAATTGAGCCGGCCCAATCCACCGGCGACGTCGACCGCCGCGGTTCCGGTCGCGACGGCGGTGCCGACGCTGACCATTGTGGCGCCCGTCCCGGTCGTCCGCACCACGCCAAGAATCTCCGGCGGCGTCCATGGGGGCTGCGGCGGACAGCGGGTCATCTCGGCCTATTACTTCGTGGGCAAGCGCACCGCGAGCGGCGCGCGCTTCGATCCCAACGGTCTCACGGCCGCGCACCGCAGCTTTCCGTTCGGCACGCGGCTCACGGTGGTCAACCCGCGCAACGGCAAATCGGTGACCGTCACGGTCAACGACCGCGGGCCGTATGTGCGGGGCGTGTCGCTCGATCTCAGCCGCGGCGCCGCCCTGGCGATCGGCATGCACGGCACCGCGCCGGTGTGCATGGCGAGGCTGTGAGGTGATTTGATCCCGGTCCCGCTGCGACCGCGCGCCCCCTCCCTCGATCTGCGCACGCTCGCGGCAGGCATCGCGGCCTGGGCCGCCGCTGCGTGCATCTCGTTTCGCCACGTCGTGTCGTCGTCGTTCGACCTGATCTTCGGAGATCGGGGCGATGGAAGGCTGATCGTCTTTCTGCACGAACATTTGTTCAACGCGCTCCAGGGCGGCGCGCCGTTTTTTTCGCCGCTCATCTTTTACCCGCAGCAACATGTTCTGGGCTTTAGCGATGCGTATCTCCTCGACGTCGTGCCCTATGCGGCGCTGCGCTGGCTCGGCTTCGATCCCTTCCTGAGCTTTCAATTATGGGCGATGGCCCTGTCGTTTTTCTGCTTTATCGCAAGCCTGATCGTCTGCACGCGCTATCTGAGGCTGCGACCCGCCATCGCAATCTGCGCCGCCCTCCTGGTCACGTTTCCCAACAATCTTTTTTTCAAGACGATCGTCGCTCATTCGAATTTTTTTGCCCTCTATTACGTTCCCTGTATCGTGTGGCTCGCGCTTTGGGGCGTGGAAGACTTTCCCCGCGTCACGTTCTGGGGGCTGGCGCGCGTGGGGCTCGCCGCAGCCTTGTTCGGATTGCTGTTCGCCACGGTGTACTACGTCGCATGGATGTTCGCGCTGACAGTGCTCATCGGTTTGTGTGCGGCGGCTGTACGGCTTCGCCACGACCTGATGGCCAACGCGCGGGATTATATCAAGCCCGCAAGTGCATTGGTCGGCGCCGCAATCGTCGGATTCTCGATCGGCGCCATCCCGATGGCGCTCATTTACGTCCCGGTCATGTCCATTCTTCCAGGCCGGACATTTCGCGACTTCATCTTCTTCGCGCCGTTCCCCAAGGACGTGATCAACGTCGGCGAGTGGAACCTGGTCTGGGGATGGCTGGTCGGGCGCCTCCTCGGCGACGGCGGAATTGAGCGGACGCTCGCCGTCACCCCGGGGATGACGGCGATCTTTCTCGTTCTCGCCTATCGAACGCGCCGGAACGCAAACCACCATGAGCCCGGATCCTGGCAGCCCACATTCGTCGCCATCTGCGTGACCGTGCTCGCCGTGGCGTGGCTGGCGACGGCGAGGATCGGAACGTTCAGCCTGTTCTGGCTGCTTCAGCATCTCCTTCCCGGCGCAAGCGCGATCCGCGTCGGGGGACGCGTCCAGCTTCTCGTCAATCTGTGGGTCGTGCTCGGTCTCGCCGTCGCGTCACAATATTGGATCGATACCGGGCCGGCCGCGCGCCAGCGGTATCGAAAATGGGCTCGCGGGTGCGCTCCTGAGTTTTTGCCTGGTCGAGCAGATCAACCTGCATCCGCCGGGATTGCGGCGCAGCCAGGAATTCGCCTGGCTGCAAACGGTGCCGGACCCGCCTTCGGGCTGCCAGGCGTTCCTGCTGCGGGTGCCGAACCAGCCCGCGAACTATCTCGACGAAAACGACGCGATGTGGATCGCGCTGAAGACCGGCCTGCCGACCCTCAACGGCTCATCCGGCTGGTCTCCGCCCGGCTGGCGCCTCGAGGATCCCACGATCGACTACGTCGAGGCGGCCCGGCAATGGATCGTGCAAAACGATGTGAAGCAGCAGGTTTGCGTCTACGACAGAAGCGGCGAAGAGCTGGTCCGATTTTCGTTAGCGGACCGGGATCAGGCGGAGCCTGGCGACGCGAACCCTCAGACCGCGACAAAGCGAGCCGGAAACCTGTCCCCCGATGAGCCCGAGGGACGGTCCGACACAAATGCGGGGCAGATTCCACGTTTCGAACAATCCGTCGGCAGCAGCGTCCCCTATGAGGCGGACGGCGCTGCTTACAACGACTTCCAACTGCAGGGCAGGTAATCAAGCGGCCTGCGTCACGCCTTCGCCATTCACACGACGCCGGCGCCGCGGTGAGGCCTACGGACCGGGCCGTCGTTGTAAAGAACAACGAATCTACAACGCCTGGGCCCGCGCTGCGCCCCGAGCGTCAGACACGACGGCGTGTTAGTTGCGCTCGCGATCGGTCCGACATCGGCGGTCCTCCCGGCAAAAAGGCCGCCCGAGGGCGGCCGTGCAGCCTGCTTTCATGTGCCGTCATGGCGCTGTCACACAAACGCCCGGCGCCTGGGTGCCAAGCGCAATTCCAACTGTGGATTTTCTCCTACACGATTTTAGTCGCGCCGGCAAATTTGATGCTGTCAAGACTCATGTCGGCGTGGTGCCGGAACATTTTCGGCTGCTCAACGACCAATATCAATCGATCACGCCGCTGATCGACTGTGCGATTTCAATGGGCTCGTTCCGGATCCTGCACCGGGCTGCCGGAACTGCGCCGTGCCAGCGTGTGGGCAACGTGTGCCGCCGCCTCGTTTGTCATACCACCGAAATATTGGCCTGCGACCCTTGCGACGCACCGAGCAACGGTGCTTGCGAGGAGAAAGACTATGTTTGATCGAAAATTTCAATGGGCGATGTGCGCGTTGGCGCTGGCCGGCGCCGTGGGGGGTGGAAGCTTCCCCGTCCGTGCGAACGACGGTGACAACGATCGTGGCAACGGTCATCGCGTGAAAACGGTGTTCGTGATCGCGATGGAGAATCACAACTGGACGCAGCCCAACACCCAAACCAACCCCCAGCAGATCTTCCAGAATCCAGCCGCGCCGTTCATCAACAGCCTGGTGAAGGGCACGTCCGGCATCAGCGACCAGGTCGCGTTTGCGAACGGCTACATCAACGCGGGCGTGGGCGTTCATCCATCGGAGCCCAACTACCTCTGGGCCGAGGCAGGCACCAACTTCGGGGTGACCAATGACGACGATCCCTATCACGCCGATTGCACGCCGGACACCGTCCAGACCACCAATCAGCATCTGAGCGCGTTTCTGAACGTGGCCAGAAGGTCGTGGAAGTCGTATCAGGAAGACACCAACGTGGACGCCACCAACACGCCACTGCCGCAGAGCTCGTGGACCGTTCCGCTTTTCAGCCATAGCGGCGTTTTCACGCCTCCCGGAATCAATTCGTACAACTATTCGAACCAGTTCAACTACGCGGCCAAGCATAATCCGATGATCTACTTCACCGATACGAACGGCGGCTGCAACATAACCCCCTCGAATCCGCAGCGGCTGCATTACGCCCCGCTGCAGCAGTTCGCGCTCGATCTGGCGAACAATACGGTCGCCGATTACAACTGGATCACGCCGAACCAGTTCAATGACCAGCACACCACGCTGGCCAACGGTTACGGACCGTTTCCCAACAGCGGCGCCACGGCCGATTCCGCCAGAATCGCACAGGGCGACAATTTCCTGGCCCGCGTCGTGCCCTTGATCATGGCGTCGGACGCCTATCAGGACAACGGCGTGATCGTGTTGTGGTGGGATGAGAGCGAAGGCGGAGATGATCCGAGCAGGACCCTGCCCTTCATCATCATTTCCAAGAACGCGCATAAGAACGTGAACGGCGTGCCCTATTCCAACACGATCCCAGTATTCCCACTCCTCCTTCCTGCGCACCATGCAGGAAATCTTCGACGTCGATCCTCAGCATAAGTTCACTTGGTTGGGCGGCGCCGCAACCGCGACAGATCTGTCGGATCTGTTCGAGCAAGGCGTGATCAAGTAGCCCTTTGCTTCACAAGGTGTGGTCTCGAAACGAAGAGGCATGCACCGTCCGGTGCATGCCTCTTTTTTGTTGTTTTGCCGAGGACGTGGGCGATGTCCGCCACGGCACCGCGGCGGTGTGCATGGCGAGGCTGTGAGGTGAATTGATCGCGATCCCGCTGCGGCCGCGCGCGCCTTCCCTCGATCTGCGCACGTTCGTGGCAGGCATCGCGGCCTGGGCGGCCGCTGCGTGCGTCTCGTTTCGCCATGTCGTGTCGTCGTCGTTCGACCTGATCTTCGGGGATCGGGGCGACGGAAGGCCGATCGTCTATCTGCACGAACATTTATTCAACGCGCTCCAGGGCGGCGCGCCGTTTTTTTCGCCGCGCATCTTTTATCCGCAGCAACATGTTCTGGGCTTCAGCGACGCCTATCTCCTCGACGTTGCGCCCTATGCGGCGCTGCGCTGGCTCGGCCGGCCGCGCGCCAGCGTTATCGAAAACGGCTCGCGGCTGCGCTCCTGAGTTTTTGCCTGGCCGAACAGATCAACCTGCATCCGCCGGGTTTGCGGCGCAGCCAGGAATTCGCGTGGCTGCAAACGGTGCCGGACCCGCCATCGGGTTGCCAGGCGTTCCTGCTGCGGGTGCCGAACCAGCCCGCAAACTATCTCGACCAAAACGACGCGATGTGGATTTCGCTGAAGACCGGCCTGCCGACGCTCAACGGCTCATCCGGCTGGTCGCCGCCCGGCTGGCGCCTCGAAGATCCCACGATCGACTACGCCGAGGCGGCCCGGCAATGGATCGTGCCAAACGATGTGAAGCAGCAGGTTTGTGTCTACGACAGAAGCGCGAAGAGCTGGTCCGATTTTCGTTAGCGGAGCGGGATCAAGCGGAGCCTGGCGACGCGAACCCGCAGGCCGCGACGAAGCGAGCCGGAAAACTGTCCGTCGAAGAGCCCGAGGGACGCTCCGACAGACATGCCGGGCGGAATTCACGTCAGATTTTAGGAGTGGTGCCCAGGAGAGGACTCGAACCTCCACGACTTTCGCCGCTGGTACCTGAAACCAGTGCGTCTACCAATTCCGCCACCTGGGCAACGACGCAGACATAAGGGCCGGGGTTTCGGATTGTCAATGACGGGGCCGCAATTGCGGGCCGATGAGCCGGACGCCCTGGGTCCCCGGTCTGCGGCGCACCGCTGCGCTGCGGAGCCTGCCCTCGGGCTTGCCGAAGGCAAGACCCGGGGGCCGCGCCCGGGACACGAGGCCCGCGCCCCCTATACAGGCCCCGGGCGATCCTGTATCTGGCTCGCACGCCCCCATCTGCAGGCCCGTGCCCGACGCGCGCACCGTGAGAGCCGCATGACCGTCCAATCCAACGCCAACATGCTGATCACCATTTTCGGCGGCTCGGGATTCGTCGGCCGCCACGTGGTGCGGGCGCTCGCCAAGCGCACTACCGCATCCGCGTCGCGGTGCGCCGGCCGGAGCTCGCCGGCCATCTGCAGCCGCTCGGCCGGGTCGGGCAGATCCACGCCGGTGCAGGCCAATCTGCGCCATCCCGCCTCGATCGCGGCCGCGGTGCGCGACGCCGACGTGGTCATCAACCTGGTCGGCATCCTGTACGAGCGCGGCCGCCAGCGCTTCGACGCGGTGCAGAGCGTCGGCGCCGAGGCGGTGGCGCTCGCGGCCGCCCTGCACGGCGCCCGCCTGATCCACATGTCGGCGATCGGCGCCGACGAGAATTCGCACGCTCCGCCTATGCGCGCTCGAAGGCCGCGGGCGAGAAGGCGGTGCTGGCCGCGGTGCCGGGCGCGACGATTTTCCGGCCCTCGATCGTGTTCGGGCCGGACGACGACTTCTTCAACAAGTTCGCGGCGCTCGCCCGCATGCTGCCGGCGCTGCCGCTGGTCGGCGGCGGGCACACCCGGTTCCAGCCGGTGTTCGCCGGCGACGTGGCGGAGGCGTTCGCGGCGGCGGTCGCGGGCGAGACCAAGCCCGGCACGATCTACGAGCTCGGCGGGCCCGAGGTCCTCACCTTCCGCGAGCTGATGGACTACGTGCTGGCGACGATCGAGCGCCGCCGCCTGCTGTTGCCGGTGCCGTTCTGGCTCGCCAAGCTCCAGGCCACCTTCCTGCAGTTCATGCCCAAGCCGCTGCTCACCCCCGACCAGGTCGAGCTGTTGCGCTACGACAACGTCGTGTCGCGGCGGCGCGATCGACGAGGCGCGCACCCTGCGCGGGCTCGGCATCGAGCCGACGCTCGCTGCAGGCGATCGTGCCGTCCTATCTCTGGCGCTTCCGCCGCACCGGCCAGTTCCAGTCCCGCGGCACTGGCATAGACGCATGCCCCGAACGTTGGCACGGTTCGCGATGATCATGCGCGAACGATTCCACGTCGCCGGACGATGCGCTGATCGCCATGACGCCATCACCAATATCGAGGACCTGCGGCGGATCGCGATGCGGCGAGTGCCCGCGCGTGATGTTCGACTACGTCGACAGCGGCTCCTATGACGAGATCACGCGCGACGCCAATCGCAGCGAGCTGCGCGGCGATCCGCTTCCGCCAGCGCGTGCTGATCGACACCACCGGCCGCACCATGGCGACCGAGCTGCTCGGCCAGAAGCTGGCGCATGCCGGTCGCGATCGCGCCGACCGGCTTGACCGGCCTCGTCTACGGGCGACGGCGAGATTCTGGCGGCGCGCGCCGCCGAAGCCGACGGGCACCGTCTACACGCTCTCCACCATGTCGATCTGCACCATCGAGGACGTGCGCGCCGCGACCAAGAAGCCGTTCTGGTTCCAGCTCTACGTGTTTCGCGACCGCGGCTTCAGCCGAGGAGATGATCGCGCGCGCCCGCGACGCGCAGCTGCCCGGTGCTGTTCGTCACCGTCGACCTGCCGCAGCGCGGCCAGCGCCACGCCGATCTCAAGAACGGCCTCACGGTGCCGCCGCGCCTCACCTTGCGCAACGCCTTCGACATCGCCACCAAGCCGGCCTGGGTCGCGCGCGTGCTGATGGGCAAGCGCAAGACCTTCGGCAATGTCGACGCCTATCTCAAGGCGCAAGAACATCACGCTCGGCACCGGCCAACTGGTCGCAGACGCATTTCGACCAGTCGCTGAACTGGCGCGACATCGACTGGATCCGCAAGCTGTGGCCCGGCAAGCTGGTGCTCAAGGGCATCCTCGACGTCGACGACGCCAGGACCGCGGTCGCGGCCGGCGCCGACGGCATCGTGGTGTCGAACCATGGCGGCCGCCAGCTCGACGGCGCGCCCGCGACCGATCGCGCGTGCTGCCCGAGATCGCGAGCGCGGTCGGCGACCGCATCGAGGTGCTGTTCGACGGCGGCATCCGCTCCGGCCAGGACGTCATGAAGGCGCTCGCGCTCGGCGCGCGCGGCTGCCTGATCGGCCGCGCCTATCTCTACGGCCTCGCCGCCCTCGGCGAAGCCGGCGTGCGCAAGGCGCTCGACATCATCCGCCAGGAGATCGACATCACCATGATGCTGACCGGCACGCGCGACTTGCGCAAGGTGACGCGCGATATTTTGTACGAGCCCGACGGGCAGGCGTTTCCGCGCAATTGAGGCCCTGGACTTCTAGCCGTCATTGCGAGGAGCGCGCAGCGCGACGAAGCAATCTCAGCCACAAGTCATGTGCAAGTGAAGAGCGATTGCTTCGCTTCGCTCGCAATGACGGCGATCTCTCTTCAGCGTCATTGCGAGGAGCCGAAGGCGACGAAGCAATCTCAGCCACGAGGCATATGCAAGTGAAGAGCGATTGCTTCGCTGCGCTCGCAATGACGGCGATCTCTCTTCAGCGTCATTGCGAGGAGCCGAAGGCGACGAAGCAATCTCAGCCACGAGGCATATGCAAGTGAAGAGCGATTGCTTCGCTTCGCTCGCAATGACAACGGTTTAGCCTCGTCATTGCGAGGCGCCGGCGCGAGTCCAAGATCACCCCACCCCGCTTGCCTTCGCTATCGCTACGGCAAGCGACCCTCCCCCTGCAGGGGAGGGTGAAGGCGCTTCACTTCCACGTCCATCCCAGGATCAGCCCGGCGATGCCGAGCGCGCCGACGATGACGCGCCACCAGGCGAACAGCATGAAGCCGTGGCGCGACACGTAGTCGAGGAAGGTCTTCACCACGATCCAGCCGAACACGAACGAGGTCGCGAACCCGATCGCGATCAGCAGCGTATTGCCGGACGCTCAGCTGTGCGCGGCTCTTGTAGAGATCGAACGCGAAGGCGCCGACCATGGTCGGCATCGCGAGCCAGAACGAGAATTCGGCCGCCGAGCGCCGGTCGGCGCCGAGCAGCATGGCGGACACGATGGTGGCGCCCGAGCGCGACACGCCCGGGATCATCGCGAGGCACTGGAACACGCCGATGAGGAGATACATCGGCAGCGAGAACGCCGTCGACGTCGCGGTAGCGCGGCTTGAGGTCGAGGCTGTCGACCCACAGCAGCACGACGCCGCCGACGATCAGCGACGAAGCAGACGATCCAGGGATTGAACAGCACGCCCTTGATGAAGTCGTGCGCGAGCGCGCCGACCACCGCGGCCGGCAGGAACGCGATCAGCACGCCGAAGACGAAGCGCCGCGCCGCCGGATCGGTGAAGAAGCCGAGCGCGAGCTGCAACAGCCGCACGAAATAGATCGACAGCAGCGCCAGGATCGCGCCGAGCTGGATCAGGACCGCGAAGGTCTTGCCGAAATCCTCGTCGTCGAAGCCGAAGAAATGCTCGATCAGCAGCAGGTGTCCGGTCGAGGACACCGGCAGGTATTCGGTCAGGCCCTCGACGATGCCGAGGACGACCGCCTTGATGATGTCTTCCATGAGGATCGCGGCTCCGGGGACGATCGTGCCCGCCGGTCGGCGGACCGGATCGAAGGGGGCGAATCGCACTCGTGACGCTGTTTTGTCGCCCATGCGGGGTATCGGGGCAATCGCAAACGCAAGGCCCGGTCCCTCGCGGGCCTCGCCGCCCTGATTAGGTCGCATTAAGATTTTCTATACTCCTGCGTCTGATTGTACGCCGGTGCCCGGGCGACGGCCGGGCTCTTTAGCACAAAGCTCATGCTGACGCTGTTTCACCACCCATTCTGCCCGCATTCGCGCTTCGTGCGCCTCGCGCTCGGCGAGTACGGGCGTCAGTCCCCGGCTGGTCGAGGAGCGGCCGTGGGAGCGCCGCGCACGAATTCCTGGCCCTCAATCCGGCCGGCACCACGCCGGTGCTGGTCGAGGAAGGGCGCCCGCCCGTCCCCGAGGCGCGCATCATCGCCGAATATCTCGACGAGACGCGCGGCGCCGATCTCGGCGAGCACCGGCTGCTGCCGCGCGAGATCAATGCGCGCGTCGAGGTGCGCCGGCTGATGAACTGGTTCAACGACAAATTCTTCGCCGAGGTCAGCGGCCCGCTCGTCACCGAACGGGTCTTCAAGCGCCACATGAGCCGCCAGCAGGGCGGCGGCTCGCCCGACACCGAGGCGATCCGTGCGGCGCTCGCCAACATCCGCTATCATCTGGCCTATATCGGCTGGCTGGTGCGCACGCGCGACTGGCTCGCCGGCGAGCGGCTGACCTATGCCGATCTGGCGGCCGCCGCGCATCTGTCGTCGGTCGATTATCTGGGCGACGTGCCGTGGAACGAAGACGAGGCGGCAAAGAACTGGTACGCGCGGGTGAAGTCGCGCCCGTCGTTCCGTCCGCTGCTGGTCGAGATCCACGCCGGGCATCCCGCCGTCGAAGACCTACGCCGACCTCGACTTCTGACCGATCCCGCTCGCGCTCAAGAGCCGCGCTCGGCGAGCAGGCGCGCGCGCACGGCTTCGACGCCGTCGCGGTGACGCGCCCCGACGCGATCGCGCACGCGCCGCGACGCGGCTCGCGCGGTTTCCTCGCCGACGGCCACCACGGCGACATGGACTGGCTCGCCGCCACGGCCGGCGCGCCGCGGCGATCCGCGCGCGCTGTGGCCGGAGGTGCGCGCCGATCGTCATGCTCGGCGTCAATTACGGGCCGGCCGGCGATCCGCTCGCCGATCCTCGAGCGCGCGCGAGCGCGGCGCGATCTCGGTCTATGCGCAGCGGCGACGACTATCACGACGTGATCAAGAAGCGGCTGAAGGCGCTGGCGCGCTGGCTCGTCGCCGAACGCCGGCGGCGACGTGAAGGTGTTCGTCGACACCGCGGCCGTGATGGAGAAGCCGCTCGCCGCGAGCCGCCGGGCTCGGCTGGCAGGGCAAGCACACCAATCTGGTGTCGCGCGAGTTCGGCTCGTGGCTGTTCCTCGGCGCGATCTTCACCACGCTCGAGCTGCCGCCGGACGCGCCCGAGGCGCGATCATTGCGGCACCTGCCGCGCCTGCCTCGACGTCTGCCCGACCGCGGCGTTTCCGGCGCCCTACCGGCTCGATGCGCGGCGCTGCATCTCCTATCTCACCATCGAGCACAAGGGGCCGATCCCGCGCGAGCTGCGCGCCGCTGATGGGCAACCGCATCTATGGCTGCGACGATTGCCTGGCGGTGTGCCCGTGGAACAAGTTCGCGCAGGCCGGCCGCGAGGCCAAGCTCGCGGCGCGCGCCGCGCTGCGCGGCGCCGCGGCTCGCCGACCTGGCGCGGCTCGACGATGCGGCGTTCCGCGCGCTGTTCGCCGAGATCGCCGGTCAAGCGCACCGGCCGCGACCGCTTCGTGCGCAACGTGCTGATCGCGATCGGCAACAGCGGCGATCCGGCGCTCGCGGCGGAGGCCGAGGCGCGGCTCGACGATGCCTCGCCGCTGGTGCGCGGCGCCGCCGTGTGGGCGCTGTCGCGGCTCGCCGGCGAAGGACCGTCTCGTCGCCCTGGCGGCGGCGCGCCGGGCGGCCGAGCCCGATCCGGCGGTCGCCGACGAATGGGCGGCGGCGCTGGAGTGACGGGGGTTCTGGCGGCCTTGAGCTTGCAGTGGGATTAGAAACGCCCGATGTCCACCCTTATCTGCATCGGCTTCGGCTACTCGGCCCGGCATTACGTCGCCGGACACGGCGGCCGGTTCGACCGCGTCATCGGCACGACACGGAGCGCGGAGCGCGCCGCCGCGCTCGCGGGGCGCGATTTCGGCGGCCGCAAGGTCGAGATGCTGGTGTTCGACGGCGACGCGCCGTCGCCCGCGCTCGTCGCGGCGCTCGGGCAGGCGGACGGCTTGCTGGTCTCGGCCGCGCCCGACCAGCGCGGCGATCCGGTGCTGGGCGCGTTGCACGACACGCTCGCTCGGCGCGGCGGGACTGCGCACCATCGTGCTTCTGTCGACCATCGGCGTCTACGGGGATCATGGCGGCGCCTGGATCGACGAGACGACCGCGCCCGATCCGGCGCATGAACGCGCGCGCGCGCGTCTCGCGGCCGAGCAGGCCTGGCAGGCGTTCGGCCGGCAGCGCGGAATTCCGGTCGCGATCCTGCGGCTCGCCGGCATCTATGGGCCCGGACAGAACGCGCTGGTCAATGTGCGGCTCGGGCAGCGCACGGCACATCGCCAAGCCGGGCCAGGTTTTCAACCGCATCCATGTGGCCGACATCGCGCAGGCGATCGACGCCGCCTTCGCGCAAGGCGCCGACGGGGTCTTCAACGTGACCGACGACGAGCCGACCCCGCCCGGCGATCCGATCGTCTTTGCGGCCGGCCTGCTCGGGATAGCGCCGCCGCCCGCGATCCCGTTCGCCGAGGCGTCCGCCACCATGACGCCGCTCGCCGCGAGCTTCTACGCCGAGAACAGGCGCGTGCGGAACGACCGGCTCAAACGCGTGCTCGGCGTGACGCTGCGCTATCCGACCTATCGCGAAGGCCTCGCCGCGCTGTGGGCGGCGGGCGATTAGGGCGTGAACTCATGAACACGCCGGCGGCGGGCTCGCGAGAGTCCGCTCCGCCTCCGGTAATCTACAAATCATTGCGTCGCAGCCCGACGACGCGATGGGCCGTCAGCCGACATCCTCCGTCTTCTTTCAATGACTGAAGAGGCCGCCAAGTCTGGCGGCCTCCATTGATGGCCCTTTGCGTTGCTGCCGCACCGCCAGCCGCGGCGCCACGGTTACCGGGTGCCCCCGCCAAGCGAACCTCCGCCTCCACCGCCACCGCCTCCACCGCCTCCACCTCCACCGCCACCGCCACCTCCACCGCCACCGCCACCGCCACCGCCGCCGCCGCCGCCGCCGCCAAGGGAAGGTCCGCCGCCACCACCGGAAGGCCCGCGAGCGCCGCCGCCACCGGAAGGTCCGCGAGCACTACCGCCAAGGGAAGGTCCGCCCGGCGCAACGCGCTGACCACCACCACCCGGCCCAACGCCCTGACCACGGCGAACGCCCGGCGCAAGACTCTGACCACCACCACCCGGTGCTACGCCCTGGCCGCGACGAGGTCCGCCGCGGTGTCCACCACGCCAGCCGTGCCAGCCGTAGCCGCCGCCCCATCCGAGACCTTCGCGATACGCGTAGCCGCACCAATACCAGCCCGGCCCCTGCCAGCCGTCGTCGTACCAGCAGTAATCGTGACCGAGCCAGACGAACTGCACGGTCTCGATCAGGTTCACGCTGTCCGTCGCAGCGCGCAACGCCCCAGGTGCGACGGCCGGGGCCGCGCCGACGCTTGCGCCCATGATCGGTGCGGCCGAGACAAACAGCGTCGCGGTCGCCATCGTGATGACGGTTCGACGCATGATGACAGCCGCGGTTTTTGTCGAGCTAGTCGCTGCAGGCGAAAGTCTCGTACGGCGGATCGTCTCTCTCTGCTCGGCGCCAGTGCTCGGATGATCACACATGAGGTCTCTCCTCGGATCGTTCGGCGGCATGATCCGCCCGGAAGAAGTGAGGCTGGAATCTCCGCGCCGTCACCTCCTTTCACATTGATTCACATCAACGATGGGCGGTTTCGCCGCACTGCCGTTGACCTGGCGAATGCCGGGGGCCCTCGTGATTTGCTCGCCCACATATCCGCCGGGCGCCCGCGTCAACGCGGTGACGTTCGCGCGCACGCGTCCACGCTCAAAACATTTTCGGGCGCTAGAATTCCTCGACCGTCGCGATCAGCCGCTCGAGATCCTCCGGCCGCGACAGCCGGTGGTCGCCGTCCTTCACCAGCGTCAGGACCACGTCGTCCTGGGCGAGCCGGGACACCAGCTCGACCGCATGTCCCCACGGCACGTCCGGATCCTCGACGCCCTGCAGGATGCGCACCGGGCAGGCGGTTTCGATCAACCCGCCGAGCAGCAGGTGCCGCCGGCCGTCCTCGATCAGCCGGCGGGTGATCAGATAGGGCTCGTTGCCGTATTGCGAGGGCCGCTGCCACGCGCCGCTGGTCTCCAGCTCGCGCCGCACCGCCGGCGGAAATTTTTTCCACATCAGCTCTTCGGTGAAATCCACCGCCGGCGCGATCAGCACCATGCCGGCGAGGGCGGGGGTCTGTGCCGGCGGCGCACGCCGCAGCTCGCGCGCGAGCAGAAGCGCGAGCCAGCCGCCCATCGAGGAGCCGATCACCACCTGCGGGCCGCGGCAGAACGTCGTGAACACCGCGAGGCTCTCCTCGAGCCAGCGGCCGATCGTGCCGTCGGCGAAATCGCCCTGGGATTCGCCGTGCCCGGAATAATCGAAGCGCACGCAACCGCGCCCCTTGTCGGCCGCGAAGCGGGCCAGCGCCTCGGCCTTGGTGCCCTTCATGTCGGACTTGAACCCGCCGAGCCAGAACAGCCCGGCCGCCGAGCCCCTGGGCGCCGCGCCTGCGCTCGCCCGCACCGCAATCCGGCGCGCGTCGGCGCCGCGGCCCACCTCGATGAATTTGAGCGTTTCCGGCATCGAATCGTTCCGCCTGGCGCGCCATGGCGCGGTGGTCTGCGGGTAGGGGGTTGTGCCGCGGCGGGATTAGCGATCCACGGCTTCAGGGTCAAAGGGCTCGGGCGGGCCGCAACCGGGAAAGCACGTCGAATGCCGTTGACTCGCGTGCGGTTTGTCCCGATTCTGCTATATATTCGAGTAACGAGGCTCTTAACCGCGGCACAACCGTTCCGCGCTAGGGAGGATCGTGAAAGGCCGTTTCAACAGCACGAGGAGAACGAACCCATTCGTCGCCCGATGAGAACCGCGCCGCCCGTCCAAAAGGACGGCCCGCGCATCAACGATGAGATCCGTGCCCGAGAGGTACACCTGATCGACAAAGACGGCGCCAACAAGGGCACCGTACCCATCGCAGAAGCATTGAGCGTGGCCCAGGAGGCCGGCCTCGACCTTGTCGAGATATCGCCCAATGCCACGCCGCCGGTCTGCAAGCTGCTCGATTTCGGCAAATACAAATATGCCGAGCAGAAGAAGGCGGCCGAAGCCCGCAAGAAGCAGAAGGTCGTCGAGGTCAAGGAAATCAAGTTCCGGCCGATGATCGACGATCACGATTACGACGTGAAGATGCGCTCGATGATCCGCTTCTTCGAGGAAGGCGACAAAGTCAAAGTGACCCTGCGCTTCCGCGGCCGCGAGATGGCGCACCAGGAGCTCGGCATCAAGCTCCTCGACCGGGTCAAGGACGACACCTCCAAAATGGCCAAGGTCGAATCGGACGCCCGCTTCGAAGGCCGGCAGATGGTGATGATATTGGCGCCGCGCTGACGCGCGGACCGTGCAAGTCGACTTGCAGCGTCCCGTAGCGACTTCAGCAACGCCCGCGGCTTCGCCGCGGGCGTTTGCGTCGGTCGACGCGCGCAGGCTTAGCGCCGCTCCGCCTCCCACCGACCGCGGCAGCGGTCGGTGCTCGAGGCGCCGGACCAGGTGCCCGCCCCGGCATCGCCGTCGAGACGGCCGGTACCATCAGCGTGCTGCTGGCCGCGCGCGACCACGACCCTGACCGCCCCTTTGCCGTCGACCTTCCCGGAGAAGCTGATGTCGGACTCGCCGTCATAGCGAACGACGCCGTTCTCGATGCGGACCCGATAGCGATACGCCGCGTCGCAGGTTCCCGATTCGGTGATGATCACGACGCTCCAGGTGCCCTCGAAGCTCGCCGCCGCGGCGGCGCCGCCGCCAAGCAGAAGGAACGCCGCCACCGCCAAGCGCCGCATGGTTCTCGTTTTCAAGGCGTCCGGCTTCGACATGGGGAGGTTCGTCATGCTGCTTCCATATGTGTTTTCGAGACCGCGCCCCCACCCCTGCCCTTCGTTCAACCCCCCAGGAGGCGTTTCGTTCGCCGCGACGGCGGCGGCGGGGCGGCGGATTGGTAAGAGGTCACCGTTTGGTCCCGGTTGCCTTCGCATACCGGCTCTGCCATAACGCGGCCTCCCGCCGCCCGGCTCACCAGGGCTGCCGTGGCAGCGGCGCAGTGCTCAATCAAGCACGCTCATTTCGAGCAGATCACCGGCGGACCGGGTGTCGACCCGTTGGTCCGGGCCGGAAAAGGAGAGCCAAAATGCCCAAGATCAAGACCAAGTCAGGCGCCAAGAAGCGCTTCAAGATCACCGGTACCGGCAAGGTGCTCTATGCCCAGTCGGGCAAGCGCCACGGCATGATCAAGCGGACCAAGAAGCAGATCCGCCAGCTCCGCGGCACCAATGTGCTGTTCAAGACCGACGGCGACAAGATCAAGAAATTCTTTCTGCCGAACGGCTGATCGCCCCCATTACGATAGAATAATTATCGAAGAATCAAGGAGTTAGTCATGGCTCGCGTCAAACGCGGCGTCACCTCGCACGCCCGACACAAGAAGGTCCTCAAGGCCGCGAAGGGCTATCGGGGCCGGCGCAAGAACACCATCCGGGTCGCCAAGCAGGCGGTCGAGAAGGCCAACCAATACGCGTTCCGCGACCGCAAGCGGCGCAAGCGCACCTTCCGCGCCTTGTGGATCCAACGCCTCAACGCCGCGGTCCGCGCCTTCGATCTGACCTACAGCCGTTTCATCAACGGCCTCGACAAGGCCGGGATCACGGTCGATCGCAAGGTGCTGTCCGACCTCGCGATCCGCGAGCCGGCGGCGTTCCAGGCGATCGTCGAAAAAGCCAAAGCCGCGCTCGCGGCCTGAGGCCACTCTCAATCCGTCATTGCGAGGAGGGCGTAGCCCGACGAAGCAATCTCGACCGCGTGCACATGCGCAAGTGCAGGGAGATTGCTTCGCTTCGCTCGCAATGACGCCTGAGGACGGGCGGAGACGATGTCCGACATTGCCCAGCTTGAGCAGGCGATCCTCGCCGACATAACGGCCGCAACCGACGAGGCGGCGCTCGAAGCCGTGCGCGTCGCTGCGCTCGGCAAGAGCGGCTCGGTCTCCGCGCTGCTCAAGACGCTCGGCACGATGACGCCGGAGGAGCGCAAGCAGCAGGGGCCGCTCATCAATGGGCTCAAGGATCGCGCCACTGCGGCGATCGCAGAGCGGCGCGAGTCGCTCAAAGCGCAGGCGCTCGACGCGCGCCTCGCCACCGAGGCGGTCGACGTCACGCTGCCGACGCGCGAGAGCGCGGCGGAAATCGGCCGCGTCCACCCGATCAGCCAGGTGATCGACGAGCTGACGGCGATCTTCGCCGACATGGGCTTCGCGGTCGCCGAGGGGCCCGACATCGAGACCGACGACTACAACTTCACCAAGCTCAATTTTCCCGAGGGCCATCCGGCGCGGGAAATGCACGATACCTTCTTCTTCAATCCCAAGCCGGACGGCTCGCGGCTTCTGCTGCGCACCCACACGTCGCCGGTGCAGGTGCGCACCATGCTGGCCGAGAAGCCGCCGATCCGCGTGATCTGCCCGGGCCGCACCTATCGGTGCGACTCCGACCAGACCCATACGCCGATGTTCCACCAGGTCGAGGGCCTCGTCATCGACAAGGGCGCGCATCTCGGCCACCTGAAATGGATCCTGCTGGAATTCTGCAAGGCGTTCTTCGAGGTCGACGACGTCAAGATGCGGTTCCGCCCGTCGTTCTTCCCGTTCACCGAACCCTCGCTCGAGGTCGACATCCAGTGCCGCCGCGACAAGGGCGAGATCCGCTTCGGCGAAGGCACCGACTGGCTCGAGATTCTCGGCTGCGGCATGGTGCATCCCAACGTGCTGCGCAATTGCGGGCTCGATCCCGCCGAGTACCAGGGCTTCGCATGGGGCCTGGGAATCGACCGCATCGCGATGCTCAAATACGGCATGCATGACCTGCGCGCGTTCTTCGAGGCCGACGTGCGCTGGCTCTCGCATTACGGCTTCCGGCCGCTGGATTTTCCCACGCTGGCGGGAGGATTGAGCGCGTGAGGATGTTGAGCAAGACCTTGCCGAATGGCGCTGCCTCTCCCCCTCCCCCCGCCAGCGGGGGAGGGGGAGAGGCCGGCGCAAGCGTCAGCGGCGGAGCCGCGTCATGAAGTTCACCCTCTCCTGGCTCAAAGAGCATCTCGACACCGACCACCCGCTGGCCGAGCTCGCCGACAAGCTCACCATGATCGGGCTCGAGGTGGAACATCTCGACGACAAGGCGAAGGCGCTCGCGCCCTTCGTCATCGCCCGCGTGGTGGACGCCAAACCGCATCCCAACGCCGACCGGCTGCGCGTCTGCATGGTCGACACCGGCACCGGCGATCCGGTCCAGGTCGTGTGCGGCGCCCCCAATGCGCGCACCGGCATGAAGGGCGTGTTCGTGCCGCCGGGCGCGTTCATTCCAGGCAAGAACATGACGCTCGCGGTCGGCACCATCCGCGGCGTCGAGAGCCGCGGCATGCTGGTGTCCGAGTTCGAATTGCAGATCTCCGAGGACCATGAGGGCATCATCGATCTGCCCGCGGACGCGCCGGTCGGCCAATCCTACGCCGCGTGGGCGCGCCTCGACGACCCGGTGATCGACATCAATCTCACGCCCAATCGCCCCGACTGCACGGGGGTCCATGGCATTGCGCGCGATCTCGCGGCCGCCGACATGGGCAAGTTCAAGGAGAACACCGTCAAGCCGGTGAAGGGCGGGTTCCCCTGCCCGGTTCCGGTGCGGCTCGACTTCGGGACGACGCCCCCGCTCTGCCCGGCTTTCGGGCTGCGCCTCGTTCGCGGCGTGAAGAATGGCCCCTCGCCCGAGTGGCTGCAGCGGCGCCTGATCGCGATCGGGTTGCGCCCGATCAACACGCTGGTCGACATCACGAACTACATCACGTTCGACCGCGCGCGGCCGCTGCACGTGTTCGACGCCGCCAAGGTGAAGGGCAGCCTGGTGGTCCGGCGGGCGCGCGCCGGCGAGACGCTTCTGGCCCTCGACGGAAAGACCTACACGCTCGACGACACCATGTGCGTGATCGCCGACGACGACGCCGTCGAATCGCTTGCCGGCATCATGGGCGGCGCGGCGAGCGGCTGCTCGGCCGACACCACCGACGTGCTGATCGAATCGGCGCTGTGGGACGAGACCAACATCGCGCAGACCGGCCGCAAGCTCGGCATCAATTCGGACGCGCGCTATCGCTTCGAGCGCGGCGTCGATGCGGCCTTCATGGTTCCCGGCCTCGAGCTCGCGACCAAGATGGTGCTCGAGCTCGCCGGCGGCACGCCGTCGGAGATCGCGGTCGCGGGCGAGATCAAGATCCCCGATCGCATCATCGATTTCCCGCTCACCGAGCCCAGGCGGCTCGCCGGCCTCGATATCGGCCTGGCCGAGATCAAGCGCGTGCTCGGCCGGCTCGGCTTTTTCGTCGCCGGCTCCGGCCCGAACCTCAAGGTGGCGGTGCCGAGCTGGCGGCCGGACGTGCACGGCGAGGCCGATCTGGTCGAGGAAATCGTGCGCATCATCGGCGTCGAGCGCGTGCCGCCGACGCCGTTCGGGCGCGGCGCGCTCGCCCGCCGCCCGGTGCTCACCACGATTCAGACCCGCACCCGCAAGGCCAAGCGCGCGCTCGCGGTGCGCGGCCTGGTGGAGGCCGTCACCTGGTCGTTCGTGTCCAATCCCACAGCCGCGCTGTTCGGCGGCGGCAGCGCCGCGCTCGCGCTCGCCAATCCGATCGCGGCGGATCTCTCCGACATGCGGCCGAGCCTCATTCCGGGACTGGTCGCGGCCGCCCAGAAGAATGCCGACCGCGGCTTTCCGGACGTTGCGCTGTTCGAGGTCGGACAGGTTTTCCGGGGCGATCAGCCGCAGGACCAGCTCACCGCCGCCACCGGGGTGCGCCGCGCGCTCGCCAAGGCGTCCGGCGCCGGACGCCATTGGTCGGACGGGGCGCGCGCGGTCGATGCGTTCGACGCCAAGGCCGACGCGCTCGCGGTGCTGGCGGCGGCAGGCGCGCCCGCACAGGCGCTGCAAGTGGTGCCGGGCGGCCCGCCCTGGTTCCATCCCGGCCGCTCGGGCACGATCCAGATCGGCCCGCAGAACGTGCTGGGCCATTTCGGAGAACTGCACCCGCGGGCGCTGGAGACGCTCGACGTCCAGGGTCCGCTGGTCGCGTTCGAGGTGATCCTGGAACGCATTCCCGAGCCGAGGGCCAAGGCGACACGGGCGAAACCGGCACTCGAGCTCTCGCAGTTCCAGCCGGTCGAGCGCGACTTCGCGTTCGTGGTCGACCGCTCGGTCAAGGCCGCCGATCTGGTGCGCGCCGCGCAGAGCGTCGACCGCAAGCTGATCGCACAGATCAGCGTGTTCGACCTCTACGAAGGCGAGGGCATCGCGCCGGGCAAGAAGTCGATCGCGATCGCGGTCACGCTGCAGCCGCGCGAAAAGACCATGACGGACCAGGAGATCGACGCCGTCGCGGCGAAGATCGCGGCCGAGGTCGCGAAGCGGACCGGCGGCACGCTGCGCGCATGACCGGACGGCTCCGCGCGTTAACCGCGTCATTATTACCCGGCGCCCGGGCATGGTTTTGCGCCGCGCGCGCCGCTAGATTGCGTGATGGACATGGGCCGGGGCGTTCCCTTGCGTAAAGCAACTGTTTGCCTTTGTGCGGCTGCGGCGCTGGCGATGCCTGCCGGCGCGCAATCGCAGGTCACGATCGACGCGTTCGTGGCGCAGATCGGCGACAGCATGCGCGCCATTCCCACCCGGGCCAACGGTGACGCGGCGCAGGTTCTGGCGGGCTGCCGCGACTTTCTCGGACAGGTCTTGAATCTCGAGACGATGGCGCATGCCGCCACCGAGAAGGCCTGGAACCGGATGTCGGTCGCGCAGCGCGAAAGCTACCAGGCCGCATTCTCGGACCGGTTGGTCTCGGAGTGCGCTCGCGAGCTCGCCGACCACAAGGGCGAAGCCATAGCGCTCGCCGGGGTGCGATCCACCCCGGACGGCGACAAGCTCGCCACCATCCGGGTCGGCGCCCCCGAGGGCGCGAAAATGATCGCCTGGCGGCTGCGTAAAGCGGACGCCGACAATTGGTCGGCGGTCGACGTCATCTGGGAGGGCCACAGCGCGATCGCCAAGGCGCGCGACGAATTCGCCGCCGGACTGCAAGGCGCGAACGGCGATATCGACGCCCTGATCGGGCTCATGCGCAAATGATCGCCTCCATCAAGCGCAAGATGACGCGGACGAAGCCACACCATCGGGCGGCGGCGCCGTTGGTGAGCCTCGAGCGCGTGAGCCGCGCCTTCGACGACGGCACGATCATCGCGCTCGACGCGGTCGACCTCGCGATCCCGGCCGGCGACTGTCTCGCCCTGCTGGGACCTAGCGGCTCCGGCAAGAGCAGCATCGTCAACCTGTTGAGCGGAATCGACCGGCCGACATCGGGACGCATCCTGTGGAAGGGCACACCGGTGACGTCGCGCCGGGCCTGGTCGCGGCTGCGGCGCAGCGACATCGGCATCGTGTTTCAGGAATTCAACCTGATTCCGACGCTGACCGCGGCCGAGAACGTCGAGATGGCGCTGATGGGCCGCGGCGTCGCCGCCGACCAGCAGCGCGCGCGCGCCCGGACGGCGCTCGAGCGTGTCGGCCTCGGCCACCGGACCGGGCACCTGCCGCACGCGCTTTCGGGCGGCGAGCGCCAGCGCGTCGCGATCGCGCGCGCCATCGTCAACGCGCCCAGCCTGCTGCTCGCCGACGAGCCGACCGGCAATCTCGACAGCGCCAGCTCGGCGGCGGTCGCCGACCTCCTGTTCAACTTGCAGCGCGACACCGGCATGACGCTGGTGCTCGTCACCCATGACGAGGGCCTCGCTGCCCGTTGCAAGCGCTGCATCCGGGTCAGGGACGGCAGGATCGCCGACGACCGGGTCCGCTCCCCGACGCTCGCGCCGCATGAAGTAGAGGCCGTCGAATGAATCTCGCCGGTCTCGCATGGCGCAATCTGCGACGGCGCCCGGTCCGCACCGCGCTGTCGATCCTGGGGATCGCGCTCGCGGTCGGCAGCGCGCTCGCGCTGCTCGCGCTCTCGCACAGCATCCAGGACGCGACCCGCGACGGCATGGACGAGATCGGCGACGACCTGGCGGTGACGCAGACGCGGCGCTTCGGATATTTTCGGCGGCTTCCTGCCCGACGACCTGGAAGCGCGGGTCGGCAAGGTCGCCGGCGTGGTGCGGGTCTCGGGCGAGCTGTTCATGTTTGCGCCGAGCGAACGCAACCGACAGGTTCTGACCGTGGGCTGGCCCGAGGCGAGCTATTTGTGGAAGAACGTGCCGATCCGCGAGGGGCGCGTGCCGACCGCGGGCGAGCGCCGGGTTGCGGTGCTGGGAGACGCGACGGCCGACGCCTTGGCCAAGAAGCCGGGCGACAAGATCGAGCTGCTCGGCGAATCCTTCACCGTGATCGGCATCGCGCGCTACAAGAGCCTCATCAATCGCGGCACCGTGATGCTCCCGCTCGGCGACCTGCAGGAGCTGAGCTACCGCCTCAACCAGGTCACGATGATCCACGTGAACCTGGCGCGCGGCGCGGCGGCCGCCGAGATCGCGCGCATCAAGCAGGCGATCGAGGAACTGGGCAAGGTGACGGTGTCGACCTCGAGCGAGGCGCTCGACAACGACCGCAATTTCAAGATTCTCAACGCCGTGTCGCTCGCCATCTCGATCATCGCGCTCGCGATGGGGGTGCTCTACGTGCTCAATTCGCTGGTGATGGCGACGCAGGAGCGCACGCGCGAGATCGGCATTGTGGCGGCGATCGGCTGGAGCGACGCGCGGATCATGACCTCGATCGTGACCGAGGGCCTGGTGATGTGCGCGATCGGCTGCGTGCTCGGCCTGATCCTGAGCTATTTCGCCGCCATCGCGTTTCCGCTGATTCCGACGATCGGCGACCTGATCTCGTTCAAGCCGAGCGTGCGGCTGGTGGCGACCACCATCGCGGCGGCGTTCGGGCTGTGCGCGGTGGGGGCGCTCTATCCGGCCTGGCGGGCAGTGCAGCTCGAGCCCGCCGAGGCGCTGCGCCGGGCGTGATGCCGTTCGGCCTGCGCGTGCACCCGCATGGGCCTGCATAGGCCTTTAGCCTTCGCGCAAGCTGGAATACTCTGCGGCCCATGGACATTCGTCGCACTGGCCGCAAGAGGATTTCATGAATACGGAGAATTTCTCAGCAATCGATTTCTACGAGCGCCATCCAATTTCTTCTGAGATCATTCTGACCAAACTCAGGGTCAGCCGCGGGCACCTCGATAAAATTTCACCCGAAGAATTGTTCCCGCACGACCAGGATCATTACGGCGGAATCGCCGCCAACGACGGCGCTGGCGGAACGTACCGGTATCCGCAATGGCACCCGTGTCGTTGATTTTTGCGCGGGTCTCGGCGGCACCGCGCGCTATTTGGCGCATCGCTATGGCGCCGATGTCACCGGGATCGAGCTGACGCCGGCGAGAGTCAAAGGGGCGGAGGAACTGACGCGTCTCGTCGGTCTGCAAGACAGCGTTCGCGTCATCGAAGGCGACGTCATGCGGGTTCCGCTGCCCGATGCCGGCGTCGACGTCGTCATTAGTCAGGAAGCGCTTCTCCATGTGCCCGACAAGCGGCGCAGTCTGGCTGAGGCATTTCGTATATTGAAACCGGGCGGTCGCATTGCGTTCACCGACTGGGTCGCTCACCGTCCGCTATCCGGCGCCGACAAGGAGCTGATGTGGCAAGGCATGGCGGTCGCGGATTTGTATAGTTTGCAGACCTACGCCGAGCGTATCCAAGAGGCCGGGATTCTCGATTTATTCGGCCGAAGATCTGACGGTCGATTGGGGTGTCATCCTCAAGCAGCGGCTCGCCATGTACAAAAGCCTTCGAGAGGAGGCGCAACAGTCCGGCACACCCGCCGGTCATGATGCGTTCTACGAAAGCTACGTGCGCTTTGTCGACTTGGTGAACGAGGCCGTGCTTGGCGGCGGCCGTTTCGCAGGCGAAAAGCCGCGATAAATCCGGGCTGGGTATTCGAACATTATTTCGGATTGCGCGGGAAGGACACGAACCCCTCCCGGTTCGGCATCTTTACCTTGGGCAGCGATTGCGCATCGAGCACATCGTTCGGGCCGACGATCCCGTTGAGATGGAGGATATAGGCCGATAAGGCGTAGACTTCGTCCGCGCTGAGCGATTTCGACTCCGGGAACGGCATCGCGCGACGGATGTAGTCGAACAGAGTCGTCGCATAGGGCCAATAACTTCCCACGGTCTTCACCGGTACCTTGTCCGGCCCCAGCGTGCCGATGCCGCCGACCAGCGCGTCGTTGGGTTTCCCGGCTCCCTTCTCGCCGTGGCAGGCCTGACATTTCGCGACATAGACGGCTTCGCCCTCCATGGCGGTGCCGCGACCGGGCGGAAGACCTGCGCCATTTGGTCCGATGCTGATGTCCCACGGCGCGATATCGGCGGGCGTGATCGGTTGCCCGAGATGCGGGGCCTGGGCCAGGGCCGCCGGTGCGGCCGCCATGATGGATATGCAGACTGCAAGGCGTTCAAGCGTAGACATTGCTGGCCTCCCCCTTCTCGTCGATGCGCCAGCTCGCGATGGCGTTGTAGTGGAAGACGCCGCGCAAGCCGCGCTCGGCGACAAACTGCGCGCGCGTCGGCTGCACCATGCCGGTGCTGTCGGTGGCGCGGCTCTGCAGCACCGCCGGACCGCCGTTCCATTGCCACGCCGCGCGGAAGCGCACCGGCGCCTTTGGCAGGATCGGGCCCTGCAAGGCCGCCGGTGCCCAGCTTCGTCCGCCGTCGGCCGACACGTCGACCTTCCGGATGCTGCCGTTGCCCGACCAGGCGAGCCCGGAAATCTCGTAGAACCCGGGTCCCTTCAGCGCGAGCCCCGGCGACGGACGCGTGATCAACGATTTCACCTCGATCGGGAACACGAACTGCCAGGCTTTTTCATTCTTGAGCAGGATCGTGTATTTCGACGTTTCGTCCTTGGTCATGGCGGGCTCGGCGGTCAATTTGAGCCGGCGCAGCCACTTCACGTTCATGTTGCCCTCGAAGCCGGGCAGCAGCAGCCGCAGCGGATAGCCGTTCGAAGGCCGCACCCGCTCGCCGTTCTGATAGAGGCAGACGAGCGCGTCATCCATTGCCTTGGCGAGCGGGATGCTGCGGCTCATGGCGGCGGAATCCGCGCCCTCGGCGATCAGCCAGCGCGCCGAGGGCTCGACGCCGGCTTCGTCGAGCAAGGTGGAGAGCCGCACGCCGGTCCATTCCTGGCATCCCAGCAGGCCGTGGATCGCCGTCACATTGAGCGGCTGCGCCTGCGGTGCGTTGAGCGCCTGGCTGTTGCCGGCACACTCGAGGAAGGCAATGCGCGACTGCATCGGATAGCGCGACAGCGCTTCGACCGTGAACACCAGCGGGCGTTTCACCAACCCGTGGATCACCAGCCGGTGTTGATCGGGATCGATGTCCGGGATGCCGGAATGGCTGCGTTCGAAATGCAGCCCGGATGGCGTGATCATTCCTTCGAGCAGGTGCAGCGGCGTGCGCGCGGGACCAATGCCCTGCGTGGCCGGGTTGGGCGGCGGCGGAATGAACCTTACGACCTTGCTCTCGAATCGTGAGGGCTGGCCGTAGCCCGTAAATCCCGCGCCAGGCACCTTCATCCATGGCTGCACCGCAAGCGGTTCGGCCGACGCGCCGGACAGGCCCGCGCCCGTCGCGCCGGCAAACAGCGCGCCTTCAAGAAAGAGCCGGCGGCTCAGGACTCCGTTGCCGGCCGCCGGATCGCCCGGCTCGGGATTTATTCTCTTTCCGACCATGTCGTCCTCCGTTTTGCTGTGAGGCGGCTGACCGAGAGCCGCATCTCGTTTGCCAAGAGATCGGCCCGATCGACGCTGCGCTTGCGGTCATTGAAGAAGGTGGAACGAGCCCGAATAGACATTCCGACCCGCTTTCAGCCGAGCCCCGCCGGACGCGAGGCTCGTTTCTTGCCGTTACCGGGCCGCTTCCTTGAGTTTGTCGTAGGCATGGATAAAGTCGTCGCTCGCCAGCGGCTTGTGGCACTCGAAGCACGCGGTGAGCTTGGTATTCTCGTTGGGTTTCTTGTCCGCCGTGAAAGCGCGATATTCCCATTCGCCATTGCGGAGCGTGTCCGGGTATTCGCTGCCCCAGCCGGTGCGCTTTTCCATCACGGCGAAGCCGACGACATCGCCTTTGACGAAATGTCCATCGGGGCCTTTGATGGGATCACCCTGAGCATCAAGCCGAGCCGAGTACCGGACCACCGTGAACACCGTGCCGTTCGGCATCGGCTGGGCATGACGCGCGGCCTCGACCGCTGACGGCGTCGTATAGTGTTCGTGGAATTCCTTGGTCTTGGGCCTGTCGACGACCAGCCACTTCACGCCTTTGGCGTAGTTCTCCGGAAAAGCCACCTTGTCGGCGCCCGCCAGTACAGGAACGACAAGCGCTATTCCACAGACCGTTGCGACCAGGGCGGCTCCCACCGTCGACCGACGAGACATCATGTTGTCCTCCATTAACTAAACCGGGATCGCCCGGGTGGTGCCGAAAGACCGCCCACGCGTGGTGGCGCGATCCAGCCCACGCCGGCGACCTAACCGGAGCGCGCGTTCGCCGTAACGAAAGAAGCCGAAGGAAAGACCGAAAAAATGCCGAGATTTGAACCGGCGGCTGAGCTATAGTCGAGTTCGCTGGCCGGAACGGTGCCGCAGGTAGGGGAAAGCACGGAGGAATTTGCTATGCACGATCTCTCTCGACGAAATACGATTCGACTGGTCCTGCTGGTCGCCGCCTCCCCGTTGGTGGCCTCGATACCGTCTATTGCGCTCGAAAAGGCCCCGCTCGCGCTCCAGGGCTATGACCCGGTTGCCTATTTCACCGACCTAAAGCCGGTTCGTGGGATGCCGGAAATCGAATATGAGTGGGATGAATACCGCTACCGCTTTTCGCGCGCGGAGCATCGCGAGCTCTTCAAGGCCGACCCGGTGCGCTACGCCCCGCAGTTCGCGGATTTCTGCGCCATGTCGTTGACCAGGGGCGAGATCGTCATGGCGGATCCGGAGAGCTGGCTGATCAGCGACGGCAAGCTCTATGTGTTCGGAAAGGCGATCGGACCGGATCTGTTCCAGCAGGATCTTGCCGGAAACATCGCCAAGGCGAACCAGAACCGGTCGCTCATTCCGCGACCTTAGCACAGGATCCTGAAAAAGCCTGCCCCGGACATAGCCGTTCGAAGAACGGCGTCGCTTCGCTCGCCTATGATCCGGGTTTGACGGACTTTTCGGACACGGTCATGCGCAACTGCAGGAATATCTAGAGCAGATGCGGTCGCATCGACTCCGCAATGGTCACGGCCGGTCATAAACGTCGGGTTTACCCGGCGTGTGACTTTCAAATCTTTTAAATATTGCAGAACCCGGGCGAGCCCGCGTTGCGTTGCCATCAATACCTTATTGGCAATGAGCAGAGACGTGGATACTCGGCACGGCCGGGACATTTCGGCGTTTTTTCGGCGTTTCCTTCGGCTTCTCTCGTTACGGCGGCCGCGCGCTCTGGCTTGTTGGCCGGCGTCTGAAGCGCCACGTCAGGCCCCGAACCCCGGAGGGCCAGTCGTAGGAAAATCGTAAAGGAGATGCGCCATGCCCGGTCTCACTCGGCGAAGTGCCCTTCGCCTCGTCCTTCTGGTCGCGGCCTCCCCGCTGGTGACCGCGATACCTTCCATTGCCGCCGAAAACGCGGCGCTGGCGATCAAGGGCTATGACCCGGTCGCCTATTTCACCGCTCGGAAAGCCGACGCGCGGGCTGCCGGAGTTCGAATATGAATGGGATGAGCACCGCTACCGCTTCTCGCGCGCCGAGCATCGCGAGCTGTTCAAGGCCGATCCCGTCCGCTACGCGCCGCAGTTCGGAAATTTCTGCGCCATGGCGCTGACGCAAGGGCGAGATCGACGAGGCGAATCCGGAGAACTGGCTGATCAGCGACGGCAAGCTCTATGTCTTCGGCAAGCCCGATCGGACCGCGCCTGTTCCAGCAGGACCTCGCCGGAAACATCAGCAGCAAGGCGGAACCGCCGAACCGGCGCGCTGCGCTCCGCAGCGCAATAGCGGCTCAGTGTGCCGACGCGGCGGAGCGCCGGCCTCTGCCGGCGAACGAGGCCGGCCTTGCGCAGTCCGTCGCGCAGATGTTCGAGATCGGCCGGAGTTCAGGAACTTGGTCCCGAACTCCTGCGGATCGAAGGTCGGATCGATGCGGCGGATCGTCGTCACGACCCGCGCGGCATCCTCCGCCCGGTCGTGCTGCGCATAGGCGGCCGCCAGCACGATGCGGCTGAAGTTCGCGCCCGTCGGTGCGTGCGCAGATTGAGTTCGGCCTGTTCGATCGCCGCGTCGTAGCGCCGCTTTCAGATAATAGGCGAGGCTGAGCGCAAAGCGATCGATCGCATTGAGCTCGGGATCGATGCGCTGCGCCAGCTCCAACGCCTCGATCGCGGCATCCGTCTGCCCCGAGCCACATCAGGATATTGCCGCGACCGGCGAGGCCATGGGCATCGTTCGGATTGATCGCGATCGCGCGGTCCATCTCCGCCTTTGCCTGTTCGTATCGCTGATAGAAGCATATGGATGCGGCCGAGGATGATGTGCGCGCGCACTTCGGAATCGTTGAGACTCAGCGCCTTGTTGGCCATTTCCTCTGCGCGGCTCAGGAAGTCGGTCGGCGATTCCGCCCAGCCCATCGATGTGGCGATGTGATAGGTTTCGGCGAGCGCCGCATAGGCGGCAGCGTAGTTCGGATCGAGCTCGATGGCGCGTCTGAGCAGGGCGCGCGCCTCCACATTGTTGGCGCGCGTCGGGCGCTGCAAGGCCGGCCTGGCGCGCAGCACGTAATCGTAGGCTTCGAGATTTTCGGTCGGCTTGGCGAACACCCGCCGTTGCTCGATCTGCGTCACGCGGATCGCCAAGGCCCCGGCGATCTGAGTGGTGATCTTGTCTTGCAAGGCAAAGACGTCGGCAAGCGCCTCGTCGAAGCTGGCCAGACCAAAGCACCCGACCATCCGCGTCGACGAGCTGCGCGGTCACCCGCACGCGATCGCCGGTCTGGCGGACGCTGCCTTCGACCTGATAGCGCACCGCAAGACTGCGGGCGATCTCCCCGGGGCTTGCGGGTTTGCCCTTGTACGGGAAAGACCGCGTTCCATGACATCACGGTCAGCTCGGAAAACCGGCCGAGCGCGTTGATGATGTCCTGCGTCAATCCGTCCGCGAAATAGTCGCGCGCCGAATCGTCGCTCTGGTTCACAAACGGGAGAATGGCGATCGCGGGTTTCGCGCCGATTTCGGCGCTCTTGGTTGTGGATCGGTCGCCGTATCCCGGAACGTTCAGAAATTTCCACTCGGTCCCGACGCCGCGCCCACAGCACGCCAGCGACAAGCAGGACAGCGAGAGCGAACGCGGCGAACAATCCGATGCGCAAGCCGGTGGGCGCCGTCGAGAAGCAGGTGAGCGGCGCGCGCGCGCCGGCGACGGGTTCCGACGATCGAGCCACATCGCGGGAGGCGACCGAAACCGGCGCGGATCGATCGAGCAACGACCGACACGTCGGATTCAAATCGATAGCCGCGGCGCGGAATCGTCTTGATCAGGCGCGGCCCATCGTCTCCAAGCGCCCGTCGCAGTTCGCCGATGCTCTGCACCAGCGCATCGTCCGTGACGGCGAGATTTGGCCAGACCGCGGCGAACAGCTCGTCCTTCGAGACAAGACGGCCGGAATTTTCGACGAGGTAACGCAGGACCGCGAAGGTCTTTGGCCGAAGCGCAATCTCGTTCCCGTCAAGAAGGAGACAGCCGCGATCGCAGATCCAGGACATAGCGATCGAATCGCAGTCGCTTCGCCCGCGTCTGCGCCGGAGAGTTCGGCATCGCGAATGGTCATCGGGCTTCCATGCATTCAATTTCGGTTTCGGCGGCTGTCACTTTATCATGATCGGGCAACTCAATCTCCGAAAACGGGCATCGACGGATTATGCCAATAGAACGGGCATCGCGGGAAATCCGCCGAGCGCGTCCGATCTGGGTCGATCGCGTCGGCCGCGCCGCCTGCGTAACTTGTCCGGACGCGCATCCGGACCTGCCGGCCGACCATCGACGATAAAGCCGCCCACAATGCGATCCAAGCTCCCGAACATGGTGCCGCGAAACACGCGATGCGACCGCAACTTCAGCGCCGCCGCGGCGGCGCGCGCACCGGCTGCTTCGGCTCGGCCAGAAATCCGAGCTTCTTCAGCGCGGCGTCGGCCGCGCGCTCGCCCGACTCCCAGGCGCCGCCGAGCGTGCCCCACAGCGTCTCATGCACGGCTTCGCCGGCGAACCACAGCCGGTCGCGCACCGGCTCCATCAGGATCCGGCGCGCCGGCTGGCCTCCTGGCGTCGCGGCCGAGACCGCGCCGAGCACCCACGGCTCGTTGTTCCATTGCGTGGCGGCCGTGCGCTTGACCGCCTTCCGGACGTCCGAGCCGAACAGCCCGTCGAGCCAGTCGAGCGCGAAGGCCACCATCGCGGCCTCGCCGCCGGCCGCAAGATCGCGGCCGAATTTTCCGCCCACGTCAACCGTGACGAGCGGCGTGCCCGCCACATTGGCGAGGAGCGCCGCGGTGCGCGTGCCCGCCGATTTTTCGAATACCAGGTCGTCGCTCTGCAGGGCGAGCGGATTGCCTGGCAGCTCGAGCACGATGCGATCTTGGCTGCCGAGCTTCAGATTGTTGACGGCGTCGGTCTGACGCTTGGGCAGATCCGGAACGAACTTGATCTTGTTCGCCGCCAGCACGCCGGTTGAAACCGTCACGATGACCGCATTGGCGGTGACGTGCCCGCGCGCGGTCTCGATGTCGACGCCGCCGCGGGGGGAAAGGTCGATGCGCGTCACCGGATTGGCGAGCTGCACCGGGAGACCCCCGGCCAGCTTTGCGACCAGGGCGCCCAGGCCCTGCCGGCAAAGGGCATCGACGTCGCGTTCGACCGAACGCGCGAAGTCCACGGCGGAGACGTCCGCGAGGTCCTTGGCGCACCCAAAGGGTCCGAGCACGAACTCGACGGTCTGTCGCCAATCGAGCAGCTCCTTGGGCAGGGCCTGGGCGCAGGCCACGTCGGTCTTGAGGCGCGCCGCCTCGCCGATCGCCCGGTTCGCGCGCACCAGCCCGGCGAGAAACTCCTCCATCTCGCCTTCGCGCGCATAGCGGCGTCCGATGCGAATCTTCTGGCCGGGCGGCGCCGGATAGATGTCGAGCCCGGTATTGCGCGCGAGTTTCGCCACCGGATTGAGGTCCGGCTGGTGAAGCCAGTGCGCGCCGCGGTCATAAGGCGCGCCGAACCTGCGCGTATCGGTGATGCAGCGGCCGCCGACCTGGTCCGCGGCCTCGATCAGGACGAAGCGGCGTTTGGCGGCCGCGACGCGGCGGGCCGCCGCGATGCCGGCAGCGCCAGCGCCGACGATCGCAATGTCGACATCGCCCAGCGACGTCGCCGCGCCCAGCACGGGACTCACGGCGGCGGCGGCGGATGCGGCGAGAAACGAACGGCGGTCCAGGTTCGGCATGGTCAGGGGCGTCGTATGGGCGGTCGCGCGCAGCTTGCACGAACCCTTCGGGCCGCGCAAATCGCCATCCCGGCTCGATGTCGGGACGCCGCCCAGGCATGAACCAAAACACGACGCGTTCGGCTTAAATGAGAGTCGCGATGACGGGAGACTGAAGCCTTGTATCGTCCCGTTCCGGCGTTTAGCTCTGGGAGCGATACGGAGGCACGATGCTCAACGCGGCCATCAAAGCGCTGACCCAGATGTTCTCGCGGCCGTTCCGCACCGTCCTGCTCAAGGCGGTCGGGCTGGCGATCGCGCTGCTCGCGGTCCTCGCGATCGCGCTCTATCGCCTGCTGGCCTGGCTCACGGGAGCGGGCGGCACCTGGGTCGAGGGCACGCTCGGCCCGATGGCGCATGGACCGGTCGATTTCCTGGGCTGGCTGCTCGCGCTGGCGCTCGGCTTCGGCCTGATGGCGGGCGCGATTTTTCTGATGCCGGCCGTCACCTCGTTGGTGGCGAGCTTCTTCGCCGATGAGATCGCCGAGCACGTCGAGCGGACGCATTATCCGCTCGATCCGGCCGGCGTCGCGTTGCCGCTGGGGCGCGCCATGCTCGAAGGCGTCAAGACGGCGGGGCTCGCGGTGCTGATCTATCTGTGCTGCGCCCCGTTCCTGCTGCTCGCCGGCTTCGGGGCGGTGCTGTTCTTCCTTGCCACCGCCTATCTGCTCGGCCGCGAATATTTCGAGCTCGCCGCCATGCGGTTCAATTCCGCCGCGGACGCCAAGGCGCTGCGGCGACAGAACCGCGCCACGATCTTCATCGCCGGGATGTTCATCGCGGGATTCGTGTCGATCCCGATCCTCAATCTGGCGACGCCGTTGTTCGCCACGGCTTTCATGGTGCACATGCATAAGCGGCTCACGCGCGCAGGCCGGCAGGAGCTGCTGGAGCCGATGCGGCGCGCCTGATCAATGGCCGTCATCGCCCGCACCCGGATCGGCGCTTCGCGCCCTCCGAGTGCAGGCTCCCGCGGGCGATCCAGTACCCCGTGCCGTCTCCGTTGTGCGCAATCCGATCCGACCGTGGCTACTGGATGCTCCGCTTGCGCGGAGCATGACGGGCTTGGGGCCGAGTCATACCGTCTTCTCCGGCCATCGGCACAGGTCGTTGATCAGGCACCTGTCGCAGGCCGGCCGGCGCGCGACGCAAATGTAGCGGCCGTGCAGGATGAGCCAGTGGTGGGCGTGCAGCTTGTAGGGTGCCGGCACCACCCGTTCGAGATTCATCTCGACCTCGAACGGCGTCTTGCCGGGCGCAAGACCAGTGCGGTTACCGATCGCGGAATATGTGGGTGTCGACCGCGATGGTCGGCTCGCCGAACGCGATGTTGAGCACCACGTTGGCGGTCTTGCGTCCGACGCCTGGCAAGGCTTCGAGCGCCTCGCGCAGCGGCGGCACCGTGCCGCCGTGCTGGGCGATGAGCTGCTCCGACAGCTTGATGACGTTGCGTGCCTTGGTACGGAACAACCCGATGGTCTTGATGTGCTCGCGCACGCGCTCCTCGCCGAGCGCGACCATTTTTTCAGGACTGTCGGCGGCCGCGAACAAGGCCGGCGTCGCCTTGTTGACGCCCGCGTCGGTCGCTTGCGCGGACAGCACCACGGCGACCAGCAGCGTGTAGGGATTGATATGGACGAGCTCGCCGCGCGGTTCCGGATTGGCGGCCTGGAAGCGGCGAAAGACCTCCTCGATCTCGGCCGCGGTCCAGGGTTTCGGAACGGTCTTCGGTCTGGCCTTCGATCTTAGGCTCGTAGCCGCATGCGGCGGGCGGGCAAGCGACGCGGGCGCCGGCCTGGTCTTGCGGTTGGGTCTGGCGGGCCTGGGGCGCGCCGCGGCCGGCCTGCGGGGTGTCGTCTTTTTGGCCATGAACCTCCTATATTGAAGAGCCATGACCGACCGCAATGCCCCGGCGGACGAACCCCCGCTGTTTTCTGCCGTCATCACGCCCCATCGCTCGCTTGGCGGGGCCGGATTCCTGGTGCTGATGACGGCGATCGGCGGCGTGAGCTTCGCGGCCGGCGTCGTGTTCCTCATTCTGGGCGCCTGGCCGGTCGTCGGCTTTTTCGGGCTCGACGTGCTGTTGATCTATTGGGCGTTCCGGATCAATTACCGCGCCGCCAGGGCGTACGAAGAGGTCATTGTCACGGCGTCGGAACTCCGCGTCCGCAAGGTGAGCCATCGCGGCAGGGTCGCCGAATGGTCGCTCAATCCGGTCTGGGTCCGGCTCGATCGCGACACCCACCAGGAGTTCGGCATCGAGCGCCTCTTTCTGGTTTCGCGCGGCCGCAGATTGCCCATCGCCGCCTTCCTGGGACCGCGCGAAAAGGAGAGCTTCGCCGATGCGCTCGCGGCCGCGATCGGCGAGGCCAGGCGCGGTCCGACCCGGACGGTGTTTTAGGGCGCGTTTGTGCCGAATCTGTTCCGGTGGTGGCCGGTTGGCCGGCGAAACCGCGACCCACGATGGGATTCTGGGTCACCGAAGCCTCACGGACATGTGCGAAAAGTTGTGAACGCAGGACGGCGGCATTCGGGTAACATCCGGGCAGTCATCCGCCCCTGAGGTCGACCAGGAAGGACCCGAACCATGCTGTCGAAGCCAAAGCCTCATCGCCTGCTCGCAACCGCCGCATTGCTGGGCCTCGGCCTTGCCGGCGCATGGTGGTTTGGGCACGCGCAGGCGGCCGAGCCCGCGACCGTCGTTCCGGCGCCCGCGATCGATGCGCCGGCCGGCACCGACGTGCAGACCGCGGTGCTCGCCGGCGGCTGCTTTTGGGGCGTGCAGGCGGTGTTTCAGCACACCCAGGGCGTGACCCAGGTGCTGTCCGGCTATGCGGGCGGCACCAAGGAAACCGCACAATACAATGCCGTCAGTTCCGGCCGCACCGGCCATGCCGAGGCGGTGCAGATCCGGTTCGATCCGCGGCAAATCTCCTACGGCCGGATTCTGCAGATCTACTTCTCGGTCGCACACGATCCGACCGAGCTCAATCGGCAGGGTCCCGACGTGGGCACACAATATCGCTCAGCCGTCTTTTACGCCGACGCCACCCAGAAGCACGTCGCCGAGGCCTATATCGCCCAGCTCGACAAGGCAGGCGTCTTCAAGCGTCCGGTGGTGACGCAGCTCAGTCCCCTCGCGGGGTTCTATACGGCCGAGGCCTATCACCAGGATTACGCCACCCTGCATCCGGAAAATCCCTACATCGTCTACAACGACCTGCCGAAGGTGGAAAATCTCAAGCGGCTGTTTCCGGAACTCTACCGCGTGCAGCCGGTGCTCGTCCGCTCCGCCAATCGTTCCTGACGAGCGCCGCGCCCCCGCCGACGCGGCCCTATGTCGCCCCTCGGTCATGCCGAGCCGCCGGCTTCCGGCTGGCTTCGGTTTCGCACGACGGACTAAAATCATCGCTCACGCGCGCGCGGACGTTGGTCCCCGAGACCGGCTCCCGCCCGCCCGGCTCGCTCGGCCTTCAACCCAGGAGAAGCCCATGCGAATGCTCCGATCCATGCTTGCGCCCGCCGTCATGCTCGCCGCCGCCCTGGCAATGGGCACCGCGCAAGCCCAGCAGACCAAGGTCACCGTCGGCAAGGTCATCGGCGGCGACGGCTTCCACATCCCGACCTATATCGCGATGGACCAGGGCTTCTATGCGCAGGAGGGTCTCGACGCGAGCTTCGTGACGCTGACCGGCAAGGCGCTCGTCACCGCCGCGCTGTCGGGCAATGTCGATGTCGTGCCGATTCCGTCGGGCGGCGCGCAGGCCGCGCTGAGCGGCGCCGAGATCCGCTACGTGGTCGGCGAGTCGCTCAAATCGCAATGGACCATCGTAGTGCCGAAAAGCATCAGCAAGGTGGAAGACCTCAAGGGCAAGACCCTCGGCTACGGCCGCATCGGCGGCGCCGACTACGACGAAGGTCAGGCCGTGCTCGAGCGCTTCTTCCATATGCAGGTCGGCAAGGACTACAAGGTCATCTCATTCCAGGGCGAGCCCGAGCGCATCGCCGCCCTGATCAACGGCGACATCCAGGGCGCGCTGTTCTCGGCGCCGCACGCCGTCAAGGCGGTGGGCGCCGGAATGAAGGTGCTGCTGCGCACCGGCGATTACATGCCGCGCGCCGGCGGAACGATCTGGGCGCGCAAATCCTTCGTTGACCAGAATCCCGAGACAGTGAAGAAATTCATCCGCGCGATCGCCAAGGCGGTGATGTATTTCCGCACCAACAAGGAAGGCTCGGTCGCCACCCTGAAGAAGCATCTCGGCATCGACGACGACAAGGAGGCCGGGCTGATCTGGGATCAACTGCACGACGCATTCGGGGCCGAATTGCCCAAGGACCTGTTCGGCGAGATCTTCGCGTCACGCCGTCTCTCCATGATCGCGGCGCACCAGTGGCCGGCCGACAAGCCGCTGCCGGATCCCGAGACGTTCCTCGCCCGCAACCTGCTCGATCCGACCCTCAAGGAGATGAACTACGTCCCGACCAAGCTTAACGCCGGGACCAACTGAGGCGAAGGGTCCGTCTTGGCCGGACCTGTCACCGGAAGCCGGATTTATCCGGCGTCCGGCAATCCAATTCCACGCGCGCTCAGGCGTTCGCGTGCTGCGGGCGCCAGCGCTCGAGCCGCTCCTCGATGAGCTTCACCATCGCGGTCATCAATAGCGACAGTGCCGCGAACACGATGAGCCCGGCGAACACCACGTCGACGTGATAGGTGCTGGCGGCCCGCACCATCACGACGCCGAGCCCCTCCTCGGAACCGAAGAACTCCGCCACCACGACGCCGAGGATGGCGCGGCCGATCGCGAGCCGCAGCCCGACCACGATAAAGGGCAGCGCATTCGGCACGATCACGAGCCGCGCGATCGCCCATTCGGAAGCGCCGAACGAGCGCACGACGTTGATCAGGAGTTTGTCGGCGTTGCGCACCCCCTCATAGGTGTTGATCAGCAGCGGAAAAAGCGCGCCGATGAACACAATGACCACCTTCGACCACAGGCCGAGACCGAACCACAGCATGACGAGCGGCAGGAACACCAGGCGGGGAGTCGCGTTGAAGGCGGTGATGAAGGGATCGAACAGCGCGCCGAGCACACCCGAGCGACCGAGCAGGACGCCGAGCGGCAGCGCCACGACGATCGCGATGCCGAGCCCGAGCGCGAAGCCGGTCGCGCTCACGGCGAGCGGCGCCCAGATCGAACCGGTCGCGAACATCTGCCACAGCGTGCCCACCACCACGCTGGGCGTGGTGAAGAAAAGCTTGGTGCCGGCCGACAAAGTGAACAGGCGCGGCAGCGCCTCCCAGGCGGCCAGCAGCAACACGATGCTGCCGGCACCCAAAATTGTCGCCTCGTGACGCTGCCGGAAGCTCTTGCCCGGCGCAGCGGCGTCGCGGCCGGCTACGACGACTTCCGGTTCGACCGCCTCGATGTCGCTCATCGTCTCACTGCCCGATGCGCCACGGGAAGGCCGCGCGCTCGGCCCAGCGGATGCCTTCGGTCAGCGCGACCGCGATCACCATGATCACCAGGATGCAGGCGAACATGCGGTCGAGCGCGAACAGGTCGCCGAAGCGCGCGATCGCGTAGCCGATCCCCTCCGAGGCGGCGAAGAACTCGCCCACCAGCACGCCGATCAGCGCGCGGCCGACCGCGATGCGCGCCGCCGCGACGATATAAGGCAGCACGCTCGGAATGATGACCTTGACGTAGAGATCCTTCTCGCCGCCGCCGAGCGAACGCACCACGTTGACAAGGAGACGATCGACCGCGCGGGTACCCGCGCAGGCATTGAAGATGAATGGAAAGACCGCGAGCAGGAAGACGATCAAGGTCTTCGCCGCCATGCCGACGCCGAAGAACACCACCACCAGCGGCGCGAGCGCGACCAGCGGGCTCGCATAGAAGACGGTCAGCAGCGGATCGAGCGCATAGCCGACGCGCACCCGCCAGCCCATCACGATGCCGATCGCAACGCCGGTCACCGCCGCGAGCGTGAGACCGCAGACGAACGGAACGCCGCTGGCCCAGAGCGCGTCGAACAGCTCGCCGGTCGCGATCAGGTCGAGCAGGCCCGCTATCATCAGGCTCGGCTTGGTGATGAATAGCGGATTGAACGGCACGGCCAGAAACACCGCCTGCCAGGCCGCGAAGAACACGGCCACGGCCAGGCTGCCGAGCAGCGCCCGGCGATGGCGCTCGATGAAGCTCAGGCGTGGGGCCGAGGCGTCCGTCATGGATCAGATCGTGATCTCGTCCTTGAGGGCGCGCCAGATCTCGAGCTTGAGATCGTTGAACTCGCGCGTGACCCGCATCTCGTAGTCGCGCGGCCGCGGCAAGTCGACCGCGAACATCCGCTTGGCGTGGCCCGGCCGCTTGGTCATCACCACGACTCGGTCGGATAGATAGATCGCCTCGTCGATCTGATGGGTGACGAACAGCACCGTCTTGCGCGTCTCCTGCCAAATGCGCAGCAACTCGACCTGCATCAAGTCGCGCGTCTGCGCATCGAGCGCCGCAAATGGCTCGTCCATCAGCAGCACGTCGGGATCGGTGGCGAGCGCGCGGGCAAGGCCGACGCGCTGCTTCATGCCGCCGGACAACTCATGCGGATAGTGCGTCTCGAAGCCCGCGAGCCCCACCATCCGGATCAGACGCCGGGAGATCTCATGGCGCTCCGCCGCCGCCACACCCTTGAGCTCGAGCCCGAGCTCGACATTGTTCTGCACGGTGCGCCAGGGCAGCAGCCCGAACTCCTGGAACACCATGGCGCGGTCGGTGCCCGGCCCGGTGATCCGCTTGCCGCCGACGCTGAGATCGCCCGAATCCGGCGTGATCAGTCCGAGCAGCACGCTCAGGAACGTGCTCTTGCCGCAGCCGGACGGCCCGACGATCGACAGGAACTCGCCCTCGTTGACGTCGATGTCGAAATGGCTGAGCGCCGGGACGGGCGCGCGGCTCGGCGGCCGGAAGGTCAGGCTGACGTTGCGACCCTCGATGTACGCTGCCATGCCGTTCGACGCCGTCTGTTTCGCCGCGATCATTCGACCCCCCATGACGCCACACGGGTCCGGGCCGGCATGATGGAGCAACAGACGCCGGCCGCAAGCCACCCAAACGTCGCGGAGCCATGGTGCGCCGCAATCCAAATCCACCGCAGCCGCGCCTGACGAGTGATCCTGCGAACCCCCATGTTCCCCCACGGCCCCGGCCAATCCCCATCCCCTCTTGGGGGTAGGGCCCATACGGCGAGGCCGCGGGTCGCACGCGCGCCATTGATTGACGATTCGGTGCCGATCGCGCACAAGACCTGGATCAGAAGGCAAGGGAAGTCCCATGCAGGAGCGTCGTCCGGTGATGCTGGCCGTGCTGGACGGCTGGGGCTGGCGCGAGGAGACGGCCGACAATGCGGTCCGTCAGGCCCATACGCCGGCGTTCGACCGGCTGTGGGAGGCCGGACCGCACGCGCTGCTGCGCACCTCCGGCGCGGATGTCGGCCTGCCCCCCGGCCAGATGGGCAATTCCGAGGTCGGACATCTCAACATCGGGGCCGGCCGGGTCGTCAAGCAGACCCTGCAGCGCATCACCGATGCGATCGCGGACGGCGAGATCGGCAAGTCGCCGGCCTTGCGCGACCTGATCGACCGCCTGCGCCGGAGCGGCGGCACCTGCCACCTGATGGGCCTGGTTTCGCCGGGAGGCGTGCATTCGCACCAGGATCACGCGGCCGCGCTCGCCGGGATCCTGGCGCAAGCCGGCATCCCGACGGTCGTGCACGCTTTCACGGACGGTCGCGACACCCCGCCGCGGTCCGCGGATCAGGACCTCAGGCGCCTCGCCGCCGCGCTGCCGCGCTCCGTCCCGATCGCGACGGTCTGCGGCCGTTATTACGCGATGGACCGCGACAAGCGCTGGGAGCGCGTCACCAAAGCCTATTCGGCGATCGTGCAGGCCGAGGGGCCGCGGTTCCCCGACGCCGGGGCCGCGATCGCGGACGCCTATGCGCATGACCTCAGCGACGAGTTCGTGCTTGCCGGCCGTCATCGGCGACTATCGCGGCATGCGCGACGGCGACGGGGTGCTGTGCTTCAACTTCCGCGCCGACCGGGTGCGCGAGATCCTCTCGGCGCTGCTCGATCCGGATTTCTCGGGTTTTGCGCGCCCGCGCGTGGTGCGTGTCGCGGCCGCCGCCGGGATGACGCAGTACAGCGATGAGCTCGAGCCGTTCATGCAGGCGATCTTCCCGCATGACGACCTGGCAATGGTCCTGGGCGAGGTGGTCGCCGACGCCGGCCGCACCCAATTGCGCATGGCGGAGACCGAAAAATATCCGCACGTCACATACTTTCTCAACGGCGGCCGGGAAGAGCCCTATCGGGGCGAGGACCGCATCATGGTGCCGTCCCCGAAGGTCGCGACCTACGACCTGCAGCCCGAGATGTCGGCGGGCGAGCTGACCGACAAGGCGGTGGCGGCGATCGGATCGGGCAAGTACGACCTGATCGTGCTCAACTACGCCAACCCGACATGGTCGGCCACACCGGCAGCCTGCCGGCCGCCATCAAGGCGGTCGAGACGGTCGATGCGGGTCTCGGGCGGCTCGCCGAGGCGATCGCCAAGGCCGGGGGCGCGTTGCTGGTCACGGCCGACCACGGCAATTGCGAAATGATGCGCGACCCCGACACCGGCGGGCCGCACACCTCCCACACCACCGGTCCGGTGCCGCTGCTGCTGATGGGCGGCGGCGACGTCACGCTGGCGGACGGACGGCTGGCCGATATCGCGCCCACCCTGCTGGCGTTGATGGGCGTGCCGAAGCCGGCGCAGATGACCGGCGTCTCGCTGCTGCGCCCGGTGGCGGCGGCCAAGCAAGGCGCGGCCACGATGACGGCGCGGGATTGATTTGTCGATCGCGCCGCCCGCGGCTCAGAAATCCCCCAGCCCGAGCACGTCGGCCATCGAATAGAGTCCCGGCTTCCTGCCCTTCGCCCACAGCGCCGCCTTGACGGCGCCGCGCGCGAAGATCATGCGGTCCTCGGCCTTGTGCGAGAGCTCGATGCGCTCGGCCGGGCCGGCGAACACCACCGTGTGGTCGCCCACCACGGTGCCGCCGCGCAGCGACGCAAAGCCGATGTCGCCGGCCTTGCGCGCGCCGGTGTCGCCGTCGCGCCCGCGCGCCGAGCGCTGCGCGAGATCGACGTTGCGTCCTTCCGCCGCCGCGCGGCCGAGCATGAGCGCGGTGCCGGACGGCGCGTCGATCTTCTTGTTGTGGTGCATCTCGAGGATCTCGATGTCGAACTCCTGATCGAGCGTGCGGGCGACGCGCCGCACCAGCGCGGCCAGCAGATTGACGCCGAGGCTCATGTTGCCGGACTTGACGATGACCGAGCGCTGCGCCGCGATCGCGATCAGCTTCTCGTTCTCGGCCGACAGCCCGGTGGTGCCGATGACATGGACGAGGCCCGCCTTGGCGACGATCTCGGCGAACGCGATGGTGGCGGCCGGAATCGTGAAGTCGACGAGGCCGTCCGCCTTGGCAAGCAGCGGCGCGGGATCGGCCGTGACCTTGATGCCGTTCGGGCCGAGCCCGGCCAGTTCGCCGGCATCGCGGCCGATCACGGCCGAGCCCGCGGCATCGACCGCGCCCACCAGGACCGCCCCATCGGTATCGGCGATCGCCTTGACGAGCGTGCGTCCCATGCGCCCGCCGGCGCCGGCCACGATCAGCCGCATGTCGGACATCGGTGTTCTCCTGGCGAGGTCGCGCCGGTATAGCGGGACGTCGCCGGTTGGGGAAGGCAGCGAGCGCTATGCTGGCGCATGATCTTTTCCGATTGCCGGGTTCCACTTTTTGGGATCATGCGCTACGCCTGCGTGCCGTCATGGCCCTCGACGATGAGGAGATCGAGCTCGGCCTTGCCGTCGCGCAGCCGTTTCGCCGCCTGATAATCCGGCGAGCGATAGCAGCCGAGCGCCGCGTCGTAGCTCGGGAATTCCAGCACCACGGTTCGGCTGCGCACGCGGCCCTCGACCACCTCGCGCGTGCCGCCGCGCACCAGGAAACGGCCGCCGAACTTGCCGAACGGCGCCATGTTGGCGGTCATATAGGCCTTGTAGCCTTCGGGGTCCGCCACGTCGACGTGCCCGATCCAGTAGCCCTTGCGCTGACCCGCCGCGGGCGGCGAGGCCGGTCGGGGCGGCTGCGGGCCGTCATAGCCCTCGACGATGACGAAGTCGGACGTTGCGTGCGACAGGCGGAGCGGCCGCGCGCTCTGATACTCGGGCGACCGATAGCAGGCGAGCGCGGTCGCGTAGTCGGGGAATTCGCGCAGCACGTTGCGGGCGCGGGCGCGCCCTTCGACCACGTCCATTCTGCCGCCGCGCACCAGCGCGATGCCGTTGTACTTATGGTGGGCCGGAGGCGTCGCCGCGATGTAATCCTTGTAGCGTTCCGGATCGCTCACATCGATGTGCGGAATCCAGTAGCCTTTGGGCATGACCTGCGTTCCCCCTTGGAGCATTTTCCGGCGAAGCTTGTCTCGGACGTGATCCGCAAGTCGGATTTTTCCGACTTGCGTACCTAATATTGCTGAACTCGGACAGGTCCGAGTTCAGTGATGGCCACCGGTTCGGCGTAGAAAATGCGACCAAATATTGATTCTAGAGGAGCGTGATCTTTTCCGAAAACCGGTGCCCACTTTTCGGGATCATGCTCTATCTAGCTCTATCTAGCTCTACTAGCTCATCTAGCTCTATCAGCTCTATCTAGCGCGCCGCGCCGGCGATCTCGGCGACGATGGCCTGCGCGGCCGCTTTCGGATCCGCCGCCGCGATGATCGGCCGCCCGACCACGAGATAGTCGGCGCCGGCCGCGATCGCGGCCGCGGGCGTCATGATGCGCTTCTGGTCGCCGCTGTCCGCGCCCGCCGGACGGATGCCCGGCGTCACCAGCGTCATGCCGTGCCCCACCATCGGGCGCAGACTTTGCGGCTTCCTCGGCCGAGCACACCAGGCCGTCGACCCCGATGTCGCGCGCCTGCGCGGCGCGCTCGGCGACGAGCTCCGGCACCGTGAAATCGTAGCCGGCGGCGGCGAGGTCGGCGTCGTCGTAGGAGGTGAGCACGGTGACGGCGAGGATCCGCAGGCTCGACTGCCCGCGCGCGTCGACCGCCGCCTTCATGGTCTGCGGATAGGCATGCACCGTGAGGAAGGTGGCGCCCAGACTTGCAACGCTTTCGACGCCCTTGCCGACGGTGTTGCCGATGTCGTGCAGCTTGAGATCGAGAAACACCTGGCGGCCCGACCGCGCGAGCTGTTCCGCAAACGCAAGCCCGCCCGCGAAGGCGAGCTGATAGCCGATCTTGTAGAACGAGACCGCTTCGCCGAGGCGCGCCACCATCGCGTCGGCGGCCGCCACCGAGGGGAGGTCGAGCGCAACGATCAGCCGGTCGCGGGGATCGATCAAGCCACCCTCCTCATCTCACGGTAGAAAGCGCGCGGCATCGACAAGCCGCCGCAACAGAGCCTGAAAGGCGTCGGCGACGCGCGGATCGCGCAGGTTGTCATGCTCGTCGAACGCATGCGGTGCGTCGCGCACCGCGACCTGCTCCGGCAGCACGGTGGCGCCGCAGCCGAGCTCGAGCACCTGGCGCAACGCCATCAGCGAGCGGTAGCCGCCCAATGTCCCGGGCGAGGCCGCGCCGAGCGCGAAAATACGGTTCTTGAAGGCGGCGAGCGGGAGCTCGGTCCCGTCGCGCACGCGCGACACCCAGTCGATGGTGTTCTTGAGCAGCGGGGTGAGCGAGGCGTTGTATTCGGCCGCCGCGATGAACACGCCGGCATGCCGCATCATCAGCCGCTTGAGCTTGACCGCATGGTCGGGCGGCCCCGACTTCGATTCAAGATCGCCGTCATAGAGCGGCATCGGAAAATCCTGCAGCGAAATATGGGTGACATCGGCGTCGGCCAGCGTCAGGAGCTTGACGGCGAGCGCCGCCAGCCGCGCATTGTGCGACCCGGTGCGGATCGAGCCGGCAAAGACGAGGATTTTCGGGATGGACATCGGCGGCTCCGGAACGCCGATTAGAGCATTTTCAGGCGAACTGGACACCGGTTCGCCGCAGAAAATGCGGCCGAGAAATCTGTCAGCCCTTGCGGTAGACCCAGACCTGCGCGGGCGGCAAGTTCAACCAGATGCGTTCGGTCGCACGCGCATGCACGCCCGGGAGCGAGCGCGGGATCGGCGACACCACCGCGTAGGTGAACTGGATGAACGGGGCATGGGGCTGCAGGAGCCCGAACGCGTCGGACATGAGCCGCAGGCGCGTGCGCAGCGGCTTGGTGAACAGCGGGAGCCCGGACACCACCGCCGCGGCCGGCTCGCGCAGCAGCGAGCCGAGCAGATGCTTGAGGCGGTAGGCGTCGCCCTGCACCACGGTCGCCGCCGGATAGCGCGAGCGCAGCAGGCGGCAGAAAACCGGGTTGAACTCCACCAGCACCAGGCGGGACGGGTCGACGCCGTGCGCGACCAGCGCCTCGGTGACCGGGCCGGTCCCGGGCCCGAGCTCGATGATCGGGACCGGGCAGGTCGGTATCGACCAATCGCGCCATCGCGCGCGCCAGCAGCTTGCCGGACGGCATGACGGCGCCGGTCGACAACGGCTTCTCGAGCCACGAGCGGATGAAGCGCACCTCGTCGTCGAGGCGAAGCGTTTTCCTGGCAATGCTCAGAGTTGTTTCCGGCGGCATGGCGGGCTTTGACGGCTGACGCGAGGAACCCTTCGTCACGTTATTGTCACGGGTATAGGGCCAAGAGTCCAGGGTCAAGTGGAGGGTATCAGGAGGGGCTGGCCCGGTTTCCGAAAAATTCCTTGACTTTCCCGAAGAAACCGGCGGCTTCCGGCTGCGTATCCTTGGACGACAGCTTTTCGAATTCAGCCAGCAACTCGCGTTGCCGCTTGGTGAGACTTTGCGGCGTCTCGACCATCACTTGCACATACATGTCGCCCATCTGCTTGGTGCGCAGGACCGGCATTCCTTTGGCCTGGAGCCGGAACCGGCGGCCCGACTGGGTCCCTTCGGGGACTTTGACGCGGGTCTTGCCGCCGTCGATGGTGGGCACCTCGAACTCGCCGCCCAGCGCGGCCGCCACCATCGAGATCGGCACCCGGCAATGCAGATCGGCGCCGTCGCGCTGGAAGAACGCGTGGGCGCCGATCGACAGGAAAATATAGAGGTCGCCGGCCGGCCCGCCGCGCGCGCCGGCCTCTCCCTCGCCGGCGAGGCGGATGCGGGTGCCGTCCTCGACCCCGGCCGGAATGTTCACCGATAGGGTGCGGTCGCGCTGCACCCGGCCCGAGCCGGAGCAGGACGCGCAGGGATCGTCGATGACCTGGCCGCGCCCGTGGCAGGCCGGGCAGGTGCGTTCCAGCGTGAAGAAACCCTGCTGTTGGCGGACCTTGCCGTGGCCCGCACAGGTCGCACAGGTCTTCGGCTTGGCGCCGCCCTTGGCGCCGCTGCCCGAGCAGACCTCGCAGGTCACCGAGGTCGGGATGCGCACCTGGGCGGTCTTGCCCTGGTAGGCTTCCTGCAGGCTGATTTCCATGTTGTAGCGGAGATCCGCGCCGCGCTCGCGTCCGCTCCCGCGCGGGCGCCTTCCGCCCATGCCGAAAAAGTCGTCGAAAATATCCGCGAACGTCGAGGCGAAGTCGGCGCCGAAGCCGGCACCCGCGCCCCCCATGCCCTGCTCGAAGGCGGCGTGACCGAAGCGATCATAGGCGGCGCGCTTGTCGGCGTCCTTCAAGACCTCGTAGGCCTCGTTGACCTCCTTGAAGCGGTGCTCGCAATCATTGTCGCCGGGATTGCGGTCAGGGTGGTGCTTCATGGCGGCCTTGCGGAACGCGGCCTTGATGTCCGGGTCGCTGGCGTTCCGCTGGATCCCGAGGACCTCGTAGTAGTCGCGCTTCGCCACCTCAGCGCCCTCCTCGTCCGAACATGCGGAACCCGGCGCGACCGGGCGCCGGGCTCCCCTCACCTGTCATGATTCGGCGCCCGCATCAAATCCGTCGGACCTCTTGAGAGGCGCATGTTCCGGTCCGGCGAATCGGTATCCACGTCGCCGGAACATGCGGCTCACGCCGACTTCTTGTTCTTCTTGTCGTCGTCGACCTCGGTGAACTCGGCGTCCACCACGTCGTCCTTCGGGGCCGCCCCGCCGCTCGCGCCATCGCCACCCGGACCGCCGCCGGCCGGACCCTCGGACTGGGCCTTGTACATGGCCTCCCCGAGCTTCATCGAAGCCTGGGCGAGCGTGTTGGTCTTCGCCGCGATCGCCGCCGCGTCGTCGCCCTTGAGGGCCTCTTTGAGGTCCGCCATGGCGTTCTCGATCGCGCGCCGCTCGGCCTCGCCGACCTTGGAGCCGTGCTCGGCAAGCGCCTTCTCGGTCGAGTGGACCAGCGCCTCGGCGTGGTTCTTGGCTTCCACCGCGGCCTTGCGCGTCTTGTCCTCCTCGGCGTGGGCTTCGGCGTCCTTGACCATCTTCTGGATTTCGCCCTCGGTCAGGCCGCCCGACGCCTGGATGCGGATCTGCTGCTCCTTGCCGGTCGCCTTGTCCTTGGCATGGACGTTGACGATGCCGTTGGCGTCGATGTCGAACGAGACCTCGATCTGCGGCACGCCGCGCGGCGCCGGCGGAATCCCCATCAGGTCGAACTGGCCGAGGATCTTGTTGTCGGCCGCCATCTCGCGCTCGCCCTGGAACACCCGGATGGTCACCGCGTTCTGGTTGTCTTCCGCGGTCGAGAACACCTGGCTCTTCTTGGTCGGGATCGTGGTGTTGCGATCGATGATGCGGGTGAACACGCCGCCCAGCGTCTCGATGCCGAGGGAAAGCGGGGTCACGTCGAGCAGCAGCACGTCCTTGACGTCGCCCTGCAGCACGCCGGCCTGGATCGCGGCGCCGATCGCGACGACCTCGTCCGGATTGACGCCCTTGTGGGGCTCCTTGCCGAACAGCTGCTTCACGACTTCCTGCACCTTGGGCATGCGGGTCATGCCGCCGACCAGGACTACCTCGTTGATCTCGGCCGCCGAGAGGCCGGCGTCCTTGAGCGCCTGCCGGCATGGATCGACCGTCTTCTGCACCAGATCGTCGACCAGCGCCTCGAACTTGGCGCGCGTCAGCTTCATGGTCAGGTGCTTCGGCCCGCTCGCGTCCGCGGTGATGAACGGCAGGTTGATCTCGGTCTGGGTCGTCGAGGACAGCTCGATCTTGGCCTTCTCGGCCGCCTCCTTGAGGCGCTGCAGCGCGAGCTTGTCGCGGCGCAGGTCGATGCCCTGCTCCTTCTGGAACTCGTCCGCCAGATAGCTGACCAGGCGCATGTCGAAGTCTTCGCCGCCCAGGAAGGTGTCGCCGTTGGTCGACTTCACTTCGAACACGCCATCGCCGATCTCGAGGATCGAGATGTCGAAGGTGCCGCCGCCGAGGTCGTAGACCGCGATGGTGCCGCTCTTCTGCTTGTCGAGACCGTAGGCGAGGGCGGCCGCGGTCGGCTCGTTGATGATGCGCAGCACCTCGAGGCCGGCGATCTTGCCGGCGTCCTTGGTGGCCTGGCGCTGGGCGTCGTTGAAATAGGCCGGCACCGTGATGACGGCCTGGTCGACCTTCGTTCCGAGATGGGCCTCGGCCGTCTCCTTCATTTTCTGCAGGATGAAGGCGGAGATCTGCGACGGCGAATAGGTCTTGCTGTCGGCCTCGAGCCAGGCGTCGCCGTTGGAGGCGCGCACCAGCTTATAGGGGACGAGCTTCTTGTCCTTCTCGACCACCGGGTCGTCGTAGCGCCGGCCGATCAGGCGCTTGACCGCGAAGAATGTCTTTTCGGGATTGGTGACTGCCTGGCGCTTCGCCGGCTGCCCCACCAGCCGCTCGCCGTCATCCGAAAACGCGACGATCGACGGCGTGGTGCGCGCGCCCTCCGCGTTCTCGATGACTTTCGGCGTCTTGCCTTCCATCACGGCGACGCAGGAATTTGTCGTGCCGAGGTCGATGCCGATGACCTTGCCCATAGTCTTCCCTCTCTTTGCAGCAGATCGGACGGGCCTTTTCAGCACCCGGAAGGGACCGGCCTGCCGGGTTTGCGAACCCGGTCCGGACAGCCCCGCTCCGACCCCTAAAACACACACGTCCCGCCGCCCTCGGCGGGCCCAGACGCTCATATAGGAGGGCCGTATCGGCTCGCAAGATAGGCGATCAAAAATCCGGGAGGTCGGACAGTGAGATCAACTAGGTTTAGGCCTCGTTAACGGCGCGCCGCCGGGGCCTCGGGGCATTCCCGACCGCACCGGCAGGCGGCGGCCGTTGAAGGGGGCCGTTTGCGGGATCCGGCGGTCCGGAGAGACCCCGCCGCAAGAGGGCGGGATCCGACAATGAGCCCTTGCGGGCGCCGACGCGGCATTATCGTGACGCGTGTAGCGCAAAATCAAGCCGGCCTCATGCCGGCCTCGCCTCATCGATAACGAGCATGAGGTTGGAGCTGAGAGGTCCGAACCGCAGGCCGGTGTAATCGATCACGGCACCCGCCGGCCCCAACGAGGCCAGCCGATCCTTGGACATCAAGATCAGATTCCTTTCCTCCGCCCATTCGTGCTTATCGAGCCATCGGCATGCCGCCGCGAACGTCGCGTCCCAGAAATGCAGCAGGGGGATCGCAGTGTGGTGCTCGATCGGAAAAAAACGGTTCGGGACGCTGATGAAGACCTTGCGCGCAACCCGCATAAGCTCGCCGACGAAAAAGACCTGATTTCTTGCGCTCCCGACATGCTCGAGCACGGCGTTGGACGCCGCAATTGCGAAGGTCTTGTCTCCAAACGGGAAGCGCTGATTGGGTTCGGTACGGGTATAGGCGGTTTGAGGAAATGCGGCGCGAAATTCATCACCGCTGCCGAGGCCAAGCGCCGTGATCCGATCCGGATACGGATATTTCCGTTCCAGCAGGTTCGCCGCATCATTGATGACATTGGAGACGCCGACATCGAGAATAGTGTCACGAGGACCAGGGCGGCAGCACCGGATGAAATCGTCATAGATGCGATCGCGCGCCGCGATCGCCAGCCTCTCGGACATCGAATGCGACGGCAGGGCCTGATAGTATTTCTTATCCACATGGCCGGTGTCGCTCATCCGGACGCTCCGTTCAAAAGACGCGAAGCCACGACAGCACGTACTGGTCGTGCCCCGCGGTAGCATGCCGGATTCCAAGACGGCAAGGTACGGTTAAGGAAGACTTTCGTCGACCATGGCGGGCTTATGCCCGCCGAATGGCAGCGCCCCCGTACCGATCATGCGCTAGCGGATGACGCGTCTCTGACTCTCCTGTTTCCGGAGGGAACGTTTCCGCAAACTTTTGGCGCTATGTCGATCGTATCGGTCGTTTCCAACAGCATCCGGAGTTCATGTTGTCCACCGAACAGGTTCTTGCCGCGCGCGACAGCTTGACTTCGGCAATGATCATCCTTGCCGGGGTGTCGTTCGGCAGCGCACTCGGGGGAATGATTGTCGACCCAAACTCCGATGTGATCAGCTCATACTTCTTCGCCGTTCAAGACGCCCCCGTCCTGCTTCTTTTGGGGTTGTTCTTTGTTGTGCTCGCGGCGGTATTCCGAAACGAATTGGCAATATTCGCGCCCGGCTCGATCAAGCCGCAATCCGCATTTCGTTTCGCATTGATCACATTGGTGGTCGGTTGCTGCATCATCTGGGCGGGCTCCCGCTTCGTCTACCAGAATTTCGGGCTTTCAGCCGACGAGCTATTGGCCGAATTCGATGCCAAGATCATTTCCACCGGAAAGTTGCTTGCGTCCGTTGCGCCCGACTGGCGCGCCTACGTACCGGCGCTCCAGCCCATGTTCCGGCTCGAGGTGTCCGACAACGCCTACTGGGTTTCGTCTTATCTGCCGATGAACGCGGCGATCCGAGCCGTGTTCGTTCTGCTCGACGCGCCGGCTTGGGAAGGCGTTGTCCTGGCAGGCGTCGCGATGATCGCCGTGTTCGGAGTTGCGCGGCGCCTGTGGCCGGATCGTCCCGATGCGGCCGTGGTCGGCATCGTTCTGCTCGTCTGCTCGTCGCAATTCCTGATAACCGCGATGACGCCCTATGCGATGACGGCCCATCTCGCGTTCAACATGGTGTGGTTGTGGCTTTTCCTGCGCGACACGCGGGCCAGCCACGTTATGGCGGCCGGGGTGGGCTTCGTGGCTTGCGGCCTGCACCAGGTCGTCTTTCATCCTCTTTTTGCCGCGCCGTTCGTCGTCTCGCTCGTCATGGCGCGGCGCTGGAAACTCGCAACCTACTATGGCGCCGTCTATGGCCTCATCGGCCTGTTCTGGATTCTTTATTGGAGCCTCGTGCTCCGCGAGGTGAATGCCCCGACGGCGCCGTCGGCCGACATTGGCGTGCTCTATTTCATTCAACGCGTCGCCGCCCTGATCGATCCCAGTCCAGCGAATCTCCTCCTGATGGGATTGAACTTGCTGCGATTCCTCGCCTGGCAGAGCCCGCTCCTCATTCCACTGGCGCTGGTCGGCCTGATCGCAGGCCGGGACCGGAATAGGTACGATCCTCAACCTCGCAGGCGGGCATTGCGCTCACGCTCGGCGTCGTGCTGGTGCTGATGCCGTTCCAGGGACATGGCTGGGGCTATCGCTACCTGCACGGATTCCTGGGCAGCCTTTCGCTGATCGCTGCGCAAGGCTGGATTTGCGTGACGGACCGCGGTGCCCAGACGTCCAGAACCCCAACCCTCGCCTTCTTGCTGAGCGTCCTGCTCTCGCTCTTCGTGCTGGTCCCCTGGCACGCCTATCAGGTGCACGCCTTTGTCGAACCCTATGCATCGGCCGTCGAGGCGATCGAGCATTCGGGCGCCGAGGTGGTCGTCATCGATCCCACGGACATCTGGTACGGGGAGGACCTCGTCAGGAATGATCCTTTCCTGCGCACGCCGCCGAAGGTGCTCAGCCTGCCGAGGCTGGATGAAACGCGGCTGAGCGAGTTATGCCGGCGCTACGACGTGGCGATATTCGACCAGGCGGACGCATGGCGGCTCGGACTGAGGATCGTGCCGAGCTTGCCGGTCATGGCCGAGCAGGATTCGAAGCTGCGCGCGCTCGCACGTTCCTTGGGCTGCGGCCGTCCTGTTCTGGGCAACCGGCCATGAGCCCGAAGCGACACGACTGACGGCCGTCGCGGCCGTCCGTCCTGCGGACCTTTTCAACGATCTGCTAGCACGCCGGCTTCTCAAGCGGAGGATCGCGACGGCCTGGCGCCGCATTCATTCTCGTAAGCTGCACCCAGATCGCACCTGCCACACCGATCGCCAGCACCGCGATTGCGACGAGAGCGCGATTGACGAGCGCATATTGCGTTGCAGTTTCGAAATCGACGCCGAAGGCCGTGAGCCCGGCGGCAAACGTCCACTCATTGGTGCCGATACCGCCCGGCGTCACGGCGAGCGCCATCGCGAGGACGACAAAAGGGAGCGCAGCGGCGAGTTGAACATTTGAAATGTTCAATCCGACAGCATGCGCGGACGCGATCGCTATCAGCCAGAGCACCATGAAGCGGAGAACGGACAGCAAGATCAGACGCCGCGTCAGTCGTTCCCCGAACAGTCCCGATTCCGCCAGCGCGCGGCCGAAACGTCCAATCCTGCCGCCTGTTGCCGAGTGGCCCGTCGCGAGCCATTTCGTTGCAGCCGCCGCGATCCCGATCATCGGGCCCACCAGCGCTGCGCCAATGGCGATCGCCCCACCGGCGACGGCAGCCCACCAATCAAGATCGCCGCTCCACAGGCAATAGATCGAGGCGAGTCCGCACAATGAGACCACCACGATGTCGAACATCTGCTCAAATACGGTTGCGAACGCGCCGCGTATCGCTCCCGAACCGGTCACTAGTCGCGAGCCGAGCGATCGCACGAGTGCGGTCGCGACCTGCATCGGCAGAACCTGGCCGACCGCGGCCCCGATGGCCGTGAAGCAAAAGCACAATCGGCGGGAAAGCTCGGCGCCGGGCGCGATCCGCCGTTCGACAAGCCGCCATTTCTCAGCGGCCAGCAGGACGTGCACACCCGTCAGCAACACGAGCGCCAGGAAGGGAAGCAGCTTGACGTCCGCGAGCAGGCGCAGAACGCGCGTCAGGTCCACCCGCGAGATCGCGATCAATGCGATGAGTAGGACGAGCGCCAGCACGCCGGACGCGATCGTCGTGACGAGAGGGCGCCTTCCCACCGATCATCCTCCTCTTTGCGTCGAGGGGCTGAACCGGGGCGAGTTCTCTGCCGCAACCGAACCGATTTGCAACAGATGCAGGTGCATCAGCATCTCGGTATAGCGAGCCGCTGCCCGCGGCCATGAGTAGCGTGCGGCGGCAAATTCGGCTCTCGCCGATCGGCCGCAATCGGAAGCTTCCTCCAGGCATGACGCGAGCGCGCGCTCGAATAGGGCGGCTGTTCGATCGGGGTCCTTCGGGTCGATCCTCACGGCGGTGATGACGCGCGAGGCTCCGGCATCCGCGCCGGCCGTCTCCTCCCCGCATGTAACCCGCAATCCGCAGGCCAGCGCCTCCTGGATGACGAGCGGAAATCCTTCCCCGGTGCTGGGCAGAACCAGCGTATCGCTCGCCCGATAGAGCCGCGCGAGCGCCGGACCGGCGAGCGCGTCGAAGACACGTACGTTGGCCAATTTCCACGCGCGAGGGTCGATCGGGCCCCAGCCCGCGAAAGCAAAGACGATGTCGGGCCGCGCTTTCGCGAGACGCTCAAGCACCGGCAATCCCTTCTTCTCCACGAAACGCCCGACGAACAGAGCAATCGGGCATTCGACCGGAAGTCCAAAGTGGCAACGCGCGGCCGCTATCTCATCGACACCGGACGGCGGCGAGAAAACGTCAGTGTCTACCCCGTTGAAGATCACCTCGGGTCTCGTCCGGTATTTCACGCCATTAAAATGACGGGCCGTGCTCTCGCTGATGAACACGGTCTGATCCGACCGCGCCAGAATCGGGCGCGTGAGAAGGCGATTTGCGAGCTCCATCGTTCGGCGAAGAATGGGATTCCTGAACGGAACGGCACCGATGTGCTGGACGACGACGACCGGCTTACCGAACCAACGGGCGGCCAGAAATGCGGCGAGGCTCGTCAAATAAAGTGCATCGTGAATCAGAACGGCATCGGCGGCCTTCACCTCGCGCACGATGCGCCAAAAGGAGGCCGGGGCCAGGACGGGGTAGGGAATGCCGGTGAGCCGCTCGACGATGTTGCCGGCGGCGAGCGGAATTGCGCACAGTCGCGGCTCGCCTTTTGAATCGGGCGCAGGCGACGCATCCGTCGCGAGCCATGCAACGTCGATCCCGGAGCGGGCGAGCTCGCGCGCGAGCCGGCCCGCCACGATCTCTATTCCGCCGCGGTGGCTCTCGAAATAATGCGTGACCATCAGGAGCTTCACGCGCGATGCCCCTCTACGAGAAAGCACGAAGCGAGCTCCGGCTTGATCCAGTTGGACGCGTTTGCGTCGACCGGAACGCCCACGCTGAGAAGCCGGGCAAGAGCCCGCGCCATCGATACCGGAAGACGTGTCTTGTTCTGAAGATCGCGTGCGCCGAGGCGGCGCTGAATCTCGATCGGGCGGCGGGTTTCACCGAATAGCGAGTAAAGCAGGCCTCCCGTTACGCGCGAGAGCGTTTCCCAACGGCGCGTTTCCCGTCCATCGAGATACCCGAGGCAAGTGTCGAGTACGAGGCCGTTGCGACCACAAATTGCGCTCCAGTCCGAGGGAGACAGATAGTGACGATGTGCCAGCCGACGATCAATGGTGCCGAGGTAAGTCGTGCGATCCGTAAAGGGAAAGACGCTGCCCGCCAGGTTGCGGTGGAATCCCGGACCCGGAACCGTGAACACGAAGCGTCCATCCTTTCGCAGCAGGCGTGCAATTTCAGCGACGGTCGTTTCCAGATCAGGAATATGTTCGAGCACGGAGTTCGACAAAACGAAATCGAAGGATGCATCGGGTTCGGGAATGCTGTTGCCGGGGCAGGCGTGGACTCGCCGGTAGAAAGGGAATCGGGCCGCCGCTTGCGTTTCGAGGGGATCGACATCGACTCCGACAAGTGTCCGCGATCCGGTCTGGCGCAGCAGGATGTCGGTCAGAATTCCATCGCCGCAGCCGAGATCCAATCCCAGGCCATCGGGGAGCCCTCGTCGCGCCAGCACGCCGATTTCGATGGCGCGCCAGAATGCGGTCGCGGGCTGGGCCGGATATGCACCGACGAACGAGGCGAGGAGCTCTTGATTTGTCACCGCGGATGGACCCCTTCCCGGCGATCGACGATTGCGTGCTGCAGTCGCAGAACGGACAAAGCGCTAGCCGGACCGATCGGTTCGAGCGCGTCGACGTCGCCGCCGATTGCGCGGGCGAACCGATCGAAGACATGATCATTGCCGTAGAACAGTCGCCCGATCAAATGTGGGATACCGCTCGTGACGTGCTGAAGCCAATGCTGCGCAGTCGCGGCCACGCTGGTTCGCAGGACGTTGCGCGTGTCGTGAGCGCCGTCGTTCGGTAGGCTGATATAAATGTCGCGAAAGACGTCGATGATTCCGAGACGTTTTTCACCGAAAACCATCAGGTACCATTCGCTCACCGGGCTTTCGAAATTGCAGCTCAATGCTATCGGATAGTCGCATGTCTCGGCCGTGAACCACGCCGCGATACGCGCCGGCGTGGCGAGACCACGTCTGCTCGGAACTGTGATGGCGCGCGCGAGTTGAAGCGGCCCCGCAATGGACCGCATCAAGTAGAGAAGATGAGGACTTTCGTCGTAGAACAGGCCGAGCGGAAGCTCTTCGTACCAGTCGGGCAAGCGGCGTCCCGGATTGCCGAACTGAACGGCATCAATGCCGGTAATCGGGCCGAGCACGCCGGCGGCGATGTCGGCCTTGAGCCGCAAGGTCGACCGTGCGAACTGAAAATTGTGCACGATCGCCAGATGCCGGTGGGTGTTCGCTGCGGTTTGAACCATGTCTTCGCCTTGCGCGACCGTCATGGCAAAGGGCTTCTCGGTGAGCACGTGCTTGCCCCGCAACAGCGCTGCGCGAACCAGCGCATGATGGGCCATTGGAGCCGTTGCGACCGTCACGGCGTCCACCTCATCGAGCCAGGAGATTTCGTCGAGGGTTGCGGCGCAGGAACTGCAACGATATCCCCGCTGCTTCGCGACCGCTTCGGCGCGCCCCTGCTGGCGGTCGATGACACCGACCACCTCAAAATGCGGACTGCGATCCATCACCGGGAAGATGGCGGTTCAGCGCGACCCAGCCGAGACCGACGGCGGCGACTCTAGTGCGGGACGCCATCGACGACCTTCTTTCCGGGCAGGTCGGCCTCAAACCCTTCGGCCTGGTCCCCGACTTCCTTCAAAAACGCCGCCTCGTTACCGCCGACGATCGCAAGCAGAAAACCCCCAAGCATGTTTTGCACCCCGATGGCGATCGCACAGGTGCCGGCGACGGCGGGAAGCACATTGGCGATCGGCCCGAGGTTATGCACCGACCAGTAGACGACGACGCCGATCAAAATTGCTAATCCCGCCGCGATCGCGCCAAGTCCGGAGATCAGCATGGTTTCGAGCGTCAGCCACGGCACCAAGGATTTGAGGAAACCAGGCGCGGATCGATAACGCTCGCGAATGCCGTAGAGCTGACCGGCGAGCGCCAGGACGATGCCGATATGGCTCAAAGTGAGAGTCGACCCCGCCAGGATCGCCCAATAATTGCCGAATCGCGTCACTTCGGCGCCCGACAGCCAGGTGACCGTCATCGTCATCAGGATGGCGAGCGACACGGTCCCGAGCAGACCCGGCCGGCAGGGCGAACAGCCAATAGGGGCTCAGCATCAGGAGATAGCGGAGATGGCGCCAGCCGTCGCGCCACGGCCGCAGGTGAGGCGGCCGGCCGCGCCGGTCGGGCGACAGCGTGACGGGAACCTCGGCGATGCGCTGGTTGAGCAGCGCAGCCTTGATGACCATCTCGCTGGCGAGCTCCATCCCGGCCCCTTCGAGCCGCAGCTTTTCGAAGCAGCGCTTCGTCAGCGCCCGCAAGCCGCAATGTGCGTCGTCGATCCCGGAGCGAAATAGCAGGTTGAGAATGCCGGTCAGGATCGGGTTGCCGATGTAGCGGTTCTTCCATGGCATCGCGCCCGGCTTGATGTCGCCCTTGAAACGCGAGCCCATGCAGAGATCGGCGCCGTTCATCAGCGCCTCGACCATCGGCACCGCCTCGAGAAAATCGTAGGAGCCGTCGGCGTCGCCCATCACCAGATAGCGCCCGCGCGCCGCTCCGAAGCCGCCGCACACCGCCGCACCATAACCCACACGGCTGACGTCCACGACGCGCGCACCGAGCCGGCGCCCCAGCTCGCTAGCTGCCGTCGGTGCTTCCGTTGTCCGCCACGATGATCTCGCCGGCGAGCGAATGTCGTGTCTCGAGAACGTCGAGCGTACGCCGTGCACCCTCGATGCAGTGGCCCAACGTGCGGCGCTCGTTCAGGCACGGCAGGACGATGCTGACGTCGATCACGCGGTCGCTCCCAGCCATAATGGCGGTCGCGCCATGATGCCGGGATATCACTAAAGTCGAATTAAGCTTGCGATTAAAATGCCGTCGTGGATGCGTGCGCCTTCGGCCGGACGGTGGCGCTGCGATTTAGTTAACGCCGTTGGCCGCCGGCCTGGAACCACGACACACAGGTTTTGACTGGTTGGCAGGTGTCGGCGAGGAAAAAACCTCCGCGAGCAATCGGGTCGGCGCGGCATGTGCTCTTAAGTTAACGCCGCTTTAAGAGTGCCAGGAGTAACTGTCGCTCCGAATTGCGGGGTCTGACCATGTCGGGACAGCGAGAGCTATTCGACGCCATTCACGACAAATATTACGAAGCGACGACTGACCGTTTCGCAACGGAGTACAGGATTGATCAGGTCCTCGAACCAATCGATCGTCTGCTCGATCATGGCACGAAGAGTGTCATCGAACTCGCGTCTGGTGACGGGTTTACCGGGCGCTGGTTGAAGCAACGCCGGCCGGGCATTCGGATCGTCGGAACTGACATTTCCGAAAAAGCGGCGCGGGACTATGAACGCAAGAGCGGCAGTCCCTGCTTTGTCGCCGATTTTACAAAACCATTCGACATCCATGAGCGCTTTGACGCGGCAATTGCGAGCGGCGGAATTCACCATTTCGTTGCCGACCTGAACGTGGCATTTGCCAATATAAGGCGTCTTCTACATCCAGGCGGCTCCTTGATTATGGTTGAGCCGAACGCGGACTATTTTCTGCAACCGATTCGCGCTCTTTGGTACCGATTGGATCGAAAAAATTTCGAAGCCCACACAGAGAGAGCGCTATCGCACGACGCGATATTGAAACAATTTTCTCCACACTTCAGATGTGAATCCGTCGTCTGATAAGGGAGGCCCCGGAGCTTTGCTGATCTTGCACAACTGGGCGCTTCGTATCCCACAATCTTGGAAGCCATGGTACGCGCGACCTCTGATGGCTCTCGATAGAGCTTGGGAGCGGCTGCCGACGAAGATACCCTTCAATTTCTTTCTCGCGAAGTGGGTGATGTGCTGACGAAAAGCGGAGATCACAGCCGCGACCGTTTGGAATCTCCTTGTTTCGCTGAATGGTGACGACGTCAGCGCCGAACCGTCGCGCCCTCGACCGCTCCACGAGGACAGTTCAGCACCTTCCACTTGCGCAAATTTTTTGATGTCGGGCGAATGTGAAACTAGTTTCCTGTGATGCGATACACCTCGAAGACCTCGCCTGGCTGCGCCGGCACGGGTTCCAGCCAATTCGGGAGGTCTCTCGCCTGCAATCGTCCCCACAGGCTCGCCTTGCGCTCCGCATCGCTCATTCCGGGCGGCGCGCGCGTGCCGCAGGTGACCACATAGGTGGCGCCGAAGCGCGCAAGGACGCCGCGCGCACCCTCGGGCGGCAATGCGAAGAACTGGTGGGCCGCGATGATGCCGTCCGAAAGCCGATGATAGGGCGCCGCGATCGCCGAATGCGGGGTCAGCGCCAGCACGAACGATCCGAAATCGACCTCGGTCGCGACGACGCCCCGCGGCAGCCGCGCCAGCTGGGCGTAATTCGCGGTCTTGAAGCATCCTCCGAGAATGCGGTCGTCGTGTTCCTCGACCGCCGGGTAGCCGGCCGCGTGCACGGCCACGATCGCGCCCGCCGACAGCACGGCCGGGGTGAGCAACATGGCCGCGAAGGCGCGCGCCGCCAGATTTTCCAGGCCGAGCCGCGCGAACAGCCGCAGCGACACCGCCGCGACGAGCGGCATGCCGAGCCAGATCGCATACATGCACATCTTGGCCACCGCCAAGGTGAGCGCGCAGGCCACCACGAGCTCGCAGGCGCAAGCCAGAAAGCCGAAATCGCGGCGCAGCGCGTCCTCGCGCGCGAGCAGAAGCGTGGCGATGACCGCGGTCGCCGGAAACACCACGATGGCGGCGGCGACCTCGGGCGACGTGCGGGCGATCGCCCATACGCGGCTGCATCTCGGAGACATGCGAAAACCAGATCGCGCGCAGCGTCGGGTCCATCATGGCGTAGGGCCCGGCGAGGCAGCGCGGCTCGATCAGGACGACACGCCAGCGCGCTCGCGCCCGCGATCGCCGCCACGACGGCGAGCCGCATCGCCCTGCGGTCGCTCGCGACCGCATGTCCGGCAACCCCCATGAGGAGCCCGGCAGCGACCACCGGCGCCGCCCAGTTGATCGCCAGGGCGTCGCACACGCTGCGACCCCAGTGGTCGGGCCCGACGACTGGCGAAGAAAGCGGCGACCGTGCTGGCGGCGAGCGCCGAGCCGTAGCGCGCGAGCGCGCCGGCGCCGTCGCGGCCGGCGACGTAGCGCAACGCAAACGCCGCGCCGCACAGCGCCAGAAACGCGAGGTTCTCGAGCCCGATCGCCAGCGCGAGCCCGGTGAGCGCGCCCGCCGCCCAGGCGGCCCGGCGCGAACGGTCGGACCACACGGTCGCCGCCACGGTCGCGACCGACAGCGCGATCTGGACATTGTGATGGTCGATGCGGCCGGGGAGGAATTGCTGGAAGGCCGGCAGCCCGACGACGGCCAGAAGCAGGGTGACCACCGCGGCGTCGCGGCCGGCGATCCGCCATGCGATCGCGGCCGCGCCGACGATGGCGGGGATGAGCCAGAGCAGCGGCCACACCACGCGCATCAGCCGCTCGGCGAGCGCGGTGTCGACAAAATAGTGAAACAGCCCGAACAGTCCGGCCAAGACCGGCGTCGATCAGCCGCGACCAGTGGGAATCGTATCCGGCCGGGGGCGCCGAGCCGCGGCTGATGCAGATCGAACCAGCCCTGGCCGTGCGAGAAAGTCGCGCACCTGGACGAGCCGCATGGCGTCGTCGGTATCGCCCAGGGTGAGCGCGGTGCCGGCCCAATCCCTGGCCAGGAGGTCGATCGCGATGACGAGCCAGGCAAGGCCGACCAGCACCGCGAAATTCGGGCCACGCGTCGGTGCTGGCGGTCATGGAACTCCTCACACCCCTGTTGTGCGGGATTCGACCTATGGGGGAATTGCATTGAGGTTCCATTAACGCTTCCGGGATCGGCGCCCGCGCGAGCCGGGCAATTAAGCCCAGCGTTAACGAAGCTCTGCGAAGGATGGCCCCGGAGATGCACGTCACCGGCGGCCGCCCAAGTCATCGCGCGGCCCGCCCGTGGGGAGCGGGACAGACGCGATCATGGCCGTCGATGAAGTCGAGCTCGATACCGGCGCCGGCAGGGCGCGCGCACTCGCCGAGCGTCTGCCGCGGCCGCTGCGGTTCATCGTCGTCGGCGCCTCGGGCTCGTCGACCGATCTTTGCGTGTTCACGGTCATCGCGGGTTTCGGCCATCATCCGCTCGCCGTCGCGGCTGGTCTCGCTCGCGGTCGCGACGCTGGTCACCTGGCGGCTCAACCGCGCGCTCACCTTCGACGCGCAGCGGCCGGCGCGCAGCCCGACGAGGCGATGCGCTACGCCGCCGTCACGGCGGTCGCGCAGGGCACGAGCTACGCGGTGTTCGCCGCGCTCGTGCTCACCGTGCTCGCGCCGCGCTGCCGCAGGCCGCGCTGATCGTCGGCGCCGCGGTCGGCGCGTTCGTCTCCTACAACGGCCACCGCCTGTTCGCGTTCGCGCCGCGCCGCGCGCCACAATCCGGCGACATCGCGACCGCAGGGAGCGCACCGCGCATGAGCGACCGACGCCGACGTTTTCGTCATCGGCGCCGGGCCGGCCGGCCTCACCGCCGCCTATTGCCTGACCAAGGAAACGCCCTCGGTCATCGTGATCGAGAAGGACCCGACTCTATGTCGGCGGCATCAGCCGCACCGTGCGCTACAAGGATTTCCTGTTCGACATCGGCGGCCACCGCTTCTTTTCCAAGGCGCAAGGAGGTCGTCGATCTGTGGCACGAGATCCTGCCCGACGATTTCATCGACGCGGCCGCGGCTGTCGCGCATCTATCTACGGCGGCAAGTACTATTCCTATCCGCTGAGCGCCTTCGAGGCGCTGCGCAATCTCGGCGCTGTTCACCAGCGCGGCCTGCATGCTGTCCTACGCCTACGCCAAGGCTGTCGCCGATCGCCGCGCCGCGCACCTTCCACGACTGGGTGCGCAACCAGTTCGGCGAGCAGCTGTTCCGGATCTTCTTCAAGACCTACACCGAAAAGGTGTGGGGCATGTCGTGCGACGAGATTTCCGCCGACTGGGCGGCGCAGCGCATCAAGGGCCTCGATCTGCGCGTCGCCGTCATCAACGCGCTGAAGCGCTCGCTCGGACAGCAAGCGCAGCGAAGCCGGCGGACGGCGAGGTCGTCAAGACGCTGATCGAGACGTTCCAGTATCCGCGCAAGGGTCCCGGCATGATGTGGGAGGCGGCGGCGCGCAAGATCGCGACGCGCGGCGGCCGGCTGCTGATGGGCCGCGAGCTGCAGTCGCTCGCCTACGACGAGGACACGCAAGCTCTGGCGCATCGAGGTCGTCGACCGCGGCGGCGGCAGCGAGACGCTATACGGCGCGCCACGTCATCAGCTCGGCGCCGGTGCGCGAGCTGGTCGAGCAAGCTCACGCCGCGCCGATCTCGCTGTTCCACGCGCGCGCGCTGCGCTATCGCGATTTCCTCACCGTCGCGCTGATGGTGAACAAGCCGGATCTGTTTCCCGACAACTGGATCTACATCCACGATCCCGTCGGTGAAGGTCGGGCGGGTGCAGAATTTCCGCTCATGGTCGCCGGAGATGGTGCCGGCCGGCATGAGCTGCCTCGGGCTCGAATATTTCTGCTTCGAGGGCGACGGCCTGTGGACCGCGCCCGACGCCGACCTGATCGCGCTCGCCAAGACGGAGATCGCGCAAGATCGGCCTGATCGCCGCGGACGACGTCGTCGACGGCTGCGTGGTGCGCCAGCCCAAGGCCTATCCGGTCTACGACGACGACTATCGCGACAACATGGCGATGATCCGGCTCGACCTCGAGACGCAGCTATCCGACGCCTGCATCTGGTCGGCCGCAACGGCATGCACAAATACAACAATCAGGACCACGCCATGATGACCGCCATGCTGACGGCGCGGAACATCCTGGCCGGCGAGCGCATCTACGACGTCTGGAACGTCAACGAGGACGCCGAGTATCACGAGGCCGGCGCCTCGGGCGCGCAAGGCAGCGCTGGCGAGCGAGCGCCTGGTGCCGCGCAAGGCGGGGCCGCGGGCGGCCTGACGGACGTTCCGGCGACGGGGACGCCGATTCGCCCGCGCGAACATGCGCGCGGCTTCAAGCTGCGCCCCGGCTATCTCGACCGTTCGGCGCAGGAAGCCCTCGCGGCGGCCGTTTCCGAGCGTCATCGCACGGGCGCCGCTGTTCACGCCGCGCATGCCCAAGTCCGGCCGGCCGTTCAGCGTGCGCATGACCAATTGCGGGCCGCTCGGCTGGGTTTCGGACCAGACGCGGCTACCGCTATCAGCCAACACCACCCTGTGACCGGCGAGCCGTGGCCGCCGATGCCGGAGATCGTGCTGGCCGCCTGGGCGGAATTGGCCGGCTATCCCCACCCGCCCGAAGCCTGCCTGATCAACGTCTACGGGCCGGACGCCCGCATGGGCCTGCACCAGGATCGCGACGAACAGCGACTTCGCGGCGCCGGTGGTATCGCTTTCGCTGGGCCAGACCTGCATGTTCCGGCTCGGCGGACCCGCGCGCGGCGATCCGACCCGGTCGTTCCGGCTCGCTTCCGGCGATGCGCTGGTGCTCGGAGGCGATGCACGCCTTGCTTTTCATGGCGTCGACAGAATTATTCGCGACACATCCACGCTGCTGCCGATGGCAGCCGCATTAACCTGACATTGCGGCGGGTGAACGGGCCGGCATGACCGGAACGTCTGCAGCCGACAGCGCCCGTTCCGACCGACCGACGAGGTGAGCTCATGACTTTGCGATCGCTTGTTGCCCACGCCGCCATGGCGCTCGCCGTCGTCTCGCTGCTGGCGACGCGCGCCCTTGCCGCCGAGGCGGTCTATCCGCTCGGCTCGCGCATCGGCCTGGTGCCGCCCGGCGCCATGAAGCCGAGCGCGAGCTTCCGCGGCTTCGAGGACCGCGACACCAACGCGTCGATGCTGATCCTCGAGATGCCGCCGCAAGCCTTTCCGGAAGTCGAAAAGCAGATGTCGCCGGCGGCGCTCAAGAAGCAGGGCATGATCGGAGGAAAAGCGCGAGACGGTCACGCTCAAGCGCGGCAAGGGCCTGCTGATCGTCGGTCCGCAGGACGCCGACAACAAGAAGGTGCGCAAGTGGATCTTCCTCGCCTCCACGCCGGAGGCCACCGCGCTGATCGCGGTCCAGGTGCCGGACGACGCGCAAGGCCAAGTATCCCGACGCCGACATGCGCGCCGCGCTCGCTCTCGATGACGGTGCGGCCGACCGTCCCGATCGACGAGCAGCTCCGTCTGCTTCCGATCACGTTCGACGATCTATCCGGGATGCGGCCGTTTCGCGTGAGCGGCAACAACGCCGTGTTCCTGACCGACGGCCCGAAGCGACTCGCTCGATGCGACCGAGCAGCCGTTGCTCGTCGTCTCGGTCGCGCCCGGCGGACCCGGAGCAGGCGACGCGACCGCGACAATTTCGCGCGCAACCTGTTTTCCGGCCTGACCGATTTCAAGGACGTCCGCATCGTCGGCACCGACCTGCTCCGCCTCGGCAACCATGCAGACCCACCAGATCCAGGCCGAGGCCAAGGACGCCAAGACCGATACGCCGATGAAGCTGGTGCAGTGGGTCCGCTTCGGCAACGGCGCCTTCATGCGTTTCGTCGGGGTCGCGCGCGCCGACGCCTGGGCGCGAGGCGTTTCCGCACTTCCGCGCCGTGCGCGACGGCGTGAAGCCGCGGACCTAGGGCACGCCGCCGGGATTTGCGCCGGGGCGCGTCGCCGCCGACGTCAGCGCGCGAGCCCGGACGAGCGGAGGAATTCACCCCCTGCGGAAATTCTGCGGCGTGGGGCTTTCATTCGTCGCCGCATCGCCGGCACCCGGCTTCGGCCCGCCCTTGGCGACCCCGACCAGGGCCGGCCGCAGCACGCGGTCGCCGATCATGTAGCCGGCCTGCATGACCTGCACGACGGTGCCGGCCGGCACGCTCGGGTCCGGCACTTCGAACATCGCCTGATGCAGGTTGGGATCGAACTTCTGGCCCTGCGGATCGAGCCGCTTGATGCCGTGCTTTTCCAGGACCTTGAGGAGCTCGCGCTCGGTCAGTTCGACACCGTCGATGCAGCGACTTGACGACCGGATCGGCCTGGTCGCGCAGATCGGCGCCGAGCGCGTCGAGCGCGCGTTGCATGTTGTCGGCGACGCCGAGGACGTCGCGCGGCGAACGGCGATGCCGTAGGCGCGCGCGTCGGCAACCTCGCGCTCGGTGCGGCGGCGCAGGTTTTCCATCTCCGCCAGGGTGCGCAGCAGCGGTCCTTGAGCTCGGCGACCTCCTTGGCGAGCTCCGCCGTCGGATCGGCCGCCGGATCGGCGGCGCGCCGCCGCGGCTGCCGCCATTGCGGAATCTCGGCGTCGCGCGAATTGGCCGTCATGTGGCTCACTGTCCTCGTTCCGGTCGTCGTTCCGGTCGTCCCGGAGCGATGCTCCAGGCGATCGATTCGCTTCCGCATATCGAGATTCGGCGCCGGAAAATCAAGCCACCTCAAGACCGGCCGATGACGCGTACAAGGGCTAACAGCCGGCCAACAGCTTGCTGACCACCTTGGCGGTGTAGTCGACCATCGGGATGACGCGCGCATAGTTGAGCCGGGTCGGGCCGATCACGCCGATGACGCCGACGATCCGGCCGGCGCCGTCGCGATAGGGCGCGATGATGGTCGAGGAGCCCGACAGCGAGAACAGCTTGTTCTCCGAGCCGATGAAGATGCGCACGCCGTCGGCCCGCTCGGCGCGGCCGAGCAGATCGGCGACGCCGCGCTTGGTCTCGAGATCGTCGAACAGACGGCGCACGCGTTCGAGATCTTCGAGCGCCTTGAGATCGTCGAGCAGATTGGCGTGGCCGCGCACGATCAGCTTGCGGTCGTCGCTGCTCGCCGCCCGACCAGCTCGCCAGCCCGGCCGCGACGAGCTTCTGGGTGAGCTGGTCGAGCTCGGCGCGGCCCGCCTCGAGCGCCTTCTCGATCTCGGACCTTGGCCTCGGCCAGCGTCTTGCCGCGAATGCGGGCGTTGAGGAAGTTCGACGCCTCGATCAGCGCGGAGGTCGGCAGCCCGACCGGCAGGTTGAGGACGCGGTTCTCGACCTGGCCGTCCTCGGCGACCAGCACGACCAGCGCGCGCTCCGGCTCGAGCCGCACGAATTCGATGTGCTTGAGCCGCACGTTGGACTTGGCCGTCAGCACGACGCCGGCGGCATGGGTGAGGCCCGACAGCAGGCCGGACGCTTCGGTCAGCACGTTCTCCACCGACTTGCCGGCGGCCGCGACCTGGCCTTCGATCGCGGCGGTCGTCCTCGGTGAGATCGCCGATCTGCATCAGCGCGTCGACGAAGAAGCGCAGGCCGAGCTCGGTCGGCAGCCGTCCGGCCGAGGTATGCGGCGCATAGATGAGGCCGAGCTGCTCGAGATCCTGCATGACGTTGCGCACCGAGGCCGGCGACAGCGTCATCGGGATGATGCGCGCGAGAGTTGCGCGAGCCGACCGGCTCGCCGGTCGCCAGATAGCTCTCGACGATCTGGCGAAAAATCTCGCGCGAGCGCTCGTTGAGCTGCGCGAGGCTGATCTGGCTCGAACCGATCGGAACGTCTTGGGCCACGCGGGCGCTCTGGTTAACGCAGGGGCTCGACGGCGGCACGGACCCAGAATTGTCCATTCCGGCATCAAGTTCAAGCTGGATGCCGTTCCGAAGGCGCGCGGACCTGGTCGGCGCGCGCGTTGTGACGCGTTCGGCGGCAAATCGGTATCCACTTCGCCCGAAATGATCTAAAAGCAGTGCCCGGCCGGCAATCTCGGCCAGCCGATGGAGATCTGCCAATGCGGCCGAGCCGCCGACAGCCCGACGAGCTGCGCGCCGTCTCGCTCGAGCGCGGCGTGGTGAAATACGCCGAAGGCTCCTGCTTCGTGAAATTCGGCGACACCCATGTGCTGGTGACCGCGACGCTCGAAGAGCGGCTGCCGCCCTGGCTCAAGGGCCAGGCGCGCGGCTGGGTCACGGCCGAATACGGCATGCTGCCGCGCGCCACGCTCGGAGCGCACCCGGCGCGAGGCCTCCGCCGGCAAGCAGGGCGGCCGCACCGTCGAGATCCAGCGCCTGATCGGCCGCAGCCTGCGCGCGGTGGTCGATCTCGCAGGCGCTCGGCGAGCGGCAGATCACGGTCGACTGCGACGTGATCCAGGCCGACGGCGGCACCCGCACCGCCGCGATCACCGGCGCCTGGGTCGCGCTGCACGACTGCATCGCCTGGATGAAGACGCGCGAGATGCTGCGACGGCGATCCGCTGCGCGACCATGTCGCGGCGATCTCCTGCGGCATCTTCAACGGCACGCCGGTGCTCGATCTCGACTATGCCGAGGATTCGGAAGCCGACACCGACGCCAATTTCGTCATGACCGGCGCGGGCAACATCGTCGAGGTGCAGGGCACCGCCGAGAAGACGCCGTTCACCGAGGAGCAATTGCTCGCGCTGCTGGCGCTCGCGCGCAAGGGCATCGGCAAGCTGGTCGATCTGCAGAAGCTGGCGGTGATGTGAGCGCGCACGGCCACGCGACATCGTCCGCCGCCGCGAGCGACGCACCGGCGCGATCACCGGCCGGCTCGTGATCGCCACCCACAATCCCGGCAAGCTCGCCGAGATGCGCGAGCTGCTCGCGCCCTACGGCATCGAGGCGGTCTCGGCCGGCGAACTCGGCCTGCCCGAGCCGGAGGAGACCGGCACGAGCTTTCGCGCCAATGCGCGCATCAAGGCGCAGGCCGCCGCGCAGGCGGCCGGCCTGCCGGCCTTCGCCGACGATTCCGGCCTCGCGGTCGATGCGCTCGACGGCGCGCCCGGCATCCATTCGGCGCGCTGGGCCGGGCCGGACAAGGATTTCGCGCCACGCGATGGAACGGATCGACGCGCTGCTGCGCGAGCGCGGCGCGATCACGCCGGCGCAGCGCACGCGCGCATTTCGTCTCCGCGCTGTGCGTCGCCTGGCCCGACGGCCATGTCGAGGAATTCGAGGCGCGCGTCGACGGCACGCTGGTCTGGCCGCCGCGCGGCGACAAGGGCTTCGGCTACGATCCGATGTTTCTGCCCGACGGCTCACGCGCGTACCTTCGGCGAGATGACGAGCGACGAGAAGCACGGCCTGCCGCCGCGCGGCCAGGGCCTGTCGCATCGCGCGCGCGCCTTCCTCAAACTGGCGGAGGCCTGCCTTGACGCGACGCGCTGAGCCGCGACGCCGGCCTTCGGCGTCTACGTCCATTGGCCGTTCTGCCTGTCGAAGTGCCCCTATTGCGACTTCAACAGCCATGTCCGCCACGCCGCGATCGACGAGGCGCGCTTCGTGCGCGCCTTCGCGGCCGAGATCGCCGCGACCGCCGCGCGCGCGCCCGGCCGCACCGTGTCGACGATCTTCTTCGGCGGCGGCACGCCGTCGCTGATGCAGCCGCAGACCGTCGGCGCCATCCTCGACGCGATCGGCAAGCACTGGACGCGTCGCGCCCGACGTCGAGGTCACGCTCGAGGCCAATCCGACCAGCGTCGAGGCGACGCGCTTTCGCGGCTATCGCGCGGCCGGCGTCAATCGCGTGTCGCTCGGCGTGCAGGCGCTCGACGACGCGTCGCTGCAAGGCGCTCGGCCGCCTGCACACCGCGCAGGAGGCGCTCGACGCCGTCGCGATCGCGCGCGCCGATGTTCGAGCGCTATTCGTTCGATCTGATCTATGCGCGGCCGGGCCAGACGCCGGCGGCCTGGCGCGCCGAGCTCGCGCGCGCCATCGCGCGAAGCGGCCGAGCATCTGTCGCTCTATCAGCTCACCATCGAGCCGGACACGCCGTTCGCGGCGCTGCACGCCGCCGGCAAGCTCGTCGTCCCCGACGACGACACGCGCGCGCGATCTCTACGACATGACGCAGGAGATCTGCGCCGCGCGCCGGCCTGCCGGCCTACGAGATTTCCAACCACGCGCGGCCCGGCGCCGAGTGCCGGCACAATCTCGTCTACTGGCGCTACCACGAATATGCCGGCATCGGCCCCGGCGCGCATGGCCGGCTCGATGATCGACGGCACGCGCCACGCCACCGCGACCGAGAAGCGGCCGGAAGCCTGGCTGATGCGGGTCGAAGCGCGTCGGCCACGGCCTCATCACCGACGACGCGCTCGACGCGCGACGAGCTGGCCGACGAATTCCTGCTGATGGGCCTGCGGCTCGCCGAAGGCATCGATCCGGCGCGCTACGCGGCGCTCGCCGGCCGCCCGCTCGATCCGCGAGCGCATCGCCGCGCTCGGCGGCGACGGCTTTGTCGAGACGACGCCGGACGGCCGCCTGCGCGTCACGCGCAGCGGGCTTTCCGGTGCTCGACGCGGTGGTGGCCGATCTCGCGGCGTGAGACCTGCGGCTACGTTCCCGATCCCGCTGAACGCGCGCGGCGCCGGGCTGATCGACCTGCGCCGCCGGTCGGCGTCACGCGCAGCACCGCGAGGCCGCGCTGATTGGTGCCGTCGGGGCGGAAGCGGAACACGCCGTCGATGCCGGCGAAGCCCGACGGATTGGTCAGCACCTCGGTCGGAGAAGCGCTGCGGCCCTTGCGTCTTGACCAGCGCGGCGACGAGCGCGACCGCGTCATAGGCGAGCGTCGCGGTGCGCACCGGGTCCTGGCCGTAGCGCGCGCGATAGCGGCCGGAGAAAGTGCGGAAGCCGGCCTGGGATCGGGCGCCGCGATACCAGCCGCCCTGCAGCGCCGGCTCGGCGAAGATGCGCGGATCGTCCCACAGGCCGGTGCCGAGGAGCTGCAGGCGCTTGAGGTTGACGCCGCTGGCGGCGAGCGCCTGCGCCACCGCCGGCGACGGCGTCGCCGCCGTCCGGAATGAAGATCGCATCGGCGCGCGCCGCCGCCTGCGCGATCATGCTGCGCGGCGTCCTGCATGCTGCGCGTCGATCGGCGGATAGCGCTCGAGCGCGACGACGCGGCCGCCCTTGCGCGCGACGCATCTGCTTGAACTCCGCCTCGACCACGATGCCGTAGGCATTGTCCGGCACCAGCGCCGACGAACGAGCGCTTGCCCTGCGCGATCGGCGTAGTCGACGATCGCGGTCGACGTCGGACTCGGGCAGGAAGCTCAGCAGATAGACGCCGCGCGCCGCCACATTGGCATCGGTCGAGAACGCGATCACCGGCACGCCGCGCGCGCGCGCGACCTGACCGGCCGGCGCTGACCGATTGGGCGAACAGCGGACCGAGGATGATCTCGGCGCCTTCGTCGAGCGCCTGCTGCGCGGCCTGCTGCGCGCCCTGGGCGGTGCCGCCGTCGTCCTTGCACCAGCAGCTGGATGTTCGGATTGTTGAACTCGGCGAGCGCCATCTCGGCGGCGTTGCGCATCGACTGGCCGGCGAGCCCGGCATTGCCGCTGGCCGACAGCGGCAGGATCAGCGCGACCTTGACCTGGCCGGCGCCGATCGCGTCTGCGGCTGCCTGGTCGGCGGCGGCGGCGGCGCCGGCCGTGCGTTGACAGGTCGCCGGTCGGGCATGCCGGCGCCGCGAGCAGGCCGCCAGGAACGCCGCCACGCCGGCCACCAGCGCGTCGCGCCACCCGCGGCGGGCGCTGCGCCGGCGGCTCGGCCTGCGGCATGCGGAACATCGACCGGTCTCCTCGACGACCTGCGCGTCAGCGCAACGGCAAGCCGGTCCGCTGGCACGCCAATCAGGCATATTGTCGGCGAATGGTTAACCAAGTCAAAAGCTTGACGAAATGGCGGATCGCCGGCGCCCGGCATGACGCGGCGCGGCGCTCCGGCTACAGCTGGCGGCATGGATGACGGCGACGGACAGCCCGAACAGGCGGCCGGATCGAGCTCCCGGGATCCGGGACCTATGTGCTGCACGGCCGCGAGCTCGCGGCGCGCGCGCTTGCTCCGCGGCCTCTATCTGGTCGCGACGCCGATCGGAAATCTGCGGCGACATCACGCTGCGCGCGCTCGAGACGCTGGCCGCCGCCGATCTGATCGCCTGCGAGGACACCCGCGTCACCGCGCAAGCTGCTCGACCGCTACGGCATCACGACGCCGCTCACGCCCTATCACGATCACAATGCCGCGGCCGCGCGGCCGAAAATTCTGGCGCGCCTCGCGCGACGGCGGCGCGGTCGCGCTGGTGTCGGACGCCGGCACGCCGCTGATCTCCGATCCGGGCTACAAGCTGGTGCGCGCCGCGCAGGACGCCGGGCACGCCGGTGACGGCGCGTGCCCGGCGCCTCGGCGGTGCTGACGGCGCTGACGGTCGCGGGCCTGCCGACCGACCGGTTCTTCTTCGAAGGCTTTCTGCCGCCGAAGGAAGCCGCGCGGCGCGAGCCGCATCGCCGAGCTCGCCGCGCATTCCGGCGACGCTGGTGCTGTTCGAGACCGGCCCGCGCCTCGCCGCGGCGCTCGCCGATCTCGCGGCCGGGCTCGGCGACCGCGAGGCCGCGATCTGCCGCGAGCTGACCAAGCTGCACGAGGAGGTGCGCCGCGACGATCTCGCGGCGCTCGCCCGCGCACTATGCGGAGGGCGGCCGAGACGCGCGGCGAGTTCGTGCTCGTGATCGCGCCGCCGCGAAGCGCCCGCGCCGCTCGCCGAGGACGATCGACGCAGCTGTTGCGGCAGGCGCTGCGCACCCAGCGCCGTCAAGGACGCGGTCGGCGCGGTCGCCGCCGCGACCGGCGAGCCGCGCCGCCAGGTCTATCAGCGCGCGCTCGCGCTCGCCGAGGAGCGCCGCGATGAGCGATCTGACCGGACGCCGGCGCGCCGCAGCGCATCGCGCGGCAGGCCGCGTTCCGGGTCGGCCTCTCGGCGGAAAGCCGCGCCGCCGCCTACCTGATCGGCCAAGGGCTATCGCATCGTGGCGCGGCGCTTCAGAGCCCGGTCGGCGAGATCGACATCGTGGCGCGGCGCGGCGCCGAGCTCTGGTGTTCGTCGAGGTCAAGGCGCGCGACCGGCTCGACGACGCCGCCGAAGTCGGTCACGCCGCGCCAGCAGCGGCGCATCGTCGCGGCCGCCGAGGCCTGGCTCGCCGATCATCCGGACGACGGCGCGCGCGAGATCCGCTTCGACGTGGTCCTGGTGGCGCGCAGCGGCCGCGCCGCAGCACATTCCGGCGGCTTCGACGCCTTCGACCTGAGGGGCGGGCTCGACTTCGGTGCGCGGACGCCGCTCAGGCGGCGCGCGGCTTCTCGGCCGCCGGTGCGCCGGCGCCGGATTGCAGATCGGCGAAGAACGCGGCGACCGCGCGCGTCAGATGATCGGCTTCGCTGGCGAGCTGTTCCGAGGCCGACAGCACCATGCTGGCCGAATCCTTGGTTTCGCCGATCGCCCGGTTGACCGACGCGATGTTGGTCGCGAGCGTCTGGTTCACCTGGGCCGCCATCTGGGCGTTCGCGAGATCTCCTGGGTGGCGACGCCCTGCTCGTTCGACCGCGGCCGCGATCGCCGAGGTGACCTCGTCGATGCCGCGCATCGCCTGGCCGATGTCGCGCACGGCCGCGACCGCGCTCTTGGTCGAGTCCTGGATCGCGGCGATCTGCGCGGCGATCTCGCTCGTCGCCTTGGCGGTCTGCCCGGCCAGCGCCTTGACCTCCTGCGCCACCACGGCGAAGCCGCGCCCGGCCTCGCCGGCGCGCGCCGCCTCGATGGTGGCGTTGAGCGCCAGCAGATTGGTCTGCTCGGCGATCGCCTGAATCAGCTGATGACCAGCGCCGATGCGCTCGCTGCATCGCCGCCAGCGCCGTCGATCTCGGCGACCGAGCGCCCGGTCTTGGCGTCGGCCTCCTTCGACCACGTTGGTCGGCCTGCGTCACCTGGCGGTCGATTTCCTCCAGCGAGGCCGCGAGCTCCTCGGCGGCGCCGGCGACCGTCGCTGCACGTTGGTCGACGCCTGGCGCGAGGCGCCGGCCGCGTCGGCGGCCTGGCTCGACGCGTCCGATCGCGACGCCGGAGATCGATCTGCGGCGACGTCGCGCATCGATGCGGAATTGTCGGCCAGCGATTTCGAGCACCTGGTCGACCGAGGCGCGGAACGGCCTCGACCGTGGTCTCGATCTGCCGGGCGCGCGCGTCGCGAACCGCCGCCTCCTCGGTGATCTTGCGGTTGAGCTCCTGGTTGTGCCGCATCGCATCCTGGAAGACCTCGATCGAGCGCGCCAGCGCGCCGATCTCGTCGTGCCGGCCCCGATGGGGGACCGTCAGCTCGACGTCGCCCGCCGCGCGACCGGTTCGGTCACTCGGGTGATCGCCGACAGCGGCCGCGCGATGGCGCGCCAGATGACCAGAACGCCCCGATGCCGACCAGCACGAAGGCGGCGGCCGCAAGCGCGGTCACGAACCAGGCGGTGACCTGCGATATCGGCCGCAGCTTCGCGTAGATCCGTTGCGAGCGCTCGGCATAGATCTTGGCGAGCGCCTCGAGGTCCTTGTTGAGCGCCGTGCGGACGTTGCGGTTGGCGTCGTTGTCGCCCCATTCGCGGCCGGCCGCGGGCGAGATCTCGACCGCGCGGCGCACCAGCTCCTTGCGGAATTCGTGGAACTGCTCGATCCGCTTGGCGAAGGCGGCGAACTGCTCGGCGTCGTCGGCACGCACCAGCTTCTGCCATTTGGCCACCACGCCGGCGATCTGATCGTTGAACTTGAGCAGGCCCTCGCCGTATTTCTTGACGGTCGGAAGGTCGCTCGACATGTAGATGCCGCGCGACTCCATGACGACCGCATAGATCAGCCCGTTCACCCGCTCGATGTTCTCCGCCGCCGCCGCCGCGACCGCGATCTCGTCGGCCAGCTGGGCGTTCTGCCGGTTGCGAGATTGGAAACGACCGCGATCGAGCGCCGTGACCAGGGCAAGCAGGGCGAAGATGGAATAGAGCTTGGCCGCGATGGAAAGCTTGGGCAATTTAAGCATTCCGGTCGCTCCGCGATGGCGCCAGGGAAGGGCAAGTGCCTAAACTTGCCGGTAAGATGTTAACTAACCGTTGTCGATTAATTTCCGCAAGGGATCGGCATAATGCCTCTGAATGTCGCCGTCCAGATGGACCCGATCGAGCGGATCAACATCCGCGGGCGATTCGACCTTCGCGCTGCTCCTGGAAGCGCAGGCGCGCGGCCACGACGCTGGCCTATTACACGCCCGACCGGCTGGCGCTGCGCGAGAACCAGGTGTTCGCGACCGTCCGGCCGCTGACGGTGCGCGACACCGAGGGCGACCATTTCGCGCCTGGGCGAGGAAAAGCGCGTCGACGCTCGCGTCCTTCGACGTCATCCTGATGCGCCAGGACCCGCCGTTCGACCTCGCCTATATCACGGCGACCCATCTGCTCGAGCGCGTGCAGCCCGCAGACGCTGGTGGTCAACGACCCGGCGCCATGTGCGCAACGCGCCCGAGAAGGTGTTCGTCACCGAATTTCCCGACCTGATGCCGCCGACGCTGGTCACCCGCGACCTCGCCGAGATCAAGGCGTTTCGCGCCGAGCACGGCGACATCGTGATGAAGCCGCTCTACGGCCATGGCGGCGGCGCGGTGTTCCGGCGTCACCGCCGACGATCTCAATTTCGGCTCGCTCTACGACATGTTCGCCGCCACCTTCCGCGAGCCCTGGGTGGTGCAGAAGTATCTTCCCGGCGGTGAAGCACGGCGACAAGCGCATCATCCTGGTCGACGGCGAGTTCGCGGGCGCCGTCAACCGCGTGCCGGCGGCCGACGATCTGCGCTCCAACATGGTGCGCGGCGGCGCGGCGGAGGCCACCGAGCTGACGGCGCGCGAGCGCGAGATCTGCGAGCGGCTCGGGCCGGCGCTGCGCGAGCGCGGCCTCCTGTTCGCCGGCATCGACGTGATCGACGGCTTCCTCACCGAGATCAACGTCACCTCGCCGACCGGCATCCGCGCGATCAAGCGGCTCGGCGGACCCGACATCGCGGCGATGATCTGGGACCGCATCGAGGCGAAGCGAAAGGCCTGAAGCGGCTCAGCCCGACAGCACGCAAACACTCGGTCCGAAGCTCGCCCGCGTGAGCTGCGGCCAGCGGCCGACCGGCGGCCTGCTGATGCAGGACGGCGGCGAACTCTTCCATCTCGCAACTCGCCCGCTGGGCCTGCAGGCGGGCGTGGCGCGCCTGCCGCAACGTGCTTTGCGTGGCGTCTTGGGCCGCGCCTTGAAGTTCTTTGATATCAATCACCTGACGCTCCCTGCGTGGGTCTTTAGGTTTCAACGCATCTAAGCAGATTTGGTTCGTTCTGCAAATGTTCTTGTTCGGCCCACAGTTTTCCGCTATTCTCTGGCCCGGCTTGGCTAGCGGGTGAGGCATGGTCCAGCGGGTCGCCACCGTCGCGTTCGAGGGCATCGAGGCGCGCAACGTCACGGTCCAGGTGCAGGTCGCGCCCGGGCTGCCGGCCTTCAACGTGGTCGGGCTTGCCCGACAAGGCGGTGTCGGAGGCGCGCGAGCGGGTGCGCGCGGCGCTGACCGCGTCCGGGCTGGCGCTGCCGTCGCGTCGCATCACGGTCAATCTCGCGCCCGCCGATCTGCCCAAGGAAGGCAGCCATTACGACCTGCCGATCGCGCTCGGCCTGATGGCGGCGATCGGCGCGATCCCGCCTGACGCGCTCACCGGCTACGTGGTGCTCGGCGAGCTTGGCCTCGACGGCGCGATCGCGCCGGTCGCCGGCGTGCTGCCGGCGGCGATCGGGGCCAATGCGCGCCAGCAAGGGCCTGATCTGCCCGGCCGCGTGCGGGCCCGAGGCCGCCTGGGCGAGCCCCGAGATGGAGATCGTGGCGCCGCCGTCGCTGATCCAGCTCGCCAATCACCTCAAGGGCACGCAGGTGCTGCTGCGGCCCGCAGCCGAAGATCCGCACCAGCGACGGCGCCGGCGCTCGATCTCAAGGACATCCGGGGCCAGGAAAGCGCCAAGCGCGCGCTCGAGGTCGCGGCCGCCGGCGGACATAATCTCCTGATGGTCGGACCGCCGGGCGCCGGCAAGTCGATGCTGGCGGCGCGGCTGCCCTCGATCCTGCCGCCGCTCGCGCCGGCCGAGTTGCTCGAGGTCTCGATGATCGCCTCGATCGCGGGCGAGCTCGACGGCGGCGCGCTCACCAACCGGCGGCCGTTCCGCGCGCCGCATCATTCGGCCAGCATGGCGGCGCTGGTCGGCGGCGGGCTTGCGCGCCAAGCCGGGCGAGATCTCGCTCGCCCATCACGGCGTGCTGTTCCTCGACGAGTTTCCCGAATTCGATCCGCGCGTGCTCGACTCGCTGCGCCAGCCGCTCGAGACCGGCGAGGTCGCGATCGCGCGCGCCAATCATCGCGTCACCTATCCGGCGCGCTTCATGCTGGTCGCCGCCATGAACCCGTGCCGCTGCGGGCGCGCCAGCGAACCCGGCTTCAGCTGCCATCGCGGCCAGATGGCGCGCTGCACCGGCGAGTATCAGGCGCGCCTGTCGGGGCCGCTGCTCGACCGCATCGACCTGCATATCGAGGTGCCGGCCGTCACCGCCGCCGACCTCATCCTGCCGCCGCCCGACGGAGGGCAGCCGCGAGGTCGCGGCGCGGGTGGCGCGGGCGCGCGACGATCCAGGCCGAGCGCTACGCCGCGCTCGGGCTCGCGCAGGTGCGCACCAACGCGGCCGCGCAGGGCGCCGTGCTCGACGAGGTCGCCAAGCTCGACACGGCTTCGCTCGCGCTCATTCACGACGCCGCCGACGCGATGCGGCTCACCGCGCGCGGCTATCACCGCGTGCTGCGCGTCGCCCGCACGCTCGCCGATCTCGACGGCGCCGAACGGGTCGGCCGCGTGCATCTCGCCGAGGCGCTGTCCTACCGCGCGCTCACCGACGAGGTGCGGAGGGCGGCGTGAGCGAGACGCGGGCCTTGGCCGTTGCGTTGCAGAATTTTTTGAACCTATTTACGGCCCGAACGCCGACCACCCGATTCACCCACAAGGAGACAGCATGACGGTCGAGCTGGATGCCCGGGCGGCCGGCGCGCGCAGGCTCAAGGACAAAGTGTGTGTCGTGACCGGCGCCGGCCAGGGGATCGGACGGGCCACGGCGCGACGCTTAGGCCAGGAAGGCGGAAAGATCGTCGTCGCCGACCGGGTCGAGGCGAGCGCGACCGAGACGATGTCCGAGCTGCGCGATCACGGGGTCGAGGCCACGAAGGTGATCGTGGATCTCGGCGTCTTCGCGGGCGCGCAGGAGCTGATGAGCCAGACGCGCAAGGCCTATGGCCGGATCGACGTGCTGGTCAACAATGTCGGCGGCACGATCTGGATCAAGCCGTTTCATCTCTACACGGCCGAGGAAGTAGAGCTGGAACTCCAACGCTCGCTCTACCCCACGATGTGGTGCTGCCTGGCGGTGCTGCCGATCATGATGGAGCAAGAGTCCGGCTCGATCGTCAATGTCGGCTCGCAATCGCCGCGCGGCTTGTACCGGCTGCCCTACGCGACCGCCAAAGGCGGCATCGTGGCGTTGAGCAAGGTCATGGCGATGGAATATGGCCGCTACGGCATCCGCGTGAACACCATGGCGCCGGGCGGCACCGAGATCACCGACCGCGTGACGCCGCGGCAGTTCATCAAGCCCGGCGTCATGGCGGACGACGGCCCCAAGGACGCGGCCGAGAAATACCGGCACGAAATGGCGGAGGACATTCGCAACCAGCAAGCCCTGCGGCGGCGCGGTCTGCCCGAAGAGCAGGCGGCCGCCATCGCGTTCCTGGCATCCGATGACGCGAGCTTCATCACCGGCCAGGTCATCAATTGCAGCGGCGGGCAATCTTAGGCGCGGAACGGAAAGCGGACGCAGCCCGGCCGCGATGGCGTGAAAACCCGAATACTCATGGAAACGGCCGGCCCAAAGGGCCGGCCGTTTGGATGATCAAGCAACGATGCCGAAAGACAGCGTCAGTTGTGGCCGACGAGCTGGAAGTCGATCGCCTGCGGCTGCGCCGCCGGGGCCTGGACGCGCGCGGTCTTGCGAGCCGACGCATAGGCGGCGGACGGGACGTTCACTTGCGCCACATAGCGGCCGCTGTCCTGCAGCTCGGTGGCGAGGTTCTGGTCGCCCGCGAGGGCCGGGGCCGCCACGAAGGCGATGACGGCGGCGAGCGCTGCGATTTTGCTCTTGGTGGTCATGTTCATATCTCCTGTTTCAAAAATCGGATCGAGACGCGACGTCTCGGGTGGGTTTTCGATCCAGCCGGCCGTGGCGTCCTTGCCCCAGCGCTGCACCGACGGCGTGTACATAGTCCGCTATTATCTTGTACACAATGAAATTGTGTACACTATAAATGCGGGGCAGCCATGCGAAAATAGATTGTGCACAATCTATTTGTGTGAAGGGAATAAATCGCTATATGATGGGCACGAGCAACCGATATGCGGGCCCTGCGATGCGGCCCGCGGAGGTGGGCCATGGCAAGACACACGCCGGACAAACCGGCTGGCGAAGCGTCCCGACTGAACGAGATGCTCTGCTTCACGGTGTATTCGACCGCGCATGCGTTCAACCGGGTCTACAAGCCGCTGCTCGACGCGCTCAAGCTGACCTATCCGCAATACCTCGTGATGCTGGCGCTGTGGGAGCGCGACGACGTCACCGTCAAGCAGATCGGCGAGCAGCTTCATCTGGATTCGGGCACGCTCACGCCGCTGTTGAAGCGCCTGGAATCGGCCGGCCTGATCCGCCGCGCGCGCGACGCCGCGGACGAACGCCAGGTGCGGATCAGCCTGACGCAGACGGGGGCGGGCTTGCGCCAAAAGGCCGAGACGGTCGGGCATGGCGTCGTCGAGGCCTGCAAGCAATCGCGCGACGAGCTGAAAACGCTGAACACGCAACTGGTCCGGCTGCGCGACCGGCTGAATGCGAGCTGAGGAGCACGCGCGCAACCCACGCCGCGATTCCTCACCGGGCCGCGCGCCCGATCACATCCATCAGCTCGGCGACCTTGCGGCGCTGATCGGTCTTGTTGCCGGCCGCGATCGCGTGCTCGACGCAGTGCCCCACATGGTCGCGCAGGATCTCCTCCTCGAGCCGGCGCAAGGCCGCCCGCACGGCCGAGACCTGCGTCACGATGTCGATGCAATAGCGGTCGTCCTCGACCATGCGGGACAGTCCGCGCACCTGGCCTTCGATCCGGCCGAGACGTTTGAGGCAGGAGGCCTTGGCTTGCGTCTGCATGTCTGCTATATACCCCTACGGGGTATGGGTGTCAAGCGGACGAAACACAATGGAACATCAGTCATCGCCGCAGGCCGCGCCGCAAAGCGGATGCTGTTGTCACGGCGCCGCAGGCGCGTCGGCGCAGCTCGCCAAGGATCCGGTCTGTGGCATGGACGTCGATCCGGCGAGCGCCAAGCACCGTGCCGAGCACGCCGGCCGCACCTATTGTTTCTGCTCGGCCGGCTGCCGCGCCAAGTTCGCGGCCGATCCCGCGACATATCTCGGATCTGCGATGAGCGCGCAGCTCGCCAAGGATCCGGTCTGCCACATGGATGTCGATCCGGCGAGCGCCAAGCACCGCGCCGAGCACGCCGGCCGCACCTATTATTTCTGCTCGGCCGGCTGCCGCGCCAAGTTCGCGGCCGATCCCGCGACCTATCTCGGCCCCGCGCCGGCGGCCGCTCGGCCGGCGCCGGCCGACGCCATCTATACCTGCCCGATGCATCCCGAGATCCGCCAGGCCGGCCCGGGCGCGTGCCCGATCTGCGGCATGGCGCTCGAGCCCATGATGGCGTCGGCCGATACCGGGCCCAATCCCGAGCTCGTCGACATGACGCGCCGGTTCTGGATCGGGCTCGCGTTCGCGGCGCCCGTGGTGGCGCTCGAGATGGGGGCGCACGTCGCCGGCGCGCATCGCTGGGTCGACCCGGCATTGTCCAGCCTCGTCCAGTTCGCGTTCGCGACCCCGGTCGTGCTGTGGGCCGGCTGGCCGTTCTTCGCGCGCGGCGCCCGTTCGGTCGTCACCCGCCATCTCAACATGTTCACGTTGATCGCCATGGGAACCGGCGTCGCCTACGCCTACAGCATCGTCGCTACCTTCTGGCCCGGCCTGTTTCCTCCGGCGTTCCGCACCCATGAGGGCGCGGTCGCGGTCTATTTCGAGGCAGCCGCCGTCATCACGGTCCTGGTGCTGCTCGGCCAGGTGCTGGAATTGCGCGCGCGCGAACGCACTTCCGGGGCGATCCGCGCCCTGCTCGACCTCGCGCCGAAGACCGCGCGGCGCCTCGCACCGAACGGCAGCGACGAGGAAGTCGGGCTCGACGCCATCGTGGTGGGCGACCTGTTGCGGGTGCGTCCGGGCGAGAAGGTCCCGCTCGACGGAACCCTGACGGAAGGCAGGTCGAGCGTCGACGAGTCGATGGTGACCGGCGAATCGATGCCGGTCGGCAAGCGGGCCGGCGACCATGTGGTGGGCGGTACGCTCAACGCCGAAGGCAGCTTCGTGATGCGGGCCGACAAGATCGGCCATGACACGGTTCTGGCCCAGATCGTCCAGATGGTGGCGACGGCGCAACGCTCGCGCGCGCCCATCCAGCGTCTGGCCGATCAGGTCGCGGGCTGGTTCGTGCCCGCCGTGATGGCGGTCTCACTCGCCGCATTCGCCGCCTGGGCGATCTACGGCCCGGAGCCGCGGCTCGCCTACGGCCTGGTCGCGGCCGTCACGGTGCTGATCATCGCGTGCCCGTGCGCGCTCGGTCTCGCCACCCCGATGTCGATCATGGTCGGGGTCGGCCGCGGCGCGCAGGCCGGCGTCCTGGTCAAGAACGCCGTGGCGCTCGAACGGATGGAAAGAGTCACCACGCTGGTGGTGGACAAGACCGGCACCCTGACGGAAGGCAAGCCGAAACTCGTCGCGATCGTCGGTTCCGGAACGGTCTCGGACCACGACCTCCTGCGCCTGGCGGCCAGCGTGGAGCGATCGAGCGAGCATCCGCTCGCCCGCGCCATCGCGGATGCGGCCGCCGAGCGCAACATCGCGCTGGTCCCGGTAACCGAATTCGACGCGCCGAGCGGCAAGGGCGTGACCGGAATCGCCGAAGGCCGGCCAGTGGCGCTCGGCAATGCCGGCTTCCTGGCGGAGCTCGGCATCGCGACCGCTTCCCTGGAGGCCGAGGCCGAGCGGTTGCGCCAGGACGGCGCCACCGTGGTCCTGGTCGCGATCGATCGGCGCCTCGCCGGCGTGATCGCCATCGCGGATCCGGTCAAGGCCACGACCCCGGAGGCGCTCGCCGCACTGCGGCAGCTGGGCGTCCGCGTCGTCATGCTCACCGGCGACAACCGCACGACCGCGCAGGCCGTGGCGCGCCGCCTCGGCATCACCGAGGTCGAGGCCGAGGTCCTGCCGGGGCAGAAGATCGCCGTCATCGAGAAGCTCAAGCGCGACGGACAGGTCGTCGCGATGGCGGGCGACGGCACCAACGACGCGCCCGCGCTCGCGGCCGCCGACGTCGGAATCGCGATGGGCACCGGCACCGACGTCGCGATGGAAAGCGCCGGCATTACCCTCCTCAAGGGAGATCTCAACGGCATCGTCCGGGCGCGCACGCTGTCGCGCGCCGTCATGGGCAATATCCGCCAGAATCTATTTCTGGCGTTCGTCTACAACGCGGTCGGCGTCCCGATCGCGGCCGGCATTCTCTATCCGGCCTTCGGCATCCTGCTGTCGCCCGTCATGGGGGCGGCCGCCATGGCGCTGTCGTCGGTCAGCGTGGTCGGCAACGCGTTGCGGCTGGGGACGACGAAACTACAGTAACGCCCGGACGCCTGAGCGCATCGGCGCGCGAACGCGACGCCGTTCGTCGCACGCCAGGCGGTGAACGCTATCTTAACCGTCCCTTATTAACGATCGCGAAGGCAGACGCCGCGTAAGGTGGTCGGCGCGTCGGCCGCAATGGACATCTGGGCCGCATGGATACTCGTCACGCCCCCGGCAGGGGCGTTCGCTCGCTGGATCGGGAACGCGCGGCGCGCGCGCTCTGAACAAGGGGGCCGTCATGCAGCGTTATCAAAAATTCGCCCTTCTCGGCCTCGTGATCGCGGTGCCGGCCGCCGCCCAAGCGTTCCTGCCGCCGACACATCCCTGCTTCACGTTCGGCACCTCGACCTATCAGATCTCGGCGAGCGCGCCGGCGCCCGACTACAAAGTGAGGATCGACAACCGCTCGGCGCATCCCGATCTGCGCATCCGGCTCGTCGATCAGGCGGACATCGCGGATTTCGTCCTGGTCGACGATGTCGACGCCACCCAGGACAATGCCTGCGCGACGCCGACGCCGCTCAAGACGATCCGCATCGACGCGGACGAAACGGTCCCCGACCTGACGATCAGCCTCGCAGGCGAGGTTGTCAGCCTCGCAAGCGAGGTTGTCAGCCTCGCAAGCGAGGTCGATCCGCCGGACTTGAAGCTCTATGTCGGTTCGGCGCGCTTCTCGCACGAGGAGGCGGCCGCGCTCTTCGGCGTCATGTGGCAGGCGTCCCGGATCCGCGACGTCGCCCAACAGCGCTGATGGGGCGCACGAGCCCATACCGGGCCGCAGTTTCGACCGCGACGCGGTGACCAGCCCGGATCAAGGCCGCGCCGTTAACAATCCGTAAACCGTGCGCGCCGCAAAGGCGCGACGACGGCCCGCCGCATAAGAAATCGCAACAATCGTCCCTTATTCCGTGCTCCCGAGAAGCCCGAACAGGGCCAAATGGGACCAAGCGAGGCTGCGCGTCGCGGCGTGCGGGCCTCCGGACCTGGGACGTCGGACATGCGGCTCGACCGCCACCAAACCGACAGCGCACGCGCGCATTTGCGGGCCGAGCCCGAGCCGGTTCCACCGTCCGGCACGGACTCGTCGCCGCCGCATGTGCGCGGCATCGCCCGGCGCGCCCTTGCGCTCGTCATCACCGGCATCGCGATCGCGGGCTCCGCCTTGGCGGTGGCGGCGCTGTACTGGCTGGGCGCGCGCGCGGGCGTCACGAGCCTCTATTTCGACTCCGACATGGCGCTGCTGGCGGGCGTCGCCATCGCGGCCTGCGGCGCGCTCGCCCTGATGGTCCGCCGCAACCGCGCCCTGCGCGGCGAGATCGAGCGCCTCGACACGCGGCTCGAGGATTTCTCCGACCGCGAATGGGCCGTCAAGGAGGCGGAAGATCGCGCCAAGAGCTTCCTCGAGGCGCAGGGCGACGTCATCATCCGCCGCGACGGCGACGGCCGCCTCACCTATGTCAACGACGCGTTCTGCAAGCTCGCCGGCCGCGGCCGCGACGCGCTGATCGGCAGCCATTTCGTGCTTCCGGTCGTCGCGCAGGGAGATGTGGCGGTGCTCGCCGACGGCACGCGCGTTCACGACCAGAAGATCGAAGCCCCTGAGGCGCCGCGCTGGATCGCGTGGCGCGAGGTGCCGGTGCGCGCCGACACGGACGGGCGGACCGAGATGCAGAGCGTCGGCCGCGACGTGACCGACCGTGCGCTCGTGGAACGCGCGCTCGCCGACGCGCGCGACCAGGCCGACGCCGCCAATCGCGCCAAGAGCCGTTTCCTCGCGATGGTCAGCCACGAGATCCGCACGCCGCTCAACGGCATTCTCGGCATGGCGGACCTTCTGCTCGACACCCCGCTCAGCCCGGCGCAGACGAGCTACGTCAAGGCGGTGAAAACCTCCGGCGACACCCTGTTGTCGTTGATCGGCGAGATCCTGGATTTTTCCAAGATCGAGGCCGGCAAGCTCGACCTCGACGCCCGCCCGTTCCGGCTCACGACGCTGATCGAGGAAGCGGTCGAGCTGCTTGGCCCCGCGGGCGCACGCCAAGGACATCGAGATCGCCTCGTTCGTCGACGACCGGCTCCCCGCCGAGGTGGTCGGCGATGGCCCGCGCGTGCGGCAGGTGTTGTTCAATCTGGCCGGCAACGCCGTGAAGTTCACCGAGGCCGGCGGCGTTTCGGTCACGGTCGAGCCCGGGATCCGGCCGGCCGAGGTGACGTTCCGGGTGCGCGACACCGGCATCGGCATCGCGTCCGATGCGCAGGCGCGCATCTTCGAGGAATTCGAGCAGGCCGACGGAGGCTCGACCCGCCGGCACGGCGGCACGGGGCTCGGCCTCGCCATCTCGCAACGCATCGTCGAGCGCATGGGCGGGCGCATCGCGGTCGAGAGCGCGCCCGGATCCGGCTCGACCTTCTGCTTCACCATCGCGCTGCCCGGCGCGGAGCCGCAGACCGCGCCCGCTCTGGTCCGGCCGCGCCTCGACGGCGCCGCGCTGATCATCGTCGCGCCCCCGCAGGGGACGATCGCGGCATCGCTGGTGGGGCGCCGGCTTTCGGCCTGGGGCGCCGAGAGCTGCGTCGTCGCGGATCCCGAGGTCGCGCTGGCACTCCTGCGCGAGCGGAATTGGAATACGGTCATCGTCGACCGCGCAATCGGGCCGCAAGCCACCGACACGATCGCGCGCGCGTGCCTGCGCGCGAGCGCGCGGCGCATCGTGCTGGTGACGCCGGGCGACCGCGACGAGCTCGCGGATCTGCGGGAGCTGGGCTTCACCGGATATCTGGTCAAGCCGGTGCGTGCCGCCTCGCTCGCGGCGCGCTTTGCGGCCGGCGATCCGGCGTTTGAAGTTCCGCCCGGCGAGGCCGGCGGCATGCAAGCCGAGGAGGGCGCGGCCGTGCGCGCCACCACCGGGCTTGCGATTCTGGTCGCCGAGGACAACGAGATCAACGCGCTGCTGGCCCGCGCCCTGCTGGCGCGGCTCGGACACCGTCCGGCGCTGGCACGCAACGGCGCGCAGGCGGTCGATTCGCTGGCTGGCGGCGCGCGCGGCCGGCGAACCCTACGACCTCGTGCTGATGGACGTGCACATGCCGGACGTGGACGGCATCGAGGCGACGCGGCGGATTCGCGCCGCCGAGCAGGCGGCGGGCGGCGCGCGCACGCCGATCGTCGCGCTCACCGCCAATGCGTTCAGCGACGACCGCGACGCCTGCCTGGCGGCCGGCATGGACGCGTTCCTCACCAAGCCGCTCGATCGCGAACGCCTGGCCGACCTGCTGGCGTCGCGGCGTACCACGATCGCGGCCTGACCGGCGCGTCCGGCTTCGCGATTCACCCCGCCCGACCGGGCCGAATTGGCGCACCGGCAACGCCGCATGATGGCGCTTGTCACAAATCCGTGCCCACCACATGCTCTATCCTGAACGCACCCGCAGCCCGGCGATTCGGTCTCGCCGCGAGGCGATGCTTCGGAGACTGCCGATCATGCTGAGTCGCGCTCGCCCTACATTGACGCGCCGTTGGATCGACCAGCTGCGCGCGCCGCTGGCGGGCGTCCCGTCCCTCGTGCCCGCCTTGCGCGCCTATGGCGGATTGCGGGTGCCGGACCAGAGCGAGGTGCGCACCGCCGACACGCTGGGGCGGCTCGGCACGCTCGAGGTTCGCCTCGCCCGCAGCGCCGCCGACGTGCGCCGCGCGCAACATTTGCGCTTCGACGTGTTCTACCGGGAAATGTCGGCGATCCCCGATGCCGCCGCGCTGCTGGCGCGTCGCGACATCGATTCCTACGACGCGGTGTGCGACCATCTCCTGGTGGTCGACCACGCCGCCCCGCGCCGCGGCGGCAGGCCGGCGGTCGTGGGCACCTATCGGCTCCTGCGCCAGGACATGGCGGAGCGGCATGCCGGCTTCTACAGCGCGGGCGAGTTCGACGTCGGCGCGCTGCTGGGGCGCCATCGTGATCTGAGATTTCTCGAGCTCGGCCGCTCCTGCGTGCTGCCGCCCTATCGCAACAAGCGCACCGTCGAGCTGCTGTGGCACGGCATCTGGTCCTATGTGCTCCAGCACCGGCTCGACGTGATGGTGGGCTGCGCCAGCCTCGACGGCACCGATCCCGACCGCCTCGCCGCGCAGCTCTCGTTCCTGCATCACTTCGCGCGCGCCCCCGAGGCCTGGCGCACCAGCGCGCTGCCGCGGCGATACGTCGAGATGAACCGGATGGGCAAGACCGCGATCGACCGCAAGGCGGCGCTCCGCGCGCTGCCGCCGCTGATCAAAGGCTATCTGCGGCTCGGCGCCTGCATCGCGGACGGCGCCGTCGTCGATCGCCAGTTCGGGACGACCGATGTGTTCATCGTGCTGCCGGTCACGGCCATCAGCACGCGTTACATCGCGCATTTCGGCGCGACCGCCGAACGCCACGCGGCGTGATGCGTCTCACCGCGGATTCCGTCATGGCCGGCGTTTTACTTTGGGGCCTGCGTTCCGAAGATATAGCCGAGCAATGCAGTGAGCAACGGAAGCAGAAGATTGAGCAGGATGAGTTGCGCGGCCTGCAGCCAAAATGACCTGAAGGCTTGCCGGTGCTCGTGCGCGTCCTTGGCGTAATCCTTCAAGAGCCGCAGCCGTTCGATATCCATCGCCTGGGCGGGCGAAACCTGACTCAGAGGCTCGAGGATTTTGCCGCACTCGCTCAGCGTAGCGGTGCGCTTGGCAACATCCGTCGGCTTCTGTTTGCCGGTCGGCTTCGTGGTCGCGAATTGGATACACTGATCGAGGCGTTCCGCCTTCGCGCCGGCGACGGCTTTGGAGGCTTTGAGCTGGTCCACGACGGCGCGAATCTGTTTCGTGTCGTTCTCGTTCGCCGGGGCATCGGGCTTCGTGCGCGCCGCATCGAAGATTTTCGCGGTGGCCGTTATCCCGCTGACGTCGGACTGCACCGGAGTTTGCGCCATTTGCCGGAACGTCTGGTCATAGACTTGACTGACCTCGGCGGACGTAAATCCGTCCAGCACCACAAGGTAAGCCATAAGCAGGAAGATCGCAGCCGCAACGATGATGAGCAGATAGCCCGTGAGGTCCCTGCCCACCTGGATGCGCCCCGGCTCGTAGACCGGAGCCGGCCCCGGGCTGCTGCTCGAAATGCCGGCTTCCGTCGGGACGTGGCCCGACATGGTGACAGGCGCTGTGGCGATCGGTGCGTCTTGAATCGGCATCAAACCCACGTCGAGGAATACGCGATGGCCGCATCAGTCGCTGGTTGTCCTAGCGAATATCACGTCGCCCGCGTGCAGCCTAACCCCCGTCACGGGAAAACGCCGACATGGTTACGCGCTGGATGGGACAAGAACGCAAAATCCGGTCCTTGATTTTGGATGAAACGCGGAGTATTTATGGATTAAATTTGGAACCCTGATGGAGAGCCCCATGGCAGAAGTGCGCTTTCAGGTCGACGACAAGTTCATGGAAGAGCTGCAGAAGCACCTCCAGACCAGCAAGGCGACCGACGTCGTCAAGGAAGCCCTCACGGTCTTGAATTGGGCCGTCAAGGAGAAGGCGAGCGGCCGAGACATTCTGTCGGGCAAGTTATCGGCCGACCGGGAAGACGCGAAGGGTCTGGTGCGCCTGGCGACCCCGGGCCTCGACAACGTGAAGGTCAAGATTTGATTCCGCGGCTTGCGAGCATGATCCCGAAAAAGCCTGCCCCGGACTCGATCCGGGGTGGACACCGGTTTTCGGAAAAGATCATGCTCCAACAATAAGCGTGCGCGCCCCGGATTGATGCTTCGGCACTCTACAGCTTTCGCAGCGCGACCTTTTCGACCCGGTGCCTTTCGCTCTTCTCGAGGATCAGGTCGGCGCGCCGGCGCGTGGGCATGATGTTGTCGCGCAGATTGACCAGGTTGATCCGCGTCCAGATCTCCGTCGCGGTCGCGACCGCCTCCGAATCGGTGAGCTTCGAGTAGCGATGGAAGTAGGACTTCGGATCGCTGAACGAGGTCCCGCGCAACGCCAGGAAGCGGTTCACGTACCAGGTCTTCAGCACCTCCTCGTCGGCGTCGAGATAGATCGAGAAATCGAAGAAGTCTGACACGAACGGGATCGACGAGCCGTCCTTCGGAAGGTGGCCGGCCTGCAGCACGTTCAGGCCTTCGACGATGAGGATTTCGGGGCGATCGATCTCGACCCAGTGGTTCGGCATCACGTCGTAGACCAGGTGCGAATAGATCGGCGCGCGCGTCGGCCGCCGGCCGGCCTTCACGTCGGTGAGAAAGCGCAGCAGCGCCGGCAGATCGTAGCTTTCGGGAAAGCCCTTGCGGTCCATCAGCTTCTCGCGCTCGAGGATCGCGTTCGGATAAAGGAATCCGTCGGTGGTCACGAGATCGACCTTCGGCACATTGGGCCAGCGCGCGAGCAGCGCCTGCAGCACGCGCGCGGTGGTCGATTTTCCGACCGCGACCGAGCCGCCGATGCCGATGATGTAGGGCATCTTGGCGTCCTCGGTGCCGAGGAAGCGCTGCTGGACGTGAAACAGCCGCTGGGTCGCGGCGACGTACATCGACAGCAGGCGCGACAGCGGCAGATAGATGTCCTCGACCTCCGACATGTCGAGCCGGTCGTGCATCGAGCGCAGCCGCGTGACCTCCTCCGAGGTCAGCGTCATCGGGGTGTCGTCGCGCAGCATCGCCCATTCGGTCCGCGTGAAGACGCGGTAGGGCGAAAGTCCGTCGTCGGCGCGCTGGTCCATCGTGGTCCGCGAACTCCTTTAACGTTCGCGCATGATCTTGTCCGAAAAGTCTGTCAACTTTTCGGGATCATGCGCTGGCAACTTGCCTGCGCGTGCTCCCTCCCCCCTTGTGGGGGAGGGTTGGGGTGGGGGGTAGCAGTCGGACAATGAGCCGCGCCGCAAGTGCTCTGCCGAGCCCGGGTTTCGTGGGGAGGGGAGCCTTCAGAGATCATGGCGTGACTGTGCATCGATTTCGCTAGTCGCCCTTGCGCGAGGCTTTTTCGTCGAGGCCCGATTTGCTGGTGCGCGTCGCCAGCACGGCCTCGACCTCCGCGAGCGTGACCTCGCGCGCGCGCAGCACCACCAGCAGGTGATAGAGCAGATCGGCGGCCTCGCCGATCAGCCGCTCGCGATCCTCGCCCACCGCCGCCAGCACGGTCTCCACCGCCTCCTCGCCGAACTTCTTGGCGCATTGCGCGACGCCGCGGTCGAGCAGCTTGCGCGTATAGGAGGTCTCGGCGCTCGCGCCGGCGCGTTCCTGCACCCGCTTTTCCAGGTCGTGGAGGGTGAAGCTTGTCATGCGATTTTACTTATCACCTCGGTGTGCCGGCCGCGAGGGCGGAATCACGGATCGAGCCGCATCGGCAGCCCGGCGGCCGCCATGTGCTGCTTGGCCTGGCGCACCGTGTACTCGCCGAAATGGAAGATCGAGGCGGCGAGCACCGCCGTGGCGTGGCCGTCGCGGATGCCCTCGACCAGGTGGTCGAGCGTGCCGACGCCGCCCGAGGCGATCACCGGCACCGGCACGCCGTCGGCGACCGCGCGGGTGAGCGCGATGTCGAAGCCCCGCCGGGTGCCGTCGCGATCCATCGAGGTGAGCAGGATCTCGCCGGCGCCGAGTGCGACGACTTCCTTGGCATACGCGACCGCATCGATGCCGGTCGGGATGGCGGCCCCCATGGGTGAAGATCTCCCAGCGGTCGGGCTCGCCCGCAGCCGACACCTTCTTGGCGTCGATCGCCACCACGACACACTGGTCGCCGAATTTTTCCGCCGCGTCCTTGACGAACCGGCGGTTGCTCACCGCCGCGGTGTTGATCGACACCTTGTCGGCGCCCGAGCGCAGCAGCGCGCGGATGTCGTCGATGGTGCGCACGCCGCCGCCGACCGTGACCGGCATGAAGCAGGCCTCGGCGGTGCGCCGCACCACGTCGAGCATGATGCCGCGGTTCTCGTGGCTCGCCGTGATGTCGAGAAACGTGAGCTCGTCGGCGCCGGCCGCGTCATAGGCGATCGCCGCCTCGACCGGATCGCCGGCGTCGCGCAGATTGACGAAATTGACGCCCTTGACGACACGGCCGTCCTTGACGTCGAGGCAGGGAATGATGCGGACCTTGAACATGGGTATTTTACCTGGACGTGGCCTAGCGACGTCGAGCGGGATCAGCACGCGAACAGTGGGATGCGCAGAGCGCGCGCGGCGTCAAGCATCCGGTCGTCGTAGCTTGCAAGCTCGACGGCTTGGCCGCGGGACCGGACGAACTCGAGCGACGCCAGATGAATGGCATCGAGCGTACGCACCGAGACCGGGAACGGCTCCAGCACACGCGCGAGCACCGCGGGCGTGAGCTCGATCAGCGCCAGACCGTCGATCAGCGCGCGTATGGCCCGTCCATGCGAGCCGGCGAGCCCGCGCGCGTGGATTCGCGTCCACACTTCGTATTCGAGCAGGCGGCTCGTGACCAACGGCTGCTGCCAAAGCGACTCCGGGGGCGAACGATCCTCCGCCAGAAGCTGAGCCAGCGTCACCGACGTATCGAGGTCGATTCACCGGTCCTCGCGATCCTTCCCAAGGCCCGTCATGAGATCCCGGAACGTCATCACCGGCTGGCGCGGCGGTTGCCCGCCGGCCCGCACTGGCGGCGTGAGCCAGCCCTCGCGCACCGCCGCGGCAAGCAGCACATCCGACAACGCCGCGTCGCGACCTGTCTGGGGCGGCCCGATCTCCGCGACCACGCGGTCGCGGTCGGTGACCAGCACGGTCTCCCCGCCGGCAGCGAGGCGAACGTATTCGCTCAGCTTGTTCTTGAGGACTTTGAGGCCAACAGACCGCATGGCACAAAGGTAGCTTCTGGCAGCTACTTTGTCGAGAAGTCGCCGCCATGTCGGTCCATTCGGCGTCGCCCAAAACCAGACATGACTTCAGCCGTGCGACGCACCCATTTCCTCACCCCACCCGCGCGGCCCGCATCATCCGCAGCGCCTCGGCCGCATCGAGCCGCCCGTCGTAGAGCGCCCTGCCCGCGATCGCGCCTTCGAGCTTGGCGGCGCGCGGCTCCAGCAGCTGCTTCACGTCCTCGATCGAGGCGAGCCCGCCGGAGGCGATCACCGGGATCGAGACCGCCTCGGCGAGCGCGATCGTGGCGTCGAGATTGAGCCCCTTGAGCAGGCCGTCGCGCGCGATGTCGGTGTAGATGATGGCGGCGACGCCGGCGTCCTCGAAACGCTTGGCGATCTCGAGCGCGCTGAGCTCGGAGCTCTCGGCCCAGCCGCCGCACCGCGACCTTGCCGTCGCGCGCGTCGAGCCCGACCGCGACGCGCTTGGGGAATTCGCGCGCCGCCTCCTTGACCAGCGCCGGGTCGCGCACCGCGGCGGTGCCGATGATGACGCGGTTGACGCCCTTGTCGAGCCAGGCCTCTATTGTGGCCATGTCGCGGATGCCGCCGCCGAGCTGCACGCACAGCCCGACGGTCTCCAGGATGTGGTCGACCGCGGCGGCGTTCATCGGCTTGCCCGCGAACGCGCCGTCGAGATCGACGATGTGGAGATGCTCGAAGCCTTCTTCCTCGAACGTGTGCGCCTGCGCGGCCGGATCGCGGTTGAAGATGGTGGCGCGCGCCATGTCGCCCTGCTCCAGGCGCACGCAGACGCCGTCCTTGAGGTCGATGGCCGGAAACAGGATCATGGCGTCCACTTCAGAAAATTGGCGATCAGGGCGAGGCCCATGCGCTGGCTCTTTTCGGGATGGAATTGCGTGCCCACCATGGTGTCGCGGCCCACGATGGCGGTCACCGGTCCGCCGTACTCCGCCTGCGCGACGAGATCGCGGCGGTCCGCGACCTTGAGCTCGATAGGAGTGCACGAAATAGGCGTGCAGCCCGGACGGTCCGGTCGCGATGCCGTCCAGCACCGGATGGGGCCGGGCCTCCGTCGAGCGTGTTCCAGCCCATATGCGGGATCTTCAGGGCGGGATCGGACGGCGCGATGCGATCGACGTCGCCCGCGATCCAGCCCAGGCCGGCCGTCACCTCGTATTCGCGGCCGCGCTCGGCCATGAGCTGCATGCCGACGCAGATGCCGAGAAACGGCCGGCCGCGCTGGCGCACCGCCACATTGAGCGCCTCCACCATGCCGGCGACCGCATCGAGGCCGCGCCGGCAGTCCGCGAAGGCGCCGACCCCGGGCAGCACCACGCGGTCGGCGCGCGCGACCGCGTCGGGATCGCGCGTCACGATGATCGGCTGGTCGTGCCCGGATTCGCGCGCCGCGCGCTCGAACGCCTTGGCGGCCGAATGCAGGTTGCCGGAGCCGTAGTCGACGATCGCGACGCTCACCGGTTCGCTCCCGGCTGCGGAAACAGGCCGACCACGTCGGCGGCCGCGCTACCCGGCCGCAAGGCCGGCGCAGGCGGAGCCGGGGGCGCGGCCTTGCGCGCCGCCTCGGCGGCCACGAAGACGTCGAAGAAGCGCCGCTCGGCGGTCTCGACGTCGTCGCCGATGACGGCGCCGACCTCGCGCCAGCCACGGCGTCGCCAGCCACCGCGCAGCAGCGTCCAGCGGCGCAGGTTCGCGGCTTCGAAACCGACGAGCAGCGCGATCAGGCCCGCGATCAGGAATGTCATGCCCGCCCCCACGCCGGCAAACCCCAGCCCGGCCGTGACCGCCGCGATCACGACCATGTAGGCGACGAAGACCAGCCACAGCCGCCGCCACAGCATCCACAGCGGGGTCGAGCAGGAAGGCGCCCCACGAGAAGCGGTCGCGCACGAACACGATGCGCTCGGCCCGCGCCGCCGGGTCGCTGTCGGCCGCGGGCGGCTCGAACACCATGTAGACCGTCATGGCCGGACCTCGTTTCGTGTCGTCGAACGCTCCACAGTCTCGGCGAACTCCCCTCCCCCTTGTGGGGAGGGGTCGGGGGTGGGGGTAGCGGTTGGGCGATGCGAGTCGCTTCACGACCACGACCCCTCCCCAACCCTCCCCCAACGCAAGTCGAGCCTGCTCGACTTGCGCATTATAGTGCGAAACCCGCGCGGGCGCGGGTTTCCTGGGGGAGGGAGCAGTCTGAGTGCGTTGCTGCGCGGATCGAACCTCACCAGCCGCTTCAGCCGCCGAGCGTGCCCTTGGTCGACGGCACCTCGCCCTTCTGGCGCTCGTCGATCGCCACCGCGGCGCGCAGCGCCCGCGCCAGGCCCTTGAAGCAGGACTCCGCAATATGGTGATCGTTCGAGCCGTACAGAGTCTCGACATGCAGCGTGATGCCGGCATTCATCGCGAAGGCCTGAAACCACTCCTTGACCAGCTCGGTGTCGAAGGTGCCGACCTTGTGGCGGGCGAACTCGGCGCGAAACACCAGGAACGGGCGGCCCGAAATGTCGATCGCGACGCGGGTCAGCGCCTCGTCCATCGGCATATGGACGTCGGCGTAGCGGGTGATGCCCCGCATGTCGCCGAGCGCCTGCTTGACCGCCTGGCCGAGCGCGATGCCGACGTCCTCGGTGGTGTGGTGATGGTCGATGTGCAGGTCGCCCTTGGCCTTGACGGTGATGTCGATGCGGGAATGGCGCGCCAGCAGGTCGAGCATATGGTCGAGGAAGCCGATGCCGGTCGCGATCGCCGACACGCCGGTGCCGTCGAGGTCGATCGCGACCTCGACGTCGGTTTCCTTGGTGGTGCGCTTGACCGAGCCCTTGCGCATGAAATGCCTGCTGAATCGCCTGTCCGCGTGAATGTCCGAGCGCCTTTTACCAGGGGTTCGCGAACTTCGCTACTGCAGCATGAGTCTTCCTGCCCCAGTTGCGGCGCTTCCGTTCCCCTCCCCGCGCGCGCTTGCGCGTGGCGAGGAGGGGCTTGCCCCGCCATAGCCTCTTGCGAAGGCGGGTCAGGGGTGGGGGGCGCAGCTTGCTCGGAGCAAGCGTAGTCCCCCCACCCCGTCCGTCGCAGCTGCGCTGCGCCGGCCGACCCTCCCCGCCACGAAACCCGGGCTTGCCCGGGTTTCGCATGAATAGTGCGCAAGTCGGGCAAGCCCGATTTGCGTGGGCGGGAGGGTAGCAACTGCGCCTCAGTGCTCAGAATTACAGCGCCCGAGGTCCCTGCATGCGGGTTTGCATTGCCCGGTCCGAATCCAGATGGACCGAGTCCACACGGTGCAAACCTGATGCAAACCCCATCCAATTCGGCCGACGCCTGGCACGGCACCACCATCCTGACGGTCCGCAAGGGCGGCATCGTGGCGATCGGCGGCGACGGCCAGGTCTCGATCGGCCAGACCATCGTCAAGGCCAACGCCCGCAAGGTGCGCCGGCTCACCAAGGGCGACGTGATCGGCGGCTTCGCCGGCGCGACCGCCGACGCCTTCACGCTGTTCGAGCGGCTCGAGGCCAAGCTCGAGCAGTATCCGGGCCAGCTCATGCGCGCCGCGGTCGAGCTCGCCAAGGACTGGCGCACCGACCGCTACCTGCGCCGGCTCGAGGCGATGATGATCGTCGCCGACAAGGAGGTGTCGCTGGTGCTGACCGGCACCGGCGACGTGCTCGAGCCGGAGGCCGGCGTGATGGGGATCGGCTCGGGCGGCAACTATGCGCTCGCCGCCGCCCGCGCGCTGATCGACACCGATCTCGACGCCGAGACGATCGTCAAGAAGGCGATGGCGATCGCGGCCGACATCTGCGTCTACACCAACCGCAACGTGACGATCGAGACGTTGAAGGCATAAGGCATCATGTGCCGTCATTGTCGCCGTCATTCCGGGGCGCGGGCGAAGCCCGCGAACCCGGAATCCAGTGATCACCGGCAGCGAAGATGGATTCCGGGTTCGCGCTTGCGCGCCCCGGAATGACGGAGAGAGTGAACAGAAAGCATGACCGACTTTTCCCCCGCGAAATCGTCTCCGAGCTCGACCGCTTCATCGTCGGCCAGGGCGACGCCAAGCGCGCGGTCGCGATCGCGCTGCGCAACCGCTGGCGCCGGCTGCAGCTCGACGAGAAGCTGCGCGAGGAGGTGCATGCCGAAGAACATCCTGATGATCGGCCCGACCGGCGTCGGCAAGACCGAGATCTCGCGCCGGCTCGCGAGGCTCGCCGGCGCGCCGTTCATCAAGGTGGAGGCGACCAAGTTCACCGAGGTCGGCTATGTCGGCCGCGACGTCGAGCAGATCGTGCGCGACCTGGTCGAGATCGCGATCGCGCTGACGCGCGAGCAAGCAAGCGCAAGGACGTGCAGGCGCGCGCCCACCAGGCGGCCGAGGACCGCGTGGTCGACGCGCTGGTCGGCGCCGAACGCGAGCGCCGTCGACCAAGGAAACGTTCCGCAAGAAGCTGCGCGCCGGCGAGCTCGACGACAAGGAGATCGAGATCGAGGTGCAGGCCTCCGGCGGCGGCATGCCGCTGTTCGAGATTCCCGGCATGCCGGGCGCGCAGATGGGCGCGATCTCGATCGGCGACATCTTCGGCAAGCTCGGCGCGGCGCACCAAGACGCGGCGCGTCACGGTCGAAGGAATCCTACGAGATCCTGGTCAACGAGGAATCCGACAAGCTGCTCGACCAGGACCAGCTCGTGCAGGAGGCGATCCACGCGGTCGAGAACAACGGCATCGTGTTCCTCGACGAGATCGACAAGATCACGGCGCGCGACGGCCGCATGGGCGCCGACGTCTCGCGCGAGGGCGTGCAGCGCGACCTGCTGCCGCTGATCGAGGGCACCACCGTGTCGACCAAGCACGGCGCGGTGAAGACCGACCACATCCTGTTCATCGCGTCGGGCGCGTTCCACGTCGCCAAGCCGTCCGACCTGCTGCCCGAGCTGCAGGGCCGGCTGCCGATCCGGGTCGAGCTGAAGGCGCTCACGCGCGAGGACCTCCGCCGCATCCTCACCGAGCCGGAGGCGTCGCTGATCAAGCAATACGTCGCCCTGATGGCGACCGAGGGCGTGAACGCTCGAGTTCACCGAGGACGCGATCGACGCCATCGCCGACGTCGCGGTGCCGGTCAACTCGACGGTCGAGAATATCGGCGCGCGGCGCCTGCAGACCGTGATGGAGCGCGTGCTCGACGACATCTCGTTCGGCGCGACCGACCGCTCCGGCGAGACGGTGCACGATCGACGGCGACTATGTGCGCAGCCGGGTGGCGATCTGGCCAAGAACGCGGATCTGAGCCGGTTTATTTTGTAGATCATCGCTCGTCGACAACCTATCGCCGTCATTGCCCGGCGACAAGCGAGGTCAATCCAGTGCACTCGAAGGCCGCGGCATTCAAATGAATAGGCCGATCCGAACAATTTAGGGAGTCGCTCCCTGCGGCATGCATCAATTCCCGGGAATCACTGGATTGCCCGCTTGCGCGGGCAACGACGGCCTGAATTTTTCCAGCGCGTCCTTCTCAGCCGCACATAGAGCGCGCCCTCGCCGCCGTGGCCGAGATGCGCCTCCTCGAAGCCGACCACGGCGTCGCGGAACTCCGGCAGCGCCAGCCACAGCGGCACCTGGCGGCGCAGCACGCCGCGCTCGCCTGCGCCGACCGGCCGCGCGCGCGCCCTTGCCGGTGATGACCAGCACGAAGTTGGCGCCGTCGGCCTGGGCGCGCCGCAGAAAGCGCACCAGCGCGCGCATGCGCCTGCGCCTGGGTCATGCCGTGCAGATCGATGCGCCCGTCGATCGCCGCGCGTGCCGCGCGCGAGCTGCTGCTTCTCGCGGCGCGCCAGCGGCGCGAGCGGCGGCGGCGCGGGCGGCTTTGCGCGACGCGCCGGCGGCGGCGCGGCTTGACGGCTTTGGCGCTTGAGCGGCTTGGCGTGCGGCGCGGCGGCGCGCGGCGACAACGGCGTCCGGCTCGTCGCGTCGCGTCGCGCGCGTGCTTGCGCAGCGGCTTGACCGAACGCGGCGACGCCGCGCCACAGCGCGCGCTCCTCGGCGCTCAGCGCGCGCCGGCCGCGGCGCGATTCCGGTGCGGCTCGCCGGCGCTCATCGGTCGTTCGCCGCGGTTTCGGCATCGTGACCGGCGCCTCGGCGCTGCGCGACGGCGCACCTTCGGCTGCTGCAGCCTGGCGATCAGGCGTCGGCGGGCCGCGGCAGCGGCAGCGGCATGCGCGCCGCGCCTCGACCGGATCGAGCTCGCGCGGCATCAGCATGGCGAACTGGCCGGCATGGCGGACGCGCCCGGCGATCCGGCCGGCGAGCATCGCCGGCGCCCCAATAGAGGTCGGCGCGCGCCGGACCGACGATCGCCGAGCCGGTGTCCTGCGCGATCATCAGCCGGCGGAACGGCGTCGGCGGGCTTGCGTCGAATCGATCGGCAGTTCGGCGTCGATGAAGAACGGCGTGCCGTAGACATGCAGCGCCTTGTCGACCGCGATCGAGCGGCCCGGCGTCAGCGGCATGCCCTGCGCGCCCAGCGGCCTCGCGGTCGTCGCCGAGGCCGACGATGCGGAAGAACACGAAGGAGCGGTTCTGCCGCCGCAGCTCCTTGGCGCCGTCCGGATTGGCCCAGCATCCATTCGCGGATGCGGTCCATCGACATCTCCTCGCGCGGCACGAGCTTGCGCTCGATCAGGATGCGGCCGACCGGCGTGTAGGGATAGCCGTTGTGGCTGTCGTAGTTGATCGCGCAGCGATCAGTGCCGTCCTCGAGCCGGATGCGCGCCGAGCCCTGGATCTGGATGAACAACGCGTCGGTCGGGTCCTTGATCCAGCAGATCTCGAGATGCTGGCCGTCGAGCGCGCCGTCCTCGATCTCGCCGCGGTCGTAGTAGGGCACGAGCTTGCCGTCGCCGTTGCGCGCGCACGCGACTGCCCGGTGTTGGGAAAGCCGGCTCCGGCGGCGCGCCGGCCGGCGGCAGCAGATCGGGCGGGCGGCGATAGATCGGCACGTGGAAGATCGCGGGTCGGAAAGCGCGAGCCGTCGACGATCGGCTCGTAATAGCCGGTGAGAAATCCGGCGCTCTCGCCGAGCTTGGCGATGCGCACGGGACGGAAATTCGTCCTCGAAGAATTTCGCGCGCGCCGCCTCGCCGAGCGCGCCCGCGCGCAGCGCGCGGCGGCAGACCGCGTGCAGCGCGCCGATACATCGGGCGGGTCTCGCCCGGCCGGATTGCGCCGCACGGGCGATCGGCCGGCAGCTCGCCAGGAAGGTCGCGAAGGCGGCCGCGTGATCGTCCTTGCGCCAGCCGTCGAGGTCGCTCCAGTCGACCGGCTCGAACTGGGCGTCGCGAAACCTGCAGCGGGCCCGGAACGTCGGGGACGAACGGCGCCAACGGCACGCCATGTCGCGGGGCGCCCGCCATTTCGCCACATGCCGTGCCGGCGCGCGGCCTCGGCGCGGCTGCGAACAGAACGACCATGCGACGAGTGCGGCGAGCGCGATTCCGACCGGGCGTTCCGCCAAGGCAAATCGAGGCGTGCGCAATCGCCCGCCTCACCCGAGTCAGTGGCCCGCTTCGGTCGCGACCAGCTTCCAGTTGGGATCGCGCGAGGACACATCGCGCGCGAAGGTCCAGACGTCGGTCACGTCGGTGACCTTGTCGGGATTGCCGTCGATGACGTTGCCCGTCTTGTCGCGCGTCACCGAGACGAGCTGGGACACGAACCGCACCGTGACCTGCGCGGTGCGGCCGCGCAGCTCGGCGCCGGCGATGTCGGTCGTGTCGATCGACACGAAACGCGTCTCGGCCGTTTCGCCGCGGCTCTCGCGCTCGCGGATGACGGCTTTCGAAGCCGTCGTAGACCTCCTTCGACAGCGCGCTCGCGCAAGGTGCGCCGGTCGCCTTGCGCGAAGGCGGTGACGATCATCTCGTAGGCGGCGCGCGCGCCGGTGAGGAAATGGCGCGGATCGAAACGTCTTGTCGGCCGCCAGATCGCGTCGAGACCGGCCGCGACCGCCGAGCCCGCCGGCGCGATGCCCTTCCAGCGGTCGACCGCCGGCTCCGCCGGCTCGGCCGGCTTTGGCGGGCGCCTCGACGCCGCGCGTCGGCAGCGTCACCACCTTGTCGCCGGTCGAGCCGCGCACGGCGTCGCGCGCCGAAAACGGGTCGTAGGGCGGCCGCTCGCGGCCGGTGCGCTGTCCCAGCACGCTGCGCAGCCGCAGGAAAATGAACACCGCGAGCGCCAGAAAGATGATGGTGTAAATATCGAACACGTCTTGCATGCTTTCGGCAGCCGATGATGGACCGTAGCGACCGGCTCGGACTAGCGGCGCACCAGCCCTCCTAGGGTCATGTAGTCACGCAACTTTGTCGATCCAGAGGCTGATGCGCTTTCGGGCCGCCTGGACACCGGCCAACCGCCCGGAAAGCGCGCCACCTCTCTGGCGTCAGTGCGGTTTCCGGCGAAGGCCCGCCCGGACGCGGCCATGCGCACCAGTTTCGCCGGGGAAAACGCAATCACACATGGACTTTAGAGCATTTTCCGGCGACGAGGATACCGCTTTCGCCGGGGAAAATGCGACCAATTAGGGGATCCGGAGCAGGCTCGAACGCCAAGCCAGCCTCGACGTTTGCGCGACCGGCCTCTCGATCATGGGCTTACCGGCTCTTCCGGCGGATCCCGCAGCCTTGCGGAGACCTTAAACGATCGCGCAGGCTGCGCCAACCTCAGGTATTGCGGGTGAGACCGTGCGTCTTGGCAAAAGGATCGCCTTGGGGCTTCTGCTCCTGCCACTGGCCGAGCTGGTGGCGTTCGGGCTCGTGGCGTGGACGATCGGCCTGCTCGCGGCCATTGCGCTCATGGTGCTGACCTCGCTGGCCGGAGGCATGGTGGTGCGCCGCGCCGGGCGCGGACACATGGCCCGTTTCCGGGCCGGCCTGCGCGGCAGCCCGCTGACCGAGCCGGCGACCGGCGGCGGCGACGTCATGCTCGCAGTTGCGGGAATTCTTCTGTTGTTGCCGGGGTTTATCACCGACCTGATGGGGGCCGGCCTGCTCATGGGGCCGGTCCGACGCTGGCTCGGCGCGACCATTGGCCGCGCGATCGGCCGCGCCCGGCCGCAGACCGGGGGCGGGTCCGTCATCGACCTCGCGGCCGACGAATGGCGCCCAGTACCGGACCAAGAACTGCCCAGGCCCGATCGACCCTAGCGCATGATCCCGAAAAAGCCTGCCCCGGACTTGATCCGGGGTTGACTGACGTTTCGGGCCAGATCATGCGCAAAAACAAGAGCAACTAGAGCAGCCGCAATCCTTGTCCGGTGCGACCGCGTGTGTTAGCCACACCGCCGATCACGGCGTTCTCCGGTGAGATCCGGCGCCCCACGTGCTCCCACGCGACGGGCCCTGAGGTGAAATCCGAATTCGCGCCGAATTCAGTCGTTCAAGCAAGCCTTCGCGGCCGGAGACACGAGAGATGGCGAACCCGACCAATGGCGGCCAGACGCCCGCCGAAACTCCGCCCCAACAGCCGCCGGCCGCGCAGGCGCAGTTTCGCGTGCTGATGCAGTACACCAAGGATTTCTCCTTCGAGAACCCCAACGCGCCGCAATCGGTCAGCCAGCAGGCGCAGCAGCCCAAGATCAGTATCCAGATCAATGTGAGTCCCAAACAGCTGTCGAACACCGACTTCGAGGTCGAGCTCAAGCTCGACGGCAAGGCGGAGGTCAATAACTCGACGCTGTTCGCGTTCGACCTCACCTATGCGGGCGTGTTTCATCTCCAGGGCATTCCGCCGGACAGCATCGGACCGCTGGTCATGATCGAATGCCCGCGCATGCTGTTTCCTTTCGCGCGCGAAATCATCGCGTCCGCGATCATCAGCGGCGGCTTCCCGCCGCTGCTGCTCGACCCGATCGATTTCGTCGCGCTCTACCAGCAGAAAGTCGCGCAGGCGCAGCAGCAGACGCCGGCTGCCCCGGCTTAGTTCTCGGCGTCATGCCCCGCGCACGCGGGGCATCCAGTACTCCGTGCTACCGCGATTTGACGGTGCGCTAAGTCGAACCGGCGGTGAATACCGGATTGCCCGCTGGAGCCTGTCCTCGGGTCGACCGAAGGTCGGACCCGGGGACCGCAATGACACCGTAAGACCAAGCCTGAGCGGCTTCAGGCCTCCTTGGGGGCGTCGGCGCCGCCGGCCGCGTAATCCATCCAGATCGCCTTGTCGCCGAGCGTCGCAACGAAATCCTGGTGCGCGGCGCGATCGGCATCGGAGAGACGCACGGTCACCGGGACCGCACGCGTGCGCGGCGCGCTCGCCGCGCCGCCCGCAACGGCCGGCCGGCCGGAGGCCGCGGCAAGACCGAGCTGCGCCTGGCGGGCTTCGATCAGCTCGAGATAGACCTCCGCCAGCAGCTCCGCGTCGAGCAGGGCGCCATGCTTGGTGCGCCTGGAATTATTGATTCCGAAACGCGTGCACAGATCATCGAGGCTGTTGCGCACGCCGACATATTTGCGCCGCGCGAGCGTCAGCGTGTCGACCAGCCGGTCGCGCGCGATCGCCGTTCTGCCGCAGCGGTCGAGCTCCGCATTGATGAAGCCGATGTCGAAGCCCGCATTGTGAATGACGAGCGGAGCGTCGGCCAGAAAGGCGAGAAATTCGTCCACCACGCTCGCGAACAGCGGCTTGTCGGCGAGAAATTCCGCCGACAGCCCATGCACCGCGAAGGCTTCCGCCGGCATGTCGCGCTGCGGATTGAGATAGCGATGAAAGGTCTGGCCCGACGGGATGCGGTTCAGGAGCTCGATGCACCCGATCTCGACCAGCCGATCGCCGCGGAACGGATCGAGCCCAGTGGTTTCGGTATCAAGGACGATCTCGCGCATTCGTCGTCGGTTCCTTTTTGTCTTTGCGCTATGGCCGCCGCTTCGGCAGCTTCGCGGCGGCCTGCAGAATTGCATGGACCTGTGCGCGGGTGGTATCGAAATCCGTCGCGGTATCCACGATAAAATCCGCCCGCCGGCGTTTTTCGGCGTCGGGCATCTGCTTACCCAACAGGCTCGCGAACTTCTCTTCCGTCATATCGGGACGATTCATGACGCGCCGGCGCTGCATCTCGGCCGGGGCGGAAACCACCACGACCGCGTCGCAGCGCTTGTCGCCGCCAGTCTCGAACAGCAGCGGAATGTTGAGCACCGCGACTTCGTGGCCGGCGCGTTCGGCCGCCTGCAGGAACCGCTCTTCGTCGCGCCGGACCAGCGGATGCACGATCGCCTCCACCCGCTTGAGCGCCGCCGGGTCCTTGAGCACCCGCTCGGCCAATTTCCCGCGATCGACCTTCCCGTCCACGGTGGTGCCGGGGAACGCGGCTTCGATCGCGGGCGCGGCGTCGCCGGCGTAGAGCCGGTGCACGGAGGCATCCGCGTCATGCACCGGCGCCCCGGCCTCGGCGAAGAAATCCGCCGCGGTCGACTTGCCCATGCCGATCGAACCGGTGAGGCCGAGGATCACCATGTGTGCCTGCGTTCTCCCGCGTCAGCCAGCTAGATGCTCACTCGTCATGCCCGGCACCCGGGTCCGGCCTTCGGCCGGCCCAAGTGTATGTCCCAGGCATCCACGCCTTGCAACGCGACCCACATAAAAGACGTGGATGGCCGGGACATAGGCGAGCGAAGCGACGCCGTTCTTCGAACGGCTATGCCCGGCCATGACGGACTAACCCGGAGATGATTGGCACGCGGCTCAACCCGCCAGGCACCCTTCCCGCCGCAGGAACGCGAGCAGCGCGAACAGCGGAAGCCCGAGAATGGTGAAGTGATCGCCCTCGACCTTCTCGAACAGATGACACCCCAATCCCTCGAGCTGGTAGCCGCCGACGCTGGCGGTCACCGCGGATCCGGCCGCGTCGAGATAGCTGTCGAGGAAGCGCTCGGATAGCGCCCGCATGGTCAGCTTTGCGGTGTCCACGTGACTGAACACCACCCGTCCGTCGCGCGCAAGCGCGACCGCCGAATGGAGCTCATGGGTGCGGCCCGAGAGCGAATGGAGTTGCTCGCGCGCGGTATCGCGATCGAACGGCTTGGTGAAACGCGCGCGGCCGAGCGCCAAGGTCTGGTCGGCGCCGACCACGAACCGTCCTTTGATCCGGGCCCCGGCGACGCGCGCCTTCTCGCGCGCCAGCAGCACCGCCGCGTCGCTCGCGCTGAGCGGGCCGGCGCGCGCCTCCACGGCCCGCTCGTCGATATCGGCAGGCGCGATCTCGACCGGGATTCCCGCGGCCTCGATGATGGCGCGCCGCGCCGCGCTCTTCGACGCCAGCACCAACGGTTCGCTCGCCAGCCACAGCGACATCTCAATTCACCGGTTGGCGGCGCCGCTCGGCCAGCAGCGCGATCACGGCGGATGCGGTCTCTTCGATCGAGCGGCGCGTGACGTCGATGATCGGCCAGTTGTGCTTGCCGCAGAGGCGGCGCGAAAACGCGATTTCCTCGGCCACCGCCTGGCGATCGATATACTGGTCGTCGTCGCGATGGGCCTTCAATCCGAGCAGACGGTTCTGCCGAATTTGCACGATCCGCTCCGGGCTCGCCGTCAGGCCGACGACCAGCGCCAGCTTCAGCCGTTCGAGCTCGGACGGAACGGGTCATCCCCGGAACCAGCGGAACGTTCGCGGTCTTGACGCCGCGATTGGCGAGATAGATCGAGGTCGGTGTTTTCGAGGTCCGCGAGACGCCGACCAGCACGACGTCCGCACTATCGAGATCGTCCGGCAGCTGCCCGTCGTCATGCAGCATGGTGTAATTGAGCGCATCGATGCGCTTGAAGTATTCCGCATTGAGCATGTGCTGCGCGCCGACCCGATGGGTCGATTCGGCGCCCAGGTAGGATTGGAAAAGCCGCAGGACCGGACCGAGAATCGACAGGCAGGGCAGGCCGAGCTCGCGGCATTTCTCTTCCAGCCGCCCGATCTGGTCCGGCTCCAGCAGGGTGTAGAGGACCACACCCGGTTCGGCCTCGATTTCGGCCAGAACGCGATCGAGCTGCTTGTTGGTGCGTACCGCCGGGTAGATATGCTCGACCGGATGGACGGTGGCATATTGCGCGGCCGCGGCGCGCGCCACCGTGACCAGGGTCTCGCCCGTCGAGTCCGAGACCAGGTGAAGATGAAAGAAACTCGTTGTCTTCGATGGCATCGATTTGGGCTGTGGAAAACCGCGGATCAGTGGGGAGAAGGCCATGCCTTGGCGGCCGGTGCAAGCAGGCCGGCCTTCGGCTGCGGCGATCAACCCACATAGTCACAGGCGCGGGGATGAATCCGCTTGCCGAATATGCCGGAGCGAACAACACTGGGGGAATCCCGCGCGGATGCCTGCAAGGCTGATCTAAGGTATTGTAAAAACATGATAATTTTTGTTGTGGATGATGTGGATAATGTCCGGCCGGATCAGTCGCCGGTGGCAAAACCCGTTCGCTTGCTGTGCGCTGCGATTCATGAGTCTTTTCCCACCCCTAAAAAACTCAACAAACAGAATCTAAGACAGTGTTTTTAGAAGACCGGTGAATCATGCCTCCCGTGTACAAATCACCTTTTCTCGATGTTCTTTCGGGACAGCGAAGCACGATTCCACCAGTCTGGATGATGCGGCAGGCCGGTCGCTATCTGCCCGAATATCGCAAGATTCGTGAAACGGTCCCCGCTTTTCTCGATCTCTGCTTCACGCCCAAGCTGGCCGCCGAGGTCACGCTGCAACCCATCCGGCGCTTCAAGCTCGATGCCGCGATCCTGTTCTCGGACATCCTGGTGGTACCGCATGCACTCGGTCAGTCGGTCACATTCAGCGCCGGCGAGGGTCCGCTGCTGGCGCCGATGATGAATTCAAAAGAGATCGCTTCGTTGCCCGAGCGGATCGACCCGGCGGTGCTCGCACCGGTGTACGAGACCATTCGTCGGGTACGGACCGAGCTGTCGTCCGAGGTCGCGCTTCTGGGTTTTTGCGGCGCGCCCTGGACGGTCGCGACCTATATGGTGGCGGGACACGGGACGCCGGACCAGGCGCCGGCAAGGCTTTTCGCCTATCGGGAGCCGGCGGCTTTCGCGGCCTTGATCGATATTCTGGTCGAGGCCTCGAGCGACTATCTGGTCGAGCAGTTTTCTGCCGGCGTCGACGCGGTGCAGATTTTCGATACCTGGGCCGGCGTTCTGGGAGGTGGCGAGTTCGATCGCTGGTGCGTCGCGCCGACCCGGCGGATCGTCGCCAATATTCGCGCCCGCGTGCCGAATGCGAAAATCATCGGCTTTCCGCGCGGCGCCGGGAGCTCGCTGCGGCGGTATGTCGACCAGGTGGCGATCGATGCGGTCGGCCTCGACTGGATGATCGATCGCGGATTTGCGCGCGAGCAGATTCAAAGCCGCCGGCCGGTGCAGGGCAATCTCGATCCACTGGCCTTGCTGGCCGGCGGCGCGGCGCTCGACGGCGCAATCGACGAGGTTCTCGCCGCATTCGCGGCCAGGCCTTTCATTTTCAACCTCGGACACGGCATCCTGCCCGAGACGCCGATCGCCCATGTGGAGCAGATGCTCGCGCGCGTGCGTCGGGGTTGAGTGTGGCGCTTGCGCTCCCTCTCCGCATCCGAACTCGGGCAAGCCCGAGTTCGGCATCGATAGTGCGCAGGTCGGGCAGGCCCGACCTGCGTGGGAGAGGTGAAGAGGCAGATTTCGGGAGGCCCCGATGTACGAGTGGCTGAAGGCATTCCACATTATCTCGGTCATCGCCTGGATGGCGGGGATGCTCTATCTGCCGCGGCTTTTCGTCTATCACTGCGGCGCGGCGCCCGGTTCGGCCCAGTCCGAAACCTTCAAAGTGATGGAGCGCCGGCTGCTGCGGGCGATCATCAACCCGGCCATGATCGCGAGCTGGATTTTCGGCCTGTGGATGGCGTGGCTGCACGCCTTGGCGTGGGCGCCCTGGTTTCAGGCCAAATTTGCGCTCGTCATCGTGATGTCGGGGGTGCACGGCCTGCTGGCGCGCTATGTGCGCGAATTCGGCGCCGATCAGAACCGGCATTCTCATAAATTCTATCGTGTTATCAATGAGGTGCCCACAATCCTGATGATCGGGATCGTGCTTCTGGCCGTCCTCAAGCCGTCTTGACCGCACGCGTGAGTTCGCACAGGGGCCTTGCGTGTCGGGCCGAGATTGCCTATTTTCCTCAACATCTCCCCGAGCGCAGGCAGATGTCGACGCGTACCGGTCGAATGACTGGGGGTCACATCGGGTTCAGGGGCTAGATCCCCCGACCTCTCCCAAAGACCTGCGATCCCTTCCTTCCGCCTTCATCGACCGGCCCCGCCTCCTCGCCAGTCGTCTTCACAGGAATAGCCCGCATGCGGGAAATGAAACTCCAGGACCTCAAGTCCAAAACCCCGACCGAATTGCTCGCGTTCGCCGAGGAACACCAGGTCGAGAATGCCTCCACGATGCGCAAACAGGAATTGATGTTTGCGATTCTCAAGCAGCTCGCCTCGAAGGAAATCGAAATCATCGGCGAAGGCGTCGTCGAGGTGCTGCAGGACGGCTTCGGCTTTCTGCGCTCGCCGGAAGCGAACTATCTGCCCGGACCCGACGACATCTATGTCTCGCCGTCGCAGATCCGCCGCTTCGGACTGCGCACCGGCGACACCATCGAGGGCCAGATCCGCAGTCCGAAGGAGGGCGAGCGCTATTTCGCGCTGCTCAAGGTCAATACGATCAACTTCGAGGATCCCGAGAAGGCGCGCCACAAGATCAACTTCGACAATCTGACTCCGCTCTATCCGGACGAGCGGCTCAAGATGGAGATCGAGGACCCGACCCGAAAGGACCTCTCGGCCCGCGTGATCGACATCGTGGCGCCGATCGGCAAGGGCCAGCGCGCCCTGATCGTGTCGCCGCCGCGCACCGGCAAGACAGTGCTGCTGCAGAACATCGCGCACTCGATCACGGCCAACCATCCGGAATGCTACCTGATCGTGCTGCTGATCGACGAGCGGCCGGAGGAAGTCACCGACATGCAGCGGTCGGTCAAGGGCGAGGTGATCTCTTCGACCTTCGACGAACCGGCGTCGCGTCACGTCGCCGTCGCCGAGATGGTGATCGAGAAGGCCAAGCGGCTGGTGGAGCACAGCCGCGACGTGGTGATCCTGCTCGATTCGATCACCCGGCTCGGACGCGCCTACAACACCGTGGTGCCGTCCTCCGGCAAGGTCTTGACCGGCGGCGTCGACGCCAACGCGTTGCAACGGCCGAAGCGCTTCTTCGGCGCGGCGCGCAATATCGAGGAAGGCGGCTCGCTCACCATCATCGCGACCGCGCTGATCGATACCGGCAGCCGGATGGACGAGGTGATCTTCGAAGAGTTCAAAGGCACCGGCAACTCGGAACTGATCCTCGATCGCAAGGTCGCCGACAAGCGCACTTTCCCGGCGATCGACATCACGCGCTCCGGCACCCGCAAGGAAGAGCTGCTCACGCAGCCCGACCAGCTCAAGAAGATGTATGTGCTGCGCCGCATCCTCAACCCCATGGGCACGATGGATGCGATCGACTTCCTGCTCGACAAGCTGCGCAACACCAAGAGCAACGGCGAATTCTTCGAGTTCGATGAATACTTGACGCCGGCGGACTGATCGCCAGAAGTCGTTCTCATCCGAACGAAATCCGATTCGTCATTCCGGGGCGCGTGCCGATCCGCGATCCCGGACGGCGTGGATTCGGACCTCGTCAGAAGCCGGGTGCGGCAGGCGCAGGGCGACCTCATCGCGCTCGAGCGGGAGGGCGTCTATTCCAAGGTAGTGCTCACGCGAAGCTACGTGTTGCGCGCCCGCGGCTGCGCTGCTCGGATTTCGTCTATGTTCACGAGAAGGTCGGGACGGTCGACAGCTTCCTGTGCCTGGTTGCCCGGAACGGCAAATTCGTAAAGTTTCGATTGACGAGCGCCGCACCCTGGCTCGCAGAGCGAGGCCAGGCGGTTTCTGGAGGCCTGGATTCGGATCTTCCGACCCTAGCGCGGGCTCTCTGTTCGGCCTGCAATGACGCGTTAATAATAACCTGCAAGAACCCGGTAAATTGTCACCCGCGGGGATCTGGTAAGCCGCATTTTTTAATTGAGGCGGCGCATCCTGCGCCGATGCGCTTGCTTGCGTCCATCGAGGCCCCGCGGGTTGCGGCCGAACCGTCGTTGGCTTCGGCGGCGGGCAATCCGGCGATCGCGCCGGGCCTGCGCGTCTCCCGCCCCATCGCCGCGCTCGCGGTGTGCGGCTTTTTTCTCGCTCAGATCATCGCACTCGGGACCTGGGCGGTTCTCTCCGAATTGCGCAATCGCGCGCTCGCGCAGGCGGAGCGCGAGCTGCAGAACATCGTGCTGGTTCTGGCGCAGCAGACCGATCACGCGTTTCAGGCTATCGAGCTCGTACAGAAGAGCGTGATCGAACAGATCAAGGATGCATCCGTCGGCTCACGCGACGATTATGCACGCCTCCTGTCCGCGCGCGATACGCACCTGATGCTGAAGGACAAGATCGCAAGCCTGCCGTTCGTCGGCGCCGTGGCGATCATCGACGCGGAAGGCAAATTGATCAACTTTTCCCGGCGCTGGCCGGTTCCGGACATCGATGTTTCGGATCGCAGCTACTTCGTGGCGCTCAAGTCCGACCCGCATTTGACGTCGTTTCTCAGCGAACCGGTGCTCAATCGGACGACGGGTGAGTGGTCCATTTTCCTGGCGCGTAGAGCGGCCGATTCGAAAGGCAACTTTCTCGGCGTCGTGTTGGGCGCCATCGAGCTCACCTACCTCGAACGATATTTCCAGAGCATCGAGCTGGGCGCCGGCAGCTCGGTCTCGCTCTTCCGCGCCGACGGAACGCTGCTCGCGCGACATCCCGAGCGCGACAAGCCCGGAACCTCCTATGCGGGCGGTGCGCTGTTCCGCAGCGTGCTGCTCGACAAGAGTCGCGGCGTGGGCCGCATCGACAGCATCGTCGACGGCCACGAGCGTGTGATCGCCGGCCATCGGCTGGCCCATTTCCCGGTCGTCGTGGCGGCGGCCACAACGGTGTCGGCCGCGCTGGCCGATTGGCGGAACGGCGCGCTCTATCTCACCGTCGCGGCCGTCCTCATGGTGCTGCTGATCGGCGGCACGATCTTCCTGACAGCGCGCTCGATCATCAAGCGCGCGCGTGCGCGGCATCTGCAGCTCGACGCGGCCCTCAGCAACATGCGCCAGGGCCTTCAGATGTACGACGCGACCGGTCGCGTCATTCTGACCAATGAGAAATATCTCAGTATGTACGGTCTGTCGCCGGGCGCGGTGAGACGCGATTCGACGATTCGCGACGTGCTGCGTCTGCGCAAGGCTGCCGGTACCCTGGCGGGAGAGCCCGATCAGTACCTCGCCAAGATGATCGACCAGGGAAAGGTTGAAAACAAAACGGTCCGGCTACCGGACGGGCGTACCATATCGGTGACCAACGCCCCGGTGCCGCAAGGTGGCTGGGTGTCGACCCACGAAGACGTCACCGAATCGACGCGCCGGGAGGAGTCGTTCCGCCTGCTGTTCGAGAGCAACCCGCTGCCGATGTGGGTCTATGACCGCGAGACCATGCGCTTTCTGGCCGTCAACGATGCGGCCGTGTCGCACTATGGCTACAGCCGCGAGCAGTTTCTGGCCATGACGCTGCCCGAGATCCGCAGCGCCGAGGAGCGCGAGCGGATTTCCGAGTTCGTGCGCACCGCGCAGGGCTACAACGACGGCCAGGAGACCTGGCGGCATTTCAAGGCGGACGGGACCGAAATCGAGACGGTGATTTTTTCGCGCGCGCTTGAATATGAAGGTCGTCCCGCCGCGCTGGTGGCGGTCTGCGACGTCACCGAGCAGCGGCGCGCCGAACGAGATCGCGATCTCAACCAGAAATTCCTCAACACGATCATCGAGAACATCCCGATCACGATTTTCGTGAAGGAGCCGCGCCACCAGCGTTACATTCTGGTCAACCGGGCCGCGGAGGAACTGTGGGGATTGCCGCGCGAGGAGGTCATCGGCAAGACGTCGGCCGACATCTTTCCAAAGCCCACCGCGGATTTGATCGGCGCTCACGATCTGGAGCTGCTTGAAACGAAAACCGAGCGCTCCTACGGCACAAAGCCGATCGCGACGCGCTTCGGCACGCGGCTGATCAGGTCGCGACGGCACCTGATCCTCGACGACCACGGCCAGCCGCAATATCTGATCGGCGTCGTCGAAGACGTGACAGATCGCGCGCAGGCGGAAGAGCGCATCGCCCACATGGCGCATCACGACGCGCTCACCGACCTGCCCAATCGCGTGCTCCTGCGCGAGCGGCTGGAGGCCGGATTGGCGCACGTGCGGCGCGGACAGCAGCTCGCGGTGCACTATCTCGATCTCGATACGTTCAAGAACATCAATGACACGCTCGGACATCCGGTCGGCGACGATCTCCTCAAGGCGGTGGCGGAGCGGCTGTGCGGATGCGTGCGGGACGTCGACACCGTCGCGCGGCTGGGCGGCGACGAGTTCGCCATCATCCAGACCGGCCTCGAGCATGTGAACGACGCCGCGAGCTTGGCGCAGCGTATTCGTGACTCGCTCAAGATGCCGTGCGAAATCAACGGCCAGCTCATCAACATCGACGCGAGCATCGGCATCGCCTGCGCGCCCGCGGACGGCACCGACGCCGATCTGCTGCTCAAGAACGCCGACATGGCTCTCTATCGGGCCAAGGCCGAGGGCCGCGGCACGTATCGGTTCTTCGAGGCGACAATGGATGCAGGCCTCAAGGCGCGCCGCGCGCTGGAAGTCGACATGCGCAAGGCGGTCGCCGAGGGCGAGTTCGAGGTGCACTATCAGCCGCTCGTCGACATGAAAACCAACGCGGTCTGCGGCTGCGAGGCGCTGTTGCGCTGGCACCATCCGCAGCGCGGCGCGGTGTCGCCGGCCGAGTTCATTCCCGTGGCGGAGGATACCGGCCTGATCGTGCCGCTCGGAGAGCGGGTCCTGCGGCAGGCTTGCGCCGATGCGGCGAGCTGGCCGGGCGATCTGAAGGTCGCGGTCAACATCTCGCCGGTCCAGTTCGCCAATCAGGACGTCGTCCAGGTGGTCGTGAACGCGCTCGCCGCATCGGGCCTGCCGGCGCACCGGCTCGAGCTCGAGATCACCGAGGCGGTGCTGCTTCAGAACAACCAGGCCACCCGAACGACACTCCACCAGTTGCGGTCATTCGGCGTGCGGATCGCGATGGACGATTTCGGCACCGGCTATTCGTCGCTGAGCTATCTGCGCAGCTTCCCGTTCGACAAGATCAAGATCGACCGCTCGTTCATCGGCGATCTGTCGGACGCTCCCGATTCGATCGCGATCGTGCGCGCCATCATCCACCTCGCCAAGAATCTCGGCATGACCACGACGGCCGAAGGCGTCGAGACGCGCCAACAGCTCGAGACCGTCAAGGCGCTGGGCTGCATCGAGGTGCAGGGTTATCTGTATGCGCCCGCAATGCCGGCCGAAGACTTTGTGCGCACGTTCCTGCGGCAGGCCCTGGCCAATATTGCGTGAGCCGCCCGGACTTCTCGGCATGTCCGCTTTCGCGCCGCCGTCAGGGGCAAAGCGGACATCAGACGCTTCCTGGTCCGCGGAGCATCGATTTATAAGTACACGCCCTAGCGGTCTGCCATCCCGGTCCGCATCCCCCTCACCGCCTCCGCGATCATCTCCGGCTGCGTCACCGGCAGCGAGCAGCGCTCGCCGACGCACACCAGCATGGCGGTCTCGGGCAGGCTCGCGAACGCGGCGCGCGCCGGATGCGCGGACGGCAGGTCGCTTTCCTTATCCGCGCGCAGCACGATCCGGTCGAGAAACGGAAGCTTGAGCGCGGCCGCCGCGAACCGGTCCGCTTCGCGGCCGACCGCCACCAGCTCGGCGGCGCGCAGCCGAAGATCGAGCGCATTGAGCAGCGCCAGATGGCTGTAGAGATTTTCGGCCGCGCCCGGCAGCAGCGCGTCGAACAGCTGGTCGGCCTTCGTGCGCCATGTCGGGTCGCCCGTGAGGACGGCGAGCCGCACCAGGTTCTGCGCCACCAGGGCGTTCGGGTTGGGCAGCGCGTCGTCGGTGGTCGATCGCGGCCGCAGCACCAGGCCCTCGGCGTCGTCGGCGGTGAGAAAATAGCCGCCGCTGCGGATCGGCATAATGGCGATCGAGCGCGGATTGCCAGGCGAGCGCGCGCTCGAGATAGAGGCGCTCGCCGGTGGCCTCGTGCAGCGCGAGCGCGGCCCGCGATCATGGCGGCGAAGTCGGACGCGAGCCCCGGAAACAAGCAGCCGGCCGGCGCGCCACGAATGGCCGAGGCGATCGCCCCGCGTCATCTCGCGCGCGATGAAGTCGAAGGCACGCCTGGCCATGCCGAGCCAGCCCGGCTCGCCGATCAGCAGGCCGGCATTGACCAGCGCGGCGATCATCAGGCCGTTCCAGTCGGCCAGCACCTTGTCGTCGAGGCCCGGCCGCACCCGCCGCGCGCGCGCGGCGAGAAGCGCGGCGCGCATGACGGCGAGCCGGCTTTCGGTCGCGGTCGTCGGTCGGCACGCGCTTGAGCCGGTTGAGGATGTTGTGGCCTTCGAAATTGCCGCCCTCGGTGACGTCGTAGTGGCGCGCAAAAACGGCGGCGTCTTCCTTGCCGAGCACTTGTTCGATCTCGGCCAGCGACCAGACGTAGAACTTGCCCTCCTCGCCTTCCGAATCGGCGTCGAGCGAAGCCGCAGAACGCGCCCTCTGGCGGTCGTCATCTCGCGCGCGAGCCAGCCGACCGTCTCGCGCGCGCGCGTCGCGAAGAGCGGCTTGCCGGTGCGCGCATGCGCGAGCGCCAGCAGCTCGAGCAGCTGGGCGTTGTCGTAGAGCATCTTCTCGAAATGCGGCACCAGCCAGCGCTCGTCGACCGAATAGCGCGAGAAGCCGCCGCCCAGATGATCGTAGATGCCGCCCTCCGCACATGCGTTCGAGCGTGAGCTCGACCACTTCGGCGAACCGAGTGTCGTGGGCCCGCGCGCAGCCGCGCGCCACAACATTTCCAGCATCGGAGCATTGCGGAAATTTCGGCGCGCCGCGCAAGCCGCCATTGACCGGATCGAACACGCGCGCGACCGATGCGGCCGCCGAGTCGAGCTCGGACGCGCCGATGCGTCACTTTGTTGGCGGGGCGCGCCACGCGGGCGAGCCGCTCCATCAGGGCGTGACGGTTCTGCTCGATCTCGCTCCGGCTCTTCGCGAAACAGGCGCGCGACCTCGCGCAGCACGTCGACGAAGGCCGGCCGGCCGAAGCGCGAGGTGTTGGGGAAATAGGTGCCGCCCCACACCGGCTCGCCCGCGGGCGTCAGGAACATGGTCAGCGGCCAGCCGCCCTGCTCGCCCAGGTGATGCAGCGCCGACATGTAGATCTGGTCGATGTCGGGACGCTCCTCGCGGTCGACCTTGATGTTGACGAACAGGTCGTTCATCACGCGCGCGGTCGCGTCGTCCTCGAAGCTTTCGTGCGCCATCACGTGGCACCAATGGCAGGCCGCATAGCCGACCGAGAGCAGGATCGGCTTGTTGGCGCGCTGGGCTTCGGCGAGCGCCTGCGGCCCCCACGGCCACCAGTCGACCGGGTTGTGCTTGTGCTGCAGCAGATACGGGCTGGTCTCGCCCGCAAGGCGATTTTCGCGCGGCAGATTCTGGGACGGTGACTCCATCTCAATGACCTTTCGGACCTGTCGGACCTTTGCGGACCTTTCAGGCGCTCCGGCGATTGCGCGTTGCGCACCGCGTTCTCGCGACGGCATAACCTGAGCGCTTTCGACCTCGAGTGCAATCGAATGCCATCCCGCGATGAGTGACGACCACCGACACCATCTTCGCGCTCTCGTCCGGCCGGCCGCCGGCGGCGATCGCGGTGGTGCGCGTGTCGGGACCGCAGGCCGGCGCGGCGCTGCGGGCGCTGATCGGCCGAATTCCCGAGCCGCGCAAGGCCGCGCTCGCGCGCGTGCGCGATCCGCAAGCGGCGAGTGATCGACGAGGCGCTGGCGCTGTGGTTTCCGGGGCCGCGCAGCGAGACCGGCGAGGACATCGCCGAGCTGCAGCTGCACGGCGGGCGGGCGGTGATCGCCGCGGTGCTGGCGGCGCTCGGCACGCATCGAGGGTTGCCGGCCCGCGGAGGCGGGCGAGTTCACGCGCCGCGCCTTCGAGAACGGCAAGCTCGATCTCACCCGGGTCGAAGGCCTGGCCGATCTGATCGGCGCCGACACCGAGGCGCAGCGCCGGCAGGCGTTTCGGCAGCTCAAGGGCTTGCTCGGCGATCGCGCGGAAGCGTGGCGCAAGCGGCTGATCGAGGCGCTGGCGCTGGTCGAAGCGCGCATCGATTTTTCCGACGAGGGCGACGTGCCGGAGGATCTGGTCGCTCCGGCGCTCGCGGTCGCGCGCGAGCTGCGCGACGAGATTGCGCAGCGCTGCTGGCGGATCAGCGCCGCGGCGAGCGCTTGCGCGACGGCCTGGTGGTCGCCATCGCGGGACCGCCGAATGCCGGCAAGTCGAGCCTGCTCAATCGGATCGCCCGGCGCGACGCCGCGATCGTGTCGCCGTTCGCCGGCACGACCCGCGACGTGATCGAGGTGCATCTCGATCTCGACGGCTATCCGGTGACGCTGCTCGATACCGCCGGCATCCGCGACAGCGACGATCCGGTCGAGCAGGAGGGGGTGCGGCGGGCGCGCGAGCGCGCGCGCCGGCGCCGATCTGGTGCTGTGGGTGATGGATGCGGCGGCGAGCGATGGAATTCCCATCGACGCAGGTCGGGCGGGAGTTCGCCAGCAATAACAAGTGGATCGTATGGAACAAGATCGATCTGATCAGTCCTTTGCGGATCAAAACACTGCGCTCAATAGTGGATAAACTAGACTATCAATGTTACTTTATATCTGCATTAAATGAATCTGGATTCGGAGAATTCCTGGCGGCTTTGTCCAGGCACGCCCGCGAATTCTTGGGATCGACCGAGCCCGCCCTGGTGACCCGCGAGCGTCATCGCCGTGCCTTGGACGACACCGTGGCGGCCTTGGATCGGGCCTTGGCCGAACCCGTCCCGACGCGGGAGGAAATTATGGCCGAGGAGCTTCGCCTGGCGGCGCGCGCGCTGGGCCGGCTGACCGGCCGGGTCGATGTCGAGGATATCCTGGACGTGATCTTCCGGGATTTCTGTATCGGAAAATGAGACGGAGGTATTTAACATACGGCAAGCCGGCAGGATGTTTCACGTGAAACAGGCATATGATCCGCGCGGTTTTGACCGCGCCTAATTCGTCACGTAAAACACCCGCATTCAGGATTTTTCCCCATGGATACCCGCTTCGACGTCATCGTGATCGGCGGCGGCCACGCCGGCTGTGAGGCCGCGGCGGCGGCGGCGCGCATGGGCGCCCGCACCGCGCTGGTGACCCACCGCTTCGCCACCATCGGCGCGATGTCGTGCAATCCGGCCATCGGCGGGCTTCGGCAAGGGCCATCTGGTCCGCGAGATCGATGCGCTCGACGGCCTGATGGGCCGGGTCGCCGACCAGGGCGGCATCCAGTTCCGGGTGCTCAATCGCCGCAAAGGACCGGCGGTGCGCGGGCCGCGCGCGCAGGCCGACCGCAAGCTTTACGCTGCCGCCATGCAGCGGGCGATCCGGCGCGACCGCAAAATCTGACCGTGATCGAAGGCGAGGCGGACGATCTGACGATCGGGGACGGCCGGGTCACGGGCCTCACGCTGGCGGACGGCACGATCTTTCGCTGCCGGCGCGGTGGTGCTGACCACCGGGACGTTCCTGCGCGGACTGATCCATATCGGCGAGCAGCAGACACCGGCCGGCCGGGTCGGCGAAGCGCCGGCGCTCGGGCTGTCCCTGACCCTGGAACGACTCGGCTTCGCGCTCGGGCGGCTCAAGACCGGCACGCCGCCGCGGCTCGACGGCACGACGATCGACTGGGCGCGGCTCGAAATGCAGCCCGGCGACGAGCCGCCGGAGCCGTTTTCGGCGCTGACCGACCGGATCGAAAATCCGCCAGATCCAGTGCGGCATCACCCGCACCACCGAGGCGACGCACGCGATCATCCGCGCCAATGTGCATCGTTCGCCGATGTATTCCGGCCAGATCCAGAGCCGCGGACCGCGCTATTGCCCGTCGATCGAGGACAAGATCGTGCGCTTCGGCGAGCGCGACGGCCACCAGATTTTCCTCGAGCCGGAAGGTCTCGACGACACCACCGTCTATCCGAACGGGATCTCGACCTCGCTGCCCGAAGAGGTCCAGCGCGCCGTGGTGGCGAGCATTCCCGGGCTCGAGAAGGCACGGGTGATCGCGGCCCGGCTACGCGATCGAATACGATCATGTCGATCCGCGCGAGCTCGAACCCGACGCTCGAGACCAAGCGCCTGGCCGGGCTTTTCCTGGCCGGCCAGATCAACGGCACCACCGGCTACGAGGAGGCCGCGGCGCAGGGCCTGGTGGCCGGCCTCAATGCGGCGGCGCGGGCCGGCGGCGGCGACGACATCGTGTTCGACCGCGTCGCAGGGCTATCTCGGCGTCATGATCGACGATCTGGTGACCCGCGGCGTCACCGAGCCCTATCGGATGTTCACCTCGCGCGCCGAGTATCGGCTGACGCTGCGGGCCGACAATGCCGACCAGCGGCTGACCGATCGCGGCATCGCGATCGGCTGCGTCGGGCGCCGTGCGCGCCGTGCGCCATCGCCGCAAGATGGCGGCGCCTGCGACGCCGCGCGGACGCTGGCGCGTTCGGTGTCGGTGACGCCGACCGAGGCGCGAGCGGCACGGCCTGACGCTCAATCACGACGGCCAGCGGCGCACCGCGTTCGATCTGCTGTCCTATCCGAATCTCGGCCTGGCCGACATCGCCCGCATCTGGCCGGCATTCGGCGGTCTGGCGCCCGATATCGCCGCGCAGCTGGAGATCGATGCCAAATACGCGGTCTATCTCGATCGGCAGGCGGCCGATGTCGCGGCCTATCGGCGCGACGAAAGCCTGAGCTGCCCGAGGACCTCGACTTTCGCCAAATCTCCGGCCTTTCCAACGAGGTGCGGCAGAAACTCACGACCTTGCGGCCGCGCACGATCGGGCAGGCTGGCCGGCTCGACGGGATGACGCCGGCGGCGCTGACGCTGTTGGCCGCGCATGTGCGGCGCGGCGGCCGCCGCAAGGCCGCGCGCGGTTCCTGATCACCGCGACCGCAGTGGGAGCGCCACGATGGACCGGTCGGGAATCTCGGCCATGCCCGACCTCACGGCGGATCGCGCCAGGCGCTCGCGCTGACCCCTGTTTCACGTGAAACATTGGCGCGGCTCGATCGCTTCGTCGCCCTGCTCCTGCAAACCGCAAAGCCACACCAATCTGATCGGTCCCCGGACGATCCCCGAGCTGTGGACGTCGCCATATCGCGGATTCGCTGCAGCTCCTGGGGCTGGCGCCGGAGGCCCGCACCTGGCTCGATCTCGGCTCGGGCGGCGGCTTTCCGGGCGTGGTGCTCGCCTGCGCGCTCGCCGATCGGGCCGGGGCAGGGGTCCATCTGGTCGAGAGCAACGCCAAAAAGGCCGCGTTCCTGCGCGACGTCAGCCAGCACATCGGCGTGCCCGCGACGGTTCACCATGGTCGAATCGAGGAATTTTCCCCGGACTTCGACGTCGACGTCGTCACCGCGCGGGCGCTGGCGCCGCTCCCGGCGCTGCTGGGCTACGTGGCGCCTTTCTTAACAAAAGGTGCAAAAGCCTTGCTCCTCAAGGGTCAAGATGTAGAGGCCGAATTGACCGAAGCCGCTAAATATTGGAACATTCAGGCGGAGCTCGTACCCAGCCGGACCAATCCGGCAAGCCGCATCGTGATCGTGAGCGGACTTCAGCGCCGCGCTGTGAAAAGCTGAGGGCTGGGCCGCGCTTGGCCCGAATGGACGCACACCATGGCGGATAATGCGGACGGGGTGGACGACGTGAATTCAGGGGCGGTCGTGCCGTTTCCCAGCGAGCCGAGACCCGGCGACGCGGCGCCGCCGCGCGTTCTCGCCATCGCCAACCAGAAGGGCGGCGTCGGCAAGACGACGACCGCGATCAATCTCGGCACCGCGCTGGCGGCGATCGGCGAGCACGTGCTGATCATCGATCTCGATCCGCAGGGCAATGCCTCGACCGGGCTCGGCATCGACCGCAAGAGCCGGCAGGTCTCGACCTACGACGTGCTGACCGGCGAAGCGCCGCTGCGCGACGCGATTCTCGCCACCGCGGTGCCGCATCTCCATATCGCGCCGTCGACCATGGATCTGTCGGGCTTCGAGCTGGAGGTCGGCCACGCGCGCGATCGCGCGTTCCGGCTGCGCAACGCGCTCGCGCCGCTCAACGACGTGCGCCCGGCGCGGTCGCCTACACCTATGTGCTGGTCGATTGTCCGCCCTCGCTCAATCTGCTCACCGTCAACGCGATGGCGGCCGCGAACGCGATCCTGGTGCCGCTGCAATGCGAGTTCTTCGCGCTCGAAGGATTGTCGCAGCTGCTCAAGACCGTCGAGCAGGTCAAGCAGACGCTCAACCCCGACCTCACGATCCACGGCATCGTGCTGACCATGTTCGACGCGCGCAACAATCTCTCCGGCCAGGTCGTCGCCGACGTGCGCGAGTTCATGGGCCCGAAGGTCTACGACACGATCATCCCGCGCAACGTGCGCATCTCGGAGGCGCCGTCCTACGGCAAGCCGGTGCTGGTCTACGATCTCAAATGCGTCGGCAGCGAAGCCTATCTGCGGCTCGCGACCGAGATCATCCAGCGCGAAAAGCAGTTCAAAGAGCGGCGCGCGAGCTGAGCTCTCCGTCTCGTTTCCTTCCGCCTGCGGGGCGAAGGCGCCACCGCTTGGCGAAGGCGTCAACGTAAACATGTGAGGTCGCGGAGACATGTCGATGGCGGAAGAGACTGACCGGTCGCGACTTGGACGCGGTCTCGCGTCGCTGATCGGCGACGTCGGACGCCGAGCCGTCGGCTCGAGCGCAGCGCGCGCGCAGCGCCGCGTGCCGATCGAATTCCTGCAAGCCCAATCCGCGCAATCCGCGCCGCATGTTTTCCGACACCGAGCTCGACGAGCTGGCCAGCTCGATCCGCGAGCGCGGCATCATCCAGCCGATCGTGGTGCGCCCGGTGCGCGGCGCGGCCGATTCCTTCGAGATCATCGCCGGCGAGCGGCGCTGGCGCGCGGCGCAGCGCGCCGGCCTGCACGACGTGCCGATCGTCGTGCTCGAGGCGAGCGACAGCGAGGCGCTCGAGCTCGCGATCATCGAGAACGTGCAGCGCGCCGATCTCAATCCGCTCGAGGAGGCCGCGGGCTATCAGGCGCTCGCCGACGAATTCAAGTACAGCCAGGACGACATCGCCAAGATCGTCGGCAAGAGCCGCAGCCATGTCGCCAACACGCTGCGGCTGCTGAAGCTGCCCGAAACCGTGAAGGCCTATATCAACGCCGGCAAGCTCACGGCCGGCCATGCGCGCGCGCTGATCGGGCCAGCCCGATCCGGAGGCGATGGCGCGCGAGATCGTCGAGCGCGGCCTCAATGTGCGCCAGGTCGAGGCGCTGGCGCAGCAGCGCGCACGATGCCGCCGGCGCGACGAAAAAGCCGCGGCAGCGCGCCGCAAAGGACGCCGACACGGTCGCGCTCGAGAAGCGGCTGTCGGATGCGCTCGGTCTCGCTGGTGACGATCGATCACCGCGGCGAGGGCGGCGTGGTGCGCATCAAGTATCGCGGCCTCGATCAGCTCGACGACGTGATCCGGCGGCTCGAGAAGGACTGAAGCGCCACATAGGCGAGCGAAGCGACGCCGACCTTCGAGCCGCCATGCGCGCGCATGACGGACGGATGGATCAAGCCAAGCGACGATTGCTTTAGAGCATGATCCCGAAAGTGGGCACCGGTTTTCGGAAAAGATCATGCTCCAACAGCTGAGCGGGATGACGATTCGAAGAAGTCATCCCGCTTCAGCCTTCGCGCCGCCGCGCCATCACGGCCGCCGCCAGCAGGGCGCGCTGCGCGATCGCCTCGGCGAGCGCCGGCCGGCGGCGCGCCTCGAGCGAGGCCTCGGCGAACTGCGCCATGACGCTTTCCAGCCGCGCCGCGGTCCATGCCGACAGCGCCGCTTCGACCGACGTCTTGCGGCGGAAATGCAGGCCCGGCATCGTGGTCGGCGATCGCCGTGCGACACGTCCGCGCCGTCTTCGATCGCCAAGCGGGCGCGGTGCAGCTGCGCGACCTGGCGCAACGCGGCGCCGACGATCACGCCCGGATCGGTGCCGGCGGCGCGCGCCTTGGCGAATTGCGTCTCGACATCGCCCGCGCGGCCCGCGAAGGCGGCGTCGACCACGCCATCGAGCGCAAGCGCCGAGGCGTCGGCCACGACCGCGAGCACGTCGTCGATCTCGATCGCGTTCTTGCCGTGCGCATAGAGCGCGAGCTTGCGGATTTCGCTGCGCGACGCGCGCCGGTCGCCGCCGATCAGCGAGACGAGCAGCGGCGCGCGCGTCCGGCGCGATGGTCAGGCCGGCGCCGCGCATTTCCTCGTCGATCAGCCGCGCGAGCTCGCGATCGCCGTCGGCGTAGCAGGGCAGGGCGGCCGCGATCGGCCGACTCTCGCACATGGCCCGCAGCGGCGCGTTGCGCTTGAGGTCGCCCGCCTCGATCACGACGCGGCAGTCGGCGGCCGGCGGGGCCGCCAGCAGCGCCTCGACGCGCGGCCGCGAAGCTTGCGGCCGCCGGCCTTGACCCAGACCGCGCGGCGTCCGCCGAACAGCGGGATGGTTTGGACTTCCTCGACCAGGCGGCCGGGCTCGTCGGCCAGCGCGTCGCCGTCGAGGCGGGCGAGCGCGAACGGATCGCGCGGATCGTCGACCGCCGCTCGGACGAGCGCGTCGACGCGCTCGCGCACCAGACCGGCATCCGGACCGAACACCAGCACGATCGGACGCCGCGGATCCGGTCGCGACACGAACGCGTCGATCTCTCCGCTTTTCAGGGCGACCATTTTGTTCTGCTTGCCCTAGATCGTGATCATGCGCCGCGCAAGCGGAGCATCCGGTATTCCGCCGCCGCTTCGTGGTTACCAGATCATCGCTCGCGCGGATGATGACGCCAAGGCGTGTGGCCAGCCTGCGCCGCCAACGGCTGTAAATGACGGCGCAGGTCGCCACGAAATACGAGGCCGCGGTCTTGATGTTGTCGGCGATGACCTGGGCGGCGCGATTCTCGGCATCGCGCAACCCGCGTGCGCGCGCAAAGCGCTGCTCCTGACCCGGAATGTCGTAGGACACGCGCGCGAACGTCACGCCGTTGACCACGGCCTTGCCGGTCGCGATGTCGACCAGGTCGTAGGTCGACGTTAAGCCCGTAGTTCTCGACCTCGGGCCGGGCGCGTGGTGAGGTCGACGATGACGGTCAGCGCGCGTCGACGCCATGCGAATGTTCAGCCGATAGCGTCGGCAGCGGTCGGATGGTTGCCGGCAGTCAGGTCGAACAGCAAGGCATTGCGCACCTCGACCGCGATGCGCGCTTCCGGCGGTGCCGTTGGGGGCGGCGATCTGCGGACACGTCGACCGCAGCCGAGCGCCGCCCTGATGCTGGGTCCGCCGGTGACCGAGTGCTCGCCGTAGAGCGGCTGGAAACAGCCGCCGTCAGCAGGCCGCGCCGCCAGCAACGGCGCGGCCAATCGGACCAGCTGACATCCGGCCCGGTCGCATTTCAAGCCACCACATTGACGATCCTCTGCGGGACGACGATGACCTTTTTGGGCGCCTTGCCGTCGAGCGCCCGTTTCACCGCATCGAGCGCCAGCACGGCAGCCTCAATATCGCGCGTTCGCGGCATCGCGCGCAACCGTCACGTCGGCCCGCTTCTTGCCGTTGACCTGGACCGGCAGGGTGATCGGTGTCCTCGACCAGCAGGTCGGGCTCGACCGCCGGCCAGGGCTGCGGATGCGACCAGGGCTTGGGTGGCCCGAGCGCCGCCCAGCACTCCTCGGCCAGATGCGGCATCATCGGGTGGAACAGCTGCACCAGGATGTCGGCGGCCTCCCGGACCGCCCAGGCGAGGTCGGGCGTCAGCCCGCCCGCGATCTCTCCATTGGGCTCGCATGCCAAGCGCCGGTCTGCAGCGCATTGGCGAATTCGTAGATATGGGCGACGCAGACGTTGAAACGCAGCTTCTCGATCGTCGTCCGACACCTTGGCGAGCGCGCCGTGGGCGGCCTTGCGCATCGCGAGCGCGGGGCCGCCGAACGCGGCCGGCCGCGCCGCCGGAGCCGGCGCGCGACCTCGGCCGCCTCGCCGACCAGCCGCCAGAGCCGCTGCACGAAGCGCCAGGCGCCCTGCACGCCCTCCTCGGTCCAGATGACGTCGCGCTCGGGCGGCGAATCCGACAGCATGAACCAGCGCGCCGTATCGGCGCCGTAGCTCGCGATGATGTCGTCGGGATCGACGGTGTTGCGCTTCGACTTCGACATCTTCTCGATCGGGCCGATCTCGATCGGCTCGCCGGTCGCGGCGAGCGTGGCGCGCCGGTCGTCGTCGGCGCCTCGATCTTCACCTCGGCCGGCGCCACCCAGCTCGCCGTCGGCTTTGCGATAGGTCTCGTGCACCACCATGCCCTGGGTGAACAGGCCGGCGAACGGCTCGTCGATCCCGGCGTGGCCGGTCGCCTTCATGGCGCGGGTGAAGAAGCGGCTGTAGAGCAGGTGCAGGATCGCGTGCTCGATGCCGCCGATATACTGGTCGACCGGCAGCCAGTCGTCGACCACCTGTGCGGTCGGTCGGCGCGGTCGCGATCCACGGATCGGTGAAGCGCGCGAAATACCAGGACGAGTCGACGAACGTGTCCATCGTGTCGGTCTCGCGCGTCGCCTTGCCGCCGCATTGCGGGCAGGCGACGTGCTTCCAGGTCGGATGGCGGTCGAGCGGATTGCCGGGCCGGTCGAAGTCGACGTCGTCGGGCAGCCGCACCGGCAGGTCCGTCTCCGGCACCGGCACGACGCCGCACTTGGCGCAATGGATGATCGGGATCGGGCAGCCCCAGTAGCGCTGGCGCGAGATGCCCCAGTCGCGCAGGCGGAAATTGACCTGGCGCTGCGCCACCGGACGATTGCCGCGCGTCTGCGTTCTCGAGCCGGCGCGCCACTTCCTCCTTGGCCTCCGCGATCGTCATGCCGTCGAGGAAGCGCGAATTGATCATGCGGCCGTCGCCGTCATAGGCGGTGTCGGTGATGACGAAGGTCTTCGGATCGGCGTCGGGCGGGCAGACCACCGGCGTGTTGCCGAGCCCGTATTTGTTGACGAAGTCGAGGTCGCGCTGGTCGTGCGCCGGGCAGCCGAAGATGGCGCCGGTGCCGTAGTCCATCAGGATGAAATTCGCCACATAGACCGGCAGCTTCCAGTTCGGATCGAACGGATGGATCGCCTTGATGCCGGTGTCGAAGCCCAGCTTCTCGGCCTTGTCGATCAGCTCCTGCGCGGTGCCGGTGCGCTTGCATTCGGCGATGAAGGCGGCGAGCGCCGGATTCTTCGCGGCCGCCGCCGCGGCCAGCGGATGATCGGGCGACAGCGCCATGAACTTCGCGCCGAACAGCGTGTCGGGCCGGGTGGTGAAGACCTCGAGCTCGCTCTCGCCGCTCGGCGTGGTCGGCGTCGGATCGAGCGCGAAGCGGACCAGCAGGCCCTCCGAGCGGCCGATCCAGTTGCGCTGCATCAGCCGCACCTTTTCCGGCCAGCGCTCGAGCCGGTCGAGCGCGCTCGAGCAGATCCTGCGGCGAAGTCGGTGATCTTGAAGAACCACTGGGTCAGCTCGCGCTGCTCGACCGAGCGCGCCGGAGCGCCAGCCGCGGCCGTCGATCACCTGCTCGTTGGCGAGCACGGTCTGGTCGACCGGATCCCAGTTCACCTTCGACTGCTTGCGCTCGACCAGGCCGGCGCGCGAGGAAGTCGAGGAACATCCGCTGCTGATGCTTGTAGTAGTCCGGATCGCAGGTCGCGATCTCGCGGCTCCAGTCGAGCGACAGCCCCATCGACTTGAGCTGCGCCTTCATGGCCGCGATGTTGTCGTAGGTCCAGGCGCTGGGATGGACCTTGCGTTCGCCATGGCGGCGTTCTCGGCCGGCATGCCGAACGCGTCCCAGCCCATCGGGATGCAGCACGTTGAAGCCGCGCGGCGCGCTTGTAGCGCGCCACCACGTCGCCCATCGTGTAGTTGCGCACATGGCCCATGTGGATGCGCCCCGACGGATAGGGGAACATCTCGAGCACGTAGTATTTCGGGCGCGGATCGTCGTTGCGGGTCGCGAAGATGCCCCGCGTCGTCCCAGAATCTTCTGCCAGCGCGGCTCCGCTTCGCGGGCGTTGTAGCGTTCGGTGGTCATTGAGTTGCGGTCATGGAATCGTTGCTGTCCGGCTTGAAATAGGCGCGACGACTAGGACACGAAAGCCGCCGACCGGTCAACGGGTTGGAGGCTTGGCGCAGTTTTGCGCGATGCTCAAGCGTGCCTCGCGTCTTGACGATGTGGGGCGGCGGACATGTTCGCGCCGCATGATTGTCCCGCCGCTCGGCGCAGTGTACCGGGACGATGGTGAAAATCGTCTGGCCGGAATGCGGAATTCGGCTGTCCGGGCGCGCATGTTCGGATTTGTGATGAGGCCGTCGGTGGAAGATCTGCCTCGCCTATCGGTGCTCGCGGATCGGTTGCGGCGTCCGCGCAGAATCGCGCAGGCCTGCCGGGAGGCGCGGCCGCGATCCGGCCGCCGTCACGCTGGTGGCGGTGTCGAAGACCTTCGCGGCCGACGCGATCGAGCCGGTCATCGCGGCCGGCCAGCGCGTGTTCGGCGAGAACCGGGTGCAGGAGGCCAAGGCGAAATGGCCGGCCCTCCGGGCACGGCATCCCGACATCGAGCTGCATCTGATCGGCCCGCTGCAATCCAACAAGGCCAAGGAGGCGGTGGCGCTGTTCGACGCCATCCACTCGGTCGACCGGCCCGAGCCTGTGCGCGGCGCTCGCCAAGGAGATCGCGAAGCAGGGCCGGCAGCCGCTGCTGTTCGTCGAGGTCAATACCGGCGGCGGAGCCGCAGAAGGCCGGCGTCCTGCCCGAGGAGCGCCGATGCTTTCCTGCGCGACTGCCGCGACGACCTACGGGCTGACGATCGCGGGTCTGATGTGCATCCCGCCCGCTCGACGAGCCGCCGGCGCCGCATTTCGCCCTCACCGCCAAGATCGCCGCGCGCAACGGCCTGCAGCTCCTGTCGATGGGCATGAGCGCCGATTTCGCGATCGCGATCCGGTTCGGCGCCACCCATGTGCGGGTCGGCAGCGCGATTTTCGGGGAGCGCGTCTAGGCTGCGGGCAAGATGCGCGGCAAGCTATTGAAACGGATTCGATCTGCGGCGACCTGAACCTGCGGCCGGATGGGCATACCTGCGGGTTTGGGCGGCACCGCCATCCAGGCCGATTCTGTGCGCGGTAAGATATTGAGAACGCGAGATACTACCGATCACAATCCGCGTCTGCGGTCCCATCCGGCGAGCAGCCGGCGCAACCGCGGCAGCGCGAGCGCCACGCAGCCGGCGGTCGGCCGGAACCCCGGCCGCGCCACATGGATGAACACCGCGCTGCCGCGCCCGGCCACCCGCGGGCGCGTATTGTGGTCGATCTCGATGATCAAGTCGTAGAGGTGGTCGTCGCGCCAGAGCCGGTCGCCGGCTCACCGGCGGCCAGCCGGAACGGCCGATTGTAGCGCCGGTCGCGCCGGGTCCTCGCACCAGGCGACGTCGGCGGTCGATGCGCCGCACCGGCAGCCGCGTGCGCGGCCGCGGATGCCGGTCGGCCCGCCACCACAGCCGGACCAGCGCGGAAGTCGCCCGCGCGGCGTGGCGCCGTCGCCCTCGCGCTTGTTGGCCCTGATCCCGCCGCGGCCGAGCGCCACCGGAACGCGCAACGGCCCGGCCAGCAAGCCAGCCCTGGCGTGCGGTTGCCGGCGCGGCGAGCGAACCCGGAGGCACGACAAAAGTCATGCGATCGCATCGGTCCGTTATAGCGAATTCTTGCCGCGATCGACGCAAGCTCAATGCCGTCAACCGCTTGCTCTTTTACGCCCGCATGCTCTACTTCGCCCAACGCCGCGCAGGCGGCGACCCGTCCACAGGCCCGAACCGATGTCGAATGCCCGCAAGATCCTGATCGTCGACGATGACGCCGAGCTGCGCGACGCGCTGGTCGAGCAGCTGTCGCTGCACGAGGAATTCGAGGCGGTCGCGGTCGACACCGGCGCCAAGGGCGTGCAGGCCGCCAAGGCCGGACAGATCGACCTCGTGATCATGGATGTCGGGCCTGCCCGACATCGACGGCCGCGAGGCGGTGCGCATCCTGCGCAAGAACGGCTTCAAGGCGCCGATCATCATGCTGACCGGCCACGACACCGATTCCGACACCATCCTCGGCCTCGAGTCGGGCGCCAACGACTACGTCACCAAGCCGTTCCGCTTCGCCGTGCTGCTGGCGCGCATCCGCGCGCAGTTGCGCCAGCACGAGGCGAGCGAGGACGCGGTCTTCACCATCGGCCCCTACACGTTCCGGCCGAGCTCGAAGCTCCTGCTCAGCCCGAAGGGCAACAAGGTGCGGCTGACCGAGAAGGAGACCGCGATCCTGCGCTATCTCTATCGCGCCGGCCAGCGGCCGGTGTCGCGCGAGAGTCCTGCTGCAGGAGGTCTGGGGCTACAATTCCGGCGTCACCACCCACACGCTCGAGACCCACATCTACCGGCTGCGCCAGAAGGTCGAGAAGGACGCCGCCACGCCGGCGATCCTGGTGACCGAAGCCGGCGGCTACAAGCTGGTGCCGTGAGCGGTTCGCGCCACCGCTGCATGACCATCGAGGACGACATCGCCTTCCTCGAGCGGGTGCCGAGCTTGGCGATGCTCGGGCGCGACGCGTTGCGCATCCTCGCGATCGGCGCGGAGAGCCGCTACGTGCACGGCGGCGAGGTGCTGTTCACGGCCGGCGATCCGGCCGACGCCGGCTACGTGATCCAGGACGGCTCCTTCACCCTCACGGTCGACAGTGCCGATACCAGCGACGGCCGAGATGACGGTGACGCGCGGCACGCTGCTGGGCGAGCTCGCGCTGCTCACCGAGACGACGCGGCCGGTCACCGCGACCGCCGCCGAGCCCTCGACCGTGATGCGCATCCCGCGCAGCCTGTTCCTCAAGATGCTGGAAGGCTTTCCCGACGCCGCCGCCGCCTGCGCGATTACATCGCGACGCGCACCGACCAGGCCGCGCGCGACATGATCGAGGTGCGCGCCGCGCTCGATCCGGACGCGCGAAGATAGGGCATTTAGGGGACGCGCTCGCGCGCGCTACAACTCCAGCTTTCACCGTCACCGGCACGTGGTCGGACGGCCGCTCCCAGCCGCGCGCCTGCGCGTCGCGATCTTCAGCGCCGAGACCCGGTCGGCGAGCGCCGGGCTCACCCAGACGTGGTCGAGCCGGCGGCCGCGGTCGGCGGCCGCCCAATCGGGCGCGCGATAGCTCCACCACGTGTAGAGCTTCGCCGGCTCCGGCACGAAGGCGCGCATCGCGTCGAACCAGCGCCGGACTTCTGCGCCGCGCTGAGCTTCTCGCATTCGATCGGCGTGTGCGACACCACCTTGAGCATCTGCTTGTGGCTCCAGACGTCGTGCTCGAGCGGCGCCACGTTGAGATCGCCGACCAGGATCGCGCGCGCATTCGCGGTCGGGCGCAACTCGGGCGCGCTCGCGCATCTCGTCGAGGAACGCGAGCTTGTGGGCGAATTTCACGTTGACGTCGGGGTCGGGCTCGTCGCCGCCCGCCGGCACGTAGAAATTATGCAGCGTCGCGGGATCGCGCAGGCCGGCCTTCTCGCCGAGCGTCACCGAGATATGCCGGCAATCGGTCTTGCCGCAGAAATTGCGCACGCTCGATGGAATCGAACGGCAGGCGCGAGACCACGGCGACGCCGTGATAGCCCTTCTGACCGTTGAGCGCGACGTGCGTGTAGCCGAGCCGCGCGAAGCGCTTGAGCGGAAACTTGTCGTCCGGACATTTGGTTTCCTGCAGGCAGAGCACGTCGGGCCGCTCGGCCTTGATGAAACGCGACACCAGGTCGATGCGCAGCCGCACCGAATTGATGTTCCAGGTCGTGACGGTGATGTGCATGGTGTTATCGCGACGGGTGGCGGCGGTGCCGAGGGAAGATACGCAGATATCCCGATTTGTCATCGCCCGCGCAAGCGGACGATCCAGGATGCGGTGCCGGGGGCAGCTGGATGGCCCGCGCGCGCGGGCAATGACGATCGAAGTCGGGCCTCACCGCGGGTCGGGGCGATCGCCGTAGGTGATCTTGAACAGGCTGGGATCCGGCTTCTTGGTGGTGTCCAGGTTGTACACCGCGACCGTCGTGTCGAAGCCTTGCGGGTCGGTCACCGTCCACTGCCGCAACTGGAAATCCTTGGCGCCGACCATCAGCATCAGCCGGCTGGTGCCGACCAGGGTCTGCGTCTCCTCGATCACGACGGTGACGAACGTGTCGTCGGCCGAAACCGAGATCAGGTTGGCGTCGCGCAAGAGGTCGATATGGTCCGACAGGAGAAAGCGCAGCGGCGTCTGCGACAGCGAGAAAAGCTGCTGCGTGTCGAGCTTGCGGTCGCGCACGACGACCGAATGCCCATCCGCCACGACGTCGACCGGGCTCGGCGGATTGTATTCGAACCGGACCTTGCCGGGCTTCTGGATGAAGAACTGGCCTTCGGTGCGCTGGCCGTCCGGTCCGACCTGCACGAAGTCGCCGACCAGGGTCTGCACGCTCGACAGGTATCCGCTCACCCGGTCGACCAGGGCACGCTGGGTGGCGTCGAATGCGGTGGCGGGTCGTGGCGTGCCGCCCGGGCCGAGGGTGGGAGCGGGTCCGATCGGGGCCAGGGGTCGCGGGGGCGGATTGACGGCTTGAGTGGTGCCCTGTGCGGGCGGTTTCTTCGGGGCCGGCACCGGCACCGGGACGTTCTGCGCGACCGCGACCAGCGTGGAGCCGACACTCAACGCCACGACCAGCGCGGCGACTCCCGCCTTCCGCATATTCATCTCCGCTGCGCCCCGTATTCCCGCCGCAGAAATTGCGACCCATTCCCGAATTCAGAGCGCTTGTCGATCAGCCTGGTCGGACGGCGCTCTGGCCTGGGTTAGTGGCGACCTGTGGCGTTTTCGCGACCCTGATTCGCCGCCCCCGCCATACTGCACTAAAATCGCTCGTCGTCCTCGCCGCCGACCAGGATTTCGCGCTTGCCGGCGTGGTTGGCCGCCCCGACGATGCCCTCGTTCTCCATCCGCTCCATGAGCGAGGCGGCGCGATTGTAGCCGATCTGCAGCCGGCGCTGGATGTAGCTGGTCGAGGCCTTGCGGTCGCGCGTCACGATCTGCACCGCCTGGCTGTAGAGATCGCCGCCTTCCGGCTGGCCCATGCCGGTGGCGTCGAACACCGCACCGTCCTCGCTCCTCGGCGTCGTCGGCCGTGACCGCCTCGAGATATTGCGGGGCGCCCTGCGTCTTGAGGTGACGCACGACCTTCTCGACCTCGTCGTCGGACACGAACGGGCCGTGGACGCGGCTGATGCGGCCGCCGCCCGCCATGTAGAGCATGTCGCCCTGGCCGAGCAGCTGCTCGGCGCCCTGCTCGCCCAGAATGGTGCGGCTGTCGATCTTGGAGGTGACCTGGAAGGAGATGCGGGTCGGGAAATTCGCCTTGATGGTGCCGGTGATGACGTCGACCGAGGGACGCTGCGTCGCCAGGATCACGTGGATGCCGGCCGCGCGCGCCATCTGGGCGAGCCGCTGGATCGCGCCCTCGATGTCCTTGCCGGCCACCATCATCAGGTCGGCCATCTCGTCGACGATCACGACGAGATAGGGCAGCGGCTCGAGATCGAACTCCTCCTTCTCGTAGATCGCCTCGCCGGTCTCGCGGTCGTAGCCGGTGTGCACGGTGCGCGTGAGCATCTCGCCTTTGGCCTTGGCGTCGGCCAGGCGCGCGTTGTAGCCGTCGATGTTGCGCACGCCGAGCTTCGACATCTTGCGATAGCGGTCCTCCATTTCGCGCACCGCCCATTTGAGCGCCACCACCGGCTTTCTTCGGATCGGTGACGACCGGGGTGAGCAGATGCGGAATGCTGTCGTAGACGGACAGTTCGAGCATCTTCGGATCGACCATGATCAGCCGGCACTGGTTCGGGCTGAGCCGGTAGACCAGGCTCAGGATCATGGTGTTGATGGCGACCGATTTGCCCGAGCCGGTGGTGCCGGCGATCAGGAGATGCGGCATGCGGGCGAGATCGACGATCACCGGCTCGCCGCCGATCGTCTTGCCGAGGCAGAGCGGCAGCTTGGCGGACGAGTGGTTGTAGTCTTCCGACGCCAGCAGCTCGCGCAGATAGACCTTCTCGCGCGTCGGATTGGGCAGCTCGATGCCGATCGCGTTGCGGCCCGACACCACGGCGACGCGCGCCGATACCGCGCTCATCGAGCGCGCTATGTCGTCGGCCAGCCCGATCACGCGCGACGACTTGATGCCGGGCGCGGGTTCGAGCTCGTAGAGCGTGACGACCGGGCCCGGCCGCGCGTTGATGATCTCGCCGCGCACGCCGAAATCGTACAGCACGCTTTCGAGCGCGGTGGCGTTCTCCTGCAGCGCTTCCGTGCTGGGCGTAAAGCGCTCGATCGCCTTGGCGGCCGTCAGCAGCCCGAGCGCGGGCAGCACGTAACCGCCCGCGGACTTGCGTGCGGCCGGACGCGCCGCGGTTCGCGCCGTCTTGGGCGGCGTGACCCGCAGCGACCCGCCCTCGCCGTCCTCGTCCTCATCCTCGTCGTTCTCGTCGTCGTCCGCGGGCGTTTCGGCCTCCGGCACGATCCGCGGCTCGACCCGCGGGCTGGTTGCGCCGCGCTCCGGCGTGCGGAATGCGAAGACCGCCGCGAACGCACGCGCGACGTGCGCCTTGAGACTCAGGAATCCATGCACGAGCCAGCCGATCGCGATCGCGACCACGCCCACCGGCTCGTCGGAGGACTCATCCTCTTCGGCATGCTGGTCGTCGTCATCGGCCTGCGCATGGAATCCGAAACCGGCCGCGACCCCGACCACGACGAGCGTCGCCAGCCCGAACGCCATCGCGATGATCAGGCGCGGCGTGCCGGACAGCGTGCCACCCGCCACATAGGCGGGCAGGCGCAGCAGGCTATCGCCGACCACGCCGCCGAGACCGGTCGGCAGCGGCCAGGTGGCGGCGCGCGTGAGGCACGACGCGAATCCGGCCGCGAGCGGCGCGCCCACGACCCACAGCGCGAGCCGCAGGCGCTCGCGGTCGAACCGCCGATGGGTGAACAGACGCCAGCCCCAGAATGCGACCGGCAACACGATCGCGATCGCGGCGAGACCGAACAATTGCATCAGCAGGTCGGCCGCGATCGCGCCCCACGTGCCGAGCAGATTGCGCACCGGCGCGCCGGTGGCGTGGCTCAGGCTCGGATCCTTCACCGACCAGGTCGCGAGCGCGGCCGTCGCGATGGCCGCAACGCCGATCAGCGCGAGCCCGACAATTCACGCACGCGCCGGCGCAGGGCCGCGCTCAAATCGTCCGGCAGGAACGCGCTGGCGTCGAAACTGCGATGGAGAGCGAGATGGCCACGCGCGCTCCTCTCAGATTGCTTGGCGCATGTTCTGCGCGACGAACCGATATCCGGATCGCTGGAACATGGGCTACCCGAGCACGGCCACGATGCGATGCAGCGCCTCGGCCGTGGTTTCCTGGTCATGCACCATGGCGACGCGGATGTAGTCCGCGCCGGGATTGCTGCCGTCGGCCTGATCGCGCGCGAAATAGCCGCCGGGCAGAACGCGCACGCCGGCCTCTCGCCACAGCTTTCAGCGCGACCTCGCTGCCGCCCTGCGCCGATACGTCGAGCCACAGGAAGAAGCCGCCGGCCGGCCGCTCGTAGCCGTAGCGGTCGCCGATGATCTGGTCGGCAAGATCGAATTTCAGCCGGTAGAGCCCGCGGTTGTCTTCGACATGCGCTCGTCCGCATAGGCGGCAACCGCGACTTCCTGCGCCGGCATCGGCACCTGCGGCGCGACGACGTTGCGCAGTCGAGAAATTTGGCGATGAAACGGCGGTCGCCGACCGCAAAGCCGACCCGCAGTCCCGGCAGGTTCGAGCGCTTCGACAGCGAGTGGAACAGCACCACGTTTTCGAAATTTTCGCCCGCCGCCTGCAGGATGCCGGGCGGTTGCGCGGTGGTGTAGATTTCCGAGTAGCACTCGTCGGAGAACATCAGGAAGCCGTGGCGGCGCGCCATCCGGCGACGCGGCGCAGATAGGCGAGGTCGGCGACCGAACCTTGCGGATTGGACGGCGAGGCGAGATAGAACGCGACCGTGCGCGCCAGCAGCGTCATCGTCGAGCGCATCGAGGTCGGGCAGAAACCGATGCGCGCGGGTGGCCGGCAGATAGATCACCTCGCAATCGGCGGCGACGGCGCCGGCCGAGTAGGCCGCATAGAACGGATTCGGCACCAGGATCGCGGGCCGGCCGGACGCTGCGGCACGTAGCGTCTGGCGGCGAGCGCGGCGAGGAACAGTCCTTCGCGCGTGCCGTTGAGGACGAGTGACTTCCGTTCGGGATCGACCGGGCGCGGCAGCGCAAAGCGCCGCCCGGCCAGGCGGCGGCGGCGCCGCGGAATTGCGGGTGCCCTCGTTGCGCGGATAGCGGCCGAATTCGTTGAATGCGCCGCCATGACGGGTGCCGACGAAGGACGGAACCGGATGCTTGCGGCTCGCCGACGCCGAGATTGATCGCGCGGCTTGCCCGGCTCGATGCCGGCGATCAGCTCGGTGAGCCGCACGAACGGCGAGCGGGTGTCGACGGGTCGGCCGGCCGAGGGCGACGGCTCGGGTTTGGGCTCGCGTGCGACGCTGGTCATGACACTCTGCATGCGCGACGGGTCGGCCGCCGCAAGTTACAAGGGTCATCCACCATAGGGGAGGCGAGGTTAAGGCGCGATTAACCATCGGCGAGCGGCGCGGGTGGGTCGGCCGGGCGCCAAGCCTCGGCCCCGGCCACCGGGGCGGCGGCCAAAAAAAAGAGGCCCTGGCTTGCTCCAGGGCCTCCGACGGACAGGGCGGTGCCGGGTATCCGCCCCAACCGTAGTCCGTACGTTTACTGGACGGCCTCGCCGTGCAGCGCGAGATCGAGACCTTCGCGCTCGACTTCTTCGCTGACCCGCAGCCCGACGACGATGTCGATCGATCTTGAGGATGATCAGCGAGACGATGGCGTCGTAGACGAACACGATGCCGACGCCCTCGGTCTGGTTGACGACCTGGATCGCATTGCCTTCGAGCAGGCCGGCGGTGCCGCCGTATTGCTCGACCGCGAACACGCCGGTGAGCAGCGCGCCGACGACGCCGCCGACCGCGTGCACGCCGAAGGCATCGAGCGCGTCGTCATAGCCGAACATGTGCTTGAGGCCGGTGACGCCCCAGTAGCAGAACGACGCCGGCCGCGACGCCGATGCACGATCGAACCGACCGGGCCGACGAAGCCCGACGCCGGCGTGATGGCGACGAGGCCGGCGACCGCGCCCGAGCAGATGCCGATGACGGTCGGCTTGCCGCGCATCACCCATTCGACGAACATCCAGGTGAAGCGCGGCCGACCGCGGTCGCGATCTGGGTCACCGAGCATGGCCATGCCGGCCTGCATGCCGGCGGTCACGGCCGAGCCGGCGTTGAAGCCGAACCAGCCGACCCACAGCAGCGAGGCGCCGATGAAGGTGAGCACCATGTTGTGCGGCGGGCCGATGTCCTTGCGCTTGCCGAGCATCAGGCGCACATCAGGCCGGCGACGCCGGCGTTGATGTGCACCACCGTGCCGCCGGCGAAGTCGAGCACCTTGATGCAGGCCGTCGGAATTGCCGGCGGTCATGAAGCCGTCCGGTCCCCAGACCCAATGCGCGATCGGCGCATAGACGACGATCGCCCACAGGCCGATGAACCACAGCATCGCCGAGAACTTCATGCGCTCGGCGAACGCGCCGGCGATCAGCGCCGGCGTGATGATCGCGAAGGTCATCTGGAAGCAGATGTAGACGGTCTCCGGGATGGTGGCGGCAAGCGGATTGGGATTGCCGATGCCCTTGGCGATGTCGCTCACGATTCCTTGCAGGAAGGCTCGACTGAGGCCGCCGATGTAGGGCGAGCCGGCCGTGAACGCCATGCTGTAGGTGCAGACGACCCACAGGATGGTGACGAGGCAGGTGATCGCGAAGCTCGTCATCACGGTGTCGCCGACGTTCTTCTTGCGCACCATGCCGCCGTAGAACAGGCCGAGGCCCGGGATGGTCATCATCAGCACGAGCGCGACCGAGGTCAGCATCCAGGCGGTGTCGCCGGAATTCGGCGTGCAATTCTCGAGCACCGCCTTTGGCGGCGTCGGCATTGGCGGCGCAAGCGGGCGGCGCCGCGTCCGCCGCAGCCGCGTCGGCGGGTGCCGCCGGCGGCTGCCGCCGGGGCCTGCGCGTAGGCCGACGAATGGTCGAACATCGGCGCCGAGACGAAGAAGACGCCGACGAGCGCACTCAACGCGCGCAGCGATCAGTCCCGCACGAGCAAGTTTCTTGAGTGTCATGGTCTGAACTCCTGTGTAGGTGCGGGTTCAGAGCGCCGCGGCGTCGGTTTCGCCGGTGCGGATGCGCACGGCCTGGTCGAGACTCGAGGACGAAGATCTTGCCGTCGCCGATCTGGCCGGTCTTGGCGGCGCTGGTGATGGCCTCGATGATCTTGTCGACCTGGTTGGCCGCGACCGCGACTTCGATCTTGAGTTTCGGCAGGAAGCTCACGGCGTATTCGGTGCCGCGATAGATTTCCGTGTGGCCCTTTTGACGCCCGTAACCTTTGACTTCGGTGACGGTCATTCCGTGCACGCCGACCGCAGTCAGAGCGTCGCGGACCTCGTCGAGCTTGAACGGCTTGATGATGGCCATGACGATTTTCATGGGTCTTATCCCCCTTGAGGCCCGCTCTGACGAAAGACAGATTGGGCAGTCGCAACGACGCCCCGCATGCGATTGCGCACGGGTGTTGCCGCGGGTCCTAATCAAGCCTCGTGCCAGTCGGGATTTTTGGCCGTCAAGGCATTGGAATTACGCTGGTATAAATTTATCGATCCGCGACCCGCCTGCCGCACCTGTCGCGAGCTCCGCGCACAACAACCGGTCAGCAGTGCCTAGAAATTAGGCAACCGTCTCCGAAAGCGCGACCCGAGCGGTCCGTTTCGCAGTCCGCGGCATCGCCGGCACTCCGCTGGATTTCCCCCGAGCGGGCCGTCGCGGCGCGCGAAGCGCCAGTTGAATCAATACGATGTCGCGATTCGGAGTAGCCGTCGAAAGGCGCGAGGCGCCTGCCTACTGCAGCGCTTCGCCGTGCAGCGAGATATCGAGCCCGGCCATCTCGTCCTCCGCCGAGGCCCGCAACGGAACCAGCAGACCGACCAGCCGGAGCAGCACGAACGTGCCGATCGCCGCACCACGCCGCCGTGGCGATCACGCCGTAGAGCTGGATCAGCAGCTGCTTCGGATTGCCCTCGAGCAGGCCCGGGCAGGCCGGCCGGCGCGTCGGCCGAGATCGAGACCGCGGCGGTCGCGAACACGCCGCACAGCAAGCGTGCCGGTCATGCCGCCGATGCCGTGCACGCCGAACACGTCGAGCGAGTCGTCGTATTTGAAGCGAAGCTTGAGCACCGTGCAGGCATAGAAGCAGACGCCGCCCGCCACCATGCCGATGACGATGCCGTGCCACGGCAACACGAAGCCGGACGCCGGCGTGATGGTGCCGAGCCCGGCGACCGCGCCGGAGATCATGCCGAGCACCGACGGCTTGCCGCGCAGTACCATTCCAGCGCCATCCAGGTCAGCGCGCCCGTGCAGGCCGCCAGATGGGTCGCCGATGATCGCCATGACGGCGCGCGAGTTGGCGCCGAGCGCCGAGCCGCCGTTGAAGCCGAACCAGCCGACCCACAAGCAGCCCGGTGCCGACCACCGCCATCGACAGATCGAACGGGGCGAGATTTTCCGAGCCGTAGCCGCGGCGCGGACCGAGCACGAGCGCCGCCACGAGACCGGCAATTCCCGCATTGACGTGCACCACGGTGCCGCCGGCGAAATCGAGCAGGCCGACGGTGCCGAGGAAGCCGTCGCCCCACACCCAATGGGCGATCGGCACATAGACGACGATCAGCCACAGCGCCGAAAACAGCAGGAACGCCGAGAACCGCATGCGGTCGGCGACCGAGCCGGCCACCAGCGCCACCGTGATGATCGCGAAGGTCATCTGGTAGAGCATGAACAGGCTTCGGGAATCGTCGGCGCGAGCGGGCTGATCGCGTCCATGCCCATGCCGTGCAGGAACACGCGGTCGAGCGTGCCGATCAGCGCGCCGTCGCCGGTGAAGGCGAGGCTGTAGCCGACGACGACCCACAGGACCGACACGATCGCGGTCGCGGCCAGGCTCTGCGCCATGGTGGCGAGCACGTTCTTCTTGCGCACCATGCCGGCAGTAGAACAGCGCGAGCCCGGGAAGCGTCATCATCAGCACGATGCCGGTCGCGACGATCATCCAGGCCGTGTCGGCGCCGTCGATCTTGGGCGCGGTGCCGGGCGTCTGCGCGCAAGGCCGGAGACGCGCTCAGAGCGATCGTGACTGCGGCCCAGCCGCAGGCGCCGCGATCCCCGTGCGGTCATGTGGTTGCCCCCGTGATATTGAGTTTTCGAACCGGCTCGCCGCGTTCAGAGCGCGTCGCTGTCGGTCTCGCCGGTGCGGATGCGCACCGCGTGCTCGATCGGAAGGACGAAAATCTTGCCGTCGCCGATCTGGCCGGTGCGCGCCGCCGCGGTGAGGGCTTCGACCGCCTTGTCGGCGCTGCTCCGCCGGGACCGCCACCTCGATCCGCACCTTGGGCAGGAAGTTCACGACATATTCGGCCCCGCGGTAGATCTCGGTGTGTCCCTTCTGACGCCCGTAACCCTTGACCTCGGACACGGTCATGCCGCTGACGCCGAGACGGTTGAGCGTCTCGCGCACGTCGTCGAGCTTGAACGGTTTGATGACGGCGATGATGAGTTTCATGACCAGCGCTCCCCCTCGGCTCGCCGGTCGCAACGACGATCGCGGCCGCAGGAAGCGCAACGCTTCCCCAGCCTGGCGCCCGGCGACGCCTGCAGCCTGATTACAGGCTTTCGGCAGCCATTGGAATAGTTCGCCGCGGCGCGGTGTGGATGAGGCGCGATCCGGCCCGCGCGTCCTCCGACGCGCCGGCGCGGCGCTTTCATCGCCCGGCTGTGCGGCGGCCGCGCCCGACCGGGACCCCGCTTGACATTCATCATGTTATATGCAGATCATGATACATGATAGTCCGATAACAGGATCGCAAAAGGGAAGACAGGAATGCCGTCGACCGACAAGGCGCGCAGCGCGGAGACGCCCCGCACGACTCCTGCGAGCATTGATCCGCCGTGGCACGGCGCGCCGACCGCCATAGCGCGGCGTTTCCATCAGATATGCGCGGTCAGGACCTCCGAGGTCGTGGGCCAATACGGTCTCACGCCGCTGCAATACGGCGCCCTGGTCCACCTGAGCGGGCAGGCCGGCCGACCCCACGTCGAACAGAATACCTTCGCGGATCGACTGAACGTCGACCGCAACACTGCGAGCCTTGTCGTCGAGCAGCTCGTGAAAAAAGGATTGGCGGCGCGGCAAGTGAACGGAGACGATCGACGCGTGCGTCTCTTGAGCCTGACGCCCAAAGGCGAAAAGCTTTATGCGCGCCTGCGCCCGGCATTCCTCGCCGTCAACGAGAACATCCTCGCGCCGATCACGCCGCGCGAGAGAAAGGTCCTGATCGACCTGCTGATCCGCGTGATCGAGGCGAATCTGGCCGATGGGAAGCGCGGCATTCGCCGGCGCACGCGGGCCGTCTCCGGTTCGCAGACCAAGGGAGGCTGACGTGCATCAAATGAAGCGACGGGCGCAGACCGGCGCCATCTGTCTCATAGGCGCCATGGCATCATTCTCGCTCCCATCGTTCGCCCAGCCCTGGCCGCAGCGGGTCGTCCGCATGATCGTGCCGATCGTGCCGGGAGCCTCGCCGGATGTCGCAGCCCGGATCTTCGCGGAACGATTGGCGACACGCTGGAGCCAGCCGGTCATCGTCGAAAACCGTCCCGGGGCGGACGGATTGATCGGCACGGCGGAGTTCGCCGCCGCGCAGGACGATCACGTCCTGCTGTTTTCGTTCGCCGCCCCCGTGACGGTCTATCCGGCGGTGAAGCAAAAACTGTCATACGACGCGAAACTCGACGTCGTGCCGATCTCGACGGCTGCCGATACGTTCGGCGCGCTTTGCGTTCCGGCATCCTTGCCCATCAAATCGCTTTCCGAGTTCGTCGCTTTCGCGCGCTCCCGGCCGGGCCAGATCAACTGGACGAGCGGAGGCGGTGCCTTTCCGATTTTGTTTGCCGGCTTCGCGAAAACTGCCGGGCTCGAAACGATCCAGATCCCCTATCGCGACCAGAATCTTGCCCTCCAGGACATTGCCAGCGGACGCATCCAGATCATCGCCACCACCATGACGGCCGTCCTGCCTCTGGCCCAGGCCGGCAAGGTTCGCATCCTCGCGGTCACCAACCGGAAGCGCTCGCCGTTATGGCCCGAGGTTCCGACCGCGGCCGAATCCGGTTATCCGGGACTGTCGTTCGAAGGGGTGATCGGAGTGTTCGGGCCGCGTAACATGACGGAGAGCCGCCGGGAACAGATCGCCGCGGACATTCGAAGCATTGCCGGCGATCGCGATATCGCACAGCGGCTGGCCGCGGCTGGCCAGATTTCGCGCGGCAGCACTCCCGCCGAGTTCGCCGCCGCCATCGAAGAGCAACGCAAGGAGATTGCGGCCATCGTCGGCGAGATCGGAATGGAGAAGCAATGAAACGGCCGGGCGCGCCCACACGGTCCGCGGACGAAGGATCACAGCGATGTTCTACGAGCCGGACAGGGATGATCACGGTCTGCCGTTCAATCCCTACAAATCGATCGTGGTTCCCCGCCCGATAGCCTGGATTTCGACGATCAGCCGCGAAGGCGTCGTCAATCTCGCCCCGTACAGCCAGTTCAACAATCTCGGCTACGATCCGCCTTACGTGATGTTCTCGGCGAATTCGTTTCCCGGCACGGGTCGTCGCAAGGACAGCGTCAAGAACGCAATCGACACCGGCGAGTTCGTGGTGAACATGGCGACTTACGAGCAGCGCGAGGCGATCAACGTAACCTCGCGGTTCCTGCCGCCGGATGTCGACGAGGCGGCGGTTGCCGGCGTCGAGATGACGTCCTCGCATATCGTTCGACCGCCGCGCGTCGCGACGTCGCCGGTTCATCTCGAATGCAGGCTCCACAGCTCCCTGGCGCTGCCCGGGAATTCCTTCGATCAGGTTCATCACGTCGTCATCGGACGCGTCATCGGGGTCCACATCCGGGATGACGTGATCACGCCCGAGGGAAAGCTCGACGTATTGAAAATCCGCCCGCTCGCCCGGCTGGGCTATCACGATTACACGACGGTCGATCGGGTATTCGCGATGGCACCCGACGGGCCGGACCTGAGGACACGCGAGGCCGGACTGGAGGGCCGGCCTCGCCGCCGTGCCGGTTCCGCATAGGCGCTTTCCGCTTTGATCGAGTTCGGGGATTCCGTCATGGCCGGGCTTGTCCCGGCCATCCACGTCTTTGTTCTGGCTGATGCATCAAGACGTGGATGCCCGCGACCCTAGGCGAGGGAAGCGACGCCGCTCTGAACGGTCATTGCCCCCGAACATGGTCGTAGCCCTGCCACGGGGCGTGGATCAGCAAGAAATTGAACGGCTCCGTCGCACTCATATTACAGACCTCATGCTCATGTCCGGGTGGCATGGCGCAGAACGCCCGCACCGGCATGGGAACGGTGGCAGTGCCGTCCTTTCCCCTGTAGCGGATTTCGCCCGAACCGGAGACCACGAAAAACAGATCCCATGTTAGCGTGTGCAGGTGCGGCGCCAGCTTTTGCCCCGGGTTTACGCTGAAGAGGCTGGTTTCCGATTCCGGCACCTGATGGAGAACGGCCTTCGAACAGGTTCCATGAACATCGCTGCGTGCTTCGCCGAGCACATCGCTGACAGAGACGACTTGGGTCCGCTCCATTTGTCCTCTCCCGCAAGATCGGCACGATGGGCCGGTTGCGACATTTCTCCGCTCACCACGCCACATCGTAACGACTGAAATGAACCCTTTGGTAGAGGCCCAGGCTTTGCCGCTGCAACACGGATGCTGGCCGAAGTCGCTGACGGGTCGATATCGACCGAGGCCCCGAGGGCGCCCTTCCTGGCGCCGCGGACCCTCCTGCGAATTTCGGAAAAACCCGTTGCCGCAGAATCCCGGAAGGCGCGCGACAACCAGCCGCCATTCACTCCGGCGTGACGCCCGCGAAGGCGACGACCTTGGCCCATTTGGTGATTTCGCCCGCGATGACGGACGTGAAGTCGGCGGGCGAGCCCATGAGCACGCTGCCGCCCATGGCGGCGAGACGCGCCGCAAGCGCGGGTTCGGCGAGCACCGCATTGATGGCGCGGTTGAGCCGGTCGATGACCTCGGCCGGCGTCCCGCCGGGCACGCCGATGCCGGTCACGGCGCTCGCCTCATAGCGTGGAACGGTTTCGGCCACGGTGGGAATCCCCAACAAGGCGTCCGAGCGTGCCGCGGTGGTCACCGCAAGCGCGCGCAGCTTGCCGGCCCGCACCGGCTCGATCGACGCCGAGATCGGCTCGAACATCACCTGAGCGTGGCCGGCGATCAGCTCCTTGAGCGCCGGCCCGCCGCCCGCATAGTGCACCACCGCGAGATCGAGGCCGGCCATCATGCGGAACAGCTCGCCGGTCAGATGCGGCGAGCTGCCTTTGCCGGTCGACGCCATCGTGAGGCGGCCCGGATTGGCGCGCGCATCGGCGATGAATTCCGCGACCGTGGTGGCGCGCACCGACGGATGCACCACCATCACCAGCGGCTCGCGCGTGATGCCGGCCACCAGCGCGATGCCGCGCAGCACGTCGCGGCTTCGATCGGCGGGACCCGCCGCGTCGTGCAACGCCGCATGGATCGCATTGGCGGGACCGACCAGCAGCAGCGTGTCGCCGTCGGGAGCGGCGCGCGCGACCTCCTCGGTCGCCAGATTGCCGGAGGCGCCCGGCCGGTTCTCGATCGCGACCGGCCGGCCGAGCCGTTCCGACAGCGCCTGCCCCACCAGGCGCCCCAGAATGTCGTTGGGGCCGCCGGCCGGAAAGCCGACGATCAGGCGCACCGGCCGGGTCTGCGCCCGTGCGGCGCGCGGCGCCGCCAGGCCGGCCGCCGCCAGCCCTGCGAGATGCAGGCAGCGCCGGCGCGAAAATCCGGAGGCGCTCATGGCGCCGCCCGCCGCTCGCGGATCAGGCCTTCCTGCGCCACCGAGGCGATCAGGGTGCCGTCGCGCGCAAAGATGAGCCCGCGCGCGAAGCCGCGGGCGCCCGCTGCGTTCGGGCTGTCTTGCGCATAGAGCAGCCAGTCGTCGGCGCGGAACGGGCGGTGGAACCACATCGCATGGTCGAGGCTCGCCGCCATGATGGTGGGCTCGAACAACGTGCGGCCGTGCGGAATCGTGGCGGCGTCGAGCAGCATCATGTCGGACGCGTAGGCGAGCACGCATTGATGGATCGCCGGCTCGTCCGGCAGACGCTCGACCGCCCGCAGCCAGACATGGAATTGCGCGTCCGCGATCTTCTTGCCGAGGTAGCGCTCGAATTCGACCGGACGCAGATCGATCGGCCGCTCGCGCTCGTAATAGCGGCGCACCGGCTCCGGCATGCTCGCGAGCACGGACTGCCGCAGCTCTGCGTCGTTGGGCAGCGAGTTCGGGCCCGGGCACCTGCGGCATGGCGGCCTGATGCGAAAAGCCTTCCTCGATGCGCTGGAACGACACCGACATCGAGAAGATCGCATGCCCGTGCTGGATCGCCGCCACGTTCCTTGTGGTGAAGCTCTTGCCGTCGCGGATGCGGTCGACCTGGTAGATGATCGGCACCTTGGGGTCGCCGGCGAGCAGGAAATAGGCGTGCAGCGAATGCGGCGGCCGCTCCGCCACGTCGTCGACGGTACGGCAGGCCGCCACCAGGGCCTGCCCGATCACCTGCCCGCCGAACACGCGCTGCCAGCGCGATTGCGGCGAGCGGCCGCGAAACAGGTTCACCTCGAGCGGCTCGAGATCGAGGATATCGAGGAGTTCGCGTACCGCAGAGGCCATTGCAACAGCTCCGATGGAGGCCGACATAAGGGATGCTATGCTGTCGCATCCCGCGGGTCGAGCCGGCGGGCGGAGGTGGTCGGACGGATGCCTGAGACCCAAGGCGGAACGCAAGATCGCGCAGATGTCCTGATCGGCGGCGCCGGTTTCGCCGGGCTCGCGCTGGCGATCGCGCTACGCCAGGCGCTCGGGCCGTCGTTTGCGGTGGTGGTCGCCGATCCGGCGCTCGGCCGGCCGGTGGAGGATGCGCGCGCCTCCGCGATCGCGGCTGCGGCGCGCCGCCTGTTCGAGACCATCGGGGTGTGGGACGAGGTCGCGGCGCGCGCCGAGCCGATCCTCGACATGGTGATCACGGATTCAAAGCTCGACGACGCGGTGCGGCCGGTCTTCCTCAATTTCGCCGGCGAGGTCAAACCGGGCGAGCCGTTCGCCCACATGATCGAGAATGGCGACATCCTGGCGGCGCTGGTCGACAAGGCAAAGCACGAGGGCGTGACGCTGCTGCCGAGCGCGGTCGCCGACTTCGCGACCGATGCGTCACGCGTAACAGTGCGGCTCGCCTCCGGGGTCACCATCCAAGCAAGGCTGCTGGTCGCCGCCGACGGGGCGCGCTCGGGCATCCGCGAGCGCTGCGGCATCGCGTCGGTCGGCTGGTCCTACGGCCAGTCGGCGATCGTCACCACGGTCGCCCACGAGCGCCCGCATCACGGCCGCGCCGAGGAGCATTTTCTTCCCGCCGGGCCGTTCGCCATCCTGCCGCTGCGCAACGACCGCTCGTCGATCGTGTGGACTGAAGGCGCGGCGGAGGCCGAGCGCATCATGGGGCTTCGTGACGCCGCGTTCCATGCCGAGCTCGAGAAGCGCTTCGGACTGCATCTCGGCGATCTCTCGGTGGTCGGCCCGCGCCGCGCCTTCCCGCTCGGCTTCGCGGTCGCGCGCGCCTTCGTGGCCGACCGCGTCGCGCTGGTCGGCGATGCGGCCCACACGATCCATCCGATCGCCGGGCAGGGGCTCAATATGGGGTTGCGCGACGTCGCGGCGCTCGCCGAGGCGATCGTCGACGCGGCGCGCCTCGGGCTCGACCCGGGCGCCGCCACCGTGCTCGATCGCTACCAGGGCTGGCGGCGCTTCGACACCATGGCGATGGGATTTGCCACCGACGGCCTCAACCGGCTGTTCTCCAACCGCTCCGACGTGCTTCGCCTCGCGCGCGATATCGGGCTCGGCGTGGTGGAGCGCCTGCCGGCGCTCAAGCGGGTCTTCATCCGCGAGGCTGCCGGGCTCGTCGGCGAGGTGCCCAAGCTGTTGCGCGGCGAGGCGCTGTAGAGCCTTCATTCTCCGCCGTCATTGCCCGCATATCAACCGAAACACTCTCAGTCGTCATGCCCCGCGCACGCGGGGCATCCAGTAACCACGACCGGTCCGGTGATTACTGGATCGCCCGCTTTCGCGGGCGATGACGACGCGATCGATTCGGGGATCGATTACACCAGCGGAATCTTTGTCACGTGCTCGTCGAACGCCGGGCGGGCGGCGATCGCCGCATACCAGCGCTCGACGTGCGGGAATTGCGGCCGTTCGGGCACCAGGTCGCGATAGCGCCGCACCATGATTCCCGCCGGAATGTCGCCGTACGAGAAGGCGTCGCCCGCCAGATAGCGGCTCTTGGCGAGCCGGTCGTCGAGCATCTTGACGGCGTCGCCGGTCTTCTGCTTGCCGGCCGCGATCGCGGCCGGATCGCGCTTGTCGGGCGGCGTGCGGACCATGCCCCAGAACACCGGCGTGATCGCGGGGCCGAGCACCGAGAGCTGCCAGTCCATCCATTGGCTGGCGAGGGCGCGCGTGCGCGGGTCCGTGGGCTCGAGCACCGCCGACTGGTGCTTGGCCGCAAGATAGCGCGTGATCGAGTTCGACTCCCACAGCAGGAAGCCGTCATCCTCTTCCAGGGTCGGCACGAGGCCATTCGGGTTCATCGCCAGGTAGGCGGGCTCCTTGTTCTTGCCGAACGGCCCGCCGACGTCGATGCGCTCGTATTTGAGGCCCATCTCGCCGATCGCCCACATCACCTTCTGCACGTTCGACGACGTGGTCCTGCCCCAGATTTTCATCGCTGTTTCCTCCGTAATTTGTGGCCGTCATTGCGAGGCGTGCACCGATCTCGGGTTTACCCGAGATCGGCATTTAAATATGCGCAAGTCGGGCAAGCCCGATTTGCATACGCCGAAGCAATCTCGCGCCGCCTGCTCGGGATTGCTTCGCTGCGCTCGCAATGACAGGGAGCTAATCCAGCCGCCGCGCTTCTTCGGGCAGCATGATCGGGATGCCGTCCCGGATCGGGTAGGCGAGCTTGGCGGTGCGCGAGATCAATTCCTGCTTCTCGGCATCGTATTCCAGCCGCCCCTTGGTGAGCGGGCAGACCAGAATCTCGAGAAGCTTCGGGTCGACGGTGTTGGCGGGACGCTCGGTCATGGGGCGAGTCCAAACAGACGGTATGTCATAACGTCGGACTCTAGCATGTCCATGCGCCCCATGCTCAAGCGGTCTGCGCGCCGTCCCGGTCGATACCGCGCACGCGCGCCATCGCGAAGGAGTCCATGAAGACGCCGTCGCGGAACGCGTCGGCGCGTCGCGTGCCCTCGATCGCGAAGCCGAACTTCTTGTAGAGCCGCAGCGCCGGCTCGTTGTCGACGAACACGGTCAGCTCCAGCCGCCGCAAATTGAGCCAGTTGTCGGCGGCGTCGACCAGCGCCGCGAGCAAACCCGAACCGATGCCCCGCCCGTGGAAGTCGTCGTGGACGCAAAGCCCGATCCCGCCCACATGGCTGCGCCGTCCCTTGTAGGGGGTCACATCGGCCGAGCCGACGAGCTGGCCGTGGAGCACGGCGACGATGCCGACATGGTCGTCGGGCAGCCTTTCCATCCACTTGCGGGTCTGTTCGGAATTGGCGAATGGCAGTCGCAGGGTGCCCCAGCGCACGCGCGGCAGCTGCAGCAGCGCCGCGAGCGCCTGCCAGTCGGCCGGCTCGCGCGCGCGAATGATCAGTCCCGCCGGGCACGCGGGCGCCGCGCCAGGCGAAGGGTCTTGCGGTGGTGAAGCCGTGTCACTGGTCGGCATGGGTCGCTCCATGTTCGGAGCCGGCACGCGAAGAGGACCGACAACAAAAAGGCCCCGTCCGGTACCGGCGGGGCCTGTTGGAAGAAATTCGCGCTTCTGTCTCAGCGCACAACGTCTTCCGCCGGCCCGCCGAAGCGGGTCGTCATATAATGGCGGACGATGTGGACCGAGCGCGTCATGGGGCAACCGCATAGCATGGCGGCGGCAGCCTGTAAATTCGGCGCCACCCTACTGCAGCGGCGGCTCGTCCTCGTTTTTGCCCTTGGCGAGCTCGATCTCGGTGACGGCGACCAGGATCTCGGCGCGGGTCTTGAGGTCGGGCGCTTCCAGCATGGCCTGTTTCTCGGCCGACCCATAGGCCGACATCATGGCGAGCGCGTTGACCAGCGCCTCGTTGGGCGCGTTCTCGATCCCCTCCCAGTCGGCCTTGAGATTGTTGGCCTTGAGGAACGCCTGCAGCGCCTCGAGCAGCGCCTTGCGGTCGACCGCTTCCTCGCCCTTGCGGGCGACGAAGTCGTCGACGAACGGCGCGTAGGTCACGCGGCACTGACGATAGGCCGTCGCCACCGACAGCTCCTCCTCGACGCGGAAGCGGGCGACGCCGGTGAGCTGGAGCAGATAGCGGCCGTCGCCGGTCTCGGCCAGCTGGGTGATGCGGCCGACGCAGCCGATCTTGTAGAGATTGGGCTTGTGCTCCGGTCCCGGATGGCCGGTATCGGGCTGGATCATGCCGATCAGCCGGTGGCCGTCGCGCAGGCTGTCGTCGACCATCGCGAGATAGCGCGGCTCGAAGATGTTGAGCGGCATCTGCCCGCGCGGCAGCAGCAGCGCGCCCGGCAGCGGAAACACCGGGATCGTTTCCGGCAAGTCGGCGGGGCCGCGATAGACCGCGTTCATCGGCATCGCCGCTCTCCACCTCCCGTCTGCCGCGAGCGGGCATCAGCCATCGCAGACGTGCGCTGCCGCTCGGCGAGCGCATGCGAAGTCGGGTTCGGACGCGCTTTCGCGGACGATGACGGACCCGTTACGCGGAGCCTCACGCGAACAGGATCGACGACAAGCGCTTGCGTCCCGCGATCGTCGCCTCGTCGGTCGGCCCCCAGGCTTCGAACAATTGCACGAGCTGCTTGCGGGCGCCGTCGTCGTTCCACTTGCGGTCACGCCGCACGATGTCGATCAGATGGTCGAGCGCCTCGGCACGCCGGCCCTTGGAGTTGAAGGCGAGCGCGAGGTCGAAGCGCGCCTGGTGGTCGAGCGGATTGGCGGCGACCTTCTGCTCCAGTTCGGCGATCGGCCCGAGCGCGGCCGCCTGCTCGGCGAGCTCGATCGCGCTGCGCACCGCGGCGACCGCCGGATCGTTGCGCTTGGCTTCCGGCACCATCGCGAGCGTCTGCTTGGCCTTGTCGAGGTCGCCGGTCTCGAAATAGCAGCGGGCCAGCCCGGCGATCGCCGCCACGTTGCCGGGGTCCTCGGCCAGCACCTGGCGATAGATCTGCGGCGGCGCCGGCCGGATCGCCTTGCGCCAGCGCGGCCTCGGCCTGCGCTGAGCAGATCCTGCGCCCCGCCGCCGATCTTGTCCTTGGTCAGGCGCTCGATGAAGGCGGTGACCTGGCCCTCGGGCAGCGCGCCCATGAATCCGTCCGCCGGCTGGCCGTTGACGAAGGCGATCACGGCCGGGATCGACTGGATGCCCATCTGGCCGGGGATCGCCGGATGGTCGTCGATGTTCATCTTGACGAGCTTGACCTTGCCTTTGGCGGCGCGGACCACCTTCTCGAGGATCGGGGTGAGCTGCTTGCACGGGCCGCACCACGGCGCCCAGAAGTCGATCAGCACCGGCTGACGCTTCGATTCCTCGATCACGTCCTTGACGAAGGTCTGGGTCGTCGTCTCCTTGACGAGACCGTCCGCGGCCGCTGGCGCCGGCGCACCCCCCATGTTCTGCAGCATTGTTGTCGGTTCCTTGACCCCACGGGGTCGTTTGAAGCTCGGCAATTAAATGGTGGATACCGGAGCCGAATGCAATCGCAACCGCCCCCTATGATACCGAATAGTTGGCGGGCGTTTCGGACAAGATCATGCGCGAAGACAAGAACATAGAGCGCAAGATCGCTTCAATCCGACGCGCTCGTGGGCTCGGTCGCCTCCCCCGAGACCGGCTCGATCCGGGCCGCATGGCCGGTCGCGGTCGAGGAACCGCAAGAGGTCGTCGCGCGCGATCGACGTGGTCATGGTGTTGACGAGTGGATGAAAGTTGAGGGTCTGGTGGGCCATCATGGCGGCGTCGAGCACGACCGTGACCCGGCGGTGCAGTATCGTTGAGCGCGCCGAACGGCGTGACCGCGCCGGGCTCGACGCCGAGCGTCTCGCGCATCAGGTCGGCCGAGCCGAACGAGAATCGGCCGCCGGCGCCGAGCCGGCGATGCAGGGATTTGAGCTCGATCGCCGCATCCTCGAGGGCGGTGACCAGGAAAAGCGTTCCGTGCTTGTCCTTGAGAAACAGGTTCTTGGTGTGGCCGCCGGGGATCTGCCCGCGCAGCGCCCGGCTCTGCTCGACGGTGAACAGGGGCGGATGGGTGACGGTCGGATGAGCGATGCCCAGCCGGTCGAGGAAGCCGAACAGATCAGCCGGCGTGGCGGACATGGTATGATAGTAATGGTTGGGGCTGGACGACCAGCCGGTGAACGACCGTACGGGCGGCTCGCAACGACACGCTGACCCCACCGCCTACGCGGTGGCCGGCCCTGTTGCCAAGCCGATGTCCATTTGGCATAGGAGGCGCTCCGGCGACAGGTGCGGTCGGGTCAGGATGCGGGTGTAGCTCAGGGGTAGAGCACAACCTTGCCAAGGTTGGGGTCGAGGGTTCGAATCCCTTCGCCCGCTCCAATTCTTCCGCTCCCCCATGGAAAAACCTGCGTAGGTGCGTGGGGTCGAGGGTTGCATGCCGCGTCGTCTGCCGAACGAGCCGAGCGATCAGCCCGTCAGATCCCGCGGCGCCATTGCGGGCAACGAGCGCGTCGCGCACCGGTTTCTCCCCGCCAGTCCGGCGTCGACCCTCATTCGGCTCGATGCCCGCGGCCGCCGCCACGCTGCGAACCGCCGCCAGCTCGCGCGACTGATCGATCCGCGCCGCGCGGTGTCGTAGGGCAGGCCGCGCGGGACTCACTCGTCATGCCCGCGCCTGGCCGTTCGAAGAACGGCGTCGCGTCGCTCGCCGATGTGGCGAGCCGTCTCCGTCCCGCTTTCCGCAATCACATGAAGACCGGATGCCATGAGCGCCAGCGTGACGCTCGTCGATCGTCGCGATAGCCGCGTACATCTAATATCCCGCCGCCAGCGCACCTTTGGCGCGCGTGTCGGCGGCGCCGACCAGGCCGGCGGGCGTGACGGCGATCGAATGCGCCGAGCCGAAGGTCGGGCCGACCCGCACCTTGTGGCCGCGCCCGATCAGCGCCCGCACGGTGTCGGCGGGCAGCGTGCGCTCGACCACCACCTCGTCGGGCAGCCATTGATGGTGCACGCGCGGCGCCGCCACCGCCTCGGCGATCGGCTTCTTGAAGTCGATCGCGTTCACCAGCACCTGCAGCACCGAGGTGATGATGCGGCTGCCGCCGGGCGCGCCGGTGACGAAGACCGGCGTCCCGTCCTTGAGCACGATGGTCGGCGTCATCGAGGACAGCGGGCGCTTGCCCGGGCCGGGCGCGTTGGCGGCCCCGCCGACCAGGCCGAACGCATTGGGAGCGCCGGGCTTGGCGGCGAAATCGTCGAGCGTGTTGTTGAGCAGGATGCCGGTCTGGCCGGCGTGAGGCCGAGCCCGTAGTTGAAGTTGAGCGACGTGGTGTTGGCGACCGCGTTGCCGTCCGGTCGACGATCGACACATGGGTGGTGTTGCCGCCGCTGCTCGCCGGCGGTTCGCCGGCCCTTATGTCGGTCGACAGCCGCGCCTTCTGCCGGTCGATGCCGGCGCGCAGCGCCGCGGCGTAGGTTTTCGAGGTCAGCCGCTCGATCGGCACGTCGACGGCGTCGCTGTCGCCGAGATATTCGGCGCGATCCGCATAGGCGAGCTTCATCGTCTCGATCATCAGGTGCAGCGTCGCCGGGGAAGCGGCGGCGAGATCGCGCGGCGCAAATCCCTCGAGCACGTTGAGCATCTCGATCAGATGCACGCCGCCCGACGAGGGCGGCGGCATGGAGACGATATCGTAGCCCCGATAGGTGCCGCGCACCGGCTCGCGCAAGATCGGCACATAGTCCTCGAGGTCGCGGCGCGTCATCTGCCCGCCCGCCTCGCGCGCCGCCGCCACGATCTCGTCGGCGATCGGGCCGTTATAGAAGGCGCGCGCGCCGTCGCGGGCGATCGCGTCGAGCGAAGCCGCCAGATCCTGTTGCACCAGCCGGTCGCCCGGCCCGAGCGCCGCGCCGTCGGGCTTGAGGAAGATGCGGGCGGAGGACGGCCAGCGCGCCAGCCGCGGCTGCGCGAGCAGAAGCGAATCGAGCAGGTCGTCCTCGATCGGGATCCCGTCGCGCGCGAGCGCGAGCGCCGGCGCGATCAGGTCGGCGAGCGTGAACTTGCCCGAGCCGAAACGATCGAGCGCAAGCGCCAAGCCCGCGACCGTGCCGGGCACGCCCACGCCGAGCCCGCTCTCGCGCGATTTCTTCGGATCGGCCTCGCCGTTCTGGTCGAGAAAGACGTCCGGCGCGGTGTCGTGCGGCGCCGCCTCGCGATAGTCGATCGCGACATCCTCGTTGCGGTCCGCCAGATGCACCAGCATGAACCCGCCGCCGCCGAGATTGCCGGCCTTCGGCAACGTCACGGCGAGCGCAAAGCCGACCGCGACCGCGGCGTCGACCGCGTTGCCGCCCTTTTCCAGGATCTCGACCCCGATCCGGCTGGCGCGCTTTTCCTGCGCCACCACCATGCCGTTGCGGGCCGTGACGGCTTCGATCCGCACCGGCGGGGCGGCCGTGCTGGGCGCGGCATGGTCCTGCCCGCCCGCCGGGGCGAGCGCGGCGAGGCACCAGAACGCCGCGACCAGCGCGCGTCGGGTAAGGCGGAGATGGGACGGGGTCATGACTGTCCTGCAGCATAGCGCATGTTGCGCCGAAGTGGACATCGGTTCGCGGTCGAAAATGCGACCGAACATGGGCGCCACGGTGGGTCGCGACCACGGCGTCATCGCCCGCGCAAGCGGGCGATCCAGTATTCACGGCGAACCGCGGAATGGCCGAGCATCGGCCGCCATGACACGGGGTACTGGATGCTCCGCTGAAGCCTGTCCTCGGACGGTGCGAAGCACCGATCCGGGGACGGAGCATGACGGGGAAAACGTTTGGGGACAGGGCGCCCTACGACCTGCCCTGCTCGTCCAGGAACGCCTGCACGGCCCGGAACAGCTCCAGCCGGTTCTTCTCCATGATGATGGTGTGGGTGCCCTCGGCCAGCATCACGTAGCGCTTGCCCGGCGAGTTGACGAGCAGCGGAAACAGCGTCTGCGCCATGTAGGGCGGCAGGTCGTGGTCCCATTCGGCCTGCACCAGCAGGGTCGGCACCGTGATCTTGGCCGGATCGTAGTAGGCCTTGCCGGCCGACCAGTAGTCGGCGCTGTCCGCCATGCACGCCGTTGGGCGCGCGGATCACCGGCGGGTTCTGCTTGGCGCCGACCGGATCGGTCGCCCAGGTGGCGTCCGCCCAGGCGTCGAACCAGCCGGCCGGGATGAGCGTCTGCTTTCTTGTCCTCCGGCACGCCGGTCAGCCAGCGCGCCTTCGCCTGCTCGCGGCGTGGCGGTGCGGTAGGCGCCGAGCGGGCCCGGCCCGGTCTGCACCAGCGAGGCGGTCTGGCGGATCCAGCCGGGCGCGTACAGCACCAGCCGCTCGACCTTGGCGGCATTCTGGGTCGTATAGGTCGCCATCAGCGCTGGTGCCCCACGACCAGCCGATCAGGTTGAGGCGGGGGACGTTGCGGCGCTTCAGGATGAAGTCGACCACCGCGCCGATGTCCTTGACGGCGGTGTCGCCGCGCACGATCGGCGGGTGGGCGTCGGGCCTCTCGGACATCTCGGGCGGCCGGGTCGAGCGCCCGTAGCCGCGCACGTCGAGCAGATAGACGTCGTAGCCGCGCGCCGCGAGGTAGTCCATCCACGACATCCCGTCGAGCGCGAGATCGAACGAGGTCGAGGCCGGATAGGTGGCGCCGTGCACGTAGAGGATCGTGCGCTCGGGACGGAACGCCGTCATGTCGGCGGGCCGCTTGTTGCGCACGTAGATCTCGATGCCGGGATCGGCGGACGGCACCATCATTTCTTCCATGACGATGCGCGGGGTTTGGGCCTGCACCTGGGTCGCCGCGATCGTCGCGACGGCGGCAAGAATGAGTTTGGCGATCATGAGGTTCCTCCCGACGGTGATTGATGGTGTTGGCGTACGATAGACCGATTTGCGCCGAATGTCCGCGGCCGTGCCGCGAGCGCTTCACCTCTCCCCGCGTGCGGGGAGAGGTCGGATTGCGCGCGTAAAGCGCGCAATCCGGGTGAGGGGGCGCATCCGCGAGTTTGAGCTTTATTGAGACGCCCCCTCACCCCGACCCGCCTTCGCCAAGAGGCTACGGCGGGGCAGGCCCTCTCCCCGACGCAAGTCGGGCCTGCCCGACTTGCGCATTATTGATGCCGAACTCGGGCAAGCCCGAGTTCGGGTGCGGGGAGAGGGAGCGCGAGCGCACCGTGATTTCGATCGCTACGCCCCGTCCCTACCTCGCCTGCCCGTGATACGCCGCGTTCGGCCGCATATCTGTCGCGCTCGCCACCCGGTTCGACATGTTGAAGAACCCCGCCACCGCCGCGATGTCCCAGATGTCGCGTTCGCCGAACCCGGCCTTGCGCAGCGCCGCGCGGTCGGCCTCCTCGATCGCCCACGGCTCGGCGGTGAGCTTGACGGCGAAATCCAGCATCGCGCGCTGGCGCGGCGTGAGCCGCGCGGCGCGATAGTTCATCACCATCAGCTCGCCCAGCACCGGATCGCCGGCCGAGCCCGCGCACCGCGGCGCCGTGGGCGGTGAGGCAGTAGTAGCAGCGGTTCACCGACGACACCGCGACCGCGATCATCTCGCGCTCGAGCTTGGAGAGCCCGGACGGCGCCAGCATGAGGTCGTTGTACATGGCGACGAACGCCTCGAGCTTGCGCCATGTCGAACGCATAGGCCTTGAGCACGTTGGGAACGAAGCCGAGCTTCTCCTCGCATTTCTTGAAATAGGCCGCCATGGCGTCGGTCGGCGGCGCGTCCGTCGAGGCCGAGCGCCGTGATGCGGGTGTCGTCGTCGGCTGCCTGGCTGCGCGGCGCGGCCTCACCGGCCTTTGATTTGACGCGCTTGCTGGATTTCTGTCGGTGCTTGGCCACGGTGCGCTCCCTTGCGTTGCATCGGGTCGGCCCAGCCTACATCCATACACGCCGTCAGCGGAACCGCGGTTGCGTCGCTGCGCCCGCAATGAGAGGCTAGCGCATGTTCCGGCGAAGTGGACGCCGGTTCGCCGACAAGAACATGCGCCAGCAGAAAGCGAGTCGCTCGCGGTTCCGCGGGATCGAGAACGCCCGCGAACGACAGGAGCCATGAACGAGACGACGGCCATCTCCCTGACGGGCGTCGACGGCGGCGAGGACGACAGGCGCGCCGGCTGATCGCGGCGGCCGGCGCCCTGCTCGCCGGCCGGGGCGCCGGCGAATTTCGCCGAGCTCCTGTTCGGCCGCGCCGCACCCGAGGACCTGCTCGCCTACGCGGCGGACGAGCTCGCCAGGCTCGCCGCAGGACGCCTGGGAGTTCCTCGCCGAGCGCCAGCCCGGCTGCCCCAAGATGCGGATGCAGTCGCCCGCGCGGCGGCGACCAGCTCGACGGCGTCTCGGTCATCGAGATCATCAACGACGACAAGCCGTTCCTGCTCGATTCGACCATGGGCGAGCTCACCGAGCCAGGGCGTCGAGGTGCGCCTCGTCGCCCATCCGGTGCTCGGCGTCGCGCGCGATCCGGCCGGCCGCCTCACCGGCCTCGTCGGCCGGCGGCACAAGCGCGAAAGCCTCATCCACATCCATGTCGAGCGCATCGACGACGCGGCGCGCAAGGCCAAGATCCTGAGCCGCGACTTCGCGAGGCGCTGACCGAGGTTCAACTCGCGGTCGCCGACTGGCGCGCGATGCTCGACCGGGTCAGCGAGGTCATCGCCGATCTCAATGTCCAGCCGCCGCCGCTGCCGGTCGACGAGATCGCCGAGGCGATCGAGTTCCTGCAATGGCTGCTGGTCGACAATTTCACCTTCCTCGGCGTGCGCGAGCGACACCTATGACGAGACCACCGGCGTGCTCACGCCAGCAGCCCGGCACGCGTGCTCGGGGATCCTGCGTCACCGCGCCAACGAGGTCATGACGGCGGGCGGCGAGCGGCTGGAAATGCCGGCCGCGGCGCGCGCCTTTCTCAAGGAGCCGCAGGCGCTGGTCATCATCAAGACCAACCAGCAATCGCGCGTCCACCGCCGCGTCACCATGGACCTGGTCGGCGTCAAGCGCTACGACGCCGCCGGCCGGCTCGTCGGCATCTTCCGCATCGTCGGCCTGTTCACCTCGACCGCCTATACGCGCTCGACCCGCGGCATCCCGTATCTGCGCCGCAAGACCACGTCGGTGTGGCCCGCGCCGGGCCTCGATCCCGACAGCCATTCCGGCAAGGCGCTCGCCGTCGTGCTGGAGCAATACCCGCGCGACGAGCTGTTCCAGATCGACGAGGACACGCTGCTGCGCTTCGGGCTCATGATCCTGCAGCTCGAGGAACGCCCGCGCGTGCGCGTGCTGGCGCGGCGCGACCGCTTCGACCGTTTCGTCTCGGTGCTGGTCTATGTGCCGCGCGATCGCTTCGACAGCGCGATCCGCCAGCAGATCGGCGAGCTGCTGACCGACGCCTATGGCGGGGCGCATCGCCTCGTTCACCTTGTTCTTTCCGGAAGGCCCGCTGGTGCGCGTGCATTTCATCGTCGCGCGCGGCGCCGGCGAGATGGCGAGCCCGACGCGCGCCGAGCTCGAAGGCGCCGTCGCCGACATCGTGCGCACCTGGACCGACGGGCTCGCCGACGCGATCGGCGTGGCGCACGAGCCGGCGCGGGCACAAGCGCTGCTGGCGCGCTATCGCGACGCATTTTCGGACGCCTACCGCGAGGCCTATTCGCCGCTCGATCGCCGTCCACGACATCCGGGTGATCGAATCGCTCGCGCCCGAGCGCCCGCTCGCCGTCGACTTCTATCAGCGCCTGTGGGAGGAGAAGCAGTCGGTCGGGCTCAAGATCTGGAGCCGCGTTCGGCCGATCCCGCTGAGCGAGCGCGTGCCGGTGCTGGAGCACATGGGCTTCCGCGTGGTCGACGAGACCACCTATCAGGCGCAGGCTTCCGGCCGCGACGCGCCCGACTTCTGGCTGCACGACATGGCGTTGACGCGCACCGACGGCGCCAAGGCGGAGCTCGGCGTGCTCAAGCCGCGTCTGGAAGCCTGCTTCATGATGGTGATGCGCGGGCTCGCCGAGAGCGACGGATTCAACGCGCTCGTGCTCGCCGCCGGGCTGCCGTGGCGCGACATCGCGCTGCTGCGCACCTTCGCGCGCTATCTGCGCCAGATCCGCGTTCCCTATTCGCAGGACTACCTGTGGGCGACGCTGGTCAAGCACGACGACAATCGCGGCGAAGATCGTCGACGCTGTTTCATCTGCGCTTCGATCCGCGGCTCGACCTTTCCGTGTCATTCGGGGGCGCGGCCGAAGGCCGCGAACCCGCAATGACCGAACGAGCGGATGTGCGCGCCGCCCGCGAGGCCGCGCTGGCGGCCGAGATCGACGCGACGCTGCAAAGAGTCGACAGCCTCGACGAGGACCGCATCGTCCGCCATTTCGTCAATGTCGTGCAGGCGGCGATGCGCACCAATTTCTATCAGCTCGGCGCCGACGGCCAGGCCGAAAGCCGAGATCGCCGTCAAGCTCGACAGCCGCAAGGTCGACGGCATGCCGCTGCCGCGGCCGCTGTGCGAGATCTTCGTCTACTCGCCGCGGCTCGAGGCCGTGCATCTGCGCTTCGGCAAGGTGGCGCGCGGCGGCATCCGCTGGTCCGACCGGCCGCAGGATTTCCGCACCGAGGTGCTCGGCCTCGTCAAGGCGCAGCAGGTCAAGAACGCCGTGATCGTGCCGGTCGGCGCCAAGGGCGGCTTCGTGCCCAAGCGCATGCCCGCCGGCGCGCGCCGCGCCGCGAGGCGATCCAGGCCGAGGGCGTCGCCACCTACAAGATCTTCATGTCGACGCCTGCTCGACCTCACCGACAATATCGGGCCGGACGGCCATCGTGCCGCCGATCGACATGGTGCGGCACGACGGCGACGATCCCTATCTGGTGGTCGCGGCCGACAAGGGCACTGCGACCTTTTCCGACATCGCCAACGGCATCGCGCAGGAGCACGGCTTCTGGCTCGACGACGCCTTCGCGTCGGGCGGCTCGGCCGGCTACGACCACAAGAAGATGGGCATCACCGCGCGCGGCGCCTGGGAATCGGTGAAACGCCATTTCCGCGAGATGGACGTCGACATCGACCGGACGCCGTTCACCGCGGTCGGCGTCGGCGACATGTCGGGCGACGTGTTCGGCAACGGCATGCTGCGCGCGCGCACCACCAGGCTGGTCGCGGCTTTCGATCACCGCGACATCTTCATCGATCCGACGCCCGACCCGGAAAAGAGCTTCGCCGAGCGCCAGCGCCTGTTCGACCTGCCGCGCTCGAGCTGGCAGGACTACGACAAGACGCTGATCTCGGCCGGCGGCGGCATCTATTCCCGCGCGCCTGAAGGAGATCGAGCTGTCGCCGCAGGCGCAGGCGATCGCTCGGCTTCGCCCGACGCCAAGGCGACCCCGCAGGAGGTGATGCGCGCCGATCCTGAAGGCGCCGGTCGATCTTCTGTTTTTCGGCGGCATCGGCACCTATGTGCGGGCGTCGCAGCGAGGGCGACGAGGCGGCGGGCGACCGCGCCAACGACGCGATCCGGGTCACCGGCGCCGATCTGCGCTGCAAGGTGGTGGGCGAAGGCGCCAATCTCGGCATGACCCAGCGCGGCCGCATCGAGGCGGCCGGGCGCGGCGGCGCGCCTCAATACCGACGCGATCGACAATTCGGCCGGCGTCAATACGTCCGACGTCGAGGTCAATCTGAAGATCGCGCTGAGCCGGCCGATGCAGGACGGACGCCTCACGCGACAAGATCGCGATGCGCTGCTCGCCGAGCCTGACCGACGACGTGGCGCGCCTCGTGCTGCGCAACAACTACCAGCAGACGCTGGCGCTGTCGCTCGCCGAGCGGCGCGGGCTCGAGGATCTCGGCTTTCAGCAGCGCATGATGCAGACGCTCGAAGGCCGCCACCTGCTCGACCGCGCGGTCGAGTTCCTGCCCGACGACATGGAGCTGACCGAGCGCCGCCGCCGCAGCCTGCCGCTCACGCGGCCGGAAATCTCGGTGCTGCTGGCCTACGCCAAGCTCACGCTCAACGACGACCTGCTCGCATCCGCGGTGCCGGACGACCCGTATCTGGGCCGCGAGCTCACCCGGTATTTCCCGCCCGCGATCGCGGAGAAATTCCCCGACGCGCTCGACCCACCACCGGCTGCGGCGCGAGATCATCGCGACGCAGCTCGCCAATTCGATGATCAACCGCGGCGGGCCGACGCTCGTGGTGCGGATTTCCGACCAGACCGGCGCATCGCCCGCCCGCATCGCGGCGGCGTTCGCGGCGGTGCGCAACAGCTACGACCTGATCGGCCTCAACACCGAGATCGAAGGCCTCGACAACCGGATCGCCGGCAAGCTCCAGCTCGATCTGTTCGCTTCCGTGCAGGACCTCCTGCTCGACCGCATCGTCTGGTTCCTGCGCAATGTCGATCTGACCCAGGGGCTCGCCGCCGTGATCGAGCACTACCAGGCCGGGGTCGCGACGGTTGCGGGCGTGCTCGACGGCGTGCTCACCGAGACCGCCAGGGCGGCGCGCACGGCGCGCGCGGCCGAGCTCGCGGGCGCCGGCGTGCCCGGAGGCGCTGGCGCGCCGCATCGCCGACCTGCCGTCGCTGATCGCGGCGGCCGACATCGTGCTGGTCGCCGACCGCTCCGGCAAGGCGGTCGCCGACGTGGCGGCGACCTTCTTCGCGGCCGGCGCCTATTTCCGGCTCGACCGCATCGCCGCGGCGGCGCGCGGCATCAAGGTGTCGGATTATTTCGATCGCCTGGCGCTCGATCGCGCGCTCGACGCCATCGGCGAGGCCGAGCGCCGGATTGCCGGCGAGATGATGACGAGCGGCGCCGCCGGCGCCGACGCGGTCGACGCATGGGTGAGGCTGCACCACGAGGACGTCGAGCGCGTCCGCATGGCGGTGCACGAGATCGCGGCCTCGGGCCTCACGCTCTCCAAGCTCGCGGTCGCGGCCAGCATGCTGGGCGATCTGGCCAAGCCGTAGGGCGGCTGCGCTCCCTCTTCTTCTCCCTCCCCCGCGTGCGGGGGAGGGCGGGGAGGGGGCGCCGCTTGCGCATGCGCTTGCCGCTTCCCCCTCCCTAACCCTCCCCCGCAAGCGGGGGAGGGGATTGCGAGCGCTCTGCCCCTCACTCCGCGAGCTCCCGCATCACCTTGATGAGGTCCGACTTGCCCTCGAAGCCGATGCCCGGCAGCTCCGGCATGACGATGTGGCCGTCCTCGACGCGCACGCCGTCGGGGAAGCCGCCGATAGGGCTGGAACAGGTCGGGATAGCTCTCGTTGCCGCCGAGGCCGAGGCCGGCCGCGATGTTGAGCGACATCTGGTGTCCGCCGTGCGGGATGCAGCGGCGCCGCGACCAGCCGGCGGCCTCCGACCACCGCGAGCGTGCGCTGGTATTCGCACAGCCCGTAGGACAGCGCGCAGTCGAACTGCAGCCAGTCGCGGTCCGGCCGCATGCCGCCGTAGCGCAGGAGGTTGCGCGCGTCCTGGTGGCTGAACAGGTTCTCGCCGGTCGCCATCGGCCCGGATAGAACTCGGCGAGCGCGGCCTGCAGCGCGTAGTCGAGCGGGTCGCCGGCCTCCTCGTACCAGAACAGCGGATAGTCCCGCAGCATCTTGGCGTAGGCGATGGCCTCTTCGAGGTCGAGGCGGCCGTTGGCGTCGACCGCGAGCCGCGCCTTGCCGTCGAGCTCCTCGAGCACGCCCTCGATGCGCGGCCGGTCCTCGGCGATCGCGTTGCCGATCTTCATCTTCACGACCGTGTAGCCGCGGTCGAGATAGCTGCGCATCTCGGCGCGCAGCTGCTCGATGTCCTTGCCCGGATAGTAGTAGCCGCCGGCCGCATAGACGAAGACGCGCGGGTCGGCCTGCGCGCTTGTGGCGCTCGGCCAGCAGGCGGAACAGCGGCTTGCCGGCGATCTTCGCGACCGCGTCCCACACCGCCATGTCGATGGTGCCGACCGCGACCGAGCGCTCGCCGTGGCCGCCCGGCTTCTCGTTCTTCATCAGCGTGGCCCAGATGCGGTCCGGGTCGAGATTGTCGCCGGCGTCGTTGAGCAGCGATTTCGGATCGGCCTCCGCGAGCCGCGGCGCGAAGCGCTCGCGGATCAGCCCGCCCTGGCCGTAGCGGCCGTTCGAGTTGAAGCCGTAGCCGACGACCGTGCGGCCGTCGCGCATGACGTCGGTGACGACCGCGACGAGCGACAGCGTCATCTTGGAGAAGTCGATATAGGCGTTGGCGATCGACGAGGCGATCGGCACCGTCTACTCGCGGATGTCGACGATGCGCATCGCGTCCTCCGTTGTGTCCTCGTCATTGCGAGCGAAGCGAAGCAATCTCACGCCGCGACAACGTGCTCGGCGGAGATTGCTTCGTCGCGCACGCAAGTCGGGCTTGCCCGACTTGCGCATCTAAACTCGCCAATCTCGGGTAAACCCGAGATTGGGGCGCTCCTCGCAATGACGCGTGAGATGTTCGGCGAAACCTCAATGCCGGAAATGCCGCACGCCGGTGAACACCATGGCGATGCCGTGATCGTCCGCCGCCTTGATGACCTCGTCGTCGCGCATCGAGCCGCCCGGCTGGATCACCGCGGTCGCGCCGGCCTCGATCGCCACCAGCAGCCCGTCGGCGAACGGGAAGAACGCGTCGGATGCCACCACCGAACCTTTGGTGAGCGGCGCCGGCAGGCCCAGCTCCTTGGCGGCGTCCTCGGCCTTGCGCGCCGCGATGCGCGCCGCGTCGACCCGGCTCATCTGGCCGGCCCCGATGCCGACCGTGGCGCGCGTCCTTGGCATACACGATGGTGTTCGACTTGACGTGCTTGGCGACCCGGAACGCAAAGCGCAGGTCGGCGAGCTCGGCCGGCGTCGGCGCGCGCCTGGTGACGGTCTTGAGCTGCATCTCGTCGACCATCGCATTGTCGCGCGACTGCACCAGAAGCCCGCCCGGCGACCGTCTTGGCCGTCAGGCCGGCGGCGCGCGGATCGGGCAGGCCGCCGGCGAGCAGCAGGCGCAGATTCTTCTTGGCCGCCACGATCGCGATCGCCTCCGCGGTCGCATCCGGCGCGATGATGACCTCGGTGAAGATCTCCGTGATGGCGCGCGCCGCCTCGCCGTCGAGCGGGCGGTTGAGCGCCACGATGCCGCCGAACGCCGAGGTGGAGTCGCAGGCGAGCGCCTTGCGGTAGGCGTCGAGGAGGCTGCGGCCTTCCGCGACGCCGCACGGGTTGGCGTGCTTGATGATGGCGCAGGCGGCGGTGCGCGCCGGATCGAACTCGGCGACGCACTCATAGGCCGCGTCGGTATCGTTGATGTTGTTGTAGGAGAGCTGCTTGCCCTGCACCTGGCGCGCGGTGGCGACGCCCGCGCGGCGTCGGGCGTGCGGTAGAACGCGGCCGATCTGGTGCGGGTTCTCGCCGTAGCGCAGCGCCTCCGCCAGCCGTCCGCCGAAGGCGCGAAAATCCGGCGCCGGATCGGCGAGCTCGCCGGCGAACCAGTTCGAGATCGCGGCGTCGTAGGCCGCGGTGCGCGCATAGGCCTTGGCGGCGAGCTTCCGGCGCAGCGCCAGCGTGGTCGCGCCGTCATGCGCCGCGAGCTCGGCGAGCACGGCCGCGTAGTCCGCCGGGCTCGACCACGACCGCGACGTCGGCGTGGTTCTTGGCGGCCGCGCGGATCATCGCCGGCCCGCCGATGTCGATGTTCTCGATGCAGTCGTCGAACGGCGCGCCCTGCGCGACCGTCTGCTCGAACGGATAGAGATTGACCACCAGGAGGTCGATCGGCCGGATGCCGTGCTGCCTCATGGCGGCCGCGTGGTCCGCGTTGTCGCGGATCGCCAGCAGGCCGCCGTGGATCTTGGGATGCAGGGTCTTCACCCGGCCGTCCATCATCTCGGGCGAGCCGGTGAGCTCGCGCGACGTCGATCACCGCGAGGCCGGCCTCGGCAAGCGCCTTGGCGGTGCCGCCGGTCGACACCAGCTCGACGCCGCGGTCGGCGAGGGCGCGCGCGAACTCGACCAGCCCGGTCTTGTCGGAGACGGAAATCAAAGCGCGTTCGATGCGGCGTGGATGGTCGGTCATGGCATCTGCAGCTATGTCATTGCGAGCGAAGCGAACCGCGATCCCGATCCGCATGTATCCGCCTATCGGGATTGCTTCCGCATTCGCTCGCAATGACGAACGATATCACAACGGCAATTCCGGATCCTCGCCCCGTGCGAGGCTGCGGTCCGGTCCGGACTGCGGGGCGCGGCTCAGCGTCCAGTGCACGCGGCCGACCTTTCGGGCCTGGCCCATGATCACGATCTGGAAGGTGCGGCGCGGTCCGTCCTGGCCGCCCAGATAGACGCTCTCCTCGAGCTCCAGGCGGTCCTCGTGGGAGTTGAAGTGCCACACGTCCCTGTTGGGAAGGATCAGCACCACGGCGCGGCCGTCGGTCAGGCGCGTCGCCTTGACGCCCGGATGCAGGTGGAAGCGCACCGCGAACTCGTCCAGCGCGTCGTCGGGCAGCAGCCTGTCGTCGGGCGGCATGAACAGATCCTCGCCGTCGATCTGGTTGCCGTCGGCCGCGATCTCGACGACACGATGATGGACGATGCCGAACCGCCTCGCATAGCCGTCGTGGGCGGTGCGCAGCAGCACGGCGCCGTCGTGCCGGGTCTCGCGGGTGACCGGCACATGGGTCGGTCCGGAGGTGATCGGCGTGCCGAAAAGGCGGCGGAACGGCCCCGATTCGAGGAATTGGCACGACGAGGCGTCGTTGAAGGTGACGGTCGAATGGGCTGCGGTCGAGCGCGCGACCTGGCGCCAGTTCTCCCTGGCGGTCGCCGGCAGGCCGCAATTGATCACGATGCGATGGTACTTGGCCGAGATCTCCAGCGACAGGCAGCCCGCATGGGCGTCGGCCGACACGCTCAGCGCCGGCGGGCAACCGGTATCCATCAGCAGAACGGTGCCGCCGGCCTGCACGCGCTGGTAACCCGAATGGGGGGCGTTTTCGACCGGCGAGCCGCGCGCATCGTCGTAGGCCAGGATCGTCGCGATCAATTCGGGCGAAGTCGGGCCCATGCCGTTGAACAGGCCGAACGCGCCGTCGCCGTGGCGGAAGAAACGCAGCATCGGCATCATGCGGTCGATCGCATTGCTGAGCGCCTGCGGGGGCGGCACGTTGCGCGCCGTGAATGCCTGTGCGAGCGGCAGGAGATCGAGCAGCAATTCGAGCAGCGCGCCCGGATTGCGGCTGATATGGCCGCCGTCGGGCAGGATCTGGCGGTCGAGCTCGGCGGCGAGCCGGCGGGTGGCGGCGCGCAGATGGCCGATCTGGCCCGCCATGGTGAGCGACGCATAGCAGAGCGCGATATAGGCCTGCAGGCGGGGCACGCCGTCGCGGGTGTCGCGCGCGAGCCAGCGCAGGTAGCGCACCTGGCGGGTCAGGTTGCGCAGGAAGCGGCGATAGAAGCGCACATCGGCGTCGTCGAGGATGAGCGTCGCCTGGGTGATCCAGGCGATGATGCGGCGCGCGACCGTCTCCGGCCGCCAGGCGAGCGGATGCCAGAAGCCCTGCAGGGCGATCCATTCGTCCACCATGGCGCGCGCATTGGCCCGCGTGATGGACGATTCGGCGGCGCGCAGATGGCGCAGCCAGCCGAAGTTGAGCAGGGTTTCGGCCCATTCCTCCGACGGCGGCACCATTTCGAACGGCGAACGCCCATCGCACTCCACGATCTTGCCGGCGAATGCGAACCGCCCGCCGTAGATTTCGGCCGCGCGGGTGGGATCGGCGGTGCGCAAGTCCTGCGGCGCGATCACCAGCCGTTCGGCCCGGCGCAGCCAGCCTGGACGCTGCGCAAGCGGATGCGTGAGGATGCGGGCCGCCAGGCGGTCGAGGCTGCGCCGCAGCGCCAGCCACGACAGCCTGCCGCGGTCCGCCAATGACACACGCGCCATGAACGCAAAGCCCCCCTGGTGCGCGGGCGTCACGGCCCGCCGAGCTGGCGCATGATCCCGAAAAGTCGACGGACTTTTCGGCCAAGATCATGCGCAAAAGACAAGCGTTTTCCGATTGGTGGAATCGGAACCCGCTTCAGGTTCGATACTGATCGCATTACCCGAGGCGAAACGGGTGACCCGTTCGCAGGCAAATGCTCCCGTAACACCATACCCGAGGGCCACAAGAGGGCAACCAAGAGCCGTGGGTGCGGTTAAATACGTTCGAGCCGGACCGCGTAGAAGCCGTCGAGCCCGGCCATGCGGGGGTCGGGGTCGGGCCATCCGCAGGGCAGCGTGCGAAGCTCCCCGAGGGGCGTGATGAACTCGCTCAAATCATTAATATCACTTGGTAAAATTGGAATGCGCCGAAGCCCGGGGTGATCCGCGAGAACCCCTGCGATCGCGTGCTCGCCCTCCTCCGGCTCGAGCGAGCAGGTGCAGAACACGATGGTGCCGCCGGGCCGGGTAAGTCCGATCGCCCGTTCGATGAGCCGGCGCTGCAGCGCCATGAGCCCGACGAGGTCGGCCGGCCGCTTGAGCCAGGCGATGTCGGGATGCCGGCGGATGGTGCCGGTCGACGAGCAGGGGGCATCGATCAGCACGGCGTCGAACGGCCCGCCGGTCCATTCGGTGGCGTCGGCAGTGACGGTCTCGGCCGCAAGTCCGAGGCGCTGCAGGTTGTCCCTGAGGCGGGCGAGGCGCAGCTCCGAGCGGTCGACCGCGGTGACGCGCGCGCCCGCATGGGCGAGCTGCAGGGTCTTGCCGCCCGGGGCCGCACACAGATCGGCGACCGTGAGCCCGCTGACGTCGCCGAACAGGCGCGCCGGCAGCGCGGCCGCGGCGTCCTGCACCCACCAGGCGCCCTCGGCGAAACCGGGCATCAGCGGCACCGGCCCGTGCGGCAGCGTGCGCACCGTTCCGGTCGGCAGCACGCGGCCGCCCAGCTTGGCGGCCCATTCGGGCGCCTCGCGCTTGACCGTGAGGTCGAGGGCGGCCTCGTGCGAATTGCTGAGCGCGATCGCGCGCGCGGTGTCGCTCCCATAGGTCGCGACCCAGCGCTGCATCAGCCATTCCGGCGTGTCGAGCGCCGCCGCGTCGACGGCGGCGAATCGGTCTTTGCCTTGCCGCGCGATCCGCCGCAGCACCGCGTTGACCAACCCGGCGTAGCGGTTGGCGCGGCGATCCGCCTGCACCAGCCGCACCGAGAGATCGACCGCGGCGTGGTCGGGCACGTCGAGCAGCAGAATTTGCGCGGCGCCGACCAGGAGGGCGATCTCGGTGCGCGGCGCGTCCGCCGGCAGGCCGCGATCGAGGCAGCTTGCCACCAGATGACGCAGCGAGCCCAGCCGGCGCAGCACCGTCGCCACGATGCGGCGCACCAGCGCGCGGTCGCGGTCCTCCAGATCGGCGAGTCCCGCATGGGCGCCCTTGCCGTCGAGCTGCTCGTCGAGCGGCCGCGCGCGCCGCAGCACGCCGTCCAGGATATCCGCGGCGATGCGCCGCGCCGCGAATCCGGGCGGGCCGGCTGAAGCTGCTTGCGGCGGATGGGTCATCATATTCCCATACACGCCGGTAGCCTCGGCTGCAGAAATTTCTCTCCGCCGGCCCCCGTCGGGCATTTCCGGGCTTCGGAACCTGAACTCGGGGAACCGGACAGCGGAGAAAAGTGGTGCCCGGTGATAAGTGATTCGTTCCAAACGAGAGCCACCGAAGACGCCGACGGATTTGGATGAGCGATGCTTCGCCCTCTGCCCCGGTACCCGAGCACGTGGGTTGAGCACGTGAGCCTTCCCCGCTTCCATCGTGGGAGCCGGTTCGTGACGCGCGAGCGAAGCGCCGCTCGCAGAGGAGGATGCACCCCGATGGGGCCGGTACCGTTCCACACGGCGCGCGCCGCTTCACCGCGGGGGTCCGGCGGCCGGCCCGGCTCCGGCGGGATGCTTCGCTGCGCGGCCGTTCGCGCCGCGCTCCTGATCGCAACGCTCCCGTTCGGATGGTGCATGGATGCAGCGAGCGAGGCCGCGGCCCAACCCAAACGGGAGGACAGCGTCCAAGTCACCCCGGATCAGTTGCGCCAGCTGCAGGTCGTGAAAGTGGAGATGCGGCCGTTTCGTCTCGAAAAATCGGCCGTTGGTCAGATCGCCTACAACGAGGACGCCAGCACGGCCGTGCTGACGCCGTTCTCCGGCCGGGTGATCCGGCTGCTGGCCAAGATCGGCGACAAGGTCGAGCGGGGCGCGCCGCTGTTGGAGATCGACAGCCCGGAAATCGTCCAGCCGCAGAACGATTTCCTGAGCGCCGCCGCCACCATGAACAAGGCGCGCTCGCAGCTGGAGCTGGCGACGGTCGTCGAGGCGCGAAACAGCAGCCTCTATGAAGGCAAGGCGGGCGCGCTCAAGGACTGGCAGCAGGCGCAAGCCCAGCTCGTCACGGCGCAGAACGATCTGCGCGCGGCGGAAACCGCGGTCGAAGCCGGCCGCAGCCGGCTGCGCATCCTCGGCCTGACGGACGAGGAAATCGCCGACTTGCGGCAGAAAGGAAACATCAGGCGGTCGATCCCGATCTACAGCCCGATCGCCGGCACGGTCGTGGCCCGCAAGGTCGGACCCGGCCAGTACGTGCGCAACGACCAGGGCGAGCAGCTTTACGTCATTGCGGATCTCTCCACCATGTGGCTGAAGGCGCTCGTGCCCGAGATCGACATTCCGTTCGTCAAGATCGGTCAGGAGGTCGAGGTCAAGGTGGCGGCGGTGCCGCAGCGCGTATTCAAGGCGCGCATCACGCATATCGGCGCGTTGTTCGAGGCGGCGAGGCGCCGCATGATTGTCCGCTCGGAAGTCGCCAATCCGGACGGCGTGCTCAAGGCCGAGATGTTCGCCAGCTTCAAGATTGCGATCGGCGCAAGCGTGCCGGCGCCGGCCGTTCCGATGGACGCGGTGATCCGCGAAAGCGATCTTGCGGCCGTATGGGTCCAGCAGGCGCCGATGTCGTTCCAACGCAGGACGGTGCGCGTCGGGATGGAGCAGGACGGCCAGGTTCAGGTCCGCGAGGGCCTCGAAGCGGGAGAGCTCGCCGTCACCAGAGGCGCGATCTTCCTGGACAACGAGTGGCGGCAATGATCGAGCGAGAGGGTTCTTCCGGCGAGGTGGACGCCGGTTCGCCGTAGAAAATGCGACCATGTATCGAATCTAGAGCGTGTTCCGATCAAATCGAACCACGCGCTCCGTCACGCCCGCGAAAGCGGGCATCCAGTACGCCGTTTCGGCGCCGTAATGGCAATGCCTAGACGTCGGGGATTACTGGATTGCCCGCTTTCGCGGGCAATGACGCAGTAGACCTAGGGGGTGAGACGTCGATGCTGCGCCATCTGATCGCATTGTGCCTGGCGAGACGGTCGCTCGTGCTGATCTCTTTCGCGGCGTTTCTGGCGCTCGGCCTGGCGGCGTTCACCACGCTGAACATCGAAGCCTATCCCGACCCCGCGCCCCCGATCATCGAAATCATCGCCCAGTATCCAGGCCAGTCGCCCGAGGAAGTGGAACGCTACGTCACGATCCCGATCGAGATCGCGCTGGCGAGCACGCCCGGGCTCAAATTCGTCCGTTCGAACACCGTCTACGCGCTCGGTTTCGTCCGCCTCCAGTTCGAATACGGCCGCGACTACAATTTTGTGCGGCAGCAGACCATCAACCGGTTGAAGGACGCCGTCCTGCCGCCCGGCGTGGTGCCGGTGATCTCGCCGGCCGGGGGAATCAGCGAGATCGTGCGCTACCGGCTGCAGGGACCGCCGGATATGGACCTCATCGACCTCAAGACGCTGCAGGATTGGGTGGTGGAGCGGCAATTGCGCAGCGTGCCGGGCGTCGCCGACGTGTCGCGGCTGGGGGGCAAGACCAAGGAATTTCAGGCGGAGATCGATCTCAATCGGATGATGGCCTACGGCTTGACCCTCCCGCAGATCATCACCGCCATCTCGGCCGGAAACTCCAATGTGGGCGGACGCACGATTGCGGTCGGCGAGCAATCGGTGACGGTGCGCGGGATCGGCGTCATCGCGTCGCTGGAGGACATCCGCAACATCGTGCTGACCCAGCAGGGCGGCGTGCCGGTCCTGCTCTCCGACGTGGCGAAGGTCCAGATCGGGTTCACGCCGCGCCTCGGCATCGCCGGGCAGGACGACTCGACCGACATCATCTTCGGCATCGTCCTGATGCAGAAGCTTGAGCGCACGATGGACGTGGTGACGCGCGTTCGTGCGGCGGTGCAGCGCATCAACACCGACGGCAGCCTGCCGCGGGGCGTCAAGATCGTGCCGTTCTACGACCGTGGCGACCTGGTCGCCATCACGGTGCGGACGGTGCTGCACAATATGTTCTTCGGTATCGTGTTGATCTTCGTCATTCAGTGGGCGTTTCTCGGCAATCTGCGCTGCGCCCTGATCGTCTCGGCGACGATCCCCGTGGCGCTGTTGCTGGCCGTGATCATCACGGTCCTGCGCGGAGAATCCGCCAATCTCCTCTCAGTCGGCGCCATCGACCTCGGCATCATCGTCGACGCCACCGTCATCATGGTGGAGAACGTCTTCCGGCACCTGGCGCACCACGTGCGACGGGAGCTCGCCGACGACGCGACCAGATTGAGCCAGAAGCTGCACCGCGTGCTGATGGCAGCGGCCGAGGTCGACAAGCCGATCCTGTTTTCGGTCATCATCACGATCGCGGCCTTCCTGCCGCTCTTCACCATGCAGGGCGTGGAAGGGCAGATCTTCGGGCCGATGGCGCGTACCTACGCCTATGCGCTGCTCGGCGCGGTCATCGCGACCTTCACGGTGACGCCGGTGCTGTCCGCGGTCCTGCTGCCCGAGCACGTGAACGAGGTCGAGACGTTTCTGGTGCGGCAAATCCGCCGCGTCTATTCGATCGTGCTTCCGCTCGCGGTTCGCCGCTACCGCGCCGCAGCGGCGATCGCGATTGCTTTTCTGGTCGTGTGCGGCCTGCTCGGCGCGCGACTCGGCAGCGAATTCCTCCCGAAGCTCGAGGAAGGCAATCTGTGGATTCGCGCGCTGCTCCCGCCCACCATCACGCTCGAAGCCGGAATGGATAGCGTCGCCGGCATGCGGCAAGTGATCAAGAGCTACGCGCCCACCGTCACGGTGGTGTCCGAGCAGGGTCGCGGCGAGGACGCCACCGATCCCGACGGCTCCTTCGTGGCGGAATTCTTCGTGCCCCTCAAGCCGTTCGAGGAGTGGCCCAAAGGACTCACCAAGCCGGAGATGGTCCGGCAGATGAGCGCCGAGCTGCACCGCAAGTTCATCGGCGTCGATTTCAACTTTTCGCAGTACATCCAGGACAACATCGAGGAGGCGGTGTCCGGCGTGAAGGGCGAGAATTCGGTCAAGATCTTCGGACGCGATCTCGCCGAGCTGGAGCGCGTCTCGAAAGCCGTCAAGGCCGAGATCAGCCAGGTGCCGGGCGTGAAGGACCCGGGCGGGTTCAACCTGCTCGGCCAGCCCAATCTGGTCATCCGCATCGACCGGGCGAAGGCGGCGCGCTACGGCTTCGCGGTCGGCGACATCAATGCGGTCGTGCAGGCAGCGATCGGCGGCCAGGAGGTGACCCGCGTGTTCGAGGGCGAGATGAATTTCGCGCTCACTATTCGGCTGGCGCCGGAATATCGCCTCAACGTCGATGCCATCCGCTCGATTCCGGTCGCGCTTCCCGACAACGATCCGAAAGCGCCGACCGCCTATATCGCGCTCGGCGACCTCGGCGAGGTCAAGCTGGTGACCGGCGCGGCCTATATCTACCGCGAGAACAACCAGCGCTTCGTTCCGCTCAAGTACAGCGTGCGCGATCGCGACCTCGGATCGACCGTGGCCGAAGCGCAGCGGCGCATCGCCGAGAAGGTGCCGATGCCGCAAGGCTACCGGATCGAATGGACCGGCGAGTTCGGCGCCCTGGTGGAGGCGCAGAAGCGGCTCGCCATCATCGTCCCGCTCAGCCTGCTGTTGATCGGCATGCTCCTGTACAGCCTGTTCAATTCGGTCCGGGACAGCCTGCTCGCGCTTACCGGCATTCCGTTCGCGGTTTCGGGTGGAATTCTCGGACTTTACGTCGGCGGCCTGAATTTCAGCGTGTCGGCCGCCATCGGGTTCATCTCGCTGTTCGGCGTCTCGGCGATGGACGGGATCCTGCTCGTGTCCTACATCCGCCGGGACATCAATGCGGGCATCGGCAGCGACAAGGCGATCATGCGATCGGCCGAGACCCGAATGCGGCAGATTTTGATGACCGGGTTCTCGGCGTGTATCGGTCTCGTTCCGGCGGCCGTCTCGTCCGGCATCGGCTCGCAGGTTCAGCAGCCATTGGCCTGCGTGATCGTCGGTGGCATGCTGCTGTCGCCCATTTGCAGCCTGCTCGTGATCCCGACTTTCGCGCGGTTCGTGATGCCGGCGGTCACCGAAACGGAAGCGGGCCGGACCTGGGCCACGGAGCACTGATCGATCGCGGCCGCTTGGCCGCGCCATACGCCTTTCGCGGGCGATGATTCCACGCAGCGGAGCCGCGCGAGCATATGAACGAAAACCCCCGGGAGAGCCTGGATGGCGCCGCCGCCGAACGTCCCGGCGATCGACCGCCCGATAAGAAGCTGACGCCCGCGGCCGAGCGCGCGCTCGCCGAGGCGGCGGCGCGCCGCGCCGAGATCGACCGTAAGGCCGCCGAGCGGCCGAAGGAGCTGCGTGGCCGGTCGGGACCCGAGCCGACCCGCTTCGGGGATTGGGAAACCAAGGGGATCACGAGCGACTTTTGAGCGGCGCGAGGTCAGGTCGGCCCGCCGCGTCAGCGCGCCCGTGCGGGATTGCGCGTGAACCGCTTGCGACGGTGAAAAAGCGCTCTGCCTCGACTTACCGCGTCACCACCACGGTGGTGCCGACGCTCACGCGGCCATAGAGATCGGTGATGTCCTGGTTGTACATGCGGATGCAGCCATAGGACACGAAGCCGCCGATCGATCCCGGCACGTTGGTGCCGTGGATCGCATATTCGCCACCCGCCAGCGTCATCGCGGCGACGCCCATCGGATTGTGCGGCGAGCCGCCCGGAATCACGGCCGGCAGCGAAGGCTTGTCGCGCCTGACCTCCTCGGGGGGCGACCAGGCCGGCTTGATGTATTTGCCGTCGATGCGCGAGGTGCCGGACCATTGCTTGCCGGCGCGGCCGACCCCGACCATGTAGCGGATCGCCTGGCCGTTTCCGAGCACCAGATAGAGCCGCCGCTCGTTGGTGCGGATCACGATGGTGCCGGCCGAATAGCCCGGCGCATTGAACGCAACCGTCTCGCGTGCCTGCGCGGCCGCGGACGCAACCGTGACGGCGACCGCCGCCGCCGCAATCAGATGACATGCGCGCATATAATCACCGTGCTCGATCGACCCTGAATTATAGCGCCAGGCGCCAAATCGTTCCGTTGCAAGATCGCAACATCGTTAAAAAATTAAACGATGGCTTTTGTGATGTTCCCCTCCCCCACGCAAGTCGGGCAAGCCCGACTTGCGTGGGGGAGGGTAGATGTTGAGCCTCAGTGCTCGGACACAGCGTCCAAAGAAGATGCGTGCAGACCTGGCCCGGCTCGCGGGGAGACGTAGCCTTCCGTACGCGCGGCGGCGTCGCTTAGGCCTTGGCGGCCTCGCTCTTCTTGTTCTGCCGGTTCGCCACCAGGTCGTTGACCACGCCCGGGTCGGCGAGCGTGGAAGTGTCGCCCAGGCTGCCGTATTCGTCCTCGGCGATCTTGCGCAGGATTCGCCGCATGATCTTTCCGGAGCGCGTCTTCGGCAGGCCGGGCGCGAACTGGATGAGGTCGGGCGAGGCGATCGGGCCGATCTCCTTGCGCACCCAGGCGACCAGCTCCTTGCGCAGCTCCTCGCTCGGCTGCTCGCCCGCCATCAGGGTCACGTAGGCGTAGATGCCCTGGCCCTTGATGTCGTGCGGATAGCCCACGACGGCGGCTTCCGAGCATTTCGGATGGGCGACCAGCGCGCTCTCGACCTCGGCGGTGCCGAGCCGGTGGCCGGCCACGTTGATCACGTCGTCGACCCGGCCGGTGATCCAGTAATAGCCGTCGGCGTCGCGCCGGCAGCCGTCGCCGGTGAAGTACTTGCCCGGATAGGTGGAGAAGTAGGTCTGCACGAAGCGCTCATGGTCGCCATAGACCGTGCGCATCATGCCGGGCCAGGAATCGGCGATGCACAGATTGCCGGTGGTGGCGCCCTCCTGCGTCTTGCCGTCGGCGTCGACGATCTGCGGAATGACGCCGAAGAACGGCCGCGTCGCCGAGCCGGGCTTGAGTCTGGTCGCGCCCGGCAACGGCGTAATGAGAATTCCGCCGGTCTCGGTCTGCCACCAGGTGTCGACGATCGGGCAGCGGCCGTCGCCGACCACGCGCCAATACCATTCCCATGCTTCGGGGTTGATCGGCTCGCCGACGGTGCCGAGCAATTTCAGGCTGGCGCGCGAGGTCTTCTTCACCGGGGCGTCGCCCGCCTGCATGAGTGCGCGGATCGCGGTCGGCGCGGTGTAGAAGGTGTTGACCTTGTGCTTGTCGATCACCTCCCAGAAGCGCGAATTGGTCGGATAGTTCGGCACGCCTTCGAACATCAGCGTGGTCGCGCCGTTGGAGAGCGGGCCATACAGAATGTAGCTGTGGCCCGTGACCCAGCCGACGTCCGCCGTGCACCAGTAGATGTCGCCGTCGTGATAGTCGAACACGTACTGGTGCGTGATCGAGACGTAGACCTGATAGCCGCCGGTGGTGTGCAGCACGCCCTTGGGCTTGCCGGTCGAGCCGGACGTATAGAGGATGAACAGCGGGTCCTCGGCCCGCATCTCCTCGCACGGGCAGTCGGCCGGCACCGTCTTGGCGAGCTCGTCATAATACACGTCGCGGCCCGCCTTCATGTCGACCGCCGCGCCGGTGTGGCGCACGACGATCACCGATGTCACGCCGCCGGCCTTGTCGGCGGCCGCGTCGGCATTCGACTTGAGCGGGATCTTGCGCCCGCCGCGCACGCCCTCGTCGGCGGTGACGACCACGGTCGACTTGCAGTCCTCGATGCGGCCCGCGAGGCTGTCGGGCGAGAAGCCGCCGAACACCACCGAATGGATCGCGCCGATGCGCGCGCAGGCCAGCATGGCGTAGGCGGCTTCCGGGATCATCGGCAGGTAGATCGTGACGCGATCGCCCTTCTTGACGCCCTGGCGCTTGAGCACGTTGGCGAAGCGGCACACGTCGGCGTGCAGCTGCCGATAGGTGATCTTCTTGTCGTCCTTGGGGTCGTCGCCTTCCCAGATGATGGCGACCTGGTCGCCGCGCTTGGCGAGATGGCGGTCGATGCAGTTGTGGGCGACGTTGAGCGTCCCGTCCTCGTACCATTTGATCGAGACGTTGTGCGGGTCGAACGAAGTGTTCTTGACCTTGGTGAAAGGCTTGATCCAGTCGATGCGCTTGCCGTGCTCGCCCCAGAACGCATTCGGGTCGCGGACCGAGGCCTCGTACATCGCCTTGTATTTGGCCTCGTCCGCAAAGGCGCGCTTGGTCCATGCGGACGGAATTTCGTGAATTGTCTCGGCCATCGTCGATCCTCCACACAGCGGCGGCTGGTGCCTTGTTTCCCGCGGGGGTTTCCTCTTGGCGCCATTATGCGCCGGGCCCGTCACGAGCGACAAGCCACCGGACGTCACACTTTGGTCGATCAGGCTTGGGCCCGACAAACCCATGTGGCAAACGTGTATGCTGTGCGGCCCGTGCCACGAAGGAGAACCCGATGCCCAGACACGCATGGATATTTGCCGGATGGCTTGCCGTCACGCTCGCGGGGGCGGCCCCGGCGCCGGCGCAGTCCCCCGACGCGGTGGCGGCCGCGAAGGAATTGATGGCGACGATGAAAACGGCCGACCAGTACAAGGCCATCCTGCCGTCCCTCATGAAGGCCTTGAAGCCGGCGATCGTGCAGAACCGGCCGGAGGTGGAACGCGACTATGATGCGCTGGCCCCGCGGCTGATCGAAAGCATGAACGCGCGCGCCAGCGAGCTGCTCGACGGGGTCGCGGCGATCTACGCGCGCAATTTCAGCGTGGCCGAGCTCAACGAGATCGCGGCATTCTATCGCGGCCCGACCGGCCAGAAATTCGTGCAGCGGCAGGGCGGCATCATGCAGGAAAGTTTCGCCGCCGGACAGAAGTGGGGACAGGCGCTCGGCGCCGAGGTGCAGAGCCGCATGACCGAGGAGCTGCGCAAGAAGGGGCACAATATTTGATGGCAGGGCTCCCGTCATTGCGAGGCGCGCGTAGCGCGACGAAGCAATCTCGGCGGCGCCCGGGCACGTGGCCGAGATTGCCTCGCGGAGCCTGTCCTTGGGCTTGCCGAAGGCAAGACCCGCGGGCTCGCAATGACGGTTATCCCTACGGCGCCTTGAATTCCTGGTTGGGAAACGCCGAGCCGTCCGGCGTCTTGATGACGATGAAGCCATGGTTCAGCGCGGTGTGGCAGGAATTGCACCCGCCGGTCAGATCGTCATAGGCCTGGGCGAACTGCTTGGCGTTCTTCGCCTGGATGGCCTCGTCGAGATCGCGCATCGGCTCGCCCGTCATCGACTCGATCATCTCGGCAACCGTGAGGTTGCGCCATTTGGGCTGCACCTTGCCGACGGTCGCAAGCGCCTGTTGCAGCTCCTTGAACGCATAGCCGGCGAGCGCCCAGTTCCTGTCCTGGAAGGCGAGCCCGAGCTTGGCGTGGCGGGGCTGGACCAATAGGTGCATCAAGTCGCCGACGCCGGGCACGTAATTGAGCGCCGAGCTGACCGGGCCCCGTTGTGGCGGCGTTGCCGCAGGCGGCGTTGCGCGCGGGCGGCGTTGCGGCGGGCGGGGTCTGCGCCGCGGCGCCCGCCAGCGCCACGAGCGCGCCCGCAATCCCCCAAATGGCGCGCATGGCTACTTCACCCCCATGGCGCCGATGATCGCGCCCATCAGGACCAGCGCCACCAGGTAGTGCCCGCCGTCGATCGCGGTGAGGCGGTGCGTGCGCATCGCGAACGCGTTGTTGACCAGCATGCTGGTGAGCACGAAGCCGAACCAGCACAGCGCGCCCGTGATGACGCCGTCCTTGACCGTGACCGTGCCGAAGTGACCCAGGATGCCGGCGAGCGTCCACGCCATCACGAGGTTGGCGAGGAACGCGAGCACGAACGGCACCCACGCATAGGGCCGCGAGCGGCACTCCGCCATCTGCTCGGACGTCATGCCGAGCGCGGCCTGCCAGTATTTGCCGAGCGACATGTACCAGGCGGCGCCCGCGATCCAGCCCGCCGCGGCGGCGATCAGGATCGCCCAATAATTCATTCCGGCGAATGTCATGGGGGTTTCTCCCGGACTTGTATCGGTCGTCATACTCTCGCGAAAGCGGGGCATGCCCGTCATTGCCGAGGCGACGCGACTGACCGCGAGGCTCTTACCGTCGCGACCGTTGCGAGATTGCCCGCTTTCGCGGGCATGACGACGCGAAAAATTGGGGCGGACGCCGCCGCTAATCCAGCGGCTCCAGCTTGATGATCGTGGCGTGGTGATTGTTGCCGGCCCACAACGTCACGGGCGTGGTCGAATCGTCGACGAAGATGCGCCGGATATTGGTCTGATGCGGCAGCAGGTATTCGGTCGACTGCCCGGTCACGGGATCGAGGCGCAGCACGCGGTCGCTCGACATCGAGCCGCTCCACAATTCGCCGTTGTGGTCGAGAAAGACGTCGTAGGGATAAGTATGCGGCGTGGGCGACGTCCCACTCCGTGAAGCTTTCCTTGGCGGTATCGAACATCGCCACCTTGTTGGCGGCGAATTCCGCGAACCACAGCCGGCCCATCGGGTCCAGCATGGTGCGGCGCGGGCGCGAAGCGCGGCGTCGGCGTCGGATAGAGGGTGGTGCGCAGCGTCTTGGCGTCGACGCGCCCGACGCTCTCGTCGCCGAAATCCATAAAGTAGAGATTGTTCGCGGGGTCGGCCGCCAGCCCGTAGGGCGAATGCTGGCGTCCCTTGGGCATCGACCGGAACGGATCGATGCGCTCATAGGCGCCGCTCGCGAGATCGAGCCGCAGGATCGTGTGGGTGTCGACGTCGTTGGTCCACACCTTGCCGTCGACATGGGCGCGGCCCGGCATCACCAGCGACTGCTGGGTGGCGTCGGTCATCAGCTCGGGCGGAATCGGGAAATGCCGGAACTGCGTCGTCTTGGTGTCGAATCGGACGAGCCCGCTCTGGAACATCATCGACAGCCACCAATTGCCGTCCTGGTCGGGCTCGAGCGCGAGCGCGCCGGCGGGGAATGTCGGCTTGGGCAGCTCGTAGCGGAACTCGCTGTGCGCGCCGGTGCGCGGATCGAGCCGGCCGAGATAGGGCTCGACGAAGTTCGAGTACCACACGAAGCCTTGCGCGTCGGGCCGCACGTCGTGCGGCGCGATCGTCGGCCGCGGCAGCGCGTATTCGGTGATGATCACCCGGGTGGCGCGGCCGCGCGGGCGCGGCAGCGTCTGCAGCGGGATAGCTCCAGCTCGCGCCGGCCGACAGATTGATCGTCGCGAGATAGTCGGCGACCTCGCGCGCCCGCTTGTCCGACAGCTCGCGTTCGACGACTCGCTTTTGCGGGTGCTGAACGGTCGAATTGTTGGCGTAGTTCTGCATGCGCTTGAGCACGCCGGCGAGCTCGGCGGCACCGAACGTCGAGCGCACGATGCGTTCGACCGTATGGCAGCTCATGCATTCGATCAGCGGGCGTTTCTGCTCCGCCGTGCCCGGCATGCTGATCAGCCATTCGGTGCTGGTGAGCTGCGCCGCGAGGTCCGTGGTCTTGCGCAGCCGCAGATCGGCCGCGCTCGCGCGCCCCGCCGCCACCTCGGCCGCGCCGGCGCCGTCGAGCTCGTAGCCGGTCGCGCGAATACGCAGCGCATAGGATCCGGGGGCCAGCCGGGCGGCCGGAAAACCGTAGCGGCCGTCCTGGTCGGTGACGACCGTGACGGTGATCGGCGAGCCGCTGCGCCGGGCGCTCACCAGCACGCCCTCCATGGCGCCTTCCTCCGCGGACGTCACCCGCCCCGCCAGCGCGACGGCGGCGTCTTGCGCGTGCGCCGAGGCGAGGCCGAGCGCTACGGTCAGCGTTGTGGCGAGCCAGGCGAGGATCGGAGCTTTAGGCTTCGACATCGCCGGCGGTCTGGCTGGAATTCGCAGCGAACTCAGAGGTGTTCCCTCCCCCCTTGTGGGGGAGGGCTAGGGAGGGGGGTAGGCCACGAGTCCGGCCGGCGGCCGTCTTGCGGATCACCTCCACGACGCCGGCAAGATTTGTGAGCACTTGATCATTGGTAAACCGCAGCACAACATAACCTTGCGACTCGAACCACGCATCGCGAACACGGTCGCGTTGCTGGCTCGATTCAAAATCATGGCTTTCACCGTCAAGCTCGACGACCAGCCGCGCCGCATGGCAGATGAAGTCCGCGATGTAGGCTTCCATTGGCACCTGCCGGCGGAAACCTAGGCCATCGACATGGTGCGCCTTGAGGTAGCGCCACAGCAAAGTCTCGGCGTGCGTCATGACGCGCCGAAGATTTTTCGCGCGGCCGCGCAGACGGGGGCTGACGGCGACGTGCGGCATCCGCGGCTACCCCCCTCCCGGCGAGCTTCGCTCGCGCCCCTCCCCCACAAGGGGGGAGGGAACATGCTGCAGCAAGCGGCACCGCCGCTCTCGAAATGATGGGCCTCTCATCACCGCCGCCTACTGCTTCACCATCAGGCAATCGACCTCGACCGGCGAGCCCGGATCGCTCGACAGGCGGCGGCGCGCGGCGCGTTGCAGCTTGTAGCCTTCCTTGCTGCAGGTGATCTCGACCGTGTTCGGATCGATGTCCTTGCCGAAACCGGCGATTCGGAAATGGCCCTGCGCGTCGGTGCGCGTGACCAGGCTCGCATTGCCGCCCTTGATCTCGGCCACCACCTTGGTGTCGGCGATGCCCTTGCCTTTGGCGTCGAGATCCTTGGCGAAGCCGAAGAACGGCGTGCCCGCCTCGTCCTCGTCGCGCTCGTCGAGACCCGTGCCGCCCGCCCAGGCGCCGCCCGCGAGCGCGAGCGAGAGGCCCGCCGCCAGGCTTGCGGCCACCAGGCTGCGTCTGAAAAGTACCGCGACGTCGAAACAATTCATGGCTGCCATCCGGCGGTTGCGGCCGCGCTCGGACCGGGCGCGCAAGACCGCGACGTTACCGCAAAAAATATCCCCTGAGAATGTAGCTGATGACCCCGATCATGGCGATCGGCACCAGCCACACCAGCACGGAGGCTGCGCGGTCCAGCGCTCTGGCCGGAATCGCGAGCGAGAGTGCCGCGAGCGCGGCAGCGCCGATCGCGGAGGTCGCGAGCCAGCCATACCAGTACATGGCGGGCCCCTGCTTGGGCGCCTGGACCAGCGGTCCCCATTGGGCGGGCTCCGGGTGGTAGGTGAAGAGCGCGAGGTTGTACTGCACCGACGCGATATAGATGACCGCGAAGACGATCGAGAACACCGGGAAAGCTCGGCTGATGATCATGACCCGAACCCGCGGATGTTGTTGAGCACGTGGCCGACGATGAAGCTGTACCACACGATGATCGCGAGCAGCGTCGTCACGATGGCGCGCGTCGAGGCCTTGTCTTTCACGGCCGGCTGTTTCCAGTAATACCAATAGGCCGGAAGCAGCCCGAGGCCGATCGCGACCAGGTGCTCCTTGAGTTCGAAGGCGCCTTCCGGCACGTATAGCCGGTAGTCCTGCAGCATGATCCGCACCACGATGCGGTATTCGGCATACACGATGCTGCCCGGTATCATGGTCAGGCAGAACAGCACGACGATCGCGTTGGTGTAGGACATCGACGGAACCGAACGCAGGCCGGACACGAAGGATCCGGTGCGCTTGGTCGCCGGCCACCAAACGCTGATGGCCTGATGCGTGAGCGCGCCCAGCAGCGCGACCGCCAGCAGGCTGTGGATGATGAGCAGCAACGAAACCACGGACGTCTCCCCCCGATCCGATCGGTCGAGCATTTTCCGGAAAACTGGACCCCGGCTTTCCGCAGAAAATGCGACCCACGAGAGAGTACATCCGCGGCGCGGCCCGTTCAATTCGCGCGTCGCGCATCGCGCGCCGCCGTCACGCGCCCTTCAGCCCGCCCATGGCGCAGATCAGCGTCCACTCGGGCGCGCGTCACCGGTTGAACGGACAGGCGCGACTGCTTCAAGAGCGCCATCTCGGCGAGACGCGGCTCGGCCTTGATCGCCTCCAGGGTCACCGGCTTGGGGATCGGCGCGGCCGCCTTCAGGTCGACCGCGAAAAATTTTTTCGTCGCGTCGGTCGGATCGGGATAATGCTCGCGCGTGATCTCGACCACCCCGACGATCTCCTTGCCGACATTCGAGTGGTAGAAGAAGGCGCGGTCGCCCTTCTTCATCTTCATCAGGTTGAGCTTGGCGGTGTGGTTGCGCACGCCGGTCCAGGGCGTGCCCTTGGCGGCCGCTCTTCACCTGCGAGTCCCACGACCAGGCGCCGGGTTCGGATTTCACCAGCCAGTAGGACATTTGCAATTCTCCACCCCGTCATGCTTTACCGTCATTGCGAGGCGTGCGCAGCACGCCGAAGCAATCTCGTGCGATGGAACCCTGAGCTTGCTTCGCTGCGCTCGCAATGACATTTCCAACGCCACTACTCCGCGCGGAACGGCCGCGTCAGCAGCGCCTCGATCGCGGCGTCGACGCTGATCTTGTGGTCGAGCACGGCCGCGACCGCGGCCGCGACCGGCATGTCGACGCCCTTCTCGATCGCCATGTCGACCAGCACCGAGGCCGTGAAGGCGCCCTCGGCGAGCTTGTCGCCGGCGGGCTCGCCGGACCGCTCGCCTTTGCCGATCGCGATCGCCGAGGGAAAGATTGCGCGACTGCGGGCTCGAGCAGGTGAGGATCAGGTCGCCCAGGCCGGAGAGGCCGGTGAGCGTCTCGGCGCGCGCTCCGAAAGCCTTGCCGAACCGCATGAGCTCGGCGAAGCCGCGCGTCGTGAGCGCGGCCGCCGCGCTCGCGCCGAGTCCGCGCCCCGACACGATGCCGGCCGCGATCGCGAGCACGTTCTTCGCCGCGCCGCCGATCTCGACGCCGCGCACGTCGGTGGTGTGATAGGGCCGGAACGTCGCGGACCCGAGCGCGCGCGCGAGCGTCTCGGCGATCTTGCGGTCGCGCGCCGCCAGCGTCACCGCGGTCGGCAGGCCGCGCGCGACGTCCGCCGCGAAGCTCGGGCCCGACAGGATGGCCGGCAGCGCGGCGGCCGCGCTCTCGGCGATCACCTCGGTCATGAATTTGCGGGTGCCGCGCTCGATGCCCTTGGCGCAGGCGATCACCGGCGTGGCGGGCCGGATCACGGATCCGAGCGCAGTCGCGGCGTGGCGCAGCGCCTGCGCGGGCACCACCAGCAGCACCGCGTCGGCGTCGCCGGCATCGGCGATCCGTCGCCGTCACGGCGATGCGCTCGTCGAGGCGAATGCCCGGCAGACGCGGGTTCTCGCGGGTCGCCCGCAGGGCGGCGTCGCCGCCTCGCGCGCGATCAGCGTGACGCAGCGGCCGGCGCGCGCCGACCGCATTGGCAAGCGCGCTGCCCCACGCGCCGGCGCCCACCACCGCGATGCGTTCGATCGCCATGGCGCTCAGGCGTCCTGCGGGGCGGCGTCGGGCACGACCGGCCTGGCGACTTCCGACGAGCGGCCAGCGCGCGCGCGGCGGCACGTCGAGCGTATCGGTCAGGCCGAGCGCGAGCCGTTCGGCGCCGGCCCACGCGATCATGGCGGCGTTGTCGGTGCACAGCTCGGGCGGCGGCACCACCAGCACGGTGGCGGCCTCGAACGCGACGCGGTGCAGCATCTTGCGGATCGCCTGGTTGGCGGCGACGCCACCGGCGGCGACCAGCGCGGACGGCTTGCCGAACGTGTCGCCAAACATGCGCAGGCCGCAACGCAGCCGGTCCGTCACCACGTCGACCACCGCCTGCTGAAACGACGCGCACAGATCGGCGACGTCCTGGTCGGTGAGCGGAGCGATCTTCTCGGCCGCCAGCCGCAGCGCGGTCTTCAATCCGGACAGCGAGAAATCGCAGTCGCGGCGCCCCGCCATCGGCCGCGGCAGCGCGAAACGACCGGCGTCGCCGAATTGCGCCGCCCGCTCGACCTGCGGCCCGCCCGGATAGTCGAGCCCGAGGAGCTTCGCGGTCTTGTCGAAGGCTTCGCCGATGGCGTCGTCGAGCGTGGTGCCCAGCCGCACGTAATCGCCGACGCCGCGCACGGCGACGATCTGGGTGTGTCCGCCGGAGGCGAGGAACAGGCAATAGGGGAACGGCACGTTATCGACGAGGCGGGGCGTGAGCGCGTGCGCCTCGAGGTGGTTCACCGCGATCAGCGGCTTCTCCTTGACCAGCGCGATCGCCTTGGCGGTGGTCAATCCGACGATCACGCCGCCGATCAGCCCGGGGCCGGCCGCGGCCGCAACGCCGTCGAGCTGGTTGAAGTCGCACCCGGCCTCCCGCATCGCCCGGCCGATCAGCAGGTCGAGGATCTCCACATGGGCGCGCGCCGCGATCTCGGGTACCACGCCGCCGAACGCCGCATGGTCGGCGATCTGCGAGAACACGATGTTCGACCGGATCTCGCCGCGCCCGTCCGGCAGCCGCTCGACCACCGCGGCCGCGGTCTCGTCGCAGGTCGTCTCGATGCCGAGGACGATCATGAGAATCAATCCGCCATCTCGCTTTAGCGTCATTGCGGCGCAAGCGGGCAATCCAGTACTCACCGACCTACGGGCGCAGAGCTTCACCGAAGCGACACGGCGTACTGGATGCCCGCTGGAGCCTGTCCTCGGACGGTGCGAAGCACCGATCCGGGGACGGGCATGACGAGTCAGAATTTAAGGCGTGGTATTACACGCTTTCGTCGAGGGAGTCCGAGCCCTATGATCGCGCTCTGGCCCCATCACGGGCCTAGCATTGCGAGGTCCCGAGGTGCAATCCGCGTCGCCGTCTCCGGCCGTGCTCCTGCGTATCGGTACGCGCGGCAGCCCGCTCGCGCTCGCCCAGGCCCGCGAGGTCCAGGCGCGGCTTGCCGCCGCGCTCGGGGTCGCGCCCGACGCGATCGACATCCGCGTCATCAGGACGACGGGCGACGCGATCCAGAACCGGCCGCTGGTCGATTTCGGCGGCAAGGGCCTGTTCACCAAGGAGATCGAGCAGGCGCTGCTCGACGGCGCGATCGATCTGGCGGTGCATTCCGCCAAGGACATTCCGGCCGAGCTGCCGGACGGGCTTGTGCTGGCCGCGTGCCTGCCGCGCGAGGACGCGCGCGACGCCTTCATCAGCCGCAAGGCGGCGACGTTTGCCGGGCTTCCCGGCGGCGCGGTGGTGGGCACCGCCTCGCCGCGCCGGCAGGCGCTGGTGTTGCGGCTGCGGCGCGACCTCGCGGTGGTGCCGTTACGCGGCAACGTGGAGACGCGGCTCAAAAAGCTCGCCGCCGGCGAGGTCGACGCGACGCTGCTCGCGATGGCGGGCCTCAACCGGCTGGGCCTCGCCGCGGCGGCGACCTGCGCGCTCGACCTCGATGATTTCCTCCCCGCCGCCGGCCAGGGCGTGATCGCGCTCGAGACCCGGACCAATGACGATGCGACGCGCGCCCGCCTCGCTTTGATCGACGACGCGGATGCGGCGACCACGCTCGCAGCCGAGCGCGCGTTTCTCGCCGTGCTGGAGGGGTCCTGCCGCACCCCGATCGCCGGCCATGCGCGCATGACCGGCGCGCAGATCCGCTTCCGCGGCCTGATCGCCAAACCGGATGGCAGCGCATCCTTCGATTCGGAGCGCCGCGGCAGTGCCGCCGATGCCGCCGCGCTCGGCCGCGACGCGGGGCGCGAATTGCGCGACCGCGCGGGCGCGGACTTCTTTTCGGCGTGACGATGCACCGCGATCGAGTCGCATTTGCACGGCACAGCCTCTTACCCTCCCGCCCACGCAAGTCGGGCTTGCCCGACTTGCGCACTTTTCGATGCGAAACCCGGGCAAGCCCGGGTTTCGTGGCGGGGAGGGTCGGCCGCGTGAGCGTAGCGAACGCGGACGGGGTGGGGGGACTACACTTGTTCATGCCTCTTGGCGCCCCCCACCCCTTGCCCCTCCCCGCCACGCGCGGAGCCTGTCCTTGGGCTTGCCGAAGGCAAGACCCGAGGGCGCGCGGGGGGAGGGGAAAGAAAGCGGCCCCATGCGTCTGATCGTGACCCGGCCGGAACCGGATGGCGCGCGCACCGCCGCGGCCTTGCGGGCGCGCGGGCACCAGGCGGAGCTCGTGCCGCTGTTGCGCGTCGAGCCCTGCCCCGATGCCGAGCTCGGGCCCGCGCCCTGGGGCGCCGTGCTGATCACCAGCCCCAATGCGGCGCGCGCCGTCGCGTCGCATCGCCGCAAGGCGGAGCTGCTGTGCCTGCCCGTCTTCGCGGTCGGCCGGCGCAGCGCGGAGGCCGCGCGGTCGGCCGGTTTTTCCGATGTCGAGTCGGCCGACGGCGACGCGCAGGATCTGGCGCGGCTGGTGGCGGCGCGCGCCGAGCCGGGCCGGCCGCTGCTTTACCTGGCGGGCGAGGATCGCGCCGCCGACCTCGCGGGCGTGCTGGCGGCGCGCGGCCTCGCGACGCACACGGCCGTGGTCTACCGGGCGGTCGCCGAGAGTCGATTTCCGCCCGCGGTCCGCGACGCCCTGGCGGCCGGCCGGATCGACGGCGTCCTGCATTATTCTCGCCGCAGCGCGCAGGCTTTCGGGGCCGCCATGCGGACCGCCGGGATCGACATCAACTCATTGAAAACCAAACACTATTGCTTGTCCGCCCCGATCGCCGACGCGCTCCGGCAGGCCGGCTTCGCGGCGGTCGCGGTGGCGGCGCGTCCCGACGAGCCGGCGCTCTTCCGGCTGCTCGATTTAGCGTGAGCACACCGGCGTTGCCGCCGCGGCGGCGCCACAGTATGCGATAATGAGTGTGATGATGGTTCGAACGCATCGGACCACGGGTGCGGACGGGAGATTCGGTCGATGGCGGACGAGACGCGCACATCCGGGGAGCCGGCCGATCCGCCGCGCCGCCGGCGCGTGCCGCCGCCGACCATCGATCTCAGCGCCACCGACGTGTCGGCGCCCGCCGGCGCGCCCGCATCCGATTCCGTGCCGTCCGATCCGCCGTCCGGCGAGCCCGCGTCTGTCGCGCCGGAGCGCGCCGAACCGGCCGCTTCCCCGGCGTCGTCCGATCGGCCGGACGATCCGCCGCACCCGCAGACGACGGCGCCGGAGTCGGCGCCGGCCGCGCCGCCGGTGCCCGGCCGGTACTGGCCGGGCTGGCCGCAGGTCGCGGCCGGCGCGCTCGGTGCCGCGCTGGCGCTCGTCTGTGCGGCCGGCTTGTGGGCGCTGCTCGGCGCGGGCCGCGACCGCGCCAGCGACCGCGCGAGCGACCTGAGCGCGCGGTTGACGCGCGCCGAGGCGCAGCTCGGCGAACTCGCGCGCGGCGCCCCGGACACCGCGCGCAACGACACGACGCTGCCCGGCGATCTCGCCCAGCGGCTCGGGCGGATCGAGGCGGCGCTCGCCGCGCCCCGCGCGCCGCAGCCCGACCCCGCGCTCGCCGATCTCGGCCGTCGCACCGACGACGCCATGGCGGCGTCGCGCGAGGCGCGCGATCGCGCCGAGGCGGCCGCCAATGCGCTCGCCGACGTGGCCCGGCAGCTCGCCCAGCTCAATGCCGAGCGTGCCCGCACTCCCGCGGTCGCGCGCGCCGACCTCGATGCGCTCGCTGCCCGTCTGGCCGGCCTGGAGAGCGCCACCAAAACGCTCGGCGACCAGCTCGCCAAGGCCGTCAATGCGGCCGGCGCCGGCGATGTCCGGCATGCGGTGATCGCCATGGCGCTCGATGCGGCGGCCGAGCGCGGCGCACCCTATGGACGCGAGCTTGCGGCGCTCGATCCGCAGATCGCCGGCCCGGCCGCGCTCGCCGCGCTGGCGCCCTTCGCCCAGACCGGCATTCCCGGGACGCCGGCGCTCGCGCGCGAGCTCGCGGCGCTGATGCCGGAAGCGCTGCTGGCCGCCGAAGGGTCGGAGCCGGAGGGCGGCTTCCTCGATCGCCTGCAGGCCAATGCGGAGCGCCTGGTGCGTATCCGCCCGATCGCGCAGCAGCGCGGTGCCGAGCCGTCTGCCATCCTGGGGCGCGTCGAATCCAAGACCCAGCAGGGCGACATCGCGGGCGCGCTCGCGGAAGCCGGCCGGCTCGCGCCCGCCGTCCGGGCTCCGCTCGCGCCCTGGATCAAACGCGCCGAGGCCCGCAACGCCGCGCTCGCGGCTTCCTCCGGGCTCGCCGCCCGCGCATTCGATCTCATCGGCCGCACGCCGCCGCAAGGCGCGTCGCAGCGATGATCCGCGTCGTTCTCTTCCTGGCCGCGGTCGCGGTCGTCGCGCTCGGAGCCGCCTGGCTCGCCGATCGGCCGGGCGAGGTCACGATCGTCTGGCCGTGGCTGGGCAAGACCATCGAGACCCCGCTGGCGGTGCTGGTCGCCGCTATTCTGTTCGTCGCGATCCTGGCGATCCTGTCGTGGTCGCTGCTGCGCGCGATCCTGCGCACGCCCGGCGATCTCCTGTTCTTTCTGCGCCACCGCCGCTCCGCGCGCGGCTATCAGGCGATCTCGCGCGGGCTGATCGCGATCGGCGCCGGCGACCTGCCGGCGGCGCGGCGCTTCGCCGGCGAGGCGCGCCGCCACGTGGGCGAGGAACCGCTCGCGCTGCTGCTCGCGGCGCAAACCGCGCAGCTCGCCGGCAATCGCGCCGCCGCCGAATTGACCTTCCGCCGGATGGCCGACCACCCCGACACGAAGCTGCTTGGTCTGCATGGCCTGTTCGTCGAGGCGCAGCGGCGCGACGACCTGGCGGTGGCGCGCCAGACCGCCGAGGAGGCGGTGCGGGCCAATCCGGCGGTCGGCTGGGCCGCCCAGGCGGTGCTCGATTTCCGCTGCCAGCAGGGCGACTGGACCGGCGCGCTGGCGGCGCTCGACTCCAACATGAAGAGCGGCCAGATCGACAAGCCGTCGTTTCGCCGCAGCCGCGCCGTGCTGCTGACGGCGCGCGCGCTGTCGGGCGCCGACCGCGACGCCGCGCGGACCGATCTGCGCGAGGCGGTCAAGCTTTCTCCCGGCCTGGTGCCGGCCGCCGCGCTCGCCGGCCGCCTGCTCGCCGAGGCCGGCGAGATGCGCAAGGCCAGCCGCATCCTGGAGGCGGCGTGGCGCCTCAACCCGCATCCCGATCTCGCCGAGGCCTACGCCCATGTGCGCCCGGGCGATTCGGCGCGCGACCGGCTGGCGCGCGTGCAGACGCTGGCGACGCTCGGCCAGGAGGGTCCGGCGCATCCCGAGGGCGGGCTCGCGGTCGCACGCGCGGCGATCGACGCGCGCGAGTTCGGGGTGGCGCGCGCGGCGCTCGCGCCGCTCGCGCTGGAGCCGACCCGGCGCGTCGCCCTCATGATGGCCGAGATCGAGGAGCAGGACACCGGCGACGTCGGACGCGCGCGCCAATGGATGGGGCGCGCGGTCCATGCGGGGCGCGATCCGGCTTGGACCGCCGACGGGCTGGTGTCGGACAAATGGCTGCCGGTGTCGCCCGCCACCGGCAGGCTCGATGCTTTCCAGTGGAAGGTGCCGCTCGCCGATCTCACCCCGCCCGGCCGCGTCATCGACCAGACCGAGCAAGCGCCGGCGCCGGCACCGGCCCCGCCTTATCCGGCCGATGATGACGCGCCCGCCTTCGACGGCGCGCCCTCGCGCGCGGGGCTGCGCGCCGAAGCAGCGCTGCCGGCCGTGGTGGCGGGCCGCGCCGGCGCCGCGCCGCCACGCCGCCACGACAGCGTGATCCCGCTGGTGCACAGTCCGGACGATCCCGGCCCGGACGCCGAGCTGGTCGCCGATCCCGCCCCCGAGCCGCCCGCCCCGGACGGCTGGTCGCGGCTGCGCGGCCTGTTTCCGGTAGGGCAGTTTTTTTGCATTGACGTGCCGTTCCCCTCCCCCCGCGAGCGAAGCGAGTGGCGGGGAGGGGTCAGGGGTGGGGGGCGCCCCACGGCGCTGAGCAAGTGTAGTCCCCCGTCCGCGTTCGTTCCCAATCGCTCCTGCGGAGCACAACCGCACGACCCCCACCCCTAACCCCTCCCCACAAGGGGGAGGGGAACACGCCGAATGCGCGGCGGCGCTTACCGTCGCGCCTTGCTTGCCAATCCGGCTCGCGCCCGGTATCAGGGACGCGCATTTCAAGCCGCAATAGCTCAGTCGGTAGAGCACCGCATTCGTAATGCGGGGGTCGGGGGTTCGAATCCCTCTTGCGGCACCACTATGACAGTTGTCCAGCCCGGACACATAGGTGACAGATTGTACCTAAGACATGGGTGACAACCTCGTGCCGAACGGGTTGTCGAGGGGTTGCAAGGTCTTCTGCTCCAAGTCGAAGTATCCGAGATCGTAGTGCATGAAGCTGACGAGCCAAATGCCCTCGTCGACCTCGGCTGCGCTTCATCGCCATGGGGCACTGGAGCTGTCTGGGCGACGCGTTCGTCCGGTGCAACGCGGATGGCCACGTGGGACTGGGGCTGCCCGCGGACCAGCTGTTGGTGCCCAAATGCGCCCCCGGCGCGCTGATCGGCAAGCTCGACGGCAGCGTTGCGGGTCGCGAGGATGGAACGCTCTTTGTCATCGGGTCTCGCTCCCTGGTATCGCTCGAGAAAAAGAACACCTTCCTTTACATCGGCGTGAATGGGGCGGTGCCGCGCGCAACCCACGAGCTCGAATCGATCAGGCTGGAAATCTTCGGGGTGCCGGCGACTTAGCTTCGGAAACAGCGTCGCCTGCTTGACCGCGCCGGCGCGCGGCCGCCGGAAGTCCAGCCAGGACGGCCGGCCGGCGGCTTGACCGCCCCCCTGCGCTAACCTTCGACTAAGCATAGGGATGGTTTTGCGCCGCCCGCGCGCCTGCAGCGCCGCGCGGGCGCCCTCCCGTAACGTCACACTAACCGTAAGGCCGTAACGGTTGGGCGAATTGCCCGGGGTCCTGGCGGGAGGTGGGGATGCTCCGCGTCATCACGTTGCTGACCGACGACCATGGTCTCCGGCCGGAGATTCTGGCCGGGCTGATCTGTTTTTGCGTCGGCCTCGCCGCCATGCACCTGTTCCACCGCGCGCGCGCCGTCGCGCGGCTCGAGGAGAACAATCGGCTTCTGCGCGGCACGCTCGACAATCTCGACCAGGGCGTCACGCTGTTCGACGCGCAAGCCCGGCTGGTGTTGTGCAACGAGCGCTATATCGAGATGTACGGGCTCTCGCGCGCCGTCGTGAAGCCGGGCGCCACCATCCACGATATCGTCCAGCACCGCATCGACCGCGGCGTGCTGTTCCTGTCCGACCCGGAGAAATACGTCGCCGATATCATCAGGTCGATGAGCGCCCGCAAACCGTTCGTCGCCACCAGCGAGCTCCAGGACGGCCGCATCATCTCGGTCGTCAACCGGCCGACCCCCGATGGCGGCTGCGTCGTGACCGATCTCGACGTCACCGAGCGCCGCAAGGCCGAGAAGGAGCTCGAGGAGACCAGGACCTTCCTCAACCAGGTGATCGAGAACGTGCCGTCCCCGGTGATCGTGAAGGACGCGCGCGATTTCAAATACGTCCTGATCAACCGCGCCGGCGAGGAATATTTCGGCGTCACGCGCGATCGGATGATCGGCCGGACGGCGGCCGATCTGTTCTCGCCGGAGACCGCCGAGGCCATGACGGCGCAGGAAAAGCAGCTCCTGGCCGACCGCGTCCCGCGCCACTCCGAGGAGGAGCCGGCCGAGACGGTCGGCCGCGGCATGCGCATCGTCTCCGCGACGCGGCTGCCGGTCATGGGTGCCGACGGCGAGCCGCGTTATCTCGTGGCCGTGCTCCAGGACGTGACAGAGCGCAAGCGCGCCGAGGCGCGCATCGCGCGGCTCGCGCACTACGATACGCTCACCGACCTGCCCAATCGCGCCGCCTTCAACGAATGCTTCGCGGCGACGCTCGAGCGCGCCGCGCATGAAAACGGGCAGTTCGCCGTCCTCAGCCTCGACCTCGATCGCTTCAAGGATATCAACGACGTGTTCGGCCACGCCGCCGGCGACGCGCTCCTGCGCTGGGTCACGGCACGGCTGAGCGCGGCCGCCGAAGGCGCCTTCCTGGCGCGTACCGGGGGCGACGAGTTCGCGCTCATCGTGTTCGAGCACGCGGCCGCGGAGGCCGCCGCGCGCGTCGCCGCGCGTCTGCTGGCGGCCGTCGCCGACGACTTCGAGTTCGACGGCAACCGGCTGCACGTGGGATTGAGCGTCGGCGTCGCGCTCTATCCGGTCGACGGCACGCTGGCCGCGACGCTGGTCGCCAATGCGGACGCGGCGCTCTACCGCGCCAAGGCGGACGGTACCGGCACCATCCGCTTCTTCGAGGCCGACATGGATGCGAGCCTGCGCGAGCGCCGCGTGCTCGTGCAAGACCTGCGCGAGGCGCTCGGGCGCAACGAGTTGCTCCTGCACTATCAGCCGCAGGCGACGATCGACGGCACCATCACCGGCTTCGAGGCGCTGGTGCGCTGGCGCCATCCCGAGCGCGGCCTGCTGGCGCCCAACCTGTTCATTCCGGGCGCCGAGGAGAGCGGGCTCATCCTCGAGCTCGGCGAATGGATCCTGCGCGAGGCCTGCCGCGTCGCGGCCTCGTGGGCGACGCCGCTCAACATCGCGGTCAACCTGTCGCCGGTCCAGTTCCGCCACGGCGACCTCGTGGGCCTCGTGCATTCGGCGCTGCTGGAGACCGGCCTGTCGCCGCAACCGGCTCGAGCTCGAGATCACCGAAAGCGTGCTGATCGACGATTTTTCGCGCGCGCTGTCGATCCTGCGCCGCCTCAAGACGCTCGGCGTGCGCATCGCCATGGACGACTTCGGCACCGGCTATTCGTCATTGTCCAACCTGCAGGCTTTTCCGTTCGACAAGATCAAGATCGACCAGTCCTTCATCGCCAACCTGGAAAACAACGCACAGTCCGCCACCATCGTGCGCGCCGTCCTCGATCTCGGTCGCGGCTTGTCGCTGCCGGTCAGCGCCGAGGGCATCGAGACCGCGGCGCAGCTCACGTTCCTGTGCTCGGAGGACTGCACCGAGGTGCAGGGCTTCCTGGTCGGCAAGCCGCAGCCGATCGAGGCCTATGCGGCGCTCACCGGCGCCCCCGCGGCTGCCGGCAGCACCACCGCGGCTCCCGCCGCCCCCGGCAGCGCCACCGCCGTCGCGTGAACGCGAACTGATCCGCCGCCGCGGGCAGGGCTAAGCTTTCTCCATTTGTGCGGCGCTTCGGCTCCGTCGTTCCCTCCCCCCTTGAGGGGGAGGGACAGGGAGGGGGGTAGCGGCTTGCGCATGCATATGTGGCCACCCCCCTCCCCACCCTCCCCCTCAAGGGGGGAGGGAGTGAGAGTCGAGTGCGGGAGAGGAAACACCAGCTCGGCGCGCGCGACGCATCGCTAACGACAGCTTTCCGATTTCCCTCGCCTTTACGCATTCGTCCCAACGCTTCGGCAAGAATCCGGTAACCGCGTCTTAGCCACGGCGAGCGGAATCGCCCGGACCGCAACCCCGCGCTAGGCGAAGCTCTTTAAAGTCGTACAGCGCACGGAGCTCTCGTCGGATGTTGCCGCGTTTCGCAATCGGCCGGGTGGTATTGATGCGGTGGCTCCGCGCGGTCGCGCAGAGCTCGACCGTGCTGGGCATCGCCATGATCGGGCTGGTGTGGGCGAGCGTCGGCTTTCATCTCACCAGCGAGCGCCAGAGTGCCGAGCAGGCCGCGATCGAGAATGCGGGCAATCTCGCCCGCGCCTTCGAGGCCCACCTGTCGCAATCCCTGCACGACATCGACCGCACGCTCGACATGATGCGCTCGTACTACCTGCGCGATCCGGCCAATTTCGACTTCCGGGCCTGGGCCGAAAGCGCCCAGCCGTTCGACAAGGACCTGGTGCACCTCTCGATCGTCGGTCCCGACGGACGGCTGCTGGCCAGCAGCATCCCGGACTGGACGCCGGTCGACCTCGGCGACCGCGAGCATTTCAAGATCCAGGCGACGGCGCGCGACGACAAGCTGTTCATCAGCAGGCCGGTGCTCGGCCGGGCCTCTCGCCGGCTGTCGATCCAGCTCTCGCGCCGCATCGAGCGACCCGACGGTTCTTTCGGCGGCATCATCGTGGCGATGCTCGATCCGTCCTATTTCGCGCGGCTTTACGATTTGGTCGAGGTCGGCGCCGAAGGCTACGTCCGTGTGATCGGCACCGACGGCATCATCCGTGCGGCCGGCGGCAGCGTCCGCGAGGAACCGGGACGCGACCTCGGCGGCTCGCTTCTGTTCCAGAAGCTCGCGACGCAGCGCGACCGGATGGTTCTTCACCGCCAGCACCCTGACCGATCGCGTCCCCCGTCTCCTGGTGTACCGGACCGTCAAGGATTTTCCGCTCGTCGTCGCGCTCGGCCGCTCGACTCGAAGGAAATCTTCGCGGCCGTCTCGGCCAAGGGGAGATCCTACAATTTCGTCGCCGGCCTGCTGACCGCTGCTGATCCTGGCGGCGATCGCCCACAGCGTGCACGGTCGGCTTTCAGCTCGACCGCACCTCCCAGAAGCTGCGCCGCCAGAACGCGCGCTTCCACGCCGCGCTCAACAACATGCCGCACGGCGTGAGCATGTACGACCGCCGCGGGCGCTTCCTGGTCTCGAACGACCGCTATCTCGATATGTACGGCATCCCGCCCGAGGTCGCCGCGTTGGGGACGCCGTTTCACAAGCTGCTGGAATATCGCAAGCTGCACGACGGCGCCGTCGGCGATCCGCAGGACGATCGCCCGCGCGCTCCTGGCGCGGCTCGCGCTCGGCGAGCCGGTGACGGCGCTCACGACGACGCGCAGACGGCCGCACCATCAGCATCATCAACCAGCCCATGGCGGATGGCGGCTTCGTCGCGACCCACGAGGACATCACCGAGAGCCAGCGCGCGCGAGCGCGAGCTCAAGAACACCAAGATCTTCCTCGATACGGTCATCGAGAACGTTCCGATGCCGCTCGTCGTCAAGGACCCGCAGACGCAGAAGATCATCTTCGTCAACCACGCCTATGAGGAGTTCATCGGCCGCTCGCGCGACCGGCTCATCGGCCTGACCGTCCACGACCTGTTCGCGCCCGAGCACGCCCAGTGGTCGTCGATCGCGACAACGAGGCCGTGCGCACCGGCAACGGCCTCGTCAAGGCCGAGTTCCGGCTCTCGACTCCGCGCGGCGTGCGCATCGTCAACACGATGCGGCTGGTCGGTGGCGGCGACGACGGCGCGCCCGGCCACCTGATTTCCGTGCTCGACGACGTCACCGATCGCCGCAAGTCCGAGCAGAAGATCGTGCACATGGCGATGCACGATGCCCTGACCGACCTGCCGAACCGCACCCAGTTCCAGGCGCGGCTGCGCGACGCGCTCGCGCGGGTCGAGCGCGGGGAGCGGCTCGCCGTGCTGTGTCTCGACCTCGACAATTTCAAGACCATCAACGACGCGCTCGGCCACGCGGTCGGCGACGAGATGCTCAAGACGGTCGCTCGCCGGCTGCTGCTTTGCGTGCGCGACGTCGACGCGGTCGCGCGGCTCGGCGGCGACGAGTTCGCCATCATCCAGACCATGACGGAAAGCCCGTCCGACACCGCCTGTCTGGCGCAGCGCATCCGCGACGAGATCAGCAAGCCGTTCGATCTGGGCGGCATGCAGGCGGTCGTCAACGCCAGCATCGGCATCGCGGTCGCGCCCTCCGACTCGAGCGATCCCGACCAGCTCTTGAAGCAGGCCGACATGGCGCTCTACGGCGCCAAGGCCGAGGGCCGCGGCGTCTACCGGTTCTTCCAGCCCGAGATGGACGCGCGCATGAAAATGCGCCACGAGATCGAGCAGGAGCTGCGCGACGCGATCGCGGCCGGCGATCTCAAGCTGCACTATCAGCCGGTGGTGGACGTCGCGAGCGGCGAGATCTGCGGCATGGAGGCGCTGCTGCGCTGGCCGCACGCCCGGCGCGGCCTGGTGCCGCCGGCGGAGTTCGTCTCGATCGCCGAGGAGAGCGGCCTCATCATTCCGCTCGGCGAATGGGTGCTGCGAAAGGCGCTGCTCGACGCGGCGCGCTGGCCGGCGCATGTGCGGATCGCGGTCAACCTGTCGCCGGTGCAGTTCCGCAGCTCCAACCTGACCGAGGTGGTGATCGGCGCCTGCGCGGCCGCGCGCGTGGCGCCCGAGCGGCTCGAGCTCGAGGTCACCGAGGCGGCGTTCCTCGCCGCCACCAAGGACGTGCTCGCGACGATCGATGAGCTCCGCCATGCCGGCGTGAAGATCGTGATGGACGATTTCGGCACCGGCTACTCGTCGCTCAACTACCTGCGCCGCTTCCCGTTCGACAAGATCAAGATCGACCGCTCGTTCGTGCGCGACCTGACGGACGACCAGAACCTGTCGACCGTCATCGTCGAGGCGGTGGTACGGCTCGCGCGCGCGCTCGACGTGACCACCACCGCCGAGGGCGTCGAGACGGTGCACCAGCTCGACATCATCCGCGCCGCCGGCGTCACCGAGATGCAAGGCTGGCTGTTCAGCGCCGCCCGCCCGCTCGAGGAGATCGACGCCCTGTTCGCGTCCGAGGCGGCCCGCAGGACCACCGCGGTGAACAGCACGGCGGCGTAGGCGGCTCCCTCTTGGCGGAATTCGCTGTCATTGCGAGCGAAGCGAAGCAATCTCCGGTCAATCGCATGAGATTGCTTCGGCGTGCTACGCACGCCTCGCAATGACGAAACCAATGATCAATGACTCGTCATGCCGGGCCGTTTCGGGATACAAAACTTTGCCCCGAGTTGCCGCCATCACCCCCCGCTCAGCAACACCCCCAGCCGGCGCGGATCGAGGCGGTCGAGGTCGCCCGCCATGCGGATGATCTCGCCGCACACGTGCTCCGGCACGCGCCTGGAAAGCTCCTGCGTGAAGCGCGCCGCGTGCTCCTGCGCCGAGAGCGGACGGCCGGCGCTGCCTTTCGGCGCCGGCGACGAACGCCGACAATGCGCGGCCGTCGCGCAACAGCACCTCCACTTTGGCCGCGGTGGAGAGCGCGTTGCTGGCGGCCTCGACTTGCGGGTCGAGCGCAATGGTGGTGCGCTCCTCGAGGTCGTAGAGCAGACGATCGTCGAGTCCCGCCTCGTAGTCGGCGACGGTCAGCGCCGGCACCTCGTTCGGCGCGAGCGCGACCTTGGCGGCGAGCGCGACGCTGAACGGCAGGCACATCTGGGCCGCCTGCAAATCGGCCGGATGCAGGTTGGTGAGCCGGCCCTGGATGATGCCGGGGATGCCGAGCCGCAGGTGCGCGATGTCGCCGGCGCCGAATCCATGGCGCTGCCGCAGCTCCAGCATGGCATCGATGCCGGCCGCGACGCGCGCCGCCGCGGCGTGGCATTTCACCAGCACGTCCATGAGATGAAAGCGCTCGCCCAGGCCGTCCTCGATCAGGCCTTCGTCCCACTCCGTCGCATAGGCGCGCGCGAAGCCGCCGCCGCCCTCGATGATGTCGGTCGGGCCCGCAAAGCCGCTCTGCGCCAGCAGCGCGGCCGCCACCCCGCATTGCGCGGCATGCGCCGCCTGGATGCGCTTGGCCGAGGCGCCCGAGAAGTAGAACTGCGCGAGCCCGCCCGCATAGCCGCCGGCGAGTCCGATCGCCTCCGCGATCCGCCGCGGCGCGTCGGGTCCGCGCAGCAGGATGCGCCCCGCCGCCGCCGCCGTGCCGAACCCCACGCAGGTGCCGGTGCTCTGGAAGCCGCGCCGGAAATGCGCCGGCTGCACGCTCAATCCGACGCGGATCGTGCACTCGTAGCCGGCCACGACCGCCGCCAGCACGTCGGGCGCCTTGACGGTATCGGCTGGCGTGCCCGCCGCCTCGGCGGTCGCCAGCGCGGCCGCCCAGGCGGCGACGCCGGGATGCAGCATCGCCCCCACATGGGTGTCGTCGGCGTCGAAGCTCGACCCGAACGCGACGTTGAGGAAGGTGGCGTGCTGCGGATTGAGCCTCTCGGGCGAGAACAGCACATGCGACGCGCCCGCGCGGGCGACCACGCCCGCGTAGTGGCGCGCCCAGGAGCTCCACGGCAGCCGTGCCCCGAGCGAGCACACCCGCAGATAATCGAGCAGCAGTGAGCCGAGCTTTTGGCGCACCGCGTCCGGCAGCGTGGCGGCATCGAGCGTGGCCGCGAAGGCGGCGAGCGCCTGGGTGGGTTTATGGGACATCGTCATTCACGCAGCCTCGTACTCAGCCTCGTGTCCCGGGCGCGGTGCAGCGCGAAGCGGGGCACCGCAGAACCGGGACCCAGGGCCGCGAGCATATGGGTCCCGGTTCTGCAGCGCAAAGGCGGCCTCCGGCCGCCAGCCCCGCTCGCGCGGGCATGCCGCTTCGCTCCACGCTGCGCTGCGCCCGGGACACGAGGCAGTCCTCTTCTCATCACTTCGTCTGCCTGAACACGTCCTTCAGCCCGGCATAACGCGCATAATCATCCGCGATCACCTGCCGGAACTCCGCCGCGCTGCTCACCACGATGTCCGAGCCGCCGCCGATCAGCGTGGCGCGCACCGTCGCGTCCTGCAGGGCGGCATGCACCGCCATCGAACAGGCGCGCGAGAGCGTCCGCCGGCGTGCCGGCCGGCGCCAGCAGGCCGATCCATGACACCGCCTCGAAGCCCGCCACGCCCGCCTCCGCGACCGTCGGCACGTCCGGCAGCACGTCCGAGCGCGTGCGCGAGCCGACGGCGAGCGGCCGCAGCGCGCCGGCCCGGATATGCGGAATGAGGCCGGCCAGGAATCCCCACATGGCGCCGACCTGGTTCGAGATCACCGCCGGAATGGCGGCGCCGGTGCCGGGAAACGGCACATGCGTGACGCTGATCCCGGCCATGCGGTTGAACATCTCGCCCGCCAGGTGATTGGGCCCGCCCACCCCCGACGAGGCGAAGAACATCTCGCCCGGCTTGGCGCGCGCCAGCGCGATGTAGTCCTGCAGCGTCGCGGCCGGCACCGACGGATGCACCACCAGGACCACCGGATTGCGGGTGAGCAGCGAGACCGGCGCGAAATCCTGCAGCGGGTCGTAGCCGATCGATGCGCTCGCGTGCGGGGCGATCACCAGCGAGGACTCGGTGGTGACCAGCAGGGTCGCGCCATCCGGCTCCGCCTTGGCGACCACGCCGGTGCCGATCCGCCCGGCCGCGCCGGCGCGGTTCTCGACGTAGAACGATTGCCCGAGCGCGCGTTGGAGGTGCGGCGCCATCAGCCGCGCCAGAATATCCGCCCCGCCGCCCGGCGTGAACGGCACCACGATGCGGACCGGGTGGGTGGGGTAGGGGGCCTGCGCGAATGCAGGGAAACGCGCGAGCGCGGCAAGCGCGGCGAGCGCGCTGGACGATGCGATTCCAGTGAGGAACGCACGACGCCCGCGCTCCCTCGCAAGCACTGCGTCCGCGCTCCCTCCCCCCTTGTGGGGGAGGGTTGGGGGAGGGGGGTGGCGCGGAAACAGGACTCCGTAACCTCACGACCCCCCTCCCCTGTCCCTCCCCCTCAAGGGGGGAGGGAACGATGGAGCCGCGGCGCTCGCGCGCATTCGCCTCGCCCTTCGACGCCGCCTCGAAAAACTCCATCGCGTGCCGCACGCATATCTCCGGCTCGGCGGCCGCCACGTGGTAGCTGTCGCCCGGGAGCACGATCACGCGACAGTCGGGCAGGCGCGCCGCGTACTGGTTGACCGCCGCGACCGACTGCAATCCGCTCTCCTCGCTCGTCACGATCAGCACCGGCACGCCGATCTGCGGCAGCTGTGCGTCGAGCTCCATGTCGATGCGCGCCGACGACGCGGCGAGCGCGGCGCGCAGGCTTGTCCGCCCCATCAGCTCGTCGGCCCACCAGGCGACCTGCTCGGGCGGCGCCGCGCTGCCGAGCCGCGCCCGCATGGTCTCGGCCGCCCACGCGCGCACGCCCTTTCGCCGGATGAGATCTGCGTTGCGACTCCCGGTGCCGCGCATCGGCGAGCCGAACAGCGCCAGCGAATGAAGCCGATGCCCGTTTTCGGCCGCGAATGCGACGCAAGCCGACCCGCCGTATTTGGCGCCCACCAGGTGGCACTTCGCGATGCCCAGCGCGTCGAGGAAGTGGCCGATATCGGCCGCGAGCTCGCCGACGCTCCAGCCGTAGCGCTCCGGCGCCGGCGAGGCGCCGAAGCCCGGCAGGTCGGGCCGTATCACCCGGTAGCGCGCCGCCAGCCGCGGCACCCAGGCGAACCACGCGCGCGAGGATTCCGCATTGCCGTGGATCATCACCACGCTCTGCGGCACGCTCCACGGCGCGCCGAACCAGTCGTCCTCATAGGCGAGCGCGACGCCCGGCCGGATCTCGACGGTGTTCATGCCACAGAAATGTCACTGCGAGCGCAGCGAAGCAATCCCGGCGCGAGAGTTTGCCGCGCGATTGCGCGCAGCTTCACGTCTCCCCGTCGGGAGGTGTCGGATGCAAACGTCACACATGACCCGTCATGCCCGGGCATCCACGTCTTGCGGCATCAGCAAGAGACGCGACGGAGAGCGGGCCATGGGCCAGCGAAACGATGCCATTCTTCGAACGGCGACGCCCGGCCATGACGAATTGGATGGTCAGAGATCGGGGCGGAGCCAAAAAACAGTCGGAAATCGAGAATCCCGCGCCCGCGCTACGCCGGGTACTTCTCCAGGTACTCCTCGAGCGCCTCTTTGCCCGCCTTGTGGGCCTCGACCATGGTCTCGAAACAGACCGCCGACTGCTGCACCGGGCTCGAGCGCGCGGCGCGGTAAATCTCCCACCGCCAGGATTTCGGCGGCGGCGCCCGGAGTTTCACCACGACTGAGAAGTCGGAACGGTCGAACCTGCTCATGCGGCCTTATATGGGCCGTATGGCGCAAAAACGCCAGCGCGTGTTGGGCCCCCAGGGCGCAAAAAAAGCACGCGTGTGCTGGGTCCGTGGGAAGCGTTTATACCTCCGCGGCCGTCCGCCGCCATGGCGAGCCCATTGCCGTGCATGTGAGCCCATCGGCCGTCATAGCGAGGCCTTCGGCCGTCATTGCGACCCCATCAGCCGTCATTGCGAGCGAAGCGAAGCAATCCCCCTTCACTTGCTCGAGCTATGTTGCGTGAGATTGCTTCGCGGAGCCTGTCCTTGGGCTTGCCGAAGGCAAGACCCGAGGGCTCGCAATGACACTTCGGACGGCAGGGAGGGAGCAGCATCGCTCAGACTTGCCGAAGCGCCCTCACTTCCCCGCCGCCGGCGCACCCGCGCAGCGGTACAGCACCGACTTGTAATTGCTGCCTTCCTCGAGGAACTCGACCGTGTTGTCGTCCTTGAGGGTGAACACCAGCGCCACGTCGAACTCGCCGCTCTGGCTCTTGCAGGTCGCCGGCGCCTTGGTGGTGCGGCCGGTGGTCTCCTTGCTGATGAACGTGCAGGGCCCGAAATTGGACACCACGTCCTTCTCGCGGATCGTGACCAGCTTCTTGGGCGCATCGTGCCCGTCGCCGTTGCACTTCTGGTTCTGCGTGTAGGTGCCGAGCAGCACCGGCTCGTCCGCCGCCGCCGGCGTCGCAACCGCGACCGCAATAAGGGAAATCGCAACAAAAGCACGCATGGCCGGCCTCGCTTTACGTCTCGCACAAGTGCAGGCCAATGGGCCAGAACACGGAAACCCATGGGTGCGGGGTGATTTAGGCGGCATCGGGGCGAAGGGACCTTCTCCCTCCCCCGCTTGCGGGGGAGGGCGGGGAGGGGGCAAGCCGCGAACTCTTCGTCCCCCGTCACGCCCTTTGCCGCCGCTTCGCCGCCGTTGCGACCACGTCGGGATTTAAGTCGATGACCTCCACGACCAGCGCGCTCGCTGCGTCCGGCCGGCGCGCAAGCGCGATAGCTTCGGTTTAGTCAGGCCGTCGATAGGTCAGGCGCTTTCCAGCGATGCCTTTGAGGACGTGATTGTCGAGAATCTCGCGACCGCGCCAGATGACTCTTGACACCATGATTTTTGGCAAGCTCGCCAAAATATGATAGGAGAAAATCCACAGTTGGAATTGCGCCCGGCAGCTGACCAGCGACCGGGCTTTTTCATGCCGCAAGAGAGTGCGGCGAGGCGAGATGCTGGAGGGATTGGCCCACTAAAGCCGCGCCCGGTCGACTTTGGTGCCGCCACGCGTCCCTGCAGATTCCCTGCAGACGCCTGTTTTCAGCAGGAAGATGCAGGCGCCGCGCCTGTAGATTCGCGGCCGTGGGCCTGTTCTTGGTGCAACGAGTTCCCTGATCCCGTGTCGTTTTACAGGGCTGCGGCTCATCGAACAGGTGTGATGCGGATCACCCGTGTTCGGGGACATGGCTGACACGCGCTGGCCATGAGCAAGCGGCGACCCCCCTCCCCGTCCCCTCCCCCTCATCCGCCTTCGCGCTACGCGCTTCGGCGGACAGGAGGGGGGAGGGAAGGATAGAGCCGCCGCGCCGCGCGCGCTGCAGCCCGTCCGCCGTAGCCTTGGCGAAGGCGGATTACCAATCGAACGCCTTGTCGATCGGCACGCGGTAGCCGTTGGCGAGGCGGTTGGTTTCGTTCGCCATGCCGACCACACTCATGAGCTCGCCGAACATCTGCTCCGACATGCCGGCCTTGCGCGCCGCCGCGCCGTGGCTGGCGATACAGTAGCCGCAGCCGTTGGTGACGCTGACCGCGAGGTAGATCATCTCCTTGGTGAGCGCGTCGAGCGCGCCCGGCGCCATGATCTCCTTCACGCTCTCCCAGGTGCGCCTGAGCGTCGCCGGGTCGTTGGCGAGATATTTCCAGAAATTGTTGACGTCATCGACGTTGCGGGTGGCCTTGATGTCGTCGAACACCGCGCGGACCTGGCGGCTGGCATCAGCGTAGTCGATGGGCTTGGGCATGGGGGCTCCGTGGTGTGATTGATGAGGTGAGCGCACTGACTCGCGCTCCCTCCCCCGCCTGCGGGGGAGGGTGGGGTGGGGGCGCAGCTCGCTCATGCGCGCGGGAGGCTTCCCCCTCCCGGCCTCCCCCGCAAGCGGGGGAGGGGCGCAGGCGCCGTGCACGCGTCCTGTCCGCCGTAGCCCGACCTGTCCGCCGTCGCTCGCACAGCGAAGGCGGAAGGGCGAAGGCGGATCAATCATAAACCGTCTCGATGTAATGCTCCGAATCCACCACCGCCTCGATCACGGTCGGGCCTTTCGCGTGCAGCGCCCGCGTGACCGCGGCCTCGAGCGCGAGCGCGTCGCGCACGCCGAGCGCCGGGACGCCGAAATAGTGCGCCGGCGGATCGCGGTAATCCTCGGTCTGCAGCTCCGTACCGTAGAGCGGGAGCTGGCGGCGGATCTGTTTCACCTTGATGAGTGCCAGCCAGCGGTCGTCGAGCACCACGATGGGCAGCGCGATCCCGAGCCGCTTGGCCACCGCGACCTCGCCGCAGGTCATCTGGAAGCAGCCGTCGCCGATCAGGCACACCACCGGGAGATCGGGCCGCGCCAGCTTGGCGGCGATCGCGCCCGGCAGCCCAAACCCCATGGACGACCAGCCATTGGTGATCTGGAAACTCTTTGGCGCATGCGCCTGCCATTGCGACGCGATCTGGTGGGTGTGGGCGCCGACGTCGAAGCACAGCACGCCGTCGCGCGGCAGCGCGCGCCGCACCGCGTCGATCGCCGCATGCGCCGTGAAGGCGGCGGCGGCCGGCCGCAGCGCGGCCGCGAACGCGGCGCGATGCTCGGCGTGCCCGGCCGCCGTCCAGGTGTTGGTGGACGCCGGCAGGGCGGCGAGCCGCGCCAGCGCGGCATCGAGGTCGCCGGTCGCCTGGTGCACCAGCCTGACGGACGGCGCGACGTCCACCGGCTCGATGTCGATCTGCAGCAGCGGCACGTCGCCGATCCAGGCCTCGTACTCGACCTCGATGGTGTCGTAGCCGAGCCCCACGATCAGGTCGGCCGAGCGCAGCAGTTTGCGCTGCACCTGCCGGCAGGCCCGCTCGATGCAGCCGAGGCTCAACGGATGGGCCTCGTCGATCATTCCCTTCGCCATGGTGGTGGTGCAGAACGGCAGGCTGTGGCGCTCGATCACGGCGCGCAGCAGCTCGGGCGTCGCGAGCCGCATCGCGGACGCGCCGATCACCGCGATCGGCCGCCCGGCCTGCGCGATCAATTGGCCGGCCTTTGCCACGGCGTCGGCGGGCGCGGCCGCCAGCCGGACCGGTGCGGCGAGGGCCGGTACGGTCTCGCGCGCGAGCCCCACCGCCACGTCCTCGGGCAGGTCGAGATGCACCGGGCCGCGCGGCTCGCTCATGGCGATCCGGATCGCCCGGGCGACCGTCTCGGCGATGCGGCCCGGTTCGAGCCGCATCGTCGCCTTGGTGATGGGCCCGAACAGCGCGTGGTGGTCGATCCACATCTGGATGCGGCGGCCGAGCTGGTCCGTATTGAGGTTGCAGGTGATCGCAATGAGCGGCGAGCGGTCCAGATAGGCGCAGCCGACTCCGGTCGCCAGGTTGGTGGCGCCGGGGCCCAGGGTGGCGACACACAGGCCGGGCGCCCCGGTGAGACGCCCGGTGACGTCGGCCGCAAAGCCGGCCGAGCCTTCGTGCGCCATCAGGACGAACTCCACCCCGCCCCGCCGCATGGCGTCCATCAGGGGCAGCACGTTCCCGCTCGGAATCCCGAATCCGCGCCGGATTCCCGCCGCCCGCAGGGTGGCCACGATGAGGTCGGCGTTGTTCATGGCATGGCGCCAGCGAGTTGCGAATTCTGATTGGATTTGAGCGAGTTAAGGCACTGCCGTCGGCTCCCCTCCCCCACCGCAAGTCGGGCCTGCCCGACTTGCGTATGAGTGATGCCGAACCCGGGCAAGCCCGGGTTCGGTGGGGAGGGAGCTCGCATTCCGTGGGGCGCCGGCTGCGTTTTCCACATCCTTAAATTTTTACCAATCCGGAAACATATCGACTTCCATGCGTTGATACAGACAGTCAACCTTTTGCGTAAAATTCGATGAACCTTTTGGCCGGATCGCTCGACACATGGGTAACGGGCAACGGGCTCAACGGAACCTTCACCCTCTCCGATTACCGTCCGGACTGCCTGAGGATATGGGAGTGTCAAGCAAATGAGCTTTTCGCAGAATGCGATCCGCCACACCGCCCTCGCCCTCGCGACCCTCGGGCTTGTCGCCGCCACGGCGGCCTCGGCGCAGGGCACCAAAGGTTTCGACGGCAAGTGGAGCGTGGTGATCATGACCACCAAGGGCGATTGCGATCGCGCCTACCGCTACCCGGTCGCCATCAACGGCACCAGCCTGATCAATGCGGGCGACGCCGCCTTCGACATCTCCGGCAAGGTCCAGGGCAACGGCGCCGTCACCGTGAAGGTGAGCTACGGCGACAAGAGCGCCATGGGGTCCGGCCGCCTGACCAGCGACTCCGGCACCGGCTCCTGGACCGGCGGCAGCTGCGCCGGCACCTGGACGGCCGAGCGCCGCTCCTAACCCCGGCCGGCCACGTTCCGCGCCGCCTCAACGTTTCAAGCTAGTCGCAGTGCCCGGACGCAAGCCCGGGCATTGTTTGTTTTAGGCACTGAGTCGGCGCCCTGCCGCACGGCGCCGGCCCTCCAGCGCACCGCGCCCGCGCCGCGTCCCTCTCCCGCACTCCGCCAGCGCTCCCTCCCCCCTTGTGGGGGAGGGTTGGGGAGGGGGGTAGCGGCGGGGAAAACGTTGCCGCCTGATGGCAACGTCAGCGACCCCCACCCCTAACCCCTCCCCACCGCAAGTCGGGCTTGCCCGACTTGCGCATATTGATGCGGAACCCGGGCAAGCCCGGGTTCCGTGGGGAGGGGAACATGCTGCGGCGAGTGGCTAGCAAGGGAGCGTCTACTCCTCATGTCTCCCCGATCGCCTCCCGCTCCGACTCGTCCTTCAGCCCCACGCCCGACAGGCCGCGCGCCCGCATGGTGCGCAGCAAATGGACGAGCCGGATGGCGGCCTCCGTGGGCGCGATGCCGTCGGGGCGGATGTTGGAGATGCAGTTGCGGTCCGCGTCGGTGGTGTGCGGGCCCGGCCGCCAGGTGAGATAGGCCCCCATGCTGTCGGGCGCGCTCAGGCCCGGCCGCTCGCCGATCAGCACCGCGACCGCGCGCGCCCGCAACGCCTGCGCCACCGCGTCGCCGATGGCGACCCGGCCATGGCGCACGATCACCAGCGGCGCGATCCGCCAGCCCGCGAGCCCCGGCAGCGTCGCGCGCAGCAGCGGGACCGCATGGCCGGCGACCGCGCGCGCCGACAGTCCGGCCGCGATCACGACCGCGACATCGTGGTCCCCGGCCTGCCCGGCGAGCGCGGCCTGCGCATCGGCGGCGAGGCGGCGGCCGAGGTCGGGCCGCATCAGGTATTGGGACTGATCGCGCACCTGCGTCGCCACCGTGAGCACCGGCAGCCCGAGCGCCGCCAGATCGTCCGCGAGCCGCGGCTCGTCGAGCGCCGCATGCACCGCGTCGCGCGCGCGCGCATGCGCCAGCCGGAAATCCAGCAGCGCCCCGGTCGCCAGCGAGGCTCCGCTGCGCGCGAGCCCGATCCGCGCCGCCGTGAGGCCGCGCAGGGAAGCCCAGGGGTCGGGGTTCGGCGCGGACGGCGGCGGTTGGTTTGTCGGCGGTCGTTTGCGTCTCATGCTTTCGCGACGTTAGTTGAACACGGCACGGCGCGTGCGCTCCCTCCCCCGCTTGCGGGGGAGGGCGGGGAGGGGGCGCGACGCACGCATGCACACCGGGCTTCCCCCTCCCTAACCCTCCCCCGCAAGCGGGGGAGGGGATAGAGGCGCCGAAAGATTTGGCAACAGCGCCCGAAACTTCCCCGGCAGCTCGCCCGGGCGGATGCGATTTTGCTCGTCCATCAACCCCTGGCGTCGCAGCCAGGCTTCGAACTCGGGGGCGGGGCGGCGGCCGAGCAGGTCGCGCATGGCGAGCGCGTCGTGGAACGACGTGCTCTGATAGCCCAGCATGACGTCGTCGGCGCCCGGTACCCCCATCACGAAATTCACCCCGGCCGCCACCAGCAGGGCGAGCAGCGCATCCATGTCGTCCTGGTCGGCCTCGGCGTGGTTGGTGTAGCAGACGTCGACGCCCATCGGCACGCCCAGGATCTTGCCGCAGAAATGATCCTCCAGCCCGGCCCGCGTGATCTGCTTGCCGTCGAACAGGTATTCGGGCCCGATGAAGCCGACCACGCTGTTCACCAGCAGCGGCGAAAACGCCCGCGCCACCGCGTAGGCGCGCGCTTCGAGCGTCTGCTGGTCGACCCCGTGATGGGCGCCCGCCGACAGCGCGCTGCCCTGTCCGGTCTCGAAATACATCACGTTGTCGCCGACGCTGCCGCGACCGAGCGCGAGCGCGGCCGCCCGCGCCTCCGCCAGCAGCGCGAGATCGACCCCGAACGCGCGGTTGGCGGCTTGCGTGCCGGCGACCGACTGGAACACCAGGTCGACCGGCGCGCCCTTGCGGATCAGGTCGAGCGTGGTGGTGACGTGCGCGAGCACGCAGCTCTGGGTCGGAATGTCGAGCTTGCACCGGATCTCGTCGAGCATGTCGAGCAGGCGGTGCGCGCGTTCCGGGCTGTCGCTCGCCGGATTGATGCCGATCACGGCGTCGCCCGCTCCGAGCAGCAGGCCGTCGAGGATGCTCGCCGCGATTCCCTGGGCGTCGTCGGTCGGGTGGTTGGGCTGCAGCCGCACCGACAGCCGGCCCGCCAAGCCCAGCGTGTTGCGGAAGCGCGTCACCACGCGGCATTTCGCGGCCGCCACCATCAGGTCCTGCAGGCTCATGATCTTGGCGGCCGCCGCCGCCATCTCGGGCGTGAGGCCGCTCGCCAGCGCGGCGAGCGCCGCCGTGGTGGCCTGGTCGGACAGCAGCCAGTCGCGCAAGCCGCCGACGGTGAGATGCGACACCGGCGCGAACGCCGCCTTGTCGTGGGTGTCGACGATGAGCCGCGTCACCTCGTCGGTTTCGTACGCCACCACGGGCTCTTGCAAGAAGACCGCGAGCGGCACGTCGGCGAGCGCGACCTGGGCCGCCACCCGCTCCTCGCTCGACGCCGCCGCGACGCCCGCCAGCACGTCGCCGCTGCGCAGCGGCGAGGCCCGCCCCAGGAGCGTCACCAGATCGGGAAAGACGTAGCGCGTGCTTCCGATCGCGGTGGCGTACATTTAAGAAACCTTGTCCTTGTCATTGCGAGGGCGCGCAGCGCCCGAAGCAATTTCGCTCAAGCCGTATTTGCGGCGCAGGATTGCTTCGCTTCGCTCGCAATGACGGCCAAAGCCAGCCTAAAACCTCGCCGCGGTGACCAGCAGCACCAGGCATTCGCCCGTCTGCTCGAGCGCGCCCAGCACGTCGCCGGTCTGGCCGCCGATCCGGCGCCGGCACAGCCATGCCATGACGGCGGCGCCACCACACAGGAGCACCAGTGCGATCAGCCCGGTCCGCAGCCCGAGCGTGAGGCCGAGCAGCACGACGCCGATGAGGACGGCGACGCCGGCGCGCGCAGGCGTGGGCGCACCGGCGGAGGCCGCGAGCCCTTCGGCGCGCGCCGGCGCCACCAAACCCATGAACCCCGGCAGGCCGGCGCGCGCGGCCGCATGTGCGGCGATCAGCGCGCAGGCGACCAGCCCCGGATTTGGAAGGTCGGCGAGCGCGCTGATGCGCAGCCACAGCGACAGGCCGAGCGCCAAGGCCCCGTAGGTGCCGATGCGGCTGTCGCGCATGATGTCGAGGGCCTGCTGGCGCGTGGCGCCGCCGCCGAAACCGTCCGCCGTGTCGGCGAGCCCGTCCTCGTGCAGGCCGCCGGTGAGCAGCAGCGTGGCGCCGACCGCCAGCGTGGCGGCAACCATCGGCGGCAGGTTCAGCCGGATGGCGATCCAGTAGGCCAGCGCTCCGAGCGCGCCGATCAGCCCGCCGACCAGCGGCGAGGCCCAACTCGCGCGCGCGATCGCGGCCCCGTCCACCGGCGCGGCCAGCCCGACGGGGAGGCGGGTATAGAACGCGACCGCGACCCGCAGGTCGTCGACCAGCGGGCCGAGATCGAGCCGCGTCAGCCCGATGTCGTCGACAAGCTTATGCAGGCGCCGAAGCGGTCCTTGCGGGAGCATGTGTATTTATAGGATCGACCTGAATGAGTTTGCTAGAGTGAAAGGACGCACCGGACGCACGGCGCCACCTCTCCCCGCGCGCGGGGAGAGGTCGGAGTCCGCGCGCGGTGCGCGCGGACTCCGGGTGAGGGGGCTTCACCGCGGATCTGAGCGCTGTTGAAACGCCCCCTCTCCCCAACCCTCTCCCCGCACGCGGGGAGAGGGAGCCAGGGTCAGTGGGGGAGGGAGCGCGCCGTATCTCGGAGGCCAATTGCCCGACATCTTCTCTTCTCTCCCCGCGTTGCACGCGGCCTGCCTCGACCTTCCGCCGGGCGATGACGCCGCCGCCGGGCGGTCGCGGCCCGGCAGGCGCAGCTCACCAAGCCGCCGGGCAGCCTCGGCCGGCTGGAACATATCGTGGCGTGGCTGGCGCGCTGGCAGGGCCGCAGCCCCCGGCTCGAGCGCGTCGACGTGCTGGTGTTCGCCGGCAATCACGGCGTGACCGCGCAGGGAGTCTCGGCCTATCCGGCGGCCGTGACCGCCCAGATGGTGGCGAATTTTTCCGCCGGCGGCGCCGCGATCAACCAGCTGGCGCGACAGGCGGGCGCCAATCTGCGCGTCATCGCGCTTGCGCTCGATCAGCCGACGGCCGATTTCACGCGCGCGCCCGCCATGGAGGCGCGCGGCTTTCTCGATGCGGTGGCGCAAGGTTACGGCGCCGTCGCGCCCGCCGCCGATCTCGTCTGTTTGGGCGAGATGGGCATCGGCAACACCACGGCGGCGGCCGCGCTAGCGGCCGCGCTGTTCGGCGGCGGCGGCGCGCGCTGGGCCGGCCGCGGCACTGGGATCGACGACGCCGGGCTCGCGCGCAAGCGCGCCGTCATCGCGGAGGCGCTCGCGCGCCACGCCATGCTGCTCGATGATCCGCTCGGCCTGGCGGCCGCGCTCGGCGGCCGCGAACTCGCCGCGATTCTGGGCGCCACGCTGGCGGCGCGCCGGCAGCGCATTCCGGTGCTGCTCGACGGCTTCGTGGCGACCGCCGCGGTCGCGCCGCTCGCCAAGCTGCGGCCCGATGCGCTCGACCACGCGATCGCCGCTCACGTCTCGGCCGAGGCCGCCCACCGGGCGCTGCTCGATGAGCTGCGTCTCGCGCCGCTGCTCGATCTCGGCATGCGGTTCGGCGAAGGTTCCGGCGCCGCGCTCGCGGTCCCGCTGCTGCGCGCCGCGCTCGCCTGCCACACCGGCATGGCGACGTTTGCGGAAGCGGGCGTGGCGGGGAAGGAAGAGACTGAGCATCTTGCGCTCAGTCTCCCCGCACTGACTATCGCTCCCTCTCCCCTTGACGGGGATGGGACGTGGCAACGATGAGATTGCCTCGAGGGCATGACCGAGGCGCCGAGTGGGCGTCCATTCACTCCCCCGCAATCACATGAAAGAACGTGCCCGACACATGTCCCCGCCGGCTGCCCGCTTCCGCCACCGCGCGTCCCTGCGCGTCGGCGATCGCGGCGAGCGGCGCGTCGTCGCCCGGGCTCGATCAGCGTCGCATGATGGAACTCGTGCCCGCGCACGCGCGCGCCGGCCGCGCCGATCGGGCTGGCGGCGAGCAGGCGCGCCTGCGCGGTAGCCGAGATGCAGCCGGCGCTTGGCGAAGCTGGTGGCGTGGCCGAGCAGCCCGGTCATCGCATGGCGCAGGCCGTCGGCGTCCTCCAGACTTTCGCCCAGCACCATGTAGCCGCCGCACTCGCCGTGCACCGGGCGTGTCGCGGCGAAGCGCGCGAGGCCGGCGCGAAATTTTTGCGCGTCCGCGAGCGCGCCGGCATGCAGCTCCGGATAGCCGCCCGGCAGCCAGCACACGTCGCAACGTCTCGTGCGGCGGCTCGTCGGCGAGCGGCGAGAACGGAAAAATCTCCGCGCCGGCCCGCCGCCAGCCGTCGATCAGATGCGCATACATGAAGCTGAACGCTGCGTCGGACGCCAGCGCGATGCGTTGTCCCGGTGGGGCGAGGGCCATTCCTTCCGTCATGGCCGGGCTTGTCCCGGCCATCCACGTCTTCGCGGCGCCGCGCGAATTGCATCGACGTCGCAATGCTTCTCCACCACATCCGCCAGCCGCCCCAGCCGCTGCGCCAGATCGCCATGCTCGCTCGCCTGCACCAGCCCCAGGTGCCGCTCGGGCAATGCGAGGGTCTCGTCGCGCGGAATGGCGCCGAGCACCGGCACGCGCAGTCGCGCGATCGCGTCCGCCACCAGGCCGCGATGGCGCTCGCTGCCGACCCGGTTGAGGATCACGCCGGCGAGCCGCACCGCCGGATCGAACGACGCGAAGCCCGCCACCACCGCGGCCGCCGATTGCGATTGCCCCGTGACGTCGACCACCAGCAGCACCGGCAAACCGAAGCGCGCCGCCAGGTCCGCCGCCGCGCCCGAGCGGCCGGGCTCGCCCGCCACGCCGTCGAACAGCCCCATGGCGCCTTCGATCACCAGCAGGTCGGCGTCGCGCGCCGCCGCGGCGACCAGCGTATCGAGCAGCGGTGGCGGCATCGCCCAGCTGTCGAGATTGGGACTTGGCGCGCCGGTCGCCGCCGCATGGAATGCCGGATCGATATAGTCCGGCCCGGCCTTGGCGGCGCGCACCGTTCCCGCGCCGCCGCAGCGCCGCCAGCAAGCCCGAGCGTCACCGTGGTCTTGCCCGCGCCGGAGCGCGGCGCCGAGACGATGAGGGCGCGCGCCGTCATGGCGAGGCATCTCGGTTCTTGCGTTCCCTCCCCCCTTGAGGGGGAGGGACAGGGGGGGGGTAAGCCACTTGCGCATGCGTGTGCGGCTTACCCCCTCCCGACCCTCCCCCGCCACAAGTCGGGCCTGCCCGACTTGTGCAGAATTTTGCGAAACCCGGGCAAGCCCGGGTTTCGTGGGGGAGGGAGCGAGAGTCAGTGCCGCGTGACGCCGCGCCGCCTTCGCACTATACGCAACCCCATGCCCGCAGAAGCTCGCCCGCTCCGCCGGGGCTGGACCACCGGCGCCTGCGCGACCGCGGCCGCCAAGGCGGCCTATGCGGCGCTGCTCACCGGCGCCTTTCCGGATCCGGTCGAGATCACGCTGCCGCGCGGCGCAGCGCCCGATCGTTCGCGCTCGCCACCACGCGCAAGCAGGCGACGGCGTCAGCCACCGCCGGCATCGTCAAGGACGCGGGCGACGATCCGGACGTGACGCATGGGGCGCTGGTGCTGGCGACCGTGCGGCCCGGCGCGCCCGGCAGCGGCGTCACCTTCCGCGCCGGCGCCGGGTGTCGGCACCGTGACGCGGCCCGGCCTGCCGATTCCGCCCGGCGAGCCGGCGATCAACCCGGTGCCGCGCCGCATGATCCGCGACGCCATCGCGGAGGTCGCGGCCGCGCCACGGCGCGGCGGGCGACGTCGAGGTCGAGATCGCGATCCCGGACGGCGAGGCGCTCGCGACGCGCACCCTCAACGGCCGGCTCGGCATCGTGGGCGGGCTGTCGATCCTCGGCACCACCGGCATCGTGGTCCCGTATTCGTGCTCGTCGTGGATCCATTCGATCCAGCGCGGCATCGACGTGGCGCGCGCCATCGGGTCTGGCGCATGTCGCGGGCGCGACCGGCGCCGCGTCGGAAGCGGCGGTGCAGAAGCTCTACGGCCTGCCCGAGACCGCGCTCATCGACATGGGCGATTTCGTCGGCGGCATGCTCAAATATATCCGCGCGCCATCCGCTGCCGCGCGTCACGATCGCGGGCGGCGTCGCCAAGATGACCAAGCTGGCGCAGGGCCTGCTCGATCTGCATTCCAAACGCGGCGCGGTCGATCTCGCGGCGCTTGCGGGGTTCGCCGAGGCGGCCGGAGGTTCGCGCCGATCTGCGGGCGCGCATCGTCGCGTCGAACACCGCCGCGGAAGCGTTCGGGCATGCGCCAGCCCGACGGCATCGCGCTCGGCGACGCCGTGGCGCGCGCCGCCCGCGCGGTGGCGGCGCAGGTGGTGGCCGGCAAGACCCATCGAGATCGAGATCGTGCTGTTCGATCGTGATGGCGGCCTGGTGGGTCGCGCCGGGTTTGGCTGACGACAAAACCTGCCGCGAGCTCGGCGAGCTCCCTCCCCCCTTGTGCGGGGAGGGTTGGGGGAGGGGGGTGGTGGTGTGACAGCAGCACAGCCGCACGACCCCCACCCCTGTCCCCTCCCCGCAAGGGGGAGGGGAACGATGGAGCCGCGGGAGATGCCGATGGGCGCAACGATTGTCATCGCGCTCACTCCCCGCCTCCGCGAAACCTGCGACGATAGTCCGCGTCGTACAGCGCGCTGTCGCGAAAATCCTCCGCGGCGAGCGCGCGGCCGACCAGCACGAGGGCGGTGCGCTCGATCGGCGCGGCGGCGAGCTTCGCCGCGATGTCGCCGAGCGTGCCGCGCACGATGCGCTCGTCCGGCCAGGTGGCGCGCGCCACCACGGCGACCGGGCAATCGGCGCCGTAGTGCGGCAAGAGCTCGGCGACGATGGTGTCGATCGCCGGGATGGCGAGGTGAATGGCCAGCGTGGCGCCGGTCGCCGCGATAGGCGGCGAGCGTTTCGCCCGCGGGCATGCGCGAGGCGCGGCCCGGCATGCGGGTCAGCACCACGGTCTGCGCCACCTCCGGCACGGTGAGCTCGCGCTCGAGCACCGCGGCCGCCGCCGCGAAGGCGGGCACGCCCGGCGTGAGCGTGTAGGGAATGCCGCGCCGGTCGAGCCGGCGCAATTGCTCGGCGAGCGCGCTGTAGAGCGCGAGATCGCCCGAATGCAGGCGCGCCACGTCGAGCCCTTCCGCATGCGCGGCCACGAATTCCGCCTCGATCTGGTCGAGCGACAGCGGCGCGGTGTCCACCAATCGGGCGCCGGGGCCGCAATGCGCGAGGAGCTCCGGCGCCACCGTCGAGCCGGCATAGAGACAGACCGGGCAGCGCGCCAGCAGGTCGCGCCCGCGCAGCGTGATCAGATCGGCCGCGCCCGGCCCGGCGCCGATGAAATGCACCGTCATGGTTTTTCCATCGGCTTCACCCAGCCCCATTGGGTCACCGGCAGCGCTGGCCGCCATGTCGTCATGGCGCCGATCGGCTCGGCGCGCTCGATCGCGATGCGGGTCAGCGTGCCGCCGAGCGCGGCGTGGCGCGCGATCAGCAGCGCCTCGGTTTGCAGCGTCACCGCGTTGACGACCAGCCGGCCGCCGCCGCGCAACGCCGCCACGGCGGCCTCGAGCACGCCCGCGTCGCCCGCCCCGCCGCCGACGAAGATCGCGTCGGGCTGGTGCGACCCACCAGCCGCAAACTCTGCCTCGTCATGCCCCGCGCAAGCGGGGCATCCAGTAAGCCGTGTGGATGCCAGTGAGCTCTGTGCGCCTGCCCCGAAAGCCTGGTGCGAACTGGATTGCCCGCTTTCGCGGGCAATGACGGTAACGAAAGCGTCAGGCGCCGTGCCGTGCACGACCCGCAGCCCCGGCACGCCGAAAGCGGCCGCGTTGCGGGCGATGCGCGCGGCGCGCTCGGCATTCGCCTCGATCGCGACGGCGCGCAGCGACACGTCCGCCAGCATCCATTCGATCGCGACCGAGCCGGCGCCCGCGCCGATGTCCCACAGGGTCTCGCCCCGCCGCGGCGCCAGCGCCGACAGCGTGAGGGCGCGGATCTCGCGCTTGGTGATCTGCCCGTCGTGCTCGAACAGCGCGTCGGGAAGTCCCGCCGCCCGAGCGATGATGCGCGCGCCGGGCGTGGCCGCCACCTCGATCGCGACCGTGTTGAGCGGGTCGATGTTTGTCGAGATCGAAATCCGCCGCCGCGGCGGTGCGGACGCGTTCGCGCGCGCCGCCGAGCGCTTCCAGCACGGTGAGCCGCGATGGCCCGAATCCGGTCTCGGCGAGCAGGCGCGCGAGCGCGGCCGGCGCTTCGGCGTCGGAAGTGAGCGCCAGCACATGCGCGCACGGCTGCAGATGCGGGCGCACCAGGTCGAGCGCGCGGCCGTGCAGCGAGACCAGCGCGCAGTCGGGCGAGCGCCCAGCCGAGCCGGGCCGCCGCCAGGCTGAAGGCCGACGGTGCCGGCACCACGATGGTCTCGGCCGGGTCGACGTGGCGCGCCAGCACGGCGCCGACGCCGTAGTGAAAGGGATCGCCCGACGCGAGCACGCACACCTGTCGGTCGCGCCGCGCCAGCACGTCGTCGACGCCGCGTTCGAACGGGCTCGGCCAGGCGCGCGCCTCGCCACGGATGAGCGTGGCCGCCAGCGCGAGATGACGCTGCCCGCCGAACACGATATCGGCGCCCGACACCAGCGCGCGCGCGACCGGGCTCAAGGCCGCGGCGCCGTCCTCGCCGATGCCGACGATCGCCAGCCAGCGGCGTGGTGCGGCGGGCGCTGTCGGGTTAGAAAGCGGCATGCGACGCGTTCTCATTCTTGGCGGCACCACCGAGGCGCGGCGGCTGGCCGAGCGGCTGGCGCCACGCCGCGATCTCGATGTGCGGCTCTCGCTCGCCGGCCGCACCAGCAATCCGGTGCCGCATCCGGTGCCGCTGCGCATCGGCGGGTTCGGCGGCGCGGAGGGACTGGCGGAGTATCTGCGAGACGAGCGCATCGACCGCCTGGTCGACGCGACGCATCCCTACGCGGCGCAGATGTCCGCCAATGCGGCGCATGCCGCCGCGCTCGCGCGTGTCGGGCTGCTCGCGCTGCGCCGCCCGGCCTGGCAGCTCGTCGCCGGCGACCGCTGGACCGAGGTCGCCGATGCCAATCTGGCCGCGCGTGCTCTCGGCGAGGCGCCGCGTCGCGTGTTTCTGGCGCTCGGCCGCAACGAGATCGCGCCGTTCGCGGGCGCGCCGCAGCACTTTTATCTGGTGCGCAGCGTCGACGCGGTCGAGCCGCCGCTCGCGGTTCCGCATGCCACCTACATACGCGCGCGCGGACCGTTCGCCGAAGCGGACGATCGCGCGCTGCTCGCGGCGCATGAGATCGACGTCGTGGTGTCGAAGAACAGCGGCGGCACCGCCGCCTACGGCAAGATCGCGGCGGCGCGCGCGCTCGGGATCGAGGTGATCCTGCTGCGCCGGCCCGCGCTGCCCGAGGTGGCGAACGTCGAGACCATCGAGGAAGTGGTCGCCTGGCTCGATCATGCGCCGGCCTCGCTCGCCGAGCGCGGCGTGTAGACGAGCGGCGGCAGGCCCGGCCGCGCGATCACGCGTGTCGCCGCCGAGCCCACGATGATGAGCGTCGACATGTCGGCGGCGCTCGCATCGGCTTCCTGCAGCGTCGTCACGGTGAGGCGCTCGTCGCCGCGCCCGACCGCGCGCCCGAACACGACCGGCGTCGATCCCGGCAGATGCCGGCGCAATCGCTCGAACGCCGCACCGAGCTGCCAGGGCCGCGCGCGCGACACCGGATTGTAGAGCGCGAGCACGAAGCCGGCGCCGGCCGCCGCATCGAGCCGGCGCTCGATCGTGTCCCAGGGCTTGAGATTGTCCGACAGCGAGAGCGCGCAGAAATCATGTCCGAGCGGCGCGCCGGCATGCGCCGCCACCGCCAGCATGGCGGTAACGCCCGGAATGATCATCAGGTCGAGCGCGCCCCAGGCCGGCGGCCCGCGCTCGATCGCCTCGCACACCGCCGCCGCCATCGCAAAGACGCCCGGATCGCCGCCCGACACGAGCGCGACGCTGCGGCTGCCGGCCGCTGCCGCGAGCGCCGCCTCGGCGCGCGCCGCCTCCTCGCGATTGTCGGAGGGATGCCGGGTCTGGTCGAGGGCGTGCCGGCACGCGGTCGAGATAGGGCGCATAGCCGTAGAGCGCGTCGGCCGCGGCGAGCGCCGCCTCGGCTTCCGGGGTGAGCCAGCGCGCGTCGCCGGCCCCGAGCCCGACGACGGCGAGCCGCCCGCTCACGTCGGATCCTCCCAGCCCGGCACCAGCACGACCGCGAAATAGGGCGCCGTGTCGTCTTTCTTGTCGGCGAGCCGCATCAGGACGGCGTCAGCCATGGTGCCGCGCTCGACATAGATGGCGCGCGCCAGGCGGCCGCTCGTCGCGAGCGCGCGCCGCACTTTCGGCAGATGGCGGCCGATCTTCATCACCACGGCGGCGTCGCAGTCGGCGAGCCGGCGCTCGAGCTCGTGTTGCGCCAGCGTGGCGGGCAGCACCGTGAAGACGTCGTCGCCCTGCGCGATCGGCGCGCCCGCCGCCGACCAGCAGCCCGACATGCCGGTGACGCCGGCGACGATCTCGACCGGGTAGCGGGCGCCGAGGCGCACATGCAGATGCATGTAGGAGCCGTAGAACAGCGGATCGCCTTCGGACAGCACCGCGACGGTGCGGCCGGCATCGAGATGTTTTGCGATCGTGGCGGCGGACGCGTCGTAGAAGGCGCGGATCGCGTCGCGATAGGCCGCATCGTCCTTTGGAATCTCGGTCGTCACCGGATAGAGCAGCGGCAGCTCCTCGATGCCTGCGCGCAGATGCGATGCCACGATCGCGCGCGCGTGGCTCGGGTGCCCGGCCTTGGCGAAATGCGCCACGACGTCGGCCTGCGCGATCGCGCGCAGCGCTTTCAGCGTCACCAGCTCGGGATCGCCCGGCCCGACGCCGACGCCGATGAGACGGCCGATATCGCGGCCCGAGCTCATGCGATGCCCCCCATCGCCGACCTCGTGCCCCGGATGCGCGCAGCGCGAGGTGGTGCGGCGCTGATCCGGGGCCCATGAGGTGAGCCGCTGTGGGTCCCGGTTCTGCGGTGCACCGCTCCGCTTGGCTTCGCGCTGCACCGCGCCCGGGACAAGAGGCAGAGTGTTCGGCTCACAGCCCGGCCCTCGCGAGCGCATTGACGGCGGCGGCCGTCATGGCGCTGCCGCCCATGCGGCCGCGCACGATCAGCCAGGGCACGCCGCGCGAATTGGCGGCGAGCGCCTCCTTCGACTCGGCCGCGCCCACGAAGCCGACCGGAATGCCGAGGATCGCGGCCGGCCGCGGCGCGCCGGCGTCGAGCAGCTCGAGCAGGCGGAAAAGCGCGGTCGGCGCGTTGCCGATCGCCACCACGGCGCCGGCGAGCCTGTCGACCCAGAGGTCGAGCGCGGCGGCCGAGCGCGTGGTGCCGAGCTTTTCGGCGAGCGCCGGCACGCGTGCATCGCGCAGCGTGCAGACGACCTCGTTGCGGGCCGGCAGGCGCGCGCGCGTGATGCCGTGCTCCACCATTCCGGCGTCGCACAGGATCGGCGCGCCGGCGGCGAGCGCGCCGCGCGCCGCGCCGACGAGGTCCCGGCCGAACACGATATGCCGGGCCGCTTCCACCTGGCCGCAGGCATGGATCATGCGCACCGCCACGTCGGCCTCCTCGGCCGAGAAGCCGGAGAGGTCGGCCTCGGCCCGGATGATCGCGAACGAGCGCTGGTAGATCGCGGCGCCGTCGCGCAGGTAGGTCGAGGGCTCAGCCATGGGGCGCCCCACGCTGGCGCGCGAGCCGCGCGATGGCCTGCGGCAATGCGTCGACCCCCACGGAGCCGGCCGGCGCGCCGTCGCTCAGGAGATCGCATAGCCCGGCGCGGCCGACGGCCGCGAGCGCGGCCGGGCCGCGATGGGCGCAACTCTTGGCGCAGCCCGAGATGTGGATCACCTCGCCGGTGCCGATCAGCTCCGCGGCGGCCTGGGCGACCTGCGGGGCGAGCGCGCGCGCGGGAATTTCGCCGGCCGCGCAGATCGGCGCGCCCGCGCAGGCGACCACGCGCTGGCGCGGATCGCGCGGGTCGGTGATGAAGCCGAGGTTTTGGGCGGCCGCCGCGAAGGCGCTCGCGTCGCCCGGCGCGATGCCGACGACGAGCAGCGCGTGGCCGGGCGCGGCGCGCGATCCCGCTGCGCCGTCGACAAGATCGATGAGCTTCCGCAAGGTGATCGCATCGGTATGCCCAAATGCAAAGCCGATGCCGACGGCGACTGTTCCGTCGCGCAGGAAGTGAATCCCGATCGGCTCGGCGCTGGGACGCGGAGCCGGCGGAGCGGCGAGGCGTCGATCGCCGGCGGCCACCACAAAGGCGCCAATTCCCGCCGTCCGTATCACGTCGCGCGCGCGCGCGTCGCGACCATGCGCCGCGATCACGTCGAGCAGCCCCACGACCGTCGCCGCCGCCTGCGCGCGGGTCACGCAACCGATCGCTACCGCCGTCGTGGCGTCGCCGCCGAGCCCGACATGCAGGCGCGCCCCATCGGGCGAGGCCACGGCACGCAACCGCACGTCGGCGGCGAGCCCATCGAGATGCAGCGCGCCGCCGCCATCGACCGCGACCGACACTTTGGGGGACAGAAGGGCCGCTGAGGGATGTGCGGCGAGCGCGCGCCGCAGCTCGGCCGCCTGCGCGCCGGCATCGATCGCCTCATCCGGGTCGAGACCCGCCAACGGATCGGCGATGACCGGCACGCCGTCGTGGGCGGCGATGCCGAGTTGCGCGATCTCGTCGGCAAAGTCCGGCGCCGAGGCGGCGCTCAGCCCGCGGACCTGGATGCTGCCGCGCGCCGTGATCTCGATGACGCCGTTGCCGTGACGGCGCGCCGCCGCGCACAGGCTCGCCATGGCGTCCAAGGAAATCGTTGCGGCCGGCATGAGCCGCGCCAACAGGCCGTCGCCGGTCCGCATGGGCGTGCTGAGGCCCGGACAGGCGCCGCGACGGAAGGGTGCGTTGACCGGGATGTTCATGCGCCGGCCTCCGCGCGCAGCGCTTCTGCGTGCAGCGCCGCGAGATCGGCGTCGACGTGGTTGCGGTGCGGATGCCACAGCCCGCGCCGGCGCGCGGAATCGAGTCGCTCCGCGATGGCGCGCGCGGCGGCCGGATTCTGGGCGAGCAGGAACGCGCGTACGTTCGGATCGGCCACATAGGCGTCGTGCACCAGATCGAGCAATGTTCCCGGCACCGCATCGGTGGTTTCCATGAACGCAACGAGGCGGTCGACGGTCTCGGCGAGCTCGGCCGCGCCGCGCGGGCCGTGGCGCATCTGTCCCGCGATGAAGCGCGGGTTGATGGCGCGTGCGCGCACGATGCGGGCGAGCGCGTGCGCGAGCGGTCGCGCGCGCGGGCGGCGCGGATCGGTCGCGTCGAGCATCACGAGGTCGGGCGCCTGGCCGAGGGCCGCGGCCGCGGCCGCAAATCCGCCGACATGGCTCACGTCGGCCGAGCCTTCGAGCAGGTCGCGGCCCGGATCGTCGGAGGCGTGCAACAGCAGATCGGCGGCGGCGACGCGCGCCGCGAAACCGCCCGGCAGCTCGCGGTGATCGCCTTCGGATCGCCGCCATAGGCGTGCGAGGCGGCGGCGAGATAGGCGGCGCCCAGGGTCGCCCGATCGGCGTCGCGGCCGAGCAGATCCTCGATGCCGGCCCCGTAGGCGCCGGGCGCGGTGCCGAAGATGCGGGCGAGGTCGCCTGCGCCGCGGCGCGCCGCCGCGAGCGGGTTTTCGTCGTCGGTTTCGTCGCGCGCCGCCACCGCGCGGGCGGCCGCGTCGATGAGCGCGATCTGCGCCGGGAAGAGATCGCGAAACAGTCCGGAGATGCGCCACGTCACGTCGACGCGCGCGCGGCCCGATCGCGGCCGCCGGCAGCACCTCGATGCCGGTGACGCGGCCGGTCGCGCGCGTCCCACATCGGCCGGCAGCCCATCAGGCAGAGCCCCTGCGCGATCTCCTCGCCGCCGGTGCGCAGGGTGGCGCTGCCCCACAGGTCGATCACCAGCGCGCGCGGCATCTCGCCGTGCTGCTGCAGATAGAGGCGGATCACCTCGTCGGCGGCGAGCCGCCCGAGGTCCATGGCGGTCGGGGTCGGCAGCGTGCGCGGATCGGCGGTGAAGAGATTGCGCCCGGTCGGCAGCACGTCGCGCCGTTCGCGCTGGCGGCGAGCCGGCCGGTCCGGGCGCACGTGCCGGCCGTCGAGCGCGGCGAGCAGGGCGTCGCGTTCGGCGCGGGCGCAGGCGGCGTATTCCGAGTTGCCTTCTTCACCTCTCCCCGCTTGCATCCGAACTCGGGCTTGCGCGAGTTCGGCATTATTAGATGGCCGAAGTCGGATAAATCCGACTTCGGCAGAGAGGTCGACGCCCGAGCGTGAGCGAAGGGCGCGGGTGAGGGGGCATCTCCGCGAGTGTCTCGAGCGCTTGGGGATGCCCCCTCACCCCTACGCTCTCCCCTGCAGGCGGGGAGAGGGAGCCGTCAGTGCGTGGGGAGATGGAGTCGCCTCCACGCTGGGCACCGCCCCCCGCCCATACACGTGCAGCCCGTCCTTGATGGCGAGATCCTTGAGGTCGCACAGCCAGGCGTCGATGCGGCGCAGCGCCTCGTCGGGGGCGACGTCCGCCAGCGACGCCGGCTTCGCGCGCCAGCCCGCTGCGCTGCGCGGTCTCGACGATGAGGCCGGCGAGGCGCTCGCGGCGGCGGCGGTCGAGGCCGTCGGCCTGGGCGTATTCGTCGACCAGCCGCTCCAGGTCGCGCGCCGCGCCGGACAGCTCGGCGCCGACCAGCGGCGGCGGCAGATGGCCGATCGTGACCGCGGCGATGCGGCGCTTGGCCTGCGCGGCCTCGCCCGGATTGCTGACGATGAACGGATAGAACACCGGCAGCGCGCCCCACCACGGCTTCGGGAAAGCACGACGCGGTCAGCGCCACCGCCTTGCCGGGCAGCCATTCGAGCGTGCCGTGCGCCCCCATGTGGACCAGCGCATCGACCTTCGCGACATGCTGCAGCCAGAGCCCGAAAGCGACGCAGCGCATGGCGCGGCGGCGAGCGCCGGATCGTGATAGTCGGCGCGGCGCTCGCCGGCGCGCCCGCGGTCGGGCGCGCAGCGCGACCAGTGATGTTGCCGAACGCGCGCGCGCGGAAGCCGAAACGCGCCGTCGCGCGACGTCGGGATCGGCGGCGGGCTCGCCCCAGGCGGCGTTGATGCGCTCCGCGACGCTCTGCCGGCAAGTCGCTGCGAGCAGGCGCGCATAGGCATCGAGCGACAGCGTTGCTTCCTCGCGGCCCGGCGTCCAGCGCATCGAGCAGCGCGCGCGACGTCGGCGGCGTCGGCCCGACCGCGTAGCCGGCGTCGCGCAGATCGTCGAGCAGCGCCAGCACGCTCGCCGGCACGTCGAGCCCGACCGCGTAGCCGGTGCGGCCGGGCGCGCCCGGATAGTCCGGCATCAGGACCGCGATCCGGCGCGCCTGCGCGGCGTCGCCCGCAACCGCACCAGCGCGGCGACCCGCTCCGCCACCATCGTCGATGCGATCCGGCTCCGGCCGGTTGGCGAGCGCCGTGAAGGCGAGCCCCTCATGAGCCGGCAACGGATGCTTGAACGCGACGGCGCCGGCGAGCACGCGACCGTCGAGCTCGGGCAGCACGACGTGCATGGCGAGGTCGGCGGCGCCGAGCCCGCGCGGGCTCTCGTCCCAGGCGGCGCGCTCGCGTGGTCGCGATCACGGCCTGCAGCACCGGCACGTCGGCCTCGTCGAGCGGCGCTCGGGGCGCCCGGCTCGCCGCCGGCTGCGAATCCGGTGGTGGTGACGATCACGGCGGGATCGAGCCGCGCCAGCGCGGCGCGCACGAACGCGACCGCATCCGGCGTCCTTGAGGCTCGGCACCATCAGCGGGGCGCGGCGCAAGCCCGCGCGCGGCGAGCGCCTCGCACAGCGCGTCGATCGGCGCCGTGTCGGCCGCGAGCAGCATCGAGCGGTAGAAGATGATCGGCACGACCGGGCCGGCCCGGAACGGCGGCCGCGAGACGTTCGAGATCGACCGCCCCCAGGTCGGGCAGGTAGCCGGCGAGCCGCGGCACCGGCGCGGCGCCGGCGCCTCGCCGCGCCGCCGGCATGGCGGGCGAGCCGGCGCAGCAGGGCGCGCAGATTCTCGCGCCCGCCCTCGCGGAAGAATCGCAGCAGCGTCGCGAGCTCGTCGGGCGGCAGCGTCGAGGCTGCGGCCAGCCGCGGATCGTCGCGGTCCTCGCCCGGCAGCAGCGCGAGCGCGATGCCGCGCTCGCGCGCCAGCGCGGAGAGCCGCTCGACGCCGTAGCGCCACCAGTCGAGGCCGCCGAGCAGCCGCACCACGATCACCTTGGCGTGCCGGCCGACGCGCTCGATCCACAGATCGACCGACATCGGATGCTGGAGGTCGCGCAGCTGCGCGAGCCGCACGCTCGGCAGCGCGTCGCGCTCGATCGCCCAGGCGGCCGCGAGGCCGGCGAGATCGCTGTCGGCGAACGACAGCACCACGATGTCGCCCGGCGGCTGGCCGAGATCGACCGGCTCGACGATCTCGTCGAGCGACGTGGAGCTGGTCGCCAGGAGATGCATGAATCAGTCCACCAAGGCGCGCGTGATCGCGGCGCGGTCGATGCCCTTGCAGGCCGATGACCACGAGCGCGCCGGCGCGCGCCTCGCTCGCAGCCCACGGCCGGTCGTATTGATGCGCGACGCGCGGCCCGACCGCCTGCACCAGCAGCCGCATCGGCTTGCCGGGCACCGCCGCGAAACCCTTGATGCGCAGCACGTCGTCGCGCTCGGCGACCGCCGAGACGCGCGCCGCGAGCGCGGCCGGATCGGCGATCTCGGGCAGCGCCACCACGAAGCTGTCGAAATCGTCGTGGTCGTGCGTCTTCCTCGTCGTCGTGGTGGGTGCGGCGGTTCTCGATGTCGTCCTCGGTGGCGACGCCGAGGCCCGAGCAGCGCCGCCGGGATCGACCTTGCCGTCCGCCACCGTGACGATCTTGACGGCGCGCGGCAGCGCGCCCGCGATCGCGGCGATCGCCGCGTCGAGCGCCGCCGGCGTCGATGCAGGTCGCGCTTGTTGAGCACCACCAGGTCGGCGCAGGCGATCTGGTCCTCGAACACCTCCTCGATCGGATCGTCGTGATCGAGCGCCATGTCGGCGGCGCGCTGGCGGGCGAGCGCGTCGAGATCGGCGGCGACGCGGCCGTCGGCGAGCGCCGCGCCGTCGACCACCGCGATCACGCCGTCGACCGTCACCCGGCTTTTGATCGACGGCCACTGGAAGGCCTGCACCAGCGGCTTCGGCAGCGCGAGCCCCGAGGTCTCGATCACGATGTGCTCGACCGCGGGCCGCAGCGCCAGGATCGCGTCGAGCGCCGGCACGAACTCGTCCGCCACCGTGCAGCACAGGCAGCCGTTGGCGAGCTCGACGATGTTCTCCTCCGGACAGGCCGCGTCGCCGCAGCCCTTGAGGATCTCGCCGTCGATGCCGACGTCGCCGAACTCGTTGACGATGACGGCGAGCCGCCGGCCTTGCGCGTTCGCCAGCACGTGGCGGATGAGCGTCGTCTTGCCGGCGCCGAGAAAGCCGGTGACGATCGTGCAGGGCACGCGTGCCGTCGAAGCGGCGGTCGAGTCTGCGGTCGATGTCGGCATTGCTAGCGTCATGGGGCTTCCTCCTGGAAGTCGAGCGGCGGCATGCGGGCGATGAGGCCGCGCTTGAGCGGCTCGGGCCGGCCGCGCCACGGCATGATGCCGTCGGCGGCGCCGGCGAGCAGGCGCGCGCCGTCGACGAGCGCGGCGGCGTTCGCCGGCATCGAGCCCGCCGAAAACATAGGTCCAGGAGCCGTTCGCCCGCATGGCGACGCTCGGACCGCGCGTGCAGTTGGCGAGACAGCGCACGCGCCGGACCGCGACGCCGCTGCCCTGCGCGGCGCTCGCCGTCGCGTCGGCCAGCAGCGCGCCCGGGCGCGGCTCGGTGTCGGGATCGCCGGCTCCCGGCAGGTGATGCAGACATAGATGATCGTGGCGGCGCCGGCCTCATCGGCGGGCGCTTCGGTGCCCGCTGCGCTTGCTCGATTTGTCTGGTCGGTCAAGGCCACCCGTCACGCTCCGCGCGGAGCCGGCGCGCGCGCAAAGCTCCGCCTGGGTGCCTGATGCCGACCGATCTCGCCGAGGCACCCCGCCCGGGCCAACAATCGTATCGACGGCAGGTCTCCTGGCTCGCGGGTCGTTGCCCGTCACCGCCTTCCCGGGATCGACCCAGTGGCTCTGTGGCTCAGGCTCGCCGCTTACAGTTGCGGGGGCAGCTGCGGCCTGGGAACTCGCGTTCCGCACCGCATTCCCTGTTCGCTCTCGAAACGAGAGACCGTCGATCGAGTCACTAAAGGAGCCCACGGCTGGTTTGTCAATGCGCGGCCCGGAACGGGCTCCTGCAGTTCCTTTTGCTGCAAAGTCTCCGCGAATCAGTCATTTATGCCGAATCGGATGGCGATCGGAGGGGCACAGATGGGCGAAGTCATCCAGGGGCCATGGCGGCGCCAACAGAATCCCGATCTCATACGCGTGCTCAGCGAGGAGATCACCCGCATGACGCGCGCGTTGGAAGACCTGCGCGAGCTATATCGGCGGCGCGAGGTGGTCGATTTGCCGATGGCCATGGACGGGAAAGAGACATAACGCGCCCGGTGCCGCAGCGGGGGCGTCATGTGACTGTGGTTGTCTGATGCCTGGGTGTGCCGGGCGGAATGGGGATCTTGCCGATTGTCGGCGGATTGATCGATCGGGGCCACCAATAGCCGATGAGCTGGTTTTTGGACATGGGCTCGATTTGCACCATTTGTCCTTCATTGCCGCCAAGCACATAAACGGACTCAGACGTTTCACCCCTGTAGAAACCAACGTGGCCTTTTCCGGAATTCGGACTTATTCGCCAGAATACGGCGATCGCGCCCAGCGCGGGCCCATCGAGTTTCGCAAAATTACTGTTGATGCGGAACGATTGCGATGAAGCCGACCTGGTTCCGGGCACTGCCGGATTGCATAAGGCAAACATCGCATTCGCGAATATTGCGCACCAGGGATCGTGGTCCTCGCCGCATTGCGCCAGTTGTCTGTAGCGCGCTATTGCGGCACCACTATTGTCACCCTCTTCCCGCGTTCCAATCTCCTGAGATGCCAGCTTGTACCATTCGGGACTACTCGCTGCCGTCGCGTTCGGCGTTACCGGCCGGGTCGTTACTTGATCGGGGTTAGTGATGGCAGGTGGTGCGGAATTCGGATCATCGAGCACAGCGTCACCGGCCGGCCCAACAAGAGCAGCCGTATCGTCCAGCGCCTTTTGAAGATCCGCGGACAAGGTTGGCGTGTTGGTGTCAGGCCACTGTTGAAGATAGAGCTCCTTGGCACTGGGGCTGCGGCTGTTTGTCGATACAAACGCATCAAATGCGCGATGTGCCATCAGTCCGAAGACGACGCATTGTCTTAATATACTGCCGATTTGCGCCGGCGCGAAATGCAGGTCGAACTCATCATTGTTGCTGTTGGCGTCCCATTCAGCCTGCGTTAATCGAAACGGGCCTTTTCGATCGCCGCCGTCATCACTCGAGATCCCGGTGCGCAGCTGGGCCACCGCCAACAAATAATGCGGTTCGATGCCGAAGAAGACTCCTTGGCGAACGCATTCCTCAGCAAATTCCGCGCGGTCGATTGCCATCGAAGTCCCAATCGCTGCCACCGGATCTAGGCGACGCCAAATTCCTGCTTCCAGATCCGCAGCTGTCTTTTCCGTTCCGCAAGTCCGTTGATCTTTCCGGGACTGGCGCTCGGATTGCCAACATTGATCCGAGCCGAAACCCGGACAACGTTGTCCGCGTCGCAGTCGGGCAGGCAACCGGATTTCACAAACTCCGTCCCCGCAATCAGAAGAACGTTTTGTGGAGCGTTGACGAGATCCGGATTGTTGACCAGGTCGAGCCCCACACTCCGTCCGATCTTGTCATAGCATTCACGGCCGGTGATCTGCAGGCAACCGCGACCGCGGAAATTGAAGCCGTCATCGCTGCCGACCCGGTTGCCCATGCGGCCATTGTACACTTTGTCTCCGAACGCTCTTTCGTTCTGTACAAAGCCCTGCGTGGACGCGAGGTCCGGGAAACGGCGTGGAAATACTTCCATCATTCGTTCGGCGCTGAAGCTCAAACTTTCGGTCATCTCCCTTCCGTTGCCGGTCTCCTCGCTGATCTGCGCCATGAAATGAGCCATGCGCAGCGGCGTATTGATGCCAAGCCGGCTCAGTACGCCGCCGCTGTTCGCCATCCCCTGAATGATGCCGGCTTTTGCCGGCGGCACCGGCCAGCGCCGCTGCAGCATGGCGAGCGTAAGCATCCCGCCTCCGCCCCCTCCTGCTCCTGCTCCCGCTCCTGCTGCTCCTGCTGCTCCTGCTCCTCCTGCTCCTCCAGCTCCAGCTCCAGCTCCAGCTCCAGCTCCAGCTCCCGCTCCCGCTCCCGCTCCCGCTCCTGCTCCTGCTCCTGCTCCTGTTCCCGCACCTGCTGCTGCTCCTCCTCCGCCGCCGTCGGGCACCGGTGGGATCGGATCGGGTGTGATGACGGGCGGTCCCGATGTCGGCGTATCGGGATTGGGCAACGTGGATACCGCTTGCGGCTCATCGAGTACGGCGTCGGCGGCCGGGCCGATCAGCGCAGCCGTCTCATTCAGCGCATTCTGCAGCCCGGCCGTGTCCGCACCTGGAAATTGCTGGAGATAAAGCTCCTTCGTGCTGGGATTGCGATTATTGGCCGTTACAAACGCGGTGAACGCACGATTTGTCATCAAGGCAAAAACCGCGCATTGTCGAAATGGGCTGCTGATCTGTGCCGGTGCAAAATGAATGTCGAAATCGTCGTCGTTGCTGTTGGCGTCCCATTCCGCCTGCGTTAACCGAAACAGCCCTTTTCGGTCACCGTCGTCATCGCTTGAAATACCAGAGCGGAGCTTGCCCACCCCCAACAGATAATGGGGCTCGACGCCGAAATAGAACTCCTTGCCGGACGCATTCCTCGGCGATGCTCGCGGGATCAAGTGATGGCATGAACGGTCTCCTCGCCTGGATAGCGTCCGCTATTGACGGCCCAGCAATGCGTTTGTGCTCAGGCGCCGCAGGTTCCTTGCTTCCCTTGAGACTTGAGTTCCCGCAGAGTGATAAAGACGTCGTCCGTGATCCTTTCAGATGCGGATTGGCCATTGTCGGTAAGGAATTTGGCTAACGCCTTGCGCCGCGGTGAACCCGCGGGTCCAAGGTCCGGCCCTGAGCATCCCAAGATCGCAAGAGCCCTCTGCATGTCTTTCGACGTCATTCTTTGTTCGAACAGGCCGATGCGCGTGTCGGCAGGCGAAGGAAGCGGCGGATTGAAGCGCTGAAGAGGGACGTTCACATTACGAATGATCGATGGGCGTGCCGGCGCCGTACTCGACACCACCAGATTCTTCATCGCTTCCGCCGGAGCTCCGCGCTGCACGAGCGTCGCGCTCACGTTGATGGAAGCCTCGATTGTGGTCGGCATGCAAAGACGCAGATAGTTGCGAAGCAGATAGATGGCGGTCGGCTTGTCGGGGATAGGCCAAGTTGCGATTTTTTTGCGATAATCTCCCTGACTACTGTAGACGACCTCCTGCACGGTCGATTGATTGGCCGAGATTAGCAGCCGCGAATTCCAGTTTGCGTAACTGGCGCTCGCCAGTCCGAAAGCCGCGGTCACGATGTTGAGCGATGCTGGATTCGAACCCGTCACCGTCATCACTGTGTGAACGGCTGTATTTATGGCCGATATTTCGGCCAAAATCGGTTCCCGATCGCGACGTCGTGCGTCCAGCCATGTAAGGAAGCCGTCACAACGCAAATCTATGTCGTTCATTCCGGCCTGCACGAATGCAGGAGAATTAACGACGCAATCCGGACCTACTTGCGCGCAAATGAAAGCAGTATATTGATCCAGTAGTTCGACCTGGCCCGCTCTGTCGGATGTATAAAGGTCTATGCCAGCGCCTTCGTTGACAAATCTCCGTTCGCTGACCGGATCACATCCCATAAGCGATGCGCACCCAGCGATCAGCGGAATCGCAATGAGCAGGCGAAATGGGAATCTGACACGCGCGCTCCGCTGTGAATGCGAAGCCCGCATCTCTTTCTTGACGCACTTGCTAACCGACCGCATGACGCCCCCACTAACGCCGCACTTACAATGCCGCTAATGGAAGCACCCTCTTTTCGTCCTGACAACCCATGCGCGTACCTGCAGAGCACTCCCGTCGCGTCCCGCGTAAAAATTTCGCAGGTTGTGTCTTTTATGACACGCAACTAAAAAAGAGGCGTACCACAATTCGTCGTGTCGTCATTTGCGTAGCAAGCCAGAACTCGCCAGAATAATGCAAAGCAACGATCAGAATATGGACCGAAGAAGAAAGAATTCCGAACTTCGTATTTTGCCGCTTTCGGCCTGGGACCGGTTCTTTAGTGTGCTTGATGCTCACTACAAGAGCGAAACCTGCTTCCCTTCCGTCACGACGTAAGAGGCAATTTATTGGCCACGCTAAGCGCACGCCTGACCTTGGTGCTCGGCGGCGCGCGCTCGGGCAAGAGCCGGTATGCCGAGATCCATCACCATGGGCTTCCCGCCGCCGTGGTTCTACGTGGCGACCGCGGGAGCCGCTCGACGACGAGATGATGGCGCGCATCGCCGAGCACCGCGCCCGCCGCGGCTCGGACTGGCGCTCGATCGAGGCGTCGCGCGATCTCGCGGGCGCGCTCGCGGAAATTCCCGCAAGCGCCGCCGGTGCTGGTCGATTGCCTGACGCTGTGGCTCTCGCAACCTCATGCTGGCCGATGCGGACATCGATGCGGAGACGGAGCGGCTGGCGCAGAGCGCTGGCGCGCGCCGCGGCGCCGGTCGTGCTGGTCTCCAACGAGGTCGGCTCCGGCATCGTGCCCGACAATGCGCTGGCGCGCCGCTTCCGCGACGCGCAGGGCCGGCTCAACCAGCGTATCGCGGCGCGCGCCGATCGCGTGGTGCTGATGGTCGCCGGCCTGCCGCTCGTCCGTAAAGGGAAACCCATGACCAAGCCCGTCGACGACACCGCCGCGGCGCGCCATCGCGCCAAGATGGCGAAGCGCAAGGCCGTGCAGGATGCCGAGGTCGCCGCCAAGACGGTCGAGAAGGGCCTGCTGATCGTCCACACCGGCTCCGGCAAGGGCAAATCGACGGCCGCGTTCGGGCTCGCGCTGCGCATGCTCGGCCGCGGCCACCGGGTCGGCGTGGTGCAGTTCATCAAGGGCGCCTGGCACTCGGCCGAGCGCGACGCGCTCGCGCGGTTCGGCGACCAGGTCGAATGGCACACCATGGGCGAAGGCTTCACCTGGGAGACGCAGGATCTCGCGCGCGACATCGCGGCGGCCGAGCGCGCCTGGAGCAAGGCGCTCGACCTGATGGCGGATCAGAGCTTCTCGCTCGTGATCCTCGACGAGCTCAACATCGCGCTGCGCTACGACTATCTGGACCTCGCCGCCGTGGTGGCGGCGCTCGCCGCGCGCCGGCCGGGGCTGCATGTCGTGGTCACCGGCCGCAACGCCAAGCCCGAGCTGATCGCGGCCGCCGACCTCGTCACCGAGATGACGCTGGTGAAGCACCATTTCGCCGCCGGCGTGAAGGCGCAGGCCGGCATCGAGTTTTGACGGTGCCTGCCCGCGCACTCATGTTCCAGGGCACGGGCTCCGACGTCGGCAAGTCGCTGATCGTGGCCGGGCTGGCGCGCGCCTTCGCCAACCGCGACCTGCGGGTGCGGCCGTTCAAGCCGCAGAACATGTCGAACAATGCGGCGGTGACGCAGGATGGCGGCGAGATCGGCCGCGCCCAGGCGCTGCAGGCGCGCGCCGCGCGCGTTGCCCGCGAGCGTGCACATGAATCCGGTGCTGCTCAAGCCGCAGAGCGAGGTCGGGCGCGCAGGTCGTCGTGCAGGGCAAGGTGTTCGCGACCGCCAAGGCCGCGGCTTACCAGGACATGAAGCCCGACCTGATGCGGTTCGTGCTCGACAGCTTCGCGCGCACTCAAGGAGGCGGCCGACCTCGTGCTGGTCGAAGGCGCGGGCAGCGCCTCGGAAGTGAACCTGCGGCACAACGACATCGCCAATATGGGGTTTGCGCGCGCCGCCGACGTGCCGGTCGTGCTCATCGGCGACATCGACCGCGGCGGCGTGATCGCGAGCCTGGTCGGCACCAGGTGCGGTGATCGACGCCGCCGACGCGGCGCTGATCCGCGGCTTTCTGGTCAACAAGTTCCGCGGCGATCCCGCGCTGTTCGCCGACGGCATGGCGCGGATCGCGCGCGCCACCGGCTGGGAGGCGCTCGGCCTCGTGCCGTTCTTTCCCGACGCGCGCCTGCTGCCGGCCGAGGACGCGCTCGCGCTCGATCACGCGCGGCCGGCGAAGCGCCACGCCCGCGTGCGGATCGCGGCATTGATCTTGCCGCACATCGCCAATTTCGACGACCTCGATCCGCTCGACGCCGAGCCGGCGGTCGATCTCGTGCGGGTGCGGCCGGGCGACGGCGCTGCCCGGCGACGTCGCGCTCGTGATCCTGCCGGGCTCGAAAGCGACGATCGCCGATCTGGCGGCGTTGCGCGCCGCCGGTTTCGACATCGACCTTGCGGCGCATCGTGCGCCGCGGCGGCACGGTGCTCGGCCTGTGCGGCGGCTACCAGATGCTCGGCCGCGCCATCGCGGATCCGGCCGGCCTCGAAGGCGCCGCCCGGCACGACCGAGGGGCTCGGTCTTCTCGACGTCGCGACCGTGCTGTCGGTCGACAAGCGGCTCACGCAGGCGCGCGGCACGACCCCGGACGGCGCGCCCGTTCGCGGGCTACGAGATGCACATGGGAGTGACCGAGGGCCCGGATCGCGCGCGTCCGTTCGCGCGCCTCGCCGACGGGGCGCCCGAGGGCGCGGTGTCGCCGGACGGGCGCGTGATGGGGACCTATATCCACGGCCTGTTTGCCGACGACCGCCAGCGCGCCGCGTGGCTCGGGCGGCTCGGCGCGGGGCCGGCGGCGATCTCCTATGAGGCGCTGGTCGAGGACACGCTCGATCGGCTGGCGGCGCATCTGGCGAAGCACATCGATCTCGACCGGCTGCTCGCGCTGGCGCGGTGAGCCGCCACGTATCGGCTCTTGCGCCCCTCCCCCGCTTGCGGGGGAGGGAGTTCGCATGCTCGCGCGGCAGCTTCACAGCGCGGCAGCCAACACCGCCACCATCGCCACAACGCCGATCAGCATGCGCGTCGGCGCGACGGTAAAGCGCGAGCGCGGCTCGGATGTCGGCCACGGTCGGCGGCGCGCCGCCCGTCGCCCATGAGGGCGTCGTCGACCGGCACGCCGCCGTAGACGCGCGGGCCGGCGAGCGCCAGCCCGAGCGCACCCGCCATCGCGGCCTCGGGATAGCCTGCATTGGGCGAGCGGTGGCGGGCGGCGTCGCGCCGGACCGCGCGCCATGCGGCGGCGGCCGCCGCGCGGTCGGTCAGGCGCCGCCGCGACGATCAGCAGCGCGGCGAGGCGCGAGGCCGGCAGATTGACGAGGTCGTCGAGCCGCGCCGCCGCCCATCCGAACGCCGCGTGGCGCGGCGTGCGATGGCCGATCATGCTGTCGGCGGTGTTGATCGCCTTGTAGGCGGCGGCGCCCGGGAGACCCGCGATCGACCATCCAGAGTGCCGGCGCGACGACGCCGTCGGAGAAATTCTCCGCCAGGCTCTCGATCGCGGCGCGCGCGACACCGGCCTCGTCGAGCGCCGCGGTGTCGCGGCCCACGATGTGGGCGACGGCGGCGCGGCCGGCCGCGAGCCCGCCGCGTCTCGAGCGCCGCGGCGACGCGCCCCACGTGCGCGTGCAGGCTGCGCTGCGCCAGCAAGGTGCTGGCGAGGAGCGCCACGATCAGGACGACCGAACGGCAGCGCGCAGCAGACCGCGCTGCAACCAGAACGCGTCCCTGCCGGCGGCCGTGACGAGGAGCAGGACGGCGAGAACGCCCGTGAACCGCCGCCAGCCGGTCGCCGCACTGGCGCGATTCCACGCCGCTATCCAGGGCGCCGATCAGGCGGCCCATCCAGGTCACCGGATGGCCGATTGCGCGCAGCGAGCCAGTCCGGGATAACCGACCATGAGCTCGATCAGCAGAGCCAGAAGGGCAAGCGCGGCCACCAGCCATGGAGCTCCGCACGGGTTCGGCAGCGCCGCTCGATGGCACGGCGGCGATCTCGACGCCGCCGCGAACGACTGTTTCCCGGCGCGCCCCGCAACCTTTCGTCGACCTGTCGACCGGGATCAATCCCTTTTCGTATCCGCTCCCGCGGCTCGGCCCGAGACTGTTCACCCGGCTGCCGGAGCCTGCCGCGATCGATCGGCTCGCCGCGATCGCGGCAAGGCGCTACGGGGCGCCGTCGCGCAGATCACGTCGTGGCGGCGCCCGGCGCCCAGATCCTGCTGCCGCTGGTGGCGGCGCTCGCGCGGCCCGGGCGCGCCGCGGTGCTGGGTCCGACCTACGCCGAACATGCGCGCGTCGCCGCGCTCGCCGGGCACGAGGTGGCGGAGACGTCCGATATCCGCGCGCTTGCGAACGCGGATCTCGCCGTCGTGGTGAACCCGAACAATCCGGACGGGCGTCTTCTCGCGAGAGCCGCCTTGCTCGCATTGGCCGACGCGCTGCGTCCCGGCCTGCTTGTCGTCGACGAGGCGTTCATGGATGTCGGCCCGGCCGGCGCGAGCCTGGCCGGGGAGGTCGGGCGACGCAACATCGTGGTGCTGCGCTCGTTCGGAAAATTCTTCGGGCTTGCCGGCCTGCGGCTCGGGTTTGCGCTGGCGGCGCCGGAGCTCGCGGCGCGCCTGCGCGCCGCGCTCGGGCCGTGGGCGGTGTCCGGTCCGGCGATCACGATCGGGACGATCGCGCTGGCGGACGAAAGCCTGGAGCGTTACGACGCGCGCCCGGCTCGCCGCGACGGCGGCGCGGCTCGACGGACTGCTGACCGGCGCGGGGCTCGAGGTCGCGGGCGGAACGCTCGCTGTTCCGGCTGGTGCGTATGCCGGCGGCGGGCGAGCTGTTCGATCGCCTCGGCCGTGCCGGCATTTTGGTGCGCCGCTTCGCCGAGCAGCCGATGTGGCTGCGTTTCGGGCTGCCGGCGGGCGAGCCCGAGTGGGAGCGGCTCGCGGCGGTGCTGGCGGTTCGTCCCGCATGATAACTCGAAGGTAAGCGAAAGGTCATAATCGCGAGGCGGAGGTAAACAGCTGGTAACGCTTTGCCCATATAAGCCCTCGAGCACCGTGACGAGGACCATGGCAAAAACCCCGCTCCGCGACACCCGGGCCCGCAAGGCGCCCTTCAACAAGTTCGGCCTCGGCGCGATCGCGCTGTACGCCACCGGGCTCGTCGTTGTGGCGTGCGCGGTCTATGGGATCAACCTGTCGACCATCATCAATAAATGGAACGAAAGCGAACGGCTGCGTGCGCAATCGCAGAACGGACGGATGCTGATCGGCACCGCGGACCGCACCAAATGTCGGGCCCTGCGCTTCGACAACACGACATCGCACATCACCGGCGAGTCGCTGGTAGAATGCTCGGACCGCCCCGCCACGAACGGCGCGTCGTCCGAAGGCTCGTACAGCATCTTCCGTGACGGCTTCGCCAAGCGATAGCGATACATCACGCCCCGACGAGCGTTCGAGCGGTCATCCCCGGGCGCATCGGGCCGCGTCCGGCCACGCGCAAGATTCGATACCAGCTCGCATTTTCTGCCGCGAACCGGCGTCCATCCCGGATCAAATCCGGGACAGGCATTCGCCGGAAAATGCCCCAGGGGCTTGATTTCACGGTCCGACGCGGGATCAATCACGCTTCGATCGGCAGCGCGGGAGCTCATGCGTGCGTGGCAGCGGCTATGACTATATCATCGTGGGCGCCGGCTCGGCCGGCTGCGTGCTCGCCAACCGGCTGAGCGAGGACCGGCAGGCGCGCGTGCTGCTGATCGAGGCCGGCGGACGCGACCGCGATCCGCTCATCCACATCCCGATCGGCATGGGCAAGATGCACGATCTCGGCCTGCACGATTGGGGCTTTCAAACCGAACCCGAGCCCAATTTGGACAACCGCCGGATCGAGGCGTCGCGCGGCAAGGTGTTGGGAGGGTCTTCCTCGATCAACGTGATGGCCTATACGCGCGGCCATCGCGGCGATTATGACCGCTGGACCCAGAAGGGCGCGCGCGGCTGGTCCTATGCGGACGTGCTGCCCTATTTCAAACGATGCGAGACGTGGGAGGGCGGCGAGGACAAATATCGCGGCGGCTCGGGTCCGCTCGGCACCCAGTGGGCGAAGACGCGCGACCCGCTCTATCAGGCCTGGGTCGACGCCGGCATGGCGGCCGGCATTCCGCAAACGGCGGACTACAACGGCGCCCGTGCGGAAGGTTTCGGCCAGAGCCAGTACACCATCCGCGACGGCCGCCGCTCCTCGTCCGCCAATGCGTTCCTGCGGCCGGCGCGCAAGCGCCGCAATCTGGTGGTCGAGGCCCGCGCGCAGGTGACCCGGGTGCTGATGCGCGGCACGCGCGCGACCGGCGTCGAATTCGTCAAGGACGCGTTGCTCGAGCAGGTCACGGCCGAGCGCGAGGTGATCCTCGCGGCCGGCGCCTTCAGCACGCCGCAACTCCTGATGCTGTCCGGCATCGGCCCGGCCGCACATCTGCGCGAAATCGGCATCGGGGTCGTGGCCGATCTGCCGGTCGGCAGGAATCTGCAGGACCATCTGGCGGCGCAGTTCTATTTCAGCCGGCCCAATCCCGGCCCGTTCCGCCACGAGATGCGGTTCGACCGCATGGCGCTGAGCATGATCCGCGCCTACCTGTTCGGCACCGGTCCGGGCACCGTGGTGCCGGGCGGGCTGCACGCCTTCATCAAGACGCGGCCCGAACTCGCGGTCCCGGATATCGAGTTCATGTTCCGCGGCTTGCCGGCCGGCGCGCATCTATGGTTTCCGGGCGTCCGGCGCGCCTATCTTGACGGCTTCGGCATTCGGCCGACGCTGCTGCATCCCGACAGCCGCGGCGAGATCCTGTTGCGCTCGAACGATCCGCTCGCCCCGATGCGGATCATCTACAATTTCTTCTCGGCGCCGGGCGATCTCCCGACGCTGCGCGAAGGCGTCAAGCGGGCGCGCGACGTCGCCTATCGCAGACCGATGGACGCGTTCCGCGGCGAGGAGCTGTCACCCGGGCCCGAGCGTCAAGACCGATGACGAGATCGACGCCTGGATCCGCAAGGTCTCGATCACCGCGCATCATCCGGCCGGCACCTGCCCGATGGGCACCGGTCCCGAGGCGGTGGTGGATCCCGAGCTGCGCGTGCGCGGCATCGAGGCGCTGCGCGTGGTCGATGCCTCCGCGATGCCCGACCTGGTTTCGGCGCACATCAACGCCTGCGTGATCATGATGGCCGACAAGGCATCGGACATGATCCGCGGCCGGACCGCATTGGCGCCAGTGATGGATGCGTGAGCGCCTGCTCCCTCCCCCGCCGCAAGTCGGGCAGGCCCGACTTGCGGCGGGGGAGGGGCGCTGGCGCCCGTCTTGCGTCATTTTTCGCTATAATCGGCGCCGTCGGGAGGAAACTATGAATACACAAAATCGCAATTCGGTCTGGCGCCTCGTCGCCACGATGGCGGCCGCTCTTTTTCTCGCCACCCCGGTGGTCGCCCAGACCGAGCGCAAGGTCGAGTTCAAGCAGGTCGCGCCCGATCTCTATTTCCTCTACGATTTCGACTCGTCCAACGCGGTCGTGCTCGTGACCGACGAGGGCGTGCTGGTGATCGACACCCGCCAGCATCCCCGCGACGGCCAGGACCTGATCGATCGCATCCGCAAGATCACCGACAAGCCGATCCGTTGGGTGATCAACAGCCATTTCCACGGCGACCACCATCTCGGCGATCCGCCCTTCAAGGCGCTGGGTGCGACCTTCGTGGCCCAGCGCGATACGGCCGCATTGATGCAGAAGACCTGGCCGAAGGAGATCGCTCGCCGGCAGGCCTTCTTCAAGAAGCACGATTTCGATCCCGGCCGAGACCAGGCTGATCGTGCCGGACGTGACGTTCGACAGCCAGATGACCATCCGGCTGGGCAGGCCGCGAGGCCGTGCTCATGTATCTGGGCCCCGGCCAGCAGGCAGGCGATACCTTCGTGCTGTTCCCGCATGCGCGCACTTTGTTCACGCCCGGTGCCTTCGCCAAGCACAGCATGCCGAACATGAACTTCACGCCCTCGGTCGACAACTGGATCGCGCTCCTGAAGAAGGTGGCCGCCATGGACGTGGACCGCATCCTGCCGGCGCACGGCGACGTGGCGAGCCGCGCCGATGTCCCCGAGCTAGCCGCCATGCTGGCCGACGAATTCGCGACGGTGAAGGCGGCGGTCGACAAAGGCGTCGGCGTCGACGAGGCGGTCAAGACATTGACGCTCGATCAGTACAAGGACTGGCGCAACTACGCCCGGCGCGAGCAGGAGATCCGGGCGCTCTACGAGTTGATCAAGACCGGCAAGCGAAGCTATTTGGAGTGAGTTGGCGCATACCAGCGGTCGTGGTCCGTCATGCCCGGGCTTGTCCCGGGCATCCACGCCTTGCTGCGTTCTGTGACGCAAAGACGTGGATGGCCGGGACAAAGGCGAGCGAAGCGACGCCGTTCTTCGAACGGCTATGCCCGGCCATGACAAACTTGATGGGTCCATGTTTGGCCATAACATGGGCTTTCTTCGCCGCTACATCGCTCGTTGCCGCCCACGAAGGCCACGATTCCGGGCCGTCGCCCGCCGCCGCGCAGGCGGAGGCGCCTTCGATCAGCGGGCGCACCGCGCGGTTCGAGATCGTGGCGCGCCAGATCGGGGACGACCTGGTGGTCGCGATCGATGCGTACGACACCAATGCGCCGGTCGAGGCCAACCTGGTGAGCGTGCAGCGCGAGGGCAAGACGGCGCTTTTGCGCCAGACCGGTCCCGGCACCTATGCGGGGAAGATTGCGCTGTTCGGCGCGCCCGGTGCGCACGAGTTGACGATCGTGGCGGCGCTCGACGGCCGCGAGGATCGCCTCGCCGGCGCGCTGGTGACGGTCGCGACGGCGGGCGGCGCGGCGGTGCCCCATCGCCATCCGGACGGCGCGGTGTTTCTGGCGAAGCCGGCGCAGAATCTGCTCGAGGTCCAGACCGTCGTCGCGAAGAAGACCGAGGCTGCGGCGCGTCGCGAGATCGTCGGCCGCGTCATTGCGGATCCCAACGGGTTCGGCCGCGTGCAGTCGGTCCGAGAGGGCCGGATCGAGGCGCCCGAAAGCGGATTTCCGCATCTTGGTCAGTCGGTGACGCAGGGCGAGGTGCTGGCCGTGCTGATCCCGACATTGTCGAGCTTCGAGGAGGCGTCGTTGCGCGAGAAGCTGGCGCAGGTCGAGCGCGACATGGCGGCGCTGGTGCCGCGCGCGGACGCGATCGGGCAGGTCAATCCCAACATGCCGATGAGCGACGCCGCCGCAGGCGTGCTGCAGGAACTGCAGATCCAGTCGCAGGGCCTGCGCCGCCAATACGAGCTGATCAAGGCCGCGCTCGACCAGAAGATCGAGATCAAAGCGCCGGTCGCGGGCGTGATCGCGAGCGCCAAGGTGACGGCCGGCCAGGTGGTGGCGGCACGCGACCTCCTGTTCGAGGTGATCAATCGCAGCCAGGCGCTGGTCGAGGGGTACAGCTTCGAGCCGGCGCCCGCCGAGGAGATCGCGGAGGCGAGCGGCGCGACCGAGGACGGACGCGCGATCAAGCTCGCCTATCTCGGCCGCGGCCGCGTCCTGCAGCAGCAGGCGATCCCGCTGCTTTTTCGCGTGACCGAAGGCGCCGCCACGCTCGATATCGGGACGCCGGTGCGAATCCTCATGACCAATGCCGCGCCGGGAACGCGGCGTGGCGTTGCCGCGCGCCGCGGTCCAGCGCGGCTTCGGCAATCTCGCCGTGGTGTGGGAGCATACGGCGCCCGAGACCTTCGTGCCCCATATCGTGACCACGGTGCCGCTCGACGCCGGCCGCGTGATGGCGACCGGCGGGCTGGCCGACGGCATGCGGCTCGTGGTCGCCGGGGCCCAATTCATCAACCAGGTGCGCTAGCGCATGTTCCGGCGAAGTGGAGACCGGTTCGCCGATGAGGACATGCGCCACTCGATAGTCGGCGCGATCGTCCGAGCCAGCCTCGTCTACCGCGTCGCGGTGATCGCCGGCACGGTCCTTCTGATGGTGCTTGGGCTCTTCGCCGCCGGGCGGCTCGACATCGACGTGCTGCCGGACATCAGCCGTCCCGCGCTGGTGGTGATGACCGAAGCGCGGCGGCCTCGCAGCCGAAGAGGTCGAGACCCTGGTGACGGCGCCGCTCGAACGCGCGCTCGCCGGACTGCAGGCGACGCTGCGGCTTCGCTCCTCGTCGGCGGTCGGGCTCTCGATCGTCACGGCGAGCTCGACTGGGGCGCCGACGTGGTGGCGACGCGGCAGCAGGCGGCGGAACGGCTCGCGGCGGCGCGCGACTCAGCTGCCGGCCGGCGTGGTGCCGCAGATCCAGCCGATCTCCTCGATCATGGGCGAGATCATGCTGGTCGCCCTCACCTGGGCGGAGGCGGGCGCGGAACCGACGCCAAGACCGACGCGATGGCGCTGCGCGGGCTCGCCGACTGGACGGTGCGGCCGCGGCTCGCCGCCATTGCCGGGCGTCTCGCAGGTGACCGTCATCGGCGGCGACATCAAGCAGTTCCGCAGTCGCGCCCGACCCGGCCCTGATGGCGGGGCTCGACGTCGTCGGCGGCCGATATCGAGCGCGCGCTCGCGCGCGTCGGCGCCAATGCGGGCGGCGGCGCGGTCGACCAGGGCGACGCCGAATTCGTGATCCGCGCGCTCGCGCCGCGGTGTCGAGACGCGTCGCTCGGCGCAACACCGTGATCGCGATCCGCAACGGCACGCCGATCCTGCTGCGCCAGGTCGCCCGCGTCGGCGTTGCGGCGCAAGCCCGCGCGCGGCAGCGCCGGGGTCGACGGCCGCGACGCCGTCATCCTGTCGGTGCAGAAGCAACCGGGCGCCGACACGCTAGCGGCTGACGCGACGCGGTCGCGGCGGCGCTCGCCGAGCTGCAAGGCGCGATGCCGGCCGGCGTCAGCGGTCGATCGTGTGTCTTCCGGCAGGCGGATTTCATCACGGTCGCGCTCGGCAATGTGGGCCGCGCGCTCGTCGAATCGAGCCTGGTGGTGGCGGTCGTGCTGTTTCTCTTTTTCGGGAGCGCCCGCGCCACCGTGATCTCGCTCGTCGCGATTCCGATCTCGCTGCTCGCGCGCCGTCGTCGCGTTCCGCCTGATGGGCATCGGGGTCAATACGATGACGCTCGGCGGGTTCGCGATCGCGATCGGCGAGCTGGTCGACGACGCGGTGGTCGATGTCGAGAACGTATTTCGCCGGCTGCGGGAGAACGCCGCGCAGGGTTCGCCGCGCCGCGCGCTCGACATCGTGGCGGCGGCCTCCGTGGAGGTGCGCTCGGGAATTCTATACGCGACGCTGATCATCATCCTGGTGCTGGCGCCGCTGTTCGTGCTCTCCGGCATCGAGGGCCAGCTGCTGCGCCCGCTCGCGATCGCCTACGTGGTTGCGCATCGTGGCGAGCCTCGCGACCGCGATGACGGTGACGCCCGGTGCTTTGTCTCTGGCTCGCGGGGCGCGCGCCGGCGATCCGGGAGGCGCCGCTCGCGCGCTTGTGCAAGGTCTGGCTCGATCGCTCGCTGCCGTGGGGGCTGGCGCATCCCCGCGCGGTCGCCGTCGGCGCCGCGCTCGCGGTCGTGGTGGCGGCGCGTGCTGCTCGCCGCGTTGCCGCGCTCGCTGATGCCGCCGTTCAACGAAGGCTCGATCACGGTCGAGCTCACCGCCGCGCCCGGCATCACGCTCGCGGATTCGAGCCGCCTCGGCGGCCGTCGCGGAACGGTTGCTCCTGCAAATTCCGGAGGTCGTGTCGGTCGGCCGCCGCACCGGGCGCGCCGAGCTCGACGAGCATGCGCAGGGCATCGAGACCACGCGAGATCGACGTGCCGCCTCAAGAGCTCCGGCCGCACGCGCCGACGAACTGGTGCGCGACATCCGCGAGCGCCTGGCGGTTCTGCCGGTCGGGCTCAATATCGGGCAGCCGATCTCGCATCGCATCGATCATCTGATGTCCGGCGTTCGGGCCGAAGTGGTGGTCAAGGTGTTCGGCGACGATCTCGATAGCGCGGAGGCGATCGCGGCCTGGCTGCAGGACGAGATGTCGGCGATCGCGGGGCTCGCCGACGTTCAGGTCGAGCGGCAGGCGCGCATTCCGGTGATCGAACTCACGCCCGACGTCAGGCGCGCCGCCCTCTATGGCGTGCCGCCCCATGCGGTGAACGACGCGGTGGCGGGCCTCGCCAACGGAAAAGTGCTCTCGCGGGTGGTCGAGGGCGCGCGGCGCACCGAGGTGACGCTGCGGCTCGACGAACGCGACCGCACCAGTCAGGGCTTGAGCCGTCTGTTGGTGGAAACGGCCGCCGGACGCCTGCCGGTGCGGCTGCTGGCCGACGTGAGCGAGACCGACGGCCGCAACCGGATCGAGCGTGAAGACGGGCGCCGCCGCCTCGCCGTCTATGCCAACACGCAGGGGCAGGACGTGGCGCGCACGATCGCGGTGCTTCGCGGCGCGATCGCCGGCATGCCGCTGCCCGCGGGTTACACGATGACGCTGGAAGGGACTTTCGTCGGGCAGGAGCGGGCGGCGCGCCAGGTGGCCGCGATCGGGGCGCTTGCGCTGGTCGCGATCTTCGGGTTGTTGGTCTGGCGCTATGGGTCGGGCGCGCTCGCCCTCGTGGTGATGGCCAACGTGCCGCTGTCGTTCGTGGGCGGCGTCGCCGCGCTGGCGCTGTTCGGCCTGCCGCTCTCGCTCGCGAGCGTCGTGGGCTTCGTGACGCTCGCCGGCATCAGCCTGCGCAACGGAATCCTCAAGGTCAGCCACTATCTCAACCTCGCGCTGTTCGAGGGTGTGGCGTTCGGCGACGACTTGGTGCTGCGCGGCAGCGGCGAGCGCCTGACTCCCGTTCTCACCACCGCGCTGGCGGCGGCCTTCGCGCTGCTTCCATTGCTCGCTGGCGCCGAGTCGGCCGGCAAGGAGATTCTCCATCCGGTGGCGGTGGTGGTGTTCGGTGGGCTGATCGGCGCTACGGCGCTCGATACGTTCCTGACGCCGGTGCTGTTTCGGCGCTTCGGCGGGAGGCCGCTGGCGCGGTTGATGGCGGCGCAAACGCGCGCCGAGCGGGCGACCGCGATGTGAGGTCCGTTCGCGGCACTTTGCCCCGCTATCTCGGCGCATTTTGTGCGTGATAGGATAATGTCAGAAACCGGAAATTCGGGAGAGAACGACCCATGTTGTTTCGCCGCATTGCCTTCCTGATCGCGGCTTGCGTTGTCGCAAGCACGGCCTACGCGCAGAGCCCCGACACCATCCTGCTCAACGGCAAGATCGTCACGCTCGACGCCAAATCGTCGGTGGCCCAGGCGCTCGCGATCCGGGGCGGCCGCATCGTGGCGGTCGGTGGCAACGACGAGATCAGGAAGCTCGCGGGTCCGGGCACCAAGACGGTCGACGTGGCCGGCCGCACCGTCGTGCCGGGCCTGATCGACTCGCACATCCACGCGTTGCGCGCCGGGCTCACCTATTCGGTCGAGCTGTCCTGGATCGGCGTGCCGAGCCTCGCCAAGGGGCTGGAGCTCGTCCGCGAGGCGGCGCGCAATTCGCGTCCCGGCACCTGGATCAAGATCGGCGGCGGCTGGACCGAGATGCAGTTTCCCGAGAAGCGCGGGCCGACCGTCGACGAGCTGGTCGCCGCAGCGCCCGACCGTCCGGTCTACGTCCAGCGGCTCTACAACACCGCCTGGCTGACGCCCGCCGGCCTCAAGACGATGAACATCACGCCGCAGACCGAGATTCCCGGCGGCAAGGCCGAGAAGGACGCCGCCGGCAATCTGACCGGCGTGATCACCGGCAACAACCGCACCTTCAATTTTCTCACCGACAAGATTCCTGGGCCCACCTTCCAGGACCAGATCGAGGGCACGAAGAGATATTTCCGCGAGCTCAACCGGCTCGGCCATGACCGGCGTCAACGACGTGACGGGCGGCGGCTTTATCCGATTCATTACCGCCCGGTGCAGACGCTGTGGCGGCAGAACGCCATGACGGTGCGCGTGGCGTTCCATTTCCAGTCCAACGCGGCGCGGCAAGGAGCTGGAGGACTTCAAGGACTTCGCCCAGTTCACGCCGCAAGGCTTCGGCGACGACTGGCTGCGCTTCCGCGGCATCGGCGAGGCGTTGACCCAGGGCATGTATGACGGCAGCACGGTCGGCCTCATCTTCAATCCGACCGACAAGGACAAGGAGGAGTTCTGCGAAGCGGCGAAATGGGCCGCCGGGCAGGGGATGACGGTGCATCAGCACGCCGCCACCAACAACGCGGCTTCGATGATTCTCGATTGCTTCGAGAAGGTGAACAAGGAGACTCCGATCAGCGATCTGCGCTGGCAGATCACCCATATCGAGGATGCGACCGACGAGACGCTTGCGCGCATGAAGGCGCTCCATATGGGCTGGAGCGTGCAGGACCGGCTGCTCTATGCGGGCCATATCTTCCTCAAGGTGCTCGGTCCCGAGGCCGCCAAGCGCGCCCCGCCGATCCAGAGCGGGCTGAAAATGGGCCTGATGGTGGGGGCCGGCACCGATTCGGATCAGGTCGCGCCCTATAATCCGTTCGTGTCGCTGCGCTGGCTGCTCGACGGCAAGGTGATCGACGGCACGCCGATGCGCGTGCCGGAGCAGACGCCGAGCCGCGAGGAAGCGCTGCGGATGTATTCGATCAATGCGGCGTGGTTCAGTTTCGACGAGGACAAGCGCGGCTCGCTCGAGGCCGGAAAATACGCCGATCTGGCGGTCCTGTCCGACGACTACATGACGGTCCCGGTCGAGAAGGTGGGCGAGATCACGTCGCTGCTCACTTTGGTCGGCGGTAAGGCAGTCTACGGCGCCGGGGCCTTCGCGGCGCAGGAAGGGAAGTTGTAAACTTCCTGTTATTGCGAGCGCAGCGAAGCAATCTCACGCGACGGGGATTGCTTCGCTGCGCTCGCAGTGACGATGAAAAGCTTGAACAACCGGGCTAACGGTCGTCATCTATCCGTCCCAGCCTCGCGCGCCACTTCGCCATCACCTGCGGATTCTTGAAATAGAGCGGCGGCTCGCCGCGCGCGATCCGTACGATGTTCTGGTACGTCGCGGGAATGAACGACTGCTGCTGCTCGCGGGTGTGGCCGATATTGTGCGGCGTCAGGATGACATTGTCGAGCCTCCGCAGCTCGCTGTCGGGCGCGAGCGGCTCGCTCGCAAAGGCGTCGAGCGCCGCGCCGGCGATCCGGCGCTCGACGAGCGCACGGCAGAGCGCGGCTTCGTCCACGATGGCGCCGCGCCCGGTATTCACCAGAAACGCGTCCGGCCTCATGTGGCGCAGTTGCGCGGCGCCGATCATGTGTCGGGTCTCCGGCGTGAGCTCGGCGAGGATCGTCACGATGTCGCTCGCCGAGAGCAGTGCCGCGAGATCGTGGACGCGCGCGAGCGGGACGCCGATATCCGGAACCTGGTCGACATAGGGATCGTAATAGAGCGCGCGCACCCCCCAGCCCGCGAGGCGGGCGAGCGTCGCGCGCGCGATTCGCCCGCACCCGATGAAGCCGATGGTGCGGCCCGCCACCATGCGGGCGCGCACCGATCCGTCGCGCCAGCCGCGCTCGCGCAGCGGCGTCTCCTTTCCGGCGAGATCGAGCATCAGCGCCGCGAATAGCAGCACATTGGCCTCAGCCATGCTGTTCACAAGCTCGGGCGTCGCCCCATGGCCGACCGCGATGCCGAATTCGTCGGCGGCCGCGAGGTCGAGCGCCTCGACCCCGATGGTCGGGAACACCACCCCTTTGAGACGGGGCGCCGCTTCGATTTCCCGCCGGCCGAACGGATGGCGCGGGGTCAGCGCCGCGACCTCGGCGCGGCCGAGATGGTCATGCCAATCCTCGGGGGCGGCCGAATCGGGCCGCAACACCGTGAAGCCGGCTTGCGCGAGCTGATCGGCGACGCAATCAAGGCACGGTCCGAGCAGCTTGTCGCGCGGGACGATGACCGGCGTCTGCCCCACGGGCGACCGCGGCGCGGCCGTCACTCCAGCTTGACGTTGGCGGCGCGGCCGACGTCGGCCCAGGTCTTGGTCTCCGCGTCGATGACGCGCGCGAACTCGGCCGCCGTGCCGCCGACGGTCGGCGTCGCCATCGCCTTGAATTTCTCCCGCACGTCCGGCATCCGCATGATCTTCATGATCTCGCCCTCGAGCTTCGCCACGATGTCGGGCGGCGTGTGGGCGGGCGCGAACAGGCCGGTCCAGAGCGAGACGTTGACGTCCGCCACGCCGGCCTCGGTCATGGTCGGAACGTCGGGAAGCTCCTCGGAGCGGGTCTTGGCCAAGACCGCAAGCGCCCGCACCTGGCCGTTCTTCACCAGCGGCGTGGTCGGCGGCGGATCAGCGATGGTGAGCAGCGACTGCTCGCCGATCACGCTCACGAGCGATTCGCCGCTGCTCTTGTAGGGGATCGCGGTGCCGGGCGCGCCGGTCTTGAGCTTGAACAATTCGGTCGCCAGCGTGAAGGCGGGCGACGAGGTGGCGTAATTGGATTTGTCGGGATTGGCCTTCATCCAGGTGACCAGATCCCGCACGTTTTTCGCCGGATGGGACGCCTGCACCACCAGGATGAGCGGAAACGCCGCCACCATCGAGATCGGGGCGAAATTCTTGGTGCCGTGATAGGGCGGCTTCACCGAGATCGCCGGAATGATGCTCATCGCCCCGGCCGCGCCGACCAGGAGCGTGTAGCCGTCGGGCGCCGCCGCCATGACGGCCTCGGCCGCGATCTTGCCTCCCGCGCCCGGGCGGTTCTCGATGATCACGGTCTGGCCGAGGTCCTCCTGCAGCTTCTGGCCGATGATGCGCGCGATGATGTCGTTGCCGCCGCCGGCCGCGAATCCGACCACGATCTTGATGGTCTGATTGGGGTAGCGCGCCTGTGCGTTCGCCACGACCGCCGTGGTCGCAAGCCCAGCGAACAGCGCGGCGCCAAAACTGAGCGCGCGCTGCAATTTACGGGCATTCATCGGAGTCCTCCCTGGGCGTGACTGTCGGCTGTCGGCCGATTGCGCGTGACCCAAGATAGCGCGCCGGGTCGACAGGGTCATCCTTCCGTTCGCCGCATTTTGCCGCATAATGTACGGTCGCCGGACGCAACTGGCGGGAATAAATCGGCGCTCGATCGGGTCTGGCAGTGCGACAAGGCAGCCCGGTCGACGATCGGGCGCGACCTTTCATCGGGCGGCTCTCGAAGCGCTCCCGTTTCACAGGCTCATCAGTCGATGCCCGCACCGGCTGGATTTCGGATCTGGCTGCTGGCCAGCGTGGCGGCTTTTGCGTGTCCGGGCGCGTCTTGGGCTGAGGCTGACGGCTGTCCCAAGAGCGGAGCCGACATTGCGACGGATCGCCCGGACGTCACGAATTCGAGCCTTGTGGTGCCGTCGGGCAGCCTGCAAGGCGAGAACGGCGTCAATGTGAGCGCGCGACGGGGTGCTCAGATTCTCGATGGCACGAACAGCAGGTTTCGCCTCGGTGTGGCGCCGTGCTTGGAGGTTCTGATCGATCTCCCGAGCTATTTCGCCGCCCCGCGAGGTCATTCAGGCGCGGGGTTCTCGAATGTGGCGCCCGCCGTGAAATGGCAGATCAGTCCCTTGCCGGGCAAAGTCGATCTTTCCGCGACGTTCGGGGTCGGATTGCCGACTGGCACGGCCGCCATCGCCGGCCCGGGTGCCCAGCCCTACTTGCAATTTCCGTGGTCGCATGAGCTCGACGGCGGCTGGGGCTTGAGCGGGATGATGACGACTTTTTTTCGCCCCTCCGACCCGGTGGCCAGACTCACCCAGGAGGCCACGTTCGTGGTCGAGCGTCGGATCGGCGAGCGCGCCGCCCTTTTCGTCGAGTACGTGGGTGACTTTCCGAACCGCGGGGGCGCCGGCCACCTCATCAATTCGGGCGGCGTCTATCGGGTCACGCCCACGCAGCAAGTCGACTTCCATGTCGGCTTCGGTCTCAATCGCAATGCGCCCGACTATTTCTTCGGACTTGGATATTCGTTCCGGATCGACGGGTTGTTCTAAACGGCCGCTGGCGCGCGCGACCACGTGAAAATTCCATCGCCGTCAGGTTCGTGTAAGGTCCGGTGCCGCCTTGCCGCTACGGCAAGGCCTTGCGCGGGCCACGGGTTTTCCCCAATTTTCGGCGCCAGGCCGGTCTTGCGCACAATCAGACTTGCAAGTCGGCGGCCCGTAAGCCCAAGATGAATCTGGGGGATCGCGAGGGTTTGTCGCGGCGGATTTGATTGCATGTCGGTTGTGATGAGCAAAGGTGGCGGAAGGCTTTCCGGCCGCGGTGCGGCTGGCATTGGGCTATCTTTCCCCGGAATTATCCACAGCACGCTGCTGACGCTGGCAATGCTCGCCGTCCTCGCGCCCGGCCCGGCGGGCGCCGAGTTCTGCCGGACGCACTGGTGCGGGCCTATCAGGGCAATCCACAGCTCAACGCCGAGCGGGCGAAGCTCCGGGGAACCGACGAAGGCGTTCCGCAAGCTCTGTCCGGATATCGGCCGCAGGTCACCGTCGGGTTGAGCGCCGGTCTGATCAGCCTGCGCAATCTGCTCCCCGACAACACGTCGCAATCGGCGCAGCTGCATCCCCGGCAGGCCGCGATCACGCTCAATCAGACGCTGTTCAACGGCTACAAGACCGGCAACACGGTGCGCCAGGCCGAGGCCCAGGTGCGCGCGGGCCGTGAATTGCTGCGCGCGGTCGAGCAATCCGTGCTGCTCGACGGCGCGACCGCCTATATGGGCGTGCTCAGCAATCAGTCGCTGGTCGAGGCGCAACGCCTCAACGTGACGTTCCTGCGCGAGACGCTCGAGACCACTCGCACGCGCTTGCGCGTCGGGGACGTCCCGCCGACCGACGTGGCGCAGGCGGAGGCGCGGTTCGCCCGCGCCACCGCCGACCTCAACAATGCGGAGGTCGCGCTGGCGATCAGCCAGGCGACCTATACCCAGGTCATCGGCGTGCGCGCCGGGGCGGCTGGTGGCGGCGGAGCCCGCCGACCGGCTGCTGCCGCATATGCGCGACGAGGCGATCGGGCTCGCCCGGCGCGAGAACCCGACCATCGTGGGCGCGACCTTCGACATCGACGCGGCGCAATTCGCAGTCGGCATCGCGGAAAGCGCCCTCTATCCGACGCTCGGCGTGCAGGGCAATCTGACGCGCAGCGACCAGACCGACACCACACTCGGCACCACCAGCACCAATCAGGCCTCGGTCATGGGCACGCTCAACGTCCCGATCTACGACGGCGGGCTCGCGGCCTCGCAGGTCCGCCAGGCCAAGGAGACGCTCACGCAGGCGCGCGTCCAGCTCGACCGGGTGCGCACGCAGGCCGAGACCGCCGCGATCGCGGCCTGGGTCACGCACGAGGGCGCCAAGATCTCGCTCGCGGCCGCGCAGGCGGAGGTGCGCGCCTCCGCGATCGCGCTCGACGGCGTCAAGAAGGAAGCGCTGGCCGGCAAGCGCACGACACTCGAGGTGCTCAATTCCCAACAGGATCTCATGCAGGCGCGGGCGCGCCTGATTGCGGCGCAGCAGGATCGCGTGGTGGCGTCCTATACCTTGCTCAGCGCGATCGGCCGGCTCGATCGCGTCCATCTCGCGCTCAATTCGCCGGATTACGACCCGCAGACCCATTACCAGCAGGTGCGCGACGCCTGGCACGGGCTGCGCACGCCCTCCGGACAATAGCGACCGTCGTTCGGCCGCACGCATTGAATTCGCGCGCCGTTGCGGGCATGGTCGGCGCGCCGGCGATCGCCGCCCCCTCACATTCAGCCGAGGATTCACGTCATGTCGTACACGATGTTCCAAGCCTCCGTTCCGGTGCTCGAGATCGGCCTCAACGCGCTGTCGGGTCTGCTCGACAAGGCGGCGACGCTTGCGGCGGCCAAGAAGATCGACGCGGCGGTGCTGTCGCAGTGGCGGCTTGCGCCCGACATGTTCCCGCTCGCCCGCCAGGTGCAGATCGCCTGCGATCAGGCCAAGAACGGGGCCGCGCGCCTCGCCGGCATCGAGCCGCCGCGCTTCGAGGACAACGAGACGACGATCGACCAGCTCAAGGCCCGCATCGCCAAGACGGTCGCCTATGTGAAGACGCTCGACTCCAAGCAGATCGACGCGTCAGCCGCGCGCGAGATCACGTTCCCGCTCGGCCCCACCAACAAGGGCCATATGAAGGGCGCCGACTACCTCACCCATTTCGTGCTGCCGAACTTCTACTTCCACCTCACGGCCGCCTACGCGATCCTGCGCCACTGCGGCGTCGACATCGGCAAGCGCGACTTCCTCGGCGCGATTCCCGATGAAGATGACGTGAGGCTGATCGGCAGTGGCTCGCGCTCGTCAGCTCCGCGCTCATGGCGGGCATCCGCTTGCCGTCATTGCGAGCGCAGCGAAGCCATTTCCGCGGCACGCGCGCGCCGGGGAGACTACTTTGCCGCAATGACGTAAGCCGTTACGAGATTGGCTCTCGCATCGGTTCGTGGCGCACCGACCGGCGGAAGGAGCGCGAGAACAGCGAGATCAGCACCGGCAGCGTGATCAGGATGACGATCGGCGCCAGCGTCATGCCGCCCACGACCACGACGGCGAGCGGCTTCTGCACCTGCGAGCCGATGCCGCTCGACAGCGCGGCCGGCAGCAGGCCGACGCCGGCGATGATGCAGGTCATCAGCACCGGGCGCATCTGCAGCTCGCCGGTGCGCAGCACCGCGGTCGTGCGGTCGACGCCGGCGCGCGATCAGCTGGTTGTACTGCGACATGATGATGATGCCGTCCATCACCGAGATGCCGAACAGCGCGATGAAGCCGATCGCGGCCGACACGCTGAACGGGATCTGCATGACGAACAGCCCGAAGATGCCGCCGATGACCGCCATCGGGATGACGCTCATGGCCAGCAGCGTGTCGATGGCCGAGCCGAAATTGATCCACAGCAGCAGCGCGATCAGCGCCGAGGCTGATCGGCACCACGATCTTGCAGCCGCGCGATCGCGTCCTGCAGATTGCCGAACTCGCCGACCCATTCGAGCCGCGAGCCGGGCGGCAGCTGCACCTGCTCGGCGACCTTCTGCTGCGCCTCCTGGATGGCGCTGCCGAGGTCGCGGTCGCGCACGCTGAACTTGATCGGCAGATAGCGCTGCTGCTGCTCGCGATAGATGTAGGACGGCGCCGGACACCAGCTTGACGGTGGCGACCTCGCTGAGCGGGATCTGGGTGACGCCGTTCGGGCCCTGCACGCCGATGCGCAGGTTCTGGATCGCCTCCGGGCTCTGCCGGTACTGCGGCGCCAGCCGCACCACGATCGGGAAATGGCGGTCGCTGCCGGGCTCGTAGAGGTCGCCGGCCGAGTCGCCGCCGATCGCCACCCGGATGGTCGCGTTGATGTCGCCCGGCGTGAGCCCGTAGCGCGCGGCGCGCGCGCGATCGATGTCGATCTGCACGGTCGGCTGGCCGAGCGAGGTGAACACCGCGAGATCGGTGATGCCCTGCACGGTCGCGAGCACCGCTTTGATCTTGTTGGCGGTGTCGGTCAGCGACTGCAGGTCGTTGCCGAACAGCTTGATCGAGTTCTCGCCTTTGACGCCGGACACCGCCTCGGCGACGTTGTCCTGCAGATATTGCGAGAAATTGAACTCGACGCCGGGGAACTCGGCCTGCAGCTTGGCGAGGATCTCGGCCGTGAGGTCGTCCTTGTCGAGCCCCGGGGCCACTGCGTCGGCCGGCTTCAGCGGCGCGAAGAACTCGGCGTTGAAGAAGCCGGCCGCGTCGGTGCCGTCGTCGGGGCGGCCGTGCTGCGACACCACGGATTCGACCTCCGGGAAGCCGCGGATCACGGCTGCGCATGCGGTTGACGTAGCCGTTGCCCTCCTCGAGCGAGATGGTCGACGGCATGGTGGCGCGGATCCACAGATTGCCTTCCTCGAGCTTGGGCAGGAACTCGAGCCCGAGCAAGCGCACCAGCACGACGGCGAGCAGCAACAGCGCCACCGCGCCCGACGACGATCAGCCATGCCGGTTGGCGAGCGCGAAGCGCAGCGACCGGCGTGTAGAGCCGGTGCAGCATGCGCACCAGCCAGGTCTCGGTCTCCTGCACGCGCTCGGGCAGCAGGAAGGCGCACAGCGCCGGCGTGACCGTGAAGGTCGCGATCAGGCCGCCGGCGAGCGCATAGGCGTAGGTCTTGGCCATCGGGCCGAAGATGTGGCCCTCGACGCCGCTCAGCGTGAACAGCGGAATGAACGCCGCGATGATGATGCCGGCCGCGAAGAAGATCGAGCGGCTGACGCTCGCCGCGGCGCGGAAGATCTCGAGCAGCTTGCCGGTCAGAGCGTCGGACGATCGCTCGCCGTGCGAGCGGATCGGTGCGGCGGTGCGCCATGCGGCTCGCCGAGCCGGCGGAAGATGCTCTCGACCATGATCACGGTGGCGTCGACGATCAGGCCGAAGTCGATGGCGCCGACCGACAGCAGATTGGCCAATTCGCCGCGCAGCACCATGATGCCGACCGCGAAGAACAGCGCGAACGGAATGGTCGCGCCGACGATCATGCGCGCTGCGCAGGTTGCCGAGGAACATCCATTGCAGCAGGAAGATCAGGCCGATCCCGAACACCATGTTGTGCAGCACGGTGCGGGTGGTGACGTCGATCAGGTCCTTGCGGTCGTAGATGCGCTCGATGTGCACGCCGGGCGGCAGCATGCCCGAGGCGTTGATGCGCTCGACCTCCTGCGTGCACCCGCTGGATCGTCGGCATGCTCTGCTCGCCGCGCCGCATCAGCACGATGCCCTGCACGATGTCGTCGTCGCTCGTCCTTGCCGGCGATGCCGAGGCGCGGCTGGTTGCCGACCGTGACCGTCGGCGACGTCGCTGACCAGCACCGGGTTGCCGCCGCTCTGGGTCAGCATCGTGTTGCTTGAGATCGTCGATCGAGCGGATCAGGCCGACGCCGCGCACCACCGCCGACCTGCGGCCCGATATTGACGGTGTTGCCGCCGACATTGATGTTGCTGTTGTTGAGCGTCTGCAGCAGCTGCGGCAGCGTCAGCCCGTAGGCGATCAGCTTGTTGAAGTCGACCTGCAGCTCGTAGGTCTTGGTCTTGCCGCCCCAGCCGGTGACGTCGATGACGCCCGGCACCGCGCGGAAGCGGCGCTGCAGCACCCAGTCCTGCAGGGTCTTGAGATCGAGCACGCTGTAGTCGGGCGGGCCGACCAGCCGGTAGCGGTAGATCTCGCCGATCGGGCGAAGCGGCGAGATCTGCGGCTGCACGTTGTTGGGCAGCGGCGGCAGCGAGCGCGAGGCGGTTGAGCACCTGCTGCAGCGCCTCCTCGTAGGTGTAGTCGAAGGTGAACTGCAGCTTCACGTCCGACAGGCCGTAGAGCGAGATGGTGCGGATGGTGCGCAGGTTCTTGATGCCGGCGGTCTGCGTCTCGATCGGGATGGTGATGTAGCGCTCGATCTCCTCGGCCGAGAGGCCGGGGCTCTGCGTCACGACGTCGACCATCGGCGGCGTCGGGTCGGGATAGGCCTCGATGTTGAGCTGGCGGAACGCGACGAGGCCGCCGACCATCACGATCGCGAACAGCGCCGAGCATCAGCACGCGATGCTTGAGCGCGAAGGCGATGAGCGCGTTCATCTGTCGCATGGCCCGCTCATCGCCCCGGCGAGAATCAGCTGCCCGCCGCGACGCGGTCGATGAACAGGCTGCCGTTGGTGATGATGCGCTCGCCCGCGCGAGGCCGTCGGTGACCTGGATCATGCTGGCCGTTGGTGAGGCCGGTCTTGATCTCGCGCAGCTCGATCGTCTTGTCGTCGTGCACGACCCAGACGCGCACCGTGCTGCCCTCGTAGATCAGCGCCTCGCGCGGCACCGCGATGCCGGCGACCTCCTGATCGGTGAAGATGCCGACATTGGCGAACATCTCGGGCTTGAGCAGCTCGCCCGGATTGTCGATCGTCGCGCGCACCAGCAGACGCCGG
>CAWBRI010000005.1:0-124817 GCA_963791155.1 uncultured Pseudomonadota bacterium
CAACAACGGCGGCGCCAACGTGCCGTTCGGATGGAAGGGCACACCCGGCATCGCCGCGAATTCGCTCGCGGCCCTGCCGGCGCAGAGCCTCAACGGCTCCATCAACACGCTGCTGTTCAACAACGTCCTGACCACCCAGATCACGCCGACCCTGAAGTCGAAGCTGAGCTATCGATATTACGACTACGACAATGAGACGCCCGAGATGCTTCTTCGCCGACTGGGTCCAGTCCGATGCCGTCGCGGCATCGGCCCAGAGCCTGCATGCGCCGGTGAACACCCTGTCGATCTCCTACATCAAGCAGAACGGCGGCGCCGAACTCAACTGGCGCCCGACCCGGGAATGGAATCTCGGCGCCGCCTATGCCTTCGAGCGCTATGACTGGACGCGCGCGGATGCCGACGCCACCAACGAGAACACGGCGAAGATTCTTCGCCGACTACAAGCCGACGAACTGGCTGACGGCGCGCGGGAGCTTCTCCTACGGCCTGCGGCGCTCCGAAAACTACAACTACCTGCAAAATGTCGGTCTTTTCCAATGGCCTGGTCTGCCCCTGGGACCGCGGCCGACCTTTACCAGAGCATCGATCGCCAGTTCTATCTCGACGACCGCGACCGCGACCACCGCCAAGCTGCTCCTCGACATCGCGCTGTCGCCGACCGTCACGCTCACGCCGACCATCGGCTATCGCGACGACTGGTACCGCATCGATCCGTCGATGCGAGCAAGGCCTGACGAGCAACAAGTGTGGTCAGCGCGGGAGTCGAGCTCGCCTATGTGATGAGCCCGACACCAACGTCCTGCTGTCTTACATGAACGAGCACCAGGCCCAGCGGCTGACACTGGACAACTCCGCGGACGCGTGAACGGCCCGTTCAATCCCGGCGAATATATGGAGAACCACGGTCGACGACACGGTGAACACCTACATGTTCGCGGTCAATCATACGGTGATCCCGAACAAGTTCGACGTGAGAGCGAGCTACACTCTGTCGTCAGCGGTCGATCATCAGCCATGGGGCACCCCGGCCCAGCCGCTCTCGGTCGGCCGGCACGCAGTTCCCGGACGTGAAGACGTTGTGGCAGCGCGCTCGACCTGACCGGCATCTACACGTTCGATCAGGAAGTCGTGCACCGGCTCGGTTGGACCGGCACCGTCAGGGCCAAGGTGCGCTACGCCTGGGAGCGCAACAGCGTGATGAACTGGCAGAACGACACGATGTCGCCCTACATGTTTCTCGGCGGTCACCGGCACCGGCTACCAGACCTGGATGGCCTACAACAATCCCAACTACAACGCGCAGATGATCTCCGGATCGATCGTGGTGGGTTGGTGACGACGCCGTGAGACGGGATCGCGGCAGAAGGAGCGGCCATCGGCCGCTCCTTCGTTTTGCGAGCGAGGTGATCCGCTCCCGACGGTTCGCCGCCACGGAGAAACTGCGAAAATTGCCGCGACTTCGGCACTCTTGATTTGCATCAAAGACTATTCGCGGCGGCCGGTTAGGCTTGTTTCCAGGCGATCGGCATGCCAGTCACGCGGCGCCCGGGCTTTCCGACGATCGTGCCGGGTGGTATGGGGCACTTGGGGCGGTTATCCGGCTTGAGCTTGGAAGGAGGTGGCCATGGCGGCCAAGAATAGATCCCTGATGGTGGCGGGCGCGACCGTTGCGGTGGCGGCGCTCGTCGGGTTGGGCGTGTTTCCGGCCGCGAAGGAAGCCTGTGCGGCGCAGCAGAAAACGAGCTTCGCCGAGGATGTGCTGCCGATCTTCAAAGGGCGTTGCGTCAGCTGTCACTCGGCCGGCGGGGAAGGTACCGAGAAGAGCGGTCTCGACCTCACCTCCTACGAGGGCGTGATGAAGGGCACCAAGCATGGCCCCATGGTCATTCCGGGCGATGCCCAGAGCAGCAATCTGATGTGGCTGCTCGACTGGCGGGCGTCGCGCGGAATTGCGCATGCCGCACGGCAAGAAGAAGCTCTCCACCTGCGATCGCGACGCCATCCGGGCGTGGATCTTCGAAGGCGCCAAGAACAACTGACGAGAACAACTGACAACAACCACCCGACGGGGAGAACACTTTTCCCTGTCACACCGGGGCGGCACTCGCCGCAAAGGCAACGTAGGGTCCCTTACCCATGCCATATGACGCATTTTTCTCCGACGCCGTCGCCCGCCTCAGGGACGAGCGCCGCTACCGGGTCTTCGCCGACCTGGAGCGGATCGCGGGCCGGTTTCCGCATGCGATCTGGCATTCGCCGCAGGGACCGCGCGACGTCGTGGTCTGGTGCTCGAACGACTATCTCGGCATGGGCCAGCACCCCAAGGTGATCGGCGCCATGGTGGAGACCGCGACCCGCATGGGCACCGGCGCCGGCGGCACGCGCAACATCGCCGGCACCAACCATCCGCTGGTCGAGCTCGAGCGCGAGCTCGCCGACCTGCACGGCAAGGAGGCGGCGCTCGTCTTCACGTCCGGCTACGTCTCGAACGAGACCGGCATCTCGACCATCGCGAGGCTGCTGCCCGAACTGCCTGATCCTGTCGGACGCGCTTGAACCACAATTCGATGATCGAGGGCGTGCGCCAGGCGGGCTGCGAGAAGCAGATCTTCCGCCACAACGACGTGGACCATCTCGAAGCGCTGCTCGCGGCGGCCGGGCCGGCGACGGCCGAAGCTCATCGTGTTCGAGAGCCTGTACTCGATGGACGGCGACGTGGCGCCGATCAACCGCATCTGCGATCTCGCCGAGCGCTACGGCGCCATGACCTATGTCGACGAGGTGCACGCGGTCGGCATGTACGGGCCGCGCGGCGGCGGCATGGCCGAGCAACAGGGCGCCGATGGCGCGCGTCGACGTGATCGAGGGAACGCTCGCCAAGGCGTTCGGGTGCCTGGGCGGCTACATCGCGGGCAAGGCCGACCTGGTCGATGCGGTGCGCTCCTATGCGCCCGGATTCATTTTCACCACCGCCCTGCCCCCGGCGGTCTGCGCGGCCGCGACGGCGGCGATCCGGCATCTCAAGGTGTCGAGCTGGGAGCGCGAACGCCACCAGGACCGCGCCGCCCGCGTCAAGGCGGTTCTGCACCGCCGCGGGCCTGCCGGTGATGCCGAGCGAGTACGCACATCGTGCCGGTGTTCGTCGGCGATCCGGAACATTGCAAGGCGGCGAGCGATCTGCTGCTCGAAGCGCACGGCATCTACATCCAGCCGATCAACTATCCGACCGTGCCCAAAGGCAACGAGCGGCTGCGCATCACGCCATCGCCCTATCACGACGACGCGTTGGTCGACGCGCTGGCGCTGGCGCTGACCGACGTCTGGGAGCGTCTCGGCTTGCGGTTGGACAACAAGGCGGTTGCGGCGGAGTAAGCCGCGCCGTTCGATTACCCGCCTCGCAGCACGGCCCCCGCAATCCCTCGGCCGGCGCGGTCGAGAGCTGGCGCTCGGCAAAGGACGGAACGATCACGACGATCGATTTGCCCGCCACGGCGTCGCGCGCCGGTCATGCGTGCCGCAATGACCCCCGCCCCGAGCCCAAACAGTCCGGTTGGCCGCCAGGCTTTCGCCAGGGTTAACGAAACGCCCCCGGCAGCCGGGCAAACCCGACGGGGCACGATCTGCGGGCCTCCGGGGGCTTTATGGCCATGACCGCCGCCGACCGACCCGATTTGCATGCAAATCCGCCTGTCCAGACCTGCGTCCTCGGCCTCTATTGACCTAAAGCAAGGACCCGGACGGCCCTTGGGACCACTCTTTGACCGAAAGCCGCAAAAGCCAGGGAGGCAGCCATGCTGTTTGCGCCGACCGCAGGTCACGACGAAAATCTCTTCAGCTTCATTGCGCAGCGCTGGCAAGCCTGGAAAAGCAGGCAAGACAGCCTCGCCGGCCTGGAAAGTTGCGGCCGGACCGAGGTGGACCGCATTGCGCGCGATCTCTCCCTCACCACCAACGAGCTGCGGACGCTCGCCGGAAAGGGCGCCGACGCGGCCAGCCTGCTTTATCGCCGCATGGCGGACATGGGCCTGGACCGCGCCGAGCTCGCGCGCGCCGAGCCCACGGTCATGTGGGACATGCAAAAGACCTGCTCGCTGTGCGAGAGCAAGAAGCGCTGCCGGCACGACCTCGCGCAGGGCGCGGAATCGTCGGCGTGGCACGCCTACTGTCCGAACGACGATACGCTGAGCGCTTTGGCGTCCGAGACCATCGGGACCACCCGGCGGATCCGCCCGGCCGCCCGAGCCGCCATGATCGCCGAGGACGACCAACGCGGGCGATACGCGTCCCTGCTGGGTCTGCTGTTCATCGGTTTGGCCTGGCTCGTCCTGCTTGGGGCGCCGCCGGCCGGCCTGCGCCTCGATCGTGGAGCCGGTTGGGCTCCCGACGCCGCGCGCGCGATCCTGGCGCCCGCCGTGACCTGCCTCGACGCGAGCTGCCTGAGCGCTGACCAACTGGCGGCCGTGAACGGACTGAAAGCCATCCAGGCGCGAGGCTGGATCGCCGCTACCCCCGACCAGGTGGCGGCCGTGACGCCGGTCTCGCTCATCGTCCAGCGGGTCCGCACGGGTGAGGCGCTGGCATGCACCAAACAGGGCGGCACGACCTATTATGGCTTGATGTACCAGGGCGGCTGCAGCCAGGGCGGCCTCGAAGCCGCCAAGCTCGACGGATACCGCGAATGCCGGTCGATGAGCGGGGGCGGATCGTGCCTCCTGAAGTGAAGCCGCGGGCCGTCGGTTGCGCGCTTTCGACTGGGTGACGGGCTCCGGCCGCGGCCGGCTGGCGGCGGCTTGAAATCACCACGCGAACGCCTGCCGAGAACGCAAAGCGCGCCCCGACGCAGGAACGATCAAGGCTGGTCTTGCGAGGCGCCGCCTGGCCGGCTTCGCCTCCCCGCGGCAGCGGATCAGGCCCGGGATGGGCCTGCGCTGAAAAATTCTTCAATCGATGGTTGCGGCCGCTTCGCCGGCGGGCTCCGGCTCCCAATGCTCGATCGGGGTGCCCCCCGGGGGTCCGGGACCATTGCCCGTATCGATGACCAAGTTGTCACAATCGACGGGCGGATTGATCTGCCTCAACATGTGACGGCCGCCCCGCTCTCATGGTGGCGGGCATGTCCGAGCAGGGGCCCGGCAGTTTCAATTCGACCCATTGTCCGGAGTGCGGCAAGCCCATGGCGCTTGTCCGCACGGTCTGGCGCGCGTTCCAGGACAATCTCGAGGTCTGGGAATGCAGGCCGTGCGCCGTATCGGTTACCCAAACGGCAAAAAAGGCAAAAAGCGACAGGAGCTGAGAAGACCGCCGCGTCGCTGCGGCACCCGCCAGATCTCCGCCCTCGCCACACGCGCCGACCGACACGACCACCAGGAAGGCCGCTCCTCGCATGCCGCGACCGCCCGGTTGCGCGTGACGGCACCGGTACTCCTGGCGGCGCCAATAAAGCGCCCCATCCATGGGCACTTTTGGACGGGGAAAAGCCGTAAAATCAGGTTGAAAAGCATTTACCCGCTTCCTGTAGTACAAGCAGTCGGCGTATGGGGGCGAGGCGCAGGCCTGATCATGACGACCGTGAACGCGAGTGGCGTGTTCCGTCCGACGGTTTCGACGATCACGGCCACCGCCATCGTGGTGGCCGACATGGTCGGCGTCGGGGTGTTCACCAGCCTCGGCTTCCAGGTGAAAGACATCCCTTCCGGCTTCGCGCTCCTGCTGCTTTGGATCGTGGGCGGGATCGTGGCGCTGTGCGGCGCGGCCGCCTACAGCGAGCTCGCCGGGATGTTTCCGCGCTCGAGCGGCGAGTACAATTACCTCGCCAGAGCCTACCATCCATCGATCGGGTTTCTCGCCGGCTGGCTGTCCGCAACGGTCGGTTTCGCGGCGCCCATTGCGCTCGCCGCCATGGCGTTCGGCGAGTATTTCAAGGCCCTCGTACCGGGCGCGCCCGCGCTCGCGCTCGGTCTCGGCATCACCTGGCTGGTCACGTTCGTCCATCTGCGCGGCATCCGGCACGGCAGCGTATTCCACAATATCTGGACCGTTCTCAAACTGGCGCTCGTCGTTGCGTTCCTGGTCGCCGGCATGGCGCTCGGAACCCCGCAGCCGATCTCCTTTGCGCCTTCCGCGATCGATCTCACCTACGTTGCGGGCGCACCGTTCGCGATCAGCCTGGTCTTCGTGATGTATTCCTACTCCGGCTGGAACGCGGCGACCTACATCGCGGGAGAGATCGACGATCCGCATCGCAGCCTGCCGCGCGCGCTGTTTACCGGAACGCTGATCGTGCTCGTCCTTTACGTCAGCCTGAACGCCGTCTTCCTCTACACCACGCCGATGGAGAAAATGGCCGGCCAGCTCGACGTGGCGGTGATCGCGGGGCGTTACATCTTCGGCGACTGGGGCGGACGCGTCGTCGGGGGCTTGATTTGCCTCGGGCTCGTCTCCTCCATCAGCGCGATGATGTGGATCGGGCCGCGCGTGACCATGACCATGGGCGAGGACATTCCGATGCTTCGGTTTTTCTCGCGCAAATCCAGAAACGGCGTTCCAACAGCCGCCATCCTGTTTCAGCTCGTCATCGTCAACCTGATGCTTTTCACCCAGAGCTTCGAAGCCGTGCTCGATTTCATCCAGTTCAGCCTGACGGTCTGCTCGTTCCTCGCCGTGCTCGGCGTCATCAAGCTGCGTTACACGCATCCCGATCTGCCGCGGCCCTACCGTGCCTGGGGCTACCCGGTGACGCCCGTGATATTCCTCCTCGTGACCGCTTTCATGCTGTACTATCTCGTCATCAACCGGCCCGTCCAGTCGCTCGCCGGCTTCGCGATGATGCTCGCCGGACTCGCCGTTTACGGCGCGTCACATTTCATATGTAGCTCCCCGCCCCCCATGCAAAACGTGACTCGCGCCTGACATGGTTCGGATAATCCAGGCCGCCTTTCTCATCGCGAGCATGGTGTTTCTGCCATTGCACGCCGCCGGAAGCGGCGAGCGCGGCAGGTTCGACAGCGTCGCGCAGTGGGGCTTTCCGGCGCCGCGCGCGTTTCCGGCGCCGACGCAGAACGCCCGGCCGCGCGCGTCCGTGCCAGCTCCGTCCGCTTCCGCCGAGGCCGTCAGCGCCGACGACACCGCGCGATTCATCGCCGGCATGCCGCTGTCCGCCGCCTCTCCGCTCGCAGCGCTCACGCGCGACCAAAGCTGGCTGCAGCACGCCGGATTTTTCGATCGCGCGTTCGGCGAGCTCGACAAAACTCAACTCTCGAAGATCCGCACCTGGTCGAATGCGACGCTGCGCCTGCGCCGGCCCGCGATGTTCTACATGTTCAGCGGACCGGATTTTCTTTACGCGGATGCATTCTTTCCCAGCGCGTCCACCTATGTGTTGGCCGGCCTGGAGCCCGTCGGCCAGATTCCCGAGCTGTTGAAAATACCGCGCGCCGAGATCGGTCCGTCGCTCGGCAATCTCGCAAGCTCATTGCACTCGGTTCTCAACTTCAGCTTCTTCAAGACGCACAACATGCGGATGGAGCTCAATTCCGGACGGCTCAACGGAACCGTGCCGATCCTGTACATATTCCTCGCCCGCGCGGGCAAGACCGTTCGTGACGCGAGCCTGGTCGCCCTCGACCGGGAAGGCGTGGAACGCCCCGACGGGCCGGGCGTGAAGAGCGCCGCGCATGGCGTCAAGATCGTCTTCACGGGCCAGGAAGGCCGAGCCCAGACGCTGTATTATTTCAGCACCAATCTGGCCAATGACGGCGTCGGGAACAGCGGCATCTTTAAATTCTGCGAGCGACTGGGCGCCGGCGACAGCTTGATCAAGAGCGCTTCCTATCTGCTGCACACCGGACAGTTTTCCAAGGTCCGCGATTTCCTGCTCGCACACAGCGCTTCGATCCTGCAGGACAACTCCGGAATTCCGGTGACCTATTTCGACCGCCAGAAATGGCAGCTCCAGCCGTTCGGTCAATACCGCGGTCCGGTCGACGTGTTCCCGCAGAATTACCAGCCCATGCTCAGGGAGCTTTTCCAGAAGGGCAATCCGAGCGCGATGGATTTCGGCGTCGGCTACCGTTGGCGCCGCCACAAGTCGAATTTGCTTCTGGCCGTGCAGAAACACGCGGGCACCGCCGGCGCGGCCGCCGTGCCGTAGGGACGCGATTGGTTCGGACCGCGGGGGCCGCCGCCGCTTTGCAAATCGCGGACACCGCCGCTCGAATTCGCCGCGGTTAAAAAGCCATTAACCCTCCGCCTCCTAGAGTCGAGCACGTCCAGGAATGTTGCCGGCCTGAGAGGTGATGAGGATGCGACTTCCGACCTATCGGGGGCGCCGCCGCCCCTCGCCCCCATTCGCGCCCACCGGCCCGGGACGGGCCCCGAACCGTGGGCGGCCTGGATCGCGGGAGGGGTGAAGGCCATGAATAAATTCGCAAGTCATATCAATATGTTGAGCCGAAAACGCACTCCGACGCGGCCGATCGCGACACCGCCGGTGCGACCGCGGCCACAGTTAACTCCTGGAATGGCCGTAAACTTGCCCGCAACGCAGATAACAAGGTAAGTTTGAGGGGGGATCCTCAGTAATGTCGCTTGGGCCTTCTGTAGCCTTGGTCGCGGCCGGCCTCGCCGTTGCGGGCGCAACGTCATACGTATCGCTGCTGCATGGCGAATTCGGTTCGCGCGGCGCTGCGCAGACGAGGCTGATCGACCCGGATTCGTCCGCCGGGCCAGCGACCGCGGGTTCGACTGCACCATTTGCCAGCTATCTCGACGCCACATTTGGCAGCCTGCCGTCGAGCACGCGGGCCTCGACCGAGGTGACCGCCAGTCTCGCGCCTGCGCTGACATTCGCCGCCCGGTTCACCGGTGTGGCGACCGACGCCCGCGGCATGGACATCGTCGCGGACCCGGGGGTCAAATCCGTCCTCAACTCGGTCGTCAAGCCGGCCGCCAACGCCGCCCCCAGGACGCGCGCCGCAGCGCTGCGGATCGACGACAGCGCGCCCGCCGCCACCCACCAGAATACGTACCGGGTCGCGAGCTACGCGGCGGGCACCGACGATACGCTCGCGACCACGCCGTTCGGGCTGCGCGCCGACATCCGCGTTCCGCCGCTCAAGCAGGCGGCGACATCACTCGTCCCGTTCGACAGCGCGCCCTTCCCTTACGAGGGCGGGACGAAGGACAGCTACAACGATCCGAGCGTCCTGCTTCACATCCCGAAGGGCTTCGACGTCAATCGTCCGAGCCTCATGATCGTCTTCTTCCACGGCCACGGCGCCACGCTGACGCGCGACGTGCTCACCCGCCAACAGGTGCCGGCGCAGATTTCCGAGGCCGGTGTCAATGCGGTGCTGGTCGCGCCGCAGCTTGCCTACGATGCGGCCGAACTCGAGCCCCGGCAAGCTGTGGGAGCCGGGCGCCTTTGCACGCTTCGTGCGCGAGGCCGGCGAACAGCTCACCCGCCTCTACGGCGATCCGCGCGCCGCACGGACATTCGCCAACATGCCGATCGTCATCGTGGCCTATAGCGGCGGTTACCTGACGGCCGCGTCGAGCCTGTCACACGGCGGCCTCAAGAGCCGCGTGCGCGGCATCGTGCTGCTCGACGCCCTTTATGGCGAGCTCGACACGTTCGCCGACTTCATCACCGCCAACCGTTCCGCCTTTTTCGTGAGCGCCTATACGCGCTCGACGCGGCGCCACAATGCCGAGCTGAAGAACATCCTGTCGGAACGCGACGTCACGATCGGCAATGCGCTGAAGCCGAACCGTCTGGACGGCAGCGTCACGTTCCTGCGGGCCGGCGACGACATCCACCACCGCGATTTCGTCAACCATGCCTGGGCCGACAAGCCGATCAAGGATTTGCTCAGCCGGATGACCGAATATCGGTTGTGACGGGCGTCGAGCTGCTTGCCGTGCTTGCTTGGTGTCTTGCCGCTCAGGCGCAACGCATTAACGCTCCGCACGTTATTTCCGGTCAACGACCTGCTCGACGCTCTTTGCCTTGGCGTCCGTGACGCGGGCTTGGCCGTAGCACTCCAGCCAAATGCGGTGCTTTTGCTCGATCGTAAGATTGAGTCGCTTTGACCAATAAACCTGTTCGGCTCTGGTCAGACTGCGGACGTCCTCACAGCTGGCTGCGGGAGCCGGCGCAGCGCTCGTCAGGAGAACGACAGCGGCCGCCACGAGAGATGCGCCTCCCGCAAGCCGACGGGTCGCGTGCGAGCATCGACAAAAAATCATGCCATATCCTGAAAATACGAGGGACGGTCGACTTGGACCCGGGAACGCGCAGAGCCGTGCAAGTTTCCCTGCATGGTAGACAAAGAATAAACAGGAATCAGCCGCGGCGACGCTCCGCTTCCCAGGTTCCGGCGCAGTCGCCGCCAATCCAGGAGCCCGCGCCCGCCGCGCCGGACAAGCGGCCGGAGCCGACCACATTCTTGCTGCCGTCGCTCACGGTGACGGTGAGCGAGCCGTTATCCCGCACGCTCCCCTTGATGCTGACCGCGCTGTCGCCCGCATTAACCAAGGACGCATGGGAGATACGGATCGGATAACGATAGGTGCGATCACAAGTGCCCCTCTCGGTGACGATCACCACGCTCCACAAGCCGTCGTAGCTGGTGGCGGCGATCGCCGGAAAAGCGCCGATCAGCATAGCGACGGCTGAGAGCGCCAGACCTGCGGCAGCAAGACTCCTCGATCGCGTCGACATGTTCCTCTTCTTGCGTTCCTGGCGTCTCGACCCGGTCCCCTGCGAGCCACCTATATGGGAACTGAAATGCCGCAGCGCCATAGGCGATTTCGTCTCTTTCCGCGTCCGGCTTTGTGGTTCCCCCGCCCGTTTGCAGGCATTACCTAGCGAAACGCGATGATTCGAACCACACGCGCAACTCGCTGGCGGGTGTTCTGAGATCGAATTGACACTGCGGTTGGTAGCGGCCCCCAAGACGTTTCTTTCGGCGAAGCCTGTCGCCCGTCCATGACTTCTGGCATCGATTTGGACGCAAGGTTCGACGTTGGAAGAACGACGAAAGTCGTCGATCAGGTCGGAAACCCGGCTGCCAGGATTGCCCACACGCACGCAACGCGATTGCCGCCGACATCGGCGAAAATGAACCTAGATCTAGGTTTAGATTTTGGTACCTGCCGACTGCACCCGACTGCCAATTGAGGGAACGGCGACTTCGGCACTTCACCGCTTTTTGTGCAGCCCCCGGACAGGCCACTGTCCGCCATATTGACAACAAATGGCCGCTCGTCTGGTTCCGTCATCCGCACGATTTGGCGCAACTGGACTCGTGTAAAATTTCATCCTCGTCTGCTTTCAGAGGCCCTCCCGGGCGGCCGAGCGAAGCGCAGCCGCCATCAAATCCGAATAGCCGGGAATCCGCGCGCGCGAAGACGCAACCCACGCGGCCGGTATGCGGGTCCCGCCCCTACTGCGGCTTGCTGGCGCTGCGCACCACCGGCAGCCACAGCGCGTCTTCCTTTTCCAGATAGGCGCGGAATTCCTCCGGCGACATCGCCTCGGGCTCGGCGCCGAGCGCCGTGATCTGGTCCTTGACCTGCGGGTCGCGCACGACCTTCTGCAGGGTCGCGGAAAGTTTCCGCACGACCTCGCCCGGCGTCCCGGCGGGCGCCAGGATCGCAACGAAAGTGTAGCCCACCAGATTCTGGTAGCCCTGCTCGACGAAGCTCGGCACGTCGGGCAGCGATGAAACGCGCTTGGCACCCGACACCGCGAGCGCGCGCACGCGGCCGTCACGGATCAGCGGCAGCGACGCCGAAATCTGGTCGATGCTGAACTGCACATGGCCGCCGACCAGATCGTTCATGGCGGGCGCGGTCCCCCTGTACTGCGCGGTCGTCCATTTCAGCTTCAATTGCGACTGGATCAGCTCGCTGAAGAGATGATTGCTGGTGCCCATGCCGCCCGCCGCGAAGACGAGCTTGTCGCCCTCGCGCCGCGCCAGGTCGAAGAATTCCGGGAAAGTCTTCGCCGGCAGCGAGGGATGCACCAGCAGCGCCAGCGAGGTCAGCGAGATCGTACCCACCGGTACGAAATCCTTGCGCCAATCATACGGTTTGCGCTCCGCCAGCTCCGGAGCGTAAAGGATCGGACCGTTGGCGCTGAGCAGCAGCGTATAGCCGTCCGGCGGGGATTTCGCGACGGCCTCCGCGCCGATCATCCCGCCCGCCCCGGCCTTGTTCTCGATCACGAACGCCTGGCCGAGCTCGGCCTGCAGCGCGAGAGCCGCCACGCGGCCGACCACGTCGGCATTGCCGCCGGGCGGATATGGCACGATCAGCCGCACAGTTCGGTTCGGCCAATCCTGGGCACCCGCTATGCCGGCCCCCATGAGAACGAATGCGGCAACAAGCGCGGCACGAAGCCTCATGGTAATCCTCGCATGATGGTCGCGACCGTCTCGAATGCCGCGCTTTTCCGGAACTTCCGAGCGTCTCTCATTTGTCAGAATGCCGCATTGCGCCTTGCGTTAGATCAAAAGGGCCGCTGAAGCTGGCCGTCCGGCGGCATGGGCCGCGCGGGCGATCCGGGCGACGCGCCGACCAGCCCACGCGTTAATAAAATCCCAGGGACTCGCAGCCCGTGCCGGCGCGGAAGCTGTGCTTTGCGCGCCGCTTTGGAATATCGATGACGTGCACCGACCCGTCACCCTGGCAGGCAACGAACAATTCGTCACCGCGGAATGCCATGTCCATCGGCTGACTGCCAACCTTGATCGCGGTCTGTTGCGCGGAACGACGGATCGATCAGGCTCACCGTGTCGCTGTTCAGGCTGGTGACGCCGATCAGGCTGTTGTCCGGGCTGTAGCGCGCGATCTGCGCCGGCTTCCGCGACGCCTTCGAGCCGCACGTCTTCGATAACGCTGTCGGCTCGCGGTGTCGATCAGGAACAGCGTCGGCTGCTCGTCATCGACCGCGACGACGGTGCCGACCGTCGGCCGAAATCGCGATGCCGGCGAGCGCGCGCGGGGTTCTGATCTTGCGCAGGAGCTTTCGCTTCGGCAGATCGATCACCGAGACCGTGCCGTCCTCCTCGTTCTCGGTGTAGAGCCGCTGACCGTCCGGCGAAATGATCAGGCGATGTCCGTTGGTCGAACCCGGAATCGATAGCGTCGACCACTTTATGGGTGGATCGGTCGATCACCGCCACCACCGCGCTGTTCTCGCAGGTGATATAGATCAAGCCGTCGGGCCCGAGCTTCAACGTATGCGGCGCGATGTAGGGTCGAAGATCGATGTCGCCGACATGGGCGCGCTTGACGAGGTCGATGATGCACAGCAGATGGCCGGGATTGGGATTGCGGCCGTGGATGCCGTCGCCGAAGATCGGCACATAGGCCAGCCCGGTCTTCCGGGACCACGAGCAATTCGTGCACCGTGCGCGGAAAATCGTCGAGCACGACCTCCGTCTCATAGGTTGCGGGATGGAGAAACAGACACTTTCGCGCCCATTTTGTCGATCGCGATCATCGCCGCGTGCGCTGTCTGCATCGGTCATCGTTCCGGCACTCCCTTCGGTCATCAGTCCGATAGATTGTAGCGCAAGTCTCGGTCGAAATCTCCGAGGCGGTACGGCAGGCATTCGGCGCATCAGGACCATTCATCTCGATTTGGCGGCACCGCCCTGCGACATTTGCGTCCGTCCGGAAGGTCTCGTCTCCGACCTCGCCTCTTGCGATCCATGCGGGCCTAACATTCGGCCGTTCGAGGGCGGCAGTCACGCCACCCGGGAGTGAATTTGGTGACAGGCACCTTGAGCGCTTCAATTGACTCGCCCAAGGAACGCTCTAGACTCCCGATCAAGAGCCGCAACTAGCGGCCTGAGACGTATTGGGGAGGAAGACTATGGCCCAGACAATCGAAGGCTTTGTCGGCACGTCACTGGATGACGCGAAGATCTCGCCGCTTCATGTCAAGGTCATCGCGCTGATCGCGGCTGGATACTTCTTCGATGTCATCGACCTGATCGTGCTGGGCTCGCTCATCCCGGACATGCTTCAGTCCAAGTTCGCGACCGGTGCCGAGGCCGGCATGGATTGGCAGCGCGACCGTCCTCGGAATGTTCATCGGCGCCGCCGGGCAGGGCCAATTCACCGACCGCTGGGGCCGCAAGACGGTTTACCAGTTCAACCTTCTGCTGTTCGGCATCTTCACGATCCTCGGCGCATTCGCGCCGAACGTGACTGTGGCTCGTGGCGGCGCGTTTCATCGCCGGGATCGGGCTCGGCGGCGAGCAGCCGCTCGCCTTCGCCTATGCCGGGGAATATTCACCCAAGCGCATCCGCGGCCGCATCCTCTCAATCGTTCATTTCATCGGCGGCGCTTGCGTCTGGCCGATCGCCGCGCTGTTCACGCTCTACTTCCGCGATTCGATCGGCTGGCGCGGCGTGTGGATCGTCATCGGCATCGGCGCGCTAATTGTCTGGGTGTTCCGCTTCACGCTGCCGGAATCGCCGCGCTTTCTGGCGACGCACGGCAAGGGCAAGGACGCGCTTGACGTTCTCGGACGCCTGGGGATTGCCGGACCGACGGAGCAACTCACCACGGACGCCGCCAGCGACACCAAGACCGATCCATTCGGCGTCGTGTTCCGCATGTTCCCGGTCCGCGTGATCGCCGGCATGATCTGCTTCTCGGCCTTCTTCGGCGTCGCGATCGGGCTCGGCACGTGGCTTCCCAACATCATGACCGAGAAGGGATTCACAATCACGAAGTCGCTCACCTACACCTTCGGCATGACGCTGGCGGTGCCGTGCGCGAGCCTGTTCATGATGTACGCTCTCGACAATTTCGGCCGCAAGGTCACCTCGGTGTGCGCCTTCGTCGCGGCAGGCATGATGGCCATCGCGTTCGCGAATGCGGCAACCGACATCCAGCTGCTGGTCGCCGGGTTCGTCATGATCTTCTTCATCCAGGTCGCCGGAAACTCGATGCAGATCTTCGCGTCGGAAGTGTTCCCCACCAACGCGCGCGCATCGGGCTTCGGCTGGGCCGCCGGCGTCGGCCGACTCGTCACCGCGGTCATCATTCCGACGATCCTGTGGATCCAGACAGGCTGGGGCCTGACCACGGTGTTCGTGTGCCTTGCTGTCGTGCTACTGATCGCGGCCGTTTCGGTCACCCAGCTCGGTCCCGAATCCAAGCGCCTCGGGCTCGACGAAGTTGCGCCGCCAACGGGCTAAGGACGGGGCGCTGCCTTATCTACGCCGGGCGGCGCGCCCCCAATCACCTTGACGGTTGAAGGTCGTCGTCGTTTCGGGCGTCAGGTCCTTGTCGCGGCGCGATGGCGTGGGCTCGCCGGCTCATTTTCCGCCGGATCTGCGGGTACTCTTGACCACCATGGCGGGATTGCCGGACTTTTCGGCGATCAGACGGTCGTGTTCCTCGATCGTGGCGCGCGCCGGAGCGTCACCATTGAGGCTGTCGAGGATTTCGCCTGGAACCCTGCGATTGGACCGCTGCGAGCCGTCGCCGTAGAACATATCGAATAGTGCGAATTCCAATCGCGCCGTTGATTTTCGTGCCATTCTAACAATCCCGCTTCACGAGAGGATCCGATGGCATTCAGACCGAACTACAACAGAGACCGCCAAGAGCGAGACAAGGCGGCGCGCGTCAGGAGCGATGAAAAACAGCGAAAGAAGGAGGAGAAGTCCGCTCAACGCAAGGCTGAGCGCGCCGCAGCGGAAGTTCCACCGGACGAGCCGCAAGGTTGACGACCCAGATGACCCCGACCGGCGCGAGCAAAAGGACCCTGGCCCGGCAAAAACGCTTGGCCGCATTTCCGGGCGAAGGCACGCCTCCCGCCGGCACGGCCTGTGAATTGCTGTGCGAAGACCATGTCGGCACCTACATCCTTCCGTACCCCTGCGTTTGGTCGGATGGCGCGTGGCGCAGCGCCGCCACGGGGGAGCCTGTCAAGGCCGGCATCGTGGCATGGCGGGTGAAGTCGCCCGGCACCTGACCGGCATCACACCCGATGAATGGCAGATGCGCCCCGTCCCTCGCGCGGCCGATGCGTTCAGGCCGATTCCAGACCGTGGGCGGCAGCCTGCCGCCGTTTGGCGCTGCAGTGGGCGCCCTGCGTCAAGTGCGTGCCGGTCCACCGGCACAGCCGGCACACATCGTGGATGCAGATCTGGTCAAGCTTGCTGATCGACACGACGTTGCGACGCTTGAGCTTGCCGAGCGAGCGCGAGACCGTCTCGATGGTGAGTCCGAGATAGTCCGCAATTTCCTGCCGGGTCATGATGAGGCGGACGTCAGCGTGATCGTCGCCCACGCGGGGTCCCGGGCAGCCGTGGCCGCCGCGCCCCGGAACGCAGCGTATCAGGAAGCTCGCAATGCGCTCGATCGCCGACTTGCGGCCGATCAGCATCACGTGCTCGTGCAAGGCGCACAGCTGCGCATAAAGGTGCGCGCTCAGCTTGCGCATCAATGTCGGAGAGCGTTCCACCGTGTCGCAGTCGAAGGCGCTGACGCGCGTCGCCACCAGGGTCTCGGCCGAGACGTCGCGGACGGACCGCGGCGAGAAGCCGAAGACGTCGCCGGCGGCGAGAACCTCGACCACCTGCCGGCGTCCGTCGGGCAGGAGCTTTGAGAGCATCACGGCGCCCTCGATGACCTGAAAGACCGCGTCGACCTCGTCGCCTTCCAGGAAGATCATCGTGCGCGGCGCGAAATGGAGATCCCGTCCGGCGCCCTTGAGGTCGGCCAGACCGGTCAAGTCGTGAACCGACACGGCCGAACATGGCGCAACGACACGGGGTGGCGAGCGGCGGCGAAGAAACGGCTCGACCACGTCGTCGACCAGGGGCTTCATGGCGTTCTCCCTTGCGCAGCCTCGGCCATCCGCATTGCTCCCAAGGCTCTTATCAGCAGATTAATACCCCTGGGAGGGATGGTTCCACTAAGGACTAATCCGTAGCTCCCCGCGCGACTCGTATGCGGCGGGGGGCCCTGGGCGCATGAGGTCGCGTGAGCAACTCGCCGCCGCTTGGTTCATTCCCGGCAGCTCGGTAAGCGAGGATTTTTGTTCTAGATCAATCACATGGAGCGATAAGCTCAAAAAAAATCGAGACTTTGGACGGCGGCCGGCGCTCACGCCAGCGGGCCGGTCGACACGGCCGGGATCCAATCGGCCATGGCGGCGCCCGTCTGCCCATCGGTTGGGCGGCCAGTCCGGCCTTTGCGGGCGACATTCATGATCCGGCCGGCCGCAAGACCAGACCCGCCGGCCCTTGCCCTGGACCGCCAGGGCACACCACCGGGCGGGTATCGGTCAGCCGTTCGCCTGCGCCCGTTCGCGCAACCGGTAGAAATGGATCGCCTTTTTCGCCGTATCCAACTGCAGCCGCGCGAATGTCGCGCAGCACTGATCGAGCTCGGGCGTGGAGCTGCCGTTGGTGCCGGCCTGCAGCAGGAGGATCGCCTTGGCGGTCTCCCAGCCGAGACCGGTCGCCTTGCAAAGGACGAGAACCTGCTCGGTGCGATTATTGGTGATCGCACGCTCGACGAGTCCGATGGGCAGGTCAGCCATGATCGAGACTGCGATCGTGGTTTCGTCGAATTTTCCGGCGCCGGCAAAATCGGCCAATTGCGCCTCGTCCAGCCCGCCGGACTGGTGCAACGAGAGGACACGGGATCGCGCCGCCCCGAAAACCTCGGACCGCTCCCGCGTTTCCGTCTGGATCCGGTCCGACGCTTTCGCGACCACGTCCCGCAGGATTCCGGCTTTGGCGGGGTCGGCCGCCTCCAGCTTCGCGCGCAACGATTCCGAGGCCTGGGCGAAGAGCGCCAGCAGATGCTGCCGCGGGAATCTCCGAGCGCGCCCAGACGCTGAGCGCCAGCCCGCCGTCACCGCGCGCCCTTTGCACCAGCGTCGAATAGCCGAAATCGGAAAATCTAGCGCCCAGGTTTCCGGCCGTGCTCACCGCCACTTCGCGATTGCCCCGCTCGACCAGCACGTCGGTCACTGGCTCGGCGAGAACCTTGCGGCGCGAGATCGCCAGAAGATGATCCTGGCTCTTGGTGCGGGCGCTTTCGATCAATAGCGGGTCGTCGAGCCGTTCTGACTGCGACAGAACCGGCCCCGCGACCTCGATTGCGTCGTCGAGCGCGAGCCCGCGCATCACCCGGGGCGGCGCGTCGGGAATCATTGCCAGGCGCTGGCCGAAGGTCGCGCGCGCCGTGACCTCGATTTGCTCGACCAGCCGGCTCATGACGTCGTCGAACAGCGCGATCTGCTCGTCGGAATACTTGCCCGATCCCGATACGAAAAGATCGGTGACCCGTCTCAAGGTCTCGGCCCGCCGCGCGATGTCCGAGTGCGCGAGCGCGTCCTCGAGTTGATCAATCAGATTTCCCTGCGCGTTCATCAGATTCTGGCCCCACCCTGCATTCTTGCCATTCCGTCGACTTGGCCGGGCTGTCGTCACGCCGCCGCCGTGGCCCGGCCGGCCGCCTCGTCCCGCACGAAATCAAGCTCCGACATCGGGACCGGTGGCCCGAACAGAAAGCCCTGCACCTGCGCGACGCCGGCCGCGCGCAACAGCTCGAATTGCTCTTCCGTCTCGACGCCTTCCGCAGTCGTCGCGATAGCGAGACCATGCGCGAGCGTCACCACCGACGAGACGACCGCGACGCAATCGGCGCGATTCGAAAGCCCTTGCGTGAACGACTTGTCGATCTTGATCTTGTCGACCGGAAACCTCGTGAGGTAGCCGAGCGACGAATAGCCGGTCCCGAAGTCGTCGAGCACGATCGAGATGCCGATGTTCTTGAGCTGCTGCAGCAGGACCCGGTAATTCGCCTCGTTCTCGAGGAGGACAGACTCGGTGATCTCGAGCTCCAGCCGCTCCGGCGGCAGACCGGACTCCACCAGTGCACACAAAATGACTTCGAACAGGTCGCCCTTGCGAAATTGCACCGGCGACAGATTGACGGCCAGCTTGAGCGGCTCCGGCCACGACGACGGCATCCGCGCATGCCCTGCCGAGAATCCACGCCCCGAGCTGGACGATGAGACCGGTGTCTTCCGCGAGCGGGATGAACCGATCGGGATCAATCAGGCCCTTGTGCGGGTGCCGCCAGCGGACCAGCGCCTCGGCGCCGCGCGCCGCGCGGGTCCTGACATCGATCACCGGCTGATAGTACAATTCGAATTCGTTGCGCAACAAGGCCTCGCGCATCTCGCTTTCCATTTGATGGCGAGCGTCGGCTTCCGTGGTCATGTCGGCGTGGAAGAAGTTGAAACCGTTGCGGCCTTCCGACTTGGTCCGATAGAGCGCGAGGTCGGCCTTCTTCAGCAGCTCGTCGGACTCGATGCCGTCTTGCGGCGCAAGTGCGATGCCGATGCTGGCGCCGACGCTCACTTTATGCCCGTCGAGATCGAACGGATTCGCGACGATTTCGATGATCTTGACGCTGAGCGTGATCGCATCGTCGCGCTGTGCCGCCCCGCCGCTCAGCAGGATCGCGAACTCGTCGCCGCCGAGGCGCGCCAGCACGTCGGTTTCGCGCAACGACGACTTCAGCCGTTGCGCCATCTCCTTGAGCAGCGCGTCGCCGGCCGGGTGTCCGAGCGAGTCGTTGACGTTCTTGAAGCGGTCGAGATCGAGCATGAAGACGGTGAATGGCTCGCCGTGCCGGCGCAGGCGCGCGCCCGCCTCCTCGATCTTCTCCATGAAGAGCGTCCGGTTGGCGAGCCCGGTCAGCAGGTCGTGATGCGCCATGTAGGCGACCTTGGCCTCGCTCCGCCGCCGCTCCGAGATATCCTCGTAGGTCGCGAGCCAGCCGCCGTCCGGCATCGGATGACGCAGGAGCGCGATGACCCGACCGTCGCGCAACGTCTCCGTGTCGGACGGCCGCTTGAGGTTCATTCTGAAATATTCGTCCGGTTCGGGGCCGGAATAGTTGCCGTTGGCGACGCGATGTTCCAGGAGCTGCCGCAACGTGGTGCCGGGCTTGACCTGGTCTGCGCCAAATCCGTAGATCTCCCTGAACCGGCTGTTCGAGACGACAATGCGCTGCTCGGCATCGAACATGCACAGGCCCTGCGACATGTTGTTGAGCGCAGCGTCGAAACGCATATTGGCGCGCGCCAGCTCCTCCGAGTTCGCCATCAGCGATGCCTCGACGCGCTTTTCAGCCGTGACGTCACGATGGGTCGCGACCACGCCAACTCCGGCGACCTTCTGGCGGGTGATCGCAATCAAGCGCCCATCGGGCATTTGAACCACATTTTGGATCGGCTCGCAGCGGGAAACCTGATCGAGAATCCGCGCCACGAAGCCGTCGTCGATATGGGGGCTGCTGCCGTTCGCGACCCTGGTCTCGAGGATGGTGCGCAGCGGCGTTCCCGGCTTGGTCTGGGCAGGGGTCAGGCCGTACATGTCGGCATAGCGCTTGTTGCAGACAATGAGGCGCATCTGGCTGTCGACCATGACCAAGCCATGCGAGATGCTGTCGAGCGTCAGCCCGAGCACGGAGGATTTCTCGGCCATTCTTCGCGTCTGCCGCATCAGCAGGCCGGTTCCCAACAGAATGACCGCGATGACGAATCCGACCATCGTCCCGAACGTGTAGAGATGCCGGAACCAGGGCGCCAACACGTCTGCACGGCTGAATGAGGCGAGCACGACGAGGGGCAGACCGGAAACCGCCTTGTATCCGGCGATGCGCTGGACTCCATCGGCGACGCTGACGGTCTCGTACGTCCCGGCCTCGGCTTTCGGCAGATACTCGGCGAGCAGCGGCCCGTCCGCATAAGATCTGTCTATGGCATCCTTGATCATGGGCTCGCGCGCCACGATCGTACCGGCGCGATGGAGCAACAATACGGATCCGTCTCTTCCCAGGTGGATCGAGCGGTACATTTCCGAGAAATAGGACGGATCGAGAACCGCAGTCGCGACGCCGGCAAAGCTCCCGTCGCGATTTATCAGCCGCAGCGATGCGGCGGTGAGCCATTCACCCGTCTTCGCCGAACGAAACGGCGCAGCAAGAAACAAGGTCGCGAGGGTATTGTCGCGTTGGGCGATGAAGTGGGACATATCGGCGATGTTCGGCCGCGGCGGGTCGTGATCGTAAGAGTGCGCCTGCAGATCTCCCGCGGCATTCGTCCAGCCGAGCGCCACGATCAACGGCGTGGTCAGTTGCAACTGGCGCAGGGCGTCGTGAACCCGTTGCACCCCATTGTCGCCCTTCGGGTGGTTGCCGTCCTGGGCGTCCCGACGAATGATCTCGATGACGCGCAATGAGCGTTCCACCCCGTCGAACGCGCGCTCCGTATTCTCGGCCAAGATCTCGGCGTAATTGCGCGCCGCTTGCTTTGCCCCCGCGATCGCGTCGACATAGCGGTTGCGCAGGTCGAGCAGGAACAAGACGGCGATCAAGCCCGCAAAAAAGACGCCGAACGCCGCCAGCGTGCAGTTCGGACACCCCGTCAGCTTCCGAAGAGTACCAGGCATGTGGCTCTTGAGGGTTGAGGCTCGGGGGAAGGACCCTGCCGGTTCTGCTGTCGGTTTCTTGCTGGGCCCGAGCAGGCGACGACCACCGGACCCCTACCCATCGTTATGACTCGAAATAACAAAAGATGAGATTAAGCCGATTGGTTAAACGCCCCTTAAGCAAGGTGGGCCCCCCTCCGGTCGCAGCCGCCACCGCGAGCGGACCGCCGGTCTTCAGGGGCCTTCTGCGCCTGCCCGGACCGCCTTCAGGTCGTTTTTTGCGCTCGCGGCCGTCCGGCGCCGACCAGCGTGCCGCTCCCGAGCGTCACCCACCGGAGCACCGAACGGCACTTGCCTCATCCGGCTCCAGGCGCGCCGCCATCGCCCAAAAGCTTGGGCAAATCGTGCCCTGAGGCACCGGATGAGGCTTGTTCGCGACTTTAGGCGGAGTCAGACTGAGCCGTCGTCGACGGCTGCCGGCACGGTCCGTCGGGCACAATTACGGTCCGGTCGGATTGCAATCCGACCGGTCTGCAATCCGATGGGAATGCCAGTCGGAATCAATCACAACAAATCATGCTCTAGGGAGAAACCGATGCGAAGCCAACTCGTGTGGGGCCTGACCGCCACCGCGGCGGTCATGCTGTTTCAGACGTCGCCGCCTTCGGCCTGGGCCCAAAGCGCGCCTGCGGCTGCCCTGACCGGGCAAGTCACCTCCGAACAGGAGGGCGCCATGGAGGGCGTGGTGGTGAGCGCCAAGAAGCCGGGCTCGATCGTCAAGGTCAGCGTGACCACGGACGCCCAGGGCCGCTTCAGCTTCCCGGAGAACCGCCTGGAGCCGGGCGAGTACACGCTCACGATCCGGGCGGTGGGTTATGACATCGGCGCCCCCGCCAAGGCGAACGTCGTGGCCGAGAAGACCGCCACCGCAGACATCAAGCTCAAGAAGACGCGTAACCTCGCCAGCCAGCTCACCAATGCCGAATGGATGCTGAGCATTCCGGGCACCGAGAACCAGAAAGCCTTGCTGCTCAACTGCACGAGTTGCCATACGCTCGAGCGCATCGTGCGCTCGACGCACGACGCCGACGAATGGACGCAGGTCATCACCCGCATGATGGGCTATGGGGCGGTCAGTCAGCCGATCAAACCCCAGCGCATGCTCGATCAGGCGCGCGCCGGCACGCCCGAGCAGTACCGCAAGACGGCCGAATACCTCGCGACCATCAATCTGAGCGCGACCGACAAATGGGAATACGAACTCAAGACGCTCCCGCGCCCCAAGGGCCGGGCCACGCGCGCCATCGTGACCGAATACGACGTGGGCCGGGCGACCACCGAGCCGCATGACGTGATCGCCGACAAGGACGGCAACGTCTGGTACAGCGATTTCGGCGAGCTGTTCATCTCCAAGTTCGACCCGAAGACGCTCAAGCTCACGGAATATCCCGTGAAGAAGTTCAAGCCCGACGCCCCGGTCGGCCAGCTCAGCCTGGAGCTGGACCACAAGGGGACTTTCTGGTTCGACACCATGTACCAGGGATCGCTCGGAAACCTGGACCCGAAGACCGGCGAGATCAAATACTATCCGCTGGCTCCGGAATGGAACGACAACCGGGTCCAGCTCAACTTCGTCGGGCTGCGCCATGACGTCGACGGCAAGGTGTGGACCAAGAGCGTCGGCACCCAGGACATCTTCCGGCTCGATCTCGCCAGCAACAAGTGGGAGAAGTTCCATCCGACCGACAAGATCCCGGGCGGACCCTACGGAATCTACCAGGTCATCTCCGACTCCAAGAACAATCTCTGGATGGCCGAATTCACAGAGGGCCATATCGGGAAGATCGATGCGAAGACCCTCGAGGTCACGTGGTTCGCGACGCCGACGGAGCACGCACGGGCGCGCCGGTTGCGGATCGACGACCAGGATCGCATCCTGTTCGCAGAATACCGCGGCAACAAGGTCGCGCTGTTCGACACCAGGACGGAAAAATTCACCGAATATGCGCTGCCGATCCCCTACAGCGGCCCGTACCGGGCGCAGATCGACAAGAACGGTGATATCTGGACCGGCGGCATGCAGACCGACCGGGCCATCCGGCTCGACCCCAAGACCGGCCAGACCGTCGAATATCTGATGCCGACCGACACCAACATGCGGTCGGTGTTCGTGGACGACTCGACGACGCCGGTCACGTTCTGGACCGGCAGCAACCACGCCCATGCGCTGGTGAAGGTGGAGCCGCTGGATTAGATCCCGCGGACTTCGCACCGGTCCCGCGCTTGCCCGAGACCGGTGTCATGAATGCGCAAGTCGGGGAAGCCCGACTTGCGAGCGGGCCGGCCGGCCTGCGCCAAATGCCCACGATGGACAAGGTCGCGGAGCGCGACTTTGTCCATTCGCATGTCGTGAGCGCTTGTCGGCGGGTCGCACGAGCGGTGCGCGGCGCTGTCGGCAGATTGCCTGACGCCCTTGCGGGTGGTATTTTTTGGCATGCGCGCCGGCACAGCCGGGCGCCCTCAGGGGTGGGGATGCCATGTCGCCGACAAGGACGCCAGGCTCACGAGTTTCGTTCAAAGTTGCGGCCGTGGCGCTCGCCGCGCTCGGTTGCGGCTTCGCGACCGCCTCCGCACAGGATACCGAAATCTGCCGCGGGCGCGCCGGCAACCCGATCGCCGCCTGCACCCGCGTCATCACCGCCACAAAGTCCACGCGCGAGCAGGTCGGCGACGCCTACATCAATCGCGGCCAGCATTACTACGAGAACAAGGAATACGACCGCGCGATCGAGGACTTCAACCGCGCCATCCCGCTCAAGCCGAAATGGCTGCAGATGGCGTACGGCAATCGCGGCAATGCGTACTACGCCAAGGACGAGGACGACAAGGCGATCGACAGCTACGACAAGGCGATCTCCATCGATCCGCAATACAGCTCGGCCTTGACGGCGCGCGGGCTGCTCTACGAGAAGGCCGGCTCGATCGAGCGCGCGCGCGCCGACTACCAGGCCGCGCTCGCCGCCAAGTCGATATTCGAGGACGACAAATGGGCCCATGACACGGCCCGCAAGCACCTGGACGCGCTGGCCGCGAAGTGATGCCCCGCGCGCGGAATTGAACCTTCCGCACCGCCGTGGCGTCTCATGACGCAAAGGCCACCCCGCGTCGACGCGTGGTCCTCGGGCTGCCTCAAGGTTTACTCATGACGCCGGTTACAAGTGACGCGCCGCCCGCTCCGCCCTGGCTTTCGGTCTGGCTCGCGCCGCGCGCGACGATCGGACGGATCCTCGCCACCGATCCGCGCCGCCATGTGCTGCTGCTGGCGGCGCTCGCCGCCATCGCGGGCTTCGTGGCCGAGGTCATCAAGGCGGGACTCGCGGCGCAGCTGTTCGACTGGCGCGTGGCGGCGATCGTCGCGGTCGGCGGTGCGATCACCGGCATCGTCGGCCTCTATGTCTACGGTCTGCTCTTGCGGTGGAGCGGCAGGCTGCTGGGCGGCGGCGCTTCGCCGGTTCAAGTGCGGGCGGTCATCGCTTGGGGCAGCGTGCCGACCGTCGTCGGACTTGCGGTCTGTCTCGTCGCGCTCGCCTGGCTGCGGCTTTCGGCCGGCGCCGGCGCACCCGCTCCCCGCGCGCTGATCGCCGCACTGCAGGCGATCACGCTCCTGCTCGGCCTGTGGTCGATCGTCTTGACGCTGCTCATGCTGGGGCGCGCGCAAGGCTTCGGCTTCTGGCGAACGATCGCCAATGGCGTGCTGGGCGGTTTGCTCGTCCTGCCGGTGCTGGCGATCCCGCTGATCATCCGGGCGTTCGTGGTCCAGCCGTTCAACATACCGAGCGGCGCCATGATGCCGACGCTGCTCGTGGGCGACTATCTGTTCGTCACCAAATATCCCTACGGCTACACGCATTATTCCCTGCCGTTCGCGCCGCCCCTGTGGTCCGGGCGCGTCCTGGCGTCGGAACCGCAACGCGGCGACGTCGTGGTTTTCCGCCTGCCGAAGGACGACACGACCGACTACATCAAGCGCGTGGTCGGCCTGCCCGGCGACCGCATCCAGATGCGCGGCGGCGTGCTGCACATCAACGAACAGCCGACGAAGCGCGAGCGCATCGACGACTTCGTCGACGAGAACGGCAGCCGTACCATGCGGGTCAAGCGCTGGCGCGAGACCCTGCCGAACGGCGTGAGCTACGACACGCTCGACCTGCAGGACAACGGGTTCCTCGACGACACCCAGGTCTACACCGTCCCGCCCGGACACTATTTCATGATGGGCGACAACCGCGACAACTCGACCGACAGCCGCGTGCTGAGCCAGGTCGGCTATGTGCCGTTCGAGAACATCGTCGGCCGCGCCGCGATGCTCTACTTTTCGGTCGACCGCGAGTCGGGGACGCAACGCATGCGCGTCGAGCGCATCGGCACGCTGGTGCGGTGAGGAGTTGACCGTTTGGGCTTGTGCGCGGTTGCGTCGATCAAGCGCCGCGGCGGAAAAACAGGATCAGCGCGCAGCCAGCCGGTGCCAGGTATTACGGACGCCTGAGGTGAAATGATGCCAGTTGGTATTGACGACGTCCCAGTTCACCATGGGCCGTTCGGCACTGCTTTGCGTCGCAGCGCCGGTTGTGGTCGCGCCGGAAATCGATGCGTCGGATACGTAGGCGACACCGATGGTCAGAAGCGCTCCGACAATCATCCCTAAGAAAAAGCGCATGTCTCATTCTTCCTTGCGTTCGCGGTGGCTCACGGGGCGGGCCGGCCCTCTTCGCGCGGCTCGTCGTCGGGGATGATCTCGAGACTGCCCAGGGCGCGCGCGGTCTCGATGTGAGGCGCGTCTTCGGGGCCGACCGGCTTGGAATGCCGGCGTCCGTTGCTCATCGCGTAGGTGACGCCGAATTCGCCGCCAGCCAGGGGAGCCAGGCGGACGCGCAAAATCGACGTCGGTTCACGTTTGCGGAATATCAGCACCTCGCCCATGCCGAGAGAATGCGGCCGGGCCCATATGGTTCCATACGCCACGGCATGGCGCGCGTGCGACGGCGGCTCCGGGCCCTTGGGGGCTGGCTGTCGCCCATAAACGGTCGGCCCAACGGGCGGTCGAAAAAGCGGCCCGATTGTCCTATGATGGGCCCAGCGCCGATTGCTGAAAATGGCGCACATGGGAGGACAAGATGGAGCAGCTTTTCATCGCGCTCGGCTGCTACGCCATGATCTGGTTCCTGGTGCTCTTGGGATCGCGTTTCTTCGGCCCGAAGACGGATTGAGCAAGCCGCCCGCCGGACGCCTCGGGGTCTTGTCATCTGCGGGCCCGAGGACAGGCTGCGCCGACAAAAAATCTATTTGCGCAGACCGAGCGCGGTCAGGAACTTGACCCAGCGGTTGATCTCGGCGGCGTGGAGCGCGGAAAACTCCGGGATGTCGAGGCCGGTCGGCTCGAAGCCGATGGCCTGGAATTTTTCCTTGATGCCGTTCTGCCGGACAACCTCGACGATCGCATGGCCGAGCCTTTCGCGCACATCGGCCGGCAGACCGGGCGGGCCGTAGATGCCGACCCAGCCGGTGAGCGTGACGCCCGGCAATCCCGCCTCCGCGAAGGTCGGCACGTCGGGCAGCGCGGGCAGCCGGTAGGGGCTGCTGACCGCGAGCCCCTTGATGGCGCCCGACCGGATCTGCTCCATCACCACCGGAAACACTTCGATGATGACGTCGATCGAGCCGCCCAGCAGATCGTTGAGCGCCGCCGGACCGCCCTTGTAGGGCACGTGCACCATCTCGATGCCGGTCTCCTTCATGAACAGCTCGGCCGCGAGATAATCGAGCGCCCCGACGCCGGTCGAGCCGAACGTCAGCTTGCCCGGCCGCGCCTTCGCATAGGCGATGAACTCCTGCACCGAATTCACCGGCAGCTGCTTGTTGACCACCAGGGCGGTGGCGTATTCGGCTGTTCCGGCGATCGGGACCATGTCGCGGGCCGCATCGAACGGCGCGTTGGCGTCGATCGCATAGCCGATCACCACCGAGCCCACCGTGCCGACCATCAGGGTGTAGCCGTCGGGCTCCGATCTCAGCATTTCGCGCAGCCCGAGGACGCCGTTGGCGCCCGGCTTGTTCTCGATCACGACCGCCTGGTTGAGCTTCGGGCGCAGCCCTTCGGCGACGAGACGCGCCGACAGGTCGGCGATGCCGGCGGGCGGAAACGGCACCAGCAGGCGGATCGAGCGGGACGGAAACGGATCCGCCGCCCATGCGGACGCCGGCATCGCCAGCACCATCAGCAAACCGAGCCATGCGCGCATATCTGGAGATCCTCCCGGCGGTCCGTTCTTGAGGCGCGAGGATAACAGTGTTTCTTGCGCCCCACAGCCCGTCCGCCCGCTCCCGCGCTCGGCGCCCGCGCCGCTCCCCGGCGATCAGTCCTCGGTCGCAAGCCGCCGCGCGACGCCCCACCGATCGAGCACCGCCTGGATGTCGCCGGCGACGAAAAACCGCGCGCTCTCCTGATCGTATCCCTGCGCCAGGAGATCGTCGTAGTCGGTGAGCGCGTGCCGCACATAGGCGACCAGCGACAGCCAGGCCGCCGTCTCGGGCAGGCTCGCCTTCAGGCCGCGGCTGTCGCGCGCGTGATCGACCACGGCGCCGAATTCATGCGGCGGAATCCGCGGCGCCAGGCGCTCGAGTGCGGATTCGATCTCGCTTCGTTTGGGCACTGGATCAGGCGCTCACGATGGGCCGGGGAGCCGGTAGATCGGGCAATGATCCCGAATTGCGCTACGCCCGCTGGGGCTTCGCTTCAATATCGCTCGCTCGGATCCGGATCTCTGTACGGTACCGGACAGACCATCGTGTTTCGCTCCGATGGCGCACACGCGTCGGGCCTGGTGCGGGCGCGCCTTCGCGCTAACCGCGGGGATCTCCGGCCACCTTCCCGGTCAGCGGGTTCACCAGGTGGGTTCGCTGGCACGCCGAGCACGACGTGCCCACAAAGGCGTGCTTGTCGGCCTTGGCCGCCACCTCGTCGGCGAACCAGCATTGCACATTCATCCCGGTAGACGGGCATCGGAAAACCAGCGTGGCCATCGCGTGGCCATACCCGAAGGCCCTTCACCGGCGCCATTAAGGGATTCTCCTTAGGTGGCACTTTTCGCGGCCGCACCCGACCTACGGCTCCGTCGGTGTATCGGTTAAGGGTCCTTTGGTCAGATCTCGCGGAGCGACGGCGCCTGGGCCGCGGTTGGCGGCGGCGCGTTTTTCCGCAGTCTCGGCCAAGCGGTCATAGGTGGTGGCAACTTCCAGCATCAGCCGCCTGGAATCCAGATCGTCCACTCTTGCGGCGTTGGCGCGCGCCTCGTCGGCGCGGGCTCGCCAATGCCGGGGATCGAAACCAAGAGATGAGGCCGCCATGGCTTCCTCCCAGGGTCTCGTCTCCCATCAGGTGATTCGGCCCGCCTTCACCCAGCGGAAATCTTGCGTGAAGCGTCTGAAATTAAGCGAAGCCCCGGGCGCGACCCCAACGGCGGGCGCGCCCTTGTGTTTGTCGATCAGCCCTTAGGTCCGATTGGAACCCGGACGCCCCCCAAATGAACACGTTATCACTGCGACTTTTTGGCGAACTCCCGCTCGCGCTCGGCCAGCCGCAACTCTCCATCGGCCAGGGCGAGATAATGCCCGGCGAGCGATTCATAATGGCCGCGCAACGCCGGGTCGTCCTGGAGGTCCGCGAGCTTCCGACACTCTTCCGCCAGATCGCTGTAGCGTTTGACCCTGGCAACAGCCGTCGGCATGCCCCATCCCCCCGCATCATGAGACCCACAAATAATAAATGGCGACGGGCGACCGGCGTCAAGAGCACGCCCCCTCGTCGCTCATCGGCAGCCGCGTCGAACGCCCGCGCAACTCCGTCTCACCGGGTTTCCACCCGCAACCTTGCGGCGTCCAAGGGGGGAACCGGCAGGCGGCGGGATCTGCGGATGTTCCGACGGGAACCAATTGAAGGGCAAAAAGTTTCCTCGACATACGAGTCAATGTGCAGGGGCGCGCAGCGTTCGTAGCGGCAGCTACGGAATGACACGTGCTCCATCTCAGAAAGGCGCCGCGCATGCAGATCGCTCCCTTTTTGTCAGGACAAGCCTTCGGACCCGAGGTCACCCAGGCCATGGGCATCGCGTTCGACGCCGTCTGCCGCTCGCTTGCCATCGACAATACGGGCGTCGTCCGGCCGCGGATCGTGGCACGCAAGATCATCGAGCTGGCGCAGAGGGGCGTCCGTGACCCCGATGAGTTCCGCCATCGTGCGCTGGAAGCCTTCGAGATCGGCGCGCCGCGCCCCCGGGACCGACGGGACCCGCCGTCAGGCCAGCTCACTCCCGTCTAGATCGGCAATTCACCCGGCTTTTCCAGCCGCAAACTTGCAACTATAGAGGCATCCCCGCGGCTTCCCGGCGGGCGCAATCCGAACTGTGGATTTTTCTCCATCACGACCCGGGTGCGGTTGTCAAAAAAATCGGTGTCAGGGATAAAGATCGGGCCGTTGCGAGCCGCTCTCTGTGATCCATATCAAAGCGGCCATTGCACTCCATGCGAATGCTTCCCCTTGATTATTGAAGGAGAGCCGCAATGACCAAGCCTATCTCTGACAAGGCGGAGGTTGCCCTCGAATACTCGGACAAGCTTTATATCGGTACATTCGAACGCTCATCGCGATTTGAGGCGCATCTCGACCCGACCGGCATTTCGCTGGTTCTCGAACGGCCCGGCACTGAAGACGCCCGCAAATCGATTCACATGCACATCAATTTTGGTCTGTTCGCAGACATTCTGCGCGATCTGGCTTCGACGGTTGGACGCATTCCGAAGGATGACGTCTTGCATCACGATCAACTTGCGGAAGCGGTCGCCGAGTTGCACAGGGCGCTGAAAAATAGTCCGAAGGGAAAATCGCCGTAAAGATCCGGTCAGTGACCGAGTTCACAGTCGGCCGGGCGACGTCAAAGGTTCGGTTCGGGCTCCGAGCGGCGGTTTTTGAATGTCTGCTTTTGCGCCGCTCCCGGGTGATAGGCGGACGTGGGGATTTTTTGGTCGCTATCAGGCTGAAAGCGGATCCGCTAGCTCCTGACCCATAGCGGTCTTAAGCGCGCATTCGGGGTAGCAGGCCTACCTCGCAGGCCTTGATCTGCAGGCCGAGATACTTGGAGTAAATCCGGCATTGGGCGAAACTGCCGGCGATGAACCAGAGGCCCGGCTGCGGGGTGCGTGTGAACATGTTGCGCAGCTCCTGGCCATCGCCAAATCCCCAGATCGGGCCGACCCGGGCCGCGACATCGTCTCCAAACAATTTGCCGACCAGAGCTTCCTGGCCTTTGTAACCGGTCGCCAGCACGATCAGATCGGCGGCAAGCGTTTCGCCGCTGCGCATCCGCGCGCCTTCCGCGACGAAGGCTGCGATGTCGGAAAATTGCGCCAGCCCCACCTCGCCTTTGATGATCAGATCGGAACAGCCGACATTGAAGTAATAGCCGCCGCCGCGGGTGAGGTATTTGAACTGCCAGCCGGTTCCGTCCTCGCCGAAATCAAGCTTGAAGCCCAGGCGAGCGAGCGCGTCGAGCATTTCCTTGTCCAGGTTCTTCGCTTGCTCGGTGAGGAGGATGTGACTTTTCCTTGCCAGCGCGAGCGGGATCGACGCCGTGATGAGATCGCAGTCCTCCAGCGAGGGGCCTTCGTCGTACAGCGCATAGGGCAGCTGCGCACTCGGCTCGACATTGACGATGAGGGTCGAACTGCGTTGGACAAGAGTGACTTTTGCCCCGTCCGAGCAAAGGTCCTGCGCAATGTCATGGCCGCTGTTACCGGACCCGATGACAAGAACCTTCTTGCCCTTCCACGCGCCGCCATCCTGGTATTGGCTGGAGTGCAGAATCGTGCCGCCGAAGTTGCGCAGCGTCGGAATGTTCGGAAGGTTCGGAATTCCGCTGACCCCGGTGGCCATGACGACGTGGCGCGGGTGCATCTCCCGCTTCGTGCCGTCCGGCCGGCGTAGCACGACGGACCATCGCCCCGTTCTTTCGTCATACGTGCCGCCTTCGAATTCGGTGCCTGTCCAGTAGTTGAGCTCCATACTCTCCACATAAGCCTCGAACCAGGAGGCCAGCTTGTCCTTGGGAATGTAGGCTGGCCAGTTCGGGGGGAACGGCATGTACGGAAGGTGGTTGACGTGTGCCTGATTGTGCAAGACCAGCGCGTGATAGCGTCTGCGCCAGTTGTCGCCAATGCGCGGCTCGCGGTCCACGATCAGCGTATCGACCTGCAATTGGGCGAGACGTGCAGCGCTCGCCAGTCCGGCCTGCCCGCCGCCGACCACAAGCACCTCCGGATCGCGATCGGCATATTCGGCAGCGGCTTTCCTCAGGTCGAGCCAATTGGGACCGCGGAAATCGCGCGAATAGGCCTTGCCCTGCGGCCGTGATCTGCCGGGCCGTTCCTCGAACCCCTTGAGTTCGTCAAGCGCCGTGAGCAGCGTCCACGCTTTGAGCGTGCCGCCATCTTTGGCATCGGCGGTGAGCCGCAGAACGCCGCTGCCACGGCCCTCGGCAGTTTCAAATGTGAAGATCGCTTCGTTCGCGACCGTGCCCGCGCGGAGTCACACGACGGGGCGCGGTCCGGTGGCGAGCGATCCGAAAGCCGGTTGGATTGGCCCGGCCAATATGCTCCCGCATCTCTCTCAGAATGGCGTCCAGGCCTTCGACCGTTTTGATGTCCCAAGTCAGCGCCAGCACATCACGCCAATAGCTGTCACGATGAAACAGCGTTTTGAGCAAGCCGCTGTCGGGCTCGCTAAGCGCTCGTTCGAGCCGCGCTAGCCAATTTTCCGCGGCGGTTGCGGCGGATTCTGATTCTGCGTTTGCCAGCATTCGCGCGCCCTCGGCACCCATCTGTGCGGCGTCTCCGCAAATTGCAAATTACACTGATCGAAGTTGGTGAGCGAGGGGCCGAAACACGGCCCGACTTCCGGCGTTGGCCCACACCGGCTGTTCGCTGCGTTGCCACGATATGTCCGGAGTTGGATACGAAGCGGAATCAATGTGCTCGCGACGAGCATTTCCGCCTTTGGCGAGCGCATCGACGCATGGCGTGCGGCGGGAGCCGAGGCCCGCGACGGCCTGGCGATCTCAGCGGATATTGCAAGCGCAGGGCTCACGGCCCTGTTTTTCAGGTTTACCACGCCGACCGGCGGGTGCCGACAAAGTATTGCGCGAGCGGGATAAGCGGTCCAAGATCGAAAACTCTTGGAGCGGGGGGCGGGATTATGACACCGCGGAGCTTCTCTGGGTTGGCCTTGAGCGGAACGGTAGCGCTCGCCGGGTAGGGCGCGGCTGAGATCGGCGCCTTCAACGCGTCCCATATCGAGAATACCGCAACGTCGATCGCTGACCGTGAGCCGACACGACCCCAACCGCCCATCGTAACCACCGCCACTTCCGTTAGCGAGGCCGCGGCAGGCAATTCAAACTCGCCCGAGCCTGTCTTCTCTTCCGCCGCCGAGGCGCCCGCCGCCCAACCCGTCTTGACCGACGCTGGTCCGAAGCGGCCGCCCGAAACAGGCATGCAGCTCGCGTCCGTGCCCACCTCTGATCCGGTGGACGATGGCCCGAAGCCGCCCGTGCGCTCGATCGAGTTCTCCCCACGAATGCGTGGCTGACATCTGCATCGATGAGTACCTTTGGTCGCTGTACGAACGAACCCCCAAGATCGACACGATCAAAGTGTCTGAGCGGATCAAGGTGACGGTCAAGAAGAAGGGCAAGACGCGGACCGCGACCAAAACCGTCATGAAGTACGTCGTGTCTGATTTCACGTGGAAGGATCCGGTAGCGGCACAACGCTCCGGCATGTCGCCCATGGACTACGTCATCGGAGGCATGGACCGCGGCTTCAAGCTGAAGCTCTACCACGTGCTCGCAAATCGTCCACACATTCGGGCAGGATAGCGCGGCCGCAGCCGAGCGCAATACGGCGCGGGCCGGCAAGGCGTCACGTCCGGAATCCTCACCTGCCACCCGTGAAGGTGATCTTCGCGCTGGGCGACGGCGCCGGCGAGACAACAATGCGCGAGCGTCAGCTTTTTTCAGCGAGACATGGCCTCGCTCGCTCTTTCTCGGACGATGTGATGCCGGCGGCCTTAGCCATTGCAACGGCCTGGGCCAATCCGACCTCCGCCACATAGGCGCGGACAATTTCGCACGCCGTCCCGGAATGCGGCTCTCAAGCCCGGTGACGATGGCCATGATACGGCCTCGCCATGGCCGGGTAGGAAGCGGTGAGCAAGACAAGCATCAGCAGCGCAGCGTTTTTCATCGTAACGCCACGACATTGGCCGGGTCCGCACTCGTGGAAATTCCGACAGATGTTGCCAGCGCAACACGGGCGCAAGACGGCGCTCATGGCACCCGATTGTAAACCTCAGCCGCCGGTGATGCTATTTCGCAGCGTGAGTGGGCTCGCGATGGTCCGTAGCGTCTCGAAGCCTTCGCCGGTGCCGAGGATTTTCACGTTGCCATAGTCGAACATGCGCCCGAGAATCGATTGATCGACCTGGACACTCTCGACCTTGTCCATGTTCATTTCGTTGGTCTGCCGCCGCACAAGACCCGTCTTATAGATTAAGCGCCGGTTGGTGACTGCGATCTCAGTGATCCACCACTGGAACCATTCCTGGACCAGAAGAATGACCGCACCGAGCGCGAGCGCGTATCCCGTATACAGCCAGACTTTCGTCAGAGGCCGCGTTTCGCTGAACCAGAAAGCCGCCACCGCCAGGAGCGCAACGACAACGCCAGGCCAATACAGTATCCAATGAATCGACGAGATGTGCCGGACCTGCTCGCCGGGTTGCAGGACGCGCTCAGCGTAGCTCATGTCAACGGGTTTCCTCTTTACTCATGACGAATCCCCAAAGCCATGCGAACGACGGGGCCTGCGGCGTCGCAACCACGCGCGACGTCGGCCGATATTGGCCGACGCGTCGACGCGCGCCGCTTCGAGAACGATGGCCTGCCGATATATACCCGCTCAGCGCCGACCGGCGCGATCCACCGGGCCGCCGCGATTTCCCGGCGTCCCAGGGCGCACGCCGACGCCCGGCGCACCGACGCCTACCGTGGCTCGAGCGACCGGCCGTGGGCGCAGCACAACGCCGGCCCTTACGATGCAGCCAGCCGGATAATCAACGTACTGGCAATAAACGACGGCATTGGCCGGCTCCGCACTCATAGAAATTCCGACAAGTGTTGCTAGCGCAACACCGGCGCATGACCACCTCACGAGCCGAGACATGACTACTTCCTTCGTTTGCCTCCGTGCAGTTCATAGAATAATCAATAACAGTACGGGCGGTCCCGTTATTGATGCAGATCAAATACCCGCCGCTGCCTCCACCGCTCGTATTGCCGCCGCTGCCCCACGTGCCGGTGCGCGGGAGGTACCCCCACACAGGCCCCTGCGATCCAGTCCGCGAAACGGGCCGTCACGACCGCTCCTCGCCCGGCTCGGACCTCCTGCGGCGTCCGCTTTCGCGCCGCTATCAGGGGCATGGCGGACATCAAACGCGCCCTGACCCGCGGCACCTCGATTTGAATTGCGCGGGCTCATTGATGCGCGGCTAGCCTGCTTTCGTCACGGCGTAGATGCCGCGCTCGAAGTGCCGATAGAGGCGCAACGCGCGGGTGTCGGCAAAAGGCAGCACCTGCGTCATGAAGACGGCGGCAACGCGCTTGTCGGGATCGATCCAGTAATACGTGTTGAACAGGCCGCCCCAAGTCAGGCTGCCAGCACTGCGGCCGCCCGCAATGGCCTGCACGTTGATCATGTGGCCGAAGCCCCATTTGAGGCCGATGCCGGGACACAGATCGACATCGTTGGAGAGCGTCGGGTTTGTCGTCTTCAGGATGCCGACGTCGACCTTGCCGATCTGGTTCTGGCCCATGAGCGCGACGGTCTCTGGACGCAAGATGCGGACGCCGTCGAGCGCGCCGCCTCGCAGCAGCGCGCGAATGAGCGTCAAATAGTCCGGTCCGCTCGAATAGATCCCGCCCCCACCGGAGAAGAAGCGCCGCGCCGACGGGCGCTCCATCGGTTCTGCCGTCAGCGATCCCGTGGACCCGCGCCGGTGGACGCTGGCCTCCCGCTCGCGCTGCTGCGGCAGGATGACGAAGGCCGTATCGTTCATCCCCAGCGGATCGAGAATGTGCTTGCGAAAATAGACATCGAGTGGAACGCCGCTGACGGATTCCACGATGCGGCCGACCCAGTCGATGCTGGTGCCGTACTGCCAACGCTCGCCGGGGTCGAACATCAGCGCGGAGCGTGGCGCCTCCTTCCTCTGCGCCGGCGGCAACTTGTCGATCGCCGCAGCATAGCGGACGGCCCTGGCATCCCAGAGCCGGTAGGCGAGGCCGGACGTATGGGTCAGCAGGTGGCGAAGGGTGATCGGCTGCCTTGCCGGGCGCAGCAGGGGTAATCCTCTGGCGTCGAATCCCTCGAGCACCTGCGGCGAGCCGACCGCGGGGTCGATATGGGGCACCGGGGCATCCAACGCGAGTTTGTCCTGCTCCACCAATTGCAGTGCGGCGACCGAGGTGATCAGCTTGACCATCGAGGCGACGCGAAACACCGTATCGCGCGTCATTGCGGTTCCGTCGCCAAGGCGACGCCGGCCGAAAACACCTTCATAGATGATGCCACGGTCGGTCGCGGCCAAGGCCACCACACCCGGAACTTCCCCCGCGTTCGTCGCGGCGCGCAGCATGGAATCGATGTCGGAGATCGTTGCAGGGCCGGGCCCGGCCTGCGCGCCGGCCTGCGCGAAGGGCGCGTAGCGTCCGTCCAATGCGCCGGCGGCCGTCAGGCTCGCAGCCATCTTTACGATATCGCGGCGGCTCGGGCGCTGGATCATACGCGCTCTGTCCGAATCACATGGGTGCGCTTTCGGTATGCCCAGTATGGAGAAGATTTATGTCGCTTGTCGGTTCGATCGGGATTTGCTCGCCGTGAGCATTTCGGGGTGTGACCCCTTCCGGACGTTGCTCATCTCCGCGCCACACCGAGAAGAGGTTGCGATGTGTCGCCGGGCGATCCGCATCGCGAAGCGTGCGGCGAGCTTTTCAGCGCGTAACTCAGCCCAGACTTGGGTCAGCCACTTGGGACCGCCACTTGGGACCGCCACTTGGACGCTCCACTTGGGCCCATCAGTCTTGAGCGATCGGTCCGGGTGTCCAACGATCACCGGACAGTGCGGTGACCTTGACGTTGCGGATGACACCTCGCTCCAAGCTCGGATCGAAATAGCGCATCGTCTGCATATTAAAGTCGATGATGCGGCCCCGTGCGAGCGGTCCGACATCGTTTATTTTGACGATGGCCTTCTTACCAGCGCCCTCGACGAGAGCGTATTTTGGCTTCGCGCCGTGGCGGACCCCACCAAACATCCCGCGCAAACTGGTCTGGATCGCAGCGGCCCACGCAAATGAATTGTAGCGCTCACCGGAGGCTGTGTGCGGGCCGCCCTCTCGATATCCGGGCTCAAAGGGATTATACATCGACGCCGCGCCGATAATCGTGGCGCCCGCGGAAGCGACATGCCGAGATCCACCACCGCTCTTCGACGCCTTATTGACGCCGCGTGAAGCGACGGCAACCTCGGCTCGCGCCATCGCGGCAGACGAACAAGCAAGCAAAACTGCGGTGCCGCAAATCGCGGCGCCCAAGCGCATCACCATTGAGTGACTCCTGATTGGCCTCCGGAGGCCCCAACTTTTGTTTGCTGATGGGCCCGCATATAGCGAGATGGCGGGCCGTGTGTCTTGGGAATCCCGGCCAACAATTTGTTTACTTCAGACAAACCTTGAGCAATTCCCGCGCGCAACGCGCCGGGCTCGGGCGGTAACCACGAAGTCTGATCAATCGTGCCTGTGGCAGCTGCATTGGAATGGCAGTTGGCGAGTCACCAAAAGTGGTGACGCCTTAATGCAGTCCTTGGCGGATGGCACGGGGCGCTCTTCCAGTCCAGCGCCTGAACGCATCGGTAAATGCACTGACGTGCTGGTAGCCGAGCAGTCAAGCAATTTTCGAAATCGACCAAATCCTTGTCCATGCGGAGACGCCGAGCAAGATTGTACCGCAGGCCTCGCAGCACGCTCGAAAATCTCAGGCCCTCCAAGGCGAGGCTCGCGCGAGGGTTCGTGGGCCGATGCCCAATTTCCGCGCGACGGGTGGCATTCGATGACATCTACACGCCGGACCCTGGAGGATACTCAGTCAGCGGCACCAAGAGGTTGGGTTGACGATATCAAAGTACAATTGCCTCCCGGCGACGAGGTCCACTAAAAATATGACACGCTGCAAAGCGAAGCGCAGGGGAGATCGAGGAGAAACTCATGAAACGGATGTGTTTTGCCGCGCTTGCGGGCGCGCTCGCGATCTCGACTATGGCCGTGGCCGTTGATACTGCGTCGGCGGCAGTTCGTGGCGGCGCTTATCGCGGTGGCGTGCACCGTGGTGGCGTGCACCGCGTCGGCGTGGGTCATGTCGGCATCGGCTATGGCCGTGCCGGCATCGGGTATGGCCGTGCTGGAATCGGGTATGGCCCCGCATTGGCGTACCGTGGTGGATGGAACGGTGGCCGCGGATTGGGCGTTGCCGGCGTTGCCGGCGTGGCAGCGGCGGGGGCCTACTACGGCGACAATAGCTACGCGAGCGCTGCCTACGATGACTATGACGCGAGCGGTGGCTACACCTTGCACGGTGCCTACTTGAGCGAGGCGGATGCCGTCGCATACTGCGCCCAGCGCTTCCGCTCGTACGATATCGAGAGCCGGACATTTCTGGCGTACAGCGGCCAGCGAGTGTCCTGCCCGCAATAGGCCAGTCGCACGCAAGATAGTGCAACATTCGGCATGGCGTTGGACGGCATGATGACCATGTCGTCCTCGCTGCCGCTCAAGGGGAAATTGCGATCCCAGAGAGGTGAACGCCTCTCCTTTTGTGGCTATCGAGACGCGATCAGGCTCAGTACATAACAGTTGCGGACCTGGCGTATGTGGATCCGCCAGCTTGGCGAATGTCTCGCAACACCTCCAAACCGGTCGGATCACGCCACCGCCGTCAACTCGTACATCACCGTTTGTATGATGCCGGCTTGGTGCACATCCGCTGCGGCGGCATGCTCGACACCTCAATGGCCGTCGTAGAAGACGACCAAGCGGGTGCGCACGGATCGCGCCCGCCGCCGGGACAGCCAGCTCATCTTGACCTTCTCGACGATGACCGCGAGGCGCAGCCCGTCATCGAGCGCGTCGGCGACCCAGCGGTGACGTTTCGGGACGTAACCGAGGTGGATTCCTCGATGGTAGTAGGCGACCGCGCGCCGGTTTTGCGGATGCTCGAACTCGCGCACCAACTCGAGGGCCTCGCCCGGCTTGATAAACCCGTAGACGTAGCGCCGGCGGTCCACTCCAGCCGGAGATGGACGTCGGAGCTCGTTGATGCGACTGGGGTAGGAGCGTATGCTCGGCTCTTCGAGCAATGCGAGCGCATCGGCGCGGCGCTGCCGCTGGCGATCCTCTTTCGACATGAACCGCGGGCGGATCAGGAGAGCGTGAAGTGCGGGCACCACAACCAGTGGCCATGCGAACAGCGCGCACCCGAACCCATAAAAATACCACGGCGTCATATGTCGCTGCCTGACACCGGCGACTACGGCTGGTAGCGCAGCAAACAACAGCAGCATCCAGATCGGCAAAGGCTGCAGCAGCCAGGGAAATATGCCATCGTCTGCCATGGAGCGCTCGTGCCACCTTCGCGCGATGATAAAAACATTCCGAATGCTTTTTGTTCCCCATACCGCGGATATTTTCATGCGATGGTGTATCCGTATGGCTCAGGCGACTCCGAGCGGGACATCTTCATCAAGGTATCCGCGTCTGCGCAGCGGCCCGCGCCCACTGCTGCGCTCAAAGTCACGCCCCTATCGGCGGGAACGCGTCGATGCGATATGCTGCACGACGGGGGACCAGCGAAAGCGATCCATGTGAGAGGGCAAGGCCATGTTCTTTCTTCTCCGAATAGTCTTCTGGCTGGCGGTCGTTCTCGCGTTGTTGCCGAGCGGCGGCTCGAAACCTGGCGTCGCGGCGCCCAGCGTGATGGCGGCTTGCGGGCAGGCCGGCGCCAGGATGTTGCACGACTTCTTGCGCGCGCCACCGAGCCAAACGCGTTCGCCTGCCGCCAACCCATCCCGGGGCACGCTGACCGCCACCGACCTCGCCCCGGCATGGCGTGGCCCGCGAGCCGACCTCCATACGAGGCACGGCGCCTGATCACCAGCCTGAAGCTCTCGCTGCCGATCCCAGGCTGCTTCGGTGTTCTGAAAGTCGGCGGCAAGGAGGTCGCCAGCAAAAAGATCCCGCACACTGTTCCGGCGCTCTTCACGTTGGATGAAACCTTCGACGTTGGAGTCGACACCCGCACCTCGGTGGACGACAACGACTACAAGGTGCCATTTCGCTTCCCGGATTTCATCGCGCTGTAAGCCGCGCGCAACCAAGCCGATGAATGCGTACACGGCCGAGTTTGCGCATGTGAGCAGGAGGGCAAGCTTACGATGCGGCCAGGCCGCCACGGGGCCGGCGCGGAAATTTCCGGTCAGGGCTTGCGGCGAAGCCGCGCCAGCGTGGCGAGCATCGTGCCCCGGCCCGGCGAATCCTCATAGGCGAGCACCAGGGCCTGCGCATCGCTCAATTCGGACTCGGCGTCGCAGCCATGCGTCGCCAGCCATGTCAACGCGTTCAGGGGCTCGTACGCTCCCAGCCGCTCGAGCAGCTCGCCGTAGGGCCGCGGCGGATCACCGGGGCGCGGCCGATAGACTTTCGCGACATCGTCGCGCACCACCGCCAGGGCGGCCGTGCACAATGGCGGCGTCGCCGCGAGGTCAAGCACCGGAAGATATTTCAATATCTTCCACGGGGCGCCGATGTCGTATTTGTCGCCCAGCATCTCGACGGCGTCGGCGGTTCGGTTGTCGAGCCTCGCGGCGCCGGCCAGCGCCTGTGCGCGCAAGGCCTCGTCGTCGGCGAAGCCGAGCCAGGCCTTGAGATGCGCCCTGGGGGTGAGCATAGAGAAGCGGGCGGGATGCTCGCGCAGCGTCCGCCCAAGTTTCGCCGGATCGCGCAACCGGCGCAGCTCGACGACATCGAACCCCGGATCGCGATAGGCTTCCGCCATCGCTTGCCACGCCGTCGATTCCGCGTCGCACGCGCATTCATAGCCGACGAGCCATTTCATCGCGATGACGGCGTCGGACACCTGCGAGGCGACGTCGGCGAAGGGCCTGGTGCCGGCGGCCTCGGGCACCAGCGACGCGACGCGCCGGCGCAACAGGCCGCGCGCCTTGTCGCAGAGGACCGGCGTCGGCGTGAGATCGAACGACCCGAGATGGCCGAGCGGAAAGTCACCGCGGTCGAGCATGAGCTCGGCGTCGCTTTGTCGCCGCCCGAGGCCGCGGATGCGATCCAGCACCATCGCCGCCTTGGTGTCGTCGCGCGTCGCCAGGAATGGCACCCAATCCCATAGCGGCGCGTCCGTGGGCAGCGCCGCGAGGTCGGCGTCGTATTTTTCGCGCCTGGCCTCTTCCTGGTCGATGGCGTGGTCGCGCACCTGCATGAACGGGACGATCGACACGCACAGGACGAGCGTCGCGCCCCACGCCGCTCCGGCCGCATGGCGCGCCGGGATGGCGGCGCGTAGCGCCGGCAGCAGCGCCCAGAAGCAGAAACCCACGATCAGCGGCGGGACGCCGGCGGGAATTGCGATCGGCCAAAAAAACGGCGGCAGGTCCGGCCGGGACAGCAGATCCAGCGCCTCCATCGTCGCAACGCCCGAGGCGGGGATCAGGATAAGGGCCGCGACCGCGGCCGGCGGCGGCATGACGCCTTTGAGGGCGGCTATGAGTCCGAGCGCGGCGAGCAGCAGCCAGAGAAAAATGATGGCGAGGGCCGCGTAGGCTTGTGCGTAGGCGTTGCCCGCCGCGTCACTGCCGGCCAAGTCGGCGAGCAGCGCCAGGCCGAGACCCCAGAACAGCAAGGCCGGCACGCAAAGCCCGATACTGACGCCGACGGCGGCGGGGGCAGTTTTCGCGGCTTGCGACATCCAGCCCCTCTCCTGGCCCGGGAGCGCGCGAGAGCGCCGGGCGCTCTGGTGTGTCGCGCCGCGGACGCCGCAGGTTCAAGCCCCCCACTCAAGGACGCCGGCGTCATGCGCCGGCGACGCGGAGCCGCTGCCGGCGCTCCCACGCGAAATGGAAAAGAACGACCATGCTCGCCGCGGCGGCGAAAAAACACCAGACCGACACGAATGCCTCCCAATAGAACGCATAGGCTATCGCGCAGCCGACGAGAACGATCGCGCCCAGGACGACCACAGTGCGCCGCGATGACAGCATGAGGGGGAGAGCGCTGGCCGCCAGATAGGCGGGGGCCACGGCGGCGAGAGGCAAATGGTCCGTCACATAGACGATGTGATCATCCAGGATATACGCCCCATGCGGCCGCGCGAGAATCCACCAGAACAGATAGGCGGCTACGGCTGCGCCGACCGCCAGCCAGGGGAGCATGAGACGCCGACGCTTTTCACTCGGCTCGATGAGCCACACGGTCATAGGCGCATAGACGGGCCAAAAAGCTTCGGCGAAAAACAGGAACAGCAGCGCCAGATTCGCCGACGCCGGCGCGCTGGGCGCCGACGGAAGTTCGAGCCACAGCAGCCCCTCGATCCCCTGCTGCACCGCGAACAACAACGGCGTGGCCGCCAGCGGCAGCTCGCGGGGCTCGTTCACCCTGGTGAGGGATGCGATCCCGATGGCGCCCGTCACGCCGGCGGTGACGAAGCTGGCTACGGCCGAAAAGCACATCGGTGGCCGGTCAATTCCCCTGTGCGTTCGCGGTGCTGTTAGCTCGCCGCAGCCAATGGCCGCGGCGAGCAAGCTCTCGGCGCGGCCTCTATCCGGCGCTGAAACACAACGCTGCGATCAAAAGCGCGGCGGTCCGGAGCGTCCGCCCATGCCCGGCCGCTGTCCCGGTCCGCCCGGCCCTCCGGGCCCTCGCGCGTCCAAGAGCTTCTTCTTCTTCGGGTCGGCCAGGAGGCCCTCGCGCTGCAGCTTCTTGCGGGCGAGCTTGCGCGACCTGCGGATGGCTTCGGCTTTCTGGCGGTTGGCCTGCTCGGACGGCTTCTCGTAGAAGCGCCGCTGCTTCATCTCACGGAATACGCCTTCGCGCTGCATCTTCTTTTTCAAAACGCGGAGAGCCTGATCGACGTTGTTGTCGCGGACGAGAACTTGCAAGGGATTCCCTTTTCTGGGTTGCGGGTGTTATCGGGACTGGCGCGGAACGCAGCAGTCAGAAAGCCGGATTGAGCTGGCTTTCCTTGGCGATACGCTCGTGCGGCTCGCTCGCGCTCTTGATACAATATTGTTGATCATCGCCTTCCGGGGGGAGCAGCTTCACGACTTTGAACGTGCCGTTGACGCCGATACGACGCACCGCACTTCCATTGTATTGAACGCTCTGCCCCACCTTGAACTTGTGCATTTCCGATGCCGCCTCGTTTTTTTTAGGCACTGCGAATGTGTTCCGCGGCCGCGGAGGGCGCCCGACCGAACTCGACCGAGTGTGGCTTGAGCCCGAACTGTCATGCTGCCTGAGCGCGCCATTTGGCGCATCCACGAGGATAACGGCATGAGCCGCGCAGTTCGGGGGTGACGGCCGAGGCTCCGAACACGCCTTGGCGGGTTCGACCGTGCGCTCCTTTCCAGGCCTTGTCGAGGGAAATATGCCCGGCGGCGCCCGCCGCCCCTCCCCGACGCTCGTGCGCCAGCGCGTCTTGGGGCCTGTGTTCCATGAGGTTATTCGCCGGCAACCCGCGGGAAAACGTCCGGCGCAACATCGTGACTGTAACAAAATACCTCCCACACGCGGGCACGGCCTATAAGTTATGGGGCCGGAGGGGGACCACGATGATTCTACCAGCACTCACCGGGGCGTCGCTGCTCATCATGGCGGCGGCCACGCCGGGCATCGATCTCGACGCTCCGAAACATCTTTCGAGCCACCAGCGGACGGCGGCGGTTCAGCCGTTCATCATGCGGGCCACCGAATGCGTGGCAAGGACGGTCGCGGCCGATCCGCGCTACCCGAACGCAGCCAACATCGGCGACCTGATCGTCGACTCGATGCCGCCCTGCGCCGACCTGATGCGCTCGATGATCGACACATACGATCAGTACTTCGGCGACGGGACCGGCGAGGCGTTCTTTTCGGGCCCCTATCTTGACGTGCTGCCGACCGCCGTCACCAAGTGGGCCACCGAACGCAAACGATAACCGCCCGCCCGATACGGGCAGCGGTCCATCGTGTCATCGCGTAGGGGAACGGTCAGGTCGACGCCGGACGTCCGCCGGATGCGCGGCAGACAGCGTCGGCCCGGTCAAGGTTGTGCGGCGGGTTCCCCGCAATAAAGCCGGTACACCGGCACACCTAGGATGGCCTTGGTGATCAGGTCGCCGACGCGTTGGCGGGCCTTCGGATCGGCAAACGGGGCCGCCACGTCGCCCTGCGGGGGCTCCGCTTGCGTGCCAGCGGTCAGCCCGTCAATCAGGGCGCGCCATTCCTCCTCGTTGCTTTGGGCCATGGGTATTCGTTGCCTCTTGCCATGATAAACCCGCTGATCCGATTGCAGTTCCAGCCGACCGGAAAATTGACAACTTTATTAATCGAATAGCGGTTCCAGCGAGGCCGCAAATTGTTTCCCTGGGGGACCGCCCGACAGGCGCTTGGCCGCGATAAAATGATCCAGCGGCAAGTCCGTTCCGGGCCCGCGGAAAACAGAATATCCTCTTGGAACCCAATACCGTGTCGCGCGTTTCGTGTTCTTGAATGGTAATCGCGGGCCGCAATGCCCGGATTCCGACACGGGGCCAAAAACCCGCTGCGGAGGGGGAGCTGGATTTGAACGACGGGTTTCCCGCCACTTTCGGTCGGCCCGATGCGGGTCGCGCCCGCGCGCACGCCATTTTCCCCTGGTCTCCCCGGAACTTTTGCCGCGCGCTCCGCCGCGTGGCGCACGTGCCGCACAGGCGCCGCTGCTAGCCGCCTGGCGAGGAGAGAAGAGCATGCAAACCCCCCACTCTCTGCCCGAAGCTGCGACCACCAATGGCTCCGGCCTGCCGCAGCCTGTTCCCGCAGCCGCCAACGGCTCGCCCACCTTCGAACTTCACGACTTGCTGCATGCGCTCCAGGCCATGCGGGTGGGGGATTTCTCGGTCCGGATGGCGGGTGACCGCACCGGGATCGAGGGCAAGATCGCCGACACGTTCAACGAGATCGTGTCCGCCAACCAGCGCATGGCGCAGCAGCTCGACCGCGTCGGGCAGCTGGTCGGCCGCGAGGGAAAGGCACGCCACCGGGTCAGGTTCGGGCTGGCCGACGGCGCCTGGGGCGAGATGGAGAGCTCCGTCAACACGCTGATCGACGACCTGATCTGGCCGACCCGCGAGGTGACGCGCGCGGTCGCGGCGGTCGCGCAAGGCGACCTGCTGCAGACCGTGCGCCTCGACGTCGACGGCCGCCCGCTGCAGGGCGAGTTCCTGCAGTCCGCCACCATCGTCAACACCATGATCAAGCAGCTCGGCGTGTTCACCTCCGAGGTGACGCGCGTCGCCCGCGAGGTCGGCACCGACGGCAAGCTCGGCGGCCAGGCCCAGGTGCCCGAGGTGACGGGCGTCTGGAAGGACCTCACCGACTCGCGTCAACTCGATGGCGTCGAACCTCACCGCCCAGGTGCGCAACATCGCGGACGTGACCATCGCGGTCGCGAACGGCGACCTCTCCAAGAAGATCACCGTCGACGTGCGCGGCGAGATCCTGCAGCTCAAGGAAGCCATCAACACGATGGTCGATCAGCTGCGCTCGTTCGCCTCCGAGGTGACGCGCGTCGCACGCGAGGTCGGCACCGACGGCAAGCTCGGCGGCCAGGCCATCGTGCCGGGCGTCGCCGGCACCTGGAAGGACCTCACCGACTCGGTCAACGCCATGTGCGGCAACCTGACCGACCAGGTCCGCAACATCGCCCAGGTCACCACGGCGGTCGCGCGCGGCGACCTGTCGCGCAAGATCACGGTCGACGTGCGCGGCGAAATTCTCGAGCTCAAGGACACCATCAACACCATGGTGGACCAGCTCAACGCGCTTCGCGTCGGAAGTGACGCGCGTCGCGCGCGAGGTCGGCACCGAGGGCAAGCTCGGCGGACAGGCGCAGGTGCCGGGCGTGGCCGGAACCTGGAAGGACCTCACCGACAGCGTGAACTTCATGGCCGGCAACCTGACCGCCCAGGTGCGCAACATCGCCGAGGTCGCGACCGCGATCGCCGGCGGCGACCTGTCGAAGAAGATCACCGTGAACGTGAGCGGCGAGATCCTTCAGCTCAAGGAGACCATCAACACGATGGTCGACCAGCTCAACGCCTTCGCCGTCGGAGGTGACGCGCGTCGCGCGCGAGGTCGGCACCGAGGGACGGCTGGGCGGACAGGCCAACGTGCTGGGCGTCGCCGGAACGTGGAAGGACCTGACCGACACCGTCAATTCGATGGCGACGAACCTCACCGGCCAGGTGCGCAACATCGCCGAGGTGTCGACCGCGATCGCCAACGGCGACCTTTCCAAGAAGATCACGGTCGACGTGCGCGGCGAGATCCTCGAGCTCAAGGACACCATCAACACGATGGTGGACCAATTGAACGCGTTCGCCGGCGAGGTCACGCGCGTCGCGCGCGAGGTCGGCACCGAAGGCAAGCTCGGCGGACAGGCGCTGGTGCGCGGCGTGGCCGGCACCTGGAAGGATCTCACCGACAGCGTGAACTCGATGGCGTCCAACCTGACCGGCCAGGTGCGCAACATCGCCGAGGTCACCACGGCAGTCGCGCGCGGCGACCTGTCGAAAAAGATCACGGTCGACGTGCGCGGCGAGATCCTCGAGCTCAAGGACACCATCAACACGATGGTCGACCAGCTCAACGGCTTCGCCGCCGAGGTGACGCGCGTCGCGCGCGAGGTCGGCACCGAAGGCAAGCTCGGCGGCCAGGCCCAGGTCCCGGGCGTCGCCGGCACCTGGAAGGACCTGACCGACAGCGTCAACTCGATGGCGGGCAATCTGACCGCCCAGGTCCGCAACATCGCCGAGGTCGCCACGGCGGTCGCCGGCGGCGACCTGTCGCGCAAGATCACGGTCGACGTGCGCGGCGAAATCCTTCAGCTGAAGGAAACGCTCAACACCATGGTCGACCAGCTCAACCGTTTCGCCGGCGAGGTGACGCGCGTCGCGCGCGAGGTCGGCACCGAGGGCCGGCTCGGCGGACAGGCCAACGTGCCGGGCGTCGCCGGCACCTGGAAGGACCTGACCGACTCGGTCAACTCGATGGCCGGCAACCTGACCGCCCAGGTGCGCAACATCGCCGAGGTGACGACCGCGGTCGCGCGCGGCGACCTGTCGCGCAAGATCACGGTGGACGTGAAGGGCGAGATCCTCGAGCTCAAGAACACCATCAACACGATGGTCGACCAGCTCAACGCCTTCGCGTCGGAAGTGACGCGCGTCGCGCGCGAGGTCGGCACCGAAGGCAAGCTCGGCGGCCAGGCCCAGGTGCCGGACGTGGCCGGAACCTGGAAGGACCTGACCGACAACGTGAACTTCATGGCGACGAACCTCACCGCGCAGGTGCGCAACATCGCCGAGGTGGCGACCGCGATCGCGAGCGGCGACCTGTCGAAGAAGATCACCGTCGACGTGCGCGGCGAGATCTTGCTGCTCAAGGAAACGCTCAACACCATGGTCGAGCAGCTTCGCTCGTTCGCCGCCGAGGTGACCCGCGTCGCGCGCGAGGTCGGCACCGACGGACGGCTCGGCGGCCAGGCGGTCGTCCCCGGCGTCGCCGGCACCTGGAAGGACCTGACCGACAACGTCAACCTGCTGGCCGCCAACCTCACCACCCAGGTCCGCAACATCGCCGAGGTGACGACCGCGGTCGCGCGCGGCGACCTGTCGCGCAAGATCACGGTCGACGTGAAGGGCGAGATTCTCGAGCTCAAGAACACCATCAACACGATGGTCGATCAGCTCAACGGCTTCGCCGCCGAGGTGACGCGCGTCGCGCGCGAGGTCGGCACCGAAGGCAAGCTCGGCGGCCAGGCGCAAGTGCCCGGCGTCGCCGGCACCTGGAAGGATCTGACCGACACCGTCAACGTCATGGCGGCCAACCTCACCGAGCAGGTGCGCGGCATCGTGAAGGTCGTGACCGCCGTCGCCGACGGCGATCTCAAGCAGAACCTCACCGTGAAGTCCAAGGGCGAGGTCGCGGCGCTCGCCGAAACCATCAACAACATGACCGACACGCTCGCGATCTTCGCCGACCAGGTGACGACCGTCGCGCGCGAGGTCGGCGTCGAGGGCCGGCTCGGCGGACAGGCCAACGTGCCCGGCGCCGCCGGCACCTGGAAGGACCTCACCGGCAACGTCAACCTGCTGGCCGCCAACCTCACCACCCAGGTGCGCGCCATCGCCGAGGTCGCGACCGCCGTGACCAAGGGCGACCTGACCCGCTCGATTCAGGTCGATGCGCGCGGCGAGGTGGCCGAGCTCAAGGACAACATCAACACGATGATCGACAACCTGCGGCTCACCACCGATCGCAACACCGAGCAGGACTGGCTCAAGACCAACCTCGCCCGCTTCACCAACATGCTGCAGGGCCAGCGCGACCTGACGACCGTCGGCCGGCTGCTGCTCACCGAGCTCACGCCGCTCGTCAACGCCCAGCACGGCGTCATCTACCAGGTCGAAGGCGGCGACGCGCCGGCGCTGCAGCTGCTCTCCGCCTATGCGGACGACGGCGCGAACGGGCATCCCGAACGCATCAGGATCGGCGCAGGGCCTGATCGGCCAATGCGCCGCCGACAAACGACGCCTTCTGATCACCGAGATGCCGGCACACGCCGTGCCGATCGGCTCCGCGCTGTTCAAGGCGGTGCCGCAGAACGTCATCGTGCTGCCGGTCCTGTTCGAGAACCAGGTCAAGGCGGTGATCGAGCTCGCCTCGCTGACCGCGTTCACCACCGTGCAGCTGGCCTTCCTCGAGCAGCTCACCGCCAGCATCGGCATCGTGCTCAACAGCATCGAGGCGACGATGCAGACCGAAGGGCCTGCTCAAGCAGTCGCAGCAGCTCGCCGGCGAGCTGCAGGCCCAGCAGAGCGAGCTGCAGCAGACCAACGAGCAGCTCGAGCAGAAGGCGCAGCAGCTCGCCGAGCAGAACGTCGAGGTGGAGCGCAAGAACCAGGAAATCGAGCAGGCGCGCCGCGCGCTCGAGGAGAAGGCCACCGAGCTCGCGCTGACCTCGAAGTACAAGTCGGAGTTCCTCGCCAACATGTCGCACGAGCTGCGCACGCCGCTCAACAGCATCCTGATCCTGGGCCAGCAGCTCACCGACAATCCGGACGGCAATCTGAGCACGCAAGCAGGTCGAGTTCGCCCGCACCATTCACGGCGCCGGCACCGACCTGCTCAATCTGATCAGCGACATTCTCGACCTGTCGAAGATCGAGTCCGGCACCGTCACCGTCGACGCCGAGGAGGTGTTCTTCTCCAACCTGGTCGAGGCGATCGGGCGTCCGTTCCGGCACGAGGCCGAGACGCGGAAGCTGGCCTTCGACGTCGAGATCGATCCGCATCTCGGCCGCAGCATCGTCACCGACTCGAAGCGTCTGCAGCAGGTGCTCAAGAACCTGTTGTCGAACGCCTTCAAGTTCACCGAGCACGGCGGCGTGCGGCTCAGCGTCTCGGCGGCCGTCGCCGGCTGGACGCCCGACCATCCGGTGCTCAGCCAGGCGCCGGGCGTCGTCGCGTTCGAGGTCACCGACTCCGGGCATCGGCATTCCGCTCGAGAAGCAGAAGATCATCTTCGAGGCGTTCCAGCAGGCCGACGCCAGCACCAGCCGCAAGTACGGCGGCACCGGCCTCGGTCTCGCCATCAGCCGCGAGCTGTCCAATCTGCTGGGCGGCGAAATCCAGCTGCGCAGCACGCCCGGGCACGGCAGCACCTTCACGCTCTATCTGCCGCCAAGTATGTCGGGCCCGCAGCGCCAGCCGGATGATCCAAGATGCGGCGCAACGGGGCGCGCAACCGCGCCCGGTACCACGCCCCGCTCGCTGCCCGAGCGCGTCATCGAGCAGATCGCCGACGACCGCCTCGATATCGAGCCCGGCGACACCATCCTGCTGATCGTCGAGGACGATCCGCATTATGCCCGCGTAATCATGGACCTCGCCCGCGACAAGGGCTTCAAGGTCCTGGTGGCGATCCGCGGCGCCGACGCCCTCGACCTCGCCAAGCAGTTCCAGCCGACCGCCGTGTCGCTCGACGTCTTCCTGCCCGACATGCTCGGCTGGACGGTGCTGAGCCAGCTCAAGCAGAATCCGCTCACGCGCCACATCCCGGTCCAGATCATCACCCTCGACGAGGACCGCCAGCACGCATTGGCGCGCGGCGCATTCTCGTTCGTGACCAAGCCGACCACCACCGAGGGCGTCGAGGCCGCGTTGACCCGGATCAAGGAGTACGCCCAACCGCGCCGCAAGCGCCTGCTGGTGGTGGAAGACAATGCGGCGGAGCAACTGAGCATCACCGAGCTGCTGGGGTCCGACGATATCGACATCGTCGCCGTCGGTACCGGCGCCGCGGCGCTCGCCGCCCTGCGCGAGCAGACCTGCGATTGCGTGGTGCTCGATCTGCGGCTGCCCGACATGTCGGGGTTCGAGGTGCTGGAGCACATCCGCGCCGACCAGGCGCTCTCCGACGTGCCGGTCGTGGTGTTCACCGGCCGCGAACTGTCCGCCGAGGAGGACGCACAGCTGCACACGATGGCCCGCAGCATCGTGGTCAAGGGGGTCGAATCGCCCGAGCGCCTGCTGGACGAGACGGCGTTGTTCCTGCACCGCGTCATCACCGACCTGCCGCCGGAGAAACAGCGCATGCTGGAACGGCTCAACAGCTCCGACGAGGATCTGGTGGGCAAGACCGTGCTGCTGGTGGACGATGACGCGCGCAACATCTTCGCGCTCTCGAGCGTGCTCGAGCGCCGCGGGATGCGCGTCAAAACGGCAACGACCGGCCGGGAAGCCATCGAGCTGATCGAATTCGACGCCCGATCTGGCGATCGTCCTCATGGACATCATGATGCCGGAAATGGACGGTTATCAGACGATCGGGGCGATTCGCGAGAAGCCCCTCCTGCGCCGCCTGCCGATCATCGCGCTGACCGCGAAGGCGATGAAAGGCGATCGCGAGAAATGTCTCGAGGCCGGCGCCTCCGACTATCTCGCAAAGCCGGTCAATACCGAACAATTGCTGTCCGCTCTGCGGATGTGGCTGCATCGTTGAGGCGGAGAGGACACATGGATCCAAATGACCGCGTCAACATCCTCCTGGTCGACGACCAGAAGGCGAAGCTGTTGAGCTATGAGGTCATCCTGCACGAACTGGGAGAGACGCTGCTCAAGGCGACGTCCGGACGCGAAGCGCTCGAGCACCTGCTCAGGTCCGAGATCGCCGTCGTCCTGGTGGACGTGTGCATGCCGGATCTGGACGGCTTCCAGCTCGCCGCCATGATCCGCGACCACCCGAGATTCCAGAAGACGGCGATCATCTTCATCTCCGCCATCCTCTTGAGCGACATGGACCGCTTGCGCGGATACGAGATGGGCGCGGTCGACTACGTGCCGGTTCCGGTCATTCCGGAAGTGCTGCGTGCCAAGGTCAAGGTCTTCGCCGAGCTCTACCGAAAGACCCGGCAACTCGAACGGCTGAACACCGAGCTGGAGAAGCGCGTCGCGAACAGAACGGCCGAGCTCGAGGCATCCACCGCCCGCCTGCTGCAGAGCGAGCAACGGCGCAGCCTGGCGCTCGTGGCCGGCAATATGGGATCGTGGGACTGGGACGGGACCAGCGGCGATTGTCTCTGGGACGACGGGCAATGCAGAATTTTCGGCGTCGAGCCGGAAAACTTCGTGGTGACGGCCGAAAACGTGAAGGCCCTCATTCACCCCGATGACTGGCCACGATTGCAGCACGCCTTGGAGCAGCTCTTCCTCGAACGAAAGCCCCATCAGTGCGAATTCCGCGTGCGCCGTCCGAACGGCGAAACCCGCTGGTGCCTCGCCACGGCCGCGCCGACCATGGATGCGTCGGATCGCATCATTCGGTTGAGCGGCGTCACCGTCGATATCACCGAACGCAGGGAGTCGGAGGTACGCCAGGCTCTGCTGGCCCGAGAGGTGGATCATCGCGCGAAGAACGCGCTGGCGATCGTGCAGTCGATCGTACGGCTGACGCGCGCCGACAGCATGCCGGCATATGTGGCGGCCGTCGAAGGGCGGATCACCGCATTGTCGAGGGCGCACACGCTGCTCTCGCACTCGCGTTGGCAAGGCGCGGATCTCGCAGCCCTTGTCGAGGAGGAGTTGGCGCCCTATCGCAGCGACCGCGCCGACAAGATCGAGACCCTGGGCCCGGACGTGTCGCTGCAGCCGGTTTCAGCCCAGACGCTGACGCTGGCCCTGCACGAGCTCGCGACCAACGCCGCCAAATACGGCGCGCTTTCGTCGATGACCGGCCGCCTCGGCGTGAGTTGGGAATTGAAGCCGACGACGCTGGAACTGCATTGGACAGAAACCGGCGGGCCGCCGACCCAACCGCCGAAGCAGTCCGGTTTCGGCACGCGTATCATCGTCGCAAGCATCGAAGGGCAGCTCGGCGGAAAGGCCGCGTTCCATTGGAACGAGAGCGGCCTGCATTGCGTCCTCGCCATTCCGCGCAGCGAAAGGATCGAGCAGCCGGCCAGCCACACGAAAGACGGCAACGGCGCCGACAAGAGCCATAGCGCGGCCGCGCGGACATTCGTCGTGACGGGCGATCGCATCATGGTGGTGGAGGACGAGGCCCTCGTCGCGATGGTGGAAAGCGACGCGCTGACGGAGCTCGGATACGCGGTGGTGGGCCCGTTCAGCAAACCATCGGATGCGATCGCGGCGGTTCGAAAGGGCGACATTGCGGCTGCGGTTCTCGACATCAACCTTGATGGAGTCCTGGTCTACCCGGTCGCGGAGGAGCTTACGGCGCGCGGGATCCCGTTCGTGTTCGTCACCGGTTATGGGACCGAAAGCATCGATGAGCGTTTTGCGGGAATTCCGGTGCTGCAAAAGCCGATCGAGCGCGAGACCCTGCAGCGCATTTTCACCAACCACGAGCCCGCCTCCCCCCATGCGGCCGGTCGCCGCAAGAACGGCCCGCATATCGACAGCGCCCGCGCGGCGACCAGCTGAAGTTCCGATTTGGCGGCAGCCGTCGGTACGCCTGCGGTTCGCCGCGGCGTCGAGCCGGCGCGCGCAATTGTGGCGATTTCCGTCTGCCTATCCGCGGCGTCCGACGCTAAGCACCTGAATCGTCGCCAAATTTTTCCCCGGAACATCGTCGGGTCCCGGACGTTTTCCTCTACGCCAACGCGCCCAGCCGCAAATCCTGGTCGCGCCGGCGGATGCGACGTGGTTTCCGAAACATCGAACCTCGGAGGGTGGACATGCAAACTTCCGTGCGACGCGCTTCGACGATCGGGGCGGCAGCGGGATTACGGCTTCGCGCCGTCATGGCGCCAGCCGCGAACTGACTTTTCACCATTATATCGACCGCGGTTCGTTCCGGCCCGCCGCAAGGGTGCCTGAACGGCATTCATCTCGACTCATTGGTATCGATAGAGCACCCGGATCGCATGAGTGTCGAACGCATTTCCTGTCATTCCGCGACGCTCGGCGCCAAGCTTGAAGAGCGCCATCACGGATTGCTTCGCGACGGGGAGTTCACGAAGAGCCTCCTCGCCCACGCCGCCGAAGCCGTTGAGGTCCTCGACCTCGAGGGGCGCATCGAATTCATGAGCGTGGGCGGGCTGCGAGCCATGGAGATCGACGATGGCGACGCCATTCTGGCGGCGTCTTGGCTCGCCCTTTGGCCCCGCGACGCCCTCACCTCGGCGATTGCAGCCGTCGAGCAGGCTAAGGCCGGCAAGACCGCGACGTTCGAAGGCACGCGCCAGACCGCGCGGGGAAAGCCGAAATGGTGGGAGGTCACCATAAGCCCCATCCCAGGCGCCGGCGGCCGGCCGGCGCGTCTCCTGGTGATGTCGCGCGACGCCACCGAACGAAAGCTAGCGCAGCAATCGCAGCAGAGGTTGACGAATGAACTGCATCATCGGGTGAAAAACATATTCGCGATGGTGATGGCCATCACGTCGCAAACGCTCGCCCGCGCCAAGAGCGTCACCGAGGGGCGGCTCGCGGTCGAGCAACGCTTGATGGCTTTGGCCGAGGCGCACGATCTCCTCCGGGTGGGACGCAGCGACGGTGCCAGTCTGCAAGAAATCGTCAGCCGCGCGATTCAGCCCTATGACGCCAAGCCGTCGCGCTTCAGGCTGGCCGGCGACGACGTCCGGCTTTCGCCGCAAGCCGCCTTGGCGCTCGCCATGGCGACCCACGAGCTGTGCACCAATGCGTTCAAGTACGGCGCGCTTTCGAGCGATGCCGGAAGAATCGACATGAGTTGGCGGGTCGACGAGGCGGCTCGGCAGCTTCATCTGGTCTGGCGCGAGAGCGGCGGCCCGACCGTGCAGGCCCCGGCGGGACGCGGCGGCTTCGGCATGAAAGTGATCGAAGCCAGCTTTCGCGGGCAGTTCGGCGGCAAAGCGACAGTCTCGTTCGAGCCGTCGGGAATCGTATGGGCGGTCGAGGCGCCGCTCTCGACGCTGCAGGGCGCAGCGCCGGTCGCCACCGGCCGGGATCCCCCGGCGTAGCGCGCGGCGTGGCGCGAGCCGGACGCTCACATCGAAATGAACTTGAATCCGTCGTCCCAGCGCCTGACCCGCCCGATCGAGGGCGACGGGAAATGCGCCACGCACATCAGCGTCGGCTCGTCGCAGAAGCGGTCGAACACCTGGCGCCGCGTCTGCCCGGCCTGCCTGGAATCGTGGTCCGCCCGCATGCCGAGCTCGGGATAGCGGCCCTGGATCGGCGAATGGATCATGTCGCCGGTGATCAAGGCGTCCTGTCCGGGCCGCCCGACCAGCACCGAGAAATGATCGATGGTGTGGCCCGGCGTCGGGATGAACCGCACCGACTCATTGAACGCAAAATCGCTCTTCACGATCTGCGCGCGCTTGGCCTCGACGATCGGCAGCACGGAGTTGGCGATCCAGGGAAGGCTCGCCGGGTCCTCCTTGTGCTTCTGCGTCCAGTGCGCGAGCTCGCGGTCGGCCATGAGGTATTTGGCCTTCGGGAAGGTCGGCACCCAGCGACCGTTCTCGAGCCGCGTATTCCAGCCGACGTGGTCGACATGCAGGTGCGTGCACATGACGTAGTCGATGTCGTTCACGCTCAACCCGGTGGCGGCGAGGCTCTTCTCGTAACGGTCGTCGTTCATCATGTTCCAGAACGGCCGCGTCGGCCGCGGCTTGTGATTGCCGACGCAGGAATCGATCAGGATGTTGTGGTGCGGCGTCTTCACGACGAAACTCTGGACGCACAGCACCAGCCGGCCCGTGACCGGATCGATGCAGTGCGGCTCCAGCCAGGAGCGGTTCTCCGCGAGCAGCTCCTTGGTCAGGCTCGGAAAGAACTCCAGCACGTCGAAGAACGGCGCCTCCTGCTCGACGACCGGATGGATCGTGATGTCGTTGGACTTGAGGTCTTGCAGCTTGATCGCGGAAGTCATCTCGGGTGCTCTTTCGTCCGAAAAGTCGGTCGACGCCGGACCGGGTCCGGCATCAAGCGCTAATGTTTCGCCTTGTCGGGCGTCGCCGGCCGTACGGCCTGCCACGGGTCGAGCTTGGCAGCCGGAGCCGGGGTCTGTGTTCGTCCGGTCGCGGCCCTGTATGCCTTGTCGATTTCGGCGTCGTTTTGCTTTTCAGCATCGCTTCGCCGCGTGAGCGGCCCCTTGTTTTCCTGCGCAGCGGCAGTTGCGGTCAGCACCGCAACGATCATGGCAGCGATGGTCAATGTTCTCATGGTCGCCTCGATCCTCGCGACGGGTCTTGGTGCAATACGTCTTGGCGCAAGACAGCGGCCTTCGTACCACATCGCCCCGGCCGCGGAAACGCGGGATTTCGGCGAAGCGGGCGTGCGTTGAATTGGCGCAGGCGTCCATTGCGTGCGAGGGCCAAGAAACGGCCGGGAAACGTCCGGCACAACATGCTTGACGACGAGGATCGCCGTGAAACAATGCACGCAAGGTGGCCAACGGACCAACGGCGCCGACAATCCGGGGGAGGATTTCCGATGACCGACCATATCCGCGGCGCGGCGCGATGTCGGCTGGCGCGCTGGCTTCGCAGCGGCGGCATCGCGGGCGCGGTCCTGTCGGCGGTCGCCGTGAGCGTGACAGCCGGCGCCCAATCGCGCTATCCGGATCGCCCGGTGATCCTCATCGTGCCGTACGGGGCCGGCGGCATCGCGGACACCGGAATGCGGATTCTGGCGGAAAAGCTCTCGGGCCGGCTGAACCAGCAGTTCGTCGTGGACAACCGTCCCGGCGGCGGCGGAATCGTGGCGGCAAAAGCCGGCGCCTCGGCGGCGCCCGACGGCTATACCTTGCTGATGACGGGCAACAACAACGCCATCAGCAAGGCCCTGTTCCGGTCCCTGCCCTACGACATCCTGAGCGACTTCGCGTCGACGTCGACCACGTCCTTCTTCGACCTCCTGATCGTGACCAGGGGCGGCTCGCCGCTGAAATCCGTGCAGGACATCATCAAGGCGGCGCGCCAGAACCCGGGACGGTTGAACGTCGGCACCATCAATCCCGGGAGCACCCAAAACCTGGCGGCCGAGCTTTTCAGAACCGCGGCCGGCGTCGAGGTGACGATCGTTCCGTTCCGCACGTCGCCCGACATGGCCACGGCCGTCCTGCGCGGCGATGTCGACTTCGCGTTCGAGTTCTATGCCGCACTGCAGGGGCAGATCGCCGATAAGAAGATCCTGGCCTTGGCGTCCACCGGCCCGAAGCGGACGAACTACCTGCCGGAACTTCCCACCGTGCAGGAGGCCGGCCTCAAGGGCTTCGAGGTCGCGAGCTGGAACGGGATTTCGGTTCCCGCCGCGACCCCTGCGGAGATCGTCCGGACCCTCAACGACGCCATCAACGACGTCATTTCGAATCCCGAGGTCCAAGAGAAAGCCCGATCGCTGGGGATGGAGATGCGCGGCAGCACGCCGGACGAGATGACGGCGCGCCTGAAGAGCGACATCGCCAAATGGGCCGCCGTGATCGAAAAAGCCGGCATCCCGAAGCGGGATTGAGTGGCCGCGCAGCATGGGCTTTGCGCGCGCTCGACCGATCCGCCCGCAGCAGCCACCAGCTCCCCTCCAGGCGAGCCCCCGTGAGGCCCCCGGCGCCATCCTCATCGCAGGCCCGGCGAATGCAACGACCGAGCGCGCGAAGCATATTCACCGCCATGCGCCCAAAATCCAAACTGACGAACGCCATCGCGGGGGTGGAAACCGTCGATCATCCGAGCGACGGAGCGCTTGTCGCCTATGCGAGAAATTATTTCCAGTCAGCGGATCGGATGCGCCCGCAAAGCTAGTACCACCCCCGGTTCGCCCGAAGGACTTCGGCAACCTCCGTCATCGTCGAACGGTCGGTCGGTCGGAAAGCCGCCAGAGCCAGGCGCCTCCGGATGCCTCCCGGGGCGCGGGATTTGTCATCGTAGGGCCGAATTGTCGCAGCGCCAAGTCCGGTTTGGGAGGCTAGAACCGCGCCTTCAGCCATATCGAACATTGGCCATGGAGGTCGTCGCCGCGAATGACTGACGGTGTGCCCGAAGCGACGATCACGATCACAAGCGGACAATCAGACGCGACTCGATGCCCGGCCGCGGCCGCCCGCTCGCCGCGGATCGCGTGGAACTTCGCGAACGGGATCATCTTCTATCACCTCGTGGCGTTGCTCGCTTTTCTGCCCTGGTGTTTCAGCTGGACCGGCGTGATATCGGCGGTCCTCAGCCTGTACGTGTTCGGCCTGCTCGGCATCAACATCGGCTACCACCGGTTGCTGACCCACAAGGGCTTCGCCTGTCCGAAATGGCTGGAGCGCACGCTCGTCATCCTCGGCGTGTGCTGCTTGCAGGGCAGCCCGATAAGATGGGTCGCGATCCATCGGCGCCACCATCAATATGCCGACGAGCCGAACGATCCCCACAGTCCGCTCGTCAATTTCTTCTGGGGCCATGTCGGCTGGGTCATGACCAAGGTCGAAGGCCACGAGCTGCTTGAGCTCTATGACCGATATTCAAAGGATCTCACCCGCGACAAATTCTACGCCTGGATCGACAGCAAGTGGTGGTGGTGGAAGATCGTCTTCATCTCATGGGTCGCCTTCTTTCTCGGCGGCCTCATCGCGGAGCTGCTGCTCGGCGGGACGCTCGCGCAGGCGACGCGCTTCGGCATCAGCCTGCTCGTGTGGGGCGTTTTCGTGCGCACCGTCGTCCACTGGCACATGACCTGGGCGATCAACTCGGTGAGCCATCTATGGGGCTATCGCAATTACGAGACGCCGGACAACAGCCGCAACAACATCATTCTCGGCGTGCTCGCCAACGGCGAAGGCTGGCACAATAATCACCATGCCGATCCGCGTTCGGCACGGCATGGTCACAGATTCTGGGAATTGGACGTGGCATGGCTCACGATACGCCTGCTCATGTTGATGGGATTGGCCACGAACGTCGCCACCCCGTCGACGCAGCTGGCATCGGTGGTCCGTGCCCGCAGCCGCGCGCCGACCTCCGCGCGCTGAGCCCGACGCGGCCTGTCAGACCCGCGGAAACGCCGGCGAGGCGATTACTTCCAGCCGGCCTCCCGATCACACGCCCGCCGTTCCGCGACATGCGTCTTTTCCCATTGGGTAATCGACTGGGTTTCGTTGCTGCTCATTTTGTCGTTCATGCACGAGCAATATTTCTGAATCACCGATGCCGCCACCTTGGCATCCTGATTGTCCTTCATGCACTGCGCGATCCATTTCACATCGTCGGAATCCGCGCGAGCGGCGCCGATCATGGCCGAAGCCACGAACAGCATCATCGACATTGCGAGTTTTGTTCCGCGCATGGGACTTTCTCCTTTGTTTGCGAGGCTGCCTGAACCGTGTTGTTCCAATGACAAACCCGCTCGGTGACCACTCCATCGGTTGCGATGCCCGTGGCATGCGTGAAACCTGCCGCTTCGGGACCCCCAAGTCGAGGTAGAATGTGAGCCAGAGAGGGTGCGGCCGCGAACCGAGTGTTTCGGAACAATTGATAAAGCGGGAGATTGTTGATAGAGCGGGCCTCGCGCGAGCGTTGCTGCGGCCGACAAACAAATGCACCGCAAGGGGAACCTCATGGCCGACATGGAACACGGTGAGCCGAAGCTGATCTTTGCGGGGCTTAAGGGATTTTACGCGGCCGTGTCGGATCTCTGGTATCCGATGATCCGCATCACCGTGGGAGCCGTTCTGTTCGTCCACGGCTGGACCAAGATCAATACCGGGGTGGCCGGGGTCACGGGTTACTTCGAAAAAAGCGGATTCGTGCCCGCCAGCGGTTTTGCCTATGCGGCGATCTTCATCGAGACCGTCGGCGCGATTTGCATTGTCTTCGGCCTGTTCACCCGGGTGTTCGCCGCCGCCGTCGCCGTTGAAATGGCCATCATCACCTTCGTGGTGATGATGCCGCGGGGCTTTTTCCCAATGGAAACCACGCTGATCTGGGGCATCGTCATGCTAGCCATTGCGTTGCGCGGCGGCGGCCCGTATTCGCTCGATCGCGTCATCGGCAAGCATATCTGAAACCGGCGTCGGCTTGTGCCCGCCGACGTCCCAGGCGCCCGTCGCGTCCCGCCGAGCAAGGCGGCCGCGCTGTCGCTGCGTGCAGGCGCCATGCGGCCTGGTGACGGCCGCGCCGAGGGCCTGCGCGCCCGCTGGATCAAGCGGCCCGAATGGTGCTCAGGAATTTCTGCACTTCGGACTTGAGGCGATTGCTCTCGGAGGAAAGCGAGCGGGCCGACGCCAGCACCTGGCCCGAGGCGGAGCCGGTCTTGACCGCCCCGTGGTTTACCTCGGTGATGTTGCTCGCGACCTGGGTCGTGCCGGCGGCGGCCTGTTGAACATTGCGGGCGATCTCCTGGGTTGCGGCACCCTGCTCTTCCACCGCCGCCGCGATGGTGGTGGAGATCTCGGAGATATGCCCGATCGTGCCGCCGATCGCCTTGATGGCGGCGACCGAATCGTTCGTCGCCGCCTGCATGCCGGAAATCTGCTTGCCTATTTCCTCGGTCGCCTTGGCGGTCTGCGTCGCCAGCGATTTGACCTCGTGCGCGACCACGGCGAAGCCCTTGCCGGCCTCGCCCGCTCGCGCGGACTCGATGGTGGCGTTGAGGGCGAGCAGGTTGGTCTGTTCGGCAATCGTGGAGATCAGCTTCACGATGTCGCCGATGCGCCCGGCCGCCTGCGACAGTTCGGTGATGCGGGCGTCGGTCTGCTGCGCCTGGTTCACCGCCTCGTTGGCGATCTGGCTCGACTCGTGCACCCGGCGGCTGATCTCATCGACCGAGGAGGTCAATTGCCCGGCCGCGGCGGCAACCGTCTGGACATTGGAGGATGCCTGTTCGGAGGCGGCGGCCACGGACGTGGACAGCTGCTGCGTCGATTCCGCGGTTTTGCTCAGGGTGCTGGCCGCCTCCTCCAGCCCGCTCGATGCCGATGACACGCTCTCGACGATGCCGCCGACCGCATTCTCGAACCGGTCGGCGAGCGCCAGCAGCGCCGTCTTGCGCTCGGCCGCCATCGTGCGGTCCAGCACGGCTTTTTCCTCGGCCTCGCGCCGCGCCTTTTCGGCAGACTTGAGTTTGAACGATTCCACCGCCCCCGCCACGTCGCCGATCTCGTCCTTGCGTCCGAGTCCGGGCAGGATCAGGTCGAAATTTCCGTCCGCGAGCTGGTGCATCGCAGCCGTCATCGCATGCAAGGCCCGCGACGTGCGCCGCGCCACAAGCATTGCCAGGAAGCCGGTGACGAGCATCAGCAGGCCGGCCGTCAGCAACGCACGCCGGGTCGATTCCCAAATCTCCTGCCTCAGATCATCGATATAGACGCCGGTGCCGATCATCCACCCCCAGGGCTCGAAACCGGCCACGTAGGACAGCTTCGGCTGCGGCTTCTCCGCGCCCGGCTTCGGCCACTCATAGGGCACGAAACCGCTGCCCTGGCGCTTGACGACATCGACCATCTCGACAAACAACGCCTTGCCGTTGGGATCCTTGTAGTCCGAGAGATCCTGGCCGTTCAGCTTCGGATTTGTCGGGTGCATCACCATCCGGTGATGCATGTCGTTGATCCAGAAATAGTCGCCTTGCCCGTACCGCAGGCTTTCGATGCGCGCGGCCGCGCGCTTTTGCGCATCCTCCGCCTTTATCGTGCCTTTCTGGGCGGCGGCGTGCTCTTCCTTGATGATCGCGAGCGCGACCTCGCCCAGATGGGTCAGCTCGTTTTGTTTCTGGTGCTGGAGGCTCAACCCCAGCTCTCGCGCGTCAAGCAATACCGAGGCGATGAATCCGAGAAATACGAGGCCGATCACCGCGTAGATCTTGAACCCGATCGTCATCCGAAATCGCGCGAACATATTTATGCCCCCCTCGAGCTTCCACCAGGCATGCTTCTCGGGGGGACGGCGCTCAGCGCCACGAAACCGCAGCCGGGTCGGCGAAAACCTAGGGTCTTATGCTTAAGAGAACGTGAAGAACACTGGCGCCGGTCCCGACAAGGTCCGGTTTCGCCAAATTTTGCGTGCAGCGCCCAGGAGGCCACGGGGCAATCGGCAGGGCGCGGCCGAACCGCGAAGATTCTTCGCTACGCCGCCTTGGTGCCGGCGAGGAAGTCCGCCAGGCCGCCGGTGAGCTCATGCGCCTGCCGGGCGAGCTCGCCGGCCGCGCTGAGAACCTCCCCGGCGGTGCCGCGGCTGGCTGTCGCCGCCTGCTTGAGGCCGCCCACATTGGCCGACACGTCGCGCGTGCCCTGCGCGGCCTGGGTGATCGTGCGCGCGATCTCCGCGGTCGCGGCACCCTGCTCTTCCATCGCGGCCGCGATCGAGGTCGCGATGTGGTTGATCTCCTCGATGGTGGCGGCCACACGGCGGATGACCGCGACGGCCTCCTTGGTGGCAGCCTGGATATGCCCGACCTGGCCGGCGATCTCGCCGGTCGCGGCCGCCGTCTGCGCCGCAAGCGTCTTCACCTCGGCGGCGACCACGGCAAAACCCTTGCCGGCCTCGCCCGCGCGTGCCGACTCGATGGTGGCGTTGAGCGCGAGCAGATTGGTCTGTGCGGCGATCGAGTTGATGAGCTCCACTACCTCGCCGATCTTCTGCGCCGCCTCGGCAAGCGCCTGCACGGTATGATCGGTGTGCTTGGCCTCATCGGCCGCCCGGCCCGAGATGGTGGCGGATTCGGTCACCTGCTGGGCGATCTCCCGGATCGAGGCGGCGAGCTCCTCGGTCGCGGCCGCGACCGTCTCCACATTGGCGGAGGCCTGCTCGGAGGCGACCGCCACCGTGGCCGACTGCTGGTTGGCGGTATCGGCCGTGCTCGACATCGATTGCGCCGCAGTCTGAAGCTGACGCGCGGCCGCGGACAGCGACTGCGCGAGCGTCTGGGTCTTGTCTTCGAACTCGCGGGTCAGCCGGTCGAGCGCCTGTGCGCGTGCGACCTTCGCCTCGCTTTCGGCGTCATGCGCGGCCCGCGTGCGTTCGACCTCGATCGCGGTGCGCCGGAACACCGCGAGCGCCCGCGCGATTGCGCCGACCTCGTCGCGCCGCTCGGCGCCCTCGACCTCGACCGTGAGATCGCCGGCGGCGAGCCGGCCCATCAGCGCCGTAATGCCGCCAAGCGGACGCGCAACCTGCGCGATCGCGATCCAGGCCAGCATGCCGAGTCCCACCACCACCGCGAGCACGCTCACCCCGACCAGCATGGCGGCGGCGCGACGTCCTTCGGCTATGCCGGACTCCTTCGCCCGGGACATGTTCGCGTGGCTCAGCGCCGCGATCTCGCCGAGCAGATCGTCGACCTTCTGCCGCCAGACCCGTCCCTTGCCGTTGCTCGGCGGCGGCGTGCCGGTCTTGAGCGCTGCGATGATTTGCGCGCTCTGCTCGCCGCCGACGCCGAGGAACTGCGTAAACGCGGCTTGTGCATCCTCGACGAGGCGGCGCTGAGCGGGGTCCGTCATCAGCGGCACGACCGCGTCGAGCTCAGCCGCGACCTTTTGCAATTTCTGCCGGTATTCGGCCGCGAGTTTCTCGGCGGCTTCGACGTTGGTGGCCAGCCGCAGATCGCGCTGCGTGATCGTCGCCTGGTTGAGGTTGCCGACGAGGGTGAGGACGCGTTCGATCCGGACGGCTTGCCGGTCGACGATCGCCGTGACGTTATCCTCGAAGACCGCAACCCAATGAAGGGCGAGCACCAGCGTCACGACGCCCGAGGCCAGGATCAGGACCCCCGGAATCGCGAGCTTGTGAAGCAGCTTCAGATTGGAAACGAAACGACCCATCTTATGCACCGCCCGCGCCGAACCGACCCGCGATGCATCCTGTCCGAGCATGGTTAACTTTGCATAAACCCGCGCGGCGCACCGCAGCTCCAGGTGGGGCTCGACAGAATCAGCGCTGCGGACAGGCGAACCGCAAGGCCGCCACGGAACTGGGCATGCGCCTCAGAACCTGCATCCGTCGCGCAGCGGCTCGAACACGTCCTCGACCGTCATCGGCGCGGCGATCATGGCCTGGTCGAACAGATAGCGAAGTGCGGCTTCCAGCGTCGGCCGGTTCGGCTCGATCCCATAGGGCCACGGGTCGCCGTCGAACACGTCGTCGATCTCGTCGAGATCGGACATCAGCCAGGGCAGCATGTAGCGCAGCGCGCCCAGGTAGCGCATTTTTTGCAATGCGCGATCCTTCGAGGCGCACAGCGCCTCGTAGAGGCTGCGCGCGACGAACGGATGCTTCTGGTAGATCTCGCGCCGGATGACGACCAGGTGCATGATCGGAAAGATATGCGTGCGCCTGTAATAGTCCTTCTCGGTCGCGCGAAAATCGGGAAACAGGCGCTGGACGTCGGGCGTCGTCTTCATGGACGCCGGCAGGCTGGTGCCGAGGATCGCATCGATCTCGCCGCCGGCGAGCAGGTCGCTCAGCGAGCGCCCCGTATTGTTGGCGGTGATAGACAGCGGCCCGAGCACCGGCAGCACGGTGGGATGGCCGTGCGTGGTCGCGGCATTGATCGCGCCCTCGACCCACTGCACGCCCGACAAGTCGACGCCGTACTCTTCCTTGAGCAGCCCGCGCATGAACACCGCCGCGGTCTGCGTGTAGAGCGGAACGCCGATGCGCTTGCCCGCGAGGTCCTTGGCCGAGCGAACGGACTTAGCGTTGACCGTGATGTAGCCGTGACGGAAGACGCGCGAGGGGAATATCGGGATGGCGACGAAAGGACACTGCTTCGCCGCGATGCGGGTGACCACTTCCGACAGCGACATTTCCGAAGCGTCGAAAGCCTGCGCGCCGGCCATGCGATCGAAAATGTCGCGCGGCGAGTTGATCGCGAGGAAATTCAGATCGATTCCCCTGGGACGTACCTCGCCGCTGTAGAGCGGCACCATGCGGTCATAGAGTCCGCACGCGAAGGTGAGCGGCAGACCGGCATCGGGAGTTGACATGGCGCAGGGGATCCTGGTTGGCGGGGCCGCCCCATGATATCCGCCCTGCGGCCTGCGAGGAAATCCCGCCGGCCGGCGCCGCTCAGCCTCCCCCGGCCAGCAGCGGCGTGATGCGACGCACCGCGACGCGGCGGTTCTCGCGCTCCGGTCCGTCGGTCGGAATCTTGAGGTATTGCTTGCCGTATCCCTGCGTCGACAGGTTCTCGGCTGGAACCTGGAAGCGATCCGACAAGGCGAGTGCGACCGATTCGGCGCGGCGGTCCGACAGCGACAGATTGTCGACGTCGGAGCCGACCGCGTCGGTGTGGCCTTCGATCAGGAAGACCTCGCGCGGATTGCGGCTGATCGCGCGATTGATCGCCTCCGCGACCACCGCCAGGCGGTCGAGCTGGTCGGGCGGCACCTCCCATGATCCGAACTCGAAATTGATGGTATCGATGTCGATGCGCGGCATGCGCTCGCGCAGCGTCGGGCTGTAGCGGATTTCCTCGAGCGTGTAGGGCCGCTCCAGCCGCTCGATCGGAGGGGCGATCAGCGCCTCGTAGATCATCGCCGGGCTCGCCCGTTCGGTTTCCACGATATAGCGCTCGCGCGGAATCCGGATCGCCAGCGGCGGCAGCTCGACGAAATAATTATAATCGGCGCCGACCGGACCGCGATCCTCGATGAGCACGATCTCGCGGCCGTCCGGCAAGACGCGGGAGCGCCGCACCAGCCGTCCGTTGTCGTCGAGGACGGTGACGATGCGCACGCCATCCGGACGCACCGCGATGGTGACGTTGTTGTTGCCCCGGCGTTCGACCCGCACGTCGCTGGCGTTGTAGCGGAAACGGTCGGTCTCGCTGTGCCGGACGAGGAAGCGTCCATCGTTCTCTCGAATGATGATGCGGTCGGGCTCGCGGAAGATGGTGCGGTTGCCCTCGACGGTCTGATGCCGTTCGGCTTGCAACTCCTGGACCCGGACCATCGGCTGTCCCTGCGCGGAGCGCGGCGCGATGCCGGCTCCCGGGCCGGCCGGCCGCAGCGGCTGGGCCTGCGCGGCGGCAGGAGCCGCGGGCACCGCCGGCAGTGCCGGCAGGGGCGCGGTCTGTGCCGGCCGTTGCACCGGCCCAGCCGGGGGAACCTGCGCGGGCGCGCCCTGTGGCGGGCGCGGAGGCTGCCCAAGAGCCGCCGGCGGCTGCGGCGGGATGGTTTGCGCCGGCTGCTGGGCCGGCCCGGCCGGCGGGGCCTGTGCGGGAGCGCCTTGCGGCGGACGCGGCGGCTGGCCGGGCGCCGGCGGCTGTGCAGGAGTGGTCTGCGCCGGACGTTGGGCCGGCCCTGGCGGTGGAATCTGTGCAGGCGCGCCCTGCGGCGGATGCGGCGGCTGGCCGGGCGCCGGCGGCTGTGCGGGGGCGGTCTGCGCCGGACGTTGGGCCGGCCCCGGCGGCGGAATCTGTGCAGGCGCGCCCTGCGGCGGATGCGGCGGCTGGCCGGGCGCCGGCGGCTGTGCGGGGGCGGTCTGCGCCGGACGTTGCGGCGGCCCCGGCGGTGGAATTCTGCGCGGGCGCGCTCGGCGGCTTCGGGGCTTGCACCGCCGGCGGCTGCGTGGGACCCGGCGGCCGCGGCTGCTGGGTGGCGGGGGGCTGCGGCTGGCCTGGCGGCTTCTTCTTCTGCTCCTGCTCCTTCTTCTGTTCCGGAGTTAGCGGGGCCTGCGCCAGTCGCACGGCCGGATCGCTATTGGCGACACCGACCGGCGCAAGCAAGACGAAGGTCGCCGCCACCATGCCGGCGAGAAAAAGCTGCATGACCCTGCCCATAACGTCTCCTCGAATCCGTGCGACGAACCCTCGTTGGCCCGCATGAGGCCTTGCGGCGTTGGCGCCCCGATGGCGACCGCGTGGCGTTATCGTGGCGCAAGCGTGTGCCAACCGGTCGACATCTCAACGCGATGGCGAGCGCTGTTCATACGGTGTGGAGGTCGTGGAAAGTCGCGATGCCGAGCGATTCGCATCGAATCGCTCGCCCCGCTACACATAAGCCAGTGTGCCCTCACTTGGTTCCATCGCGGGACCTGGCGTCATCGGGCCGGCCGGAGACACCCGCATGATCCGCAGCACCACCGACCAATGGGGCTTCGTCGCCAAGCTGCTGCATTGGCTCGGCGCCGCGTTCATTTTGGTTCTGCTCATTCACGGCTGGTGGATGACCCATCTCGTCGCCCGCCCCGATCGGCTGGCGAACTATGCCTGGCACGCCGCGATCGGCTACGACCTCATGGGGCTGCTCGTGCTTCGCCTGCTATGGCGTTGGGCCAATCCAGTCCCCACGCTGCCCGGCGATCTCAAACCATGGGAGCGCGCGGCCGCGCATCTCGGGCATTTCGGGCTTTATGTGCTGATGCTCGCCACGACCTTGACCGGCTGGGCAATGGCCGGCACCGGACGGGTGCCCTTGCGGCAGGACCTGTTCGGCATCGAGGTCCCGCTTTTCGTGCAGGACCGCGCCATGCGGCCGCTGCTCGAGGATTCCCACAAGATCATCGCCTATCTGCTGGCGGCGCTTGTGGTCGTGCATGTCGGTGGCGCCTTGCGGCATCATTTCATCAAACGCAACGCGGTGCTGCGCCGCATGACGGTGGGGATCAAGGCCTGAGGCGCGCGCACGGGGTTTTCCAGCCACCTTCGCTCACGACCTTCGCCCGCGACTGCGCTTTACACCTCCGCTCAACGCCTCCGCTTAACGCCTTCACTTGGCTTCCGGTTTGCTCGGTGGCGCTTCCGGTTTTTTCGCCGCGGCCTGCAGTTTTTCAACGCTCACCTGCAGACTGGCGAGCGCCGCCTTCAAGACGGTGATCTCGCTCGTCGCAGCGTTCAGCTTCTGTTGCGCATCGGCGGCGTTTTTCGCGATGAGCTGATGCAGATAGTCGATATTGCTCTGCAGGCAGCCGGTCCGCCTGTCCATGCGGGTCTCGTGCGTGCACAACTCGATGCCCGCCACGTCCTGCGCGCGCACAGCGCTGCCCATGAGCCAAAGCGCCGCAGCCAGACACCCCATGCGGATCATGATTCCCTCCGGCCTGTCCTGCATTTTTCTCATCCGCCCCAGCCGATCTCCGCGCCGGGCCGGCCGAGCATGCCCCAACCGCCCGACGGCGGCCAAGGTGGAAAATCGTCCGGACCGACGATGCCAGATGAATTGGAACGACCACGCGTGGAAAAATCCTCACCGACCAGCGAGGCCGGCCGGCTGGCGGGCGAGCGTTCAGCTCGGCGTGAGCGGAGACAGCGCCGCCACCGGCCCATTTCGGCGGCAGCCGCAGCGGCCGCGCACGCTCGGCCGCCGCACGACCCCAACTCCTCCTTTGCGGAGGAAGGACGTCGCCGCCACGAACACGACGCGGATCAGGCGGCGCGGATCTGGGACAGGAAGCGGTCTACCTGACCGCGCAGGGACGCACCCTGCCGCGCAAGCTCGGCGGCGTGGTCGCGCACCATCTCCGACGACTGCCCGGTTTTTCCCGCAGCGCCGGCGAGCGCTTCGACTTTCTCGCTCACCAGATTTGTGCTTTCGGCGGCCTGGTGGACGTTCTGCGCGATGTCGCGAGTCGTGGCATCCTGCTCCTCGACGGCCGCCGAAACGGCGGTCGCGATTTCGTTGATGCGCGCAATCGTCGCGCCAATACGCTCGATGGCCTGGACAGCCTCGTCGGTGGTCGACTGGATCGTGTTGATCTGACTCGAGATCTCTTCGGTCGCCTTCGCGGTCTGGGCAGCGAGCGACTTCACTTCGTTCGCCACCACGGCGAAGCCTTTGCCCGCCTCGCCGGCGCGCGCCGCCTCGATCGTGGCATTCAGGGCGAGAAGGTTCGTCTGCCCGGCCACCGCCTGAATCAGGTGCATCACATCGCCGATCTTCTGGGCGGCGGCCGCCAGAGTGCGCATCGTGGCGCGGGTGCGCTCCGCCTCGCTCACGGCCTCCGACGCAACGGCGGCGGAATCCGCGACCTTGCGGCCGATCTCGCCGATGGAGGCGCTGAGCTCCTCGGCGGCGGCCGCGACGGTATGCACGTTGGTCGAGGCCCGCTTGGAGGCTTCCGCAGCGAACCCCGCCTCCGTGTTGGCATTCGAGGCGACGTTGACCATACCTTCGGCGGTACCATGCACTTTCTCGGCCGACGTGGTGACGGTTTGCACCACCGTCCTGACCTCGCTTTCGAGGCCATCGGCAAGCGAGTGCAGCTCGTTGCGACGCTCTTGCGTCATGCGCGTGCGCTCCTGGGCGGCACGCTCGTCGCCCAGCAGCGCCTGGCGCCTTGCGTCGCGCAAAATCTTCAAGGCCGAGGCCATGTCGGCAATCTCATCCGTGCCGGTCGTCGCGATCTCGGCATCGAGATCACCTTCCGCGATGCGATGCATGCTGCGTTGCAGCCGCCTGACCCGCCGCACGACACCGCGGCCGACGTAGAACCAGCCGACCCCGATGGCAGTCGCGAGGCTTCCCAAGGCGAGGCTGACGAGGATGACCTGGCCGCGGCTGATCTCGGCTGCGGACGCATGGACCGCGGCGGCGGCGCCCGCTTCGGCCGCCGTGCCGAGCGCCGCAACCTCGTCCGCCAACTCCTGCACCAGCACGCGGTTTTCCCGCACCACATTGGCGCCCGCGGCGGCATTCGCGAACTCCTTGACCTTGAGCTCGAAAATATTGTCGTCGCGCTTGCCGATGCTCACCAGATCGGTGGCGAATTTCGTTATCTCGGCGTTCGCCAGAGCTTTCGCGGCCTTGGCGAGGCGTCCTGCCGCGGCGGTGAACCTGTCCTTGACCGGCGGCAGCAGATCGCCCGACGGCAGATCCGCGGCCTCGACGAGAAGTCCGAGAACGAGATTGGATTCGGCACGCACATCAAGGGCGGCCTGCAGCGCACCAAGCTCCTTGTCGGCGAGCCCAGCCAACGTCTTCGCGATGGCCTCGACGTCATCGATCTTGTCGGTCGCTCCCTGCAGGCCGAGCGTCAACGTAAAGTTCGCGTCGTCCGCCAAGGGCGCAAGCTTTTCCGTGAGCTTGTCATGCAGCTTGCGCAAATCATCGGCGAGCGCGCGGCGCGAGGCTACAATCGACTCGCGCTTTTCGACCGATTGCTTGAGCCGGTCGAGATTCTGCGACATCCGATGGGCGGTATCCTTGAGCTTGGCGCTATCAGCCGCCGCAAGCGCATCGACGGCCTGCGCGAGCTCGTCACGGGCGGCGTCCAGTTCCTTGAGGGCGCGCGCACGCTCGGCCGGGCTTGCGGCGGCTTGCAGCGCGGGTGCGGCCGCGGCGACTTCGCCCGCCGCCTTGGCGACCTTCGAGGCATGCGTGACCTGCGGCAAGCTCGTGCCGGTGACAACCGCAAGCGAGCGCGCAAGCCCGCTGTACGAGACGAGCGCGGTGCCGCTCGCGAGCACCGTCAATGCGGCGACGACACCAAAAGCCGCGAACAACCGACTTCGCAGCCCGAAGTGTCCCCACGTCGATATTGCGATCTTCATCATGTTGGTACTCGCGGAAGCTATGATGTTCAGAAATGTTCGAACGACATTTCCTGGCGCGGCCTCGCTGCGATCCGGCTTATAGCTTCTCGAGGCGGGTGACCGCCTTGAAGCTGCCGTCGGGTTGGATCACGGTCAGGAATACCTGGTCGGAGCCGCGGTTGTTGGACGCCCCATAGGCGAGCTTGAGGCCGCCGAGTTCGAAACCGCCGCTCTTTTGCACCGCCTCGACGAAGGACTGCCGGGTGGGGTCGCCATTGATCTTCTCGAGCGCCGCCACGATGGTGCGGCCGACCAGATAGCCCTCGAGCGAAACAAAACCGGGCTGCGCGTCGGGGGCGACGGCCTTGAGCGCCGCCTGATAGCGCGCGACCACCGGCACCGATGCGTCTTTCGGGAACGGAACGACTTGCGTCACGACGGTGCCGGCGCCACCGGTTCCGAGCTCCTTGGCAAGCGCATCGGAGCCGACGAATGAGATATTGACGAAGGTCGCCGCAAACTTGATCTGCCGGGCGAGCTTGATGAACTCGGCCGCGGGCTTGTAGGGCGAGATCATGATGACGGCGTCGGGATCGGCCTTCTTGATTGCCAGGAGCGCGCCTTTGACCGCGGTCGTGTTGCGCTCGAACGTGCCCTCGGCCGCCAGCTCCATCTTGCGCTTGTCGAGCGCCTTCTTGACCCCGGCGAGGCCGGCTTGGCCGAAGGCGTCGTCCTGATACATGATGGCGATCTTGGACGCGCCGAGATCCTTGGTCAGGTGCTCGACCATCGCCTCGGTTTCCTCGTAGTAGCTGGCGCGAACATTGACCACCAACGGCTTGTAGGGCTCGCGCAATGCCTCGGCGCCCGTGAACGCGCCGATGAAGGGTACGCCGGCCGCGGTCGCGATCGGCAGGGTGGCGGCCGCCGTCGGCGTGCCGACCGAACCCGCGAGTGCGAAAACCTTGTCTTCGGCGAGAAGCTTCTTGACCGCGTCGATCGACTTGGTGGGCTCGTAGCCGTCGTCGACACTCTTGAGCTCGAGCTTGCGGCCCTTGACGCCGCCCGCCTTGTTGGCCTCCGCGAAGGCGGCCTCGAGGCCGAGCTTCATGCCCAGGCCGAGCGCCGAAGCGGGGCCGTCGAGCGCGGCTGCCTGGCCGAATACGATCTTGTCTGCGGAGACGCCGTCCTCGGCAAATGCCGGGATCGCGGTGGCGATGAGCGCTGCGAGCGCGACTGTCAGCGCTTTGAGCGGGATGATGCGCATGCTTGTTATCCTTGCTTCGTCGGACCGGTGATCACGGCGCTGGAGGGAATGCCTGTTCATTCGGGACACGGACCAGACATCCGATTCCGGCATGGCTCCCATGTTGCGGGCCGGGTGTTTAGAAGACGTTAAAGATGCGTCCGTCAGAACTGGTTTCGAGTGTTGGCAATCTCGAAAACGGATTCTCGCCACACCCTTTCGTTGAATTTTTTTCTTGTGCATAGCTGCCGCTGTGCCGGCTCAATTCCTTGTTCCGAAACGTCGCACGCATGACGCGAGATCGTGTACGCTGCACCGCGCCCAAAGCCCCGCAGTAATCTGCCCGCACCCTACCGGAGCCCGTCATGAAAGCCGCAGTCGTTGGTGAGAACGGCGTCGAGATCCGCGATCTGGAAAAGCCCGCGCCCAAGCCGAACGAGGTATTGATCCGCGTGCGGGCGTCGAGCCTCAATCGCGCCGATCTCCTTGTGAGCCTCGGCCATCAGCACGGCGCTGTCGGCGGCCGCGGCGCCCGCCTCGGTCTCGAATGCGCCGGCGAGGTCGCGGCGGTCGGCGGCGACGTGACGGGAATCGATCCGGGCGACCGCGTCATGGCGTCGGCACCGGGCGGCTACGCCGAATATGCGGTCACCGATTGGGGCCGGGTGCATCACATCCCGGCCAACAACATGACGTTCGAGCAGGCGGCGTGTTTTCCGGTCGCGCTCCAGACCATGCACAACGCCGTCGTCACCGCCGGCCGCCTCAAGCGCGGCGAGACCCTGTTGATTCAAGGCGCGAGCTCCGGCGTCGGCCTGCTCGGCATGCAGATCGGCAAGGTGATGGGCGCCGCGCTCGTCATGGGCACCTCGACCAATGCCGAGCGCCGGGCGCGGCTCAAGGAGTTCGGCTGCGACCTCGCGCTCGATTCGAGCGATCCGAATTGGCCGGAGGCGGTGAAACAGGCGACCGGCCAAAAGGGCGTCGACCTGATCGTCGATCAGGTGTCGGCAAGCGTCGCCAACCAGAACCTCGCGGCGGCCGCGATCCTCGGGCGCATCGTCAATGTGGGCCGGCTCGGCGGCATGAAGGGCGAGTTCGATTTCGATCTGCATGCGCTCAAACGCATCGACTATATCGGCGTCACCTTCCGGACCCGCACCCCGGACGACGTGCGCGCGATCAATCGCGCGATGCGCGCGGACCTGTGGGGCGCATTCGAGGCCGGCAAGCTGACTTTGCCGATCCACAAGACCTTTCGACTCGACCAGGTCGCCGACGCACTCGCGATGATGCGCGCCAACCAGCACTTCGGAAAAATCGTTCTCTCGGTCGCCTAGTGCATGGTCGCGAAAAGACCTGCCCCGGACTTGATCCAGGGTCGGCAGACTTTTCAGCTAAGTTCGGGTGCAAAAACAAGCGGAGCATTTTCCGGCGAAAGTCCGCGCGGGACTTCGCGCACGGCTTGGAAGCGCGCAGCCGAAAAAAAGCCCCGGTCCGTCACCAGACCGGGGCTTCAGTATCTGCGGCTGCATGGGAGGAGAGTAGTGCCGCAGACTAGGTTGCTTTATAGCTGGCGTTTCGCCGCCGTCCTTGATCCAGGTCAAATGCGGCCGGCCGGCCACGAGATTCCTGCTTCGGCCGCCCGGTAAGGACCCCGGAGCGACCGACGGTTCGTGACGCCGCAGCGAGCGGCTTTCGCCCGCCAGGGTCGCGCGCGAAGGGACAAAATCAGGGCAGGCTGATCTGCCGCAGCCATTCCAGCCCAAGCCGCCCCTCGCCGAGGGTCAGCCGTACACGTCCCGTGTCGCGCATGGATTCCAGCACCGGCTGCGGCGTACCGACCTCCGTGACGGGGACGTCGAGCCGGTCGTAGACGTCGCGTGACGCACCCAATTCGACCACGGCGAGCGAACCCGGCCATGGCCGCATGGCGACGTAGTAGGTGCGCCGCGCGGGATCGCGGTGGCGCGTCGGGTGCTTGGCGACGACCGGCGCCTCGCGCGCGATCAGCGGCGTGTCGTAGCCGTTGGCGATGCCGCCGAGGCCGAGCAGAAGGCCCGTCATTCCGAGCCCCCAGCCGGCGCGAAACAGCAGCCGGCGGACGACCGGCGTCGCCGGCGGAATATCGTCGCGACGGATCAGCGCAAAGCTTGCGAAGAACGACAGCACGATGCTGGAAAGGCCGCCGACGTAGAGCGAACGGTCCGCAATCAGGAACGGATAGTGATTGATCGTCACGAGGGCGAGCAGCGGCCCGCCGAGGATCACGAACAGGTGGCCGAGGGTCGCAATGATCTGCGGCCGAGCCGGCCTGCTTGGGTCGAAGACGAACGGGTTGCGAACCTCCGGGATCCACCAGGCCTGACGTCCCGCCATGCTGATCTCCCGGCCTTGCGCTGGCTCGCAATTTGGACCGGGAGCGTAAATTTTCCGTGCGGCAATTCCCGAAAAATGCCCCCGCGGCGAGCCGACCGCAGGCCGTAAAATCCGGAACCCCGCGGCCGGTCGCTTTGTTCTAAGGTGAGGGCTGGCCGCAAACCTGCGCGCCACGGGACCGTGCCATGACCTCGAAATCGCCCTCCGCCGCGCCTCGCCTGCGCTCCAAGCTCTGGTTCGACAATCCCGACAATCCAGGCATGACTGCCCTTTATCTCGAGCGCTATCTCAATTTCGGCCTGACCGGCGAGGAATTGCGCTCCGGGCGTCCGATCATCGGCATCGCCCAGACGGGTTCCGATCTCTCCCCGTGCAACCGCCATCATCTCGACCTGGCCCACCGGGTGCGCGAGGGGATTCGTACCGCCGGCGGGGTCGCGCTCGAGTTCCCGACCCATCCGATCCAGGAGACCGGGAAGCGGCCGACCGCCGCGCTCGACCGCAATCTCGCCTATCTGAGTTCTGGTGGAGGTGCTCTACGGCTACCCGCTCGACGGCGTCGTGCTGCTCACCGGCTGCGACAAGACCACGCCCGCCTGCATCATGGCGGCCGCCACCGTGAACACGCCGGCCATCGTGCTGTCGGGCGGACCGATGCTCAACGGCTGGTGGAAGGGCGAGCGCGCCGGTTCCGGCACCGTGGTGTGGCATGCGCGCCAGGAGCTGGCGGCCGGACGCATCGACGACGAGGAGTTCATGAACATCGCCGCCGCGAGCGCGCCCTCGGTCGGCCATTGCAACACCATGGGCACCGCCTCCACCATGAACGCGCTCGCCGAGGCGCTCGGCATGTCGCTGCCGGGCTGCGCCGCGATTCCCGCGCCCTACCGCGAGCGCGGCCAGATCGCCTACGAGACGGGACTGCGCGCGGTCGAGATCGTGCGCGAGGATCTCAAGCCCTCGGATATCCTCACCCGCAAGGCCTTCGAGAACGCGATCGTGGCCTGCTCGGCGATCGGCGGCTCCACCAATGCGCCGATCCACATCAACGCGATCGCCCGGCACATCGGCGTGGACCTGAGCATGAAGGATTGGGAAACGGTCGGCTACGACGTGCCGCTGCTCGTCGACATGCAGCCGGCCGGAAGATATCTCGGCGAAGAATTTTTTCGCGCCGGCGGACTTCCCGCCGTGATGCGCGAGCTGCAGAGGAAAAAACGCATCCACGACGACGCGATGACCATCAACGGCAAGACCATGGGAGAGAACGTCAAGACAGCGACCCGCGCCGATGGCGACGTGATCCGCAGTTACGATCAGCCATTGGTCAAGGACGCCGGATTCAAGGTGCTCAGCGGCAATCTGTTCGACAGCGCGATCATGAAGATGAGCGTGATCACGCAGGAGTTCCGCGAGCGCTATCTGTCCGATCCGAAGAATCCCGATGCGTTCGAAGGCCGCGCCGTCGTTTTCGAGGGGCCGGAGGACTATCACAAGCGCATCGAGGATCCGGCGCTCGCCATCGACGATCGCACGATCCTCGTCATCCGCGGCGTCGGCGCGATCGGCTATCCCGGCTCGGCCGAGGTCGTGAACATGCAGCCGCCGGCCGCCCTGATCAAAATGGGCGTGACCTCGCTGCCCTGCATCGGCGACGGGCGTCAGTCGGGCACGTCGGGCTCGCCCTCGATCCTCAACGCCTCGCCCGAGGCAGCGGCCGGCGGCGGCCTCGCGCTCGTCAAGACCGGCGATCGCATCCGCGTCGATCTCAACGCGGGCACCGCCGATATCCTGATCTCGCCAGCCGAACTCGATGCGCGCCGCGCGGCGCTGCAGAAACAGGGCGGCTTTCATTTCGCGGCCAGCCAGACGCCGTGGCAGGAGATCCAGCGCCACATGGTCGAGCAGCTCGCCGACGGCATGGTGCTCACGCCCGCGGTCAAGTATCAGCGCGTCGCGCAGAAAAGCATACCGAGGGACAACCACTGACTCTCAGTTCCCTCCCCCCTTGTGGGGGAGGGTTAGGGAGGGGGGTGGTGCGGTGAGGCGTAGCAGCGGCCCAGTGCACCACCGCACGACCCCCACCCCTACCCCTCCCCACAAGGGGGAGGGGAAAGCGATTCAGACTTCCTGGCAATTTCGGAGCCCCACCCCATGACCGCACGATTGAAGGACAAGGTCGCCGTCGTCACCGCCGCCGGCCAGGGCATCGGGCGCGCCATCGCGGAGGCGTTCGTCCGCGAGGGCGCGCTGGTGATCGCGAGCGACCTCGAAGCCGACAAGCTCGCAGGCCTGGCGGCCAAGAAATGCGTCAAGCTCGACGTGCGCTCCACCGCCGACGTCGAGGCGCTCGCACAGGCCGTCATCCAGGAATTCGGGGCGCCCGACATCCTGGTGAACTGCGCCGGCTACGTCCATGACGGCAGCGTCCTGCAATGCGCCGAGAAGGACTGGGATTTCTCGTTCGATCTCAACGTGAAATCGATGCACCGCACCCTGCGCGCGTTCCTGCCCGGCATGGTGAAGGCCGGCCGCGGCTCGATCGTCAACATGTCGTCGGCGGTGTCCTCGATCCGCGGCGTGCCCAACCGCTACGTCTATGGGGCCACCAAGGCCGCGGTCATCGGGCTCACCAAGGCGGTCGCCGCCGACTTCATCCGACAAGGCATCCGGGCGAACGCGATCTGCCCCGGCACCATCCATTCGCCCTCGCTCGACGGGCGCGTCGCGGACCAGGCCGCCAAGACCGGAAAATCGCAGGCGGACGTGCGCCAGGCCTTCGTCGACCGCCAGCCCATGGGCCGGCTCGGGACGCCCGAAGAGGTGGCGGCGCTCGTGCTGTTTCTCGCCTCGGACGAGTTGAGCTACATCACCGGCCAGGCCCATCTGGTCGACGGCGGCATGGCGCTTTAGAGCATGATCCCGAAAAGTGGGCCCCGCTTTTCGGAAAAGATCATGCTCCAACAATAAGCTAGAGCGGGATGACGATTCGAAGAAAAGTCATCCCGATCTAGTCATGGCGCTTTCATAGCGCCACGCAGATGGCGAAAGGCGTCGCGACCTACGCGCGGCTGCCGATCGCCAGCTTGAGGATCAGCATCGCGCAAATCACCGCGGCCGCCGCGATGGCGGGCCACTCGGGATGCAAGCAGAGCGGCAGGGCTATGGTGCACGCATCGTTCGCCCAGCCCACGCTGCTGCGCAGGTTCTCCGAAAAGAAGAAAAACCCCGACGCGATGCCGAGAGCGATCGTGAGAAAGACACCGAGATTGAGCATGGCAAATCTCCCTGACGAGTGATTCGCACGAGCCGAATTCCAGCACTGACCCAGTAATCTACACCCAGCTACAAACCAAGAAATTTCCGCGCATGATGGCGTTTTACGCCATTTTGCTCAGGCGACGCAGGAGCTTCTTAGCCCTGTTCGTCGCGCAGCCGTATCCCGCCACCTCGGAACAAGTCCGGGGCAGGCTTTTCGGTATCCCGCGCTGGCTTTACGGCGTGTGGCCCGCACCCGGATCCCCTTGCGCAAGTCGGCCGGAGCCGACTTGCGCATGGGTCGATTGCCGATCCCGACGCTAGACCAGTTGGAAGAAGATAAGGAGAAGCCCCACCACCGAGACCGCCCACACGCCGGTCCTGATCCACGGCCATCCGGCCACGTAGATGACCGCATAGGCGACGCGCGCCCAGAAGAAGAGCTGCGCACCCAAAGCCGTGGTCGGGTTGAGCCTGCCCGCAACCTGCGCGACCAGCACCAGAATGGCGAACAAGGCGAGGTTATGCATCATATTGAAATGGGCGCGCTCGGCGCGCCCGGCCCACCCCGGCAATTCCGACATGTTCTCGCGGTTGCCGGCCAATGTCGGCAGACCGACCTGCAGGAACGCACCGGTCACCGCCACCAGCATCTGCACGAAGGCGAGTGCCGCCGACCAGACGAGCAGTTTGATCTCGATTGACATTTTTCCCTCCCCACGGCTGCGGCATCTGCCGATGCCGTGCCGGCCGAAGGATAGCGCGCCTGCAGGGGCGGATCGAGGGCCTGCGGAGCGAAGCCGTAGGGGCCGCGCGTTGCGAACGGGCCGCCAAGACCGGCGTCGACCCTCACAAATCCTGCGCCATCCATTCGCGCTGCACGTCGGCGCACCAATTGCCGACGTTCCACTGTCCCCAGGCGCCCAGGCCCGCAAACTCATGCGGCCCACAATAGACCGGGACGTGGACCACCGACAGCCCGTCATGGGCGCGCGCCTCGCGCAAAGCGCGGCGCAGCGCTTCGGCGTCGAAACCGCCATGCACGGCCTTGACGCCCGCAACCGCGCTCGCGAGCCTCACATAGTCGACAACCACCCAGTCGTTGGTGCGGAAGCCCTCGCCATATTGCGCTATCTGAAGGCCGGTGATCGCCGCCATCCGGCGGTTGTCGAAGATCACGATCATGCCACGCAATCCGTGCTCCACGGCGTCGATCAGGACTTGCGGGTTCATCATGAACGAGCCGTCGCCGCAAAACGCAACGCTATAGCGCGGCTCGTCGGCGAGCGCGGAGGCGAGCAGCGCGCTCGGCGCAAAGCCCATATAGGAGGCGCCGGATTCGGTGAAGGTCTCGCCGGTCGCCTCGTCCTCGACGATCTGGAAGCCGTTGGCCTGGACATCGCCGGCGTCGAAGAATTTCGCGGCGGCTATTTCCTTGGCGAAATCCGCCACGATCTTGATCGCCGCCGGTTGCGTGAGCACCGGCCGCTGCCAGGCCTCGTCGTGGATCGGTGGCGCGGCGAAGCGCGCGCTCTTGTAGGCCGCCCATTCCGCCTTCTTCGCCGCGCATCGCGCCAGCCACTCCGGCTTCGAGGCTGCGGCACCCAGTTTTTCGAGATGAGCGGCGAGACGCTCCGCCACCGCCGAGATATCGCCCGGCAGCGCGAGCGTATGATTGTAATGCGTCGCATCGGCGAGGTCGCCGTTGATATTGATCACCGCCTTGGCCGACTTGTAGCCGACGCCCGAGCAATCGGCCTGGCAAACCGCGCGGGATCCGATCACGATCAGGAGATCGGCCTCGCTCATCGCGAAATTTCCGCTGATCGAGCCCTTCGAGCCGCCCACGTGCATGTTCTGCGGATGGGCGTCCGGCATCACCCCGGTCGATCCGGGCGAAAGCACCACGGCGGCGCCGGCCGCCTCGGCCAGCCGCCGCACCGCGCCGTCGTGCCGTCGCGTGCCGCCGCCCGCCTTGATGGCGACCCGCATGGCGCCGGCGATCAATCGCGCCGCCTCGATGATGGCGTCGTCGGCCGCGGGGGCGAGCTTGGGCAATGCCGGCCGCACCGGCAGGCCGGCGAGATTGAGCGTGAGAGCCCGTGGCTGGGTGTTGAGCGGCAGCAGCAGAAAGAACGGCCCGGCCCGATACGGATGGTTCACGGCGAGCGCGCCACGCCGCAGCGCATCGCGCACGGCCTCGGGCGTGTGCAACACATAGGATCCGCCCATGATCGCCGTCATCCGGCCGAACAGGCCCTGCTCCTCCTTCGGAACCTGTTGCATATTGTAGCCTTCGCCGAAGGTCGTCTCGTCGCCATAGATGTGATAGACGCCGACGCCGTTCGAGGCGGCGGCGAGCGAACCCGCCAGCGCCTGCAGCGCGCCCGGGCCGATCGAGGTGACGACCGCGGGAATCTCTCCGTACTGCCAACGCAGGGCGGTCGCGGCATGCGCCATGGCGACCTCGTTGCGGCAGTTGAAGGTCCGCGTCACGCCCTCCGCCTCGTAGACGCGCAAGACCTCGCCGAGGTCGGTCGAACCATGACCGAAGATCGCGAGATATTTTTTCACGCCCTGTTTCAGAAGCCCGAGCACGAGCGCTTCCGACAGCGTGGTCTCGATCAGCTTCGGCAATGCCCCTTGCGCGATGGCGGCGTCGACGCCGCCGGCCTGCCGGATCGCACGGGCGCGCGCCCGCATGTCCGCGGCCCGCCCGGTGTTTTCATCCGTCATGATCGCCCCTCCAATGCATTTTCCCAAGAATGGAGCCCGGTCGTCCGCAGTAGATGCCACCGACACATAAAGCCGGAGCGCATTGCGGCTCGATCCGATCGAGACAGGCTCCAGCCGATACGCTCATCAGCGTGCTTCGCCCTCCTGAAAATGAAAATCGGCCCCTGCCCGCGTTCCTCCACGTTGAGCGTGATCCCGCCGACGTCGATCCGGGGCATGAGCTATTCCCCGCTCGCCCAGATCTCGTCGACCGCGACCGCGCGGCCCTCGCGCGCGCTTTTGACGCCCGCCTTGATCACCGCGAGATTGCGCGCCGCCCACCAGCCGTCGGTCTCGGGCTTCGACTTGTCGCGCACGCAGCGAACGAATTCCTCGAGCTCCTCGCGGATGGTGTCGTTCTCTTCGGTCTTCACCGGCCGCGCCGCCGTCTCGCCGCGTTTCAAGTGGCGCAAGCCCGAGAACAGATCGTAGTAGGCGCTCGCCTCCTTGCCATAGACGTTCATCATGTAGAACTCGGACGCCGACGCATAGGAGGCCGTCAGGTTGGATAGCGCGCCGCTTTCGTGCTCCAGGACCAGGTTGGCGACGTCGGGGTTGTCGCCCGGCAGCACGAGCTGGGCGGACATGCCCGACACGCGCCGAACCGGTCCCATCAGCATCTCCAGGACATCGACGTAATGGATGCCGATCTGCAGCATGACGCCGCCCGGCATGCCGGCCGCCTGGTAGCGCCAGGAGGACAGATCGATCTTGCCCAGCCGGTCGCGGCTGATATTGGCGTCGGCCTGCACCAGCTTGCCGAAGCGGCCGGCGTCGATCTCCGCCTTGATCCACCGGAAATGGCTCTCGCGCCGGCGTTGATAGCCGAGCGACAGCACGACGCCCGCCGCATCGCACAGCTGCGCGATGGCGCGGCCCTCCGCCACCGTGTTGGCGATCGGCTTGTCGAGAAAGATATGCTTGCCGGCCTGGGCGGCCTGCCGGGTGGTTTCCAGATGCACGCTGTTGGGCGTTGTGTTGACGATCGCCTCGATGGTCGCATCTTGCAGGATCTCGTCGTAGCGCGCCGCCGCCCGGCAGCCATACTTCGCCGCGAACGCGGCGCGCTTGTCGTCCGAGCGTGTGTAGCAGGCCACGATCTCGATTGCGTTCGATCGCTTGATCGCGTCCGCCAGGACATCGGACCACCAGCCCATGCCGAGCACGGCCACACGCAATTTCTCTGAACTCATCCGCCCCTCTTGCGTCTTGTCCGCAGCCCGTTCCATCGAGCCGCGACATGACCATTCCTCAGCCACCCCTTGTACAACGCCCTTGTTGCGCGTTTCGCTCGCGCCGCCGGATCACGAGGCGCGCCCAACGGGGCGCGCATCCGGCGGCCCGGCGGGGCGGCGTTCCTTCTCGCGGATGCCGGCGAGAATTTTCTCCGGCGTTGCCGGCAGCGAGGTGATGCGCACGCCGACCGCGTCGTAGATCGCATTCGTAATGGCCGGAATTGTCGGAACCATGGCGGGCTCGCCGATTCCCTTGACGCCGAGCGGTCCGATCGGATCGCGGTCCTCGAGGATGACCGAGGTGACGTGCGGCACGTCGAGCGCGGTCGGCAGGATGTATTTGGCGAACCCGCTGGTCGAGGTGCGGCCGTCGGCGAGCTTGTAGTCCTCCATCAGGCCCTGGCCGAGCGCCTGCACGATGCCGCCCTCGATCTGGCCTTCGACGCCGCGCGGATTGACGGCGCGGCCGACGTCGTGCACCGCCCAGATGCCGAGCACCTGCACCTCGCCGGTGACCGTATCGACCTCGACCTCCGCCACCTGGCAGCCGAACACATAGGCCTGCCACGGCCGTCCGCTGCCGTCGGCGGGGTCGAGCCCGGTGGTGTCGGTGCCGAACGAGGCGGAACCGAGCGGAACAACGCCGCGGCTTTTGCACAGATGCACCGCCTCGCCCATGGTCATGCGGTGATTGGTGCCTTCGACGAAGACCTGCCCGTTGGCGGTCGCGATGCGCTCGGAATCGACGTCCCACTGCCTCGCCACCACGGCGACGAGCTTTGCACGCGCGTCCTGCGAGGCGAGCGCGACCGCATTGCCGATCATGTAGGTCTGGCGGGTCGCGCCCGCATGCGCGGCTTCCGGCGAGCGCGCGGTGTCGTTGTCGCCGATGGTGACGTCCTGCGGCCGCACGCCGAGCTCCTCGGCGGCGATCTGCGCCAGCACCGTGAGAATGCCCTCGCCGATCTCGGTCACGCCGGTGACGATCTTGGCCGTGCCGCCGTCGTCGAGCTCGGCCCAGGCGCCGGCGCGGTCGACCGTCGCGGTGCGGGCAATCCCGTACCAGCAGGCCGCGATCCCGCGTCCTCGCTTGCGCGCCATCTCACGCCACCTCGCTGCGCTCGGCGCCGGGATTCTCGAACCGTGTGCCGAGCGCGCACGGCGGGCGCACGCCGTCCCGGCCGAGGTCCTGGCGCGTGTCGCCGCGCGCCACCGGCGCTCCGGCCTCCCAGCCGGACGCCTTCTCGGCCGCCTCGAGCGCGGCGAGCAGGCTCACCGATTTGAGCTTCTGCCTGGTATGCGTGAGCGCGCCGTCGCGCATCGCATTGATGCGACGGATCTCGAACGGATCCAGCCCGAGCCTCTCGGCGCAGATGTCGAGATGGCTCTCGGTCGCGAACTGGCTTTGCAGCGCACCGAACGAGCGGAAGGCGCCGGACGGCGTGTTGTTGGTGTAGACCCCGTAGGTGTCCATCCTGAGATTCGGAATATTGTAGGGTCCGGCACCCAGGATCGCGGCCTTGCGCATCACTCCTTCGGTCGAGAGCCCATAGGCGCCGCCGTCGCAGATCATCCGCATCTCGACCGCAAGAATCCTGCCGTCGCGTCCAAGCCCCATCTTGTAGAAAGTGCGCGAGGGATGGCGCTTGGCGGTGGCGATGATCGATTCCTCGCGCGTGAACACCAGCCGCACCGGCCGTCGGGTCTTGATCGCCAGAAGCGCCAGCATGCCCTGGTAGATCATGTCCTCCTTGCCGCCGAAGCCGCCGCCCACCGGACTCATGATGAAACGCACCTTGTTGATCGGCAGGCCCAGGATGCGCGCCAGCATATGGCGGTGATGGGTGATGTTCTGGCTCGGAGAGATCACGGTCACGACGCCGTCGTGGTCCACATACGCAAGGCCCGCTTCGGGCTCCAGATAGGCGTGCTCGATCGGCTGGGTGGCGTAGGTCTGCTCGACGATCAGGTCGGACGCCGCAAAGCCCTCGGCCACATCGCCGACGCGGATCGGAATATGCTTTGTGATGTTGTCGGGAGCGTCAGTCGTGGATCACCGGCGCACCCGGCCGCATCGCTTCCTCGGGATCGAACACCGCCGGCAGCGATTCGTACACCACCTTGATCTTGCCGAGGGCGCGCCGCGCCGTGAGATGGTCCTCGGCCGCGACCGCCGCGACCGCGTCGCCGACATAGCGCACCTTGTCGACGCGCCAGCACCGGCTGGTCGTTGACGAACACGCCGAACCCGTCTTCGCCCGGCACGTCGGCGCAAGTGATGACGCCCTCGACGCCCGGCATCGGCCTCCGCCTCGGAAATATCGAGCGACACGATGCGCGCATGGGCGTGCGGCGAGCGCAGCACCGCGACGTGCAGCATTCCGGGCATCACCATGTCGCCGGCATATTTGAGCGCGCCCGAGACTTTCGACGGCGCGTCGAGGCGGCGGACATTGACGCCGATAAAGCGGCCATCCTCCGCGCCCTCCTCGTCGAGCACGCTTGCGGGCAGCCGTCCGTCCTGGATGTCGCGCGCCATCTCGACCGCATCGATGATCTTCTGATAGCCGGTACAGCGGCAGATATTGCCGCCGAGCCGCTCCTTGATCTCCTCGCGGCCGGCGAGCGGATTGGCGCGCAACGCCGCCGTCGCCGCCATCACCATGCCGGGAATGCAGTAACCGCACTGGCTAGCGCCCGCCTTGTGGAAGGCCTTCTGCAGCACCGACAGTTCCCTGCGGCCGAGCGACTCGACGGTTTCGATCTTCGCGCCCTGCGCCTTGGCGACCGGCATCAGGCAGGACTTCACCAGCACGCCGTCGACGAAAACCGAGCAGGTGCCGCATTCGCCCGCGCCGCAGCCCTCCTTGGTGCCGGTGAGATGGAGATCATCGCGCAGAAAATCGATCAGGCGTTGCGAGGGCCCTGCCTTGCGCGCGACCTTGCGGCCGTTGACGGTCATTTCGACGGCAAGCTCAGGCATAGGCCGCCTCCATGTCGGGCGCAAGGACGCCGGGCGCCACGCCGGCGCGCCGCGCCGCGTTGATCAGCCCGCGCATCACGAAGCCGCGCACCACGTCGCGCCGGTAATCCTGGCGCGTGCGCGAACGCACGAGGTCGACCGGCATGGCGGCGGCCGCTTCCAGGCGCGCCGCGTCCACCTCGCCGCCGCGCAAGAATTGCTCGACCGCGGACAGCCGCAACGGACAGGGGCCGATTCCGGCGATCGCGAGCCGGACGTCCTCGAAACGGCGGCCGCTTCGGTCGAGCTTCACCAGCGCGGCGAGGCAAACGAGCGAGATCACCAGCGAGCGGCGATGGCCGACCTTCTCGAAGCTGCCGCCGTAACCGGGCAGCGCCTCGCAATCCAATGCGACGAGGATTTCGTCCTCCTCGAGCGCGGTCTCGTTCCGGACCGGTGACGAACCGGTCGAGCCGCATGCGGCGTCGGACGATCTTGCCGTCGCGCCTGGCGGCGAGCTCCACGTCCGCGCCGTGCGCCAGAAACGGCGGCGTGCCGTCGGCGGCCGGCGACGCATTGACGATATTGCCGCCGATCGTCGCCTGCGCGCGGATCTGGTCGTCGGCGAACCACACGGCGCAACGCGGCATGCACGGCATCGCGCGAACGAGCGCCGGATCGTCGAGAAAGCGCTGGATCGGCGTCGCGGCGCCGAGACGCACCCGCCGCTCGTCGATGCGGCGCTCGGTGAGCTCCGGTATCTTCGCGATGTCGATCAGCGTCGGAATTGCGACGTCGCCGGCTCGGCCCTCGCGCGCCCATGGATACGTGTCGGTCGCGCCCGCCACCAGCCGATAGCGGCCGCGATGAGCCGCCATGGCGGCGAACGCCTCGTCGAGCGAAGCCGGCGTCAGATATGCGTCGCAGACGAGCATCGTGACATCTTTTCCTACATGCTCTGCTCGTCATGCCCCGCGAAAGCGGGGCATCCAGTACTCCGTTTGGCGTGGCGGAGATCGACGTCTCTCGACGACCGCCCTGAGTACTGGATTGCCCGCTTGCGCGGGCAATGACGGCAAGCAATTGGCGGAGACGCTACTCCGCGGCCACGCCTTTTTGGGCGGCGACGCCGCGCGCCTTGACCACCACCTTGATGGCGTCGTCGATCCGCTCCTTGGCGTATCGTAACGCGGTCGGCAGATCGTCGAGCGCGAACGTGTGGGTGTGGATCTTGGTGGCGTCGAACCGCTTCTGCCGCATGAAGGCCTCGGCGCGGTGGGTCGCGCTCTTGCCCTCGCCGCGGATGCCGTAGAGGTAGATGTTGTTGCGCACGATATGCGCGATATCGACCGGCGTCTTCTCGTGCGGTGAACGCCGCGAGGCACACCTTGCCGCCGCGGTTGACCATGTGGACCGCGTCGTTCACCGCGTCGGGCGCAGCCGAGCATTCGATCACGTAGTCGACGCCCTTGCCGCCGTTGAGCCGGTGCACCGCCTCGACGGCGTTCTCGTTGCGCACGTTGACCACGTGGTCGGCGCCGAGCTCGAGGCCGATCTTGAGACGGTTGTCGCGCGTGCCGGTCAGGATCACCGGAAACGCGCCCATCGCCTTGGCGACCGCGACGCCGAGCAGGCCGATCGGACCCGGGCCGGTGACCACCACGCTTTCGCCCGCCACGAGGCCGCCGAGCTCGGTCAGCCCATACATCGCGGTGCCGGCGGTGACCACCAGCGTGGCCTCCTCGTCCGACATGTCGTCGGCGATCGAGACCAGCGTGTTGATGTGGTTGACCTGATACTCGCAGAAGCCGCCGTCGGTGGTGAAGCCGTTGGCGCGATGGCCCTTGTCGACGTCGCCGTAGTTGAGCCCGTAGTTGTGGCACGAGGTGTACATGCCTTCGCGGCAGCGCTTGCACTGGCCGCAGCCGGCGTGGATCTCGACCGTGACGCGCTCGCCGATCCGGTATTCGTCGACGCCGGGGCCGAGCGCCACCACGGTGCCCATGTATTCGTGGCCGGGCGTCCAGTTCTTGTTGAACGGCAGGCCGCCCTCGATCATCGCGGGCGGCCCGTGATAGATGATTCTCCAGATCGGTGGCGCAGATCGCGACCGCGTCGATCCGCACCAGCACCTCGGCCTTGCTTCGGCACCGGCACCGGCTTCTCGCTTGAGCGAAAGCTCGCCCGGATCGCCCAGCACCCAGGCCTTCATGCTGGCCGGAATCGGGAAGTCCTTGCTCGTCTTCACATGAGCGCCAATTTGGGCGTTCATTTTGGCCGGAGCGTTCATCCAGGTCTCCTCGGACAGAGAATTAATGTGGTTTGGGACTAAAGCGGTTTGGCGCGCTCGTTGGCGGACGGCGGCGCACCCAGTTCCGCCGACAGTGCGCGGGTTGCGGCGATGACCTCGTCCCGCATCAGGGCGAGATGCTCCTCGCTCGCCCGCATGCTCGGCGTCGAGGCGCTGATCGATCCGACCACCGCGCCCGAATGGTCGCGGATCGCGGCGCCGACGCAGACGACGCCGGGCTGGAATTCCTCGCGATCGAAAGCAAACGCCGTTGCGCCGCACCAGGCGCAGCGCCTCGATCAGGGCGTCGAAGTCGGTGATCGTATGGGGGGTGAAACGGGTCATCCCGCGCCCCATGACGATGCGGCGAATCTCGTCCTCCGGCAGCCAGGCGAGCATCGCCTTGCCGGTCGCGGTCGCGTGCGCGGCGTCCGACGTGCCGAGCGCGCCGGCGTCGACCCGCACGGCATGCCGCGCCTCGCGCTTGAGGACGGTCACGAATTCGTCGCCCTGCAGCGCCGCGAGATGCACGGTCTCGCCGGTCGACTCGTTGATGCGATCGAGCGCCGACTGCGCGCGCCGCGGCAGATCGACCTGCAGACAGGCGTGGCTCAGATACAGGATGCGGGCGCCGAGCGCATAGCCGCGGCGGCCCAGACCCTTGGTGACGAAGCCGCGCTGCACCAGCGTCGCCAGCAGATGGTGACAGGTCGAGATGTTGAGCCCGGTGCGGCTCGCCAGCTCGGGACAGCGTCGTCTCGCCGCCGAGCTCGGCGATGTTCTCGAGCAGCGTCAGCGCCCGGTCGACCGACTGGATGCTGGCGCGCTCCCGATCGGGGTGTTGAGTCACGTTTGGAGTTACGTTTGGCGCCCCGCCGGGGCCGGCCTTCCGGACCTCCTCGTCCAAGATCGCGACCACGTCGGTCATCGCCCGGGCTCCCTCGAACTGGCCGGCGTCGGCCACCTTTTGTCTGGATGGGCGCAAAAAAGCGCCGGCGACCCTCCGAGTCAAGGCAAATTTTAGATTGTGAGATAAAGTTTCATATTACGAAAGAACGGCAATAGCCTTGAGTTGGACCGGGGACCGTCCCTGCCACCTCTGGCCGGATTCGGGGTTTGCGGGGTCTTCAACTGGCCGTCATGCCACCGTGCCCACCGCCCGCGGCCTCCGCGGCGCGGCCTGGCGGCCGCCTCACGCGCTCAGCGGCATCGCCAGCCGGGGTGCCCCGGTCCAGTCGAGCGCCGCGGCCGGACCTGGCCGGCCGAACAGATAGCCCTGCACCTGGTTGCAGCCGGCCAGGCGAACGAGGACGAGTTGCTCGTCGGTCTCCACGCCTTCGGCCGTGGTCACCATGTCGAGGCAGCGCGCCAGCCCGACGATGGCGCTCACGATCGCGGCGGAATCGGCGCTGCTCGTGAGCTCGCGCACGAACGAGCGGTCGATCTTGATCTTGTCGAAGGGGAACTGCCGCAGGTAGCTCAGCGACGAGTAGCCGGTGCCGAAGTCGTCGAGCACGATCGATACGCCGAGCCGCTTGATCGCGTGCAGCATCGCCAGGTTGGCCGCGCTCTTCTGCAGCAGCACCGATTCGGTCACCTCGAGTTCCAGGCGTTCGGCCGCCAGCCCCGACCGGGCAAGCGTGCCGGCGACGACCTGCGCGAGATCACCCTTGCGAAACTGCATCGCCGAAAGATTGACCGCGATGCTGATATGATCCGGCCAAGTCGCGGCCTCTGCGCATGCCGCATGCAATATCCATTCGCCGAGCGCATCGATCAATCCGGTGTCCTCGGCCAGCGGAATGAACTCATCCGGGCCCATGAGGCCGCGCGCGGGGTGGCGCCAGCGCACCAGCGCCTCGGCGCCGCAAGGCGCGCCGGTCGCGGAATCCATGATGGACTGATAGTGCAGCTCGAATTCGCCGCGCCGCAATGCATTGCGCAGATCGACCTCGAGCGACCGGCGCAGCCGCATCGCCGCATCCATCTCGCTCTCGTAGAAGCGGAAACAGTTGCGGCCGTCCGACTTTGCCCGGTACAGCGCGAGGTCGGCATTCTTGAGCAGCAAGCTCGATTCGGTTCCGTCCGCCGGCGCGGTCGCGATCCCGATGCTGATCCCGATCACCACCGGATGGCCTTCGATCTCATACGGCGAGCCGACCGCCTCGATCAGCCGGCGTGCGAGCTCGGCCGCCTCGGCGCGCGCATCGCTCTTCACGACTTGGAGGATTGCGAATTCGTCGCCGCCGAGGCGGCCGACCGTATGCGGCTCCCCGATCAGCGCGGCAATGCGTTTCGCCACCGACTTGAGCAGCAGATCGCCGATCGGATGGCCGAGTGAATCGTTTACCGCCTTGAACAGGTCGAGGTCGAACACGAACATGGCGAATTGCGTGCCGGCGGAGCCGAGCCGGAGCAGCGCCTCATCCATCTTCTCCATGAACAACACGCGATTGGCGAGATCGGTCAACGCGTCGTGGCGCGCCATGTAGGCGATACGGGCCTCGCTGCGCCAGCGTTCGGTGATGTCCTCGTGGGTCGCGACCCAACCGCCGCTCGCGATCGGCCGGTTCAAGACGTGGACGATACGACCGTCGCTCGCCTCGACGACCCACGCGAACGGCTCTCCTTGGGCGACGCCCGCCAAGATCTTGTCGCAGTACTGGTCGACGTCGCCGACGAAATAGCCGGTCTGTTTGCGGTGCATGATGAGCTCGCGCAGTGTGCAGCCGGGCCGTACCACCTCTGGAGAAAGACTGTACATCTGCAGGTATTGATGATTGCACACGACGATGCGCGTCGCGGCGTCGAACAGGCAGAGACCCTGCGACATGTTGTTCAAGGCGGCGTCGAGCTGCATGTTCGCGCGCGCGAGCTCGCCTGACTGCGCGTTGAGCCGTCCCTGGCGCTCGATGACGGTTTGCTCCGAGGCGACGAGTTGGCGGAATTGAGCAACGAATGCCCGCAGCAAGAACGCGAATCCAAGCAGGGTCAGCGCGGCGCCGAGGCCGATCAGCGTCGCGCGCCGTTGCCACAACGCAAGTGCGGCGGCCTCCGACATCGCCACATTGACGACCAGCGGATAGCCATTGAGCGGACGCACCGCGACCACGCGCGGCACGCCGTCAAAGACGCCGGGCGTGCGGAAATAGCCGCCTCCGCCGGCGACCACGTCGTACCACGGCGAATCGGCCGGCAGACGATCGCCGCTGCGGTTTTTTGGATCGGGATGGCGAACCAGGACCACGCCATCGCGACGAAGAAACAGAAACGACTGGTCGGACAGCGCCGCGATCAACTCATAGACATGCCGAAAATAGTTCGTCTCGACGCCAACCAGGATGGTGCCGAGAAACGTGCCGTCCCCGCTTTCGACGCGTCGGCTGAAACCGACCACGAAAGCCGCCGTCGCGCGGCTCGCCACCGGCGTGTTCACGTACAAGCCGGTATCGCGGTTATGCTTCGCGTGAATGAAGAATTCGCGATCGCTCAAGTCGATCTGGGGCACGGGCCATCTGCTGGTATTGTTGACGACCACGCCATCATCACCGACTAACCCTATGATGTTCCCTCCGGGCAGGTGCGCCTGCTGCTTCCGCAACAGGTGGAAAACCTCCTCCGTCGCCAGCACCTTGCGAAAATCGTCGGGCGTATTCACGCCGCGCCGGGCGATGCTGTCGCGCAGGTCGGAGATCAGGAGATCGACGGCCTCGACCGAGCGCGAGGTCTGATCGGCCAGGACGGTCGCGATGTTGCCGGCATCGCGCTCGGCGTCACGGGTCGCATCCTCGCGCAGGCCCAGGATGGTGAGCCCGATCGCAAGTCCCGCCAAGGCGATGAGACCGGCCGCCACATAGACGAGACCGCGAAAACGACGCTGGCGTCCGCCGGTCGGCAGCTGGCTTTCCAATGGATCTTCTCGCGCGCTGGTCACAACAGAACCCTAGCGCGATCGAATTGAGAAACCTTGAAGGCTCCCGAATTAACCGATCGGAAACCATCGATGCCTTCGGGAACGCGACGACGTGTTGCCGGAAAGCCGCCAAGTCGCCGTTGGGGCCGGCCCGCGCTGGCTCATCCGCGCAGCGGCATCCTATTCGGGCCGGCGGGCGGAACGCTCGGTTATGGACGTGGGCAAGGCCGGCCCCGATCGGCGCTTCGCACCGTGGCCGACCGGGAGGCGGGCCGGTCCCGCACCGCCTATGAGTTTTCCGGCCTGCCCGAATGAGCCGAAATCCTACTCCTCGGGCGCATCGAGAATGGGATCGTAGCGCTTGGCGTCGAACCCGAGCAGGTTCCAGGTCTGCAGCATGTGGGGCGGCAGCGGCGCCGTGACGTCGACCACGCCGCCGCGCGGATGCGGCACCGCGATGCGGCGCGCGAGGAGATGCAGCTTGTTCTGCAATCCGCCCGGCAGCTCCCAGTTCTCGATGTCGAAATATTTCGGGTCGCCCACGATCGGATGGCCGATATGGACCATGTGGGCGCGCAATTGGTGGGTGCGCCCGGTCACCGGCTTGAGCGATAGCCAGGCGAGCTTCGGGCCCGCCGTCTCGACCACGGCATAGAACGTGACGGCGTGGCTCGCACCCTCCTCGCCGTGCTGGGCGATGCGCATGAAGCTCTCGTCCTCGCGCTCCTCCTTGGCCAGGAAGGTCGAGATACGACCCTGGCGCGGCCTCGGCACGCCAGCAACCAGCGCCCAATAGATCTTGCGCGCCGAACGGCTGCGGAAGGTCTTCGCCAGCGCCGCCGCGGCGAAGCGCGTCTTCGCCACCAGCAGGCAGCCGGCGGTGTCCTTGTCGAGCCGGTGCACCAGGCGCGGACGCTGGCCCGCCTTGTCGCGCAACACTTCCAGCATACCGTCGAGATGACGCGTGGTACCGGAGCCGCCCTGCACCGCAAGCCCCATCGGCTTGTTGAGCACCAGCACGTCGTCATCCTCGTGCAACGTGATGGAGCGCAGAAACGCGCGGGTCTTCTCCTCGGCGGCGGCATCCTCGGACAGCGGCTTGGGGCGATCGAGCTTGAGCGGCGGAATGCGCACCGCTTGCCCGGCTTGCAGCCGGTCCTTGCCGTCGACCCGCTTGCCGTTGACGCGCAGCTCGCCTTTGCGGATGACGCGCTGGATGTGGGAGAAGCTCAGCCCGGGAAACCGCGCCTCCAGGAAACGGTCGACCCGCATGCCGGTTTCGTCGGGCGACACCGCGACGGTCTGCACCGCTGTGGCGGCGGCGAGCGCCGAATGATCGGGCGCGGCTTCCGCGACCTTCGCCGCGATCACCGGCGGCCGCGGCGGATGGTCCCGCAGCGACGGGCCCTTGGTCTGCGTCTTGGCCCATCGATCCCGGGCCTTCCCGCCATCGGACATATGGGTGCGCGCTCCGGGGCGTGCCGGCTTGCGCGGCGCGCCTTCGGGGCGCGCGTCCGGACGGCGGCGGTCATCCCGCTTCTGGTGCCGATCATTGCGGCGCGGTCCGGCGGTCTGCCGTCCGCCGCCGGGCTGCCGTGGTCCGTCTCTGCGCTTCAAGGGAATTCTTCTCCGTTATCTGCCCGCGTCAACTCCGACGGCGGCGTGCCGTATGCAGGATGGCGATAATATCGACCGTATCGGCACCAACGCGATGCACCACGATATAGGGAACATCGGGTACGACCAACAAACGCGTCCCCTTGACGATCCCTGCGCGTCCGGACATCGGAACAATCGACAGCCGATTGACCGCACGCTCTATCCGCCGGACGACTGCGCTCGCAGCGGCGCGATCGAATTGCGATATGTACCGGTGGATCCCTTCCAGATCGTCGCGCGCGCGCGCCTTGTAGCGAATTTTCATTTCGTCAGGCGAGCGAAAGTCGCGCGTACCTCCTCGTCGGTCGCGTACGGTTCGTCGTCTGACAGCCTGCGCTCAATTTCAGCGACCTGTTCCGGCGTCAAGCTGAACTCCGATTGCTCCTGATCGAGAAATTCGAAGAGCAGCATGGCGACCTCGGTTTGCCGGTCGTCCGGCAATGCCTGTACCTTTTCGATCGCCTCGTGTAGTCGCTTATTCATGTCGTGATTCCCGGACCTTGATTTCATTATAGCGGAAGCCCATTTCCGGGTCGACTATGCTCCTGAACTCCGTTCCTTCCGCAGCTTCGCCCAATATTCCAACCGCTTTCTGATCTCGCGCTCGAAACCTCGTTCCGGCGGGTCATAGAATTTGTGCCGGCCGAGCGCCTCCGGGAAATAGTCCTGGCCCGAAAATGCATCGGGCGCATCGTGGTCGTATTCATAGCTCGCGCCGTAACCTTCCGACTGCATCAGCTTGGTCGGCGCATTGAGAATGTGCTTGGGCGGCAGCAGGGACCCAGCCTCCTTGGCGACCCGCTTTGCCGCCCCATAGGCCACATACGAAGCGTTCGATTTGGGCGCGGTCGCCACATAGATCACGGCTTGGACGATCGCGAGCTCGCCTTCGGGCGAGCCCAGAAAGTCATACGCTTCCTTCGCCGCATTGGCGACCACCAGCGCCTGCGGATCGGCCAGCCCGATATCCTCGACCGCCATGCGCACCACCCGGCGCGCCAGAAAGAGCGGGTCTTCGCCCGCGTCCAGCATGCGGCACAAATAGTAGAGCGCCGCGTCGGGATCGGAGCCGCGCACCGATTTGTGCAAGGCGGAGATCAGATTGTAATGGCCGTCCTGCGCCTTGTCGTAGATCGGCGCACGCCGCTGCACGACGTCGGCGAGCTTGGCGGCATCGAACACTTCGTCGGCGCGCGCGGCGCGCCAGATTTCCTCCGCGAGCGTGAGCGCGGCGCGGCCGTCGCCGTCCGCCATGCGCACCAGCGCGGCTCGCGCGTCGGGATCGAGCGGGAGCGCCTTTCCTTCGATCGCCTCGGCGCGCGCCAGCAGCCTTTCCACCGCCTCGCCGTCGAGCGACCGGAACACCAGCACGCGCGCGCGGGAGAGAAGCGCGGCATTGAGCTCGAAGGAGGGGTTCTCGGTGGTGGCGCCGATCAGCACGACGGTGCCGTCCTCCATCACCGGCAGGAACGAATCCTGCTGGGCGCGGTTGAAGCGATGCACCTCGTCGACGAACAACAGCGTGCCTTTGCCGGTCTCTCGCCGCGCGCGCGCCGCGTCGAACGCCTTCTTGAGATCGGCGACGCCGGAAAACACCGCCGACAATTGCTCGAAATGCAGGTCGGTCGCGTCGGCCAGAAGCCGCGCCACGGTGGTCTTGCCGGTGCCGGGCGGTCCCCAGAACACCAGCGACCCGAGCGAGCGCGTCTCCAGCATGCGCGTCAGCGCGCCGTCCGGCCCGAGCAGATGGTCCTGGCCGACCACCTCGGCGAGCCTCTCCGGGCGCAGCTTGTCGGCGAGGGGACGCGGCGCATCGCGCTCTAGGCCGGCGGCGGCAAAAAGGCTGGGACTGCGGGCGGACGGCTTGGCCATGCGCGCAAAGTGGGGCTTGTGGCCGGCTTCCGCAAGCAATTCAGCAAAGTCCGGCCAGGCACGAGCCGCCGGTGACCTTGCGTATCGGCCGCCCGGACCCGCGCCGCCCGCGCCTCATCCCCCAAACACGACGGAAAGCTGCTGGCCACCGCGCAAAATGGTGACGCGCCACACCCTGGCCGCCTGGGCGGTCACCCGTTGCAGGTCGGCGGTCTTGGCGATCGGCTCGTTGTTGACCTTGAGCACCACGTCGCCTTTCTGGAAGCCGAGACTCTGCGCCACCGATCCGTCGGCCACTTCGAGCACAGCGACGCCCTCGGCGGAACTGTCGAGGCGCAATTCCTCGGCGAGCGCGGGCGACAGATTGGCGACCTTGGCGCCGAAAAACGGCGAGCGTGTCTGGATCACGACCTCGTTGCGCGGGGTTTCGGGTGCGCTCTCCAGCGCCACCGCCAGCCGGCTTTCGCGGCCGCTCCGCATGACGCCGAGATGGGCCTGGCCGCCGAGCGCCTTGGTGGCGAAGCGGTAGTCGAAAGCATTGGGATCGTCGACCGGCTGGCCGTCGACCGCGACGAGCAGGTCGCCGGTCTTGAGGCCGGCGCGCGCCGCCGGGCTCTTCGGCGTGACGCTCGCCACCAGCGCGCCCGCCGGACGCTTCAGGCCGAGCCCTTCGGCGATCTCCGGCGTCACCGCCTGGAGCTTGGCGCCGAGCCATGGCCGGCGCACCACGCTCGAGCCGCCCTGCGCGGAAGCGATCACGCCGCGCACCATGTTGACGGGAATCGCAAAGCCGATGCCCTGCGAGCCGCCCGAGCGCGAGAAGATCGCGGTATTGATGCCGACCAGCCGCCCGCTGAGATCGACCAGCGCGCCGCCCGAATTTCCGGGATTGATCGCCGCGTCGGTCTGGATGAAGAACTGATAGTCGGTGATGCCGACTTGCGTGCGGGCCACCGCCGAGACGATGCCGTGGGTGACGGTCTGGCCGACGCCGAACGGATTGCCGATGGCGAGCACCACGTCGCCCACCTGCAGCGCGTCGGAATCGGCGAGATCGATCGCGGTGAAACGCTCGCGCTTGTCGCCGATGCGAAGCACCGCGAGGTCGGAGCGCGCGTCCTTGAGCACGATCTCGGCCTCGAACTCGCGCTTGTCGGCGAGCGAGACCTTGACCTGATCGGCGCCTTCGATGACGTGGTTGTTGGTGACGACGAAGCCGGACGGGTCGATCACCACGCCGGAGCCGAGCGAGCGCTGGATCTGCTCGCGCGGCGCGCCGGGATTGCCGAAGAAGCGCCGGAAGATCGGATCGTCGAGCAGCGGATTGCGGTTCTCGACGACCTTGGCGGCGTAGACGTTCACCACCGCCGGCGCCACCCGTTTGACGATCGGCGCATAGGACAGCATGAGCTGGCCGGGCGAGGACGGCACCACCCGGCCATCCTGGGCGGCGGCCGAATACGGACCCGAGACCAGCAGCAGGGCGAACAGCGCGAGGCGGCGCAACGTCATGGAAAATCTCCGAATACCTTCGACACACATATAAATGGCGGAGCCCGGCATTTGAAGGGCAATTGGCCCAACTGCCGCTCCCAGGGGCCGCGATCTCGCGCAAGCCCGAGATCGGCGGCGCGCAACCCAGAGGCCAAGTCAGCCTTTTGCGAGCCAGGCGGTGGGTTTCGTGGAGCCTGTCCTTGGGCTTGCCGAAGGCAAGACCCGAGGGCTCAACCCACCCTACAGCGTCTGCCTGCGCGGACCACGACGCCCGCGAATGGAGACCGCCTCTATTCCTGGGCCGGAACGGTGCGCAGATAGCCCACGATGGCGTCGAGATCCTCTGGCGTCATCTTGGCGTAGAACGCAAATCCCATCGGCGGCTTGAGCTTGCTGCCGTCATGTGAAACGCCCTGCGTGATCGCCCGCTTGATCTCGTCATCGGTCCAGCCGCCGAGCCCCTTGGTCTTGCTCGAGGTGATGTTGCGCGAGACGGAGACGCCCCACGGTCCCTTGAACTCGAAACCGCCGGCGCCCATCCGGGAAAAATCCCGCCCCTTCGGGCCGAGCGGCGTGTGGCACTCCATGCAGTGCGCGATGGTCGCGAGATAGAACCCGCGCTTGAGCTTGTCGCCCAAATCGGCCTCGGTCATCTGGTTCTGGGCATTCGGAACGACGGGCGGCTGCAACGCGATCTTGTAGACCGGCGCCGGCACCTGATTCTTCACCGGAGGAATCGTGCGCAGATAGGCGACGATCGAGTCGAGGTCGCGCGCCGTGATGACCTTGTAGAACGCCGTCGGCATCACGATCGCGATCGGCACGCCGTTGGGCCGCATCCCGGTGGTCAACAGCTTCTTGATGTCGGCATCGCTCCAGGCGCCGATCCCGGTCTCGCGGTCGGACGTGATGTTCGTGGCGGTCACGTCGAACGGGGGCTCGTCGAAGCGCAAACCGCCCGACAGCGCCTTGTCGAAATTCATGCCGTTCGGGCCGCGCGGGGTGTGGCAGTTATGGCAGGTCATCACCGTGTCGACGAGATACTTGCCGCGCACCACCAAGGCTCCGGTCTGCGCGCTTGCCGCCGCGACGCCGGAGGCCAGCGCAACTACGCCGATCGCAATGTGCCGGATCATCATTGTCCCCATGCTGTGAAAGTGTCTCTGTGCCCAACTCGAAGGCCGGCAAGCGCGATCAGATTAGCGCAGCCGATATCATTGGCAACGGGCCCGGCATGCGTCCGAATGACGTCAAGGCCGAGAAAACGGCATGAAAAAGGGGCCTCGCGGCCCCTTCTGTCGGCTTGACGGTTCATGCCGCGCGGCGCGGCTCACGCCGCCGCGGGCGCCTCGGTGTCGTGTTTGGTCTCCTGCACCGGGCCGGAATCCTTGCCCTTGGCATCGACGTCACGCTCGACGAACTCGATCACCGCGACCGGCGCGTTGTCGCCGTAGCGAAAACCCGCCTTCATGACGCGGATATAGCCCCCGTTGCGGTCCTTGTAGCGCGGGCCCAGCACGTCGAACAGCTTCTTCACCATGGGGACGTCGCGGATCTCCGAGATCGCCTTGCGCCGCGCGTGCAGGCCGCCGCGCTTGCCGAGCGTCACCAGCTTCTCGACGATCGGGCGCAGCTCCTTCGCCTTCGGCAGCGTGGTGGTGATCTGCTCGTGCTTGATCAGCGCAGCCGCCATGTTCGCGAACATGGCTTTGCGATGCTCGGCCGTGCGGTTCAGCTTGCGATGGGCGCTACCGTGACGCATCGCCGTTTTCCTTTCTACACTTCATCGTCATTGCGAGCGAAGCGAAGCAATCTCGGGCCGCACAGCGGGTGGCGTAGATTGCTTCGTCGCCTTCGGCGCCTCGCAATGACACGGATGGCCGGGACCAGCCCGGCCACGACGGTTACTTGAGCCTCAGTAGTGATCCTCGAAGCGCTTGGCGAGCTCTTCGATGTTCTCAGGCGGCCAGCCCGGAACCTCCATGCCGAGATGCAGGCCCATCTGGGCGAGCACTTCCTTGATCTCGTTGAGCGACTTGCGCCCGAAATTCGGCGTGCGCAGCATCTCGGCCTCGGTCTTTTGCACGAGGTCGCCGATATAGACGATGTTGTCGTTCTTGAGACAGTTGGCCGAGCGCACCGAAAGCTCGAGCTCGTCCACCTTCTTGAGGAAGGCCGGATTGAACGCGAGGTCGGGAACCACATCGAGGGGGATTTCCTTGCGCGGCTCCTCGAAGTTCACGAACACGTTGAGCTGGTCCTGCAGGATGCGCGCCGCATAGGCGAGCGCGTCCTCCGGGGTCACCGCGCCGTTGGTCTCGATCTGCAGGGTGAGCTTGTCGTAGTCGAGGATCTGGCCTTCGCGGGTGTTCTCGACCCGGTAGGAGACCTTCTTCACCGGCGAATACAGGCTGTCGACCGGGATCAGGCCGATCGGCGCGTCCTCCGGACGGTTGCGCTCGGACGGCACATAGCCCTTGCCGGTGTTGACCGTGAACTCCATGCGGATCTCGGCGCCCTCGTCGAGATGGCACAGCACGAGCTCGGGATTGAGCACCACGACGTCGCCGACGGTCTGGATGTCGCCGGCCGTGACGACGGCCGGGCCCGACTTCTTGACCACCATGCGCTTGGGCCCGTCGCCCTGCATCTTGATGGCGATGTCCTTGATGTTGAGGACGATGTCGGTCACGTCCTCGCGCACGCCGGCGATCGAGGAGAATTCATGCAGCACGCCGTCGATATGCACCGACTGCACGCTCGCGCCCTGCAGCGAGGACAACAGGATACGCCGCAGCGCGTTGCCGAGGGTGAGACCGAAGCCACGCTCGAGCGGTTCGGCGACGAGGGTCGCCAAGCGCTTGGGATCGGGGCCCGGCGCCACCTGGAGCTTGTTCGGCCGGATCAGTTCTTGCCAGTTCTTTTGGATCGTCACGTCATCACCGTTCGTTTGGCGGCGCGGAGCCCCGCGCGTCCCACTCCGCCCGTGGGACAGTTCGGCGGCGGCGGACGATAAATCGATCCGCCGGATGTCATCGTTCAGACTCGCCGGCGCTTGCGCGGCCGGCAACCATTGTGCGGGATCGGCGTCACGTCACGGATCGAGGTGATCGTGAAGCCGGCCGACTGCAGCGAGCGCAATGCCGACTCGCGTCCCGAGCCAGGTCCCGCGACCTCGACCTCGAGCGTACGCATGCCGTGCTCCTGCGCCTTGCGGGCGGCGTCTTCGGCCGCAACCTGCGCCGCATAGGGAGTCGACTTGCGCGAACCCTTGAAGCCCATCGTGCCCGACGACGACCAGGCGATGGTGTTGCCTTGCGCGTCGGTGATGGTGACCATCGTATTGTTGAAGGTGGCGTTCACATGCGCCACGCCCGAAGCGATGTTCTTGCGCTCGCGGCGGCGGACGCGGGTGGCTTCCTTACCCATTCTGTTTCCCTTCGCGGCTCGTCGGTCGCAGCCGAGCCATATTGCTTAAGCTCAATGGTCGGACTTAGGCGGTCGGCTTCTTCTTGCCGGCAATCGCCTTGGCGGGTCCCTTGCGGGTGCGCGCATTGGTGTGGGTGCGCTGACCGCGGACCGGCAGACCGCGGCGGTGACGCAGGCCGCGATAACAGCCCAGGTCCTGCAGCCGCTTGATGTTGAGCTGAACCTCGCGCCGCAGGTCGCCTTCGACCATGTAGTCGCGGTCGATGACCTCGCGGATCTGCAGCACTTCCTGGTCGGTCAATTGCGACACCCGCCGCTCCGGCGGAATGCTGACCTTATCCATGATCTCCTGCGCCTTCTTCTGGCCGATGCCATGGATATACTGGAGCGCGATCACGACGCGCTTGTTGGTCGGAATGTTCACACCGGCGATGCGGGCCACGGCCACTACTCCTGTTGCCGGCGCGCGCCGGCGCTTTCCTTAAAATCCCAAAGCTTCAATCGAGCGGGTTTCGATCGACGATAAACGCCAGCACGACGCCCACCCCGCGTTCCGGGGGCCCGGCATCGTGCAAGAACATTCTCCGACTGGGTGCGGAGTATCTACGCAGTCTTCCCACACTCGTCAACCTCTTCGCCGGGCTTTGTTAATGGCTTTCTTCTTGGTTTTGCGGACCGCTTGCTTGCCGCCACCCCGGCGGCTGCTGGTCCGGCCCGGCTTAACCTTGGCCCCGGCGCTTGGGCCCCTTGGGCCGCAATGGCCCCTTGGACCCCTTCTTGGCCGCGGTCTTGGCCTTCACCTTGCGGCCCGGCTTGCCGGCGCGCTTCGGTTCGAGGGTTCGCGCGGCGCTGCGGCGTTTGGCTTTTGGGGCAGGCTTCCGGCCGGCCGGCGGCTTGGGCGCCCCGGTCACGGCCCCAAGGGCGCGGTCGATGGCGGCGGCGACCTCGGGAATAGGCGCCATGCCGTCGACCGACCGCAGAGCGCCGTGGTCGCTGTAATATGTTACCAGTGGCGCCGTCTGCAACCGATAGGCATGGACCCGCTTTTGCAGCGTCTCCGGATTGTCGTCGGCACGCAGGGTTTCGCCGCGCGCCTTCATTTCGGCGATCCGGCTTTCGATCCGCTGGTGCAGGATGCCCTCGTCGACCTTGAGCTCGATCGCGGCGTTTAGCCTGAGCCCCTTTTGGGCGAGCATGCGGTCGAGCGCCTGCGCCTGCGGCACCGTGCGCGGGAACCCGTCGAGGATGAAACCATTCTTGGCGTCCGGCTGGTCGATGCGATCGGCGACGATCTGCACCACCACGTCGTCGGGCACGAGCTCGCCGCGCTCCATGAGGTCGCGTGCCTTGAGCCCGACCGGCGTCCCGGCCTTGACGGCCGCGCGCAGCATGTCTCCGGTCGAGAGCTGCACGATGCCGTATTTTTGCATCAAGCGCTGGGCCTGAGTGCCTTTGCCGCAGCCCGGAGGGCCGAGCAGGATCAATCTCATCGGCGCCGGCCTCGCAGCTTGGAGCGCTTGATCAGCCCCTCATACTGATGGGCCAGCAGATAGCCCTGGACCTGTGCCACCGTATCCATGGTGACGCTCACCACGATCAGCAGCGAGGTGCCGCCGAAATAGAACGGGACCGCCGCGTAGGAGATCAGGATCTCCGGGAACAGACAGACGGCCGCCAGATAGCCCGCGCCGATCAGCGTGATGCGCGACAGCACGTAGTCGATGTGCTCCGCGGTGCGCTCGCCCGGCCGGATGCCGGGGATGAAGCCGCCGTGCTTCTTCAAATTGTCCGCCGTCTCGGTCGGGTTGAACACGATCGCCGTATAGAAGAAGGCGAAGAACACGATCAGCCCCACATAAAGCACCAGAAAGAGCGGCCGACCGTGCGACAGCTGGGCGATGACGGCGTTGGCCCACTCCGGCAGCTGGCCGGCGTTGAAATTGGCCACGGTGGTGGGCAGCAACAGCAGCGAGGACGCGAAGATCGGGGGAATGACGCCCGACGTATTGAGCTTGAGCGGCAGATGCGAGGACTGCCCCTCGAACATGCGGTTGCCGACCTGGCGTTTGGGATATTGGATCAGCAGCCGGCGCTGGGCGCGCTCCATGAACACGATGAAGGCGATCACCACCACCACCATGATGGCGACCAGCAGCAGGATTCCCACCGACAGCGCGCCCTGGCGCGAGAGTTCGAGGGTGCCGGCGATCGCGGACGGCAATTCGGCGACGATGCCCGCCAGAATGATGAGCGAAATGCCGTTGCCGATGCCGCGCGAGGTGACCTGCTCGCCGAGCCACATCAGGAACATGGTCCCGCCCGTGAGCGTGATCACGGTCGAGATGCGGAAGAACAGGCCGGGTTCCGAAACGACCGAGCCGGCGCCTTCGAGCCCGATCGCGATGCCATAGGCCTGGATCGCCGCCAGCCCGACCGTGCCGTAGCGCGTGTACTGGTTGATGACCTTGCGGCCCTGCTCGCCCTCTTTCTTGAGCTGCTCGAGCGTGGGCGAGACCGTCGTCATCAGTTGGACGATGATCGAGGCCGAGATGTACGGCATGATGTTGAGGGCGAAGATCGCCATCCGGTGGATGCCACCGCCCGCGAACATGTTGAACATGCCGAGAATGCCGCCGGCCTGCTTGCTGAAAACCTGCTCCCAGGCCGCCGGATCGATGCCGGGCAGCGGAATGTAGGTGCCGAACCGGTACACCAGGAGCGCGCCGAGCGTGAACCAGATGCGCTTTTTCAGCTCCTCGGCCTTGGCAAGCGCCGAGAAATTGAGATTGGCCGCCAATTGTTCCGCTGCTGAGGCCATGCTTGAGATTCCCAGTTGCGCCGCGAGGCGGGCGTTTGACCCTGTTTGGTCCCCCTATATGGGGATCAGGCGGCTTTTTCGCCCCCCTTGGGCTTGGGCGGAAACAGGACCTTGACCGAGCCGCCAGCCTTCTCGACCGCCGCAACCGCCGACTTCGAGGCCCCGTGGACCTCGAAGGTCAGCTTGGCCTTGATCTCGCCCGAACCGAGCAGGCGCACGCCCTCTTTGACGCGCCGCAGCACGCCCGCCCGCACCAGGGCCGCGGAATCCACCACGTCCTTGGGGTCGAGCTTGCCGGCCTCGACCGCGGCCTGGACACGGCCGAGATTCACCTCGTTGAGCTTCTTGGCGAAGATATTGGTGAAGCCGCGCTTGGGCAGGCGGCGGTGGAGCGGCATCTGGCCGCCCTCGAAGCCCTTGATGCGCACGCCCGAACGCGCGGTCTGGCCCTTGCCGCCGCGGCCGGCGGTCTTGCCCGAGCCCGAGCCGATGCCGCGACCGAGACGCTGCCGGGTCTTGGCTGAGCCCGGACGGTCGACGAGTTCGTTGAGCTTCATCGCTCTCTCCTCATGTCTCACCACGGTCATGCCCGGCGTCCCGCCGGGCCTCCACGTTGTTCTCAACCGCCGGTCCGGCGCGAGACGTGGACGGCCGGCACATAGGCGAACGAAGCGACACCGTTCTTCGAACGCCCATGCGGGCCATGACGAAAATTATTTCGCGTCCACCACGCGGACGAGATGCTGGACCTTGGCGATCATGCCGCGGACCGACGGCGTATCGATCAGCTCGGAAACGCGGCCGATGCGGTTCAATCGCAGCCCGACCAGCGTCTCGCGCTGCGAATGGTGACGGCGGCTCGCGCTGCCGACCTGCTGGACCCTGACGGTCTTGGCACCGCTAGGCTTGGCGGCGGTAGGCTTGGCGGCACGAGGCTTGGCGCCGCCGGTTTTGGCGCCGGCAGCCTTGGCGCCGGTGGTCTTGGGTTTCGTCGTCATGACGGCTCTCTGGCGTTCGACGTGTGACTAGGACTCGTTCGGCGTTCAGTCGGTCGCCGGCTCGCCTTCGGCGCCCTCGCGGCGGCGCGACTGCAGGGCCGAGACCTTGATGTTGCGGCGCGCCGCGACCGAGCGCGGCGAATCCTGATGCTTGAGCGCGTCGAAGGTCGCGCGCACCATGTTGTAGGGATTGGACGAGCCGAGCGACTTCGCCACCACGTCTTGCATGCCGAGCGTTTCGAACACGGCGCGCATCGGGCCGCCCGCGATGATGCCGGTGCCCGGGGGCGCGGCGCGCAGGATGACCTTGCCGGCGCCGTGACGGCCGGAGACGTCGTGATGGAGGGTGCGGCCCTCGCGCAGCGGCACGCGCATCAGGTTGCGCTTGGCCGCTTCGGTCGCCTTGCGGATCGCTTCCGGCACCTCGCGCGCCTTGCCGTGACCGAAGCCGACCCGGCCTTTCTGGTCGCCCACGACCACCAGCGCGGCGAAACCGAAGCGCCGGCCGCCCTTCACCACCTTGGCGACACGGTTGATGTGAACGAGCTTGTCCGTGAACTCGCTGTCCCGCTCTTCCCTGTGCCGATGCTCGCGATCACGTGCCATAGAAATAATCCGTTCCAGTTATCGGTTTCGCCCGACCATTTCCGTCAGACGATGTCCGTCAGAAGTTCAGCCCGCCTTCGCGCGCCGCCTCGGCGAGAGCCTTGACCCTGCCGTGAAAGATGTAGCCGCCGCGATCGAACACGACGTCCTTGACGCCCTTGGCGGTCGCGCGCTCGGCGACCCGCTTGCCGACCGCCTTCGCGGCCTCGATGTCGGCGCCGGTCTTGAGCGCGCCGCGCATCTCCTTCTCGAGCGAGGAGGCTGCCGCCACCGTCTCGCCTTTGCGATCGTCGATGATCTGCGCGTAGATGTGCTTCGACGAGCGGAACACGGAAAGGCGCGGACGGATGCCCGCCGCGGCCTTGACCGCCATGCGGACGCGCGCCTTGCGCCGCTCGGTCTGCTTCTTGAGCTTGGCCATGATCGGCTCCCGTTACTTCTTCTTCCCTTCCTTGCGGAAGATGTACTCGCCTGCATATTTCACGCCCTTGCCCTTGTAGGGCTCGGGCCTGCGGAAACCGCGGATCTCCGCCGCGACCTGGCCGACCTTCTGGCGGTCGGTGCCGGTGACGACGACCTCGGTGGGCTTCGGCGTCACGATCGCGATGCCGGCCGGGATCGGATAGACCACGTCGTGGCTGTAGCCGAGCGCGATCTGCAGGTTCTTGCCCTGCACCGCGGCGCGATAGCCGACGCCGGTGATCTCGAGCTTCTTCTCGAATCCCTTGGTGACGCCGGTGACCAGATTGGCAACCAGCGTGCGCGAGGTGCCCCACATCGAGCGCGAGCGCTTGCTCTCGTCGCGCGGGTCGATCTTGATGCTGCCCTTGTCCATCTTGGCGGCGACTTCCTTGGGCAGCACGAATTCGAGGGCGCCTTTCGGCCCCTTCATCTTCACGGTCTGGCCCTCGACGCTCGCAGTCACCCCGCTGGGAATGGTGACCGCCTTCTTGCCGATACGAGACATGTCGTTCGCCTCTTCGTATTCACACTTGGCGCATGTTCTTGTCGGCGAACCGGTAACCCCTTCGCCGGAACATGCGCTAGAACACCGTGCACAGGATTTCGCCGCCCACATTGGCCTCGCGGGCGGCGTGATCGGCCATCACGCCCTTCGGCGTCGACACGATCGCGACCCCGAGGCCGTTGTTGATGCGCGGCAGGGCTCGAACCGACGCGTAGACGCGCCGGCCGGGCTTCGATACCCGCTCGATCTCGCGGATCACCGGGGCGCCGTCGAAATATTTGAGCTCGATCTCGATTTCGCTGCGGCCGTCGCTGTGCGCCAGCGTCGCGTAGCCGCGGATATAGCCTTCGGTCTTGAGCACCTCGAGCACGCGCTCGCGAAGCCTCGATCCCGGAGTGGAGACCTTCGGCTTCGCACGCATCTGCGCATTGCGAATGCGCGTGATCATGTCGCCGATCGGATCAGTCATCGCCATGGTCCGATCCTCCTTACCAGCTCGACTTCACGAGACCGGGAACCAGGCCTTTGGAGCCAAGGTCCCGCATCGCGATGCGGCTCATCTTGAGCTTGCGATAATATGCGCGCGGCCGGCCGGTCACCTCGCAGCGATTGCGAATGCGCGTGGCCGACCCGTTGCGCGGCAACTCGGCGAGCTTCAGGGAAGCGGCGAACCGCTCCTCCATCGGCCGCGTCTTGTCGCCCGCGATCGCCTTGAGACGCGAACGTCGGCCGGAAAATTTCTTCACCAACTTGCGCCGCCGGTTGTTCTTCTCGATCGAGCTCTTCTTCGCCATTCGGGTCTCCTTGACCTTTCCGCGTTTGAGGTGGCCTCAGCGGCCCCTCACTGCCGGAACGGAAAATTGAAAGCGGTCAGCAAAGCGTGCGCTTCCTCGTCGGTGCGCGCGGATGTGCAGACCGTGATGTCCATGCCCCAGATCTCGGCCGTCTTGTCGTAGTCGATCTCCGGGAAGACGATGTGCTCTTTGATGCCGATCGTGTAGTTGCCGCGGCCGTCGAAGCTTTTCGGATTGAGGCCGCGGAAATCGCGCACGCGGGGGAGCGCGATATTGATCAGCCGGTCGACGAACTCGTACATGCGAGCCTTGCGCAGCGTCACCTTGCAGCCGATCGGCTGGTTCTCGCGCAACTTGAAGGTCGCGATCGACTTGCGCGACTGCGTGATGATCGCCTTCTGGCCGGCGATCAGCGCGAGGTCGGCGGCGGCCGATTCCACCTTCTTGCGGTCGTTGACGGCCTCGCCGATGCCCATGTTCAGCACGATCTTTTCGAGCGTGGGCACCTGCATCGCGTTCTTGTAGCCGAACTTTTCGGTCAGGGTCTTGCGCACGACCTCTTCGAAATGGCTGCGCAGGCGCACCGGGCCCTTCGGCGCGGCGCTCTGCTTGCCCTTCGGCTTCTTGTCGCCGCCCTTGTCGCCCTTGTCGGCCCGGCCCTTCGCTTGCGCCTTGTCGGCCTTTGCGGCCGGCGCGCCTTCGGCCGCCGCGGCAGGCGATTCCGCCTTCGCGGCCTTCGGGGCCTTGTCGTCCTTCGGGGCCTTCCCGCCCTTGGATTTCTTTTCGGTGTCAGCCATCGATTTCGGCTCCCGAACGCTTGGCGATCCGGATCTTCTTGCCGTCCGGCCGGAACTTGAAGCCGACGCGAGTCGGCTTGCCGTCCTTCGGATCCGCGATCGCGATGTTGGACAGGTGGACCGGCTGCTCCTTGGTGATGATGCCGCCCTCCTGCTGTGCGGTCTGGCGCTGATGGCGCTTGACCATGTTGACGCCGCGCACCATGGCGCGGCCTTCGGCGGGGCGCACCTCGATCACCTCGCCGGTGCGACCCTTGTCGCGGCCGGCGAGCACGATGACCTTGTCGCCCTTCTTGATCTTGGCCGCCATCACAGCACCTCCGGGGCCAAAGAGATGATCTTCATGTGATTCTTGGCGCGCAGCTCGCGCGGAACCGGTCCGAAGATGCGGGTGCCGACCGGCTCCATCTGCGGCGTGATGAGCACCGCGGCGTTGCGGTCGAAGCGGATGATCGATCCGTCCACCCGACGGATGTCCTTCCTGACCCGCACCACCACCGCCTTCATCACGTCGCCCTTCTTGACGCGACCGCGCGGGATCGCCTCCTTGACCGAAACGACGATCACGTCGCCGATGGTCGCGTATTTGCGCTTGGAGCCGCCCAGCACCTTGATGCACATGACGCGGCGAGCGCCGGAATTGTCCGCCACGTCTAGGTTGGTCTGCATCTGAATCATGATGCTATCCCGGTCCTCTCTCGTTCGCGCCCTACCGCGCTCACGTTACCTTCTTCTTTTTGTCACCCTGGACGACTGTCCAGCGTTTGAGCTTCGAGATCGGCCGATGCTCTTCGATCCGCACCACGTCACCGACCGAGTACTCGTCGTTCTCGTCGTGGGCGTAGTACTTCTTCGACTGGCGCACCGTCTTCTTGAGAAGCGGATGGGTGAACCGCCGTTCGACGCGAACGACAATCGTCTTCTTCTGCTTGTCGCTGACCACGATGCCCTGGAGCGTTCGCTTCGGCACTTCGGCCTCCTTACTTCGACTTCGGTTGCGCAGCGCGCTTTTGCTGCGCAATCGTCCTGATGCGCGCGATGTCACGACGGACTTGGCGCACACGCGATGTATTCTCGAGCTGGCCCGTTGCGCGTTGAAAGCGCAGGTTGAACTGCTCCTTCTTGAGCTTCAGGGCCTCGTCGTCGAGCTGATCGACGGTCATGGCTCTGAGGTCGTCGGCTTTCATCATGTCGGACCTCCCGTCTCTCACTCAGCGATTCGCGCTACGAAGCGCGTCTTGATCGGCAGCTTGGCGGCGGCGAGCGCGAGCGCCTCCTTGGCGATCTGGATCGGCACGCCGTCGATCTCGAACATGATCCGGCCCGGCTTCACGCGCACGACCCACAGCTCCGGCGTGCCCTTGCCGGAACCCATGCGGACCTCGAGCGGCTTCTTCGACACCGGCACGTCCGGGAAGATGCGGATCCACACCCGTCCCGACCGCTTCATGTGGCGCGTCATCGCGCGCCGCGCCGCTTCGATCTGGCGCGCGGTGACGCGGTCCGGCTCCATCGCCTTCAGGCCGTACTCGCCGAAGGACAGCGATGCGCCGCTCGTGGCCAGGCCGTGGATGCGGCCCTTGTGCGCCTTGCGGAACTTCGTCTTGCTCGGTTGCAGCATGGCTGTGCGCCTCTCTCAACTCGTTCGCGTCAGCCGCCTGCCGCGTCGCGCCGCGGACGGCCCGCGTCGGCTTCGGCCAGCTTCTTGTCCTGCGCCATCGGATCGTGCTCGAGGATCTCGCCCTTGAAGATCCACACCTTCACGCCGCAGGTGCCGTAGGTGGTGAACGCGGTCGCAACGCCATAATCGACGTCGGCGCGCAACGTGTGCAGCGGAACGCGGCCCTCGCGGTACCACTCCATGCGCGCGATTTCGGCGCCGCCGAGCCGGCCCGAGCAGTTGATGCGGATGCCTTCCGCGCCGAGCCGCATCGCCGATTGCACGGCGCGCTTCATGGCGCGGCGGAACGCCACGCGGCGCTCGAGCTGCTGGGCGATCGACTTCGGCCACCAGCTGGGCGTCGAGCTCGGGTTTGCGGATCTCGACGATGTTGATGACCACGTCGCTGTCGGTGAGCGCAGCCACTTTCTTGCGCAGCTTCTCGATGTCGGCGCCCTTCTTGCCGATCACGACGCCGGGACGCGCCGACTGGATCGTCACCCGGCACTTCTTGTGCGGGCGCTCGATCACGATGCGCGACACCGCGGCCTGCTTGAGCTGCTCGTGCAGCTCCTTGCGGATCGCGATGTCCTCGTGCAGGAGCTGACCATACTCGCCCCTGCCCGCATACCAGCGCGAGTCCCAGGTGCGATTGATCCCGAGACGCAGGCCGATCGGATTGACCTTCTGACCCATCGGTTTTCTCCGCCTAAGCGCTCGCCGCCTCGACCTGACGAACGACGATCGTCAGATGCGAGAACGGCTTGAGAATCTTGCCCGAGCGGCCGCGGCCGCGGGCATGGAAACGCTTGATCACCAGGCCCTTGCCGACATGGGCCTGCGCGACGACCAGGTCGTCGACGTCGAGCTGGTGGTTGTTCTCCGCATTCGCGATCGCCGACTCCAGGCATTTGCGGACGTCCAGGGCGATGCGCTTGCGCGAAAATTCGAGATCGGCGAGCGCGGCCGCGACCTTCTTGCCGCGGATCAGCTGGGCCAGCAGGTTGAGCTTCTGCGGGCTTACCCGCAGCATCTTGGCGACCGCCTTCGCCTCGTTCTCGGCGAGCGCGCGGGGATGGGCTTTTTTGCTCATGTGCTCACCTCGACTCACGTCGGACCGGCCGTCGGTGCGCGCTTGGCCTTGCGGTCGGCCGAGTGGCCGTGGAAGGTGCGCGTCGGCGAGAACTCGCCGAGCTTGTGGCCGACCATTTCCTCGGTGACCATCACCGGGATGTGCTTGTGCCCGTTGTAGACGCCGAAAGTGAGCCCGACGAATTGCGGCAGGATCGTCGAGCGCCGGCTCCAGGTCTTGATCACGTCGTGACGGCCGGACGCGCGCGAGACTTCCGCTTTCTTGAGCAGATAGCCGTCGACGAATGGGCCTTTCCAGATCGAACGCGCCATGGAGACGTCCTCGCTTTACGAATTCTTCTTCCGCGCGTGGCGGCTCGAGATGATGAATTTTCCGGTGGACTTGTTCTTGCGGGTCTTCTTGCCCTTGGTCGGAAAGCCCCACGGAGTGACCGGGTGGCCGCCGCCCTTGGTGCGGCCGCCATGCGGATGATCGACCGGGTTCATGGTGATGCCGCGGTTGTGCGGCATGAGACCCTTCCAGCGATTGCGGCCGGCCTTGCCGATCGAGATGTTCATGTGGTCGGGGTTCGACACCGCGCCCAGCGTCGCCATGCAGCGGCCGTGCACGAGACGCTGCTCGCCCGAGTTCAGCCGCAGGATCACGTAGTCCCCGTCGCGGCCGACGATCTGCGCGTAGGTGCCGGCGGAGCGCGCGAGCTGCCCGCCCTTGCCGATCTTGATCTCGATATTGTGCACGATCGAGCCGATCGGAATGTTGCCGGCCGGCATGGCGTTGCCCGGCTTCACGTCGACGTGCTCGCCGGCCACGATGCTGTCGCCCTCGGCCAGGCGCTGCGGGCAGAGGATGTAGGTGCGCTCGCCGTCCTCGTACTTGACGAGCGCGATGAAGCCGGTGCGGTTCGGATCGTATTCGATGCGCTCGACGATCGCCGGCTGGTCGTGCTTGGCGCGCCGGAAGTCGATCATGCGATAGGCCTTCTTGTGGCCGCCGCCGCGGAAGCGCGTCGTGATGCGGCCGTTGTTGTTGCGGCCGCCGGTCGAGATCTTGCCTTCGGTGAGCGCCTTGAGGGGCTTGCCCTTGTAGAGCCCGGAACGATCGACGAGGACCAGTTGGCGCTGGCCCGGGGTCGTCGGTTTGTATGTCTTGAGTGCCATCTTGTTTCCCCGAACCTCAGAGTCCCGTCGTCACGTCGATCCGGTGACCCTCTTCGAGGGTCACGATCGCTTTCTTGACGTCGGACTGCTCGCCGAGCCGGCCGCGGAAGGCTTTGTGCTTGCCCTTGCGGACCAGCGTGTTGACGCTCTTCACCTTGACGTCGAACAGCTTCTCGACCGCTTCCTTGATCTGCGGCTTGGTGGCGTTGCGCGCGACCTTGAACATGACCTGGTTTTGCTCGGACGCGGTCGTCGCCTTCTCGGTGATGATCGGCGAAAGGACGACGTCGTAGTGGCGCGGATCGGTGGTGCTCATTTGAAGCGCGCCTCCAGCGCATCGACCGCGGCCTTGGTCAGCACGAGCTTGGTCCGCCGCAGAATGTCGTAGACGTTGATTCCCTGGATCGGCAGCACGTCGATATTCGGCAGGTTGCGCGCCGCGAGACGAAGGCCGGCGTCGACCTCCGCGCCGTCGATGATCAGCGCATTGAGGAGACCGAGCTTGGCGAAGCTCGCCTTGAGCGCCTTGGTCTTGCCGCCATCGACCGTCGCCTTGTCGATCAACACGATGCCGCCGTCCTTGGCCTTGGCGGAGAGCGCGTGCCGCAACGCGAGCGCGCGCACCTTCTTGGGCAGGCCGATCTCGTGGCTGCGCACGACCGGACCGAACGAGCGGCCGCCGCCGCGGAACAGGTTGGTGCGCATCGAGCCGTGGCGCGCGCCGCCGGTTCCCTTCTGGGCATAAGCCTTCTTGCCGGTGCGATGGATGTCGGCGCGGTTCTTGCACCGCGTGGGTGCCGGCGCGGCGCTTGGCGAGCTGCCATTTGACGCAACGCTGCAGGATATCCTTGCGCGGCTCGAGGCCGAAGATCGAATCCGACAGATTGACCGACCCTGCCGCCTTGCCGTCGAGAGTCGTGATCTTGAGCTCCATGTCACGCCCCCTCTTTCGCCGGCGCCGCGGGCTCGGCCGCTTCGCCTTCCGGCAAGCGGAACTTGCCGGGCTTCGGCGCGTCCTTGTGTGGCGACTTCTTCACCGCGTCGCGCACCGTGATCCAGCCGCCCTTGGCGCCCGGCACCGCACCCTCGACCAGGATGAGGCCGCGCTCGACGTCGGTCTGCACCACTTTGAGATTGAGCGTGGTGACGCGATCGACGCCCATATGGCCCGGCATCTTCTTGTTCTTGAAGGTCTTGCCCGGGTCCTGGCGTCCGCCGGTCGAACCGATCGAGCGGTGCGAAACCGACACGCCGTGGGTGGCGCGCAGGCCGGCGAAGTGCCAGCGCTTCATGCCGCCGGCGAATCCCTTGCCGATCGAGGTGCCGGTGACGTCGACGAACTGGCCGACCACGAAATGGTCGGCGGTGATCTCGGCGCCGACCGGGATCAGCCCGTCGTCGCTGACGCGGAACTCGGCGAGCTTGCGCTTGGGCTCGACCTTGGCGATCGCGAAATTGCCGCGCTCGGCCTTCGGCACGTTGTTGACCTTGCGGGTGCCGGATCCGAGCTGGAGCGCGACATAGCCGTTCTTGTCCTTGCTGCGGTGGCCAATCACCTGGCACTTGCCGAGCTTGAGCACGGTGACGGGCACATGATCGCCGGTCTCGGTAAAGACCCGCGTCATCCCCAGCTTTTGTGCGATCACTCCCGAACGCATCGGTATCTTCCTTGGCTAGCCAGCCGTTAGAGCTTGATCTCGACGTCGACGCCGGCCGCGAGGTCGAGCTTCATCAGCGCGTCCACGGTCTGCGGGGTCGGGTCGACGATATCGAGCAGGCGCTTATGGGTGCGCATCTCGAACTGCTCGCGGCTCTTCTTGTCGATGTGCGGCGAACGGTTGACGGTGAACTTCTCGATCTTGGTCGGCAACGGGATGGGCCCGCGCACCTGTGCACCGGTACGCTTGGCGGTCGCCACGATCTCGCGCGTCGAGGCGTCGAGGATACGATGATCGAACGCCTTCAAGCGGATGCGGATGTTTTGGCCGTTCATGGGCTCTCTCCAAGGCAAAGGGGCACGAAATTTCGTGCCCCCGTGCGCCCGTTACTCGATGATGCTCGCGACGACGCCGGCACCGACGGTGCGGCCGCCTTCACGAATGGCGAAACGCAGCTTCTCTTCCATCGCGATCGGAACGATCAAGGTGACCTCCATCGCGACGTTGTCGCCCGGCATCACCATCTCGGTGCCTTCCGGCAGCGACACCACACCGGTCACGTCGGTGGTGCGGAAGTAGAACTGCGGGCGATAGTTGGTGAAGAACGGGGTATGACGGCCGCCCTCCTCCTTGGTCAGGATATAGGCCTCGGCCTTGAACTTGGTGTGCGGCTTGACCGAACCCGGCTTGCACAGCACCTGGCCGCGCTCCACTTCCTCGCGCTTGGTGCCGCGCAGGAGGCAACCCACGTTGTCGCCCGCCTCGCCCTGGTCGAGAAGCTTGCGGAACATCTCGACGCCGGTGACCACCGTCTTGGTGGTCGGCCTGATACCGACGATCTCGACTTCCTCGCCCACCTTGATGATGCCGCGCTCGATACGACCGGTGCACACCGTGCCGCGGCCGGAGATCGAGAACACGTCTTCCACCGGCATCAGGAACGGCTGGTCCTTCGGACGCTCCGGCTGCGGGATGTTCTCGTCCACCGCCTTCATGAGCTCCAGGATCGAGTCGTGCCCGAGCTTCTTGTCCTTGTCCTCCAGCGCCATCAGGGCCGAGCCCTTGATCACCGGAATCTTGTCGCCGGGAAAATTGTATTTCGACAAGAGCTCGCGAACCTCGAGCTCCACCAGTTCCAGAAGCTCCGGGTCGTCCACCATGTCGACCTTGTTCATGTAGACCACCAGGGCGGGCACGCCGACCTGGCGCGCCAGCAGGATATGCTCGCGCGTCTGCGGCATCGGGCCGTCGGCGGCCGACACCACCAGGATGGCGCCGTCCATCTGCGCCGCGCCCGTGATCATGTTCTTCACGTAGTCGGCGTGACCGGGGCAATCCACGTGCGCGTAGTGCCGCTTGTCGGTCTCGTACTCGACATGCGCGGTCGAGATCGTGATGCCGCGCGCCTTCTCTTCCGGCGCCTTGTCGATCTGATCATAGGCCGTGTAGTGCGCCTTGCCGGTCTCGGCCAAGACTTTCGTGATCGCTGCCGTCAGGGACGTCTTGCCGTGATCGACATGGCCGATCGTCCCGATATTGCAGTGCGGCTTGTTGCGGTTGAACTTTTCCTTGGCCATCGGTCTCTCCGTTAACCGTTGCTTTGGCGGTCAGTTGAAGCAGTCAGTGGAAGTTGCAGGAGGTCAGGCGAACTTCGCCTGGACTTCCTGGGCGACGTTGCTTGGAACCTGCTCGTAGTGGTCGAACTGCATCGTGAAGGTGGCGCGTCCCTGCGACATGGAACGCAGCGTGTTGACGTAGCCGAACATGTTGGCGAGCGGCACCATCGCGTTGATGACGTTGGCGTTGCCGCGCATGTCCTGGCCCTGAATCTGGCCGCGCCGCGAATTGAGGTCGCCGATGACCGAGCCGGTATAGTCCTCCGGCGTCACGCACTCGACCTTCATGATCGGCTCGAGCAGCACCGAATGGCCCTTCTGCAAGGCCTCGCGCAACGCGCCGCGCGCCGCGATCTCGAAGGCGAGCGCCGACGAGTTGACCTCGTGATAGCGCCCGTCGATGAGCGTGACCTTGAGATCGACCACCGGGAAGCCGGCGATCACGCCGGCACCCAGCACCGACTCGAGACCCTTCTCGACGCCGGGAATGAATTCCTTCGGCACCGAACCGCCGACGACCTCGTTTTCGAACACGAAGCCGGTGCCGGCCGGCAGCGGCTCGGCCACGATCTTGACTTGGGCGAATTGGCCCGTGCCGCCGGTCTGCTTCTTGTGCTGGTAGTCGATGGTCACCGCTTTGGAGATTTTCTCGCGATAGGCCACCTGCGGCGCGCCGATATTGGCCTCGACCTTGTAGGTGCGCTTGAGGATGTCGACCTTGATGTCGAGGTGAAGCTCGCCCATGCCCTTGAGAATGGTCTGGCCCGACTCCGGATCGGTGGACACGCGGAACGAGGGATCCTCGGCCGCCAGCTTGGCGAGCGCGACGCCGAGCTTCTCCTGATCGGCCTTCGACTTCGGCTCGATCGCGATCTCGATGACCGGGTCGGGGAACTCCATCTTTTCCAGGATCACCTGGTCCTTCGGATCGCACAGCGTATCGCCGGTGCGCGCTTCCTTGAGGCCCGCGAGCGCCACGATGTCGCCCGCATAGGCTTCCTTGATGTCCTCGCGGTTGTTGGCGTGCATCAGCAGCATGCGGCCGATGCGCTCCTTGCGTTCGCGGGTCGAGTTGACGACGCCGGTGCCGCTGGTGAGCGTTCCCGAATAGATGCGGCAGAACGTGATGGTGCCGACGAACGGGTCGTCCATGATCTTGAACGCGAGCAGCGACAGCGGCTCCTTGTCGTCCGGCTTGCGCAGGACCTCGTTGCCCTTGGGGTCGACGCCCATCATCGGCGGAACGTCGAGCGGCGACGGCAGGTAGTCGACGACGGCGTCGAGCAGCGGCTGCACGCCCTTGTTCTTGAACGCCGAGCCGCACAGCACCGGATAGAACGCGCCGTTGATCACCGCCTTGCGGATCAGGCGCTTGATCGTCGCCTCGTCCGGCTCCTTGCCGTCGAGCTAGGCGGCCATCACGTCGTCGTCGAGCTCGACCGCGGCCTCGACCATCTTCTCGCGGTATTCCTTGGCCTGATCGAGCATGTCGGCCGGAATGTCGATGTCGTGGTATTTCGCGCCGAGCCCTTCGTCCTCCCACACCACGCCCTTCATGCGGACGAGGTCGATGAGGCCCTTGAAGTTGTTCTCGGCGCCGATCGGCAGCTGGATCGCGACCGGCTTGGCGCCGAGGCGGTCGATGATGTCGGCCAGGCAGCGGAAGAAGTCCGCGCCGATCTTGTCCATCTTGTTGGCGAAGACGATGCGCGGAACCTTGTACTTGTCGCCCTGGCGCCAGACCGTCTCGGTCTGCGGCTCGACGCCCTGGTTGGAGTCGAGCACGCAGACGGCGCCGTCGAGCACGCGCAGCGAGCGCTCGACCTCGATCGTGAAGTCGACGTGGCCGGGCGTGTCGATGATGTTGAGGCGCTTGCCGTGCCAGAACGCGGTGGTGGCGGCCGACGTGATCGTGATGCCGCGCTCCTGCTCCTGCTCCATCCAGTCCATGGTGGCCGCGCCCTCATGGACCTCGCCGATCTTGTGGCTCTTGCCGGTGTAATAGAGGATCCGCTCCGTGGTCGTGGTCTTGCCGGCATCGATGTGCGCCATGATGCCGAAATTGCGGTAGTCCTCGATCGGGTGGACGCGGGGCATGGGTAGTCCTTTATTGAGATCCGTCGTACGTACGCTTTACCAGCGGTAGTGCGAGAACGCGCGGTTGGCTTCCGCCATCCGGTGCGTGTCCTCGCGCTTCTTGACGGCGTTCCCCCTGTTGTTGGATGCGTCGAGCAGTTCGGCCGAGAGCCGCTCGGTCATCGTCTTCTCGTTGCGCTCGCGCGCCGCAATGATGATCCAGCGGATGCCGAGCGCCTGGCGACGATCGATGCGAACCTCGACCGGCACCTGATAGGTCGCACCGCCGACGCGGCGCGAGCGCACTTCGATCGACGGCATGACGTTGTCGAGCGCCTGCTGGAAGACCTGGATCGGATTCTGCTTGGTCTTGCCCTCGATGATCTCGAGCGCGCCATAGACGATCGTCTCGGCGACCGACTTCTTGCCCTCGTACATGATCGAGTTCATGAACTTGGTGACGACCACGTTCCCGAATTTCGGGTCGGGCAGGATCTCGCGCTTCTCTGCACGGTGACGGCGGGACATGGTTCAGGCTCCGCTCATTTCGGACGCTTGGCGCCGTATTTCGAACGGCGCTGCTTGCGGTTCTTGACGCCCTGCGTGTCGAGCACGCCGCGCAGGATGTGATAGCGCACGCCGGGCAGGTCCTTGACGCGGCCGCCGCGGATCATGACCACCGAATGTTCCTGCAGGTTATGGCCCTCGCCCGGGATGTAGCCGATCACCTCGAAGCCGTTGGTGAGGCGCACCTTGGCGACCTTGCGAAGCGCCGAGTTCGGCTTCTTCGGGGTCGTCGTGTAGACGCGCGTGCAAACGCCGCGCTTCTGCGGGCTCTGCTGCAGGGCGGGCACCTTCTTGCGCGCGCGCTGCGCCACCCGCGGCTTGCGGATGAGCTGATTGATCGTCGGCATTGCTCGCCTTCACCCTCATGGGGACACGAAGCCCCGGCACCGCAACACGCGCGCGGAGAATTCCACGCGCAAACGGAAATCGCGCCATTCACCCGTCGCCGGGGAATGACGTTCTTTCATCGACAGAGGACCACGCTGCGTCTCGTGAGAGCGCATCGCGGTCATGCACGTCACATCTGACAGTCGAAGTGTCAGAGACAGCGTTTGAGCTTCTTACATCGAGGCTGGTGCCGAAGGACTCGAGTCAAAAACCTTGCGGTCTCAATGACTTAATCGCTTCGGTGATGCCGTTCCGACGGGCGAAGCTCACCGCCTGCCGTAAAGTGCGCGCGTTTTATCGGCGCAGGGGGGTGAAGTCAAGGCGTGGGAGGCCGGAAAATCAGGCCTTTTGGCGACTCGCAGGCGCGGCGCGCGGTGCCCCGCGGAGCCTGGAATCAGGGGCCGCCGCCCGCCTTCCCGGATCCGCCTGCGAGTCTGACCGGGAGGACCGAGCGGCCGTGCGGCGGCGCCGGATGCAACGACCGCGCGTCGCCTGAATTTCTTGGCGGTTCAGCCCCTTGGGCGCTTCTGCGGAGCCGCCAGATGAAGCCCGGACGCGCGCCCGGCGGTTGGCGGCGGAAGGAGCCCTGGCGGCGCGCGGCGGCACATGAAAAGGGGCCGCCTCGCGGCGGCCCCGATCTCGATGGTGTGGTTCGACTTGCGGCGGATCACTCCGCCGCCGGCAGCGCCGACTGCTCGGTCAGCTTCGCCTGCTCGGCCTGCTCCCGCGCCAGCGCCTTCTCCTTCTCGCGCTCGTCGAGAATGAGCTCGTCGCGCTTGGTCGCGACCTCGCGCAGCGAGTTCATCACCGCGCCGGTGCCCGCCGGGATCAGGCGGCCGACGATGACGTTCTCCTTGAGCCCGTCGAGCGTGTCGATCTTGCCGTTGACCGCCGCCTCGGTGAGCACGCGCGTCGTCTCCTGGAACGACGCCGCCGAGATGAAGGAGCGGGTCTGCAGCGTCGCCTTGGTGATGCCGAGCAGGACCGGATGCCCGGAGGCCGGCTTCTTGCCTTCCGCCACCACGCGCACGTTGATCTCGTCGATCTCGATCTTGTCGATCTGCTCGCCCTGGATCAGCTCGGTCTCGCCGCTGTCGTCGATCTCGACCTTCTGCAGCATCTGGCGGACGATCACCTCGATGTGCTTGTCGTTGATGCTGCACGCCCTGCAGCCGGTAGACCTCCTGGATCTCGTTGACCAGATAGGCGGCGAGATCCTCGACGCCCTTGATCGCCAGGATGTCGTGCGGCGCCGGATTGCCGTCGACGATGTAGTCGCCCTTCTCGATGACGTCGCCGTCCTGCAGATGGATGTGCTTGCCCTTCGGGATCAGGTACTCGCGCGGCTCCTCGTCCTTCTCGGTCGGCTCGATGGTGATGCGGCGCTTGTTCTTGTAGTCGCGGCCGAACCGCACCGTGCCGGAGATCTCGGCGATGATCGCCGCCTCCTTCGGCCGACGCGCCTCGAACAGCTCCGCCACCCGCGGCAGACCGCCGGTGATGTCGCGCGTCTTGGCGCTCTCCGTCGGGATGCGGGCGATGACGTCGCCGGCCTTCACCTTGCCGCCGGGATCGACCGAGATGATGGCGTCGACGGCGAGCAGGTAGCGCGCGTCGCCGCCGCGGCTGAGCTTGAGGATCTTGCCGTCCTTGCCCTTGATGATCAGGGCCGGACGCAGGTCCGCTGGCGCGGGCCGAGCCGGTGCGCCAGTCGATGACCACGCGCTTGGCGATGCCGGTCGACTCGTCGAGCGCTTCCGACATCGACTGGCCTTCGACCAGATCCTCGAAGCCGATCGTGCCCTCGACCTCGGTGAGGATCGGCCGGGTGTAGGGATCCCACTCGGCGATGCGCTGGCCGCGCTTGATCTTGTCGCCCTCGTCGACCTTGATGCGCGCGCCGTACTGCATGCGGTGCACCGCACGCTCGGTGCCGTCCTGATCGACGATGATGACCGCCATGTTGCGCGCCATGGCGATCAGCTCGCCGTCCGAGTTGCGCGCGACGTTCTTGTTCCTGATCTTGATCGTGCCGTCGAAGTTCGACTCGATGAACGACTGCTCGGAGATCTGCGCCGCGCCGCCGATGTGGAAGGTGCGCATGGTGAGCTGGGTGCCCGGCTCGCCGATCGACTGCGCCGCGATGACGCCGACCGCCTCGCCCATGTTGACCGGCGTGCCGCGGGCGAGATCGCGCCCGTAGCACTTGCCGCAGACGCCGTTGGTCGTCTCGCAGGTGAGCACCGAGCGGATGCGCACCTCCTGGATGCCGGCAGACGTTGACCGCCTCGACCTGCGGCTCGTCGAGCAGCGTGCCGCGCTTGACGATGATCTTGTTGGTGGCCGGATCGCGCAGATCCTCGGCCGCGGTGCGGCCGAGGATGCGGCTGGCGAGCGAGGCCACGACCTGGCCCGCAGTCGATGATGGCGCGCACCTTGATGCCGGCCGTCGTGCCGCAGTCCTCGGTCGTGATGATGCAGTCCTGCGCCACGTCGACCAGACGGCGCGTCAGATAGCCGGAGTTCGCGGTCTTGAGCGCGGTGTCGGCGAGGCCCTTGCGGGCGCCGTGGGTCGAGTTGAAGTACTCGAGCACGGACAGGCCTTCCTTGAAGTTCGAGATGATCGGGCTCTCGATGATCTCGCCGGACGGCTTGGCCATCAGGCCGCGCATGCCGGCGAGCTGGCGCATCTGCGCCGGCGAGCCGCGCGCGCCGGAATGCGCCATCATGTAGATCGAGTTGATCGGCACCTCGCGCGCCGTCCGGCATCCTTCGCACGGCCGAGATTTCGCTGCATCATCTCGTCGGCGATGCGGTCGGTGCACTTCGACCAGGCGTCGACCACCTTGTTGTACTTCTCGCCCTGGGTGATCAGGCCGTCGTTGTACTGCTGCTCGTATTCCTTCGCGAGCGTCGGGTCTCCTCGACGATCTTCCACTTCGTGCTCGGCACCACCATGTCGTCCTTGCCGAACGAGATGCCGGCCTTGAAGGCGTGGTGGAAGCCGAGCGCCATGATGCGGTCGCAGAAGATCACCGTCTCCTTCTGCCCGCAGTGGCGGTAGACGATGTCGATCATGTTGGAGATTTCGCGCTTGGTCATCAGCTTGTTGACGGCGTCGAACGAGATCTTCGGCGACTGCGGCAGCACCTGGCCGAGCATCACGCGGCCCGGCGTGGTGTCGTACCAGGTCTTGATTCGGCTTGCCCTTCTCGTCGACGCCGTCCCAGCGATACTTGATCTTGCTGTGCAGCGTGATGACCTTGGCGTCGAGCGCGTGCTCGATCGTCGCCATATCGCCGAACGTCTTGCCCTGGCCGGGCTCGCCCTCGCGCATGAGCGACAGGTAGTAGAGGCCGAGCACGATGTCCTGCGACGGCACGATGATCGGCGAGCCGTTGGCCGGGTGCAGGATGTTGTTGGTCGACATCATCAGCACGCGCGCCTCGAGCTGCGCCTCGAGCGACAGCGGCACGTGCACGGCCATCTGGTCGCCGTCGAAGTCGGCGTTGAAGGCGGCGCAGACCAGCGGATGCAGCTGGATCGCCTTGCCCTCGATCAGCACCGGCTCGAACGCCTGGATGCCGAGGCGGTGCAGCGTCGGCGCGCGGTTGAGCAGCACCGGATGCTCGCGGATCACCTCGTCGAGGATGTCCCAGACCTCGGGCTTCTCCTTCTCGACCAGCTTCTTGGCCTGCTTCACCGTGGTCGACAGGCCCTTGGCGTCGAGCCGCGAATAGATGAACGGCTTGAACAGCTCGAGCGCCATCTTCTTCGGCAGGCCGCACTGGTGCAGCTTGAGCTCGGGACCGACCACGATCACCGAGCGGCCGGAATAGTCGACGCGCTTGCCGAGCAGGTTCTGGCGGAACCGGCCCTGCTTGCCCTTGAGCATGTCGGCGAGCGACTTCAGCGGCCGCTTGTTGGCGCCGGTGATGACGCGGCCGCGGCGGCCGTTGTCGAACAGCGCGTCGACCGCCTCCTGCAGCATCCGCTTCTCGTTGCGGATGATGATGTCGGGCGCGCGCAGCTCGATCAGCCGCTTCAGGCGGTTGTTGCGGTTGATGACGCGGCGATAGAGGTCGTTGAGGTCGGAGGTGGCGAAGCGGCCGCCGTCGAGCGGCACCAGCGGCCGCAGGTCCGGCGGGATCACCGGCACCACGGTCAGGATCATCCATTCCGGCTTGTTGCCGGACTGGACGAAGGCCTCGATCAGCTTGAGCCGCTTGGCGAGCTTCTTCGGCTTGAGCTCGGAGGTCGACTCGGCGATCTCCTCGCGCAGGTCGGCCGCGATCTTCTCCAGGTCGAGCGCCTTGAGCATCTCGCGGATCGCCTCGGCGCCGATCATGGCGGTGAAGCTGTCCTGCGCCGTACTCGTCCTGCGCCTTGAGGTACTCGTCCTCGGACAGGAGCTGGCGGTCCTTGAGCGGCGGTGAGGCCCGGCTCGAGCACGACGTAGTATTCGAAGTAGAGGATGCGCTCGAGGTCCTTCAGCGTCATGTCGAGCAGCAGGCCGATGCGGCTCGGCAGCGACTTCAGGAACCAGATATGCGCGACCGGCGCGGCGAGCTCGATATGGCCCATGCGCTCGCGCCGCACGCGCGACAGCGTCACCTCGACGCCGCACTTCTCGCAGATGATGCCCTTGTACTTCATGCGCTTGTACTTGCCGCACAAGCACTCGTAGTCCTTGATCGGGCCGAAGATGCGCGCGCAGAACAGGCCGTCGCGCTCGGGCTTGAAGGTGCGGTAGTTGATGGTCTCCGGCTTCTTGATCTCGCCGTAGGACCAGGACAGAATCTTCTCCGGGCTCGCGATCGAGATCCGGATCTGGTCGAAGACCTGCGCCGGCACCTGCGGGCTGAAAAGATTCATGACTTCTTGATTCATCGTCGTCTCCTCGCGTGCCGGCCGATCGCCGGCAGCATCTGTCACGCCGATGACTCGTTCCGTCGCCTCGGCCGCGCGCTCATCCGGCCGTCGTCGTCCGGCGGCACCGGCGCCTCGATCGCGGATGCGCCGGCGGCGCCGGCATCCGTCGGCTTCGCGTTACTCGGCGGCCTCGGCCGCTCCGGCCGCCCGGCTCCTGCTTCGAATTGTGCAGGTCGACGTTGAGGCCGAGCGAGCGCATTTCCTTGACCAGCACGTTGAACGATTCCGGAATGCCGGCCTCGAACGTGTCGTCGCCGCGCACGATCGCCTCGTAGACCTTGGTGCGGCCGGCGACGTCGTCCGACTTCACCGTCAGCATCTCCTGCAGCGTGTAGGCGGCGCCGTAGGCTTCGAGCGCCCACACCTCCATTTCGCCGAAGCGCTGGCCGCCGAACTGCGCCTTGCCGCCCAGCGGCTGCTGGGTGACGAGGCTGTACGGGCCGATCGAACGGGCGTGGATCTTGTCGTCGACCAGATGGTGCAGCTTGAGCATGTAGATGTAGCCCACCGTCACCTTGCGGTCGAACTGCTCGCCGGTGCGCCCGTCGTACAGCGTCGACCTGGCCGGAGTGATCGAGGCCGGCCAGATCGAGCATGTGCTCGATGTCGGCCTCCTTGGCGCCGTCGAACACCGGCGTCGCGATCGGCACGCCGTGGCGCAGGTTCTCGCCGAGCTCGACCAGCTCCGCCTCGCCCAGCGACTTGATGGTCTCGTCGTCGCCGTAGACCTTCTTCAGCGTCTCCTTCAGCGGCTTGATGTCCTTGCGCTTGCCGTTGTAGGCGTCGACCGCCTGGCCGATCCTGCAAGCCGAGGCCGGCGCAGGCCCAGCCGAGATGCGTCTCGAGGATCTGCCCGACATTCATGCGGCTCGGCACGCCGAGCGGATTGAGCACGATGTCGACCTGCGTGCCGTCGTCGAGGAACGGCATGTCCTCGACCGGCACGATCTTCGACACCACGCCCTTGTTGCCGTGGCGGCCGGCCATCTTGTCGCCGGGCTGGATCTTGCGCTTCACCGCGACGAAGACCTTGACCATCTTCATCACGCCGGGCGGCAGCTCGTCGCCGCGCTGCAGCTTCTCGACCTTGTCGAGGAAGCGCTGCTCGAGGCCCTTCTTGCTCTCGTCGTACTGCTTGCGGATCGCCTCGATCTCGGCCATCAGCTTGTCGTTCGGCGAGGCGAACTGCCACCACTGCGAGCGCGGATACTCGTCGAGCACCGCGCGGGTGATCTTGGTGTCCTTCTTGAAGCCCTTCGGGCCGGCGATGCCCGGCGGCCCTCGAGCATCTCGGCGAGGCGGCCGTAGACGTTGCGGTCGAGGATCGCCTGCTCGTCGTCGCGGTCCTTGGCGAGCCGCTCGATCTCCTCGCGCTCGATCGCGAGCGCGCGCTCGTCCTTCTCGACGCCGTGGCGGTTGAACACGCGCACCTCGACGACCGTGCCCTGGACGCCCGGCGGCACCCGCAGCGAGGTGTCGCGCACGTCGGAGGCCTTCTCGCCGAAGATGGCGCGCAGGAGCTTCTCTTCCGGCGTCATCGGGCTTTCGCCCTTCGGCGTGATCTTGCCGCACCAGGATGTCGCCGGCGTGCACCTCGGCGCCGATATAGACGATGCCCGCCTCGTCGAGGTTCTTGAGCGCCTCTTCCGACACGTTCGGGATGTCGCGGGTGATTTCCTCCGGCCCGAGCTTGGTGTCGCGCGCCATCACCTCGAATTCCTCGATGTGGATCGAGGTGAAGACGTCGTCCTTGACGATGCGCTCGGACAGCAGGATCGAGTCCTCGAAGTTGTAGCCGTTCCACGGCATGAACGCGACGAGCACGTTGCGGCCGAGCGCGAGCTCGCCGAGATCGGTCGAGGGACCGTCGGCGATGATGTCGCCCTTGCGTCACCGTGTCGCCCACCTTCACCAGCGGACGCTGGTTGATGCAGGTGTTCTGGTTCGAGCGCTGGAACTTCATCAGCCGGTAGATGTCGACGCCCGACTTCGTCGGATCGAGCTCCTCGGTCGCGCGGACGACGATACGGGTGGCGTCGACCTGGTCGACGACGCCGGTGCGGCGCGCCGCGATCGCGGCGCCCGAGTCGCGGGCGACCACGCCTTCCATGCCGGTGCCGACGAACGGCGCCTCGGCGCGCACCAGCGGCACCGCCTGGCGCTGCATGTTGGAGCCCATCAGCGCGCGGTTGGCGTCGTCGTTCTCGAGGAACGGGATCAGCGCGGCGGCGACCGAGACGAGCTGCTTGGGCGACACGTCCATGAAGTCGACCTTGTCGGGCGGGACCATCAGCACGTCGCCGGCATGCCGGCAGACGATCAGGTCCTCGGTGAAGCGGCCCTGGCGTCGATCCAGCGCCACGTTGGCCTGGGCGACGTAGTAGCGCCCCTCCTCCATCGCCGAGAGATAGATCACCTCGTCGGTGACGCGGCCGTCCTTGACCTTGCGATAGGGCGTCTCGACGAAGCCGTATTTGTTCACCCGCGCGTAGGTCGCGAGCGAGTTGATCAGGCCGATATTCGGGCCTTCCGGCGTCTCGATCGGGCAGATGCGGCCGTAGTGGGTCGGGTGCACGTCGCGCACCTCGAAGCCGGCGCGCTCGCGCGTCAGACCGCCCGGTCCGAGCGCCGACAGGCGGCGCTTGTGGGTGATCTCCGACAGCGGATTGGTCTGGTCCATGAACTGCGAGAGCTGCGAGGAGCCGAAGAACTCGCGCACCGCGGCCGCCGCCGGCTTGGCGTTGATCAGGTCCTGCGGCATCACGGTGTCGATGTCGACCGACGACATGCGCTCCTTGATGGCGCGCTCCATGCGCAGCAGGCCGATGCGGTACTGGTTCTCCATCAGCTCGCCGACCGAGCGCACCCGGCGGTTGCCGAGATGGTCGATGTCGTCGATCTCGCCCTTGCCGTCGCGCAGGTCGACCAGCGTGCGGATCACGCCGATGATGTCGTCCTTGCGCAGCACGCGCATGGTGTCCTCGGCCTGCGAGGTCGAGGCGCATGTTCATCTTGACGCGGCCGACCGCCGAGAGGTCGTAGCGCTCGGAATCGAAGAACAGCGAGTGGAACATGGCCTGGGCGGTGTCGAGCGTCGGCGGCTCGCCCGGACGCATCACGCGGTAGATGTCGAACAGCGCGTCCTCGCGCGTCATGTTCTTGTCGACGGTGAGCGTGTTGCGGATGTAGGCGCCGACATTGACGTGGTCGATGTCGAGCACCGGGCATTTCCTTGTAGCCCGCCTCGTTGCAGGATCTTCAGCATCTTCTCGGTGATCTCGTCGCCGGCCTCGACGTAGATCTCGCCGGTCTTCGCGATTGACCAGGTCCTCGGCGATGTAGTGGCCGATCAGCTCCTCGTCGGTCATGCGCAGCGCCTTGAGGCCCTTCTCCGGCGAGCAGGCGCGCCTGGCGCACGGTGATCTTCTTGCCGGCCTCGACCACGACCTTGCCGGTGTCGGCGTCGACCAGGTCGTTGACCGCCTTGTAGCCCTTGAGCCGGTTGGCGTCGAACGGCACGCGCCAGCCGTCCTTCGCGCGCTTGTAGAGCACCTGCTTGTAGAAGGTGTTGAGGATCTCCTCGCCGTCCATGCCGAGCGCGAACAGCAGCGACGTCACCGGAATCTTGCGGCGCCGGTCGATGCGCGCGTGCACGATGTCCTTGGCGTCGAACTCGATGTCGAGCCAGGAGCCGCGATAGGGAATGATGCGGGCGGCGAACAGCAGCTTGCCCGACGAATGGGTCTTGCCCTTGTCGTGGTCGAAGAACACGCCGGGCGAGCGGTGCATCTGCGAGACGATGACGCGCTCGGTGCCGTTGACGATGAAGGTGCCGTTCGTTGGTCATGAGCGGGATGTCGCCCATGTAGACGTCCTGCTCCTTGATGTCCTTGACCGAGCGCGCGCCGGTCTCCTCGTCGATATCGAACACGATCAGGCGCAGCGTCACCTTCGAGCGGCGCCGCATAGGTCATGCCGCGCTGGCGGCACTCGTCGACGTCGTATTTCGGCGGCTCGAACTCGTAGCGGACGAATTCGAGCAGCGCGGTGTTGGAGAAGTCCGAGATCGGGAACACCGACTTGAAGACCGCCTGCAGGCCCTCGTCGGGACGGCCGCCGGCCGGCTCCTTGACCAGCAGGAACTGGTCGTAGGACGCCTTCTGAACCTCGATGAGGTTCGGCATCTCGGCGACTTCGTGGATTTTTCCGAAGAACTTGCGGACCCGCTTGCGACCGGTGAACGTCTCTGCCATCGTGGCCTCTCGCTTCGTCCG